>CAKROZ010000001.1 GCA_934373635.1 uncultured Eubacteriales bacterium
ATATCCATTTCCATATCCTCCGATTGAACTGCAGGAGCAGTTCGCATCCTTCGTCGAACAGACCGACAAATCAAAATATTACAGTGCGATAAAGTATAGAAAGAGTGGTGAGCCATATGTCGATCAGAGATGAGATTGATTTGTATTTACAAGATATTCTCAAGATGCAGCATATGGTTTCCGATAACATATCGCATCGATTGACCAAGGGTGAACTACGTGAAAAATTCATTAGACAGTTGGTGCAAGATGAATTTCCCACGCTATTGCTGAAGTCAGGAATCCTATGTACAGATACTTGGCAAAGCACACAGGGTGATTTTCTTTGGTTAAAAGATGGCGCTCGTGTAGGAAAATTAGATCTATATGACCTCGACGATTGCCGAATGTTTATGGAGATAAAGAGTTCTGCCACAGCAGTGGAGTTAAGGACTATAAATGAAACAGCCAATAATCTCAAACGGCATTATACAGGTGAATCCCTAATCATAGTTGGCATGTTTTGTTATGGTACGAGCGCAAGTGAAAAAACCGTTTTGCGCAAGTTCGGTTTTACATACGACAGAGAAATCGACGGTTATAATGCATATGATCAGGCAGAAGATAAAATGCGGAATGTTGATTTTCTGTTTAGCTTGAATTTTTCTGATGATCGAGACGAATCAACGTTCCCATATTTGGTTGTCAGAGACTGGTCCGGAAGTTGTACTTTATATAAGGACAACCCTGTAATACGATATTTTCTTAATTATTTCCGTTAGCGGGAGTTTTTTAAGTAGGAGGCGACAAACATGTCAAATTTCAGTTTCTTACATGAAAATAAGCAATATGCGCTATTTGCTCCGGCCGCAATTGAGGCGGAAAAAGTCTATGCTTCTGCTCCTGCTATGTGTGCTGTTGGGTGTCGCAAGGCATTGGAACTGGCAGTAAAATGGGTTTATTCTGCTGATAATACCATGCAAATGCCTTACAAGGATAATCTTCAATCCTTGATTCACGAACCTACCTTTCGCTTTGCCGTAGACTACAACACCTGGGGCAAATTGCCGTTTATCATTAAATTAGGAAATCTGGCTGTCCATACAGAGCGAAGCGTGCAAGCCAGTGACGCCCTTGCTTCCCTGCAAGGACTCTTTGAGTTCATCCAGTGGGTGGATTATTGCTATGGCACCAACTATGAGGAGCGGAAGTTTGTTGAAGCGCTGATCCCCAAAGAAAAAGTTGTTGTTGATGCAAAGAAAATCAAAGAACAGGAGAGTCTGCTCGGTGAAAAGGATGCCGAAATTGACGCCTTGCGCAAACAGATCGAGCAGATGTCCGAGCAGATCACCGCAACAAAGGAGCAGCACCAGCAGGAGCGTACCTTTGTCGCAGCAGACCTTTCCGAGTTTAAGACCCGCAAAATTTATATCGATGTGGACATGAAGCAGATGGGCTGGAAATTCTCCGGAGCAGACGCTGATGTTCAGGAAGAGTACCCCGTCGAAGGCATGGCTGGTGTGCTGGGGCAGATGGGATATGTGGACTATGTGCTTTTCGGGAAAGACGGTTTACCACTCGCAGTAGTGGAGGCCAAGAGATCCAGCAAAGATCCAAACATAGGCCGCAAGCAGGCCGTGCTGTATGCTGACTGTCTGGAGAGAAAATTCAGACGTCGCCCCATGATGTTCACGACCAATGGTTTTGCAACTTACTTCTGGGACGATCAGAGCAGTCCGCAACGTAAAGTCAGCGGCATATTCAGCAAAGACGATCTGCAGAAGCTGATGAACCGTCGTACCGAGCGGAAAGATCTGATGACTATTCCGATCGATGACAGAATCACAGATCGCTACTACCAAAAGGAAGCCATCCGTGCTGTATGCGAGCAGATCGAACAAGGGTTTAGAAAGCACCTTCTGGTCATGGCAACAGGAACGGGTAAAACCAGAACCGCGTCCAGTCTCACCGATGTGCTCAGTCGAGGCAAACACGTCACCAATATTCTGTTCTTGGCTGATCGCACGGCGCTGGTGAAACAGGCAAAAGACGATTTCAAAAACTATCTGCCAGATATGTCTCTGTGCAATTTGTGTTCCAATAAGGACGATCGGAGCGCGCGAATCGTATTCTCGACATACCCGACAATGCTGAACGCCATAGACGATGTGAAGACGAAAGATGGGCAGCGCATGTTTACCCCCGCCCATTTTGACCTCATCATTATCGATGAAAGCCATCGCAGCATATTCAAAAAATACCGTGCGATTTTCGAATACTTCGATGCGATCATGGTCGGACTGACCGCAACCCCCAAAACAGACGTTGATCGCAATACTTACGATTTCTTCGAAATGGAGCACGGCGTACCGACGTATGCATACGACTACGAGACGGCAGTGTATCAGGATCATGTTCTCGTGCCCTACTATAACTACGAGGTAAAGACAAAGTTCCTAGAGGAAGGCATTACATACGATGACCTTTCCGATGAGGACAAGGAACGGTATGAAGAGGACTTTGTTGAGGATGGCCTGATGCCTGACTTCATTCCGTCAGCACAGCTGAACAAGTTCGTTTTCAACGAGACAACCGTTGACACTGTGCTTCAGGATTTAATGGAGCGCGGCATCCGTGTCGCTGGTGGCGACAGATTGGGTAAAACCATCATCTTTGCCCAGAACAAGCGCCACGCGGAGTTCATTCTGGAACGGTTTAATAAACTGTACCCCAAATACCGTGGTTCATTTGCACAGCGTGTTATCTGCGATGATACATACGCGCAGACGATCATTGACGATTTCAAAATCCCAGAGAAAGATCCAATCATAGCAGTTTCCGTAGATATGATGGATACCGGCATCGATGTGCCGGAGTGCGTCAACCTCGTATTCTTTAAAAAGGTACGGTCAAAGACGAAATTCTGGCAGATGATCGGGCGTGGTACACGTCTTAGCAAGGAGCTCACTTGCATCGATCAAATTGACGGTGAATACACGGCAAAGAGGCGGTTCCTCATTTTTGACTATTGCGGAAACTTTGAATACTTCCGCGCTCACAAAGAGGGATTTGAGTCACGCGAGACGAAAACGCTGTCGGAGAATATATTCGGAAAGCAGATTCGCATTGCAGTTGCGCTGCAGGAAAGTGCATTTGCCGGAGATGACTATCAGAGCTGGAGATCCGAGCTTGTAGAGACATGCTACTCACAGGTGTTGGCGCTGAACACCGATCTCATTGCCGTGCGGCTACACATACAAAGCGTTGAAAAGTTTAAGAAGCCGGGATCTTTCAACTACATTAGCGAAGGCGACAAGGGCGAACTGATGCAACAGATTGCGCCAATCGTTCACTTGGATGACAACGACGAATTTGCAAAGCGCTTCGATAACTTCATGTATGGACTGATGATTGCCCAGATGGAACAGATGCCATCGCTCAAGAATGCACAAAAACAGCTCCGCGATATTGGAATGCTACTGGAACGCAAGGTTAGCATCCCACAGGTAATAGCGAAACTGCCGATCATCAAGGAGGTCAATACCGACGCTTTCTGGGATGCAAATGACGTTCTGCTGTATGAACGGGTGCGGAAGGAGCTCCGTGATCTGATAAAGTTTCTGAATGACGTTGATCCGCGAAAGCCGATTATTACTCGGCTATCGGATCCGATTGTAGATCAGAAAGAGGGCGATCCGATGGAGCCGGGTTATGATTTCGAAGACTATCGTGCCAAAGTCAATCGTTATGTCAACGAGAACGGAAATGCGCTCGCCATTTATAAATTAACACACAACATTCCCCTCTCTGTTGCGGATTATAGTGAACTAGAGCACGTGCTAACAAGTGAATTGGGTAGCAAAGAAGACTATGAAAGAGAATACGGTGATACGCCATTCGGCTTGCTGATCCGTAAAATCGCCAAGCTGGATCACGAGGCAGCAATGCAGGCTTTTTCGCAGTTCATAAACGACCAATCTTTGAATCAGAAGCAGATTACTTTTGTGCATAAGATCATCAACCACATCGAGCAGAATGGGTACATGGAAAATGTTACCGAGTTACAGAATCCGCCATTCGACAAGCCGATTAGCTTTGTAAAGCTCTTTGATGCCCGTACACGTGCAGCGTTGTTAGCCGCGATCAACAAAGTGAAAGAAAACGCCATAATGGTAGCATAGAGTAAATAGTTTAGGAGATTACAGATGGAAAAAGAGGATAAAAATCAGGACGTACTAGCAATATGGCAAACCTGCGTTGAAATGGCCAATGGGGTTAGCTAACGAAGAGATACGATGAACAATCTCTTGGATGGAGTACAAACTCTATAGTCTGCGCAATAAGAGGCTATTGATTTGCCAAATAACAAAAGCACCCCGCAGTCACATCGGCTGCGAGGTGTTTCTGTAAGTGCTGATTTTATGGAATATAGACTACGGGGACATGCGGCTGATTGGCATAATCAATTGTGATTTTCGTCTCGCCGTTCTCACCGTTGAGCACGGCGATCACATGTGGCGACCGTGCGTGTTCAAAGTTCGCAGCAATCAGATGAGACGGAAGACCATTGTCCCGTAGACGAAGGATGATCTTTACAGCCCAAATGTCAATACCTCGGGCATACTCCAGAGACGAAAGTTTGAAAACCGTATGTGGTACGCCATCCCACAAGCGCGTTGATAAGCAGGCGAAGCTCAAAAGAATCCAGTTTCAGCTTGATTTTACGCTCTGTCACTTGTAAATTACCTCCCGGAGAACCATTTCCTCGGCATCATGTTTTGCAGCATTCATCTCCTGCGCCCAACGGAGCGGGTCTGTGGCTTTCAGAGACTCTGTAATGCCTCTATCGGCTCTCAGACGGTCAAGGACAAGGGCAACCTCTGTCCGCGCCTCTGCATCGATTTTGGCAAGTTCTGCGGCAAGTGTGCCGCTTGTCAGCAGAGAAGTATAGGTTCCTCTGCGATGCCGCTTTAGATATGCCAAATGCAACTGCCCGTATTTCCCGATTGCAGTCGTTTTCTGTTCCGGCAGGGTAAGGTTGGGATACAGGATATCGTTCTTTTTACTGTATGTAATTTTATTTTTCATAATCAGTCTCCTTTATTTTCCGAAAACACGGTCGAAGGTATCGGCGGCGAGCCGGTCGGTTTCGGTGATGGCGTGTACGTAGATATTGGTTGTGTCAATGTCGCTGTGCCCCAGCCGCATGGAAACGGTTTTGATGTCGCATCCATTGGCAAGAAGCATGGTTGCGCTGGTATGCCGCAGACCGTGAAATTTCAGGTGCCGGATGCCGTGCCGCTTGAGAAAGTGGTCGAACTGCTTGGTCGGTGTCTGCGGATTCATCACATGACCGTCGAGTTCTGTGAAAATCCATCCGTCCGGATTCCATCCATCTCCCATCATAGCGGCGTATTTGTTTTGATTCTCCCGGTAGGTGCGGAGTGTTTCCAGCAGTCGTTCGGGAATCACCATATCCCGTTTGCTGTTTTTGGTCTTCGGCTCTTTTTCAAACGCTTTGCCGCTCTTTGGCTTGTAAATACTTCGGCGCACATAAAGCCTGTGCGCATCAAAATCAATGTCCGACCACCTCAGACCGACAATTTCTCCGCGACGGCAACCGGTAAACAGGGCAAGTTCCACGAGCAGTTTGATGTTGACCGATTCTTCCTCCAAGGCTTCGAGTATCTGCCTGACCTCGTCGGCGGAGTACACTTCTACCTCTTTTCGGTCGTTTTTCGGAAAGACCAACCGGCGGGAAGCGCTGATGTCATTGTCGATGTATTCCATTTTGTAGGCAAGGGACAAAATGGAGCGAAACACCGTCGCATAGCGTTTTACCGTTGCTGCAGCCATTTGTTCGCCGGGGTGATGAATATCCTGCCTGCCCTTTGCCATGACAAACTGGATATAGTCCTGTACATGACGGACACGGAATTCTTCCAGTCGCATCATGCCGTAAGTTGGAATCAGATGTGTTTGAATGATCTGACGATAGAAGGCAAGTGTGCCTGGGGCTATCTCGCTTGCCTTGATCTCCAAAAATTTTTCGCAGAAATCCCGAAACAGCGTTTTGCCTGGAGAGTTTGGTGCGATTTTCCGCCCGCTCGCATCCAGAATTTCGCCGTTCAAAATCTGCACCTGAAGATTTTCGATAAAAAGGTTCATTTCTTTCTGGAGCGAAAGATAACTGAGCGTCGGCTTCGATGGAGTGAAGGTACGGGAGACGGTGACAGGCTTGCCACGGTCATCTTTGCCTGCCGAAATGCGAATGAGATAGGTCCCGTTTGGTTTTCTGACGATGTTTGCCATTTTGTTTTCCTCCTTTTGATGGCTCACAATTTTGATTTGGAGAGACAAAAAGCGGTGCATGAGAGAAAACTTCAAACCTGCAGCCTCTACCATGGGAGTTCTGTAAAATCGGCAACATATGTACCAAAATATGCACCAACCAGAGTTTTGGGCATTTGGTGCAGAAAAATACAGAAAAAATCCGCCCCGAAATTCAGAGCGGATCTGCTTCAAAAATGTGAGAAAACGAGAGAAAAACGGCGGAAAACAAAGAAAAACGGAGATCGTACGATCTCCGTTTTTTGGTCTGAGTGACAAGACTTGAACTTGCGGCCTCTACCACCCCAAGGTAGCGCGCTACCAACTGCGCCACACCCAGATATCTATTCTGAAAACCTGCTATATTATAACACTCATAGAAAGAAAAGTCAATAGGTTTTTCACAAAAAACAAAAAAAGGTTTGTAGAGTGAATTCCCAATCGGACAGATGTGCAAACACTCATTCCGTTTCCGGAACGTGTCAGAAGCCACAAGGGCAGAACCGTAATGCAGGCCGTTGCGGATGCGGGAAAGTAAAGGGAATTATCGGTATCTGAAAGAAAACGGACAAAAGGCTTTATCAAGCCTCAAAATTATGAGATCGGTAAAACGAGAAAATACAAATTGAATTGCCCCAAAACGGGCTTTTTTGTTTGTTGCGCTTGAAAATAACAAAATCATACACTTCATAATAAAAGACTGTCGCAAATAGGCATTTCAATGACCTATTTGCGACAGCTCCTTTGATTTTCAATTTACGGGGGCATTTTTCGCCTTTCGACATCTTAATTTCCCTTCATCCGCCGCCGCGCGCGGTTGAGGTGGCGCTCGAAATCTCCGCCCGCAAGAAAGGCGGCGAGCGCGTACTGATCCATGACGGGAACGGGGCAGGAGGCGTCCGCGAAGAGCGCCTCGGCGGTTTTCGAGAGGCGCTCGGGCAGGATGAGATAGCCGATGCGGATCGCGGGGGAAATGCTCTTCGAGAAGGTGTTGAGGTAGAGCACGCGCCCGCCCTTGTCCGACGCGTACAGCGTGCGGATCGGGTGCCCCGGGCGGAAAAACTCGCTGTCGTAATCGTCCTCGACGATCAGACGGTCGGGCGCCTCGGACGCCCACGCGAGGTAGTCCCGCCGCGTGGTGGCGGGGGTGGTGATCCCCGAGGGAAAGCTGTGATGCGGTGTCACATGCAGAACGTCGATGCACGCGGCATCGAGGCGGGAGCGCGGGATTCCCGCGTCGCCGAGGGGCAGGGGACACACGCGGGCGCCCATGCCCTCGTATGCCGCACGGATGTGCGAGTAGGACGGATCTTCGATGCCGAAGATGCGCTCCCGCCCGAGCAGCTTCACCACGCTCTCGTAGAGTTGCTCGGCACCCGAGCCGATGAGGATCCGCGCGGGATCCGCCGTCATGCCGCGGTAGCGGGCGAGGTAATCCGCAATCGCGTTGCGCAGGACGGGACAGCCCATCCCCGGCGCCTTGCAAAAGAGAAGATCCCCCCGCTCGGCGATCACCCGACGCACGGTGCGGAACCATACCGAGCTTTCGAAGGTGTGCGCCGCGTCCTCTCTCCTCGGCTCTTCGAGCCTGTGGTGCGGCGGCGCGTCGCGAAGGGGGAGCGGGCGCTCGGCTTCGGAGCGCACGAAGGTGCCGCGGCGTTCCTTCGCCTCGAGATACCCCTCCTCCCCGAGCAGGGCGAGCGCGTGCTCCGCGGTCATGAGGCTCACGCCGTATCGGTCGGCGAGCACGCGCTTGGATGGCAGGCGGGCGCCCGTCGGATAGTCTCCCGCGGCGATCGCCTTTTTGATCTCTTCGGCGAGCGCGAGATATTTTGGTTTCGTTTTCATCTGGTATGATATTTTTCTCCCGTTTTGGTTATTTACACAAGACCACAAAGGTAGTATACTGCAAATAGCCGCAAAAAGCAAGAAAAATTTAAGCGCGGTGAAAAATCGAACCGAAAAGCGGGATGTCCCGCGGAAAAGAGCCCCCATGAAAACGAATGAAAAAACGCACCTCGCCGTCCTGCGTCTGACCGTGACGGCAATGCTCACGGCGCTGAACGTCGCGTTCAGCTCCTTCGGCGTCCCCGTCCCGGGCGGGCACCTCTATCTCAACGACGTCGTGATCTGCACGGCGGCGATCCTGCTCGACCCCTTTTCCGCCTTCTTTGTCGGGGGCATCGGGGCGTTCCTCGGCGATCTGTTCTTTTATCCCGCGCCGATGTTCGTCTCTCTCGTCACGCACGGGGTGCAGGCGGTCGTCATTTCCGTCTTCTCGCACTACGTCATGAAGAAACACCCGGCGCTCGCGTCGGGCATCGGCGTGACGCTCGGCGCCGTCATTATGGTCGTCGGGTACTCCCTCGGCCGAGCCTTTATTTACAGCACGCCCGAGTATGCGCTCGTGAAGCTCCCCTTTCAGATCCTTCAAGCCGCCGTCGGCGCCGTGCTCGGTATGCTCATCGTCTGGAAATTCGGCGTCCGTGCGCTCTTTGTGAAAAAGGGAATCTGTGAGAATTCAGAATGCTACATTGTCAATAGAAGTGCAACAAATTAACGAAAAAGTTTTTTAAGAATCTCGGCGGGAGAAAGAAAGCCAAAACGCTTTCTGGGGCGATTGTTAATAAGCTCAACAACCGCTTGAAGAGCATCGTCAGTAATGTCGGCAAAAGAGGAACCTTTCGGAAAGAACTGGCGAAGTAAACCGTTGGTATTTTCGTTGGTTCCGCGTTGCCAAGGGGAATAAGGATCACAAAAATAAACTTTCATACCGGTATTTTCGGTTATTTCTCTGTGGTATAAAAATTCCTTGCCGTTATCCACCGTAAAACTCTTTTTCAGCTTGTCGGGAATATCTTTGAATGCCTTTACCGTAGCTATGGTAAAAGATTTGTCATGTTGGTCTTTAAGCTTAAAAGCAACGAGAAAACCGCTTTTTCGCTCCACATGTGTGCCGATACAACCTGTTTTTCGCATGCCTAAAACGGTATCGCTTTCCCAATGACCGAAACGGCTGCGGTTTGCAGCGCCCTTCGGGCGCTCATGAATGGATAATGTGTCCCGGATTGAGCCACGCTTTTCGTCTGTTTTATGCTTTTTATATTTCCATTTGAACCGCATTATTTTTTTCAGCTGACGAGGTAAAACGCCGGAATCTATGGCGCGGTAGATGGTGGCGTAAGATATGGAGAAAGGTTCTTTGTCTAATTTTGCTCTTCCTGCAATTTGTTCGGGAGTCCATCTGAGGAGGAGTCTTTCCACCACATACTTTCGCAAAGTCTTATCTTTCAACTTCGCTTTCCTTCCGCAATGCTTTTTTCGGAAATGATATAATCTATCCGACGTTTTGAATTCTCTTTTGCAAAAGGGAAATGCGGATGTATATGTGACCGGAAGCAACTCGAAAATGCTGTCGGGTGATATTGCCACCGAATTCCGCGGAAGAGGTGACGAGCTTCATATCGCGCCCCTGTCGTTTTCGGAATTTTATTCTTATCGGGGCGGGGAGAAGACCGAGGCATTTTCGGAGTACATGACATACGGCGGACTCCCGATGGCGGTGTTTCAGACGGACGCGGCGACAAAGAAAAAATATCTTTCCGATCTGTTTTCCGAAACCTATCTCAAAGATATCTTGGAGGGGCACCGCATCGGATTCCCCGATTCTCTCGGCTTGATTACGGATGAGCTCTGCTCGGCGGTCGGGTCTTTGACCAACGCAAACAAGATCGCCGACACCCTGAAAACGGTCAGAAATGTCAGCATCGGCAGCGAGACCGTCGGTACCTATCTCGGGTATCTCGGTGAAGCGTACCTTTTCAAGCGCTCCGACCGATATGATGTTAAGGGGAGAAAGTATTTTTCCTATCCGAGCAAGTTTTATTGTGTCGAAACGGGACTTCGTAACGCGCGGTTGAATTTTCGACAGCTTGAGGAACCGCACCTGATGCAAAATGTGATCTTTAACGAGCTTTGCCGCCGCGGGTATTCGGTGGATGTCGGCGTGGTGGAATCGTCGGAGGATCCGGGGGACGAACGCGCGCGTCGGGTGTATAAGATCGATTTTGTCGTCAACGCGGAAAGCACGGGAGAGCGCTATTATATCCGGTCCGCGCTGAATTTGGATACGGAGGACAAGATCGAGCAGGAGATCCGTCCGTTTTTAAAGCTGCAAAACGATTTCACGCGCCGTGTCGTGATTACTAAGTCCTCGATGCCCGCATGGACGGATCACTATGGGATCCTGCATCTCGGGATCTATGATTTTCTTTTGAAAGAAACCTTTTGACCTATCATTGCCGTGCTCTTGATTTCGTTTCCTAATTAAATATGCGACAAAGCAAGGGATTGCCGAATTCGGCATTTTCTGTATTATAAGCAAAAAATGACTGAGAATTTCCTTGATTTCTCGGTCATTTTTGCATATGCATTCAGATTTGCGCTCCGTATGCGTTTGGCGCGACAGCTCCTTTTCTTTCGGGCTCTCCCTGAATGCAACCGCCCTTTTCGCATCTTTCGCAGTCCCCTCACAACAATTTTTTTCGAAAAAACAATTTTTTTAAAAAAGGGCTTGACAAGCAGGCATCGGTCGTGTATAATATCACTCATAGAGGCAAAGGCGTCATAGAGTGAAAGCTCTTTGACGCTCTTTTTGTCTTATTTTACATTCATCATTCGAAAAACGAGGCAATGGAGTCCCGGATCTGCGGGCGCGTTGCCTCGTTTTTTTGGATGAAATATAAGGAGATGATTCCCATGAACTTCAGCGCAGTCAACACCATATGGGTGCTCATCGGAGCAGCCCTCGTATTCTTTATGCAAGCAGGATTTTCTATGTGCGAGGCAGGCTTTACGCGTGCCAAAAACACAGGGAATATCCTGATGAAAAACCTCATGGACTTCTGCATCGGTACCCCGTGCTTTTGGTTGGTCGGTTTCGGTGTCATGTTCGGTACGGGGACGGCTCTCTTCGGATGGTTTGACCCGCTGATCATGAAAAACTACAATGCCATCCTACCCGCAGGCGTACCCCTTTGGGCATATGTCACTTTCCAGACCGTCTTCTGCGCTACCTCGGCAACCATTGTGTCCGGCGCCATGGCAGAGCGCACCAAATTCAGCGCTTACTGTATCTACTCCGCCGCCATCTCGCTCTTTATCTACCCCATTTCCGGTCATTGGATCTGGGGAGGTGGCTGGTTGGCACAGCTCGGCTTCCATGATTTTGCCGGTTCGACCGCCGTTCACATGGTCGGTGGCGTGTGCGCTCTTATCGGTGCCAAGATGCTCGGGCCTCGTATCGGTAAATACGACAAGGACGGAAAGCCGCGCGCTATTCTCGGTCACAACTTGACCTTTGCTGCATTGGGTGTCTTTATTCTCTGGTTCTGCTGGTTCGGCTTCAATGGTGCCTCCACTGTCGGCATGGATACCGACGAATTGATGGAGACCGCCGGTCGTGTTTTCTTCAACACCAATCTTGCCGCCGCCGTTGCTTGTTGCACCACGTTGATTTTTACTTGGATAAAATACAAAAAGCCCGATGTCTCCATGACGTATAATGCGGCTCTTGCCGGTCTTGTGGGTATTACCGCCGGGTGTGATGCCGTCAGCCCCTTGGGTGCTGCCATCATGGGCATTGTCTTCGGCTTTGTCATCGTTCTTGCTGTCGAATTCTTCGATAAGGTCGCCAAGATTGACGACCCCGTCGGTGCGATCTCCGTGCACGGCGTATGCGGTGCACTCGGCACCATTCTGACAGGTTTTTTTGCCACAGGCACAACCACCGAAGCAGGCCTTTTTTATGGCGGAGGGTTACATCTCCTCGGTGTTCAGGCGCTGGGCGTGGTGAGCGTTGCCGCTTATACTGCCACGCTGATTGCGGTGGTTTTCCTGATACTTAAGCACACCATCGGGCTTCGTGTCGATGCCGCGGGCGAACTGGAGGGACTTGATATTTCCGAGCATGGTCTTCATACCGCATATGCCGGCTTTGCCATGTTGCCCGACACCATCGCAGAAGACATTGCCGCCGTACCTGAGGAGTCCCCCCTTGCCGTGACGGGTGACATACCTGCCGCAGAAGCGATTTCTGTCAAGAAAATGCCCGTTTTTGATGACGCCGACGGTACACCTAAATTCACCAAGGTGGAAATCATCTGCAAAGAGGCAAAATTTGAGGCACTGAAGGCAGCCTTGGTCGATATCGGCATCACGGGCATGACCATGTCGCACGTGCTCGGCTGCGGTATTCAGAAGGGCAAGCCTGAGTATTACCGCGGCGTGGAGGTAGATGCAACGCTCCTACCAAAGATCCAGTTGGATATCGTCGTCAGCAAGGTGCCTGTCCGTCGGGTGATCGAAACCGCAAAAAGGGTGCTCTACACCGGGCACATCGGTGACGGCAAGATCTTCGTTTACGATGTGGAGAATGTCGTCAAGGTTCGCACCGGCGCGGAGGGCTATGATGCCCTTCAGGACGAGAAATAACCCTTGAATTCATTGGATTATAATACAACAAAAGCTTAAATCCGATTGCCGAATTTGTATTATGCAAAGAATAGTTTGCAAATAATCTAATATTTTGACAGAAACACTTGAGAGAATGCAAAAAATCCATGACAATTCCTTTTTGGACTGTCATGGATTTTTGCTTTTGCGAACGAAGAGCGTGCCTTGAAGAGGCGGGCGCTCTTCAAAACATCATCAAAGCGCCGAGACGATCTCCTCGGCTTTTTTGAGCGCTTCCTCGATCTTATCGAGGTCGCGTCCGCCGCTCATCGCGCTGTCGGGGCGTCCGCCGCCCTTGCCGCCCGTCACGGCGGAGACCTCGGCGAGGATCTTGCCCGCGTGGGCGCCCGCCTTGACCGCTTCGGGGCCTGCGGCGGCGACGAAATTCAGCTTCCCGTCCGAGACGACGGCAAAGACGGCGATGCCGTCGGGGAGCTTCGCCTTCACCGTGTCGGCGAGTCCTCTCGCCACGTCGGGACGCATCAAAAGACGCGCGGTCAGAAGCTTGACCTTGCCGACCGTCTTCACACGGTCAAAGAGTCCCTTTGTCTCAAGCTCCGCGTTCTTCGCGAGCAACGCTTCCGCCTCGCGGTGCGCTTCCTTGATCTCCCCTTGCAGGACGTGTGCTTTCTTCGCGATGTCGGCGGGGTTCTGCGCTTTCAGCTCGCGCGCCGTCTCGCCGATCAGCTCCTCCCGCTCGGAGAGCAGACGCAACACGCCGAGTCCCGTCACGCCGACGATGCGGCGTACACCCGCCGCGACCGAGGTCTCGGAGAGGATGCGGAAGAGTCCGATGTTACCCGTGTTCGAGACATGGGTACCGCCGCAGAGCTCGAGGGAGGAGACGCCCGCACGCACCACGCGCACCGAGTCTCCGTATTTTTCACCGAAGAGCGCCATCGCGCCCATTTTCTTCGCATTCTCTACGTCGGTGACGGTCGTCTCGCAGGGCTCTGCCGCGAGAATGTGTTCGTTGACGATGGCTTCGACGCGGGACAGCTCGTCCGCGGTCATTGCCCGGAAGTGTGTGAAGTCGAAGCGGACCTCCTGCTCATCCACGTAAGAGCCGGCTTGTTCGACATGCGTGCCGAGCACTTCGCGCAGTGCCGCCTGGAGAAGGTGCGCCGCCGTGTGGTTTCTGCGAATGGCGGCACGGCGGGTCGTATCGATGGCAAGGTGCAGAGTGTCTCCAACCCTGACCATGCCGTTCTCGATCCTCACGAGATGGACATACACATTGTTCGTCTTTTTGGTGTCGAGTACCGTGAGGGTGACGTCCCCTCCCGTGATTCTGCCCGTGTCGCCGACCTGACCGCCGCCCTCACCGTAGAAGACGGTTCTGTCGAAGACGAGAGAGCACTCGCCCTCGCTCGCCTCCTCGACGGATTCCTCATCCGCCACGATCGAGAGAACGCGCGCGTCGCATTCGTCCTCACCGTAACCGACGAACTCGGTCTTCGGCAGATGAGAGAGCAGATCCCGCGACGAGTCCGACCAGCCCGAAATGTTCCCGCGCGCGGCACGGGCACGGGTGCGCTGTTCTTCCATCAGGGAAGAGAACGCATCGTCGTCGATCGAAAGCTCCGCCTCCGACGCGATCTCACGCGTCAGGTCGACGGGGAAGCCGTAGGTGTCGTAAAGCTTGAAGGCATCGGCGCCCGAAATGACGCTCTCGCCCTTTTTCTTCGTTTCCTCCATCACCGCGGAGAGGATCGAAAGTCCCGCGTCGATGGTCTTCGAGAAGCGGCTCTCCTCGAGCGCGATGACCTTGAGGATATAGTCCTTCTTTTCCGCAAGTTCGGGGTAGGCGCACACGTTCTGCGAAATCACCACCTCGCAAAGCTCGGGGAGGAAGGGGCGCTCGATGCCGAGCAGTTTTCCGTGGCGGCAGGCGCGACGCAGAATTCTGCGGAGCACGTAGCCGCGTCCCTCGTTCGACGGGATCACGCCGTCGGAGATCATGAAGGTCGCACTGCGGATATGGTCGGTCACGACACGGATGGAAATGTCGTTCTTCGCGTCCGCACCGTAGGTTTTGCCCGCGATCGTACATACGGTATCAAGGATCTTGCGCACGGTGTCCACCTCGAAGAGGTTGTCCACCCCCTGCATGACGCAGGCAAGACGCTCGAGTCCCATTCCGGTATCGATGTTCTTCTGTTTCAGCTCGGTATAGTTGCCCTTTCCGTCGTTGTTGAACTGGGAAAAGACGTTGTTCCAGATCTCCATGAAGCGGTCACAGTCGCACCCCGGCTTACAGTCGGGGGAGCCGCAACCGTACTTTTCTCCGCGGTCGAAGTAGATCTCGGAGCAGGGGCCGCACGGACCCGAGCCGTGCTCCCAGAAGTTGTCCTCCTTGCCGAGGCGGACGATGTGCTCCTCGGGAATCCCGATGACGTCCCGCCAGATGGCGTAGGCTTCCTCGTCGTCCTTGTAGACCGACGGCCGGAGCAGATCCTTCGGGATCTCGAGCACCCCGTTCAAAAATTCCCAAGCCCACGGAATGGCTTCCTTTTTGAAATAATCGCCGAAGGAGAAGTTGCCGAGCATCTCGAAATAGGTGCCGTGGCGCGCGGTGTGTCCGACGCGCTCGAGATCGGGCGTGCGGATGCACTTCTGACAGGTGCATACGCGGCGGCGGGGCGGAACCTCCTCCCCCGTGAAGAACTTCTTCATCGGCGCCATGCCCGAGTTGATGAGAAGCAGGGATTTGTCATGATTCGGGATCAGGGAAAAGCTCGGAAGACGAAGGTGCCCCTTCGATTCGAAGAAGGAGAGAAACTTTTCACGCAGATCGTTGAGAGATGTCCATTCCATAAATTGTGAGCCTCCGAAAGGGTATGTTGCATAAAATATTATCAATACTGTATTTTAGCACATTCGGACGGGAAAAGTCAATAGATTTTCCGCCATCCGACGGATTTTCTTCCGAAACGAGGATTTCGGGCAAAATCCTCTTGCAAAAGCGCGCACTTTCGTGTATAATAAAAGAAAACACGGCGCACATGCGCACCATGACCGCCGCGAAGGGAGCGCTCCGATGAAGTCTTTGGAAGAAACACTGAAAAACGTGCGGGAGGACAAAACCCTGTCGGAAGGGCTTCGCGTCTTCGATGTGTTCACGGTTTGCGTCTCTTTGTACGCATTTTTTTACATTATCGCCGCCGCATGGCAAAAAGACATGTGGCTCGCCCTGAAGGTCGCGGGGATTCTCGCGGTCGAATTTATCATTCTTTCTCTCGTTCGCCACATCGTGCACGCGCCGCGCCCCTATGAGGATTTCGGGCTCGGACACCCGTCGGGGAAGGAGAAGAAGACGCGCCACGGCGCTTTCCCGAGTCGCCATGTCTTCTGCACCGCGCTTCTCGGGTGCGTCTGCTTTTTGTTTTCGGGACTGTTCGGCGCGATCCTGCTCGGACTTTCCGCTCTTCTCGCGGTCGATCGCGTACTCCTCGGTTTTCACTATCCCCGCGACGTGATCTGGGGCTTTGTCACGGGACTCGCCGGGGGCGTGCTCGCCATTTTGGTTTTGCATTGGATTTGAAAAATATTTTGTGATTTGCGGAAAAGGAGAAACACAAATGAAGGTTACATGGCTCACACAGGCAGGTCTGCTCTTCGAGAACGGGAAGGTCACGGTCCTCGTCGACCCCTATCTTTCGGATTCGATCGGTGAGACGCTCGACCCCGCGAAGCATCGCAGGGTCCCCGTCGACGAATCCTTCTTTGAGAAGAAGCCCGACCTCATCCTCATCACCCACGATCACCTCGACCATCTCGATATGCAGACGCTCGAGCGCTATCTCGACACCGATCGCACGATCACCGTCCTCGCGCCCGAGAATGCGTGGCGCAAGCTCGTGAAATACGGCCACGGGCACAATTACGTGCTCATGAATCCGCATACCGTCTGGAGTGAGAAGAACCTCACCTTCTATTCTGTGAAGGCGGCGCACAGCGACCCGACGGCGGTCGGCTTTATCATCGACGACGGAAACGCCACCTATTACATCAGCGGCGATACCCTTTATAACTACGACGTGATCGACGAGGTGCTTGAGCTCGTAGAGGACGGCGTGGATTACGCGTTTTTGCCGATCAACGGTGTCGGCAACAACATGAACGCGGGGGATGCCGCCGACTTCGCGTATGAGATCGGCGCAAAGCACGCGATCCCCGTGCATTACGGGCTCTTCGACTCGCTCGACCCGCGCACCTTTGAATTTGACGACGCAATGATTTTCCTGCCGTATCGGGCGGTCGAGCTTTGACCTGCGGGAGAATCTCGGAGAGGAGGCGGGGCGTATGAACCTTCCCTTGATTTTATTTTATTTTATGACGTTCGCCTTCCTCGGATGGATCCTTGAGGTATCCTTCGCGGCGGTGAAGAGCGGACGCTTCGTGAACCGCGGGTTCTGCAACGGGCCCGTCTGTCCCATTTACGGCGCGGGCGTCGCGGTAATTTACGCGGCGCTCGGCGCCCTGCGGGATACGTGGGTGCTTCTCTTTTTCGCTTCGGTGCTCGTCACGAGCGCGATCGAGCTCGTCACGGGCTTTTTGATGGACAAGCTCTTTCATACCAAGTGGTGGGATTATTCGGGGAAGAAATTCAACATCGGCGGCTATATCTGCCTTCGCTTTTCGCTGATCTGGGGACTTCTTTGCATGGGAGTGGTCAAGCTCCTCTTTCCCTTGTTCGACGGGCTGTACGGCGTGCTCGGTGAGCATGTCGTCGTTGTCCTCGAGATCGTTTTCTTCGCGGTGCTTCTTGTGGACTTCGCCGTTTCGGTCGCTTCGGTCATCGGGCTGAACCGCCGCCTCGGCGCCCTCGATAAGATCGCGGAGGAACTGCATCGCGGCAGTGACAGCCTCGGCGGACATGTCTATCGCGGCACGGTCGCGCTCGAGGAGCAGTATACGAAGCTCGCCTCCAAGGCACAGCGCATGGCACGCCGTATTCTCGATGCGTTCCCCACCATGTCGTCGATGAAGCACAATGAGCAACTCGCCCTCCTCCGTGAGCGCCTTGCCGCATGGAGAAAGACACGCAAAGAGCAAAAGAAACTCAAAAAGAACGGTAAAAGCGGCGGATGTGAAAATGCCCCGACAAAAGCCGAAACCGATAACAACATGTAAAGAAAAGATAGCAAAATGGACGAAAATAACCCGATATTGAACTCGACACCGCGAGAAGAAGATCCCTTGATCCGCACAAGGATGTTGCTCGGTGACGATGCCGTAGAACGGCTCGGGCGAGCACGGGTCGCCGTCTTCGGCGTCGGGGGCGTCGGCGGCTATGTCGTCGAGGCGCTTGCCCGCGCGGGCATCGGCGCGCTCGATCTTATCGACAGCGACGCCGTCGCTCTCTCGAACCTCAATCGCCAGATCGTCGCGACGCGTGAGACCGTCGGTATGCGGAAGGTCGAGGCGGCAAAGGCGCGCGTCCTTTCGATCCGCCCCGAGTGCACCGTGCGTACATATCCCGTCTTCTACCTGCCCGAGACGGCGGGCGACTTTGATTTTTCGGCATACGATTACATCGTCGATGCCGTCGATACCGTCTCGGCGAAGCTCTCGCTCGTCACGGAGGCGAAGCGCCTCGGCACGCCGATCATCTCGGCGATGGGCGCGGGCAATAAGCTTGACCCGACCGCCTTCCGCGTCGCGGACATTTCGGCGACCGCCGTCTGCCCACTCGCGCGCGTCATGCGCATTGAGCTCCGCAAGCGCGGCATCCGCCATCTGAAGGTCGTCTATTCCGAGGAGCCGCCGAGAAAGCCCGCCTTCACGGACGGTGAAAGCAAAAAGCACGCCACCCCGGGGAGCGTTTCCTTCGTCCCGCCTGTCGTCGGACTGATTATCGCGGGCGAGGTCGTCCGCGATCTTGTGAAAAACGACTGATTGCCGCATATCCGTTGGCAACAGAGCATCAAAAAAGCCCTCGGCGCGCAGAACTCTGCGCGCCGAGGGCTTTGATATAAGGAAGAAAAGCAGAAATTTTTCGTGGGAACCCGATCACGCTTTGTTCGTGGAAATTTTTGAGATTTTCGGCATGCCGAAACCGCGGGTATAACGACGCGCCGAGTGACCGCGGAACGCTCCGAAAGCCTCCGTCGCGCGACGATTTTTCATTTTTTCCGAAAAGCTATTGACTTTTTCTCCGCGCGGTGATATAATATAGCAGGTTTTGAAGAATGAGCGGGAGGATTGCTCGCTTTCTTTAAAGCATCGGGGTGTGGCTCAGCTTGGTAGAGCGCTTGGTTCGGGACCAAGAGGCCGCTGGTTCGAATCCAGTCACTCCGACCAAAAATCGGCAGGCATTGTAAGGTGCCTGCCGATTTTACTTTTTTCCTCCCCGGATTTCTCAGACGATTCCGAGAAAAAATGAATACAATTGCCGAAGAGAAAATTTGCGACAGTGCCCGATTTTTCGCAAAAAGGCGATTTTGCGCCCCAAAGTCAATAAATTTTCATTTTTGGGGCGTGAAATAGTGGTATTTTATCGATATCTCCCCGGTTTTGGTTCGGTCGTTGTCTTCATCCGCGGCGGAATTGTATAGGTTTCAAAGTAAAATACGGTTGCCGAAAACCGAAAAATCGATAAAGGCGTCGTCCGCCCTTACTCCGCCACCGGCAGGACGAGTCTTGAACAGTAGCGGCGAGTCTCAATCTCGCGACCCGTGTAAGGGGCAACGATGCCGAGGACACGCGGAGCGCCCGCAGGCGTCAGACCGCGCGCCTTCACCTCTCTTCCGAGCGTCAACCACGCCTCGTCCACGCCCGAGTAATCCCCGTAGTACAGCACCGATAACGCACGACATTCCGGCAATACCACCGCATCCGCGGGGGCTTTGTTCGCCTGAACGGGGACGCAGACCGCATAAGGATACGGCTCATTGCCGATGGTCCCCTCCAGAAAATCCTGCCGCTCCGAAATCGTGAACAGCGGCTCGTCGGAGAGAACACAGCCCCGACGCACGCACTCGTCGTAAAAATTATACATGGCGGCGTATTTTTCCGCAATCGTATGTCCCATGTACTGCCGCATCCGACAGGTCACGGCGGGAAGCTGCAGGATTTGCACGGAAATGGTTGTCTTCGCCGCACGCAGTCGCAGCTCCTCGACACTGCGTTCAAGGTCATTCAGACGGCTCTCGAGCGCGTGCAAAAGCGACGACGTCTCACCGCCGTTGGCAAAATAATCGACGATTTGCTCGGTATCGAGCCCCATGCTCTTGAATTTTTCAATCTGCAAAATGCGCGCCACATCGTGGCAGTCGTAATATCTCCGCCCGCTCTCTTCCGCGATGTGGGCGGGCGTGAGCAACCCTTTTTCCTCCATGCGCATCAGGGTACTGCGGGAAAGACCGCAGGCGTGCGCCGCCTCGGTGATCTGAAAGTACTTTTTTTCATTCGTTTTCATAATTTTTGCCGAAACCCCTTGCTTCGTTCACGGGTGAACGATATATAATACTATTATAGCAGAATTTCCCTGAATGTCAAGTCCGTGAACGGACAACAAATCTTGCGGAATACCGACAAAGGAGAGAACGAACGATGAAAGCTTGGAAGGGACTGTTTTTCGTAACGTTGCTTTTGTGTGCCACGATCTGCGCGGTGGGTGTCAGTGCGGCGGATGACGGTACGCATACGCACCCGATTTGCGGCGCGACCCATCGGGAGATCGGCGACCATACGGGGGCGTGCGAAGCTGTCGAATGGACGGCATGGGACGGAACGAGCGACATTGCCTACGACGAGAACAATACCGCCTATGTTTACCTGTCGGACAATGTGACGCGGAGCAAATCTCTCACCGTCTCGGGTAGCACCCTCAACCTCTGCCTGAACGGAAAGACGCTGACCGGCAGTATTACGGTAAAGGGCGACGCTACGCTGAATATATGCGATTGCAAAGGCGGCGGCGAGATCAAAAAGACATCCGCTTGCGCCGTTGAAGTGAGAACGGTGAGTCGCTCCAATGTTCGCACCACCCTGAATTTGTACGGCGGAAAAATCAGTAGCAATAGAATATCTTCTTATGCTAACGGCTCGATTGTTCTGTACAATAACGACGGGAACAACGCACAGACCGTAGCAGTGTTCAATATGTACGGTGGCGAGGTGTATAATGGGGATTCCGGTTCGTCTGCCGTTTATGTCAGCCCGGCGAACATCTACACGGGTTACTACGAGCTTAATATGCACGGCGGAAGCATTTGTTGCGAAAAGAATAACGGATTCGCTCTTAACGACAACGAAAACGTCACGATGAAAATTACCGGCGGAACGATCACAAGCGGCAATTATGGTGTTGATCTCGGTCCCGACAACAAACTGACCCTGTCGGGAAATCCGCAATTCATCGACAAAAAATATTACAAGTCGTCTACCGCGGGAATAAATATCCCCGCCAATGTGATCCTGACCGTAACAGATGATTTTACCCCCGCCGGCGGAACAACAATTTCGGTGAGAAAGTCCGTTGATGCAACCGGCAGCGTTGTGTTTGCTACGTCCGCAAGCGGTAGCTCTCTGTCAGATAAGGCGCAGTACTTTGTCTCGGCAAAGGAGGGCTATTTCGTGGAATGCGATACGGACGGCAACCTCCGCCTCACCGAATGTGCCATTACGGAGCAACCCACGAAGGATAACCGTTACACCGTTAGCGCAAACGGCAATCCCAAGTATCAGTGGTGGAGTACGAAGCGGGGCGACGTCTCTGTGACAAGCGAGAGGGCAACGGTGGGTGAATTCCATTATAACGACTGGCGGGAAGAATGGGGTTATGGGGCAAGTGGTGTCTCCTCCGTCACATTGGAAGTATTCACCCTGTATATGGCGGCGGGTGATGTGTTGACACTGAACAAATTTCGTGACGACTACTACAATTTCAGTATCACCGACGTCGTTTTTACCCGTTCGGGCGGCAGTTCGACCTCAGTCACAGGAACAGGCGATACTTATACTTTCACCGCTTTGGAGGATGGCGAGTATACGCTGAAAATTACCGCTGAAGCGTACCCGTGGAGTGACTCGTATGATATGAATTTCACTTTTACCGCTACCGTGACGGGCGACGTGATAGACGCCGCATTGGAAGGTCAGACCGACAAAACACTCAATCCCGAGACACTCGGTGACGGAAAATACATGTGCGCCGTTACATGGGAAGACAAGACCACACTCAACACCAATGCCGCGGAGTACGTGCACAGCCATAAATGGAACGACGGCGAAGAGACCACAGCTCCCACTTGTACAAAGACGGGTGTGAAAACCTTTACCTGTACGATATGCTCCGAAGCCAAAACGGAACCGATCGATTCTCTCGGTCACGACTTTGAAGGCGGAGCGTGGAAGCACGACGAAAGTCAGCACTGGAAGAAATGCTCGCGTTGCGAAGAAACCGACACGAAATCCGCCCACGATTGGAACGAGGGCGAAGTAACTACAAAACCTACTTGCACAGTGGCAGGCGTAAGAACCCTGACTTGTACCGAATGCTCCGCAACAAAGGAAGAAGCAGAACCCGCTCTCGGTCATGATCTTGTCCACCACGAAGCAAAAGCGGCAACCTGCACGGAGAAGGGATGGGTAGCCTACGATACCTGCTCCCGTTGTGACCATACTACCTACAAGGAAAATCCCGTTCTCGGTCACGACTTCACTGCCGATACATGGAAACACGACGCAAACAACCATTGGAAAGAGTGCTCCCGCTGTGACGCTACCGACACGAGATCCGCTCACAAATGGGACGACGGCGAAGAGACCGAGGCTCCCACTTGTACAAAGACGGGTGTGAAAACCTTCACCTGCACCGAATGCTCCGCAACGAAAGAAGAAACGCTCGACGCCCTCGACCACGATCTTATCCACCACGAAGCAAAAGCGGCGACCTGCACGGCGATAGGATGGGACGCCTACGATACCTGCTCTCGTTGTGACCATACCACCTACGAAGAAAAAGACGCCCTCGGTCATGACTTCGAAGGCGGAGAGTGGAAGCACGACGAAAATCAGCACTGGAAAAAGTGCTCGCGTTGCGATGTTACCGATACGAGATCCGCTCATAAGTGGAACAACGGCGAAGTAACCACAGACCCCACCTGCTTAGCGACAGGCGTAAAAACCTTCACCTGCACCGAATGCTCCGCAACGGAGGAGGAAACGATCGCCGCTCTCGATCACGATCTTGTCCACCACGACGCAAAAGCGGCGACCTGCACGGCGATAGGATGGGACGCCTACGATACCTGCTCCCGTTGTGACCATACTACTTACGAAGAAAAAGACGCGCTCGGTCATGACTTCACAACCGATACATGGGAACACGACGCGGGCAACCACTGGAAAAAGTGCTCCCGCTGTGACGCTATCGACGCGAAGGCAGGACACACCGGCGGTACGGCTACCTGCAGGGACAGCGCCGTTTGCACCGTCTGCTCCGAAGCCTACGGTGAGCGGAATCCCCGTAACCATGTGGGAGGCACAGAGATCCGCGGCATGGCGGAAGCCACGACCAAGAAGGAAGGATACACCGGCGACAGCTATTGCAAGGGCTGTAATGCCAAACTGTCCGACGGCACGGTCATTCCCGTGACCTCCGATCTGTCTACCGACAAAAAGAGCGATCTGCGCTCGGCGGTCGAGGAGATGGAAAAGGCTTTGAACGATCGGAGCAATGCCTACACCGAGGAGCAGAAAGAGCTGTTGACCGACAGCATCAATGCGACGAAAGCCGCGCTGAAAAGCATTGAAAACGCCGAAGAAGCCGTGAAACGTGCGGACGCCATGCCCGCCGCCGACAAGATCCGACCGGACGACGAGACTGCCATCGGCGCTTACGAAGCCGCAAAGAAAGCCTACGACGATCTCTCCGCCGACGAAAAGAGAATGGCGGGCGAGCGCACGAAGGAAGCACTGGATGCCATGTTGAAGGCACTGACCGACTATGACATCACGAACGGCAACGACAGCACATGGACGGCAAACGATAAAAACGACGGCTTGACCTTCACCGTCAACGGCTACCATAAGAAATTTGCGGGCGTCGTTATCAACGGTACGATCATCGATCCGAAATACTACGACATCAAGGTCGGCAGTACCGTGATCACCCTGAAAACCGAGTATCTGGAGACGCTCTCCGCGGGAGAATATACCCTTCTCGTCCGGTACACGGACGGTAGCACGGACGGCAAGGATACGTTCACCATTACGAAAGCTGCGGCAACCGATCCCGATGCCCCGACCGCACTGAAAGGGGAGGATTACGCTCTGCTTGTAATGGCTTGCGGCGTCGCTCTTCTCCTGATCGGCATCGCGGTTCTGATCCGCTACTTCGATAAACGGAGAGAGGAAAGATAAAAAGCAAAAGGCGGGAGCGCACCCCCACGGATGCGCTCCCGCCAAAATTTTATCGTTCGGGTTGTCGTTTCCATTCGTTTCATTACTTTCCCTTAAATCATGCCACATTTTAAGGGAATTGTCAACGGCTTAAGGGAAAATTCCCTTAAAATGATACCCGAAATGAGGGAATCCTATCGGCAAAGGGAAAAATTGCCCCGTCGTGCCGACACGGACGCGAAAAAAATCCCCCGCGCACGAATCTCGTTTTATACGGACACCTTGCGCAACGCTCTCCTTTTATATAGATACCCGTGCATCGCTCTCCTTCTATATGGATATAAAAACGCAAAAGGGGCTGTCGCATCACAGAAGCATGATGCCCGCCTCGCGGCACTTTTCGACGGTGTTTCTGTCCCAGATGCTCGATTGCACCTCGCCGATGTGGGCGCGACCCATAAGGAGCATACAGAGACGGGACTGCCCGATGCCGCCGCCGACCGTGAGAGGAAGCTCACCGTCGAGAAGCATACGGTGGAAGGGAAGATTCCGCCGCTCCTCGCATCCCGCGGCTTTGAGCTGACGGGTGAGCGCCTCCTCGTCGACGCGGATGCCCATCGAGGAGATCTCGATGGCGTGCCCGAGCACGGAATTGTAGAAGAGAATGTCTCCGTTGAGCGTCCAGTCGTCGTAGTCGGGCGCCCTGCCGTCATGCGGCTTGCCGTCCGAGAGCTTGCCGCCGATCTGCATGATCAGGGCGGTGCCGTGCTCCTTTAAGAAGGCGTCCTCGCGTTCCTTCGGCGAGAGCGTCGGGTAAAGGCGGAGCAGCTCCTCGGTCGTGATCGCCGTCATTTCCCGCGAGAGCTTCACGGGGATCTCGGGATAGTCGACGCGCAGAAGCTCGCTCGTGTCGCAGATCACCCCGACGATCGTCTCGGCGATCGCGCGCAATGTATCAAGGGTGCGGTCCTCTCTCGTGATGACCTTTTCCCAGTCCCATTGGTCGACGTAGATCGAGTGCAGGTTGTCGAGCTCTTCGTCGCGGCGGATCGCGTTCATATCGGTATACAGTCCGTTGCCAACGTAGAAATGATAGTCCTTGAGAGCGAGGCGCTTCCACTTCGCGAGGGAGTGCACGACCTGCGCCGATGCACCCACCGCGGGAATGTCGAAGGAAACGGGACGCTCGACACCGTTTAAGTCGTCGTTCAACCCGGAATTGCCCGTGACGAAAAGAGGGGCGGAGACGCGCTTGAGGTTCAGCGCTTCGGCGAGTCTGTCTTGAAAGGTACGTTTGATGAATGAGATCGCCTTCTGCGTGCGATAGAGGTCGAGCGGGGAATGATACCCCTTCGGGATGTTGATGTGATTCATGGTTGCTCCTTTATGTCAAAAGCGGAATGGCAAAGTTAAAAACGGAAACGGAAGAAGGGAAAGAGAAGGGGAAAGGAAAAGGGAAACATATACGTCCTCGACGCACAACTGTTTTTTGTGCCGCTGCACCCCTTTTGGCGCGTTACGCACGCGGTCGGGTAACCGCTTTTTGAGCCGATGTACCCTCTTTGCCGCTTTACGCGACGCGGCGGACGGATTCGATCACCGGCTGGTCTTCCTTCGGAACGCTCTCCGTGTATCCGAGCTTGCGCGCGTATTCGGTGATCGCGTCAACGACGTCCATGCCCTCGGTCACACAGCCGAAGGCGGCGTATTTACCGTCAAGGAAGGTGCTGTCCGCGTTGCAGATGAAGAACTGCGAGGACGCGGAATCCGGCAAGGGGCTGCGCGCCATGGAGATCGTGCCGCGAACGTGCGTCAGCGTGTTTTTGACGCCGTTCTGCGAGAATTCACCCTTGATGGTCTTCTCCGAGCCGCCCGTGCCGTCTCCCTTCGGGTCGCCGCCCTGAATCATAAAGTTTTGCATAATGCGGTGAAAGGTCAGACCGTCATAGAATCCGCTCTCTGCAAGGGAGATGAAGTTTTCGACCGTGATCGGCGCCACATCGTGGCGAAGCTCCACGCGGATGGTGCCGAAGTCCTTGACCTTGATCTCCACGACGGGACGGTCGGGGAGAGAACCGCAGGAGGAAAGGACGGGAACGAAACAGAGAAGCGCTAAGAGAAGTGCGAGAATCTTTTTCATAACAACCTCGTTTTTTGAAATTTTGTAAACATTTATTTTCAAAATCAAAGATTTTTCGTAAGGAACAATTCGACGGCGGCATATCCGTCGACGCCTCCCGATTTGGAGGCGACGTCGGTTTTTGTCAGGGAATCGAGCGCGGCGACAAGCCGTGCGGCGCCGAGCGTCTTCGCGGTTTTCAGATACAGCCGCACCTTGAAGGAGGGGAGCTTCAGCGCCGCCTCGATGGCGGGCGCGTCCGCGCCCTCTTCGGCGAGCAGCGCCACCGAGACAAGCTCACCGTAAACGCGCGTGAGCATTCCGATGATGACGGCGGGCTCGGTGCGCTCCCGCTTCATCTCGAGCAGGGCGCGCAGGGCAAGCGCGCGGTTGCCGTCAAGGATCGCGTTGGAGAGCGCGAAGGTGTCGCATTCGAGCGTGGAGGACGCCACCGCCTCGACATCGGCGGGGGTCAGGGTGTCCCTGCCGTTCGCTTTCAGATACGCCGCGAGCTTTTCCACTTCCCCAATCAGGACGTCCATGAGGTGTCCCGAGCGGAAGATCAGCGCCCGCAGAGCTTCGGCATCGGTGCGGATGCCCTCCGCGTCGAAATGCCGTTTGAGCCAGCCGAGCAGCTGTACGTCGGTCGACCTCGGAAAATTGACGATCTCGAAGAGCTTCTGATACCTTAGGGCGAGCTTGCTCGGCCGCTTCGGCGTCCCGGGGTCGAAGCCGTCCGCCGTCGCCGACAGGACGAGCACGGTATAGGAAAATTCTTCTTTGAGCGGGGCGAGCGCGTCGAGAGCGACGCGCACGCTTTCTTTCATATGCTCGAAGTCGGGGTAGCGCCACTCGACGAGCTTATAGTCACTCATCATCGGCGGCGCCTTGATCGCGTCGGCGAGCTTCGGCACGTCGATCTCGGGGCCGTCGAAGACCATATGATTGAAGGGAGCGAAGCTCTCGTCGGTCACGATGCGCGACTTGAAAAGGGAAAGGTGATAGCGTTTGAGATATTCCTCCTCGCCGACGAGAAGATACCATCCCTCGGGATGCTTCGCGATGCGATCTTTCAGATCCTTCTGTTCCACGGCTGCTCCTTTCTCACTTGTCGCACGGCGTCACGCGGAGCGTGAGGCGGCAGTGCCGCGAAGCGCCGCCAAGCTCGGTCCGATAGCATAGCTCGATGTCTCCCCGCGCACCGTCGAGCGCGACGCGCACCCGCTCGGTCGTGACCGTCATGTCAAAGCGGTAGGGCGGGATCTCGTAAAGAGAGGAATGGGAAAGCCCTTCGCCGAATAGAATGTCCGAGCGGAGCGCTCCCTTGCGACAGAGGCGGACGCGCCCGTCGGAGAGAAGAAGCTCACTTTGCACCTCGCCCCCTTCGGACGGCTCGGCGTAGGTGAGACGGCAGAGTCCCTCCCGCGCACGGAAAAGCCCGACAAGCTCGCGCGTGTCCTGCTCGCGCTCGCCGCTCTCGTCGTCGGTGATTTCGGAGGAGAGGGAGAGACGGACGGTGGTTTCTGTTGTCACGGGGCACCTCCTTTTTCGTAGCCTTCGTTCCGATCGAAATGTTTTTATATCGCCTCCCGCATCCGAGGCGGTCTGCGCCGCGGTTCGCCCGTGTGGCTCTCCGCACGATCCGAAAGCGGAACGAGTGCCGGCATCTCTCGGAAAAAGTAAAAAAAGCGAGCGCCGGCATCGCGTCTCGGAAGGGAGCGGCGATGTCGGCGTCGGTGAAAACGTGCGGCACGGTGCGGGTCGGAGCACAAGTCCGCGCCACAGGGGGGCGAGGGCGCTCCGCGTCCCGAGGGGCGGCACGTTCAATCTGTCTTCTCGGCATTCTGCCGACGTGGGCGTCAGAGACCGCGACGGTTCTTTTTGCGGAGATTGTAGTCGCTGTGCGGATTGATGAGCTCCCGCCAGTCGAGACTGCCCTTCTCGAGCGCCATCACGAGCACCTCGGCGGTCGCGATATTCGTCGCGACGGGGATGTTGTAAACGTCGCAGAGACGAAGGATACTCATTTCCGCTTCGCTCGGCTCCTTGGCGGGGTCGGTACTGCGGAAATAGAAGAGCACGTCGATCTCGTTATAGGAGATCCTCGAGGCGATCTGCTCGGCACCGCCCGCGTGTCCCGCGAGGAAGGTCTCGATCTCAAGCCCCGTGGCATCCGCAATATATTTTCCCGTAATGTGCGTGGCGCAGATATGGTGACGGCTCAGGATCCCGCAATAGGCAATGCAGAACTGTGCCATCAGCTCTTTTTTGTTGTCGTCGGCAATGATCGCTATATCCATAAGGAAGCCTCCCTTCCGCGTCTCCGTCCCGGAGCGGTAGATGTTGATACAGTCGGAGAATACACCGTCACCTATTATAACATGAAACTGTCTTTTTGTCAATCGGGAAACCCGATATTTTTTGTAGAAAATCCCATAATTTTTTTGAAAATGGGATTGTAAAAATGAAAAAGTTGTAGTATAATATCCTATGTATGAGAAAAACGCAAAATCATGAGGTAGAAAATGAGAAGTTTCAGAAGAATCGGTGTTTTGACCTCCGGCGGAGACGCCCCCGGAATGAATGCGGCGATTCGCGCCGTGGCACGTGCGGCAATTACGGCAGGCGTCGAGGTCATGGGAATTTACAGAGGCTACTCGGGACTGATCGACGGTGACATCCGTCCGCTCGCCATCCGCGACGTTTCCAATATCATCAATAAAGGCGGCACAATCCTGTATTCCGACCGTTGCCCGGAATTCAAAACCGAGGCGGGAATGCGCCGCGCGGTGGAGAGTTGCGAGAAATTCGGCATTGACGGCATCGTTGCCATCGGCGGCGACGGTACCTTCCGCGGTGCGACCGACCTCACGATGCACGGGGTCCCCTGCGTCGGTCTGCCCGGCACCATCGACAACGATATTACATCCACCGATCACACCATCGGCTACGATACGGCGATGAACACCGTCATCGAGCTCGTCGATAAGCTCCGCGATACCTGCGAGTCGCACGCCCGCGCGAGCGTCATCGAGGTCATGGGACGCGGTGCGGGTGACATCGCCCTGAACACGGGCATCGCCTCGGGCGCGACCGCGGTCGTGATCCCCGAATTCATGCCCTTCGACGAAAAGGCGCTCTTCGAGAGAGTGGAGAAGTCGAAGGCACTCGGTAAGCGCAATTTCATCATCATCGTCTCGGAGGGCGTCGGCTCGGACTACGCCCCCGGCTTGACCGAACGTCTCGAGGCGGCGACGGGCGTCGAAGCACGCTTCGCGCGCTTCGCGCACATCGTCAGAGGCGGCAATCCCACCCTCCGCGACCGCGTCATGTCCTCGCAGATGGGCGTGTTCGCCGTTGACGAACTCCTGCGCGGCAACTCGGACATCGTGATCTGTGAGCGCCACGGCAAGATCGTCGCGACCGACATCCGCTATGCTCTGATCCTCGACCGCATGTATAAGAACAAGCTGAAGGACGGCGACCTCGAAGGGTTCACCGAGCACCAGCTCGAAAAGATGCGTGCCCACGTCGAAGAAAAGCGCGCGAAGATGAAGGAACTATACGACATGGAGACCCGTATCGGGCTTTGAGAATTCTGAATTCAGAATTATGAATTCAGAATTAAAATAGGAATTCGGGCGTCGGCGGATGGGTCCGATCGAGGCTTCAATCAAGGTCTTTTCTAAAGTGTCGGCTTATAAAAGCCTGACCTGCGGCTTTGACTCAAGTTTTTTTCGAAGCGCCGGCTTATAAAAGCCTGACCTACGGCTTTGACTCAAGGTTTTGTCTCAAAGTGTCGGTTTCAGGATTTGACCTATGACTTCGGGCAAAGAGTCCGACTTCAAACTCGGGACGACAGAGATCCGCACCACGGAAAAAAGCACGCGCGAGCATGTGGGACAAGATCCCTCACTCCCTCGCACAAATTCATTTTCTTATTGCATACGCATACGACAAGCGGTTGCCATTCGGCAGCCGCTTGTCGTATTTTTGCACATGCGGAAAGCACGCGCGCCGCGGGAAAGGCGTGAACACCGGAGACGCCCACAGCTCCGACAAAACGAAAATAAAAACCGTGCATTCCCCAAAGCAAAGAAAACGTTGCGTGCACTTGCCATTACTCGAAAATTAACGCGAAATCATCACGATATGCAAATAATTCTTCACAAACGAAAAAACGCGCAAAGAGTACCACATCCGCCGCAAAAATATTTTTTCATTTTTCGGTTTTTGCCTCGCTCGGAATGAAAAACGACGTAATACAAATAATTATTTACATAGGGTGCGCGTTCTGCCCGCAAAAACCGACAAAACAAAACCGCGAGCGACGAAAAGCCCCCTCTTTTTCTTCCTATTAAAAGAAAGCAGGATTGACAAATCACACAAAATGTGCTATTATATTAGAACAAATAAATATTTTGCGCGAGATGTCCGCGAAACCTGCAAGAGCGCTTCCTGTAAAGATTCGAACTTTTGCATGTTGTCGGGAATGCGGTAGCAAAAGCTGTATTTTATAAAGGCTTTGCACACTCTTTGCTCACGGCTTCCTTTTGGCGCAGAATATAATTCGGAACGGGAGAACATACTAAATGTATAAACACTTTATAAAAAGACTTTTGGACCTCCTTCTGTCGACCCTCGGTATCATTTTGTTGGCGCTTCCGATGCTCGTGCTTGCCATTGCCATCAAGATCGATGACCCGGGTCCCGTTCTCTTCAAGCAGAAGCGCGTCGGTCAGAAGAAAAACGGTGAGATCACCTACTTTCAGATCTGGAAATTCCGCAGCATGAAGATGTCCACGCCGCACGATACACCGACACACCTGCTCGAAAATCCGGAGCAATACATAACGCGCGTAGGAAGGTTCATCCGGAAAGCCAGTCTGGATGAGCTCCCGCAGATCTATCAGGTCTTTACGGGGAAGCTTTCGGCGATCGGTCCGCGTCCGGCTCTGTGGTCGCAGGACGATCTTGTCGCGGAACGCGAGAAATACGGCGCAAACGATGTAAAACCGGGAATTACGGGCTGGGCGCAGATCAACGGGCGCGACGAGCTCGAGATCGATGTCAAGGCGAAGCTTGACGGCGAATATGCCGCGGCACTGAACGCGGGGAAATTCAAGGGCTTTTGCATGGATGTCAGATGCTTTTTCGGAACGATCGTCAGTGTGCTGAAGCACGACGGCGTTGTCGAGGGCGGCACGGGCGAGATGAAGAAGCACGAGCAGGAGCAGGAGAATGAAGAAAATACTGATAACGGGCGCTAACAGCTATATCGGCACCTCCTTTGAAAAATACCTCAAAGAAAACTATCCCGATGATTATTCGGTCGACACCGTGGATATGGTGGACGGAAGCTGGAGAGAGAAGGATTTCTCGGGGTATGATTCCGTGTTCCACGTGGCAGGGATCGCCCATCAAAAAGAAACGAAAGAAAATGCACCTCTGTATCACAAGGTGAATTCCGATCTTGCCGCGGCGACCGCAAAAAAAGCGAAACAAGACGGAGTAAAGCAATTCGTCTTTTTGAGCTCAATGAGCGTTTACGGTACAGATGTAGGCGTAATTGCAGAGGATACGGAACCGCATCCGAAAAGCAATTACGGAAAATCCAAATTGCAGGCAGAAAAAGAAATACGGGCGTATGAAAGCAACAGTTTTCGACTTTGCATCCTGCGCCCTCCCATGGTATACGGAAGAGGCTGTAAGGGGAACTATCCGTCGCTTGTCAAGATTGCATTAAAAACGCCCGTTTTCCCCTATGTGAAAAACCAACGTTCTATGATTTACATCGAGAATCTGTGCGAGTTTGTCCGTCTGATGATCGAGAACGAAGAGAGCGGTACTTTTTTCCCGCAAAACGGCGAATACAGCAATACATCGGAACTTGTCAGAACGATAGCGAAAGCGCACAGGAAAAAGGTACGGTTGGTGAAGGGATTTGACTGGTTGCTGAAGCTGACGGGTTGCTTTACCGGACGCGTAAGAAAGGCGTTCGGGAGCCTGATTTATCTGCGTGAAATGAGTGAGTATAAAGTGAATTACCGCATCGATACATTCGGTGAATCAATAGAAAAGACGGAGAAGTGCGATGGATAAGGCTTTGATTGTTACCACGGTTGCATCTATGGTTTATCAATTTCTCGTACCGAACATTATATTGTTGCAGGATATGGGATACACCGTAGAGGTGGCAAGTAATTTCGAAAACGGGAGCACTTGCAGCGATGAAAAGGTAGACTTTCTGAAAAAAAGACTTGCGTCACTCAATGTCACCTGTCATCAGATCGACTTTTCACGCTCTCCGTTATCCCGCGCTACCGTGAAAGCGTACAAACAAATTAGAAATGTGATCGAAACCGGAAAATACAGTATCGTTCATTGCCATACTCCGGTCGCGGCGATGTGCACACGCCTTGCGTGCCGTAAAGCGAGAAAGCAGGGCACGAAGGTGTTCTATACCGCTCACGGTTTTCATTTTTACAAGGGAGCACCCCTCAAAAACTGGTTGCTCTACTATCCCGTGGAAAAATACTGCGCCCGCCTTACCGATGTGCTGATCACGATCAACAAAGAGGACTACGCACTGGCACAAAAGAAATTGAGGGCGAAGCGCGTGGAATATGTTCCCGGCGTCGGCGTCGACCTGACGAAATTCGGTCAGGTGACGGTCGAAAAGGCAGAAAAGCGCAAGGAGCTTGGCGTGCCGGAGGATGCCATCCTGCTTTTATCGGTCGGAGAGCTCAATAAAAATAAAAACCATGAAACGGTCATTCGTGCGGTGGCGGAGCTTCCCGAAACGAATGTCTATTATTTCATCGCCGGAAAGGGCGATCTGCGCGAGCATTTGCAGAGTGTGATCGACGAGGCGGGCTTGACCGAGCGGGTGAAGCTGCTCGGGTACCGCAGTGATGTCGCGGAGCTCTACCGGGCTGCAGATGTGTATGTACTGCCGTCCGTTCGCGAAGGTTTGAACGTTTCCGTTATGGAAGCCATGGCGGGCAGTTTGCCATGCGTGGTGAGCAAAATCAGAGGGAACACGGATTTGATCGATGAGAACGGCGGTGCATTGTTCGACCCCCTCAGCATGGAAAATTGCAAGAGAGCCATTGAAAGCATATTCAGTCGCAAAAAAGAAGATCTCGGTAGATATAATCGTGAGAAAATAGAAAAAATGTCTGTTGAAGAAATCAATGCACGGTTGAGAGATTTTTATTCGGAGTCGAAGTGAAGACCGCGGACAACCAATCGTTCGGAGAGGACGGAAGAACGGTGGCACAGCGCATCTGTAAAAGAAGGAAAGACACGAAGGAGTACCCATGCGAGACGAAAAGTGTAAAATCGGCATCGTATTTAATCATTTTCAGTTCCAGGACGGTGTGGCGAGATCGGCAATTGCGGTCGCAAATACGCTTGCGAAGCGCGAGGATGTCGAGGTGACGCTGATCCCTCTGTTTAAGTTTCATAAGGATGCTCTTTCCTTAGTAGACGACAGGGTGAAGATCAAACCATTTCTGAAATTTTACTTCCGCGGGATGCAAAAAATTGTGGATCTTATCCCGAGCGGCGTTCTATATCGCGCGGTGATACGTGATAAATACGATATAGAAATCGGTTTTTGTATGAAAACGCCGATCAAAATGATTGCATCAAGCAAAAATGCCGACGCGAAACATTACGTTTGGATGCACGGTTGGGACGATGGGTTATCGCTCGAAAAGTATTATGAGAAGGCAGACAAGCTCGTTTGCGTTTCTAGGGAAAATGCGGAACGCGTGGCGAGAGCATCGAATGCGAATATCGATGTAGATTACGCGTATAATCCCATTGACGATGAGGATATCGTCAGACGCGGAAAAGAGCCGATGCCGGTGGAAAGGGACGATTGCCTGACATTTGTCACTGTGGGAAGACAGAGTGCTGAAAAGGGTTTCTCGCGTCTGATCAAGGTGTTCAAAAAACTTTGCGACAACGGGTATCGAGCAAAGTTGTGGCTCATCGGAGACGGTGCAGAGCACGATTCGCTCGTAGCGGAAGCAAAAGAATATGAGCTAGAGGATCGGGTAATATTTTTCGGAGCTCAAAAAAATCCGCACGCGTTTACTTCCAAAGCCGATATTTTCGTATGCTCTTCTTATAACGAAGGATATTCCACCGCGTGTACCGAAGCCCTCATCCTCGGCGTTCCCGTAATTACCACCGTGGTAGGTGGCGCGCGGGAAATCATTGAAACCTCCGAGGCGGGACTTCTTGTGAAGAATAACGATGATGCACTTTACGAGGGAATGCAGTACGCGCTCGATCACCCGGAAAAGGTTGCCGAATGGAAGTGTACCGTCAAGACGACGGGAGAACGCTTTTCAAATGCACAAAGATCGAAAAAGCTTTTTGAGGTGCTCGGATTGTAAGATCGGAAAGGAGAATACGGATGAGCTTATTCAGTGTGATCGTCCCGGTATATAAGGTCGAAAAGTATTTGCGACAGTGCGTCGACAGCCTCCTCAATCAAACGTACAGGGATTTTGAGTTGATTTTGGTTGACGACGGTTCTCCGGACGGTAGCGGGAGAATTTGTGATGAGTACGCTACAGCTGATTCTCGCGTTAGGGTGTTACACAAGGAGAACGGTGGGGCAAATTCCGCCAGAAAAGCGGGGAAGGAGCTTGCGGAAGGGAAGTATATTGTTTGCGTGGACGGTGATGATTTTGTCTCCGAAAATCACCTCAGGTATTTTGCCGACGCGATAGAAAAATATTCCCCGGATGTGGTTGCCGGAGGTTTTATCAAGGCGTACGAGGACGAAAGCAAGAATGTCACGAACATTTTGCCGTACCGAAAAGGAATGTATTCGCGAGAAGAACTCAAAAAGGAGATTTTCCCTCTTTTAATTCAGAACAACAAGGCGGAATATTTCACTCCGTCCGTCTGGGCGAAGGCATACCGCGCCGATTTGTATAAGAAGATGCAACAGGCGGTGGACGACAGGATTAAGATCGGCGAGGACGGTGCCTGCACGATTCCCTGTATTTATCATGCGTCGTCCCTGTATGTCACGGATAAGGCAACCTATTACTACCGCCAGAACCCCGTGTCGATGACGCAGGAGAAAAAGGCGTTTTCGTGGGAGGGGCCGAAGCTGATACACGAGCATCTCGAGCGGCTGATCGATATGAACGAGGGCGATTTCAGAGAACAGCTTTACAGGAAGACCGTGCATGAGCTGTTTACCGTGGTCGTCTCACAATTTTATCGGAAAGAATCGTACAAGGAGATCGTTGCGGATATCGATGCACACCTGAAGACCGACATATATGCGGAAGCAATCAGACATGCGAAATTCAAGTCGGCAAAGGGGCGGCTTGCGGCGTCGGCGTTAAAATACAGATTGTATCCTCTGATTCGTATGTTTTCCCGCATCGGGTGAACATCAAGCGCGGGACTTATGGCGATTTTCTTTCGGTCAAAAAAAGCCTCGGAGTCGCGGGAACGACGGTGTAGCACGGTCTGTAAGAGAATATTCCCCCGATGGCGAAAATACAAGTTTATAAAATCTAAATAACGAAAGTGGAAAGAAAAATGATAAAATTTTTGACGTGTGCGAGCTATTACGGTTCGGGTTCGTCGGCAGTTACGGATCTGATCAGCGAATACGAAAACGTCGACAATCTGACGGATTATGAGTTCCGCTTTCTGCATGATCCGTACGGGGTGAGAGATTTACAGTATTATTTGATCGATAATCAGAATCGTCACAACTCCGGCTTCGGATTGAAAAAATTCATGAAGTACACACATTTTTTGGAAGGCAATGCTTTGTTCAAAAGGTATGTACACTATCTTGGGGGCGCATTCAAAACCGAAACGAAAAAGTATATAGAGTCTTTGATTACCACCTCCTACCATGCGTACTGGCAGTATGACTTATTGGAACGAGGTAGCGTCTATTATTTTTTAACACGACTTTTCTACAAAGTCTTTCACAGGGATCTGTTTGTTAAAAATATTGAGTCTTATCTTTGCGATATCGATAAGGAATTTTTCATCGAACGCACAAAAGAATATATCGAAGGGGTTTTCCGCGGTCGGGTGACCGCCCCGGGGAATTTTCTGATGGTGGACCAGATCGTTCCGTCCTCCAACATTGACGCATTTTTGCCTTACTTTGACCGGATTAAGATCTTTTTGGTGGATAGGGATCCGCGGGATGTATATTTGTCGGAAAAATATGTTTGGCACGAAGGGGTCGTACCTCACGACGCGGAACAATTCATAAAGTGGTACAAGTATTGCAGAAAAAACCAGAAAGAGTATATCAAGCATAAAGAGGTATGCTTTGTCCGCTTTGAAGATATGATCTATCGTTACGAAGAGACAAAACGACGGATCGCCGATTTCGCGGGACTTGAGGAGGAGCGTCACACGATACCGCTCTCTCATTTCGATCCGAACAAATCTATCAAAAATACGAGGCTCTATCGTGTCTACACGGATGAAAAGGATGTCATGCATGTAATCGAAAAAGAATTGGCAGAATACATTTATGAGTGATTTGGAGGGCGATATGGATTTCGCGAACAGAAATAACAGAAGTGTGATTGCTTGGGGTGTGATAGACTTGATGGCAATCGTAGGAATGCTATGCGTACAGTTCATAGGCAATTCAACGGCACTTCTTGTAAAGATTTGCGTATGGGTATCGTTTGCACTGTTCTTTTTGCAACTAATTTCAATTTTTTTTCATTCGAATAAACGAATTACCGGTGCATTGCTTTTTTTGGCGTTATTTTACCTATTCCAAAATGGGCAACTGTTATTATGGGCAAGCGATGTATCCTTCAACAACTATTATGTAATGTATTTTGAAGCGACATTGTTTTCGGGGGCGATTTTTACTTCCGTCAGCAACCTTGTTGCCGCGTATGCGGGAATTTTGTGCTGTCGGCGGATATCCATGAAAAAATGGAGAGTTTCAAAAATCGACCGGTATGATCGCGAAACGGTTTCTTTTGCATTGGGAATTGCCGTGATTTTGTTGGGACTCGTTGTGATTCCGTTGACAATCTGGAAGTTCACGCTTGCTATCCGGGGCGGGTATGATGCGGTGCGGGAGGCTGAAAACTCGATCCCGAGTGTCGTCGGCTTTATAGAATATATGTTTTCTCCGTTCGGTTTGGCATACTTGCTCTATACGCCACGCAAGAGAAATCGTGTCGTAGCTATGTCGGCTTTGATTTTGTTTTATTTATTGACAACTTTGTGCGGGGACAGAACAACCGGAATTTCCGGACTGTTGGCGCTATCTTTTGCACTCTATATAAGAGAAAATGATGATAACAAACGAAAGAAGCTTGCTGTTGGCTTGGCAATGACATGTGTCGCCCTTGCGTGTTTGGGGTATATCGTTGCTTATGTCAGAACGGGAGATGCAGAATATTCGATCGCTATAGGAGATGTCATAACGGGGGTAGTGCAAGAAATCGGGTTCAGTTGTATCCCTTTACTCTGTATGATGAGCATTGTACCGGGATCGGAAGCGTTCCTGTACGGAAAAGGATATCTGTATTCTCTGATCGGAGGCATTGTTCCGTCAAAATTGGATGTTACGGGAACCGTAGAGAAAATCAATCAGCAATCGCATATTTTTGAGGAATGGCAAACACAGTATTACCCGAATTTTGATTTCGGATTAGGATTTTCATTAAACGCGGAGAGTTATATCAATTTCGGTTGGTTTGGGTTCATCGCGATATTCGTGGTTTGCTTTGTCGTTGTGTATTTCTTGAATCAGTATCAGGAATATTTGCCGGATAGCATTTTCCCGAAATATGTTGCCTGTATATTGATATTTGCATGGGTTACGCTGGCAAGACGCGATTCCTATTATGTTTGGAAAGCGATTGTTTATTGTGTGGTATTGTTGCAAATATATTTATGGATTTGTGTGAAAATAAAGAATTTACTGTGCAAAAGACAGAAATAAATTTATGAACAAAAATTCCAGAACATTCAACTCAATCGTAAACAGTGCCTTCGGAATCCTTGCGGCACTAATCACGGTTGTGATAAATTTCGGCGTAAGAATCGTCATTGTCAGAGTTCTCGGAGAAGAGATCAACGGGCTGCATAACCTGTTTCAGAATACCATCAATATGTTAGCCTTAATGGAGGCGGGCATGAGTTCCGCTATGATTATACATCTCTATGCTCCGATAGAGAAAAGGGATGAGGCGGCGATTCGAGGGCTGCTTGCATTCTATAGAAAAATATATCTGGCAATCGCGCTTCTTTTTTTGGTTCTCGGGGTGTTCGTAGATCTGTTTTTGCTTGACAAAATCATTACGACCACCATACCGATGTCGGAGGTGCGGTTATACTTCTTTGTATTTTCTCTTTCGTTTTTTTTCAATTATCTGACCTATGCGAAGAGAAGCGTACTGTTTGCCGAACAAAAAAATCGGCTTAGCATGCTTGCCACGATGGTGAGCGAGTTGGTCTTTCGCGGTGCCGCCGTGGTCATCGCCGTTATAACGCATGAGTATTTATATTTTTTGTATTTTATTATTGCAGAAAAACTGGTCGGAAATCTGATTTGCATTTTTTACGTCAATAAAGAACATCCTTATGTAAAATCACTGAGGGGAGCAACACTCGAAAAAAACAAAAAGCGAGAAGTATTCAATACGATAAAACCGCTTTTTGTGAATCAAACGGCATCTACGATACAAAATTCATCTAACAGCGTCCTCATCAGTATGCTCCTCGGCAATATTGCAATTGTCGGATATTACGGGAATTATCAACTTATCATCAGTACGGTGCAGCTGATGTTCAGCCAATTGGGTGGGGCGTTCACGACAAGCTTCGGTAGCCTTTCCGTAAGCGGTGATAAGGAGCGCATGTACTATGCGTACAAAAAAGCCGATTATATTATGGTGTCGTTGGCAATCGTTTGCTGTGGCGGATTTCTTGCCTGTGCGCAGGATTTTATTGCTCTCGCATTTGGTAGCAATTTTGTTTTGGATATGAGTAGTGTCCTGATTCTGACGGCAAGTATGTTCGCTTATCTGATGAGTATACCGATCGTTTCTGTCCAAAACGCTATGGGACTTCATAATCTGGATGCGGTTTGGATGGTGATTCAGGCTGTTACCGCAATTGGCCTCGGCTATGTCGGCGGCGTATTTTTCGGCATGAACGGAATCCTCATCGGGCTATTATTGCCCACCGTCTGCATTACACTGCTTCACAAGGGAATCGTTATCGGCAAAAAGGCATTTGATGCAGGAGTGAGCAGATATTTATTGCAAGTTATGCTTGACTTTGTAAAGTGTGGTTTACTTTTGCTTCTAACACACCTCATATGCGGGTGCATTTCGTTTTCAAATCTGTTCGTAAATATCATTCTGAAGGGCATAATTGCAATTTTGATTTGCGGTGGCGGCATCGTTGCATTCTCGTTGACAAATGAATATGAAAAGGGAATGTTGGCGAACGTTATCGGCAGGTTAAAAGGAAAGAAAAGAGGAAATTAACATGCGGAATTTTACCGTCGGACCCGTTCAGTCGGATGAGCGCATCAGAGCCATCGGTGCCGAACAGGTTCCGTATTTCAGAACGCCGGAGTTTTCCGGGGTCATGCTCGAGAGCGAGCAGCTGATGCTGAAGTTTTCCCGCGCGCCGAAGGGGTCGCGAGCGGTTTTCATGACCGGCTCGGGAACGGCGTCAATGGAGGCTTCCGTCATCAATACATTGTCGCCGAACGATCGCGCGATCGTAGTCAACGGCGGCAGCTTCGGACATCGTTTTGTCGAATTGCTTGACATACACGGAATTCCTTATACGGAGATTTCTTTGACCGTCGGACAACCGTTGACGGAGGAGATGCTCGCACCGTTTGACGGACAGGGGTATACCGCCTTTCTCGTCAACGTCCACGAGACATCGACCGGTGTACACTACGACATGGACATGATCGGGGACTTCTGTAAAAGAAACAATCTCTTTCTGATTGTGGACGCCATCAGCTCCTTCCTCGCGGATGAGTTCGATATGGCGGCTTATGGTGCCGACATCATGATTACCGGCTCGCAAAAGGCATTGGCGTGCCCGCCCGGTGTGTCCGTGATCGTTCTTTCTCCCCGCGCGACGGAACGGGTGCTTCGCGGGGATCCTCGTTGCATGTATCTCGATTTGAGATCGGCTCTGAAAAACGGGGAGCGCGGGCAGACGCCGTTTACACCGGCGGTCGGTATTTTGCTTCAGATTCACGAAAGATTGATCGAGATCGAAGAGACCGGCATAGAGAAAGAACGTGAGAAGATCGCGGCGGGCGCAAGGTATTTCAGGGAGGCGATTCGCGACCTTCCGCTCGAGATCACGTCGAAGAGCATGTCGAACGCGGTGACGCCGCTGCATCCGAAGAATGCGAACGCCTACGATGTGTTTACTACACTGAAGGATGAGTACGGCATATGGGTATGCCCGAACGGCGGAGAATTGAAGGATGTGATTTTCCGCGTCGGGCACATCGGCGCGATCGAAAGGGCGGATTACGACGCGTTGCTCGCCGCTTTGCATGATATGCAAAAACGCGGGAAGATTTAACAAAAAGAGGACTTTGTATGGTAAAGGTTATCACATACGGAACATACGACCTCTTACACTACGGACATATCGAGTTGCTCCGCCACGCGAAGGCACTCGGCGATTATCTGATTGTCGGGGTGACCGCCGATGATTACGACAAGGCACGCGGGAAGATCAACAACCAACAGTCCCTGATGGAACGCGTGAATGCGGTCAAGGCAACGGGACTTGCCGATGAAGTCATCGTCGAGGAATACGACGGGCAGAAAATCGACGATATCCGAAAGTACGGAATCGATATTTTTACCGTCGGCTCCGACTGGAAAGGCAAGTTCGATTACCTGAACGAATACTGCAAGGTGGTCTATCTTCCGCGCACGGAGGGCGTTTCGAGCTCCGATATCCGCAGAGAACGGCGAAAGATCCGCATCGGTATCGTCGGAGAATGGGAGATTCTGCGGAAATTCATCCGTGAGAGCACCTATGTTGACGGATGCGAGATCGCTGGTATTTGCTGTGCGCCCGAGGGGATGCCGTCCGACGTAGAGGTTCCTTATCGCACGGATTGCTTTTCGGCTTTGCTTGACCGCGCGGACGCAATTTATGTCATCTCGCATCCGCGAAAGCACTATGAGCAGATTAAAGAAGCATTGCAAAAGAGAAAACACGTCCTGTGCGAGTCCCCCGTCGCGCTGAGCCGTGAGGCATATGAAGAGCTTCGTACGCTGGCACATGAGAACGGATGCGTTCTGATGGATGCGATCAAGACAGCATATTCGACCGCTTATGCGCGTATGCTGCTCCTGATCAAGAGCGGCATGATAGGGAATATCGTTTCGGTGGATGCGACCTGTACGAGCCTGAGGAAGATCGAGACGGACAACCCGAGATACCTTGCAGAGGCGTGGGACAGTATCTACAACTGGGGTCCGACGGCTTGCCTGCCCGTCTTCGACATATTGGGACCCCATTTTCGCGAAATGAAAAAATCCTCCGCGTTTGCGGACGCGGGGAAGATGTTCTCGGCATTTGCCAAGCTCGATTTTGTCTATGACGGGGCGGTCGCGACCGTAAAGGTCGGAAGCGGCGTGAAATCGGAGGGCGAGCTGGTGATCTCCGGGACAAAAGGGTATATTTATGTCCCGGCACCATGGTGGAAGACTGACTACTTCGAGATCCGATATGAAAACGCCGAGAATAATCGCCGCTATTTCTACGCCCTGGAGGGCGAGGGAATCCGCTATGAGATCGTCGCGTTTCTGAAAGCGATTGACAGCGCGGGTGGCGCGGTCGACGCAATACCGAGCCCCGTTTCGGCGGCGATCTGCGATGTGATCTCCTCACCGCCCGATCATACGATTCTGTATCGCGAATAAAAACGGCTCACTTTTCATAGATTGCCCCGAAAGGGGATGAAAAGTGAAAACCGTCATGCTTGTCTTCGGCACCCGCCCGGAGGCGATTAAAATGTGCCCGCTCGTCAAGGAGCTCAAAACGCGAAAGGGGCTTCGCACCGTCGTCGCTGTAACGGGACAGCATCGCGAGATGCTCGCGCAGGTGCTCGACGCCTTCGGCGTCGTGCCCGATTATGATCTTGCCATCATGAAGGCGGGGCAGACGCTCTTCGACATCACGACGGAGATCCTCACGCGGATCCGCGGTGTGCTCGAGGAGGTGAAGCCCGATGTCGTCCTCGTGCACGGCGATACCTCGACGACCTTCGCCGCGGCGCTTGCCTGCTATTATATGCAGATCCCCGTCGGGCACGTGGAGGCGGGGCTCCGTACCTACAATATTTATTCACCCTATCCCGAGGAATTCAACCGACAGGCGGTCGGTATTCTCGCGAAATATAACTTCGCGCCGACCGAGCTCTCCCGCGAGAATCTGCTCCGCGAGGGGAAGACGCCCGAAAGCATTTACGTCACCGGAAATACCGCCATCGACGCGCTGAAAACCACGGTCAGGGAGGATTACTCCCACCCCGAGCTTTCTTGGGCGGAGGGAAGCCGCCTGATCGTCATCACGGCACACCGCCGTGAGAATCTCGGCGAGCCGATGCACCATATGTTCCGCGCCATTCGCCGTATCATGGACGAACATCCCGATGTCAAGGCAATCTATCCGATTCACATGAATCCCGTTGTCCGCGCAGCAGCGGCGGAAGAGCTCGGCGGATGCGACAGGATCCATATCATCGAGCCGCTCGAGGTACTCGATTTCCATAATTTCCTCGCGCGCAGCTATCTGATTCTGACCGACAGCGGCGGAATTCAGGAGGAAGCACCCTCTCTCGGCAAGCCCGTACTCGTCATGCGGGATACTACCGAACGACCCGAGGGCATCAAGGCGGGGACGCTGAAGCTCGTCGGCGCCGACGAGGAGACCATTTACCGAAACTTCAAAGAGCTTCTCGAAAACAGGGAAGCCTACCATGCGATGGCACATGCCTCAAACCCGTACGGCGACGGCTTCGCCTGCAAAAGAATCGCGGACGTGCTCGAAAGGTCTTAAGCTCCGCGGCAAAAAAGGAATTATGAAAGAAAAACAGACAGCCCTTTCACAGAAAATTCTGAATACCACGCTCCCGTTTCTGTTGGAGGCGGGAGATCTTCTGCGTTCCGTCGATCGACCCCACGGGGGGATTGCGGAGAAGAGCGGGGACGCAAACTTTGTCACGACCTACGATGTCGCCGTGCAGAAGCTCCTGCTCGAAAAGCTCGGGGAAGCCTTTCCAAACGCTATCTTTTTTGCCGAGGAAAAGGAGAACGGCAGACTCACGGACGCCCTGACCTTCATCATCGACCCGATTGACGGCACGACGAACTTTATCCGCGGGCTCCGACACAGCTGTATTTCCGTCGGCGTGTGCGAGGGCGGAGAGCCCCTTTGCGGCATGATTTATCATCCCTATGCCGACCTTCTCTATTATGCCGTCCGCGAGGGTGGTGCTTATCGCGCCGATGCGCCGCGCACACACGGGCTCTCAAAGACGCAACGCCTGATTCTGCCCGATACGCCCCTTTCCGAGACGCTCGCCGTCATCGGTACCGACCCGTATCATAAAAGCACGACGGCAAATACGACCCTCCGCGCCGCGAAGCTCCTGCTCGAGCACGCGCTCGATTTCCGCAGAAGCGGCTCGGCGGCGCTCGATCTCGCCTATGTGGCGTCGGGGTGCTACGGCATTTATTATGAGAATTGCGTCTCCCCGTGGGACTATGCCGCGGGGCGCCTGATCGTGTGTGAAGCCGGGGGCGTCGTCACCCGTGCCGACGGCTCGGAGATGCCGACCTGCGAAGTAACGACCATTCTCGCAGGTGCACCGACCGCGTGCAAAGAATTCCTTGCCTTGATGAAAAGAGAAGACAATCCTTCCGAGAAATAGCCAAAAAGAAAAGAATTGTTTGCAAAATTACAAGATTTAACGATAAAATTTGAAAAGCGGAACACAACCATGGCAAATACGTTAGAAACCATTGAAAGCAAAATGAGAGAGGCGGCAGAGGAGCTCTGCACTGCGGCGAAGCTCCGCGCGGGAGATATTGTCGTTATCGGTTGCTCGACGAGCGAGGTGCTCGGTCACGCGGTCGGCAGCTTTTCTTCCCCCGAGGTCGCCGAGGTGCTCTATCGGGCGCTTGCCTCCGCCTTCGACCCAAAGGGCATTTTCCTCGCGGCACAGTGCTGTGAGCACCTGAACCGCGCGATCATTGTCGAACGCGCCGCGGTGCACGATCTCGACGCACGGGTAAACGTCGTCCCACAGCCGAAGGCGGGCGGCTCTTTTGCCACGGCGGCATATCACGCCTTCCGTGAGCCGGTTGTGCTCGAGGAGATTGCGGCAGACGCGGGGCTCGATATCGGCGGCACGCTCATCGGGATGCACCTTCGCCGCGTCGCCGTTCCCCTGCGCCTTTCGGTGACGCACATCGGGGAGGCAATTCTCCTCGCCGCACGAACCCGCCCGAAGTATATCGGCGGTGCCCGCGCGGTCTATGACGAATCGCTCGGTTGATCCCGTGCGCCCGCTTCGTGCTTCTCTTTTTGCACATCTCGGGAAACGCAAGGCTTTCTTAATGGTAAGAACGAAAAAGGCATGACCGCGGATCTCAAACATGCTTTTTCGGAAACATTCCCCGCAGAAATATGACTTCATGATTTATATTTGCGAAGGCAATGAATCGGAAAAACTGGAATGGTTCAGGGTTGTCAACATTGCGGGGGAAAAACTGACAGAACAGGAGCTACGCAATTCCGTGTATACCGGAGCATGGCTTTCCGATGCAAAAAGATATTTTTCAAAACGCAACTGCGCCGCAAAGGGACTTTCCGATAAATATATTACCGGCGATCCGAATCGACAGGAGCTTTTGGAAAAGGCATTGAAAGGAATTTGCGAGGCGCAGGGACTAAAAGAAGTCACCGAGTACATGGCGAAACACAAATCGGATGCCGATGCAGACGAATTATGGCAGTATTATCAAGATGTGATTCACTGGGTTCAAAAGATATTTCCACAGTACTATCCTGATATGAAGGGATTGGACTGGTGTCACCTCTATAATGTTTACAGTAAGAATACCTATAATGCTTCTACCATGAAAGCCGAAGTAAAAAATCTCCATGAAGATGAGGATGTGCAGAGGTCCAAAGGTATTTATCAGTTTCTCCTTTGCAAAGATAGTGACCCCTTTGCCGGTAGATTGTTAAATCTGCGGGCGTTTGATAACCGGGACAAATCGGCAGCTTACAGTAGGCAGAATGGTATCTGTCCTATCTGCAAACAACACTTTGAGTATGCAGAAATGGAAGGGGATCATATTAAGCCTTGGAGTAAAGGCGGGCATACAACGCCGGATAACTGCCAGATGCTTTGCAAAGATTACAACGGTAAGAAAACAGATAAATATTGATTTCGGATTGCTTTGACATGATGGAATCGGTAGCACCGGACGCTTCTTGTCGTGCACTCGGAAAACGCAAGGCTTCCTTAAAGATAAAAACTCGGAAGGAGGGCGACCCGCGAGCGGGACACCCTCCTTCCGAGTTTTCGGGATCGACGTTTTTTGACGGCGAACATCAATACGCGATGGTCGTCATCAGGGCGTATTCCGCCTGCGAGACGTCGAGGCGGGACGCCTGCACTACGATCGGGCGGTCGGATTCCACCGCGACGGCGTAGGGAACTTTGCGAGGGATGGATTCGCCCTCGTCGTTTTTCAGACGGTCGAGGCGGATATGGTGCGTCCGCTCGTTTTCGCAGGTTGCACGGAAGCCGCGCATCGGCGCGCGATCCTCAAAATACAGCGTCAGGGAAATGTGTGCCGTCTCACCCGAAAGGTTCAGGACGCAGACCGCCTCGTGCGAGACGAATTCTCCTTTCGCCGTGTCGCTCATGTAGCCGTCGGGGATGAGCCAGTGTGTTTTGCCGTTCATTTCGTTCATAATGATCTCCGTTCCGCCACCCGAAGGCAGCCTTGTTTTCTACCGAAAGTATAGCATATCGCGCTGGAAAAGTCAAGAAAAATCGTGCCGCACAGGCTCTCTTTCCCATCCCCGAATGTCCGCATATCCCCTCTCGCACATCCGCATATTGCACTCCCGCAAGCATCGATCAAATTCCGTCCTCACTTTCGCGCGCCGCGCCCCCGCAAGCATCGATCACCGCCCGCCGCTCTCGCGCACTTTTGCGCGCCGCACTCCGCGAGATTTGTTCACCTCCCGCAACTCGCCCCCGTCCCCGTGCCTTCACGCACCATGCTCCCGTGAGCGCCGCCCTTTTGCCGCAAATCTCCGAGCATCGCAAAGACCGCCGATTTCCCTTGCGAAAAGTTTGTAAAAGCCCGTTTTCCCCTTGCAAATTCGCGAAAAATATGATAGAATAGATGAAAGAAAAAACAAGGAGGACGATATGAAAGCGGTCGTTACGGTCATCGGACGGGATAAGGTCGGCATCATTGCCATGGCAAGCGGGGAGTGCGCGAAATTCGGCGTGAACATTCTCGACATCAGTCAGACGGTCATGAAGGAATATTTTTCGATGATTATGCTCGTGGAGCTTGACGGGCTGAAGATGGATTTTGCCGCCTTTGCGGAGGAATTCCGCAAGATCGGAGAAGCGGCAGGGGTGGATATCCGCGTTATGCATGAGGATATCTTCAACTCCATGCACCGCATCTGACGGAGGGAATATGATTAACGTACAGGACATTCTTGAAACGGTGAAGATGATCCGCGAGGAAAATCTCGATATCCGCACGGTGACGATGGGCATCTCCCTTTTCGATTGCATCTCGGACGATCCCGATCGGCTCGAGGCGAAGATCTACGATAAGATCACGACCAAGGCAAAGGATCTGGTCCGCGTCGCCGAAGAGCTTGAGCGCACCTACGGGATCCCGATCGTCAATAAGCGCATCTCGGTCACTCCGATCTCCTATGTCGGCGCCGATCTCCCGCGCGAAAATTACGTTCGCCTTGCCAAAACGCTCGAGCGCGCGGCATGCACCCTCGGCGTCAACTTCATCGGCGGCTTTTCCGCGCATGTGCAGAAGGGGATGACCCGCGGCGCGGAGAATCTGCTCGCCGCCATTCCCGAGGCGCTCACCGTCACCGAGCATATCTGCTCTTCGGTGAACGTCGCCACCACCAAGGCGGGCATCAATATGGACGCCGTTGCCCGCATGGGGCAGATCGTCAAGGAGACCGCGCACCTCACCGCCGACCGCGATTCTCTCGGCTGTGCAAAGCTCGTGGTCTTTGCCAACATGCCCGAGGATAACCCCTTTATGGCGGGCGCCGTCCACGGCATCGGAGAACCCGATACCGTCATCAATGTCGGCGTCAGCGGGCCGGGCGTCGTCGCCGCCGCGATCCGCGAGGCGGGGGATTGCGATTTTTCCACCCTCGCCGATACCATCAAGAAGATCGCCTTCAAGATCACGAGAGTCGGTCAGCTTATCGCCGCCGAGGCGGCGTCGAAACTCGGCGTCCCCTACGGGATCGTCGACCTCTCGCTCGCTCCCACCCCCGCGGCGGGAGATTCGGTCGCCGAGATTCTTGAAAACATGGGACTCGGCATGACGGGCACACATGGCACCACCGCCGCTCTCGCACTTCTCAATGACGCGGTGAAAAAGGGAGGCGTGATGGCGTCGAGCCATGTCGGCGGACTCTCGGGTGCCTTCATCCCCGTCTCGGAGGACAGGGGAATGATCGCCGCCGCACGCGAGGGCGTTCTCACACTCGAAAAACTCGAGGCAATGACCGCCGTCTGCTCGGTCGGGCTCGATATGATCGCCATCCCGGGACGGACGAGCGCCGAGACGATCTCGGGCATCATCGCCGACGAGATCGCCATCGGCGTCATCAACAACAAGACCACCGCCGTCCGCGTGATCCCCGTCGAGGGGAAGGACGTCGGCGATACGGCAGAGTTCGGCGGACTCCTCGGCTATGCGCCGATCATGCCCGTGAAGGATGCGGGCTGTGACGCCTTCATTCACCGCGGCGGACGGATTCCCGCGCCGATCCATTCTCTGCGAAATTAAAAACATCCGAATCTCTCATTGTATGAGAAATTCTTCGGACTCATTCAAAAAAGATATCGCAAATCCCGATAAAAAGAACGAAAAAGGAATGTTATGTTGACATTTTTCCTTCTTCGTTCTTTCTTTTTCGGGGGAACACGGCAAAAAACGACCGCCCGCGTCCGACAGATTTTTCTTCCGTCCCCAATTATAATAGAGAAAAAACGGGAGATCACTCCCGATCGGAAAGGAACGGTTCCATGGACGCAAACAAAAAAAGCGATCGCCGGAAGGGAGGGCTTCTTGACGGATTGCGCGAATCCTTCAGGGGAGGGTTTTCTTCGAGACGCGGGGACACCGAGGCGCTTGTGCGCGACGTTGCCGTGTTCTTGATCGCCTTTGTTCTCGCGCGACGGCATTTTGTGTTCGGAGCGTATCCCTTCGCGCTCGCGATGATCGCGGTATTGCCGTGCGAGGTCTTCATCGCCCTTCTCGGCGGCGCCGTCGGCGCGTTGACGCTCGGGGCGGAGGGCGCGGTGTACGCCCTCGTTTTTGCGGTGCTCGTCGTGCTTCGCATCGTGATCTCGGGCACGGGACGGGGAGAAGGGGAGGCGAAGGCGCGCCCCTTCTCGGAGAATGTCCTGCTCCGCATGTCCTCCGCGGTCATCGCGGGCTTTATCACGGCGGTGTATGCCCTGCTTCTCGAAGGATTTTCTCTTCGCACGCTCGCCTACGGGCTGACGATGGTCCTGACCCCCGGGGTGCTCACCGTCGTTCTCTCGGGACTCTTCGGCGCGGGGATCCACGCGCGGGAGTTCATCTTCGGACGCACCGAGTATTTCACGGGCAAGAGAAAGGGGAGCCGTGCCGCCTACGACCTCCGGTTCTTTCAAGTCTCCTTCCTCACGCTCTCCTTCCTGCTCGCCTTTTCGCTGTCCGCCTATGAGCTGTTCGGCGTTTCGCTTGCCTATGTGTTCGTCGGTGCGCTGACCCTCTTTGTCGCGAAGCGCTTCGGCGCTCTCCGCGCGATGGCGGTCGGCTTCTTTTCCACCCTCGGCGTCTCGGGACTCGGGGCGGTGGCGTTTGCTCTCGCGGGGCTTTGTGCGGGCTTCCTCTTTCCCCTCGGCATCGGGTACGCCCTGCTCGGCGGCGGCGTCCTCCTCTCGGCGTGGGGCGCGTATCAGGGGGGGCTCACGGGCTTTCTCTCCCTCTTTCCCGAGTACGCGATCGCCTCGCTTCTTGCATTCCCCCTTCTCCGAAAGCTCACGACCGAGAAAAAGCCCGAGGAGGTCGCAAGCGTCTCGAAGAACGCGACCGATATGGTCGGCACGATGGCGCTCTCCTACCGCGCGAAAAAAACGCGCGGGCTGGATACCCTCGGCGAGGCATTTTCCTCTCTCGCCCCCCTGATCCGCAAGCTCGGGGAAGCGGACGGAAAGCCGACGGTCGAAGAATATAAGAACCTCTGCATCGAATGTGCGGACGTCTATTGCAGGACTTGCAGCGGCTACGCGGTCTGCCTCTCGCAGAGCCACCGCCCCTTTGCCGACAGTGCCGACACGTTAGCACATAAGCTTGTCGCGGGGGAGAAAATCTCGGTGGATGACCTCGGCGGCACGCTCGGCTTCTGTCAGCAGGAGGGGAGGATTCTCGAATCCATCCGCTCCGCCGCCGCGAATCTCGCCGAGGAAAAGTTCAGGAACCGCAAGACCGAGAGCGTCTCCGACGTCTGCGAGCTGGTGTCCAAAATGATGAACGAAGCCCGCCGCCGCGACGAGGAGGAGCAGGCGATGGACGAGCCTCTCTCCGAGACGCTCGGACGCGCCTTTGCCGAGAACGGTTTCCCCGACGGCGTGATCCGCGCGTTCGGAAAACGGCGCAAATATATCCTCGCCGCGGGCGAGGATAAGGACGGGACGAAGATCACCTCGCCCGCTCTGCGTGACGCGCTCGAGGAGAGCAGTGAAGAAAAGCTCTCTGCCCCCGAATACTACCGCAAGGATTCCATGGTGCTGATGGAATGTCACGCCGCGCCGAAGTATCGCGTCGAGTATGCCGTCTCCGCGGTCGCGAAGGAGAATACCGACATCTCGGGCGACAGCGTCAAATGCTTTACCGAGGACGACCGCTTTTATGCCATCCTCTCGGACGGCATGGGAACGGGGGAGAGCGCACACACCACCTCCGCCTTCTCGACCGAATTTCTCGCCCGCACGGCGGACGCGGGGTGCAGCGGGGACACCTCTCTGCATCTGCTGAACCATGTCATCCGCGAGCGGAGCGAGGAGTGCTCGACCACCGTCGACCTCTTCTCCTTCGACCTCGTGGACGGGGAAGCGAAGTTTTATAAAAGCGGCGCCGCCCCCTCCTACGTCAAGCGCGGGAATTCCATCTTCCGCGTCCGCTCGCAGACGGTGCCCCTCGGGCTTCTCCGCCGCGTCGATGCGGAACGCATCCGCGTCGAGGTCTCCTTTGACGATTACGTGATTCTCCTGTCCGACGGCATCAGTCAGTCGCCCGAGGACGCGCCGTGGCTCCTCGAGCTTCTGAACAAGCCCGCGAAGCGGGACATCAAAGCCTACGCCGATACCATCCTCGCCACCGCGGTGAAGTACAACGCCCGCCGCGACGACATGAGTGTCGTAGTCTTGCACATTCTCGCGGCGTGATCCGTTGCACGGATGAAAATCGCCTTGTAAAACGATCGCAGAGCAGAAAGCCCCCGATAGCTTCGCTCTGATTCCTTGACCTTTCCTCCTTGACCGCCGCCCCGGAACAAAGCCGCCATCTTTCTCCCCGTTTTGTCTTTCGGTGAAAAAGCACTTGACAAATTCCCGTCTTCGGTATATAATAGACGCATAAGAAAGACGAAGACGAAGAGAGTAGCCGAGCCGTGACGGGCACAGAGAGTCGGAGAGGATGAGAACCGATGCCGTCGCCTTGCGCGAAGATCACTTCCGAGTCGCGCCCCCGAAACGACAGTAAGGGACGACGGCAGTCCACCGTAAGCGGACACATATTGATAGATATGGTAAATAGGTGGTTAGCAAAATGCGTACATTTTGCCCTGTTCCTGTCGGGACGGGGCTTTTTGTTTTGGAGGAAACAAACATGCAGGAAATCTATGGAAAAGTATCGACGAACCTCGATTTCGTGAAACGGGAAGGGGAAACGCGTGCCTTTTGGGAGCGGGAGGATATCTTCGGTAAGAGCCTGAAGATCCGCGAGGGCGCGCCTGAATTTACCTTCTACGACGGCCCCCCCACCGCGAACGGAAAGCCGCACATCGGTCACGTCCTGACACGGGTCATCAAGGATCTGATTCCTCGTTATCAGACCATGAAGGGGCGGCATGTCCTCCGCAAGGCGGGATGGGACACGCACGGTCTGCCCGTCGAGCTGGAGGTGGAGAAAAAGCTCGGCATCGACGGCAAGGATCAGATTGAAAGCTACGGGCTTGAGCCTTTTATCGCCCATTGCAAGGAGTCGGTGTGGAAATACAAGAGTATGTGGGAGGACTTCTCCGCGAAGGTCGGCTTCTTCGTCGACATGGAGCATCCTTACGTCACCTATACCAACGATTTTATCGAGTCGGAATGGTGGGCGCTCAAACAGATCTTCGACCGCGGACTTCTCTATAAGGGCTTCAAGATCGTGCCCTATTGCCCCCGTTGCGGCACCCCGCTCTCCTCTCACGAGGTCGCGCAGGGCTATAAGACGGTGAAGGAGCGCTCCGCCATCGTCCGCTTCCGCGCCAAGGGAGAGGACGCCTACTTCCTCGCGTGGACGACCACGCCGTGGACCCTCCCCTCGAACGTCGCGCTCTGCGTCAACCCGAAGGACACCTACTGCAAGGTGAAGGCGGCGGACGGCTATACCTATTATATGGCGAAGGCATTGCTCGACCGTGTGCTCGGACACCTTGGAGAGGAGGGGACCCCCGCCTACGAGATCCTTGAGGAGATGCCCGGCTCCGCGCTCGAATACCGCGAGTATGAGCCTCTCTTCGAATGTACGGGGAAGGAAGCCGCAAAGCAGAAGAAAAAGGCGCACTTCGTCACCGCCGACGGCTACGTCACCATGACCGACGGTACGGGCATCGTACACATCGCCCCCGCCTTCGGTGAGGACGACAGCCGCGTCGGCAGAAAATACGACCTCCCCTTCGTCCAGTTTGTGGACGGCAAGGGCGATCTCACCGCCGAGACCCCCTATGCGGGCGTTTTCGTCAAGAAGGCAGACCCGTTGGTTCTCGCCGACCTCGAAAAGGAAGGGAAGCTCTTCGCCGCGCCGAAATTCGAGCACGACTACCCGCACTGCTGGCGCTGCGGCACCCCCCTCATCTATTACGCCCGCGACACGTGGTTCATCCGCATGACCGAGGTGCGCGAGCATCTGATCCGCAACAACAATACCGTCAACTGGATCCCCGAAAACATCGGCAAGGGCCGCTTCGGCGACTGGCTCGAGAACGTGCAGGACTGGGGTCTTTCGCGCAACCGCTATTGGGGAACGCCCCTGAATATCTGGGAGTGCTCCTGCGGACACCGCCATGCGATCGGCTCGATCGAAGAGCTTCGCCGCATGTCGAAGAACTGCCCCGAGGACATCGAACTGCACCGCCCCTTCATCGATGCCGTGACCGTTACCTGCCCCGCGTGCGGCGGGGAGATGCACCGCGTCCCCGAGGTCATCGACTGTTGGTTCGACTCGGGCTCCATGCCCTTTGCCCAGTGGCACTATCCGTTTGAGAACCGCGACGTGTTCGAGAAGGAATTTCCCGCCGACTTCATCAGCGAGGGCGTCGACCAGACGCGCGGATGGTTCTATTCTCTGATGGCGATCTCCACCCTGATCTTCGATAAAGCGCCCTATAAGAACGTCCTCGTTCTCGGGCACGTCCTCGACAAGGACGGACAGAAAATGTCGAAGTCGAAGGGCAACGCCGTCGACCCCTTCGAGGCGCTCGATAAATACGGCGCCGACGCCATCCGTTGGTACTTCTATTCCAATTCCGCCCCGTGGCTCCCGAACCGTTTTTACGGCGACGCGGTCGTCGAAGGGCAGAGGAAGTTTATGGGTACTCTTTGGAACACCTATGCTTTCTACGTCCTGTATGCGAACATCGACGGCTTCGATCCCACGAAGTACAGCTTCGAGGAGAAGAGCCTCTCGGTCATGGACAAGTGGATCCTCTCGAAGATGAACTCCGCCATCCGTGCCGTGGACGAGGATCTCGCCGCCTATAAGATCACCGAGGCGACCCGCGTGCTCGAGGAGCTTGTCGACGACCTCTCGAACTGGTACGTCCGCCGCAGCCGCGAGCGCTATTGGGGCAAGGACATGACCGAGGATAAGATCAACGCCTACCTCACCCTTTATACCGTTCTCGTCAATACGGCGAAGATCGCCGCTCCCTTCATCCCCTTCATGGCGGAGGACATCTACCGCAACCTTGTCCTCTCGGTCGATAAGAGCGCGCCGATCTCGGTGCACCTGACCGATTTCCCGACCGCGGACGAAGGACGCATCGACAAGGCGCTCGAAGAGAACATGGACGAGGTGATCGGCATCGTCACCCTCGGCAGAGCCTGCCGCAACGCCGCCGCCATCAAGAACCGTCAGCCGATCGCGAAAATGTATATCAAGGCGGAGAAGACCCCCGACGCCTCCTTCCTCCCCGTGATCGCGGAGGAGCTGAACGTCAAGGAGGTGGAGCCGACCGATAACGTCCGCGCCTTCACAACCTATACCTTCAAGCCGCAGCTTCGCACCGTCGGCCCGAAGTACGGAAAGCACCTCGGCGCGATCCGCGCCTACCTCTCGTCGCTCGACGGCAATGCCGCCATGGACGAGCTCGAGAGGGACGGACACCTTTCCTTCACCGACGGGGACAGCGAGATCCTTCTGACGCGCGACGATCTGCTGATCGAGATGAGCGAGAGCGGAAACTTCGAGTCCATGAGCGATAAGGGCGTGACCGTCGTGCTCGATAAGACTCTCACCCCCGCCCTCATCGAGGAGGGCAACGTCCGTGAGATCATCTCGAAGGTGCAGACCATGCGTAAGGACTCGGGCTTCGAGGTCACCGACCGCATCCGCCTCTCTTTCGACGGCTCGGAAAAGCTCCTCGCCGTCGCCGAGAGAAACCGCGATGAGATCGCCGAGGAGACCCTTGCCGAAGAAGTCACGTTCGGGAAGAACTACGCTCACACCAAGGAGTGGAACGTCAACGGCGAGATGCTCACGATCTCCGTCGAGACAGTGAAATAATACAGATTTTTTCAGATGTTATCATACAAAAAACGGGGATCCGCTACTGCGGACCCTCGTTTTTTGTAAAGTTTTGTTTCGATTTTGCTCAAAATACGCAAGTCTCTTCGGCGATCCGCCCCGGCGCCTTGCGCATCCGGCGATATTTGCTCGGCGGCTTCTCCGTCAGGCGGCGGAAAAGCTCACTGTACCGCGACGGGCTGATCGCCTCGAGCCGTGCGAGGTCGCCTACGAAATACCGACGGAAGGCAGGTGAGGTATTCGCGACGGCACCGCTCTGCCGATTCTCAATCCGATGGACGTAGTACCCGAGGTGCAGCCCGCGGCGAGAAAGTAGCCCGCGATGCGGTCGGCAAAGGGAAAGGTCTCGATCTCGCGCGCAAGCCCCTCTTGGGTCAGCCCCGCTTCCTTTCGTATCCGTTTGAGATTTTCCGCGAACGCGGCACAGATCGAGTCCATCGAGAGTCTCCTTTCGGGAAAGCAAAGAGTCCGCGCCGCGATCCTTTCGGCGATCGCGGCTACGAAGCCCGTGTTTGTCGGCGCGGACGGAAGAATGTCGCCGTCCGAAGTCCCCGAAAAAGGGGAGCCGCCGATCCTGTCTCTATTATATCTCTTAAAAATAGAAATATCAAGCCATAAATTTGGCCGCCCGAAGCGGTTTCTCCTCTTTTTCGTAGACTTTTCCGTGGAAAAGACCAAAATTTTTGTAGACTTTCCCTCGTAGAAGACCAAAACCGAAAAAGCCCTCGCAGAACGCGGGAGCTTCCTCCGATAAAAAATCAAGGGAACCGTCGCATGAAAGAAGGTCCGAAAGAAAAGAAAAGCGGCTGTCGTAAATAGGTATTTCAAAGACCTATTTGCGACAGCCGCCTGACTTTGTGTAATCTGAAAATTACGCCTCTTTGACGATGTTCGTGATCTCGTTGATATACATGATGGAAAGCGGAACGACAAGGCAGTTGCCCTTCGCGTAGCCCGCGTTTTCAAGCACCTTCTGGAATTCCTTCACATCCTCGTTCGAGGAGACGTCTTTGACGAAGCCTTTGATGGTCTCGCTGTCTTCATACGCCTTCTTCATGTCTTCGGTCGACTTGAACTCGATGATGAGGGCAGAGGTGAGACCTGCGGTAAGACCTTCCTTCTTGGTCATGAGGTGAAGGGTAACGGTGAGGTTATCCTTCTCAAGCTCTGTCTTGATTTTTTCTGCGGTGTCTTCGAGCTTGGTGTTCTCTTCGTAGCCGTTCTTTTCAAACGCGCTCTTCAGGGCATTGTACTGCGAGCAGCTCGCAAGAGTAAGGACTGCCATCACGAGAACAAGGACGAGGCTGAGGACTTTCAGGGACTTTTTCATGGTGTTTCTCCTTATGTAATGATAAAAATTTTCCGTCGATCCCTTATCGAACGGTGCGTAGACAGTATAGCATATTTCCTCGATTTTGACAAGAGACCGCGCTTTACAAAAAGAATTCATTCGTAAAATTTTTTACAAACATAACAAATTTGTAAAAAATCAAAACCAACGAAAGCGTCAACAAAAAATCGCGAGCCTAAAAAATAATTCATAATTCATCATTTTGAATTCGGAATCGAATTCCGAATTCAAGAAATCCCCTCGGTGCGCAAAACCTCTCCGTCCGCCGTAATCCAAAGCACCTCGACGCCGAGCGTCTTTGCGAGGGCGACGCCCTGCTCGTAAGGCATGGAGAAGAGCGCGGTCGAGAGCGCGTCGGCGACCCCGCTGTCCGATGCCATGACCGACACGGAGGCAAAGTATGTCGCGGGCGCGAGCGTGTTTTTGTCGATGATGTGGTGATAGTGCACGCCCCCGACCGTGACGTATCGCTCGTAGTCGCCCGAGGTCACGAAGGCGGTGTCCGAGAGGGAGACCGTCGCGGCATACCCGTTGCCGCGCGGATCTCGGATCCCCGTCGAGAAGGGGGAACCGTCGGGATGCGAGCCGAGAATGACGAGATTCCCCCCCGCGTTGATGACGTAGGAATCCGCTCCGCGCGCACGCAGAAGCTCGGCGGCGCGGGCGGCGGCATACCCCTTGCCCATCGCGCCGACATCGAGCGAGGCGCTCGGGTCGGAGAGGCGCACCGTCCCCGCCTCGCGGTCGATCTCGAGCGCGTCGATCGAGATGTGCTCTCCCGCCGCGGCGAGCGCTTCTTCGCTCGGTGGGAGGGCGGACGCATCCCCGTCGGACACTCCTTCGCGGAAATTGTGCCAGAGCGTGAGCACCGCGCCCATCGCGACGTTGACGTAACCGTCCGTCGCGGCGTACATCTTCTTCGCGAAGAGGAGAAAATCGAGGAGCTTTTCATCCACCTTGAGCGGCTCGCCGCCGGCGAGGCGGTTGACGGTCGCGAGGTTGGTCACGCCCTCGTATTCGTGGTAAATATCGAACAACCGATGATAAGTACCGAGAAGCTCTGCCGCGGCGTCGGCGTTTGCCGAGAAGTCCGCGTCGCTCTCCGCACGGTAGGAGGAGATCTCCGTCACCGTGTCAAAATACGTATAATACACCTTTTTCTTGCCCCGCCCGCCAAGCGAGCAGGAAAAGAGCAAAGGCAGAAATAAGCAAACAAGCAAGAACAGCGCAAGCAAGCGCCGCGTCGACCGATGATTCAAACCTCTCTCCTTTCATAATAAAAGTATCCTAAAAACGAAAAACCAAAAGAACAAGGCGCGCCCGCAATGCCGAACCCATTCGCACGCGAAAAGCTACAAGAAAACAGCCTCACGGACGCACCAATTCATAATTCTGAATTCTTAATCATCCTTCATCTCATACAAAAGTATCCTAAAAACGAAAAACCAAAAGAACAAGGCGCGCCCGCAATGCCGAACCCATTCGCACGCAAAAAGTTTCGAGAAAACAGCCTCACGGGCGCACCAAATTCATAATTCATCATTCATAATTCTTAATTCGAATTTATCTTGCCTGCGCCGCGGCTTTCTTCGTCGCGTTTTTGAATTCCGCGATATCGATGGTACAGCCGCTGTACAGGGTGCTGTCGGCGGCAACCGTCTTGCCGTCCTTTTCCTCGGTCTGAATGTTGCCGACACCCTCTCCGCTCATGCCGACGGTGAAGGCGGCGAAGGACTTCGCCTGAAGGTACCATTCGGTTTTTCCCGCGGCGGACATGCCGTAGGATTCCTTTTGCTCGCGCTTGGTCCCTTTGTAGGTCTTCTCACCGATCTTGCCTGCCGTGTCGAAAAGGATTTCCCCCTCCGCCGCGTCGACCACGGTGCCGAGGATCTTTCCCTCCGTGTCGAGCGCCGTCGCCGCAAGCGTCGTGAAGATCACGGCGCGCCCGTCCTTTTCGGCACTCGCCTCGGTAGAGTCCGCGGCAGAGGTGCGGAACGCAAGCCCGAGCTTCGCGGGCGCCATGGCGAGCGTCGTCTTTTGCGTGTCGGCGACCGCCTTCTTCACCGCGGAGAGCATGTCCCCGATGTCGATTGTGCAGGACGCCGAGAGCATGTCGTCCGCCGTGTAGACCCCGCCGTTTTCTTCCTTAGTCGGGAGCAGGGAGAGGTCGCGCTTCGTCTTTCCGACGAGGTAGTCCTCAAAGGCGCGCACCTCGACGAACCATTCCGCCTTCGCGCCGCCCGCCGCCATGCCGTAGGCATCGCCGAGCTCGGACTTCGTCGCGAAGGTCAGGCTCTCCATCGGAGGGAGCGTGCCGTTTTCGACGGAGATCTTATCCTCCGAAACATCGATACGGCAGGAGACGATCTTCCCCTCAGGGGAGAGGACGACCGCCGCGGTCGTCACCGTCATCGCCGCCGTCCCGTTGACCGAGCCGGAGGTCGACGCGACCGTCCCCATGCCGAGCGTGTGGGACTTCTCGCCGCCGCAGGCGACAAGCGAAAGCGCGGTGCCGACGAGAAGAAGAAAAAGCAGAAATTTTTTCATAAGCCTTCCTTGTCTTTCGGGAATCAAAGCTCCCCGAAATTTTCGTTTTCGGAAGGAACGCGCCGCCGCAAAAAGCGCACATCGCACCGAGCGAACCACCATATAAAGCACGCATTTGCAATCAGGCAGACGCATCCCCACCATTATACTCTGTTTTTCCCGCTTTGTCAATGTTTATGCAGGAAATCGAAAGCACACGAAAAAATGTTCCGTCAAAAAATACGATCGATCAAAAAATCTCTCAACCAAAGAAGAAAGCGAAGGACAACAAATCCTTCTTGAAAGTGCGAAAATGCAAACATAGCATAGCAAAAACCGCCATGTCAAACCTCGACACGGCGGTTTTTGAAAAAATCAAATCTTCATCTCACACGAAAATCTTCGCGAAAGACGTCCCTCAATCCCTGCAAAAAAATTACACCTATTGTTATAATAGGTGTAATTTCTGATACGAATTATATCACAATATTCAGAAAAAATCAATAGTTTTCACAAAATTTAAGCAAAAAACCTTGAAAAACAGTAAAAAACTACATTCTATAATGCTTTTTCACCCAAAATTTCAAGTAATTTTTTCACCTATTATAACAATAGGTGAAAAAATTAAATAAGTGAAAGGGGCATAAGATGAAAAATCGTTTTGTATTGAGAACACTCCTGTTGCTATTAATTTCTGCTCTGCTAATAGTAAATTTGTTTGGTTGCGGAGAGTCAGAAAAGGAACCGGAAACAGTGTCGTATCAAAGTGCCATGGAGTACGCAGAAGCGTATGCAAAAAGTTCTAAATGTATTTCTGCCATCTCTCGAATGTATCCAGATTTTTATTGGAGATTCGGACCATATTGCACAAATTGCGTATTGTCCCAAAGCGGTGATACCTACAGTTGTGTAATTCAAGGAGGTGCAGGATGCACATTGAAAGGCGGGGAGTATAGAGCGTTTAATGATTTTACTATGATAGTGGAGGTGGATGCGTATACGGGACAATGTTTTTCTACATATGAAAACAAATAATTTTCCAAAAACAAATAAAGAGGTTTAAGTATGAAAAAAACTTGGTTAATAGCATCATTTGTATTATGTATTTTCTTGCTTTTTTCTTGTTCGGACTCGGACGTTCAAGATGACATAAAAAGTGACATAAAATGCGCAGAACATGTCGGAATCGGACGATGTTCTCGTTGTGGATTAAATTACTTTGATGAATTGTGCGAGGACATGACACACGCAAAATATAACTCGACGGAAGGATATTATTATACAACGATCGATGATTCTTATGTTTCCGGTTTTGCGGTTGAAATCGCATATTTTCCAAAATCAAAACACGTAGTTTTTGGAATGTCTGAGGTTATGGGTACGACAGAAATCACCACACTTTTGTCCATGACCGATGCAAACGGGAAATATGATTATAAGGTAGTGCGTTCGAGCGGAGGGGAGTTGTCAGGAACCATTGACGCTGCATCACTGGTGGAGAATGGAATTGTCCCGTATGATATTTGCTCTTTCGGTGCACAAAAGAACGCGATTCTTCATTATGCCAATGACCGTATAGTTTCTTTGGTACATATCCTAGATATCCTTTATAGCGATTCCCCTATTACATCTAAAAACTTCGGTTTCACTTCCGTTGAATAATTTTTAGAGTCTACAATTCAAAATTAAATTGAGAGGAAAAAATAAGAACACCAAAGAAAAGACAATCGATTCGGAAAATATAAGCGATGTCAATCACATTCGGTCTTTGTTGAATTGCTGCAAATTTATCGCCGTATTGGAGGTGCTCCTTCTTATTACACTCGCCATCATTTCTTTCGCAACCGCCAAGGAAGAGGTTACCTATACATTCGCTTCCGGTCGCCCCTATGTAAAAGAGGAAATAAACCCGGAAAAGATAGGCGCCGGTGTAGGTTATCTGATTTCCGCTCCGTTGGTCGGAGTATTTACATGGAGACTTTCTACAGTTTTTTGCGGTTTTCTGTATGATGTAAAGAAAATAAAAAAATATGTAATTTCATTAAATAAATCTCATGTCGATGCCAATGTCGAGGCGTCGAAGTCAACAAACGTTATAGAAGATTGAAAGCGCAAAGTATAATAAAAAATATAACAGAATAAGGAGAAATCACATGAAAAAGGTCTTTGCTTTTGCTATTGTTCTTGTATGTATCGTTATGTTATTTTCTTGTTCAGCTATTGGAGGTAACGGACAAAAACCTTCTGACGATCAAGGAAAATCCGAACCGCCTTCCGGAAATAAAAATACGTCCGTCAAGGAAAACTGTGTCCATATATATAGTAATTGGATAGTGGATGAATCCGCATCGGATTCGAAATCCGGAAAAAAACATCGTACATGCGAAAAATGCGGAAAGACAGAAAATATGGATATTCCTATGTTGGTTGCTTCGAGTGGTCTCCAATTTGAAATGAACACTGACGGTTCGAGTTATAGTGTTACGGGTATAGGCAACTGTAAAGACAAAAATGTTATCATACCTTCGTTCTTCGGTGGAAAACCGGTAACAGAAATAGGGAAAGCGGCTTTCGCCGAAACGACCATTACCGGTATTACTGTTCCAAAGTCGGTTGCGACGATTGGAGAAGATGCATTTTCAAAATCTAAAAATCTACAAACTATAAATTTCAATAGCGGACTTGCAGTAATAGGTGAACATGCATTCTTCGGGTGTGCATCGCTGACAAATCTTACTCTGCCTATGACGGTGCATACTATAGGCAGTGGTGCATTCAACCGTTGTAGTGCATTGAAGAGTGTCACCCTTTCCGAAAATTTACGTTGCATAAACGATTACTTGTTTTTTGGTTGTGAAAAATTGGTTGAAGTAAAACTTCCGTCAAAGATTCGTTATATAGAAGGTAGCGCGTTTGAAGGGTGCAAAGCACTCAAAAACATAAACATTCCCGATAGCGTTGAGTACATAGGGGAGTATGCATTTTCAGATTGCAAAAGCTTGACAAAAATCTCTCTCGGAAAAAATGTTAACGCATTGATTCATTCCACCTTTAGCGGGTGTTCTGCTTTGGAAGAAGTGAAGATCTTTGATAATATATCTTATGCCGATGATGATATTTTTTCAGGATGTGAAAATTTAAAGTACTACAAATATAATAATGCATGGTATTTAGGTAATGAAGATAACAAGCATCTTGTACTAATCAAGACAACCGGTACCGGAGTAAGCGAAGTTAGTATTGCTGATGGTACAAGAGTGATATTAGGATATGCCTTTAAGGGGTGTAGTAAGCTTTCGAGTATTAAAATCCCAAACAGTGTAAGAAGCATAGGTATGAGTGCGTTTTCGGGTTGTAGTAACCTAAGAGTTGTTAACATGAGTTCTAATATTTTGAATATTGGGGACGGCGCATTTTCGGATTGTGAGCAACTTATTTTGAATGAATACGAAAATGGATTTTATATTGGGAATCAGTACTCCCCATACATATATCTTCTTGAGCTACGAGATACCAAGGTGAAAAATATGACCATTGCCGAAGGAACTCGAATTGTTAGTGAGAGTGCTTTTTCAAACTGTAATCAGCTTGAAGAAGTCACTATTCCTAATAGTGTCAAGCAGATAAATTCGCGTATTTTCGATGCTTGTCCCAAGCTAAAAGTATGGAAAGTAAAGGGAATTTATTATCTCAATTCCGGTTCTCAGGAAAAAGCAGTCGCCGTATTTCCATATGACTATAGCGAAAAAACAAGCAAAAAAATGGTTGTGGCAGATGGGACAAAAGTATTGGCAGAGTGTTCTTTTATGAACTTAGATATAAAATCAATCGTTTTGCCGAGCAGTATCAGTACAATTGGTATTGGTGCTTTTGCACATTGCAACGATTTGAAGGAGATTATATTCCGCGGGACGAAATCTCAATGGGAGAACATTAGCAAGGGGGCACTATGGGATAAGGAAATGAACAATTATGTGATTCGATGCACGGATGGAGATATCCAACGGTAAGATTTTATAGAAACACTTTCGCTAAAATGCATGTCGCATAAAGCATTTTTCTGTGTCGCAAAGAAGCCGGGAATTTTTGATCTTCCCGGCTTTTTTGCATGGTTATTCGGATTGGCTTGTTAAAAGAACTACGTGTAAAAACATCACTTCTTCACCTTCGTGCGGCACACCTCTTCGGCCGAGGCGACGCCGTTGTGTTTGACGGGCACCCATTCCGCCTTTTTGAGGATGGCGGCAATACACACAGGGACGTAGGAGAGCATAAAAAGCGGGAAGGTGAGGATCCCTTTGAGCTTTTTTCGCGTCGGCGCATGGATCTTATCCCATTCCGACAGGGTCGCCACAAGTCCGAAGAAGAGCACGAAGAGGTAGCACGCGGCGACGAGGATCCCTGTTTGTAACAGGGTCAAAAGGAAATCGCCCGTGATCGCGCCGAGGATCAGACAGACGGTATTCGCCGCGACGGCGAGCATTGAGAGAAAGTAGGCGGGCGCCATGCTCATCGAGAAATCGTAGCAGGTCAGAAATTTCTTCGAGAAGATTCCGCGGAAAAGGCGCATCCCGTACCGACGGAATACCTGTACACCGCCCTGAACCCAACGTATGCGCTGACGGATGGAATCTTTCAGCGTTACGGGCTGTTCGTCAAAGAATTCCGCCGTCGGGCAGTACCCGATGATCTCTCCCTTCAGGGCGAGGTGCGCCGAAAGCTCGGCATCTTCGGTCAGAAGATGGAAGGGGAAGCCTCCGCACTCTTCCTTGATCTCACGGGAGAACAGATACCCCGTCCCGCCGACAAAGCAGCAGGAGCCGAGCTTATGGCGCGCCCCGTTCAGGTAACGGGAGTCCCGCAGATACCAAAGTCCGCTGCCCGCGCTGAGCCAGCTTTCTCCGTAATTCTGCGTGTTGCGGTAGGAGGTTACGAGGCGGTAGCCGTCCGAGTAGGTCTTGTTGATCTCGGTAAGAAAGTCGGGCGTCACGAGATTGTCCGCGTCGAAAATGAGATAGGCATCGTAGCGATCGGCGCCGTAGTCGCGGTCGATCGAGGAGAGAAGGAAGTCGAGGACGTAACCCTTTCCGCGCTCCTTCTTGTTTTCGCGCTCGTAAACGATGGCGCCGTGCGCCGCGGCGACGCGGGCGGTATCGTCGGTGCAGTTGTCCGCGCCGACAAAGATGTCGTAGAGCTCCCGCGGGTAGTGCTGTGCCTTCAGACTGTCGACGAGGTTCGCGATGACCCCCTCCTCGTTGCGCGCCGCGATCAGCACGGCGAAGCGGTGCGGGACGGGCTCGCCCTTGTGCGGCGGGTCCTTTTTGAAGAGAGCGACAAAGATATATAGGAATTGATTGAAATAGCAAAGCGCAAACAACCCCGCGATCGCGAGATTCAGAATCAGAAGGAGGGTGTAAATCGGCATGGAAAAAATCCTCTTTGAAAAGGTATTTCCTCTATTGTAGCAGAAAAGACGTCAAAAGGGAAGCGAAAATCTGTAAATTTATAATTTTTCATTTTTGAATTCCCGAAGAAGCCGCATTTTTCCCGCTTTTCGCCAATCAAAACGCGTTTTGCAGGGTTTCAAACAAAACCAGAGTTTTCGCAAATTCCGAAAAAGTTTTCGCAAATTTTGAAGGAGTTTTCGAAAATTTATAAGGCAAAAACAAAATTTTTGAAAAAACCTTCGCGTTTTTCAAAAATTTCGCAAAAAAATTCAAAACAAATTTGTAAAAACCGAGTTTCCCCCGATAGACGGACAAAAATCCCCTTGACAGCACTCGGCGGACATGGTATAATGTCTTTCGTTACCCCTCCGACGGGCGGCTCGCCGCGGGACTCCGCGCGAGAGAACGTAGTCCGCGGAAGAAGGAATGTTTATGGGAATCGCGGAATTGATTCTGCTTGCCGTCGCGCTGTCGATGGATGCTTTCGCCGTCTCTGTGTGCAAGGGACTCGCAACGGAGAAGGCGGCATGGCGGCATATGGCGATTGTCGGCGCGTGGTTCGGCGGCTTTCAGGCGCTCATGCCACTTCTCGGCTATCTTCTCGGCTCGGCGTTCGCGCAATACATCACCGCATTCGACCATTGGGTCGCGTTCGCTCTGTTGGTTCTGATTGGCGGAAACATGATCCGTGAGGCGCTTTCAAAAGAGGAAGAGGAGACGAGCTCGTCTCTTTCGTTCGGCGTCATGCTGACGATGGCGGTCGCGACGAGCATCGACGCCCTCGCGGTCGGGATCGCCATGGCGATGGAGCCCCCCGTCATTCATATCCTCTTCGCGGTGCTCCTGATCGGTTGCGTCACCTTCCTCCTTTCCGCGATCGGCTTCAAGGTCGGGAACCTCTTCGGCGCGAAGTATAAGTCCAAGGCGGAATTCGCCGGCGGCATCATCCTGATTCTGCTCGGAACGAAGATTCTTCTCGAGCATCTCGGCGTGATCTCCTACTGATCTTCCGGATTTTGTAAAGAATAGTATGAAAAAAGCGAACCGTATCTTCGGCTCGCTTTTATTTTTCTTCATCATAGGGAATGTCACGGTCTTCGTTTTTTGCCTCCGGAGACAAAATATCCGCGCGCTCTCCGTCCTCCGAGCCCGTGCTTTCTCGGACATCCTCTGCTTTTTCAACCGTCTCGGAAGGCTCGTTTTCACGCTGCGTTTTGTCCTTTTCTTTGATCTTTTTACGATAGAGAAGGACGGTGACGATCAAGATCGCGGTGTCAAGCGCGAAGAAGATCAGGGAGATCGGGGACAGGCGGGAGACGGTCGTCCCGAGGACGGTGTAGCTTAAGAGCGTGGAGAACATTCCGAGCAGACTCGCCGCGAGGAAGGGAAGGTAGGGCATCCCGAGATTGCCGAAAAGAAGCCCGAGCACCTCGCTCTGCACCCCCACGGTGCGGAGCACGAAGCAGAGAGGGAAGAGTCCCATCTTGCCGTCGGTGTAGTATTTGCTCAGTTTCTTATTTGCGCGGAGCTTTGCGAGGATGTCCTCCCGCTTCGCGACCCTGCCCGCAAGATAGGGGATGGTCACGCAGATCACGGTCCCCGCGAGATTGATGAAGAGCGCGGGCACGAAATCGAAGAGCAGCCCCGTCACCGTGGTCAACACGCTGTAAAGCAAGATCGCCGATACCCCTTTCAGGGCGAACAGACCGAGAAGGATCAGCACGGTCAGCGTCTCGTGGGCGTGAATGAAGGCAAGGATCTCCTCCACCTCGGGCGCGCCCGAGGTCAGAATATAGACCACGCCGCCGAGCATCAAAAGGAGCATCAGCGCGGTGGGAAGGTATTTGAGAAGCAGTTTTTTGTTGGATAGCTTCATGGCGGCTCCTTTCGTTTTTTCGTCGTTTTCACATCGGAATCGTACTTATTTTACACCAAGACGGAGAAAGATACAAGATATTTTTTTCGAAAATGAAGCGTTTTTTCGCTTTCCCCCTTGTATTTCCTTTCGAAATCATGTATAATGATAGAAAACGGGTAGCAAGCCCCTCGCCCGACGGCAGAGGTTCGGGCGGAGCGCGGGCGTTTCGCTCCCGGGGAAGAAAACAGTAAGGAACGGCGTCAACATGTCAAGAAAGCTGAATGAACAGTTTTTCAAGGAATATCTCCTCCTTGAAAAGGAATGTCGCAAAAAATTCGATGTCGAGCTCGGCGGGATCCGCAAATACATTGACCGCTTCGACAGCTTTCAGTTTCTGCCCGAGAGGGATGAGGTGGAGACCTCGCTTTGTCGGTACAGCGAGCTGTACTACAAATTCGCGAACCATCCCGATGCCTTGCAGAAGAACGACGACCTGACCTCCGCCGATGTCAAATGGGTACGTGACTTTACCACCCGCGTGCGCACGCAGACCGACCCGATCTCTCTTTACTTAAAGAAGGCGGAGCGCTATTTCCGCCGTCGGAGGTTCAAGAAGATTCTTATCATCTCCGTCGTCGTGCTGGTCGCCCTCGCCGCTGCGATTGCCGCCGTTTACTTCACGCAATTCTATCGATAAAACGATCCCTGTCATAATCGTTGGCAGGGATCGTTTTATCTTCACCTTCGTGAAAAGCGAAGCGGATACAGGAAATTTCGAAATCAAAGCTTGCAAAAGAAGGGGCTTTCGGCATTTTCGCTTTTTTAGTTCGCAGAACACTGAATATTAGAGAAAGGATAGCATCCCGCCGAGCATCGCCGCGGCAAAGGAGAGAGACGTGGCGAAGAAAAGAATTTCCGACGGGGAGAACCCCCGCGCCGCGAGGCGGTGGTGCAGGTGTGTCCGATCGGCGAGAAAGGGACTCTTCCCACGAAGGATCCGACCGACCGCGGTGACGGCGAGATCGGAGAGGGGCAGGGCGAGAAAGAGCAGGCGCGAGAGGGGAAAGACCTCCCCCGTGAGGGTGAAACGCGCGAGGGCAAAGCCGAGAAACTGCGACCCCGCATCCCCCATAAAGAGCCTCGCCGGCGCACGGTTGAAGGGAAGAAATCCGAGCAGGGCGAAAAAGAGGAACAAGGGCAAAAGCACCGTGTCTTTTCCGTCGGAGAAGAAAAGAAGGGACAGCCCGAGAAGAGAGGGGAGCACACACCCTGCCGCGAGCCCGTCCGCTCCGTCGGTGAAATTCACCGCGTTGATCGCCGCGACCGTATAAAATAGGAAGAGAAGAAAGGAGATCGCCCGCGGAAGAGGTAGGGTATACGAGAAAAAAGAGATCGCCCGCGGTACTCCGCACGCGAGCAGCGCACCCCCTGCCGCAAGGCATTGGAAGAGGAGCTTTGTCCTCGCGGAGAGCGTGCGCGTGTCGTCGAGGAAGCCCGAGAAGAGGAGCAAAAGCCCGAAGGCGAGCAGGGAAAACGTCTCCTCGCGGGCAGGAAGAAAGAGCAGGGAGCAGAGAAAAAAGGAAGAAAAAAACGCCATGCCCCCGAGCCTCGGGGTCGGACGCGCGTGCAGCTTTCGCACCCCGTCCGGCAGATCCACCGCGCCGAGCACGGGAGAGAGCCGCATAAAAAGCGGGCAAAGAAGAAAGGAGAGAAAAAAGCAAAAAACCGAGAGAAAAAGCTCCATAAGGTTGCACCTTTACCGAAAATGTAAATATGTAGTCACAAAATAAGCGGATTTTCTTCCCGCCTCTCTCTATTTTTCCCGATCTTTCCGTTTTTAACCGCCATAAGAAGTTTTCATGTTTTGCTTTTTTTCGGAACGCTTTCTCTTCCTTTGCGGAAAAACGGCTTCCCCGCCCGCCGTCCGAGCACCGAAAAGCAAAAAAATCCACGAAAACCCTTTACTTTTGCGAAAATATATGGTATAATGTTAGAAGACTTCGGACAAGTCGTTTTTTCTGCGTCAATTAAATTATTTTTATACGGAGGAACATTCCTTATGGTAGAGAGAAAGAAAATCTCTATGGATGGTAACACCGCCGCGGCGCATGTATCGTATGCGTTCACGGAGGTTGCCGCCATCTATCCTATCACCCCTTCCAGTCCGATGGCGGAAGTCACCGATACCTGGTCGGCATCGAACAAGAACATCTTCGGCGAGCCCGCGAAGAACATCTTCGGCGAGAACGTCAAGGTCGTTGAGATGCAGTCCGAGGCAGGTGCCGCCGGTGCCGTTCACGGCTCCCTCGCGTCCGGTGCGCTGACCACCACCTACACCGCGTCGCAGGGCCTTCTTCTGATGATCCCGAACATGTACAAGATCGCGGGCGAGCTTCTTCCCTGCGTCATTCACGTGTCCGCGAGATGCGTCGCGTCCCACGCGCTGAACATCTTCGGCGATCACTCGGACGTTTACGCCTGCCGTCAGACCGGCTTTGCCATGCTTGCGGAGACCAACCCGCAGGAGATCATGGACCTCGGTGCGGTCGCTCACCTCGCTACCATCAAGGGCAGAGTCCCGTTCCTCAACTTCTTCGACGGCTTCCGTACCTCTCACGAGATTCAGAAGGTCGCCGCTTGGGACTATAAGGATCTCGCCGACATGCTGGATATGGATGCCGTGAAGGCGTTCCGTGACCGTTCGCTGAATCCCGAGCATCCCGCGCTTCGCGGCTCGGCGGAGAACGGCGATATCTTCTTCCAGCACAGAGAAGCCTGCAACCCCTACTACGACGCGCTTCCCGCCATCGTCGAGGAGTATATGGGCAAGGTGAACGAGAAGCTCGGCACCGATTATAAGCTCTTCAACTACTACGGCGCACCCGACGCCGACCGTGTCATCATCGCGATGGGCTCGGTCTGCGATGTTGCCGAGGAAGTCATCGACTACCTGCTTGCCAAGGGCGAGAAGGTCGGTCTCGTCAAGGTCAGACTGTACAGACCCTTCGTTGCCGAAAAGCTTGCAGAGGCTCTGCCGAAGACGGTGAAGAAGATCGCCGTTCTTGACAGAACGAAGGAGCCCGGCGCGCTCGGTGAGCCCCTTTATCTCGATGTCGTCGCCGCACTTGCGGAAGTCGGCGTCAAGGGCGTCGAGATCGTCGGCGGCAGATACGGTCTCGGCTCGAAGGACACGCCCCCCTCGTCCATCTTCGCGGTCTATGAGAACCTTGCGAAGAAGACGCCGAAGGCGCACTTCACCGTCGGCATCGTCGACGACCTGACGGGTCACTCCCTCGAGGAGAAGCCCGCGCCCGATACCGCGCCCGCGGATATGATCCAGTGCAAATTCTGGGGTCTCGGCGGCGACGGCACCGTCGGTGCGAACAAGAACTCCATCAAGATCATCGGCGACCATACCGATAAGTACATTCAGGCGTATTTCCAGTACGACTCGAAGAAGACGGGCGGTATCACGATCTCGCACCTTCGCTTCGGCGACTCGCCCATCAAGTCTTCCTACTATATCAATAAGGCGGACTTCGTCGCCTGCCACAACCATGCCTATCTGAATAAGTACGACATGATCTCCGACGTGAAGCCGGGCGGCACCTTCCTCCTTGACTGCCAGTGGTCGGATGACGAGCTGGATGCGAACCTTCCCGCTTCGGTGAAGAGCTACATCGCAAACAACAATGTCAAATTCTATACCATCAACGCGACGAAGCTCGCGATCGATCTCGGTAACGCGAAGGTAAAGAACACCGTGCTTCAGTCCGCGTTCTTCACCCTTGCGAAGATCCTTCCGATCGACGAGGCGATCGGCTACATGAAGTACATGGCGACGAAATCCTACCTGAAGAAGGGTCAGGAAATCGTCGACCTCAACCATAAGGCGATCGACGCCGGCAAGGACGCCCTTCACGAGGTGAAGGTCCCCGCCGAGTGGAAGAACGCCGGCAAGACCGCGCCCGAAGCCAAGGTGACGGGCACCCGTGTGGATCTTGTGGAATTCGTCAACGACATCGTGCTTCCCGTTGTCGGCATGAAGGGCGACGCCCTGAAGGTCGGCGACTTCGAGAAGTACGTGGACGGCACCTTCCCGCAGGGCGCCGCGGCATATGAGAAGCGCGGCGTTGCCGTCTCGGTTCCCGAGTGGCACGCAGAGCAGTGCATCCAGTGTAACAACTGCGCGTTCGTCTGCCCGCACGCCTGCATCCGTCCCTTCGCGATGACCGAGGAAGAGGCTGCCGCGGCTCCCGCAGGCACGACCTTCGCTCCGAAGCCCGTGATGAAGACGAATTACAAATTCATGATCGGCGTCAGCGCCCTCGACTGCATGGGTTGTACCCTTTGCGTGAAGGCGTGCCCCGTCACGAATAAGGCACTCAAGGACGCGATGGCGACCACGAGCGCACAGTACCCCGACGACGCGAAGAAGGCGGCGAAGGAAGCCGCGAAGCTTGCCGCCGCGAAGAGCGCTCTCATCATGGTACCGCAGGCAAAGGGAATGGAAGCACAGGCAGCGTACGACTACGCCGTTGCGAAGGTTTCCGAGAAGCCCGAGCTTGTCAACGTTACCGTAAAGGGCTCGCAGTTCAAGCAGCCCCTGCTCGAGTATTCGGGCTCCTGCGCAGGATGCGCCGAGACATCGTATGCTCGCCTTATCACACAGCTCTTCGGTGAGAGAATGTTCATCTCGAACGCGACGGGATGCTCCTCGATCTGGGGCGGCTCGGCACCTTCGACTCCCTACACCGTCAACAAGGAGAGCGGCAGAGGTCCCGCATGGGCGAACTCCCTCTTCGAGGATAACGCCGAGCACGGCTTCGGTATGTACATCGGTCAGAAGACCATTCGCGAGAAGCTCATCGGCTACGTGAGAGAGCTCCGCGCGGGTTGCCCCGACGAGAAGAAGGCGGCGGTCATCGACGAATACCTGAACACTCTCGACGACGGTAAGGCAAACGAGGTCGCGACCAAGAACCTCATCGCCATGATGGAGACCTGCAATTGCGACAAGGAGCTTTGCAAGAAGATCCTCGACGAAAAGCAGTATCTCTCGAAGAAGGCGGTCTGGATCTTTGGCGGCGACGGATGGGCATACGACATCGGCTTCGGCGGTCTCGACCACGTTCTCGCATCGGGCGAGGACGTCAACGTGATGGTCTTCGATACCGAGGTGTATTCCAACACCGGCGGACAGGCGTCCAAGGCGTCGAACATCGGTCAGGTCGCACAGTTCGCGGCAGCCGGTAAGGCGATCGCGAAGAAGAACCTCGCCGAGATTGCGATGTCCTATGGCTACATCTACGTGGCACAGGTTGCGATGGGTGCGGATATGTCCCAGACGCTGAAAGCCATGGCGGAGGCAGAGGCATATCACGGTCCTTCCCTCATCATCGGCTACGCTCCCTGCGAGATGCACTCGATCAAGGGCGGCATGGCGAACTGCCAGGCAGAGATGAAGAAGGCGGTCGACGACGGCTACTGGCATATGTTCCGCTTCAATCCCGCGCTGAAGGCAGAGGGCAAGGATCCCTTCATCCTTGACTCCAAGGAGCCGACCGGAAGCTACCTTGACTTCATCAACGGCGAAGCACGTTACACGCGTCTTGCACAGGCATTCCCCGAGAGAGCGAAAGTCCTCTTCGAGAAGGCGGAAGAGACTGCCAAGGCGAAGTACGAGAGACTGAAGAAACTCGTAGAGTTCTACAACAACTGATCTTCCCCATAAAACACCCCCGCGGCGCATTCTGCGCCGCGGGGGCAGTTTTTTCTGTTTGTTTTTCGAATCCGAGAGTGCATTTTTGCCCGGGATCAAAGTACAATTCTATCGAGTGAAAAAACGCCCGAAACGGCTGAAAGGTTCAGTGCCGTTCGGGCGTTTTTTCTTTTGTGTCGGAGGTGTCTTCCGCGTAGCGGGCGATCAAAGACTTGATCTCGGAGAGCAGGAGCTTGTCTTTGGCGGAGAATTCTTCGTAAGCGCCGAGCGAGAGAAGATAGCGCGGATCGAGATGCAGAATCTGACAGATCCTGCGGAGCTGTGTCAGGCTCGGCTCTTGCAGATCCCGCTCGATTTTGGAATAATTCGACTGATTCATCGGGATGAGTGCCGCGACCTCCGTCTGCGAAAGGTCGGCATCCTCGCGCGCGTTTCTGATTTTTTCTCCGATCTTCATAACAATTCCGCCTTTCCTTCATTCCATATACTAACTTTCTACTAATTATAACATTTTTACCTAAAAGTATTGACAAATAGATAAAAATAACTTATAATTTATAATGTAGTTAAAAATAAACTATATCAAGAAAAGGAGCAGGCAGAAATTATGAGTGCAGCATTGGAAATTGGAACTTTATATCCCGGGAGTGTGGAACTAAAATTTTCTGAAGGTGGAGGATCTTATGAAGGATGGACGCATAAACCGAATGCATTTGACGGTGTTGGTGTAAAACATGAAGTTTATAATGCTTCTGATAAGAGAATGAAGTATATTACTTTTGTGTATATTGCGTACAATTCGGTTGGGGATGTGGTTTCCTGCAAAGTGAGCGGAAAGGTTGAAGCTCGCGGCAGATTGACTGGTCCGGTGGAACCGTATGAAAAGACAGAAGTAAGATGGGAAGCACTTTGGTATAACCCGACAATTGATAAAGTAGAACTAAAAGAAGTTATCATTCAATATATGGATGATACAGAAGAGACGATCAAAGGTGAGGACATCGTGAACATTAACAATCACGAGAGTGTATATTATCAAAAATGCGGAAAACAAGAACAGGCGGATGCCAAAAAAGAAAGATTAAAGTTTTGCTATTTGTCTTTTATGGTATTCTGGTGCTTATCGGAAACTAAAGTCGACAAGACGGCAAAATTTCACGCAAATCAAGGACTCCTGTTATTTATATTAGAAGTCGTAGGAGTTTTAATTGGAGGAATTCCAAAGGTCGGAAACCTTCTTAGTTTCATTCTTATAGTTTTTGCAATTGTTTTCTCAATCAAGGGGCGTGTCGATATAGGTAAAAATAAGCAAAGCAGAATTCCGTTGATTGGTAGAATTAACATTTTGAAGTAATCATAGGTCATGATTAAAAATATAACTTTCCGCAATTAGAAGAGATGTATTGATAATTATTTTGGAGGGTGAAATATGGCAAACGAAATGACTACTTTTTACTTGATCAATCGTCATGGAACGAATGTTGCGATTGAGTTGCTCCATCGTGTCAATAACAAATGTGCCGCTAAGAAAGCGATGATGGCGGCTTATGGATTAAGTGAAAGCGATGTGAAACTTGAATCAGGTGGAAATCCGGTTTGGGCAAGAACAAACGCTTGTTCTACTTTCGACGGCAGAGACGCACATTAGATTGGTAATATCCGATGTGAATTTATTGTTCTTATAAGTATAAAGGGAGGCGACTGATGTCGGCTTCCTTTATCTTTGCGCTTGCTCCTCCGAAAATCTGGCATATTGCGTCCGAAAATACAAAACCCCTCTTTCTTTTTTGCTTTCGGTATGATATAATAGAGGAAAATGTATATTTCGCGTCGAAAGGAGACTTTATGCGAAGAAAAAGCGATCTGCCCGAGCTACTCGCGCCCGCAGGCTCTGCCGAGGCGCTTTATGCCGCCGTGGCGGCAGGGGCGGATGCCGTGTATCTCGGCGGAAAAGCCTTCGGCGCCAGAGCCTATGCGAAGAATTTCGATGCCGACGCGCTCGCCGACGCGGTGCGCTATGCACATCTCCACGGCGTGCGGGTGTACGTGACCGTCAACGTCCTGATCTATGACCGCGAGAGGGAAGACGCGATCGCCTATTGCGCCGAGCTTTACCGCATGGGGGTCGATGCCGTAATCATCACGGACATCGGACTGATCCGCGAGGTGCGCGAGCGGATCCCCGACCTCGAGCTCCATGCCTCGACGCAGATGTCCCTCCACAACACCGCGGGCGTGCGTTTTGCCGCCTCGCTCGGCATGACCCGCGCCGTCGTGGCAAGGGAATTGCCCCTCGCCGACATCCGTCGGGTGACCGAGGAGTCTCCTCTCGAGATCGAGGTCTTTCTGCACGGCGCGCTTTGCGTCTCCCACTCGGGACAATGCCTCTTTTCCTCCCTTGTCGGCGGACGAAGCGGGAACCGCGGCGAGTGCGCCCAGCCCTGCCGCCTGCCCTACAACGGCGGGAAACACCCCCTCTCCCTTTGCGATCTGTGCCTCGCGGGGCATATCCGCGAGCTTTGCGACGCGGGCGTTTCCTCATTGAAGATCGAGGGGCGCATGAAATCACCCGCTTACGTCTATCGGGTCACGAAAATGTATCGCACGCTCCTGGATGAACACCGCGACGCCACCGAAGGAGAGCTTCGGGAGCTTTCCCGCGTCTTTTCCCGCTCGGGGTCGACGGACGGGTATTTTGTCGGACATCCCGAGCGCCCGATGACGGGCGTGCGCACCGCGGAGGACAAAGAAGCGACCAAAGCCCTCGGTGAAATGACCTTCGTCCCCACCCGCGTCCCCGTGCGCGCGAGCGCGACCTTCCGCTTTGACACCCCCTCGGAAATGACGATTGTCGGCGAAAAAGGAAGCGTCACCGTATACGGAGAAACTCCGACAAAAGCACAGAATTCACCGCTGAATCCCGCTGATTTGACAACAAGACTTTGCAAATTCGGTAATACCTATCTGAATTTATCACCAAACGATCTGAATCTTACCGTCGAAGACGGGATCAATCTCCCGCCTTCCGCGATCAATGCCCTTCGCCGCGCGGCGGCGGAAGCCTATGAGAATACCGCAAGGGAATTCTCCCTGCCTGCCTCCACCGCGCAGGAATCCTCCCTTTTCGCACCTGCCGCGAAGGAATCCTCCTCCGTTTTGACCGGAAAAGCGGAAGAGCCACGGGAGAAAAACAAACCCTTCCGAACGGCGCTCTTCTTCTCGGAGAAGACCGCGGAACACGTCGCGGACGCGCTCGGAGACTTCGACGCGGTGTTCGTCCCCCTCTTTTCCTTTGCCGCAGGGGGCGTCGCGAACGGCGTGTACCTGCCTCCCGTCGTCTTTGAGCACGAGTGGGAGAGCGTGCGCCGCGCGGTGCTCACCGCCGCGGAAAAAGGCGCGCGCTACGCCCTCGTCGGCAACCCCGGGGCGCTCGAGCTTCTCGAGGGCACGGAGCTTCTGCCGATCGGCGACTTCCGCCTGAACATCACCAACCGCGGGAGCGCGCGCTTCTGGCGGGAGCGCGGCATTCTCCGATCGATTCTGTCCCCCGAGCTGACTCTCCCGATGCTCCGCGACATCGGGGGCGGGGCGATCGTCTCGGGGCGGATCCCCCTGATGCTGACCGAGCGTTGCTTCGTCCGCGAGAACGGTGGATGCGACCTCTGCGGGACATTCGCCTTTACCGACCGCATGGGGAAGAAATTCCCCGTCCTGCGGGAATACCCGCACAGAAACCTGATTCTCAATGCGATTCCCACCTACATGGGGGATAAGCGCGGGGAGCTTGCCACTGCGCGGATCTCGCACACCCACTTTCTCTTCACCGTCGAAGGGGAAGAGGAGGTGCGCCGTCTCCTCTCGGACTACCGTCGGGGAGCGCCGCTATCCTGCGAGGTGCGCCGCATCCGCGCAAAATAGTCGGACGACGGGGAACCTCCCATACTCCCAAAGCCTGCATTCCCCTTCCGCAAAAAGCCCGGAACAGACAAAAACGGAAAAACAAAAAAGCTACGAAAGAAGAACCCTATGAAACTCATTCTTGCTTCCGGCTCCCCGCGCCGAAAAGAATTGCTCGGCGCGGCGGGCTTTGACTTCACCGTTCGCACCGCGGACGTTGCCGAAACGCTTCCGAGCGGGGTGCCCGCAAGAGACGGCGTGCGTCTCCTCGCCGAGCGAAAGGGCGCCGCCGTCCGCGACCTCATCGGGGACGATACGCCGATCCTCTCGGCAGATACGCTGGTAGAGCTTGACGGCGAAAAGCTCGGAAAGCCGAAGGACGCATCGGACGCCGCGCGGATGCTCCGCGCCCTGTCGGGACGGGCGCACGCGGTACATACGGGCGTCGCGGTGCATTATAAAGGAAAAACATTTTCCGATGTCGCAACGACCGCCGTCTTTTTCCGCCCCCTGACCGAAGAAGAGATCCGCGCCTATGTCGAAAGCGGCGAGCCGATGGATAAAGCGGGCGCCTATGCCATTCAGGGACTCGGAGGCGCTTTGGTCGAGCGCTACGACGGCGATCTCGATACCGTCGTCGGACTTTCGATGCGCATAGTGAACGTCCTGCTGGGAGAAGCGCTCGAAGGTGCCGATTCATGAACCGGGAAGAAAAGCGCGTCCGCCTCGCGTCGATCGTCGAGCGGATGAAGGAGCGCTATCCCGACGCGGTCTGCGCCCTCGAATACGAAGGAGACCCGTGGCGCCTTCTCGTCATGGGACGCCTCTCCGCCCAGTGCACCGACGCGCGCGTGAACATCGTTTGCAAAGATTTGTTTGCAAAATATCCGAATGCCGAAGCCATGGCATCGGGAAACCTCGCCGAGATCGAAGAGATCGTAAAGCCGTGCGGACTCTATCATGTCAAGGCGGAGAACATCCTCGACGCCTCCCGTCTCCTCGTCGAAACCTATCACGGCGCACTTCCCGATACGATGGAGGAGCTCCTCACCTTCCCGGGCGTCGGGCGAAAGATCGCCAATCTTCTTCTCGGCGACGTGTTCGGAAAACCCGCGGTCGTCTGCGATACGCACTGCATCCGAATCTGCGGACGGCTCGGCATGTACCCCGAAAAGGAGAAGGATCCCGCAAAGATCGAGAAGATCCTCACCGCCCTGATTGCCCCCGAGGAGGGGAGTGACTTCTGCCATCGGATCGTGTGGTTCGGCAGAGAGGTCTGCACCGCCCGCGCGCCGAAGTGCGAGGATTGCCCCCTCGCGGATCTGTGCGAAAAGCACCGTCGGGAAAGCGGAGGCGCGGACACGTCCACCGTCGAGACAAAAAACAAAACCGCCGCCCCATCCTCCGCGACGCAAAACAAAGTCCCCCCTCCGACCTCCGCGGCGCGGAAGAGTGACATTCCCGCGTCACCTCGAAAGACAAAAGATAAAACCGCTACCCCCAAACCCGCAAACAAAGAAAAAACGCCCCCGTCGGACGGAAAGCGTGAGCGTCGATGAGAGAAAAGCCGCATATTTCGATTCCCGTCATCGTGGAAGGAAAATACGACAAAAACACCCTCGCACAACTCGTGGACGCGCGCATTTTCCCGACCGACGGCTTCGCCATCTTCCACGCGAAGGAGCGGCAGGCATATCTTTGCCGCATCACGCAGGAGCACGGCGCGATCCTGCTCACCGACTCGGACGGTGGCGGGACGCAGATCCGTTCTTTCCTTTCGGGCATCCTCCCGAAGGAAAAGCTATATTCCCTCTACATCCCGAAGATCGCGGGAAAGGAAAAACGGAAAGCCAAAGCGGGAAAGGCGGGCACCCTCGGCGTCGAGGGAATGCCGCCCGAGGTGCTTCTCGATCTGCTCGCCCCCTTCTTCGACGGGCAGACAAAAAAAGAGACGCCAAAGATCACGTCCCTCGACCTCTACGAGGACGGCTTGAACGGCGCCCCCGACGCAAAGGCAAAGCGCGCCGCCCTCTGCCGTCTCTACGGCTTCCCCGACGACCTCGGCACGCACGCCCTGCTCGAAGCCCTGAACCTTTTCTCGGATCGGGAAGAGTATAAGGAAAAGCTTAGGGAAATTCAGAATTATGAATTAAGAATTAAGAATTATGAATTATGAATTGTGAATTGTGAATGGGGCGTGCGTTGGCTTTTTTCGAACGCCACGATCTTCGCGAAGCCCCTCATGTTTCATAAGGCGGGAAGCCAATCGTCGCGCCGCTCCCTTCCGATAAAATGGATTGCCCGACCTCGCAAACGATGCGAGGTCGGGCGATTTTTGCTGTCAAAAGAGGTTCGTTCGGGCTCTTCGGCTCTTATTCGGTCCTCAGCGCGACGACGGGATCCTTGCGCGCGGCGGAGGAGGCGGGGATCAGACCCGAGATGAGCGTCAGCACGATGCTCAGCAGAACGAGCAGAGCCGCCTGACCGATCGGCAGTGCGGCAATGTTCGGGATGCCGATGAGCGGGTAGAGGATCAGGTTCACGACTCCCGAGATGAGGTAGGTCACGAGAATTCCGAACAGACCCGCGAGCGTACCGATGATGAAGGTCTCCGCGTTAAAGAGATGGCTGACGTCCTTCTTCCGTCCGCCGAGGGAGCGGATGACGCCGATCTCCTTGATGCGCTCCACCACCGAGACATAGGTGATGATACCGATCATGACCGTCGAGACGACAAGCGAGATTGAAGTAAAGGCGATCAGAGCGTACGAGATGATGTCGATCATCGTGTTGATGATGTTGATGATGAGGGAGAGCGTGTCGGTGTAGGTGACATCGTTGCGCTCCGAGGCGGGGATTTCGGCGCCGTCGACCGTCAGTACGCCGTCGCCGTTCCACGCGTCGAGGTATTCGGTCACGAGATCCTTCGAGTCGAAGGTCACGGGGTAGACCGAGATCTCATTCGCGAGAGACACACCGCCGAGATTGCGGAGGGAGAGATAGCGCACGTCCGCCATATTCAGCCCGCTCATACCGCCCGAGCTGCCGGTCGAGCCGGAGCCGCCACCCATGCCGCCGAGTGCGGATGCCATATCCTGCATCGAAAGGGCGGAGCCGACGTAGCCCGTCGCGGTCTTCGTCTCGCCGTTCCAAAGGTATTCGTACCGATAATGGATCCCGAAGGGAACACCGTTCACCGAGCCGCTCGTGATCGTTTCCTTGCCCGAGTCGCGAAGAGAGGTGACGATCTTGCTGTCCGCATTCTCTTCGAGGATCGTGTCGGTCAGCGCCTTCGTGTAGTAGATGCCGGAGGAGAGGGAACCGTAGGAGACGTTCTCCTTGCGCGTCAGGATGCCGACGACTTTCAGCGTCTTTCCGTGACCGTCAAAGCCCGTCGTGTCGTGGCGGTAGGTATAGCTTCCGGGGTATGTACCAACGTCGAAAATATCGTCGTTCGGGTACCATGTGAAGGTCTTCCCGAGCAGCTCGTCGTAGGTGAAATAGGAGCGGTAGAGCGCCTCGTCGTAGGTGCCGTCGCCCGTTGCCTTGTTGATGATCTCGAGGAATTCGTCCTGCGCGTAGTAACCGATTCTCGCAAGCAAAAGGTCGGAGAGACGGTCGTTTTTGTCGAGCACGAGCATCACCTCGTCCGCCCCCTTCGCAATGTGTCCCGCACGGACGTCGTATTGCGATGCGATGTATTCCGGACTGTCCGGCATCTGTTCAAAGGCGGGGACGATCGTCGTCGCATAGGTTGCATATTTGGCAAAATCCGTCTCCGAAATGATCGACATGTAAATATTGGTTAGCGCAGAGACGGAGATCCGCTTGGAATCCGACCCCTTCACGGGGGTAAAGTCGGTGTAGATGTTGTTCGTCACATCGATGCCGTAATCGAGCAGCATTGCCGCATAGTAGTCCTTCGGCATGGCTTTGACGTAATTCACGTAAGCCTCGGTCAGATCGTTCTCGATCACCATCGAGTCCATGTCCCGCCCCGTCTTCGCGAGGTAGGCGATGAGGGAGTTGATGTAGACGCGGTTCGGATTCTTGATGATCTCCTCCTTGTCCGAGCGATCCATCATGGAGGTCAGGGCGTTCAGGTCGTAGGTCTTCTCCGCGATCGTGATCGGGTTGCCCGAGAGCATGTCGTCCTGCATGGAGGCGACATACCCCTTGATACCGGCGGAGAAGGCGAGCACCATCGCGATGCCGATGATGCCGATCGAGCCGGCGATGCCCACCATCGCGGTGCGCCCCCGCTTGGAGAAGAGGTTGCGCGCCGAGAGACGGAAGGCGGTGAAAAAGGACATCTTCGCCTTTTCCTTCGGCTTCCTTTTGCGGTCGGCGGGGGAGGCGTCGCGCGCCTCTTCGGCGAGCTTTTGTGCTCGCACTTCGGCTTCCTCTTCCTCAAAGGAGAAGGGCGCCGTGTCCTCGGTCACCCGCCCGTCGAGCAGGCGGATGATCCGCGTCGAGTACCGCTCGGCAAGCTCGGGGTTGTGCGTCACCATAATGACGAGCCGCTCTCCCGCGATCTCGCGGATCAGATCCATGATCTGCACGCTGGTCGTCGTGTCGAGCGCACCCGTCGGCTCATCCGCGAGCAGGATCTCGGGATCGTTTACGAGCGCGCGGGCAATGGCGACTCTCTGGCACTGACCGCCCGAGAGCTGATTCGGCTTCTGATTGTATTTTCCCTTCAGACCCACGCGGTCGAGCACCGCCTTCGCGCGGCGGGTGCGCTCCTCCTTGCCGATGCCCGCGATCGTCAGGGCGAGCTCCACATTGCCGAGCACGGTCTGATGCGGAATGAGGTTGTAGCTCTGGAAAATGAAGCCGACGCGGTGGTTGCGGTACACGTCCCAGTCGCGGTCGGTGAAGGCGTGCGTGCTCTTTCCCGCGATCACGAGGTCGCCGTCCGTATAGTGGTCGAGTCCGCCGATGATGTTCAGAAGAGTGGTCTTGCCGCACCCCGACGGACCGAGGATCGAGACGAATTCCCGCTCACGGAAGGCGAGATCGATCCCGCGCAGGGCATGTACGGTCTCGGACGCGGTGGGGTAATCTTTCGTAATGTGTTTTAACGCTAACATACCGAAATCCTTTCCACTTTTTTATCCTTCTTTATTATATCATTCGTCTTTGTTCGAAATATGGAAGAAAATGAAATTTTCTGAAAATAAACCGGGAGGGCACCGTCGAAAAGAGAAAACCGCCCCGAAGAGCGGCTTTCCGTCCCGTCATTTTGTGACGGGTGTCTTTTCTTCTTCCTCCTCCGTCTTCTCCGTACACTCTTTTTCCGAGGAGCAGGTGCAGGCGGCGCATCCGTCGGACGTTTTACCGACGCAGGCGGAACACCCCGCGTGACAACAACCTCTGCCGGAGCGGCGGAGAAGAAGGGCGGCAATCACCACCCACGCGAGCACGGCGAGCAGGATCGCAAGATCGACGGCGGAAAAGTGTCCGAAAAGGTTCACGATGCGGTAGACGAGGAAGGACACCCCCCACGCGATCGCGCATTGACCGAACACGACGGCGAGCGCCGCGCGGCGGGTGCCGAGCTCATGGCGCACCGCGGTAACGGCGGCAATGCAAGGGGTGTAAATGAGGGTGAACACAAGAAAGGAGATCGCCGACGCGGGAGTGAAGAGGGAAGCGACATTCCCCGACGTGAGCATCCCGAGGGTAGAGACGACCGCCTCCTTCGCGGAAAAGCCCGCGATCAGAGCAGTCACCGCCTCCCAACGACCGAAGCCGAGGGGACGGAAGAGCACGGCGAGCAGTCCGCCGAGCTTCGCGAGGATGGATGCCTCCGCGTGCTCCCCGACGGGATAAAAGCCCGTGTCGAAGCTCGAAAAGAACCAGATTGTCACCGAGGCGAGCAGAATGACGGTAAACGCCTTCTGCAAAAAGTCCTTCGCCTTCTCCCACATGAGGAGAAAAACGCTCTTCGCCGAGGGGAAGCGGTAATTCGGCAGCTCCATGACGAAGGGGACGGGATCCCCGCGGAAAAGCGTACTTTTCAGAAGAAGCGCGGTCAGAATCCCGACGAGGACACCGAGAAGATACAGTCCCGCCATGACGGCGACCTTGACAAACGGGTCGTCAAACAGGAAGTTGACGAAGAAGAGGTAGATCGTCATTTTTGCCGAGCAGGACATGAAGGGCGTCAGAAGCACGGTCATGCGTCGGTCGCGCTCGGAGGAGAGCGTGCGCGTCGCCATCACGGCGGGTACGGTACAGCCGAAACCGATGAGCATCGGCACGAAGCTCCGCCCCGAAAGCCCGATCTTTCTGAGCGGCTTATCCATGACAAAGGCAATGCGCGCCATGTAGCCCGTGTCCTCGAGCACCGAGAGAAAAAAGAAGAGCACCACGATGTAAGGGACGAAGGAAACAACGCTTCCGACCCCGCCGAAGATCCCGTCGACGACAAGACTGCGAAGGACGGGGTTGACATATGCTCCCGCCATCCACACGTCGACCGCCTCGCCGAGCGCGCCGATGCCGAGCTCTAAAAGATTGGAGAAAAAGTCTCCGATCACGGCAAAAGTCAGGGTAAAGACCGTGAGCATGATAAGAAAGAAGACGGGGATCGCAAAGATCTTGTGCGTCAGCACGCTGTCGATCTTGAGACTGCGCCGCCGCTCCTTGCTCTCACGGCACCTGACGACCGTCGCGCCGCAGACCCGCTCGATGAAGTCGTAGCGCATGGTGGCGAGCGCTTCGTGGCGGTCAAGCCCCTCCTCGCGCTCCATCTCGATGACCGAGTGCTCGACCGTCTCCCGCTCGTTTTCGTCGAGAGACAGACGGGCGAGGATGTCGGCGTCCTCCTCGATGACCTTCGTCGCCGCAAAGCGCGCGGGCATTCCCGCCCTCGCCGCGTGATCCTCGATGAGGTGCGCCACCGCGTGAATACAGCGGTGGACGGGCCCCGAAGGGCAAAAGTCGATGCGCTTCGGCAGTGTGTTGTTTTTTACGGCAAGGATCGCGCGCTCGACAAGCTCCCCGACTCCCTCGTTCTTCGCCGCGCTGATCGGCACGACGGGGATGCCGAGCTCGGCGGACAGCTTCTCGATCTCGACGGTGCCGCCGTTTTCCCGCACCTCGTCCATCATGTTGAGGGCGAGGACGGTCGGCAGTCCGATCTCGAGCAGAGAGAGCGTCAGGTAAAGATTGCGCTCGATGTTCGTCGCGTCGACGATGTTGATGATTCCGTCGGGATGTCCGTCAAGCAGAAATTTCCGCGTGACGATCTCCTCGTTCGTGTACGGGCGCAGGGAATAGATGCCCGGCAGGTCGACGACCGACACGTCCGCGTGTCCGCGCACCTCCCCCGCCTTCTCGTCGACGGTGACCCCGGGGAAATTGCCGACATGTCGGTTTGCTCCCGTCAGACGGTTGAAGAGCGTGGTCTTCCCGCAGTTCTGATTTCCGATCAGGGCGAAGATCATGAGAGCGTACCTTCTTCCTCGGGACGTACCTCGATATTTGCCGCATCCTCGCGGCGCAGGGTCAGCTCGTAGTCGCGCAGGCGGATCTCCATCGGGTCGCCGAGCGGCGCGATCTTCGTCACCGTGACACGGGTGCGGGGAAGGATCCCCATGTCGAGAAAGCGGAAGCGCAGCTCCCCCTCGCCCCCGACCTTCGTAATCACGGCGCTCTTCCCGACGGGAAGACGGTCAAGTGTCATAGACAAACCTCTTCTATAATTAAGAATTATGAATTAAGAATCAAGAATCGTGATGAATATTTGCGAAACCTTTTTCGGCTTTTTTGAAAGTCAGGTCTTTCTGACTTTTCGCCGAATACAGTATAGCAGACGGAGACGGGGCTGTCAAGCAAAATGCAAAATTTTTTCGAATTTCAACCCCGTTTTATAACGAAAATATTGACGAAAAAATCAGGGGATTTTTGTCGAAATCCACGAAGGAAAAATTCTTCTGCCCCGAATTATCGGACATGGGGAAAAGAGAGCGGAAAAGTTGCCCAAAAATTCCGCCCTTTTTTGGTGCATTTGTGACAGAGCGCGGGGAAAAATAAAATTGCAAAAAATACTATATATTGAGATTGGGGCTTGACAAACTCACAACATGTGGTATAATAGGGGTAGTCGCCGAAAAGACGGGCGACGGTGAATCACAGGGGGAGTGCGACGGGGAAGACCCGCGCTCTTCCATTCTATTTATATACACGCAAACAGGAGAAAAGACGATGAAACTCATCAAGAGAAACGGGTCGGAGACCGTCTTCGACCGCGAGAAGATCGCGGCGGCGGTCACGAAGGCGAACGAGGCGGTCGCAGAGGTCGACAGACTCTCGCCCGAGACGGTCGAAGAGATCGCCCGCAATGTGGAAAAACAGTGCAAGACCATGAAGCGCTCGGTTCACGTCGAGGAGGTGCAGGACCTTGTCGAACGGGAGATCATGAAGAAGGGCGCCTTCGCTCTTGCCAAAGCCTATATCACCTACCGCTATAAACGCGCGCTGGTCCGCAAGGCAAACACCACGGATGAAAAGATCCTCTCCCTGATCGAGTGTAACAACGAGGAAGTCAAGCAGGAGAATTCAAACAAGAATCCGACGGTGAACAGCGTACAGCGCGATTATATGGCGGGCGAGGTGTCCAAGGACATCACGAACCGCCTTCTTCTTCCCCCCGACATCGTAAAGGCGCATGAGGAAGGGCTCATTCACTTCCACGACGCCGACTATTTCGCGCAGCATATGCACAACTGCGACCTCGTTAACCTCGAGGACATGCTCCAGAACGGCACGGTGATCTCGGGCACCATGATTGAGAAGCCGCACAGCTTCTCCACCGCCTGCAACATCGCGACGCAGATCATCGCGCAGGTCGCCTCCAACCAGTACGGCGGGCAGTCCATCAGCCTGACGCACCTCGCCCCCTTCGTGCAGATCAGCCGCGAGAAGATTCTCGCGCGCGTGCGCGCCGAGCTTGCCGAGGCGGGCGTCTCGGACGAAAAAATCATCGCGAAGATCACCGAAGAGCGCCTGCGCGAGGAGATCCGCCGCGGCGTCCAGTGCATCCAGTATCAGGTCGTCACTCTTCTGACCACGAACGGACAGGCACCCTTCATCACCATCTTTATGTACCTCGGAGAGGCGAAGAACGAGCAGGAGAAGGCAGACCTCGCCCTCATCATCGAGGAGACGCTTCTTCAGCGCTATCAGGGCGTCAAGAACGAGGCGGGCGTATGGATCACTCCCGCGTTTCCGAAGCTCATCTACGTCCTCGAGGAGCAGAACGTGCACCCCGACTCGAAGTATTACTATCTGACCCGTCTTGCCGCGAAGTGCACGGCAAAGCGCATGGTCCCCGACTATATCTCCGAGAAGATCATGCTTCAGAACAAGATCGACAAGAACGGAGAAGGGCATTGCTATACCTGCATGGGTTGCCGCAGCTTCCTCACGCCCTACGTCGACGAGAACGGAAAGCCGAAGTATTACGGACGCTTCAATCAGGGCGTCGTCACCGTCAACCTTGTGGACATCGGACTGTCCGCGGGGGGTGATATGGAGAAATTCTGGCAGGTCTTCGACGAGCGCATGGAGCTTTGCCACAGAGCCTTGCAGGCACGTCACGAGCGCCTCAGCGGCACGCTCTCGGATGCCGCGCCCATCCTTTGGCAGTACGGCGCGCTCACGAGACTCAAGAAGGGTGAGACGATCGATAAGTACCTGCACGGCGGCTATTCCACCCTGTCCCTCGGCTACGCGGGACTTTGGGAGTGCGTATATTCGCTGAATCATAAGAAGCTGACCGAACCCGAGGGCGAGGCGCTCGGGCTCGAGATCATGAAGAAACTCAACGAGTACACCGCGAAGTGGAAGAAGGAAGAGAACATCGACTACTCGCTCTACGGCACGCCCCTTGAGAGCACGACCTACAAATTCGCGAAGTGCCTGCAAAAGCGCTTCGGTATCGTCGAGGGCGTGACCGATAAGAACTATATCACGAATTCTTATCACGTTCACGTCACCGAGCCGATCGATGCGTTCAAGAAGCTCGAGCTCGAGGCGAAATTTCAGCTTCTGTCTCCCGGCGGCGCAATTTCTTATGTCGAGGTTCCCGACATGCAGAACAACATCGAGGCGGTTCTCGGCGTGATGCAGTTTATCTACGACCACATCATGTACGCCGAGTTGAATACCAAGAGCGACTACTGTCAGGTGTGCGGCTACGACGGGGAGATCTCGATCGAGACCGACGAGGACGGAAAGCTCGTCTGGGAGTGCCCGAATTGCCACAACCGCGACCAGTCGAAGATGAACGTCGCGCGCCGTACCTGCGGCTATATCGGTACGCAGTATTGGAACCAAGGGCGCACGCAGGAGATCAAGGATCGCGTATTGCATCTGTAATATCAAAAAACGGGGCTGTCGCATCGGTTTGTAAAAATCGAAGGCAGCCTCCTTTATAATTAAGAATGATGAATGATGAATTATGAATTGGGCGCAGAGCCGAAGGAAATTTTTGAATTTTCGGCTTGGCAAAGCTTCCTGCCGAATTCATACTATGCTTTGAGGTTTTTATGATTTTTTCGGGAATTTCGGTGCCGCACGGATTGTTTTTGGCACCGATGGCGGGATTTACCGACCACGCGATGCGCGCGGTCTGTCACGCCTTCGGCGCGGAGTATACCGTGACCGAGATGGTGAGCGCGAAGGCTGTGGTCTTCGGCGATAAAAAGACCGCCGCCCTTGCGAGGATCTACGGGGACGAAGCCCCCGCGGCACTTCAGCTCTTCGGGAGCGAACCCGACATCCTCGCCTGTGCGGCGGAAAAAATGAGCGCGGGGGTCGAGGGGGGCATTCCTCCCGCCGCGATTGACATCAATATGGGGTGCCCCGTCCCGAAGGTGTACGGGAACGGAGAGGGAAGCGCCCTCATGCGCGACCCCGAGAAGATCTATCGTATTCTGCTCGCCCTGTGCGGCGCGACCGATCTGCCCGTCACGGTGAAGTTTCGCGCGGGCATCGACCCGCAAAGCAGAAACGCGGTCGATTGTGCCCTCGCCGCCGAGGCGGGGGGCGCCGCCCTACTCGCCGTGCACGGCAGGACGAGGAGCGAGTTTTACGGCGGACGGGCAGACCGCGGGATCATCGCCGAGGTAAAGCGCGCCGTGCATATCCCCGTGATCGCGAACGGGGACATCCTGACCGCGGCGGACGCGCTTTCCATGCTCTCCGAGACGGGGGCGGACGGCGTGATGATCGGGCGGGGCGCCGTCGGAAACCCCTTCCTGTTTTCCGAGATCCGCGCCGCTCTCGACAAAATTCCTTACACTCCGCCGACAAGGGAGGAGCGGGTCGACACCGCACTTTTTGAGCTGTCTCTCGCCATCCGCGAAAAAGGGGAGAGCATCGCGGTCAGGGAGGGGAGAAAGCGCCTTTCGTGCTACCTCCGTGGCTTTCGCGGGGCGGCTGCCCTTCGTGCGAAGATCCACCTTGCCGAGACGGAAGACGAGGTGAAAGCCACCTTTGAAGAAGCCCTCAAGGAAGAGACGATAGAATGACTCCAAAAAAAAGAAAACCGTGCGTTTTGCAAACAAATCGTTGCAAAACGCACGGTTTTTGGATGAAAAAGCGAAGCTTTCAAAAAAGAGCATCGTCCGAAATATCAAGCGACGGAAACTCCTCGGAGACAAAATGCGGTCGATAGAAGAGCCCGACCCTTTCTCCCGTGCGCGGGTGAGGGAATTCGAGCCCCGCGGCGGCGAGCCGGTAGTGCGCCTCCTCCCGCCCGACACCGTAGAGAAAGTCGGCGTCGAGCGGCGCGCCGAGGTATGCCATGTGAACGCGGAGCTGATGTGTCCTTCCTGTCAGAGGCGTGAGCACGACGAGGGCGTGCCCCGCTTCGTTTTGGGCAAGGGTGCGGTAGCGCGTGCGCGCGGGCTTCCCGTCCTCCCGTACCACGCGGCGAAGCGCCCCTTCGCTCTCCCTCGCGATCGGCGCATCGATCTCCCCTTCGGGAGGCGTCGGCGGTCGGGAGGTGACGGCGAGATACCTCTTTCGGATCTCCCCGCCCGCCATCGCCTCGGAGAGACGGAGGGCGGAGAGCGCGTCCTTCGCGATCAGTACCAAGCCCTCGGTGTCCCTGTCAAGCCGCGTGATCGCGCGGAACACGAAGGGGCGCGGGGCAACATACGCGGCGACGGCGTTCGCGAGGGTCGGCAGATGGTTCCCGCGCGACGGGTGCGTCGGCATGTTCGGCGGCTTCTTTGCGACGAGCACCTCTTCGTCCTCATAGACAAGCTCGAGGGGGAGGGAGATCGGCGGGATGTTTTCGCTTTTCCCCGTCGGCAGGGTGACGGTGAGCGTGTCGCCGACGGATAACGGATCGACGGTACGCAACGGAAGACCGTCCCGCGCGATGCCGCCGTACTTCACCCGACGGATGAGGGAGGAGGAAAAACCACGCCGCGAGAGAAATTCCCGCACCGTCAACCCGCCGTCTCCCTCGCCGACGGAAAATGTCAGAGCTTCCGTGTCCCTCACCTCCTTTTTTTCGATGATAGCATATTTTTTTCTCTCTGTCAACCGTCCGCGCACTTTCCCCTTGCAAAACGCGGAAAACTATGCTATAATGTGGACAAGCTACTATTTGCGCGGAAGTATATGCCCGCGCGGATGACGCGTGTTTTGGAAGAAAGGACGCTTTCGCTTTGCAAAGCGACGGGAAAAAATGAAGGATGCGGTAATCGTCGGCGCGGGTGTCGTCGGCGGATTGATTGCGAGGGAGCTGACGCGACAGGGACTCTCGGTCACGATCCTCGAGAGAATGTCCGATGTCGCCATGGGGGCGACGCGCGCGAACAGCGCGATCGTGCATGCAGGCTTCGACGCAAAAGAAGGCTCGCTCAAGGCGAGACTGAACGTGCGCGGCTCGGAAATGATGGAGGACGTCGCGCGTGAGCTCGGCGTCAGATACCGTCGGTGCGGGTCACTGGTCGTCGCCTTTTCCGAGGAGGAGGTCGACACGCTCCGCACACTTCTTCTGCGGGGAGAAAAGAACGGGGTCAAGGGACTGAAAATTCTCACGCGGGAAGAGGTGCTCGCCCTCGAGCCGAACATCGGGGAGGGCGTCGTCGCCGCGCTCCATGCCCCGACGGGCGCGATCGTCTGCCCGTATGAATTGTGCATCGCCGCAATCGGGAACGCGATGGACAACGGCGCCGAGCTTTGTCGGAACTTCGAGGTCACCGCGATCGAACGCACGGGCGAAGGCTTTCGCCTGACCTCCTCTCACGGGGAGAGCGTCGAGGGACGCCTCGTCATCAACTGCGCGGGCGCCTATTCCGACGAGGTCGCGAAGATGGCGGGTGCGGGGAGCTTCACCGTTCATCCGCGAAAGGGAGAATACCTCCTTCTCGACCGCGAGTGCGGAGATACCGTCGGCAGGACGATCTTCCGCTGTCCCACGAAGATGGGCAAGGGCATTCTCGTCACTCCCACCGTGGACGGCAACCTTTTGCTCGGACCCACCGCCGAGGACATCGAGGACAAGGAAGATACCTCGACGGGCGCCCTCGGACTTGCCACGGTGCGCCGCCTCGCGGCAGAGCAGGTGCGCGGCATGGATTTCCGTAAGATCATTACCTCCTTTGCGGGGCTCCGCAGTGTCGGCTCCACGGGGGATTTCATCATCGATATGCCGATCTCGGACTTCGTCAACGTCGCCGCCATCGAGAGCCCCGGGCTCTCCTCCGCGCCCGCCATTGCCGAATACGTCGCGGAACTTCTCAAATATGCGGGCGTAAAGCTTTCGCCCCGCGCGGACTTCGACCCCGTCCGCACCCCGTCGCACGCGTTCCGCGATGCCGACATCGACGAGAAGAACCGCATGATCGCCTCCCGTCCCGATTACGCGCACATTATCTGCCGTTGCGAGACGGTGAGCGAGGGAGAGATCGTCGACGCCATCCGCAGAAACCCCGGTGCTGTCGACGTCGACGGCGTAAAGCGGCGCACCCGCGCCACGATGGGCCGCTGTCAGGGCGGCTTCTGCACCCCCTATATCGCCGAGATCCTCGCACGCGAGCTCGGCATCCCCTATGAGACCGTCACGAAGTCGGGCGGTGCCTCCTATCTGAACGTCGGACGCACCAAGACCCCGCTCGGAAAGGAGTAAGAAGATGAAAAAGGACCTTGTGATCATCGGCGGCGGACCCGCGGGGATGGCGGCGGCGATCGCCGCGTACCGCGACGGCGTTCGCGATCTTCTGATCCTCGAGAGAGAAGAGACGCTCGGCGGTATTCTGACACAGTGCATTCACAACGGCTTCGGGCTTCACCGCTTCGGCGAGGAGCTGACGGGACCCGAGTACGCCTATCGTTACGAAAAAGAAGTGGAGGAGCTCGGCATCCCCTATCTCACCGAGACCACGGTCATCTCCCTGTCGGGGGAGAAGGTCGTGACCGCCATGAACCGTAAGCTCGGCGTCTTTACGATAGAGGCGGGCGCGGTCATCCTCGCGATGGGATGCCGCGAGAGACCGAAGGGCGCCCTCAACATCGCGGGCACACGTCCCGCCGGCATTTATACCGCGGGCACCGCACAGAAATTCGTCAATCGGAAGGGCTATCTCCCGGGGCGCGAGGTCGTGATCCTCGGCTCGGGCGACATCGGACTCATCATGGCGCGCCGCATGACGCTCGAGGGAGCGAAGGTCAAGGCAGTGTGCGAGCTTTTGCCTTATTCGGGAGGACTCGCCCGCAACATCGAGCAGTGCCTTCACGATTTTGATATCCCCCTGCGCCTTTCCACCACCGTGGTGGAGATCCACGGGCGGGAGCGCCTCGAGGGCGTGACGGTCGCCGCCGTGGATGCCGATCGCCGTCCGATCGAGAGCACGCGAGAGTACATCCCCTGCGATACCCTCCTTCTTTCCTGCGGTCTGATCCCCGAGAACGAGCTGACGCGGGGCGCGGGCATCGGCATGGATGCCGTCACGGGCGGTGCCACGGTCAATGAGGAGAGGGAGACCGACCTCGACGGCGTGTTCGCCGCGGGCAACGTCCTTCACGTTCACGATCTCGTCGATTACGTCTCGGAGGAGGCGGAGATCGCGGGACACGCCGCCGCGCGCTACCTTGCGGGCGCACGCCATACGGGCACGCCGATCACCGTGCGCGCCGAGGGCGGCGTGCGCTATACCGTTCCGAGGAAGATCACGGGACGGGACGCGGTGAAGCTCTTCTTCCGCGTCGGCGACGTCTATCGCGATAAGGAGATCGCCGTCTTCGACGGAGAGAGACTTCTCTATTCGAGAAAAACAAAAAAGCTCGCCCCGGGCGAGATGGAGACGGTCCTTCTCTCGGCGGAGAAACTCGCCTCGGTCACGAGCGGCGAGCTCCGCGTGACCCTTTGTGATATTCGGAAGTAAAAAGACTTCCGCGCCCATGACGGGGACGGAAGCCATAATAAGTAAACAAAAATTAACATTTTACAAGGATAACGGTATGAAAGAACGGATTCTTACCTGTATTGTATGTCCCCGCGGCTGTGAGATCACGGTCGAGCTTTCGGAGGACGGCGCCGTCAGGAACGTGCACGGGAACGCCTGCCCCCGCGGCGCCACCTATGCCGAACGGGAGTGCACGCACCCCGAGCGCACCGTGACGAGTACCGTGCGCACCGCGGACGGCGGCGTCGCGAGCGTCAAGACGCGCACACCCGTCCCGAAGGAGAGCGTGTTCGCCGTGATGCGCGCGATCGCCGGGGTGACGGCGCCCGCCGCCCTGTCGGTCGGTGACGTCATCGTTCCGAATATTGCCGACACGGGGGTCGATCTTGTCGCGACGGAGAACCGCCGCCCCGTGGATCGCTGACGCGGAATTCTTTAACCTTCCGACGACGTTTTCATTTTCTCTTCGCACTTGCAGAACATGCGCTTGATTTTTTTCATGCCGTCGCCGATCATGGTTTTGGAGGCGCTGACAAGACTTCCGATGCCGATGACGGCGAAGGTACCTGCCATGAGGCAGAGAAGCGGATGCTTCTTCTTTTTGCGCTCGGGTTTTGAAAAGAACATATTTCCTCCTTCCCTCCGTCGCGAAGCGTGCGGTTCGCCCGTCCTCGCGTCGGGGACAAAGTTTTCACTCTTATCTTCCCCCGACGCGAAACGTTTATACCGAAAACCACAAAAAACGACCATTCCGAAATGTCAAAGAAACAGAAAGGAACTATCGCCTTGGTGACCGAAACGAACAAAAGCGAGCTGAACCGTCCCGACACGGACGCGATGCTCGAAGAAATGCGCGCGGCGGAACGCACCGACCGCCCCCGCGCCGTCCGCCTTGCCGCCTATCTTGCCGAGAGGGGCGTGACGGAGGCAGAGGTGCGCTACGCCTCTTATCTCGCGGGCGGAGAATACCTGCCTCCCGACCCCGCAGGGGCGAAGCTCTACTTCTCCCGTGCGGCGGCGAATGCCGATCTCACCGCGATGACTCGCTATGCCGAATATCTAAAGGACGAGGACGCTCTGACGGCAGACTATCTGACGCTTGCCGCCGCGGCGCTCGGCTGTCGCGATGCCGATCTCGCCGCCGCCGAGGCGCTGACCCGCCGCCCGATCCTCGGGGAGAGGAGCGCGGAGGAAGCAAACACGTACTACGCCCTCGCCGCCGAGGCGGGGGACAGACGGGCGATCCTCGCCATGATCGACCGCTCGCTCGACGGCGAGGGAATGCCCCCGTCGACCGGAGTTGCCAAGTGGTTCTGCGGGATGCTTCCGCGCTTCTCGTCCGAGCGCTTCCGCTACCTGTTCCGCCTTTTCCGCGTCACGCCCGTCCCCTATCCGAGGACGGAGCCGGATACCGACGCGCTCCTGCTCGCCGTGTACGGCATGACCGACCGCTATCCCGCCATTACCGATCGCCTTGCCCTCCGACTCATTCAGACGGGACATGCGTCCTATACCCTCCGCCTTGCCGAGCGCTACCTTGAGCGGGGCGAGGTCACGCACGCGGAGGAGCTTCTTCGCTCCGCGGCGGAGAGCGGGGATGCCAAGGCGGCGATCGCCCTCGGCGACCTCTATCTTTCGGACAAGCTCGGAGAGCGGGATGCCATTGGCGCACAGCGGGCGTTCAGCCTCGCCGCCGAAAAGGGAGATGCCGTCGGCTATCGTAAGCTCGGCGATCTGTATCTCGGCGGTGTGAGCGGGGAGAGAAATCTTCCTCTCGCTATCCTCTCCTATGACCGCGCCGCGAACCGCGGGGACGCCGAGGCGGCGACAAAGGTCGCGAAAATCCGCAAGGACAGAGAAGACATGTGCGCCCGCGCGGAGGAGATCTCCGCCACCTCCCCCGAGGAAGCCTTCCGGCTCTTCACCCTCTCTGACCTGCTCGGCTACCTGCCCGCGAAGGTTCGTCTTGCCGAGTGCTACCTCCGCGGCATCGGGACCGACCGCGACAGACACGCCGCATTTACGGGTTACCGCGACGCCTACGAGGCGGGAGAAGGGGAGGCGCTCCTTCCCTTCGCCCTCTGTTATGCCCGCGGCATCGGTACGGCGAGAGATTTCCGCCGTGCCGAGGCGCTCTTCCTCACGGCGGAGCGAGGGGGAGATCTGCGCGGCAGAGCGGTGCTCCTCTCCCTCTATGACGCGAAGAGGAAAAAGCTTCTTCGCCGTCTCTATTCCGACATGATGCACCTTGTCCACCTCGGACGCTACGAGGACGCCGTTCGCGTCGGAGAGAGCGCCACGGAGCTCGGCGTCGCGAAATGCGCGTATACCCTCGGATGCCTCTATGAGTTCGGCGTCGGCGTCCCCTGCGACGCGGAACGCGCGAACGCCTGCTACGGACAAGCGCGCGAGCTCGGCTACACCGACCCGAGAGCGGTGTATAAATCGAAGATCTTAAAAGTCATTTATCGGATAGAAAAGAAGGCGTAACGGGAGGAAATGCAAACGTTAGTAGGGATTTTGACGTTTGCGCACGCCCGAACGCGAGAATTTATAATTAAGAATTATGAATTATGAATTAAGAATTGATTCTTGTCGATAAAAATATCCCCGCGCGCGGATGCCGAAAGCAAGCCACGCGCGGGTGCGTTTTATGCATGATTTGAGTTTATTATAGTACGAATTTTACACGAAGAGCGGACGTCTCTGACGTCCCGAAAGCGCATCCTCGAGCGCGGCGGGAATTTCGGAGAAGTCCGCGACGAGCGAGTGGGGCTTGTTCACGGGGTCATCCTGCCGCATGGGGACGAAGTAGACCTGCTTTCGAAGGAGCAGGGTGGCAATGTTCTGCAGATTCTGCGAGAGGGAGTCGTTGGAGGCGAGGGCGATGACGGTCGGACGGTCGCGGCGCAGATGCGCCTTCACCGCCATGGTGACCGAGGTGTCGGTGATCCCCGCGGCGATCTTCGCGAGCGTGTTTCCGGTGCAGGGGGCGACAACAAGGGCGTCGAGGGGCAGCTTCGGACCGAGGGGTTCCGCGTCCACGATGGTATGGATGACCTCCCGTCCCGTAATCGCTTCCACCCGCCCGACAAGTTCCTTCGCACTCTGAAAGCGGGTGTCGAGCGAGTACACGTGCTCGCTGACGATCGGCTGGATCTCATACCCCGCGTCCACAAGCCGTGCGAGCGCGTCGAGCGAGCGCGAAATGGTGCAAAACGAGCCGCACAGGGCATATCCTATCATTTTGGTTACATTCCTTTCTTTGACGGGGTTCCGAACAGCATTCGGAGGATCGAGTCCGCGTAGGCGATTCCCGCACTCTCGGGGTACATGCGCCCGGGAAGGGAGGGGAGCCGCTCGACGTTCGTCCCCTCAGGCAGGTTTTCACCCGAGGCGACCTCGAGGAGCCGCGGCGGCGGGTCGGGAAGATCCTCCGCACGCACGAGGGGCGCGGGCGCGGTGTTCACGAGGACGGAAAGCCCCGAGAGGTCGACCGCCTCCCCGCTGTCGTAGGAGACGTGCACGGCGCGCACACCGTACTTCCCGAGCTCGAGACATACGGTCTCCTTCCCCGAATAGACGCGGACATCCGCGCCGAGGAAGAGAAGCATCCGTACAAGCTCCCGCCCGATCTTCCCATACCCGATCACCCCGACCGAGAGATCGGCAGGGGCGCGAGGCGTGGTGCTTAAGAGATAGCCGAGCACGCCGAGCGCGCTGAGACGGGCGTTCTCCCGCTCGAATTCCTCGTCGCGGGACACGTCGGCGAGGAGACCTCCCGCCTCTGCCACCTCGCGGCGGAACGCGCTCGGGATTCCGTACCCCGCGATGAGGGTGTCGGGACCTAAGAGAGGGAGGAGCTCTGCGAGGGGCGTTTTCGTGCCGTTCACCGTTTTCTTGTCCTTGGTGGACGGGATCGGGAGCAAGAGGATGCGCGAGAGCTTCAGGGCGGGTACCGTCAAATTCGAGAGCTGCTGTTCGAGACAATATCGGCATACGGAGACTCTTTTATCGTTTCCGTAAGTAAGAATATTCATTGAATTCTGTTCTCCGGACGGTTTTTGAGGGAGAGATTCTCCCACACCTTCAGTCTATGCAAAAGCCCCCGTCGTGCTTCCGGCTGTCCGACGGGAGAGGCGGGGTGATATTTTACTTTAAATAGAAAAACGCTCATGTTCGATTGCTTTCTCCTCGGAATATTTTCTCACGATAAAAGCCCTTCGGCGATGCGCCGAAGGGGCTTTTATGTTATATTTGTAAGCAATTGATTACTTTTTGACAGAAGACTTGTTGTACTCCTCAATTGCGGAGCGCAGATCCCACCCCGCACGATCGAGCGCTTCAACTGCCTTTTCTTCGGTTTCTCCCGTGATCTCGCGGAAAATTCCGATGACGCGCAGGCGCAGCTTTTCGTTGCTCGACTTCAGATTGATCATCATGTTTTCGTAGACATAGCCGAGGGAGACCATGACGGCGGTCGAGATCATGTTGAGCACGAGCGTTTGCGCCGTGCCCGGCTTCATGCGGGTGGAGCCGGTGATGACCTCCGCCCCCGTGTCGGTGACGACGGACATCTCGGCGACCGGATTTTCCCTTGCCATGAGATCCATCATCTCGGGGAAGGTCATCGTGTCGATGTGTGTGCTGTTCGGATTTCTTTCTTCGGTCTTCGGCATGGCGCTCTCCTTCGGGCAAACTTCGTTTTTCTCTATTTTATCTCTTTTTCGTGGAAAAATCAACCTACGAATCCTATCCGTCCGAGAAAAAACACTACGGAACGTAAACTTTTTCGCGAAAGTTTCGGAGAATCACGGCAAGATGTTGACAAATCAACATTTCTGTGATAGAATAAAGATGTTGACACGTCATCATCTCGGAGGGGCAGAATGATACAAAGGTTTGAGAGATTCTTCGGCTCCCTGATGGAGCTGAACCGCTCGGTGCAGAAGATCCGCGAGACGGAGATGCGCCGCCTCGGACTCCGTGCGAGCTACGCGCTCTGCCTCTATTACCTCGGCGAGCACGAGGAGGGGCTGACCGCGACCACTCTCTGCACACTCTGCAAAGAGGATAAGGCGGCGATCTCCCGCTCGCTCTCCGATCTTGCCGAGCGGGGCATGGCGTGTGTCGTCATCCCCGAGGGCAAGCGTGCCTATCGCGCCGTTTGGCATCTGACGGAGGAGGGAAGGCACACCGCCTTGCGGCTCAATCGGCGGATCCGCCACGCCTTCCGCATCGGAGGAAAGACGGTGAGCGAGGCGCAGGAATCCGCCTTCTACGAAGCTGTCGACATCATCCTGAATAACCTTTCCGAATACGCCGAGCGCGCGGAGCTTTCGCTCCTCGCCTCGGATGCCGCCGCGACACCTTCCGCGACGGATCCCGAATAGCACCGATTGCCGCCCGTTCGGCATGGCTTCGGTGCCCGCCGACAAATGAAAAAGGGCTTCGCACATGCCGCGGCACTCCCGCAGCCACGCGTTGCCCCACGGAGAAAAATCATGCAGAAATTTCCTTACGGATACCCCGAATACGACGACCTGACCCCCTCGTACGACATTCCGACCTTTGTCCGCACCTTTTCTACCCGCTATGAGACCGCTACGGCGGTCTCTTATCGCAAGACGCCGAGCGATAAGGATGCCGTTTGCGTCTCCTACCGCACCTTCGGCGAGGACATCGCCGCGCTCGCTCGCGCCCTCTTTCAAAAAGGAATGAAGGGCGCGCACATCGCCGTCGTCGGCACGGCGTCCTACGATTGGGTGTGCCTCTTTTTCGCAATTCAGAGCATCGGCGCCGTCATGGTTCCCCTCGACCGCGAATGGGGCGCGGAGGAGCTGAACGGAGCGATCACCGCGGCGGAATGTACGTACGCCTTTCTCGACCCGGAGCTTGAAGAGAAGCTCGGGGGCATCGATGCGAAAAAGTTCTTCATGAAGAGAGAAGGCGAGAGGAGTGTCACCTCCCTGATCGAGGAAGAAAACCGCACGGGGCACAGCCTCGATTTTCCCTACGCGCCCGATTCCTTCGCCATGTCTCTCATCGCCTTCACCTCCGGCACGACGGGGAAGGGAAAGGGCGTCATGCTCTCGCAGGGCGGAATGTTGTCCGACGCATTCTCGGGACGGCGGATGATCCTCCCGTACGGAAAGGCGATCATGACCCTCCCCCCGCATCATACCTACGGCATGACCATCGGCTTTCTCGCCACCTTCGCGAGCGGAATGAACGTCTATATGTCCTCGGGGCTTCGCTATATCACGCGGGAGATGCAGGTTGAGCGCCCCGATCTTCTCGTCCTCGTCCCTCTTTACGTCGAGTCCTTCGACGCGAAGATCCGCGCCGTCATCGAGAGAAAGAAACTCGCCGGCGTCGTCCGCCGCGCGAGGCGGATCTCTTCCCTTTTGCGGAAGCTTCATATCGACCTCCGCCCCTTTTTGTTTCGAAAGATCCTTGCCGCCTTCGGAGGGAACCTCCGCATCATCATTGTGGGTGGCGCGCCCCTCCGCCCCGAGCTTGTCAGGACCTTTGACGACTACGGCGTCAATATCATCAACGGCTACGGCATCACCGAGTGCTCCCCCCTCGTCGCCTGCAATCGCGATAAGCTCAATACCCCGGGTACCGTCGGCTTCCCGCTCCCCTGCCTTTCTTTGAAGATCGCCGACCCCGACGCCGAGGGCAACGGGGAAGTCCGCGTCAAGGGGGAGAACGTCATGCTCGGTTATTACCATATGCCGAAGGAGACCGCCGATGCCTTCGACTCGGAGGGCTACTTCCGCACGGGGGACATCGGACGCCTCGACGGGGCGGGGAGGCTCATCCTATCGGGCAGGTCGAAGAATCTCATCATCCTCCCGAACGGAAAGAACGTCTACCCCGAGGAGATCGAGACTCTTCTCGGCGCCGAGCGGGGTGTCGCGGAGGTCGTCGTGTACGAGGGCATCGGAAAGGACGATCCGACCCGTCACGCCATCGTGGCGGAGATCTACCCGACCGAGGAATTCCTCCCCCTCTCCGACGAGGACCTGTACGCGCACTTCCGCCGCATAACGGACGCGTACAACAGCACCGCCGTCTCCTATCGGAAGATCGATCTTCTCCGCGTCCGCCGCACCGAATTCCCGAAGAACACCCTGCGCAAGATCCAACGCTTCAAGATCGATACAAGCATATAAAGGAAAGTTATATTTACAAAAGACCGCTTTCTCACGACGTTTTGCCACGAGAAAGCGGTTTTTTCTTGCTTCTTATAGTGTAAAAGAAAGAGGCTCGTTCGTCAACGATTTTGATGCACACGGGTTTTCTTCTTTGCCGTCATATCTCCTCATCCGATGCCGTATCCGCCCGTCAGCGGGTCGCGGAAGAGCGGGAGCATCGGCGGGCGGTAGGTAAAGAGCACGAATGCCCCCGCGAGCAGAGCGAAGCCGAGAAGAGGGAGGACGACAGAGCAGGGGCGCCCCTCCGCGCGGACGAGCCGCCGCCCCTCAAACACAAAGGCAACGAGCGCGGCGAGAAAAAAGACGGAAATATTCACCCACGCGGGCGACGTGCCGAACACGCCGTTATACGTATAGAAGAGCACGGGGATCAGAACAAGCCCGAGCAGCGTCCCCTGAAATTTGATCTGAAAGAAGCAGGGAACCTCGCGAAAGAAGATCCCCTCGATCAGCGCAAATAAGAGCATTGGGAAAAAGAGCAGCTTCATGTGCTCCCACGTCGACTCGTTCACGGCGGAAAACGCACCGACAAACGAAGACTCGCCCGTCCATTCGTAAAGAAAATGCAAAAGCGAACCGACAAGCGTCACGGCGGCAAACCCCGCGAGCTGCCAAAAGAAGACCTTTCGTCCGAGAGAATTCATACCGCTTCTCCTTCCGTATGTTACAGAAGCAGTATATGCCCCAAAAAGCAAAAATATCCGCCGCTTTGAAAGAACACTGTATTCGTCTGAAAAACTATCGTTGTAATACACGCAACGAAAAATCCGAAGCGATTAGTATCTTTTTCGGTCTCAATATTTGTGTTCAGACTTATCTGTTTTTCTATTTTTCAAAGATTACGTCATTATGATATTCGAGAAATGTTTTGTCCGGCAAAAATTTATCAGGTAATTGTATTTTTTGACCTTCGTAGCATAAGAAAAATTTTTGAAGGACTTCGGAATTGCTTTTTTTCAATTCTTTTGAAAGAAGTATCTCTCCATTTGGTCTAACCGTTATGTATCCCTTGTCGAAAGCCTTATCATGGAGAGCGTTTAGACATAACCCATTCCGCGGATTTGTTTTTTCTGCTTCCGTGCTGTCTTTCCATGGCTTGATATGACTCGCAATCAGCATTTCGGGAATTGAGAGCCCTGTAATACAACATTCACCATGATAGGACGCTAATACAGCAGAGCGAAAAAAAGATTGATTCACGCGCTGTTTTATGGTTACAATGTTTTCTTTCCCAAGAGGGATTTTCATGCTATCGAGGAGAGATGTAGATTCTGACATCTTTTGAGATATAATTTGCGCACTTTCAAAAGATAATTCATCCCAACGCTTGTTAAATTCGTTCCAAATTTCCTCGTCTAATTTGCTTGCATTTGTTAAACCAACAATCCCTTGCCGTTTTAGATTATCATCAAACGATCCGAAGTTTCCGATTTTCATGTTTACAGAACTCGGCGTTCTTCCGATTATTTTCGCAATTCGAATGACCTCCGGGTGATTCTTTGAAGACTTTTTGAATGGAATTTTGCAATATAAATCAAAAACAACGATCTCTTCTTCTCTCGTCCAATTGCGCATTTTAAGCCCCTTACTCAATTTCTTGCGATGATAACGAAAATATGAAAATATAAAAATATAAGGATAACAATGATAAGACAGATCTATCGATAAGGAAAATCTGTCCAGACAAACGAGATCCGTTCGGTCGATCTTTTGTTTGCTAAAACGAATGAGTAAAAAAAAGCAGCCTAATGGCTGCTTTTTTGGTGGAGATGGTAGGGCTCGAACCTATGACCTCTTGCATGTCAAGCAAACGCTCTAACCAACTGAGCTACACCTCCATAGGCGGAACGCAGTTAGTATACCACACTTTTTCAAAAAAAGCAAGAGGTTTTTTCATTTTTTTTGCATTTCCGAAAAAATTTTCTCTTCGGATGCCCGTTTCGATGCCTTTTTACAGCTCGAGCCGCACGGGAAGCTCCTCGCCGCAGGCGTCGAGCGCTTCCTTCGCGCCAACGACGCAGAGCGCGGCGCCGGCACTCGCCGCCTCGATGCGGTCGGCGATGGCGCGGAGATCGTCCGCCGTCGTTTCCGTCATTTCGCGGCGCAGACGCATTCTGTCCTCGTAGGTGACGCCCTGGAGGTAGAGGGAGGTCGCGACGTTTCCCTTCATGCTCGGGGAGAGCAGGGGCTCGGACGCCGCGACGGCACCGATGATATATTTGGTAAGGTCGGGAGCGCCGTCGGCGAATTTCCGAAGGAAGTCTGCCACCTCGCGGTAGCGGGCAAGGCTCCGCGCGGCGTTCGGGTCGCGGTAGGAGTAGCAGAAGAACATGCCGCCCCGCCGCGCGCCGAAGCCCGCACCGTAAGCGCCGCCCTGCACGCGGATGGTGTTCCAGAGATACTCGAGCGACAGGATTTTCTGCGCGACGGACATCGCGCCCGAATAGGACGCGGTGTCACACGCCGCCATCGCGGCAAAAGAGATTTGCGCGGGGATGACGATGCCTTCTCCCTTCGTGCAGAGAAGCGGGCAGTCGATTCGCTCGGGGGGACGCACGCCGTCGCTCTTCATGACGGAGAGCAGGTCGGAGAGGAAGTCCGGCTCCCGTCTTCCCGTCAGACCGATGAACAGGCGCTCCTTCGTAAAGAGTTTTTTCGCGAGCGAAGAGAGCGCGCACGCGATAGCCTCCCCGCACGCGGAGAAGCTCTTGTCCTTTTCCTTCAGGAAACGGTAGGACTCGTATCCGGCAATCAGCTCGCCGACGGCGGAACCGACGCTGAAATGCGCGGTGGCGCGCTTGATCGCCGCCGAATGTCCCGAGGAAACGAAGAATTCCTCGCTGTCGAGCTTCAACTGACGGAGAATGTGCCCGATGGCGTCAAGGTCGGAGAATTTCGTGTGATAGAGAATCTCGTCGAGGATGCCGACAATCTTTCCGCGGTTCCCGTCAAGGGCACTGACCGTAACGCGGAGATTGACAAAGGCGCCGTCTGCGAGATCCTTTCGGTCGGAGGCGTCGACGGCAAAATTCACACCGCCGAGCCATGTTTTGATCTCATCCTGAAGCGCGAGCGCGCCGTACTTTTCGGTATCGAGCTGACCGAGTACCGCGCTGAGCAGAGGCAGAAGCAAAAGCTCTTCCCGTCCGAGGTCGTTGGCGCGGAAGAGAAGTTCGAGGTAGACGATGCCGTCGGTGCTCACATCGTGATAGAGAAGGGGCGTCCCCTCCACCTCCGTCATCTCGCAGGGGAGCGCCTCGGGCGCCTCGGAAATGTCCGAGATGGAAAGCATCGGGAGCGTCGCACGCGCCTCTTCGCTGTCCTCGGTCTGCTGCCATGTGCGAAGCTCTTCGCTCTCGCGCAGGACCGCGCGCACACCCGCCTCGCCGAGCGACGTTTTCCATGCCGCCATGCGGCGTTTTTCCTTTTCCGCGCGCTCTTCTCCGAGCGTCTTCGACGGGAGCATGACGAGCGTCGCACGGTGCGGATTTTCAAGGAAGACCTCTCGCAGAAGCCGCTCGAAATATCCGTTTTCCATCTCGGCGCGAAGAGTTGCCATCGTGTCGGCAAAGCAAAGATTCTGCGCAGGGTCGCCGTCGTACAGCCATGTCTCGAGAGAGGAGATCGCGTAGGCAAGCCCGCGGGGCAGCGTGCCGTAGTCTCTTTCTCTCAAACGGAACTCGAGACTGTTCAGAGAGGCGGTCAGACGGGCGCGGTCAAGCCCTGCCGCCGCTTCCTCGAAGACGCGTGTGATGCGCTCGAGAAGCAGGGGCACCTTCTCCTCCTCGGTGTTCCGGATCTCAAGGGTGACGATGGATTGCCGTATGCCGTCGTAGGGGTAGAGGTTGACATCCTCGCAAAGCCCCTCGGAGAGAAGCGCCTTTTTCAGAGGAGATTCGTTTGTCCCGACGAGGAGGTCGAACAGAACGCTGAGGGCGATCTGCTTTGCCTGCTCGTCATAGCGGTAAGCGCCGTAGCCGAGCGCGACGCGCACCTTGCCCGCGGCATCCTCGGCAGGGGAGATTTCATAATATTTTTTCGCGGGCGCGGGAGCCACGGGGGATTGATCGGGGATCGACGCGTCGATTTTCTTATACCCGTAAGCGGAAAGATAACCGTCGAGAAGAGGAAGCACCTCGTCGAGCTTCACCGACCCGTCGAGGAAGATCCTCGCATTGGAGGGGTGATAATATTTTCCGTGGAAGTAGAGAAACTTTTCATAGGAAAGCGTGGTGATCGCCTCCGGCTCGCCGCCCGAGTCCTTTCCGTAGCAGAGGTCGGGGAACATGAGCTTTGTCATCTCCTCCGAGATTACCTCGTCCACCGAGGAATAGGCACCCTTCATCTCGTTGAGAACGACGCCCGCACACTTCATTTCCTCCTCCGCGGAGGAGAGCTCGAGATGCCATCCCTCCTGGCGGAAAATGCGCGGGTCGGAGAGAATCGTCGGGTGAAGCACCGCGTCCATATATACGTCGATCAGATTAAGATAATCCTTGTCATTCCGACTGGAAATCGGGTACATTGTCTTGTCGGGAAAGGTCATAGCGTTAAGAAATGTTTGCATTGACCCCTTTAACAGGTCGACAAACGGCTCTTTGACGGGGAATTTGTCCGAACCGCAAAGCACCGAGTGCTCAATGATATGGAATACACCCGTGTCATCCTCGGGGATGGTCTTGAAGGTGATGGCGAAGGTCTTGTTCTCATCCTCCCGCTCGAGGAAAATGAGCTCGGCGCCGTTCTTTTCATATACCATGCGCCACATGACGGCGCCGATCTCGGGAAGCTCCCGCCACTCCGTCACACGGAATCCGTAGAGAAGGTCTCCTGTCTTCATGTTTATCTCCTTATATTATATTTTCATCGGAATGCATCCAGTATAGCACAGAAAGAGACAAAAGTCAATCGCGCTCGTTTTTTTCGGAGATCTCTTGACAACCACATAAGAATGTGATATGATATTGATATCACTTTAATACGGAGGAATTCTCATGAAAGAAATCGTACTCGAAGGCAAAAAGAACGGAATGAAGGTACTGCTTCTCACGCTCCTCGGACTCTGCCTTGCCATCACCCTGATCGTGATCGGCGCAGTCACCGAGATCGTGCCCCTGATGGTGCTCGGCATCGTCTGGCTCTCGCTCGGCTGGTTTCCCTTCGTGGGCTTGAAGGTCCTGAAGCCGCAGGAGGCGCTCGTCCTTACCCTCTTCGGAAAATACATCGGCACATTGAAGGGAGAGGGCTTCTATTTCGTCAATCCCTTTGCCACCGCGGTCAATCCCGCCGCCGCCACAAAGCTCAATCAGAGCGGGGACGTAAAGAGTCAGGCGTCGATCTCCGTCGGGGACAACGACGGCTCGGTGACGCTCGAGCTTCCCACAAAGAAAATGTCCCTCAAAATGATGACCCTGAACAACAACCGTCAGAAGATTAACGATTGCCTCGGCAACCCCGTGGAGATCGGTATCGCCGTCATCTGGCGCATCGTCGATACGGCGAAGGCGGCGTTCAATGTCGATAACTATAAGGAATACCTTTCCCTGCAATGCGACAGCGCCTTGCGCAACATCGTCCGCATCTACCCCTATGACGTCGCGCCCAATGTCGATACCACGGGTGACGGCATCGCCGATGAAGGAAGCCTCCGCGGCTCGAGCGAGGTGGTCGCGGAGAGGATCCGCGCGGAAATCCAGACAAAGGTAGAGAGCGCGGGACTCGAGATCGTCGAGGCGCGCATCACCTATCTTGCCTATGCCCCGGAGATTGCCGCCGTTATGCTGCAGCGTCAGCAGGCGTCCGCCATCATCGACGCGCGGAAGATGATCGTCGACGGCGCGGTCGGCATGGTCGAGATGGCGCTCGCGCGCCTCGGCGCGAACGGGACGATCGTCCTCGACGAAGAGAGAAAGGCGGCAATGGTATCGAACCTCCTCGTCGTCCTGTGCGGGAACCGCGACGCACAGCCCGTCGTCAATTCGGGAAGCCTCTACTGATATGTCGGAAGAAAAGAAGCAAGTCCCCCTCCGCCTGTCGAAATCCCTTTACGATGCCCTCGCCGCATGGGCGGCGGATGACTTCCGCTCCGTGAACGGGCAGATCGAGTATCTCCTGACCGATTGCGTCCGCCGACGCGGAAGAGAAGGGAAGGGAGAGGGAGAGAGAATTAAGAATGATGAATTATGAATTATGAATTAAGAATTAGGAGCTTTGCCCCGCGTTTTCGAAAATACAAAACGAGGGGCAAAGCTCCGAGATCTATCATCTAAGACCTGAGACCGAGATCCGAGAGCGAAATCCTTTTTGGTTCTTTCCTCGTGATCTCTTCGCAAACGGACAATACGCAAAATGATTTTACCTTCAATGAAGATCGGCACAACCCGCCCTGTTTCAGACGAATGCCTCACGCCGATATTCCATATAAAAGGACTGCCGCAAGAAAGGCAGTCCTTTTATATGCTTCCTAAGAAAAGAAAAAGCCTTCGCGCGGAGAGCTGCAAAAAACTTCCTTTACGGTTAGCGGAGGGGCGGGCGGAATTGAATTTTCGTTAAAATAAAAATTTTCGGAAAAAATGAAAAAAGGGCTTGACAAACGAATTTAGAATGAGTATAATATTTATAGAATCATTCTAAAAAGGAAAAACACATGACACAGCAACGACAAGCCGTCATCGCGGTTCTTCGCTCGACGGGCGGGCATCTTTCGGCGGAGGAGATCTTTCGTCTGGCGAAGGAGCGGCTCCCCGCGATCTCCCGCGCGACGGTGTATAACAACCTCCACGCGATGGAGGAGGAGAAGAGCATCCGTCGCATCACCGTAGACGGCGCCGACCTTTACGACAAGGCATACACTCCGCATCCGCATCTGATCTGTGAGGTGTGCGGGAAGGTGGAAGACCTGCCGCTCCCGTGGCTTGAAAAATCCCTGACAGATGCACTCGGAGAAGCACCGACCTCCTACGAATTCAAGATTCGGCACATCTGCCCCGTCTGCCGGGAAAAAGCGCAAAAAGAAAACAATAATTTACATTGATAAAGGAGAAAACACAAAATGGCACTCAAAGGAACGAAAACCGAAAAGAATCTCATGGCGGCATTTGCCGGAGAATCCCAAGCAAGAAACAAGTATACCTACTTTGCCTCCGTCGCGAAGAAGGAAGGCTATGAGCAGATCGCGGAGATCTTCCTCAAGACCGCGGAGAACGAGAAGGAGCACGCAAAGATGTGGTTCAAGGAGCTCGGCGGGCTCGGCACTACGGCGGAGAATCTTGCCGCGGCGGCAGCGGGTGAAAACTACGAATGGACGGACATGTACGAGCAATTTGCGAAGGAAGCGGAGGAGGAAGGCTTCCCGAAGCTTGCCTATCGTTTCCGTGCCGTCGGCGCCATCGAGAAGGCACATGAGGAAAGATACCGCGCCCTGCTTTCCAACGTGGAGATGCAGAAGGTGTTCGAGAAGGGCGAGATGACCATGTGGGAGTGCCGCAACTGCGGTCACCTTGTCATGGGTGTGAAAGCGCCTGCGGTCTGCCCCGTCTGCGCCCATCCGCAGAGCTTCTTCGAAGTGAGAAAAGAAAATTATTGAGTCCTTCGGGAGTCAAATCCCCGAGAGCCGTATTTGCGCGGCTCTCGGGGATTTTTTTGAAATAATTATGAATTTTTCCGGAATTCTCAACATTTGTTGATGTTCTGTTGAGGAAAAATTGCAATTTCAACTTTATAATAGTACGGTGAGAATCTTTTCGGTGCTCCCTCGGAGAACGGGGCGGGGAACCGAAGAGAAACGCAACATCCGCAAAGGAGAAAAACGAAATGCTTCGTTGCATTCTCTATATCGCCGCCATCGAGCTTCTTGCCTTTCCCCTCGGGCGTCTGGTGCCGAAGTCGTGGTTTTCCGAGACGCGCTTTCCCTTTCGGCATCACGAAGCGGAAGACAGACTGTACGCCCGTCTGAAGGTGAGACGTTGGCAAAAGAAGCTGCCCGATATGAGTCGGATCGCGCCCGATCTCATGCCACCGAAGAACCTTTCGGGCGACTTTCGGGCACGACTCCCACTGATGATACGGGAGACCTGCGTCGCGGAGCTGACCCACGCGCTTCTTTGCGTGCTCGGATTTTTCTGTTTGTTCCTTTGGAAGGGCGTCGGCGGGCTCGTCTTCTCACTCTTGTGCTTCGCCGCCAATTTTCCGTATATTTTGATTCAACGGTATAACCGACCGCGCCTCGTTCGCCTTCTCGAAACCATGTCGAGGGAGGAGTCCCCCGCACGGCAAAAAGTCGGGAACGACCGTACACTTTATCCGTCCATGGAGGAAAAACAATGAATATGTACAGAATTCTTTACAATCCGGAAGCAGGAAACGGAAAAGGAAAGCAGGAGACGGAAAAACTCGTCGAAAAAATGAGCGACGCGGCCGTCGAGCTTTACGACATGACAAAGCTGAACGGCTATGCGGATTTCTTCGCCGCGTGCGCCCCCGAGGACAGGATCCTTATCGCGGGCGGTGACGGGACGCTCAATCGCTTTCTGAACGATACGGCAGCCCTCACCTATCCGAATTCCGTCTGGTACTACCCCGTCGGAAGCGGAAACGACTTCTGGAGAGATGTCACCGACGGGACGGATACCCCCCTCTGTATCGACCGTTACATCGTGAACCTCCCGACCGTCGAGGTGAACGGGAAGACCTACCGTGTCCTCAACGGCGTCGGCTACGGCATCGACGGCTATTGTTGCGAGGTGGGCGACCGCCTTCGCAAAACGTCGGAAAAGCCCGTGAATTATGCCGCCATCGCCATCAAGGGATTGCTCTTTCACTTCCGCCCCGTCAATGCGAAGATCACGGTCGACGGCGTAACGCATGAATTTCGCAAGGTTTGGCTCGCCCCGACGATGAACGGACACTACTACGGCGGCGGCATGATGCCGACCCCCGCGCAGGATCGTCTCGGAGAGGAGCACACCGTCTCCACCATGGTCATGCACGGCACGGGCAAGCTCCGTACCCTAATGATCTTCCCCTCCATCTTCAAGGGAGAACATGTCAGGCATAAAAACGCCGTAGAAGTCATGACGGGGCGGGACATCACCGTGACCTTTGACCGCCCGACGGCGCTTCAGATCGACGGCGAGACCATTCTCGGTGTCACGAGCTGCCGCATCCGCGCCGCGGCAAAGGTGCCCGCACTTTCGCACTGACCCTCTTGCTTAGCACCTGACGAAATTTGAAAGTATGACCGCCTACTTCGCCTTCAAGGATGATATGGTCACACTCCGCGTGACGAAGACTGCGGAGACTTTCCTGAACGAATACAACGGCGACCTCGTCGGAAAGATGAAAATGTAAATAAATATTCCCGATATAACGTAGAAAAGCCGCGGAGAAGTGAAAAAATCTCCGCGGCTTTTGCGCGTTTTGCATCGGATTTCGAACGCAAAACGCGGCAACTCCCTTCGACAAAATTTTCGCCCCGCCCTCTTGCTTTTTCCCGCAATATCCGTTATAATAGAAATAAAAAAAGAAAGCAGGGAAAACGATGGAAAACAATATTCGCCCCGTCGATATGGCGAGGATCAACACAAAAGAGCTTGCCGAGGCGTTTATCGCCGAGCAGATCGACGCCATCCGCGCACAGGTAAAGGACGGAAAGGTACTTCTTGCCTTGTCGGGCGGCGTGGACTCTTCGGTCGTCGCCGCGCTTCTCATCCGCGCGATCGGGAAGAATCTCGTCTGCGTGCATGTCAATCACGGACTTCTCCGCAAGGGCGAGCCCGAGCAGGTCATCGAGGTCTTCCGCAATCAAATGGACGCGAACCTCATTTACGTCGACGCGACCGACCGCTTCCTTGATAAGCTTGCGGGCGTCACCGACCCCGAGGAGAAGCGGAAAATCATCGGTAAGGAATTCATCGACGTCTTCGCGGAGGAGGCAAAGAAGCAGAACGGCATCCGCTTCCTCGCGCAGGGCACCATCTATCCCGATATTCTGGAGAGTCACGGCGTCAAGGCACATCACAACGTCGGCGGTCTGCCGAAGGAGCTGAACTTCGAGCTTGTCGAGCCGGTGAAGCTTCTCTATAAGGATGAAGTCCGCATGGTGGGACACACCCTCGGGCTTCCCGACAGCATGGTCTACCGTCAGCCCTTCCCGGGTCCCGGGCTCGGCGTCCGTTGCACGGGCGCGATCACGCGTGACCGCCTCGAGGTCGTGCGCGATTCGGACGCGATCCTTCGCGAGGAATTCGCCGCCGCGAAGCTCGCGGGTAAGGTGTGGCAGTATTTCACCGTCGTGCCGGACTACCGCTCCACGGGCATCAAGGACGGTAAGCGCACATGGGAGCTTCCCGTCGTGATCCGCGCGGTGAACTCGATCGACGCGACAAGCGCCACGATCGAGGAGATCCCCTACGCCCTTCTGCACCGCATCACCGACCGCATCCTCGCCGAGGTCAAGGGCGTGAACCGCGTGCTCTACGACCTCTCCCCGAAGCCCGTCGCCACCATCGAGTGGGAATGATCGCACGATTTTTTCGAAAAATCAAATGCTCGCAGAGAATAGGAAGCATTATTTTCTGCCAAACATTTTGAATATGCAAAAAGCTCCTCCTTTCGCGAAGCCATGACAGCAATCCGGTAGCAGGATTTCATGCTTCGTAAAGAAAGAGTTCCCGGATTTGATGAAAGGAATAGGGAAGGGCATCACAAATGTTTTCTTTTTGTGATGCCCTTTTTTGTAATTTCTATTGAAAATAAGAAAGCTTTGAGATAATAATCATGTGACACCGTTGAATGTTTTTGTCCGAAGATTCTGCATCGATTTTCATATCTTCGGACGGTGTGGACCGCGCCACAGAGGAAGCGGATCGCGTTTTTTCGGCGGCTTTCTTCAGAGGGCACTGTTATAAAGGAGTTTTGAACATGAAGATGAAAAGATTTTTGCATCCGTTGCTTTTGATCGTGGTATTATGTGCGCTGATCTGTTGCTTCTCGGCGTGTGATATCACAAATAATAGTGGCAATCATGGCGGTAGCGGTAACAACAATTCCGACAATCATACAGACACCCCCCGACACATCGACCGATGAAACCGCCGCAAAGGAGGAAACCACGGCATATCTCTGGTACGATGCCGACGGAACTCTACTCCATGAGGAAAAGGTCAAGAAGGGGGGGAACACCGAAAGAGTACCCTTTTCCTCCCGACAGCGATAAGTGGGATTACATCGCATGGAGTAATGGCAAAACGGTGACGGAAAAGATCGCATATCGCGTTCCGAAAAGCTCTTATTTTGCGGGCAACGTTTTTCAGATCGTCGTACAGGGGTTAGGTGAACAGCCGATCGGAACGGGAAGCGCATTCGTATTCGATCGCGACGGATGGTTCGTAACCAACGCTCACGTGATGGAAGACGCGTACTATGCGCAGGCGATATTCAATATTCCCGATCACGCTACGGGCGAATCTTTCGCTTATGTTTATGAGTGGGAAAATGAAGGGGTTAACGATGACGAGGTAGCCTTCAGCACGACGGAAACTCTTATGGTCGCAACAGACGGTTGGATGAAATACTATGGTGAGTATTATTGGTCGAGCGGAGCAAGACGCACGGTTTCGTTTCACGGGTATTACGATCACCAAAAAGGATTTGATTATTTCAAATTTGAATTCAAGTACGAATGGAATGACGGAAAGTATTTTACCGTGGAATGCTCAAGCATCAACTATTCAAAAACGATCGCGTTGACATTAAATCGCTGTGAGGTAAAGCATTCCTATTCCTTCACCCCGTCCGACGAAGACATCACCTATGTAAAAGAGCAGTTCAATTATATCTACGAGTGGTTAACGGAAGACATGGCAAGATTTGAATAAATACCAATCCGAAAGTGTTGATTTTTTGCCCGTTTTGTAAATAAAAGTGTTCAAAACGAACGAGATCGAAGGCAGAAATGCTAAAATCAAAAAAGCCGTAACAAAAAGCAAGCAGATGATTCATTCAACGTCTGCCTGCTTTTTGCTTATAAATAAATTCAATCATATTTATATAGACTCTACTATTCTAATATCAGATATGTTGATCTTGCTTTTCTCTGAATTCTCATCTTTTTTCTTCGCGATGCTTCTCTCGTTTTGCCCCTACGCGCCTTACCGCCGATCCGCCGCATCGGGTAAAGGGAAGGAAAACCGAGATAAAGCGAAAAAGATGTAAAAAGCCATTGAAAATGCGCCAAAGCTATAAAATCGAAAGCTCAACATGACCTTCTCCATGACGCTGAACTTTCTTGCCGTCGCGCTCGCCGCCCTCGGGATCTTAAGCCCGGTCGTCGGCGCCCTCGTGCACAATGCCGGCTCGGTGCTTGTGATCGTGCATTCGGCGCTTCTTCTAAAATGGAGAAAGCGCGTTTTTTCCTTCCGCACGTGAGCGCGCATAGCGCATACGAATCGCGCGCGCGCACCGCACACACGCACCGAACACGCACCCGTGCATACGCATCGCTCACACGCAACGCGACGCGAGCGCGTTTAAAAGCAGTCACCGAAGCCTCTCCGAAACCGTCGGATATAACCAAACTCTATTTTGATATTACGTTTTCTCATACCCGCACATTGATTTATGCAAATATGTGAAATACCTCGGTAACTGTGTTCAAATATAGAAAAAATTCTGTAAAATCTGACAATTGACAAGGAAATTCGACCGTGCTATAATTAGGGTATCATGAAATAGTAGTAGAAAAAACGGATAAAACGGCGGATTTCTTTTCAAAAAGCTGTCAGGAAAAGCATACTTTTCCCGATATAGAAAAAAGAGCCTGCCGATCCGCTTGCAAGCTCTTTTTTTGATAAAAAACGGCTGTCAGAAAAAGTATAGGTTTCCTGACAATACCGTTGAATATCAAAAAAGGCTCCGCGGATGTCTTTTTCACCCCGTGAGAAAGCTCCCGTTCCACACTGTTTTGTCAATCCTGTATTCTTGTCCGATATTTTAGGAGAAAAAGACCATGAGAAGAAAATCACTCGGCATCATCCTTGCGGCACTGGCGCTGATCGCGGCGCTCCTTCTGTCGCTTTCCGGTTGCGGTGAAGACCCCGCCCCGGGCCCCGACGATAATCCCACTCCCGCACCGACGACAGCGTCCGGTGCCGAAGCTGGCGTTTATTATTTTGACGCCGGCGAAGGCAAGGAGTACCTTCTGACCCTCGGCGGTAACTGCCATTTCACCTTGGCGGTGAAGACCTCTGCGGAGGACGGTAGCTACACGCTTGCCGACGGCACGCTGACCCTGACCGCGGGGAGCATTACGCGCACGGCGAAGCTCGAGGGGAACGTCATTACCCTGACCTATAACGACACGCAGCTGCGCTTCCTGAAAAAAGCCTACTGCACCGTGACCTACAACACCGACGGAGGCAGTGTGACGTCCCCCGTCACCGTCCTGAACGGAAAGACGCTGAAGACCCCCGCCGACCCCACAAAGGACGGCTACGTCTTCCTCGGCTGGTATACCGATGCCGAGTGCAAGACGCCCTTCGCCTTCGGCAGCACCCCCGTTCTTGCCGATATGACCCTCTATGCACGCTTTGTCCCGAAGTCCGCGGACGCGAAGGAATATACCGTGCACTATGACCTCGGCTATGCGGGCGCCACTCTGCCCGATGCCGCGACGATCGGCGGAAAGCTCTATGACGCCGCCGTGCCGACGAGAGACGGATATACCTTCGTCGGTTGGTGGATGAGCGATACGAACCGCGCGGATAAGCTTACCGCCCGCTTCGCCGGTGCGGAGGCGCAGGACGCGACCCTCTTCACCGAGGATACCACCCTCTATGCCGTATGGCAGAAGGCGGATGCCACGACCGCGACGCCCGCCGTCAGCGTAAGTGCCAAGGCGGCAAGCTGGGATTCCGTCGGCGCCGCCGCTTATCTCGTCACCGTGACGGCACCCGACGGTACCGTCCTCGCGAATGCACAGCGCGTGACGGGCACCACCTTCCCACTCACCCTCGGGGAAGTGGGCGAGTATAAGATCGAGGTCGTCGCCGTCAATGCGGGCGGCACCGCGATCTCCGATACCGCGACCCGTTATTATACCCACCTCGCACTCTCCCGCGTCGGCGATTTCTTCGTGACGGATTCCTCCGTCCTCGTCTTCCGCAGTGCGGACGGTGCGGAGCATTACTACATCACCGTCGATTGCGGCAACCCCGATCACGTACATACCGCCTTCGATAACGGTACCTCCACCTGCTTCAACTTCTTCGGCTGTGAGATGAAGAAGGGCGGCATCACCTTCACCGTCACCGCGACGGCAAAGGGACGCGCCTCCTCCACCGCCACCTTCGTATACGAAAGACATCTCGATGCCGCTCGCGACCTTGTCGTGAAGGACGGCACCCTCTCGTGGGAAGCCGTTCGCGGCGCCGCCTACTACATCGTTAAGATCGGCGACACCACCGTCAACGTGACGGGCACCGAGCTCTCGCTTCTCTCGCTCGCAAACGGCGATTACACCGCTTCCGTCACGCCCGTGACCCGCGGCTACAACTCACCCGATGCCGCGACCCTCTCCTTTACCAAGACGGCACCCGCCGTGCCGAAGCACCTTCGCCTCGTCGGCACCGTCCTCTCGTGGGATGCCGTTCCGGGCGCCGATTCCTATGAGGTGAAATTCGGCGACAAAACGCTGACGGTCGAAGCAGGGAAGACCGAGGTCGACCTTGCGGCTGCCGAAGTCGCTCTTGCCGAAGGCTCGGATTATACTGTCACTCTGAAGGTTACCGCCGCGGGCGGCAGTGCCGAGACCGCCGTGACCGTCCGTTATCACGAGATGAAGGACGACCTCTCCTACCGTGCGGGTAAGCTCACATGGACGCCTGTCCTCGGTGCGGATTCCTACGAGGTACAGGTAGAGAACGGGGAGATTTTCACCGTCGTCGGCAATTCCTTCCGCACCTTCGACACCCTTGCCAAAGCAGGGGAGAATACCCTGCGCGTCCGCTTCAAGAGCGGCAGCTTCACCTCCGAATGGAAAGAGACCAAGGTCTATGCCTATACCGTGACGCTCGACAGCCGCGGCGGCAACAAAGGCGCGCCTCTCTATAAAGCCGTCGGCGACCCGATGACCCTGCCCGCGCCCGAAAAGGACGGCTATGTCTTCGCCGCATGGTACAATGTTCCGGGCGGCGCGGAGAGCAATGGCAGAAAGTACACCGACCCGTACTTCGCCGAGTCCGGGGAGATGGTTCTCTACGCCTACTACACATCGAAAACCTATACGCTCACTCTTTCCGCGGGCGACGATGAGGACAAGACCGCATCCGTTCTCTACGGAAAGAATTACAAGCTGCCCGTCCCCGCGACCTCTTCCGCGACCGCTTCCTTCGGCGGTTGGTTCAGCGCACCGAACGGCTCGGGTATTGCCTACACGGACACCGATGGCAACTCGCTTTCCCCTTGGAATTACCTTGACGATAACGTCATGCTTTATGCCTTTTGGGTAGACGGTGTCTTTACCTTTGAAAAGGTCGGAAACGGCTATGCGGTGTCTGCGGGTCCGAGGATTGACCTTGTGACCTCGGTGACGATTCCCGCCGAATATCGCGGCGAAAAGGTTCGTATCATCGCACGCGGTGCATTTACGAGCCGTGAGACCCTGAGCGAGCTCCGCATTCCGAGCAGCATTGAGGAAATCGCCTCCGGCGCGTTCGACGGCTGTAAGAACCTCGCTTCCGTCGAGGTCTACGACGCAAAGGAAGCCTCTCCCCGCTACTCCTCCTCGGACGGCGTTCTGTTTGAACGCGGTACGAGCGGCGCAAGGCATCCCGTCTATATGCCTGCCGCGAAGAGCGGTGTCTATACGATTCCCGCAGGCACCGACGTAATTCCCGATCGCGCTTTTGCGGGAAGCAGACTCACGAAAATTATCATTCCCTCAAGTGTCAGAGAAATCGGAACGGAAGCCTTTGCAGAGTGCGAACTTCTGACCTCTGTTGTCTTTGAGAACGCGGGTGCCACCGCGGGTGTTCCCGCCCTGACCGTCGGCGACCGCGCCTTCCTGAAATGTAAAGAGCTGACAAGCATGGTTCTTCCCGCAAGACTCGGAAGCATTTCGCTCGTAAGATACGAGCTTTCGGACGGTGAGTTTTCCGAGGAGAATACCCCGAATGCCTTCGAGGGTTGCGGTATTGCGGAGCTCTCGGTCGCGAAGGGACACAACGCGCGCTTCATCTCCGAGGACGGCGTTCTCTTCGGTGACTACGGCGCCACCCTCCTCTACTTCCCGACCTACAAGAAAGTCAAAGATTATGTCATTCCCGAGGCTGTGACGAAGATCGCCGAGGGTGCCTTCTACGGCTGCCGTTATCTCGAGGGTGCGCTGACGATCCCTGCCCGCATTGCCGAGATCGGGACCGCCGCCTTCCGCGGCGACTACGGTCTTACGACCCTGACCTTCGCCGGTGCGGAGGTTCCCGCCGGGCTGACCGTGGGCGATTATGCCTTCGACGGTCACCGCATCACGAGCATCACCTTCGCGGAAGGGAGCCTTGTCAGGAGCATCGGTGCTTATGCTTTCCGTTTTGGCGACTACAGGGCACAGAGAAATGCAGATAAGGCGATCTCCATCCCCGCAAGCGTGACGAACGTCGGCGACGGTGCCTTCGCGAACTGGTACAAGCTCTCCGTGACCATTGAATCGGGTGAGAACGCTCTCGCCTTCGGAAACGGCGTGTTCGCGGATTGTGAGATTGACACCCTGACCCTGCCGAAGAACGTCACCGCATTGCCGAACTTCTTCTCGGGCCTCCTCGTCGGAGAGATTGTGGTGGATAAAGAAAACCCCGTGTTCCTTTCGCTTGACGGCGTTCTTTACACCAAGAATGCAAACAATGACCCCGATGTGCTGCTTCTCTATCCCTCGGGCAAGACGGGTTCCTCCTACGAGATCCCGAACACCGTCACCGCGATTGCGAATATGGCGTTTGCGTACACGGGAGTTTCGTCCGTGACGATCCCCTCGTCGGTTAAGACGATCGGCGACGGCGCGTTCTGCTATACCTCGAGACTGAGTACAATCACGATTCCTTCGTCGGTCACCTATATCGGAAAGGAAGCCTTCGTTTCCTCGGGCATCGGGACCGTTGTTTTCGAGGACGGCGATACGCCCCTGAATATCGGTGAGCGTGCGTTCTTCCAAACGAAGATTACCTCCATCGTGCTTCCCGAAAGAGTCAAGACGATTGAAGCCTATGCCTTCTACAAAACGAGAAAGGCCGCGACTCTGTCTCTCGGCGGTGTCGAGACGATCGGCGACCACGCGTTCGATACCTGCCTTGCGAGCGGTGAGGTCATCCTTCCCGCGACGCTGAGATCCTTGGGCGAATATGCCTTCAACTATGCGTATAAGGTCACCGCATTCACCTTTGCCCCGAATGCAAAGCTTGAGACCATCGGTGAGTATGCGTTTGCTCAGTGCAGATTCGCTTCCTTCACGATTCCCGCATCGGTGAAGACGGTTGCCGACTATGCCTTCACGAGCAACTCGAACCTCACGGAGCTTCTCTTTGAGGACGGCGATGTCGATCTCGTCTTCGGTATCAACTGCGTGGGCGGTTCCGGCATTCTCTCGGGCACTTCGGTGAAGTCGATTGCCTTCCCGTCGAGACTGGTCCGCATCGGTAACAATGCCTGCCAGTTCGCATACAGCCTCACTTTCGTCACCTTTGGCGAGAACAGCCGTCTCACGACCATCGGTGAGGGTGCCTTCCGGTCCTCTCATCTGACATCGGTTACGATTCCCGCATCCGTCAAGAATACGGACGTAATCGGTATCGGTAAGGATGCATTCAACGGTTGCTATCTCAAGTCTGTGACCTTTGAGCCGGGCACGGAGCCCCTGACGATCGGTGAGAGTGCCTTCTCCGCTTCGAGCTGGGCGGAGACCCCGATGACCTCGGTCACTCTCCCTGCAAGACTTGCGTATTTCACCGACAGTGAGGGCAATGTAACAGCGCCCCTTGCCAATGGCAGAGATGTCTTCAACCTCCAATTCTCCTCTTTCTCGGTAGAGAGCGGGTGCAAGGTCTACAGCGCGATGGACGGCGTCCTTTACAACGCGGAAATGACCGAGCTCATCACCTGCCCGAAGGCAAAGGAAGGCGTCGTGGTGCTTCCCGCAACACTCGGGAAGATTGCGGCAAATGCTTTCTACGAGTGTAAGAGCGTGACTGCCATCGACTTCACGGCGAGCACATCGCTCGAAGAAATCGGTGACAAAGCCTTCTATTGGTGCAACAAGCTTGAGAGCGTTTCTCTTCCCGACAGTGTGCAGAAGATCGGTTACCAAGTATTCGGACAGTGTCAGGGAATGACCTCCCTGAAGCTCCCCGCCTCCATGACCGAGTTTGACAGAGAAACGATCCTTGACTGCATGTCTTTGACTTCCTTGACGATCAACGAAGGCACAAATTATAAGACGGTGGACGGCGTTCTCTTCACCGCGGACGGAAAGACGCTTGTCTATTATCTGAAGACGCTTCCCGGCACATCCTACACGGTTCCCGAAGGCGTTGAGACGATTGCGGAATTCGCCTTCAATTCGAACCCGAATCTGACGGCTCTCGTTCTCCCCGCCTCTCTTACTCGTTTGGAAAAATCCGCGTTGAACGGATGCACAAACCTTTCGGACGTTACCTTTACCCCGGGTGACAAACCTCTTGTCATCGGCGCTACCGCGTTTTCGAACACCGGACTCTCTTCCTTTGCGGTTCCTGCCCGTGTGGTCTCGATTGACGAGGGAGCCTTCTACGGCGTCGGACTGACGACCCTCACCTTTGAAGCCGACAGCAAATTGGGCTACATCGGCGAGTACGCCTTCTACAGTACGTCTCTTACCTCGCTCGACCTTCCCGCATCGCTTCGCGAATTGGGTGACCTCGCCTTTGCAAGGTGTCAAAACCTGACGACGGTGGTGCTCCCCGAAGGCATCGTAAAGATTGGCAACTCCCTCTTTGAGAACTGCACGCGTCTTGAAAGCGTGACCTTCCCCTCGACGTTGACAGAGCTCGGGAATTACACCTTCAGAATCCTGAAAACGGACGCGGAAGAGTATCACTACACCTCCTCCCTTCGTCGTGTCATTTTTGCAAAGGGTAGCAGGATTAAGGTGATTCCTGTCGGCACCTTTGCGAGATGCGCGGCACTTGAGAGCATCGAGCTTCCCGCAAGTCTTCTGGAAATTCCCGATCGCGACAATTCGATTGTCGGCTATGACGGCAACGAAGGTCTTTTCGCGGGATGCACTTCTCTCCGCCGCGTCACCTTCGAGCAGGGAAGCCGGTGCGCGAGAATCGGTGCATACGCCTTCGCCGACACCGCGATGGAATCCTTCACGATTCCCGAATCGGTCAGCGCGATCGGCGAATATGCCTTCCATCAGTCGGCTCTGACGAGCATGATGATTCCGAGTACCGTGACCTCTCTCGGCATGAGTGCCTTTGAGGGCTGCAAGGATCTTTCGTCGGTCAAGCTCGGCGGCGGCGTGCGTGCACTGCCCTTCGGCGTGTTCGCTAACTGTCCCGCACTTCATGAGCTTTGCCTGCCCGCCGCCGTCGTGACGGTGCACGGCGATGCCTTCTATAACAGCGAGCACCTGACGCTCTCTCTTGCTCCCGACAGCACGATGAATCTGCTTCACGGCGTCCTCTACGACGCGGAGTGGAACATCTGCGTCTTCCCCGAAAGCATGACGGAATACGAGATCCCGAGGACGGTAACAAAGCTGCCAAGCGACTTCTTCGGCCATGACGGTGCGGCGGAGCATCTGACGAAGATTACGGTCGAGGAAGGCAACCCCTCCTATGTGGAGGAGAACGGCATCCTTTACAATGCCGATAAGTCCGAGATTCTCTTCATCGGCGCCTCGACATTCGAGATCAACGAGGGTGTTCTCAACCTCATAAGTGAAAGCGATCTTCTTACATTGCTGAGCTCCTCCTTGGCACTCGAGCGCATTACGGTCGCTGAGGGCGTTGACGGACTCCTTTCCGTCGGCGGCGTTCTTTACAACACCGACCGGGAGATCTTGGTCTTCCCGAAGGCTTTGACCGAGTACACGATCCCCGCGGATCTGACGGTTCTCCCCACAATTTATACGGAAGATTGCCCGCTCAAAACCGTGACCTTTGAAAAGGACAAGGACGGGAAAGAGGTAACGGCAGAAGGAGTCAACACTCTTACGATTGACTGCTGTGCCCTCTCCGAGCTCACCTCTCTCGAGACGGTCGAGCTTCCCTCCCGTCTGACGGAAATCTCGGACAACGCTTTTGAGAACTGCACGGCACTGAAGGAGATTCACCTTCCCGCCACACTGACGTATGTGGGCGCGAGTGTCTTCTCCGGATGGACGGCAGAGCAGACCGTCGTGGTCGATTTGACCAAAACTGAGACCGAGGACGCGAATCGCTTTGATCCCGGATGGCTTGACGGGTGTGCGGCAACGGTAAAATACAAGGCGGAATAAAAATTCCCACAATCCGAAAAAAGACAATGCGATAATGACGAAATGGCATTCGTCGGGCACTCTATGCCCGACGAATGCTCATTGTCGTTTATGGGGGTATATGAACCTTGTGGTGTTATTCCCCAATTTTTACCAAATTGTAAAGAAAGTGAAAATATATTTCCGAAGGAGGGATTTTTATGCAGGAAACATGGATGAAAGACTATCGCAAGCGGCTCTCTCGTGAGAGAATGGTAATCTCGCTTGCCTTCGGCCTGACAATCGGCGCGGGCGCGGAGTTTCTGCTGGCACTTGCCTGCTACCTGTTCGGGTTTCCGGGCATTTGGCTGCCACTCACGGTCGGAGGCGTCGTGTTCCTTGCCGCTTCGGCATTGCTCTATGCCTTCCGCTTCCGCCCGACGGAGAAGGACGTGGTTCGCCGCGTCGATACGATGGGGCTCGACGAGCGCGCGATTACCATGTATGAGCTTGCCGAGGAGGATTCCTACATTGCGAGACGGCAGAGAAGAGACACCGTCGAGAAGCTTCGCGCGGTGAGCGACGGACAGGTGCGCTCGGCGTTCCCCCTTTTCGCTCTGAAAACATGGGCTGTGATACTGCTTTTTGCCGTGCTCCTTTCATGTGCCGGCATGACGACGGTCGCAGGGCTTGCCGGCGCCGGCGTAATCGACTCTCCCGAACTTCTCCCCGATAAAGAGCGTGAGAAATTCTGCCTCGTATCCTACCTTGCCGAAGGGGAAGGGGACATCGAGGGAGAGCCCGAGCAGACGCTTCTTCTCGGTGAGGATGCGACGCCCGTCGTGGCGGTTGCCGACGACGGATGGATATTTGTGAAATGGAGCGACGGATTGAAAAATCCCGCCAGAACAGACCGAAAGGTTCTCGAGGATCTTTCGGTTACCGCAGTCTTTGAGGAGATTCCCGAATCGCCGGAGGATGCCGACAAGGAAGCGGGAGAAGGTGCGGAAGAAGGCGATTCCGACAAGAACGCTCCCACGCAAACCGAAAACGACAGCTCCGCGCCTGCGGGCGACAGCGGCGAAGGCGGCGAAGGAAACGGAGACGGCGACAAGGGAGACGGCAGCGGTTCCGGCTCCGGCGGACAGGAAGGTGCCGGCAAGGGCAACGGAAAGGGTGAAGGCGCGGGCGGCGGTTGGTCGGACGGAAATCAGATTATCGACGGCAAGACCGACTATCGCGACGTGAGAGATCTTTACTACGACCAAGCCATGGAAATTATCCGGAACGGCGGAGAGCTTCCCGACTATCTGCGCGAGTTTATCGAGCAGTATTACGGTAGCATCTGAGACGGAATTCAACAAAACGAAAAGGAAGACAAAACCATGATAACAGAAGAAAATATCCGCGAATTCAGCGATAAATGCGACAGCATCTTCACTCAGCTCCGCCGCGACGTCATCGGACAGACCGAGGTCGTGGAGGGGACCGTCATTGCCATGATTGCAGGCGGTAATGTTCTGCTCGAGGGCGTTCCCGGTGTCGGGAAGACCCGCCTTGTGCGAAGCCTCGGACGCGTGTTCGATATGCCCTTCTCGAGAATCCAGTTTACCCCCGACCTCATGCCCGCCGACGTCACGGGCACGAACATCATTGTCAAAGGGGAGGACGGGAGCTCGAAATTCGAGTTTCAGCCCGGCCCCGTATTCAGCAATATCGTTCTGGCGGACGAGATTAACCGTGCGACCCCGAAAACACAGTCCGCGCTTCTCGAGGCAATGCAGGAGCACACCGTCACCGTCATGGGCATCTCCCGTAAGATGAAGGAGCCCTTCTTCGTCCTCGCGACGCAGAACCCCGTCGAGCAGGACGGTACCTACCCCCTGCCCGAGGCACAGATGGACCGCTTTATGTTCAACCTCATCGTTCCGAACCCCGCGCTCGACGAGCTGATGGCGATCGTCAACATGACACAGAAGACCATGGCGGAGGTTGCCGAACCGGTGTGCAGCGGGGAGGAGCTTCTGAAAATGCGAGAGACCGCAAACGGCGTTCCCGTAGCGGAGGATGTCATGCGCTATGCAATGACTCTCTGCTCCGCGACCCACGCGACGAGCGACGAGGCATCCGATGCCGCGAAGAAGTATATCCGCCTCGGAGCGAGCCCCCGTGCGGGACAGGCACTCATTTCCGCCGCAAAGGTCATGGCACTCATGAAGGGACGCTACAATGTCGCGTACAGCGATATCAACGCGCTGGCAAAGCCCGTTCTCCGTCACAGAATGAAGCTGAATTTTGAGGCAATCGCCGACAGAGTGTCCCCCGACACCATCGTGGAGATGATTCTCGAGGAGGTCGGCGGACGCTTCGGCATCCGTCCGAAGAAGGAAGAGGCAAAGGCAGAGAATACCGAGAACAAGAAAAAAGGACTCTTTGCAAAGAAAGCCTGACCGACTCGAAGACCCTGCGGTCGAACAAAACAAAAGTAGGTTATCAGAATGAAAGTCTCTTACCTGAACGACGCGTTTTTCAGCCGCCTCGAAACCTGCGCGCTTCATCTGCGCGCGGATCTCTCGGGCTTCTTCGGCGGAAAGCATCTCGTCAAAACATACGGTCAGACCGTCGAATTCGCCGATTACAGAGAATACATGCTCGGCGACGATATCCGACGCATCGACTGGAATCTATACAGCCGCTTTGAAAAATACTTTTTGAAGCTTTTTACCGACGAGCGGCAGATGCACACGCAGATTTTTCTCGACTGCTCCGCCTCAATGGGAAAGGTCGACCCGAAGAAGGGTGCCTATGCCATCGCGGCGGCGGCGGCGCTCGGCTTCCTCTCGGTGCATAACACCGATAAGGTCTCCTTCAAGCTCATGCGGGGAAATCATGCGGAGGATCCCTTCGGCACCCTCGTTGGAAAAAAAGCCTTTTTCCGTGCCGTCTCGACGCTTGAAGAAACCGAGTTTGACGGCGACATCGACATCGCAGAGGCGGTGACGGGGTGCGAGTGCGGAACGCGCGACGGTCTTTCGGTGATTATCTCGGATTTTATGACCGATTCGGACTGGAAAAAAGCGGTGGATTATCTCCGCTATAAGAACCGTCAGGTTCTTCTCCTCCAGATTCTGACCCCCGAGGAGCTTGACCCCGTCTATAACGGCAACGTCAATTTGGTGGACGCCGAGGCGACCGATCTTTTCGACGACCGAAATCTCCGTCTGAAAATTAACGCGGGGATGCTTACCGCGTATGATGAGGCGATGCGGGACTTTCTCGCGGAGCTTTCGACCTTCTGCTCGTCGCGAGACGCGGGCTTTATTACGGTAAACAGCAGCGAACCCATTGAGCGCGTGCTCTTCGGTGAGCTTCTGAAGGTAGGTATAATGAAATGAATCTGCTTGCTCCTTTGGGTCTGTTGGCTCTGATAGGTACGCTCGTTCTCGTGCTGATCTACATCATCAAGCCCAACTACCAGCAAAAATTCGTTTCCAGTACATATATTTGGAAACGCAGTCTGAAATATAAGAAAAAGCGTGTTCCCGTCAGCCCTCTTCGCAATCTTTTGATTTTCCTCTGCCAGCTGCTTGCGCTTGCGGCGTTCGGATTTCTGGTCGCGACCCCGGTTATCAGGCAGCTGACGACGACTCCGAAGACCGAAAAGATTGCGGTTATCGATGCCTCGGCGAGCATGCTCGTGAAAACGGGGGAGAATACCCGGTTCGAACGTGCGGTCGCGGAGGTTTCCGCCCTCGCGGAAACGACCCTCGCGGAAAAGGACGGTGCCCTCAGCGTCATCGTCGCGGATTCCGAGGCATACATCCTCGCCTCCCGCGCGACGAGTGAAACGCTCGGCGACCTGAAGGCAAAACTTGCTTCTCTTACCTCGGACGAGCTTCGGTGCGGCTTCGGCTCTGCCGACCTCGACGGTGCGAAGACGCTTGCCGAGGACATCCTTCGCGAGAATTCCGAGTCGGAGGTGATTTTCTACACGGCGACCGAATACATCGACAAGGGCAGCTTTACCGTTGTCAACGTCGCGGACGAGGATGACTGGAATGTCGCCGTCCTCGGCTGTACGCCCACCCTTTCGGATACGAACACCTATTCGTTCGCAGTGGACGTCGGTTGCTTCGGTCGCGCGAAGTCGGTCGAGGTGACCTGTGAGGTCTACGGCGTGAACAAGACGCGGGATAAGGACGGCAACCTCTCCGACGCGGGCAAGAGCCTCGTCGCGAGGAAGACCGAGTATTTCAGCGAGCTCTCGCCGACAAGGACGATGGTCTTCACGACCGAGGACTTCGAAAGCGGCGGCGAGCCGATTCTTTCCTATGAATATATGTGTGTGCACGTGGACGAGACAGACGGCTTCGAGAAGGACAACATTTATAATGTGTACGGCGGAGAAAAACCCGCCCTGCGGGTTCAGTACGCGAGCTCGCAGCCGAACAACTTCTTTTCGGGCATCCTGCGCACCCTGCGCACATCGATGAAGGAAAGCTATACGATTGAAATCAAAGAGGTCGCTCCCGCGGCGGCAAAGACCGAAGGCTTTGACCTCTATATCTATGAACATAAAATGCCGGAGGAAATGCCGAAGGACGGCGTCGTCATGTTGGTTGACCCGGACAAGGCACCCGAGGGAAGCGGGCTTCGCTTCGGCGAAGCCGTCTCGGTGAACAGCTCATCCACCCTCGCCTCCGGAACTCCGCATCCGCTGACAAGCGGAATCAATCCCGATCGCATCACGGTCGCCGAATATCGGAAGGTGACCTCCTCCGACGGGTATGAAGAGCTTCTTTATTATCATGGCTCTCCCGTGATGCTTGCGAAGAACGAAGAGAAGACGAAGGTGGTCGTGCTCGCCCTGAATCTGAACAAATCGAGCCTCGGTGTCGTAGTGGATTTTCCCGTGCTTCTCTATAACGTGTTTTCCTACTATCTGCCCGTCACCCTGACGGAAAACGGGTGCGAGGTCGGCGGTAAGGTCACCGTCAACGCGCGCGGTACGAATGTCACCTTCGACGGACCGGGGTATGCGAAGCTCCCGCTCGGCGAGCTGCCCGAGGAGCTGACCCTCACCCTTCCCGGCGACTACACCGTGACACAGACGGACATGAGAGGGAATACCGAGATCGCGCAGATCTTCGTGCACGTCCCCACCGACGAGAGCGATATTGCAAAGCGGGTGGACAGCCTCCCGACCCTTCATGCCGAGACGACCGTGGTAGAGACGGACATCGACCTTCTCTTCTATATCGCCCTGTTCGCGCTCGTCTGCCTGTTCGTCGAATGGTGGCTCCATTCGCGCGAGAAAAACTGAGAAAGGAGAGAGAACATGCTATCGAATTTTCGCATCGAATTTTCCCGCCCGTGGTTTCTTCTCCTTCTGATCCCCGCATTGTTTGTGACCCTCTTCCCCTATTTTCGCCTGTCGAAGAAATTCCGCAGGAATCGCAACCGCGTGATCTCCACCGTGACGCACGCGATCGCCATGACCCTTTGCATCACCCTGATCGCGGGCATCACCTTCTCCTACGATCTGCCGAACCGTGAAAACGAGCTTCTCGTCCTCATCGACCTCTCCGACAGCGGAGAAGAGAAGGAAGAGAAGAGAAACGATTTTCTCCAGTCGGTGGTAAACGCCTGCGACAGAAATACGAGAATCGGCATTGTCTCCTTCGGCGCCGATGCGGTATATGCGGCACCTCTTTCTTACGATTCGCGCGAGGTGTATCGTCAGTACCTTTCGGCAAAACGTCCCGACGCAAGTGCAACGGACATTGCGGGCGCCATCTCCTTCGCCGCGGAGCAGTTTGAACATCCGAAGTCGGCGAAGATCCTTCTTCTCTCCGACGGCATCGAGACGGACGGCACCGCGCTTTCCGCCGTAAAGCTCGCCGCCGCAAAGGGAATCAAGATCGACGTCGCGGCATTCCCCGAGGAAGAACACCGCGAAATGCAAATCATAGGTGTCAAAATGCCGGAGGATAAGGTCGTTGTCGGACAGGAGATCAAGATCACTCTCACCGTCACGACGAACCTCACCGAGGAGACCGAGCTTCAGGTTTCGGTCAGTGATAAGGGCTACGCGAGCGGCTCGACCCGCGTTCGTCTGAAGGGCGGAACCGAAACCTTTGAGGTGCCGCACGTCTTTCAGTCGGCGGGAATGCACGACATGATGTTTTCACTCGACCCCGTCGGGGATGTCGATACCGTCTCGGAAAACAATCTCTATCATTCTTATTTTAACATTCCCGTGTTTGAAAACGTTCTGATTCTCGAGAATATTCCGGGGGAGGCAGACAGCCTCGCCACCCTGCTCGGAGAGGATCGCTCAAACGTCACGGTCGTGAACATTCACACCGAATCCGATCGTGTCCCGAAAAGTGCAAAGGAGCTCTCGGCATACGAGGAGGTCGTTCTCGTCAATATGGCAAACTCCGACCTGAAGGGCACCGACATGCCGGAGAATTTCGTGGAGGCACTCTACGATTACGTTTATCATCTCGGCGGCGGACTGTTTACCGTCGGAGGGAAAAATGACCTCGGGCCCGACGGTCTGACCGAGGTGCCCCACGCCTACAATCGGGAGGATATGGCGGATACCCTCTTTTCGCAGATGCTTCCCGTGCAGGTGATTGATTACACGCCCCCCACCGCCGTGATGGTGGTTATCGACGCTTCGGGCTCCATGAGCTTGGGAAAATACGAGGCGGCACTCAGCGTGGCGCGTGAGATTGCCACTGCTCTGACGACACGTGATTATTGCGGTGTCATGACCTTCAGCACGACCTCCGAGGAGGCAATCGAGGTTATCCCTGTCGCTCAGCGCGACAGACTCTATTATACCATCGATCACCTGAAGCAGAGCGGTGACGGTGGCGGCGGCACTGTTTTTTCGGGTGCCATCGACCGCGCGGGCAGGACCCTTTCTACCCTCCCCGTCGAGCGCAGACACATCGTTTTGATTACGGACGGCAACCCCTCCGACCACCTCGACGAGGAATCGCGGGACGACCCGAATTCCTTCGGCAGATACATCGATTATAACTACAATATCGCAAATGTCACGATGTCCGTCTTCACGGTCGCCATGGCGGGTGACCGCGAGATGATGCGAAAGACGGCGGAGCGTGCCCACGGCAACTATTACGACATTCCCGAAAGCGCGTTCGATACGCTTCCCACCCTCGCAAGACAGGATCTCGCCTCGGCGCAGATCGCCGAGCTTGCCGACGGGCTGAAATTCTCCCCGAAGATCAAGGATCAGTCCTCGATCTTCGTCGGCATCGATTCCACGATGAAGATCCCCACCCTCTCGGGCTACTACGGCACGAAGGCGCGGGAGGGCGCAAAGGTGCCCCTCTTCTACGAATACGTCCCGATCTACGCCGAATGGAACTTCGGCGCGGGACGAGTCGGCAGTTTTCTCTCCGATCTCGGCGGCGCATGGTCACAGGATTTCATGACCGATGACGTCGGTGCGCGACTTGTGAAGAACATCGCGGAGAGTCTCGCCCCGGCGGAAGAGATAGAGCCCGACCGCATGGAGATTACCGTGAGGGAAGAGGCGGACAATTATACCCGTCGGTTGAATGTTTACACCTCTCTCGGTGAGGGAGAGAGCGTTTTCGTTACGGTGAAGCCCGAATCGGAGGGTGCCCTCCGAGCCTATGACAGCACTTTCGGGAGCGTACCCGTCACCCCGCTCGGTGACAATGTCGGCTTCACCTTCCGCCTCATCGCGGGCGGGGTCTATAAAATTACGGTGGAGAAGCGAAATGCCGACGGGCAGGTGCTCGCCTCCCGTTCGCTTCGCGAGACCTTCTCCTATTCAAAGGAATATCTCAGATTTTTACCCGAGGGAACGGGTGAGACCCTTCTTGCCTCCCTCGCCGAAAACGGAAACGGGGAGATACTCTCCGACCCCGTCGGTGCCTTCGCCGGATTTGCGAAGGTGATTTCGGTCGTGACCGACCCGCGCCTTGTCCTCCTCGTTCTCGCCATCCTCTGCGTTCTGATCGACGTCGCGGTCCGTAAATTCAAATTCAAGTGGATTCACGAGCTCGTGCGGGACAGAAAGCGCGAAAAAGAACTTACAAAAGAAAACGGGAGCACCGACGCGTGACTCGGAAAGGAAGGAAACCTCATATGAAACGCATATCGCACCTGCTTCTGCTGTGCCTTGCCGTCTGTATGCTCTTCCTCCTTGCGGGGTGCGGCGGCGAGTCGCTCGCGACGCCGAAGAGAGTCGCGGTCGACGGGATAAAGCTCACGCTTGACTGGCAGGCGGTGAAGAACGCCGCCTACTATACCGTGGAGATTACCTCCGCGGAAGGAACGGAGGAAAAGGACTCCGGGAAAAACATCTATTCTCTCGAACATCTGAAGGAAGGAAGCTACACCCTTCGGGTGAAGGCGGTCGTCGGCGGCTCGGACGAGGAGCATAAGGATTCCGATTGGTCGGAGCCCGTCTCCTTCACGAGAGAGCACGAGACGGGACTCACCTTCACGCTGATCGACGGAGGCACCGCCTTTGCGGTCAGCGGGCTCGGCTCGGCGGAGGGGGATATTACCGTCCCCGACACCTATCGCGGGCTTCCCGTTACGGCGGTCGCCGAGCGCGCCTTCTATAACAAAAATGCCCTGACACGCATTACCCTCGGTGACAACGTGACTTCCATCGGGAAGCAGGCATTTGCCAACTGCTCCTACCTTACCCTTGCCAACCTGCCGAAGAATCTGACCTTTCTCGGCGCGCAGGCATTTCAGAGCTGTCGTACGCTCGAGGCTCCCGTTCGTATCCCGAGCGGGGTCAGGGAGGTAGGTGCGCAGGCATTCGAGTATTGTCGCAAGATTCCGTCGGTCGAATTCGAAGAGGGCGTCACGGCAATCGGTGAGGGAGCATTCGGCGGGTGTGAAGCCCTGACGGAGCTGACCCTGCCGGATACCGTAAAGAGCATCGGCGAAAGTGTCTTTTCCCGTTGCATCGCCCTGCAATCGGTCAGGATCGGCAACGGCATCGAAAGTCTTCCGAGGGATGCCTTTCGCGCCTCGGACGCGCTTACGACCGTGACGCTCGGTATCGCAGTGCGTGAGATCGGTGAGTACACCTTTGCCGATTGCGTAAGCCTTGCGGATGTTACCCTGTCCGATGCCGTCGAGACGGTCGGCGCGTATGCCTTTTCGGGCTGTGCGGCACTTTCCGGATTTTCACATATCGGCGATGCCCTTCGTTCGATCGGGCGGGGTGCCTTCACAAACACGGGCTTCTTTGCCGATGGGACGGATACCGTCTATGTCGGCACGTGGCTTGTCGGCTGCAAGAGCGGAGACATGAGCAGGAATTCCGTGAAGGACGGGACCGTCGGCATCGCCGATTACGCCCTTGCGGGATGCGAAAAATTCGGAGATGCTCTGATTCTGCCAGACAGTGTGAAGTACATCGGCAAGGGAGCCTTCTCCGATTGCAAGAAGCTGACAGCCGCCGTCATCGGAAGCGGCGCGTGCTCACTCGGTGACCGCGCGTTTGCGGGGTGCGCGGCACTGACCCGCGTCATTCTCGGCTCCTATCGGACGGGCAGCGGTACGGGGCTTGACGAGAGCTCGCTTACCTCCATCGGCGATTACGCCTTTCTCTCCTGCGTGAACCTTTTGTCTGTCGACATTCCCGAGACGGTGGAGAGAATCGGTATGTTCGCCTTCCGCGATACAAAGCTGTATACCGCGTCGGATCGTGATGTCTATGCGGGAAATTGGTACGTGGAATGTAAGTCGGAGTATGCTTACGGTACGCTTGCGATTTCCGACGGAACGATCGGAATTGCCGATTATGCGTTCTACCGCTGCAAGTCGCTGACCTCGGTGAAGATTCCCGACAGCGTGAAAACCATCGGGCGCAGTGCCTTTTATCAATGTATGACCCTTTCCCGTGTCACGCTGCCCGCTACTCTTACGGAAATCAAGGACTATACCTTCTATCTTTGTGAGGAATTGATTCTTCCGGAGCTTCCCCTGACCCTCGTCCGCATCGGGCGCAGTGCGTTCTATAAATGCCAGCTCACGGCGGCGAATGCCGCGGAAGGGGAACGCCGTCTTCTCATTCCCGACGGGGTTTCGGAGATTGGCGATTATGCCTTCTATTATTGTACCTTCACCTATGATGACCGCACAACGGGAGAGAAGACCGCCGGCGGTATTACCTCTCTCATTCTCGGAGACGGTGTCGCGAGAATCGGCGCACAGGCGTTCGCGGGAATTGCGACGCTTGAGCGCGTTACCTTCGGTGCGACGGTCGCAACGGTCGGGGAGAAGGCATTCTATAAATGTACGTCTTTGAAAACGGTGGAAATGAACGAAGGGCTTCTTTCCCTCGGTACCCGCGCTTTTGCTCGCTGTACGGCACTTGAGAGCATCTCTCTCCCTGCCACCCTGACCGATGTCGGTGCGTATGCCTTCTATCGGTGCGGGAGCGTGAAGAGTGTTTCGCTCGGAGGCTCGCATCGCATCGGCGACGCGGCGTTCCTCGGACTTTCCCTGGTATCGGAGCTGACCATCCCGGAGACTCTCACAGATATCGGGAAACAGGCGTTTCGCGGGATGTCCTCGCTGAAAATGGTTTATTTGCCAACAACTGTTTGCAATATAGGCGCACATGCTTTTTACGGATGTCGGAATCTGACGCTTTATGTAGCGGCGGAAACCGATGGTGAAGGCTATGACGCGAGATGGAATTCCTCCTACCGTCCCATCGCGTATTCCGCTGCGCTGGATGAGGGAGGCAACCTCTACTCCTTCTTAACGGCGGCGGGCGGCGTCGCGAATCTGAATGCCGTCACGGCACTTTCCGTCCCCGCGCGCGAGGGGTGCACTTTCGTCGGATTTTCGACCACCCCCTACGGGGAGCCTTCCTATACGGTAGCGACGCTTGTCTCCGCTCCCGCGGGCATCCGTCTTTATGCCGTCTATACGCGTGAGGCCTGAATGTCCGTCGCAACGCTTTTTTCGGGTACCCGTACCCTGAGAATATTTTATTCTTTCATTCGGAAAGGAACACAGTATGATGAAAAAACTCACTGCCCTTGCGGCAACTCTCCTTCTGACGCTCGGTGTCCTGCTTCTTTGCACCTCCTGTGGCGGAGTAAAGGAGCTGTCCGTCGACACGGAGCACCTGCCGCAGACCGTATTCGTTGCGGGCAACGAGCTTGACCTGTCGGCAGGCTCTCTGCTCGCCGACGGCAAGGCGGTTCCCCTCACCGATCCTGAGGTGACGGTGACGGGGTATGACAAAGACACCGTCGGAAAGCAGACCCTCACCATTACGTATAAAGGAGCGGAAACCACTCTTGACATTACCGTCGCCCCCCGCTTCGAGACGGCGGAGAAATACCTTTATTTCGTCGGGGAGACGATAGATGCCGTCGGTGTCCGTCTGCGCGTGACGCGGGACAACGGAACGAACTTCTCCGTCTCCGTCGGGGACGAGGGCGTTGAGGTCACGGGCTTCACCACCGCCGCTGCGACCGACGCGCTGACGCTGAATATCGCGTGCCGCAACGAGGGCACCGATTATACGGGTAGTTTTGCGGTCATGGTCGCCGACCCTGCCGTCTCCTTCAAGAACCCGAGAAAGACCTCCTACGGCAGTCACGAGACGACGATCGACCCCACGGGCGCGAGCCTCACTCTGAAGAGCGCGGACGGAAAGACCACGCGCAATATCTCCTCGGACACGCTGACCTTCGCGGGCTATGACCCCTCTCTCGCGACCGAGACGGAGCCCTCCGTCACCGAGACCGTCAGAGTCCTGTGGCACGGCAGAGAGATGGCGACCTTCACCGTCACCGTCAATTATAGCGACGTCTCGCGCGTCAAGGCGGCGGCGAATACCCTCTCCGCCATCGATTGGTCGCATTACGATTATCCGAAGGACGGAAAAATGTACGTGCCCGAGGGCGTGACCGACGCGGACGGAAAGCTCGCGATGCGCACGCTCGAGCTCTATTACTCCCTTACGTCAAAGGATGCGGACTTTATTCTGCCTGCAGAGCTCGACTCGATTGCCCGTCTTGCGGTGATCTACGGCTATAACGAATTTTACGCTGCAATCAAGCGTGCATACGCCGACGTCTTTGTTCTCGGCTTGGATAGCGGCTCGGTCTACCTCGAATACACCTGCGAGGATATCGACACCGCCCGCGCGGGACTTGCAAAGCTCCTCGCGGCGGAGGATGAGGATACAAAGCTTATCTATCGCTACGGCAACCTTCTGAAAAACGAAAAACTGAGTCAGAAGTGCGGCGAGACCGTGATTTACAAGGGTGCCGAGATGGACGGGCAGGCGGTCGATCTTGCCGTCGGGCACCTCATGACCATTCTCTACGATTCCTCCTTCTTTACGAAGATTGAGCACGTGCTCGAAAAGATGATTGCGATTCCCGCCCTTCTCGATGTTCCCGTCGACTGGGCGGCGGACACTCTCTCCGAGTATGTCGATGCAATCGAGGCGGTCTATACGAAATTCGTTGAAATCAGCCTGAGCGATGCGACCGACGGCGGCATTTACGGCATCGTCAACTCGTGGCGCGAAAAGCAGGATATTTTCGAAATTCTCTACCGCTATTATTACGGCGTGATGAAGGATACCGACGAGACCGTTGCATCGACGGCGGCAAAGAAGCTCAATAAGCTCGTTGACTTTTACCTTCCGGGCAGGCTCGAGGAGCTTCGTTTCACGGTTCTTTCCGCGGCACTGGTGCAGGAGCAGATGCGCACGGCGGCACAACAGGTGCAGCAGTACGGACAGCTGCCATCCCTCATGGAGAGCACGATGTTCTTCTCCTTCTATCATGAGACGACGGGCATTATCGCCGACCTTGTCGCGGAGGATGACGAAATGTATCTTTTCCTCTATGCGAGCGTGTTTGCACAGTCGGTACTCTCCCTTCAGGTCGGCTCCTACGGTTATTACGCACTTCAGGGCACCTCTGCTTTCGATGAAGCCTGCATCGCCATTCTGAAGGAATATCGCTCAATCTGGGAGGAATGCGGAAAGACCAAGGGCTACGAGAACAGTGAGGAATTCTCGGCGAGAGTCGACGCGATGTTCCGTGCATTCGTCGCCCTTCGTCAGACGCAGCAAAGGAATATCCTCTCCGCCATCAATTATCTCTACGGCTCCGTTGAATTTTGGGCACTCTATCCCTCCGAGGACGGACTGTATTCCAAATTTGCCTCTTACATTTACGCGACCTACGTTTCCGCGCTCGGACTTCGGCTGACGGAGAAGGAGATTGACGGGGAAAAGGTGCTTGTCTACGACGATCCTGCGTATGATCTGTTCCTTAATCTCATGGGGGCGACGGAATCTTTTGCAAACGGAATTTACTCAAACTTCTATCACTTTATGACCGACGCCGAGAATCTTTATTCCTCCCTCACCGCGGAGAAGAAGAGCCTCTTTGACGGGAAGCTCGGCTTCCTCTACACCTCCTGCCATGAAAAATTCAGCCACCTCACCGTGACGACCGAGGGAGAAGGGAAGGTCTACACCACCTTCAACGGCGTCACCCCCGATGAGGAGTGGCAGGCGGTTTTCGACTCCCTCTCGAATGAGCTGACCCGCATTTCCTGGGCGAAAATGTTTATCGAGGAGCTATCGGAGATAACGGGACAGTCCATTCCGATGTATCTTGCCTACCTCGCCTCCTATGAGAGAGTCCTTCGCTATGAAGAGCAGATTCTCTCGTCGGGCAATGCGGATGCTCTCACTTATTACTATCATTACTCTTCCTATACGGAGAAGGAGAAAGAGAACGTGAGTCCCTCTTTTTCGCTTTCCGAGCGTGTCTACGATGCCCGCGGCGATTATCAAAGGTATCTTCTTCTCCTCGGTGTGGACGAAAAGGAGTACGAGGAGAGGTCGACCGCTCTTCGCACATTCCTTGCGAAGTATGCCGATTACCTCTGGACGGCGGCGAACTCCATGGGAGCGCTCGACCCGCTCACCGAAACGCAGGCGTTCTCCATGGATGCCGCATCGCTGAAAGCCATGTTCGCCGACTTCCGTGCACTTTCCGCGGACGAGAAATATCTGATGCTGAAGCTGGATTCGCTGAACCTCTACTACGGCGGGCTGGAAGCCCACTTTGCCTCTCTTTGGAAGTCGTCGCATCCAACGCTTTCGGCTCGTGCTTCCGCACTTCTCGCAGCCGAGCTCGCCTACTTCTCCTATGAGGCATCTCCGGACGGAACCGTTACCGATAAGGACGGCAATGTCATGACGACGAAGGAGTACGCACTCTCCGTGTGGGAGGCCTTCAATATGGCAGATTCGCTCGATTCGGAGGAAGCCGCCCTCTTCAATCCCTATTTCGAAGAGATGGAAAACACTTATCGGAGCATCTTTTCCGCACTGTCTGCCGAGCCCGACGCCGAAGGATAAGACAATACTTTCAACCTCCGCTCCCCGAAGATGAGGGGAGCGGAACACGCGAATTTCGGAGGAATGTATGAAAAAAAGCAAGCTGCGCCTTTCGGCGTCCGTCCTTGTCTCTCTTTTGCTTCTCGTGAGCGTTCTGCTCGGAGTGGCGGCGAGTGCCTACGCGACCCCCGCGTCCGCCCTCGGCATGAGCGGCAAACTGACCGAGGTCGGCAACATCGACCTTGACGAGCTCCGTCATCGGTTTTTGTCGGACGGGGTCAAAGAAACCGCCCGCTTCTCCTATGAGGGAGAGCGCTGGGTTATCGTGGAGCTGACGGGAGAATCTCTCTACGAGCGTTACAAATCCTCGAAAGGGTATGCCGATTTCGGGGCATATCTTACGTCCGAGGAAGGAATTTCGGCGAAGGCGGCAATGGAAGAAAAACATATCGCCTTCCGCGCGGGACTGGATGCCGCAGGAATTTCCTATACCTATAAATATTCCTACACTACCCTGAACAACGGCTTGGCGCTCCGCGTCGATGCCGAGGACGCGAAGGCACTTTCCCTCCGCGACGGTGTCAAGGGGGTGTATTTCTCGGAGCGTTATGCGGTGCCGAAGGTCGCGACGGTCAATAATGCGAATGTCTATCCGACGGGCATCTACGACGCGACGGGCATTGATTATAAGGGCGAGGGCATGGTCGTCGCCATCCTCGATACGGGTCTCGATTATACGCATGAAGCGTTTGCCGCCATGCCGACCGCTCCCGCGTGGGATAAGGCGGAGGTCGCGCGCCGCATCGGCGCGGCATCCCGCTTCTATGCGAAGGCGGGCATCGACGATCTCTTCTACAATTCGAAGGTCCCCTTCGCCTACGACTACGCGGATGACGACGCGGATGTCTTCCCGCAGTACAGCTCTCACGGCACGCATGTCGCGGGTATTGTCGCAGGCAAGAGCAACTACGTCGTGGACGACAAGGGTACGACCTTCCTCGGCGTTGCTCCCGAGGCACAGCTCGTCATTGCCAAGGTGTTCACCGACAATCTCGACAGCGACGGCATCGGCGGTGCGAACGCCATCGACATTCTTGCGGCGGTCAGTGACTGTACCGCCCTCGGCGTGGATATCATCAACATGAGCCTCGGCTCAAGCGCGGGCTTCTCGGACGAAAAGAGCGATAGCTTTACCAATGAGATTTACGCGCGCGTCAAGGAGGCGGGCATCAGCCTCGTTGTTGCGGCAAGTAACGATTACAGCTCGGGCTACGGCGGCGGGCACGGAACGAACCTCGCGTCGAACCCCGACAGCGGCACGGTAGGCTCTCCCTCGACTTACGACGCGGCACTCTCGGTCGCATCCATCAACGGGCAGAAGGCAAACTACATCGTCGCGAACGGCGACGAGGATCAGGTCGCGTTCATCACCGAGGCATCGGACGAGAACGGAAACTCCTACGACTTCGTCGATCTTCTCTATAAGAAGGCGGGGAAGGAAAAGGGAGAAGCCCTGAATTATAAATATGTGGTCGTCGGCGGCGTCGGACGCCCCGGGAACTACACACCGCAGATCAAGCGCGAGCTTGCAAACAAGAGCGGCTACGACGGCGTAATCGCCCTCGTCCGCCGCGGCGACATCACCTTCGCCGAGAAGGTGACGAACGCAATGGCAAACGGCGCAGATGCCTGCATCATCTACAACAACCTTTCGGGTACCATCCGTATGTCTCTCGGAGAGGTGGACAATCCGATTCCTACCTGCTCCGTTCAGATGGATGCGGGAAAGATCCTCGTCGAGAACGCGAAGCGTAACGTCGGCACGGTGAAGATTTCGGACGAGCAGAAGGCGGGCCCCTTCATGTCCGACTTCTCGAGCTGGGGACCGACCCCCGACCTTCGTCTGCGCCCCGAAATTACGGCGCACGGCGGCGAGATTACCTCGGCGGTCGCGGGCGGCTACGATGTTTACAGCGGCACAAGTATGGCGGCGCCGAACATGGCGGGTGCCATCGCCCTTCTGCGGGAGCATCTGAAGAAGACGACCTCCCTGACAGGCACCGCGCTTGCCGCGAGAGTGAATCAGGTGCTGATGAGCACGGCGACCATCGCGCTGAACGAGGAGGGGAATCCCTACTCGCCGAGAAAGCAGGGCGCGGGACTCGCGGGCATCCTTGATGCCATCCGGTCGGAGAGCTATCTCACCGTTCCCGACGGGAAGGGCGGGGTGCTCGATAAGACGAAGATCGAGCTGTTCGACGATAAGGAAAAGACGGGCGTCTACGAATTCACCTTCACGGTGAACAACATCACGGGTGCGGCGGTGACCTATACGCCGAAGACTTACGTGATGACCGAGACGCTTGCGACGGACGGGAAGACGGTGGCGGAGAAAGCGCACCTTCTGACCGACAGCACCGTGACCTACCGCGTCGACGGCACGCCCCTCGACGGGACGACGCTGACGGTTCCCGAAAACGGGAGCGTCTCCGTGACGGTAACGATCACGCTCGGGAGCGAGGGCAGACGCTACCTCGACGAGAGCTTCGAGAACGGTATGTATGTCGAGGGCTTCGTATCCCTCGCGGCGACGGGAGACACGAAAGTGACCGTCGGACTTCCGTACCTTGCCTTCTACGGCGACTGGAACGACGCGCCTCTCTTCGATTACAGCGAATATGAGCTCGCCGAGAGTCAAAAGGACACGGGCGTTCCCGAGGAGGATAAGCTGGTAGCCAGTGCCGTATCGTCCCGCGTCATCGGAAAATATTACGACGGCAAGTACATCGTCCCGATGGGCACCTATATTTATGTCATCGATGAAAGCGATGTGCAGATTTATCCCGATCCCGACAAAATAGCAATGTCTATTTACGATACGGAAGGCAACCATACCATCTACGAGCTTTATATGGTTTATGCGGGGCTTCTGCGTGGTGCGGCATATATGGATATTCGGATTGAGGATGCCGCAACGGGAGATGTCGTTTTCTCCCAAAGGCAGGAGAACGTTTCGAAATCCTATGCCGCGGGCGGCTCGGGAACCGCTTCTCCCGTCATGCTTGAGATTTCCCCGATCGAATGGGGACTTGTCAACAACGGCACATATCTTGTTTCGCTGAAGGGAGAACTCGACTACCCGGGCGGCGAGGAACCGAAGCGCAACAGCTTTGATTTCAGCTTTACGGTAGACTATGAGGCACCTCGTGCGACCGACTACCGCATCCGCTATGAATCCTATACCGAAAACAAGCAGACAAAGTACCGCATCTACATGGATATCGACGTTTTTGACAACCATTATGTACAGGACGTCATGCCTTGCTATATCCGTGAAGAAACAGACGGCAAGAAAACTCTGACACTCGTTACGGACAAACCCATTCCCGTTTACGGAGAAAAGGGAAAAGTGAGCACCGTTTCCTTTGAGATTACCGACATCTACGACGAGTATGTCAAAACGGGCAAGCTCTACATCGCCGTCGAGGATTATGCCCTCAATCAGTCGACCTTCGTCGTCGACCTTGATAAGGCACTCGGCGAGACGGAGAGCGTTACCCTGAACGAGGACGGATTCCTCTGCAAGACGGGTATCGTCAAGACAAACGATGACGAGGCGAAGACGCCCTATCCCGTCTACGAGCTTTCTCTCGCGCCGAATCAGTATTATAAGCCCACCCTCACGGCATCCGCGGACAGCCGCATCGCCCGCAATCTCGCATGGCAGGTGAAGGAGGGCGGAGAGCATCTTCTGACAAGAAACGAGGAGATTTTCGCACTCTCGGACAGTGAGGGGGAATCCATCGTCATGCAGCTCGTCTATACGACGGGTGCGGGCACCGACGACGAGAAGAGTCTTATCTACGCCGAGGTCGGACTGAAGATTGAAGGGGAAGCAAGACCCGCTCCCGTCGCCGACAAGCTCGTTTTCGCCTCGGCTACGGACAAGAGTTACCGCGTCGTGGATCTCAACAGTGCCGCTGCGGTGACGCTCTACCCGAATATGGAAATCTCCCTCGGCGTCTCGGCATCGCCGTGGTATGTCGGCGAGCTCGAGTATACCTACTCTTCCTCCAACGAGGCGGTCGCCACGGTCGACGCCGTCGGTACGCTCAAAACGCATAAGAAGGGCACCGCCTACATCGAGGTCGCGGCAAAGGGCTACGACCGACTGAGAAAGACGGTCAAGGTCACGGTCGAGAGCGAATTCCGCGTGACGAACTTCACCCTTTACGGCTATTACGGCGGGGAAGAGTGCATCATTCCCGATACGCTGAACATCAGCTACCTCGACGAGGATTGCTTCAAAAACAATAAGACGGTCAGGAAGATCGTCCTTCCGAGATCTCTGACGCAGATCCCCGCGAACGCTTTCTCGGGTTGTGAAAACCTCGAGGAGGTCTTTATCCCGAGCCAGTGCTCCACCGTCGGACATCGCGCGTTTGCGGAATGCCGCAAGCTCACGAAGGTCACGCTCGGCATGTTCGCCGACAGGGAGGGCAATGTCTCCGACGTCTTCAACGGCACGATCACCCTCGGCAGAGAGGTGTTCAAGAATTGTACCTCTCTTCGGGCGATCGAAAATCAGAAGCGCCTGACCTCGGTGGGAAGAGAAGCCTTCCGCGGCTGTACCTCTCTTACGTCCCTCGATCTTTCCGAGCTCCGCGTGGCGGGCGTCGGCGCGTTTGCCTATTGTACCTCCCTTGAGACGGTGGCGCTCTCGGAGAATACCGCGGTCGCGGACAGCATGTTCCTCGGCTGTACCTCCCTGAATCACGTCGTCTACCCCGGCAATAAGCTGGCGGACAACGCCTTCAAGGGATGCAGAAAGCTTTCCGACATCACCTTTACCTCCGAGGACTTCCTCGGTTTCGGTACCGATTCTCTCGCGAATACCGCGATCCGTATCGTCACCCTCCCCGCGGGAGAGTATACACTCGGTCGTGGCGTCTTCTCGGGCTGTTCTTCTCTGACGAAGATTGTCCTCTCCGCGGGCACGAAACTGCGCCTTGGCGGTGAGGCGGCGTTCCCGAATTGCAGCAACTTCACCGAATTCGAGCTTCTCGAGGGGAATCAAAACCACTCGGTAGAAGAGGGCGTTCTCTATAACGCCGATCGCACCGAGCTCGTCGCCGTCCCGTGCGCGAAGAGTGCGTTCACGGTCCCCGATACGGTCGTCGCCCTTGCCGACGGTGCTCTTGCGGGGAACACGACGATTACCTCCTTTGACCTGTCCCGATACTCTTCGGTCGGAAGATACGTCTTTGCCGGGTGTGCAAACCTTACGGAAGTTACCCTCCCTGCCTCGATGTCCGAGCTGCCCGAACGTATCTTCTCGGGATGCGCGAGACTTGTGACGGTAAACGGAATCGGACATGTCGAGCGCATCGGCGCGGGTGCATTTGCCGGCTGTACTGCGGTAGGCACGCTCAACATGCCCGCACTTCGCGAAATTGCAAAGGGTGCCTTCTCCTCCGCGAAGATTTCTTTGTTTACCGCGGAGAATCTCGAGTCGGTCGGTGACGAGGCGTTCCGTGGCGCAAGCCTTGCGACGGTCAGCTTTCCCTCACTGTCGAGTATCGGTAGCTATGCCTTCGCGAGGATGCCGAACCTTACCTCGGCGACCCTCGGTGCGGTCGAAACGATGGGCGATTACGCATTTTATGAATCGGCGAAGCTTGCATCCGTCACCTTCGGTGAGGGGACGACCCTCGTCGGTGCGTATGCCTTCGCCTCCCTCGGAAAGCTGACGACGGTGACTCTCCCGGACAGCGTCCGCACGATCGGCACCGCCGCCTTTACGGGCTGCCCGATCACGACGGTCAACCTTGCGGGAGTCGAGACGGTCGGCGACGGCGCCTTCGCGTATTGCGCGACGCTCGCGTCGGCGGATCTTTCTTCCGCGACCGACATCGGCGCGCTTGCCTTCTCGGGCACCGCCCTGACATCGGTACATCTTCCCGCGGCGAAGAATGTCGGAGAGAGTGCCTTTGCCGATACCCCCCTCACCGAGGTCACCTTCGGGAGCCTGCGCACCGTCGGTGCACGTGCCTTCTCGGGCACCGCTCTCACGAGCGTGACACTCCCCGCCTCCTTCAACTCCTACCTCGTCGATTACACGTGGACGATCCTCGATGAAAAGGGAAGAGAAAAGGAGACCAAGACGAGAAAGATCGAAGCATATGGTGCGGGTGCCTTCTCGGGTATTCCCACCCTGACCGAGATCCGCGTCTCGGCGACGACGGGCACCTTCTTCGCGGTCGACGGCGTTCTCTATGCGATCGCAGGGGACGGTTACGTCCTTCTCCAATATCCCGCCGCCCGCACGGGTGAGAGCTATACCCTGAAAAACAATACCGTTTCGGTCGGTGAGAGAGCCTTTGAGGGCGTCTCGAACCTTCTGACGGTCGAATTCCCCTATACCGTAAAACGCATCGGCGCGTATGCCTTCTACAAGACAAATACGAAGAATTACGTCTTCAACAGCGTCGAAGCACCCGTTCTCCTCTCGGAGTATTTCAGCCCCTCCGAGGCATCCGCATCGGGAGATAAGGTCCTGTCGGCGATCTTCGGTCAGTCGACACAGAATAACCCGACCATCGAATCCACCATCTTCTACGCCAACTTCTACGACTTCGTAGCAAAGCGGGTCTACAAAGACATCTTCAACCCGAGCTTCTACGAGTCGAAGGACTTCGGACTCCACCTGACGATCCCGAAGAACGGGACGGGGTACGATACGGAGATCTGGACGAACTTCTTCGGAGACATCGGGACGACCGAGAGCATCCTCCCGGACAACAAAACGCACGAAGCCTTCGATGCCATCGACGAGATGAAGAACACGCCGAAGGAGACGTTCGAGACCGCAGAGACGCTCGCCGAGCTCGAAGAGATCGGAAGAAAGATCTATGCGGCGAGAGAAGCCTATAACAAGGTCACGCTGAAGGATCAGCTCGCCCTGTGCGAGGAGCGCTACGCGACGCTTCTCTCCTACGAGAGCGCCCTGCGCGACGCGAAGGCGAGACTCGGCGCCCCCGTCGGGGTGAAGAAGCTCGAGCTCTCCTCGGTCCCGAACAAGATCCGTTACCGCGCGGGCGAAAGCTTCGATCCCACGGGCATGGTGATCCGCGTCATCTACGAGGATAACTCGGAGGTGATCCTCGACGAGAACAGCTATACCCTCGATCATACCGTGCTTTCCGCGGAAGACGAGTCGGTCACCGTCACGTACGTCGACGGAGGAAAGACCTATACCCTCACCGTTCTCGTGAACGTGGAGAAAGACGATACGAAGACCCCGACGACCCTTCCCGCCCCGACCGTCACGATCGCGGAGGACGGCACCGCCACATGGGCACCCGTCACGGGCGCCGTCGGCTACCGTTACCGCATCGACGACGGGGAAGAGGTCACGACGAGTGAGACCTCGGTGAAGCTCTCCGATGGACAGAAGCTCACGGTCACTGCCGTGGGTGACGGTACCGAAACGGCGGACAGCGCCCCCTCGGCAGAGGTGACGTACAGACAGCCCGCCCCCACCCCCGAGAAAGAAGAGGAAGGCTTCCCGACATGGGCGATCGTCCTCCTCTCGGTCGGCGGCGTCGTATTGCTCGGCGGACTCGGAACGCTCGCATGGTTATTCCTTCGAAAAAAGAAAACAGGACGATAAGCTTATGGTAAAACGAAATGTAAGAACTCTGCTCCTTGTGACGGCATTCCTCCTTCTCTCCCTCTTTGTCCTCTCCTCCTGCGGAGAGGCGGAGGGGGAAAAGCCCTACGATCACCTCGTCACATTCGATTATAACGCGGCGGGCATCGCTACGGAATCCCCCGCGAGCCAGTACCTCGGCGTGAAGGACGGCGGACTCGTCGGACTGAAGCCCGGGGCGAACGACGACTTCAAGGAAGCAGTCATCAAGCAGTATTTCCTCGAGGGCTGGTACACCGCGAAGACCGCGGCGGACGGCAGTGTCGAAAGGGATCGGGACGGAAGAGTCCTGCTCGATAAGAAGTGGAACTTCGAGACGGACAGAGTGACGGGGGATATGACCCTGTACGCAAACTTCGTCAGACAGAGCACCCTCACCATACGGGACATCGTAACGGACGAGGTGCTCTCGGACCTGAAGGGCGCCCCCGGGGATAAGGAACCGAACGTCTTCCCACCCGAAAAGAAGGGACATACCCTCGTCGGGTACTATAAGGATAAGGAAAAGACGGATGCCTTCGATTTCGGAAGCTTCGTCTACGGCGAAGAGGACGTCACGATCTACGCTGACTTCATCGAAGGAAACTATATGCTCGTGTCGGACTTCGCCGGATTGCAGAGCTGTCTGCGCTCGGATAAGAAAGCTTATCTGACAGGGGACATCGACGCTGCGGGAAAGACGTGGGGGAGCTTCTCCTTCCGCGGGACGATCCTCGGCAACGGACATAAGATCACGGGGCTGAAGATCAAGACCATGTGCAGCGGGAAGACGGGAGGAGAGACCTACGGACTTCTCTTCGCGTCCCTCGGCGCGGGAGCGAAGATCTCGGACGTCACCTTCGAGGACGTCGAGATGACCGTCTCCGCGGCGATGAACGGTACGTATACCGTCGCCCCGATCGCGTACAGCGTCGCGGAGGGCGCAACCCTCGAAAACGTCACGGTGACGGGAAGGCTGACCTATGACTTCTCCGCGGCACCGACCTCGACGGTAACGGAGGACTTCGGAGGGGCGGTTCCCGAAGGAGCACTCAAGAACTGCCGGTTCATGATCACTCTTGTCGATCGGAACGGATGACCGTTTCGACGGATGAAAATACAGAAGCAAAAAAAAGAAAAGAGGAAACCAACATGAAAAAACGCATCCTGTCATTGCTCCTCGCCCTCTTGATGATCGTGGGGACGGTATTGACCATGGTGTCTTGCGGAGGGGATCCCGGGCCCGACGGTCCCGATGGTCCCGACGACCAGAACGGAGAGACGAGCAAGTACGACCCCGAGAAGCGGCCGTTCTCCATGAGCATCCAGACGCCCGACGGCGTGTTCAACCCCTTCTTCTCGACCTCGGCGTATGACTCGGCGATCATCGGACATACGCAGATCAGTATGCTGAATACCGATAAGGAGGGCAATATCATCTGCGGCGAAGGCGAGCCGACGGTGGTCCGCGCCTATACCGTCGCGGAGGAGACGAAGGACGGAAAGAGGTATACCACCTACCGCTTCTTAATTAAGAACGGTGTCAAGTTTTCGGACGGCGAGCCCCTGACGATAAAGGACGTGCTCTTTAACCTGTACGTCTATCTCGATCCCGCCTATACGGGCTCGGCAACGATCTACTCGACGGACATCGTGGGCTTGAAGAACTACCGCCAGCAGTCGGAGAACGTGACGGACGACGGCTCGGATAGCTTCGAGGATATGTTCCTCTCGCGGGCAAATGAGCGGATTGATACCCTGATCGATTACGTGAAAGACTACGGGATCCATAAAAACGACGACAGACCCGGACGCGATTGGGACGGGAAGGATGCGGCGAAGAAGGCAAAAGCCGAAAAGGACTTTGCCACGGTCGCCGAGACCTTCCGCAAGGAGCTTGAGACCGACTATAACAACACGAGCCGCGAGTCCTATGAGGACTGGGGCTTCACCGAGGTCTGGCAGATCTTCCTCTATAACGACGGAGGACGCAGCTCGGAGCTTCTGAAGGACGACCCGACGAGAGAGGGTTTCTTTCTGAAGGATAAGGACGGCAACTATCAGCTCGACCCCGCGAAGGCGCAGATTATACTCGAGAATGAGATCGAACCGTACATCGCGGCGCATCCGGAGCTTTCGAGAGACGAGGCGATCAAGGCATATTGCATCGCATCGGTCTTTGAGGCATACTTCCCGCTGAATGAAGAGACGGGAGCGATCGACGTGACGCTCACGACCGCGACGGAATTCGAAAAGGTTGTCAGATACTGGGCGACGGCGCAGACGATCCTCGACCGCTTCACGGCGGAGGAGAAGAGCGATTACTTCGCAAATTCGGCGAGCGGCAGAGTGGTGCCGAACATCACGGGCATCACGACCGAGCGGGTGACGAGCTTTGACGGCAAGACGCTGGACGGCGAGTACGACGTCCTCTCGATCAAGATCAACGACGTCGACCCGAAGGCAATCTACAACTTCGCGTTCACGGTGTCCCCGATGCATTACTACTCGACGAGAAACTGGAAGGGCAAGGACTACATCGCGGCGTTCAACGGCGTCGATGAATTCGGACTGGAATTCGGTAGCATCGACTTCATGAACGAGGTGATCAACGCCTCCACGAAGGTGGGACTTCCCGTCGGTGCTGGCCCCTACATGGCGTCGAACGCGTCGGGCAGCGGCACCGTGACGGGAGATAACTTCTTCAACAACAACTTCGTCTATTACGAGAGAAACCCCTACTTCTATACGGTGGGCAAGGAGCTCTCGAACGCAAAGATCAAGTACATCCGGTATAAGGTCGTAGAATCCGACCAGATCATCAACGCATTGGCGAACGGGGACATCGACTACGGTGACCCGAGCGCAACGCAGGAGAACATCGCCGCGGCAGAGTCTGCGGGGCTCGGACACGTGGAGATCAAGACCTCGGGCTACGGTTACGTGGGCATCAACCCGCGCTTTATTCCCGACGTCACGGTGCGCCGCGCCATCATGAAGGCGATGAACACCGCGACGATCACGGAGAACTACTACAAGGGCGGACTCGCGGAGAGAATCTGGAGACCGATGTCGACGACCTCATGGGCATACCCGAAGGGAGCCAAGGCGTATGTCTACAACGAGGGCGAAGAGAACGAGTTAAGCTATGCCTTTGACAGCACGGGCTACGAGATCGAAGATATGTTAGAGGCGGCGGGCTACGAGAAGGTAGACGGCATTTATCAGAAGACGATCCCGGGCTTCGGCGTCGACAGACTCAGCGGACAGAACTACAAGTTTACGATCGCGGGCGGGTCGACCGATCACCCGGCGTACAAGATGTTCCTCGACGCGGCGAAGATTCTGAACGCGCACGGCATGGACGTGAAGGTCGTGACGTCGCAGACGGCGCTGTCCGACCTGTCGTCGGGTAAGCTCTCGGTCTGGGCGGCGGCATGGTCGTCGACGGTGGACCCGGATATGTATCAGGTGTACCACATGGACTCGCAGGCGAGCTCGACGAGCAACTGGGGCTATAAGCAGATCAAGGCAGGAAAGAACACCGAAGCGTATAAGGACGAGTATGCGATCATCACGGAGCTGTCCGCGCTGATCGATCAGGGACGCTCGACGACGGACAAGGACGCGAGAACGAAGATCTACGCGAAGGCGCTTGACAAGATCATGGAGCTCGCGGTGGAGATGCCGACCTACCAGAGAAAGGATATGTCGGCGTACAATAAGGACGTTCTGAAGGAAGCGAGCATGACGCCCGAGTCGGAGCGCTCTCCCTACAACGGACTTCTCTCCCGCATCTGGGAGCTGACCTATAATTAAGGCTTCGCGGCGTTCCCTTTGAGAACTCTCTCCTCCCCGCAAAAGGCGGGGAGGAGAAGACGAAAACCTGACACTGTGATACTCGACAAACATCCGAAAAACAAGCAAACTTTGCCGCCTCGGGCAGTGAGAGCTCGCCTCGGAGAGAACCGGGACGGGCTCGGATAGGAAAAACAAAAAACGCGCCATATGCAAAGAATTCTTTGCATATGGCGCGTTTTCATCGTCTAATTCTTTTTTTTGGAGACCTTGGCGGTGAAGGAGAAGAACACACCTGCCGCACAGGAAATTACCCATACGAGGACGATGCCGGAGAGGTTTCCCGCCTCAAAGAGGGCGGAGAAAAGAAAACTCGCGGCAGAGGCGGACATATAGGAGGCGAAATCAAGGAATCCGCTCATTCCCGAAATGATGCCGAAGTCGCGGAAGCGGAGCACATAGACGCTGAAAATCATATTACAGGCACCGTACATGGCAGCCATGGCAAGGAAGAGCGCGACGAGCGTCAGGAGCTTTGCTGCCGTGCCGACAAGAAGAACCGTCGTAAAACCAAGCGTGGCGAGAAAAAAGAGCGCAAGACATTCCGTCTTTTCGTCATAGCGAAAAAAACGGAGAATCCAAAGGGAGAGAAAGGTACCGGCGATGGAGACGACGGGAAGCACGGAAGAGATGAGAGAGGTATCCGCGGTGGAAAAGCCGAGGTATATGTTCAGAAAGGTCGGGACCCAAAGCGAGGTCGCATTTCGTATGATGCCGTTCAGCATAGTGACCATCACCATCGAGACGAAGGCAAAGGAGAGGATTCCGCTCCGAAGATGCCCTCCCTGCGAGGCACCGGCGCGTCTTTCGCGGCGTGCAATCATTCCCGTGCGCTCCATATGAGTGCAAACGAGGAGCCAAACCGAGGCAATGACAAGCATCAGGGCACCCGCAAGAGAGAAAAAGGGATGCCAAGACGAGGAGAGTGCGGCGAGGAAGGCGAGAAGGTAGGTGACAAGAGAGCCGAGAATCGAAGCGACGGTCAGTGCGGTGAGAATTGCCTTCGCCGCTCTATCCTCGGTATTTTCCCCGATCAGGGCGGAAATCGGACCGTACAGCATGGAAGAAAAGAAGCCCGAGATGCCGAACAGAACACATCCGAGTGTGCCGATGCCCGCGGTCGGCAAAAAGAAAAGAATTCCGCCGCTCACGCCAAGCCCGATAAATACCATCCACTTTGCCGGCAGGAAATTTCCGATCATCCCGTTGATGAGCTGACCTGTGCCGTAAGTCAAAAGAAAGACGCTCGTCATGGCGCCGAGCACACCCGCACTCTCGGGCAGCTCCTCCAAGATCGAGGGCATGAGGGAGCTCAGGATGTTCTTCCCGATATAGCACGCGGTATATGCCAAAAAGCAAAGAGAGCCGATGGTGAGATTCTTCTTGCGAAGAGCGGCGACGGTCGCGCCTTTCCCTGCGAGCTGCGCTGGCGCCTCATCGATCGATGCAGAAGACGCCCCCGTCCCGTCGGCAGGAACCGCCGTTTCCGTGCTGTCGGATGGCGCCGATGCCGACGGCTCCGCACCTGCCGCAATATCTGTTGCGGCGACTTTTGCGCTTGTCTCTGTGTCTTGCATGTGTCCTCCTTCGGATAGGGCGGGAGAAGGCGGGAGCGCTTCGCGTGTCATGCGTGGGAGCGCAACGCACCTTTTTCATAGGTTTCCCGATCCGGAAACGTCCGCAGGAGCAAAAGCGGTAGCCCGAGCGCCTGCGCGAAAAAATGTACCTTTATAATATAAGTGAAAAAGTTTGCTTGCAAGGACTTTTTCACGCCATATTTTAACGAACGGCTGTTCTTTGCGTTTAGCAAAGAACATATTGCGAATGCAATACAAAAATTTATTTTTGAAAGCCGTGTAATGTTATTATATCACATACCCTCGGGAATGTCAAGCAAAAAAGAAGAGACCTGACACGGAAAATATCGCCGATCCGTAGAATCCGACGATTTTTCCGAAGGACGGGCAGACCCCGTGCGCTTTCGGAAAGGGAAGCGGCGCCGTGCTTCGGCATAAGAAAAAACGATTTTATCGGCAAAAGCGCATTTTTCTTCGGTTTTTCACGCTTTCCTCTTGACAAATCGCTCACTTTTTTGTATAATGGTACATATTTTTACATTGTATACATGTATACAAACAAGAATAGGAGGTCGCCATGCTCGAAATATCCTCGAAAACCAACCTTTTGGAACAGAAAAGCTATAAATATTCGCTCCAGGACGTGAAGGACCCGAATCTTTACCGCGACATTTACCCCTACACCGACGTGCCACGCATCGCCTTCAACCATCGGCGCGTCCCGATGGGAATGCCCGAGGACATCTGGATCACCGATACCTCCTTCCGCGACGGTCAGCAGTCGGTGGAGCCCTATACGGTAAAGCAGATCGTCGACCTCTATCGCCTCATGTCGAAGCTCGGCGGACCCTACGGCATCATCCGTCAGACCGAATTTTTCGTTTACAGCGAAAAGGACAGGGAGGCGATCTGCCGCTGCCGCGACCTCGGATTGAAATTCCCCGAGATCACCACATGGATCCGCGCGTCGAAGGAGGATTTTCGCCTCGTACGCGACCTCGGCATCCGCGAGACGGGCATTCTCGTCTCTTGCAGCGACTACCACATTTTCAAGAAAATGAAAATGACGCGCAAGGAATGCATGGAGCATTATCTCGCCTCGGTGGCGGAGGCGTTTGAGGCGGGGGTCATGCCTCGTTGTCACCTCGAGGACATCACGCGCGCCGACTTTTACGGTTTTGTCGTCCCCTTCGTCAACGAGCTGATGAAAATGTCGCAGGACGCGGGCATCCCCGTGCGGATCCGCGCCTGCGATACGATGGGGTACGGTGTTCCTTATACCGAGGCGGCGCTTCCGCGCAGTGTGGCGGGCATCATTTACGGACTTCAGCACTATTCCGACGTACCGAGCGAAATGCTCGAATGGCACGGACACAACGACTTTTATCGCGCGGTGGCAAACGCCGCGACCGCGTGGCTGTACGGCGCCTCTGGCGTCAATTGCTCCTTGCTCGGCATCGGAGAGCGCACGGGCAACATCCCGCTTGAGGCGATGGTGTTCGAGTACGCATCCCTGCGCGGCTCACTCGACGGGATGGACACCACCGCGATCACCGAGATCGCCGACTATTTCCGCCATGAGATCGGATACAAGATCCCGCCGATGACCCCCTTCGTCGGGAGGAACTTCAACGTGACCCGCGCGGGGATCCACGCCGACGGACTTCTTAAGGACGAGGAGATCTACAACATCTTCGATACCGAAAAGCTCCTCGGCAGGCGCCCGACCGTCATGCTCGGGAAGAATTCGGGACTTGCGGGCATCGCCTATTGGATCAATGAAAACTACGCCATCCCCGCCGCCGCGGCGCTCGATAAAAGGCATCCCGTTGTCCTGCGTCTGAAGGAGTGGATTGACACCGAATATCGGGACGGAAGGCAAACGGCACTTTCCGCCGCGGAAATCGAAGAGAAAATCGAAGAATTCTCGGACGGCGCCCTTACGAGACTTTGAAAAGCACGGCGCGAAATTCAATAAGGAAAGAGGGATTCCGATGGAACATAAGAACGTATCGCTGGCCGATCGGGTTTTCGAACGGCTCGAGACCGATTTGCTCGGCGGCAGGTATCAAAGAGGAGAGCTTCTCACCGAGCATCGGCTCGTGGAGGATCTCGGTGTCAGCCGTACACCGATCCGCGAGGCACTCCGTCGATTGGAGCAGGAGCACATTGTCGAAATCGGCGGACGGGGCATCCTCGTCATCGGCGTGAGCGAGGAGGATGTTAGGGACATTTTCAATATTCGTCTGCATATTGAAGGGGAGGCGGCGGCGCGCGCGGCAAAGAACGCCGACCCCGCCGCGATCGGCAGACTCGGCGAGGCGCTCGAGCTTCAGGAATACTACGTCGGGCGCTCGGATGCCGATCACATCCGCTCGATGGACAGCCGTTTTCACGAGCTTGTCTATCTCGCTTCGGGGAGCGTGATCTATGCCGATACGCTTCTCCCTTTGCACAGAAAGGTGCAAAAATACAGAAAGCTCTCGGTCGAGAGCGAAAACCGCGCCGCAGAGTCCGCCGCGGAGCACCGCGAGATCTATGAGGCGATCGAGCGGGGGGATGCCGAGGCGGCGGCGCGCGCCATGACCGCCCACGTGCAGAACGCGCGCAATCATATCTTACAGCGCGGATAGCGCACATCCGAAGAACCGTTCCGAAGCCCTTTGCAAGACCCCTTGCGGAGGTCTTCCGAGTCCTCATAAAGCACGCCCCTTACGACAAAAACGCGGGGAACATTTGATTCCGCCCTCGGCGGAGAAAGAGAGATTTTATGGGTTACACCATTGCACAAAAGATCATTGCCGCGCATCTTCTCTCGGGTGAGATGCGCACGGGGAGCGAGATCGCGCTCCGCATCGACCAGACCCTGACGCAGGACGCGACGGGCACGATGGCATATCTCGAATTCGAAACCATGGGCATCGATCGCGTGAAAACCGAGCGCAGTGTTGCCTATATTGACCACAATACGTTACAATCCGGCTTCGAAAACGCGGACGATCACCGCTATATCGCCTCCGTCGCGAAAAAGCACGGCATCTATTTTTCCCGCCCGGGGAACGGAATCTGCCATCAGGTGCATCTCGAACGCTTCGGCATCCCGGGTAAGACGCTCATCGGCTCGGACAGCCATACGCCGACGGGCGGCGGCATCGGAATGCTCGCGTTCGGTGCGGGCGGACTCGACGTCGCGGTCGCGATGGGCGGTGGCGCATACTCTATCACCATGCCGAAGATGTACCGTGTCAATCTGCACGGCAGACTTTCCCCCTTCGTCACCGCGAAGGACGTCAGCCTCGAGATCCTGCGGCTCCTCACGGTCAAGGGGGGCGTCGGCGCGATCCTCGAGTGGGGAGGAGAGGGCGTCTCGACCCTCACGGTGCCCGAGCGCGCCACGATCACCAACATGGGCACGGAGCTCGGCGCGACGACCTCGGTCTTTCCTTCCGATGAAATTACGCGTGAGTTTTTACGGGCGCAGGGAAGAGAAGAGGACTACGTGCCCGTCTTCCCCGACGCCGACGCCGTGTACGATAAGATCATCGATATAGACCTTTCGACCCTCGAGCCACTGATCGCCCTGCCGCACAGCCCCGACCGTGTCGTGAAGGTGAAGGAGCTGTCGGATGTCAGGGTCGATCAGGTGTGCATCGGCTCCTGCACGAATTCCTCTTTATACGATATGAAGAAGGTCGCCGCGCTTCTTCGCGGACGCACCGTTGCCGAGAGCGTCAGTCTTTCGGTGTCTCCGGGGTCGAAGCAGGTGCTCCGTATGCTCGCGGATGACGGCTCCCTCGCGGATATTCTCGCCGCGGGTGCACGCCTTCTCGAATGCGCGTGCGGTCCCTGCATCGGCATGGGCTTTTCCCCGAATTCCGGAGGTGTCAGCCTCCGCACCTTCAACCGCAATTTCGAAGGGAGAAGCGGTACCCGCGACGCAAAGGTCTACCTCGTATCTCCCGAGGTCGCGGTCGCGTCCGCTCTGACGGGCAGAATCACCGACCCACGTACCCTCGGAAAGATGCCGAAGGTCGCATTGCCGAGTCGCTTTACCGTCGATGACAGTGCCGTCATCCCTCCCGCCTCCCCCGAAGAGGCGAAAACGCTTGAAATTCTTCGCGGCCCGAACATCAAGCCTTTTCCGAAGGCGCGCCCGATCGAGAATATCGTGAAAGCGTCCCTCGTTTTGAAGGTCGGGGACAATATCACCACCGACCACATCATGCCCGCAGGGGCAAAGATCCTGCCCTATCGGTCGAACATCCCCTATCTTTCGAAATTCTGTTTTTCCGTGATCGACCCCGACTTTCCCGCTCGCGCGGAGAAGGCGGGCGCGGGCATCATCGTCGGCGGGCAGAATTACGGGCAAGGCTCGTCGAGAGAGCACGCCGCGCTCGTCCCCCTGTATCTCGGCATCCGCGCCGTCGTCGCACAGAGCTTTGCGCGCATCCACGCGGCAAACCTCATCAACGCGGGGATTCTCCCCCTGACCTTCAAAGATCCCGCCGATTACGATAAGCTTCGGACGGGGGACGAGCTTGTCCTCTCCGATGTCTTTGACGGACTCTCATCGGGAGAGATCCTTCTCAAGGATCTGACAAACGGGGAAAAGATCCCCCTCATCGCTGCCTTCACACCGAGGCAAAGGGAGATCCTTCTTCTCGGCGGACTTCTGCCCTATACCGAAAAACATTCGACGAAATGAAAAGAAAGGTTGACATGATATGAGTTACGAACAGGAAACGGAGGAAGCGGTTGCCGCGTTTCGCACGCTTCTTTGCGAGCAGCTTGCCCGCACGGAGCGGATGGAGAGCGCCGCCTCACCGAAGGAATATACAAAGAATACCCCCGTCCGCATCGGCATCATCGGCGGGGACGGCATCGGACCGCGAATCGTGGATGCGGCGGAGCGGGTGCTCGGACGCCTTCTTTCCGAAGAGCTGTCGACGGGGAGCGTGACGCTTCACCGCATTGAGGGACTGACGATCGAGAACCGCCTTGCCAAGGGGGAGACGGTGCCGCGCGAGGTCATGGAGGAGATCCTGACCTGTGACGTCCTTTTGAAGGGACCGACCACGACCCCGAAAGGCGGAAAGACCGAGAGCGCGAACGTCGCTCTCCGCCGCGCCCTCGACCTGTATGCGAACGTGCGCCCCGTCCGCCTTGCGGCGGAAGGGGTCGAATGGACGTTTTTCCGCGAGAACACCGAGGGAGAATACGTCCTCGGCAGTCGCGGGATCACGATCGGCGATCGGCTCGCGATGGATTTTAAGGTCACGACCCGTGCGGGCACCCGACGCATCGCTCGCGCCGCCTTCACCTACGCGAAGGAGAACGGGAAGAGCAGGGTCGCTATCGTCACGAAGGCGAATATCATGAAGAAGACGGACGGCGCTTTCTCCGCCATCTGCCACGAGGTGGCGGAGGAATTCCCGGGCATTACGGCGGAGGACTACTACGTGGACATCATGAGCGCGAACCTCGTGAATCCCGCCGTCCGCAAAAATTTCGAGGTCTTCCTCCTCCCGAATCTCTACGGCGATATTCTCACCGATGAGGCGGCGGAGCTGCAAGGGGGCGTCGGCACGGCAGGGAGCGCGAACCTCGGCGACCGCTACGCGATGTTTGAGGCGATCCACGGCTCCGCCCCCCGCATGATCGAGGAGGGGCTCGGCGATTTCGCGAGTCCCGAGAGCATTCTCCGCGCGACTGTCATGCTTCTGCACCATATCGCCCGCCACGTGGCGGCGGAGCGCCTTGAACGGGCGCTCGATGCGGTACCCGTGCACGCGGACGGCACACGCCGTGGCGCGACGACGGCAGACTACACCGCCGCCCTTCTTGCCCTTCTCTGACGATTTTCGGGGTACTCTGCAAGATTGGTCTCGGTATGCGGAAACATGCAGAAACAAAGACGAACCGTAGTAAGTGGATTTTGAACATCCTCCTTGCGACGGTTCGTTTTTTGCTTTTTATTATTGCGTGAATTTCATGATAATTGGAAGGAGCCGTTCTGCGTGACGGCATTTTGTTCGAAGAGATGAATATTCCTCACACGGTCGATGTCTTTTGTACTTTATTTGTTGCTCTTTTTGGACTTTTTGCCGCCCTTGTGCTCGGGACGGCAGAGGATGCCGTAGGTGATGAGCGCCGCGCCGAGTAGGAGCAGAAGGATCACGAAGATCCAGAGGATCTGCTCGTCGGTGAAGAGGGGCTTCGCGAAGCAGTAGGTGCCGAAGGCGACCATCAGAATGGCAACGCCGAGCCACCAGACGGGATAGGGCTTCGAATTCCCACCGCGATAGTAGTACGCACGGAAGATCTCCACCGTGCCGCGGCAGAAGAGGCAGAGCCCGAGAATGGCGCAGGCGCCCGAAATGTTGATGACCTTGAACTGCGAGAGAATACAGCCGAGCGCAATGAGGAAGATCGCGAGGAATTCGACAAGCGTCAGCACGAGCACCGCACCGCGCGAGCCGTGCAGGATCTTCGGGAAGAGGAAGGTGAAGAGGTAGACGAGAAGGACGGCGGCGATCATGAGGTTCAGCGCCGTCATGCCCCATGTCGAGAAGAAGACGTCGGTGTTCTTCCAAAAGGGGGCGAACAGCACGGCGGCAATCACGGCGAGCGCGCCGAGAACGATGAAGAGCGGGTAATCTTTGCGGGAGGAGACAGTGAGTTTTTTCATGGTTATATTTCCTTTCTTGTTAAAAAATGTAAACTTAACGATACAATCTGTAATCTTTTCCGACGAATTGCAGGATCTGATACTGTGAGCCGATCATGCGGGAGTAGATGCGATCTTCGTAAATTTCGGTCAGCTTCTTGACCGAGAGATTGGTGGAGATCACGGTCGAGAGCCCTCGGTTCTCTCTCTCGTTCAGAAGGTTATACAGCACCGAGACGGTGAAGGCGTTCGTAAATTCCGTGCCGAGGTCGTCGATCACGAGCAGGGTCACATCGAGGTACTTTTTCGCGCTCTGCTCGTCCTGCCCGTACCCCGAGCGAAAACGGTCGTGCTCGAACGCCGAGAGGATGTTCTGAATGGAGTCATAGAGAACATCGAAGCCCTGAGAGATGACGGTCTTTGCAATGGCGGTCGAAAGGTGCGTCTTTCCCGTTCCCGTCGGACCGATGAGGAGCAGATTGCCGCGGTTCTTCGGGAAGTTTTCGGCATAGGCTTTTGCCGCCTCGAAGTTTTGCACCATCCTGCGGTATTCCTCCTCGCTCTCACGGTAGTGCGAGAGGTCGAAGTTTTCGAAGGATTGCGTCTCGATGAGGTTCCCGATGCCCGAGCTTCGGAGATTCTCGCAGATGAGCGCCTCGCGCAGACAGTGACACATTTTCGTGTCGATATAGCCTGTGTCGTGGCAGTCGGGGCAGGCGTAGTGAACCTCGGTGTAGTCGCTCGGGTAGCCGTAGGAGAGCAGGAGCTCCCGCCGCTTGGCGCACAGCGCCTGATTCCGCTCTCTCACGGGCGTGATGTCCCCGCCCGAGAGCGCGGTGCGGAAGATCGTAAGCCCCGTGCGCGTCAATTCCGCGTCGATCTTTCGGATTTCGGGGAACTTCTCGCGCAGCTCTTCGTTGTGCAGGTCGGCTTCCCGCACGGCGGCGAGGCGCTTTGCCTCCAGAGCCTCTTTGACTTTTTTGTAGTTATCGGAGATGTACATGCGGACTCCTTTCGGTTATGTTCGTTTCTGACGGTCGTCCCGCTCGGGCGCGGTGCCGCCCGTAGCCTTCGCGGCGTCCCCGTCGCATGTGTCCTTTGCGTCGTCGACGTCCGATTTTGCGGTCGTCTTCACGTCGGTAGCGTCCGATCTTGAGGTCGTTTTTGCATTGGCGGTATCGCCCGACCTTGCGGACATTTTCGTATCGGAAGAGTCACCCGACCTTACGGAAGCTTTTGCATCGGTAGCGCCGCTCGACCCGACAGATGTCTTTGTATCGGTAGCACCACTCGCTTGTTTGGTTGTCCCCGCATCGGATCTTGCGCCGCCGTAGCTGCGCTCGAGGGCGAGGCGGAAGGCTTCCTCGGGGTCGAAGGTGCCGAGACGTTCTTTTTCCTTGCTCTTTTGCGGCTTGCCTTTCGCCTTCGCGGAGGCTTCCGCACGGTGCTCTTCGTTATAGCGCTCACATTCCGCGAGGGTGTGAAGCCCCGCGGCGTTCCACGCGGTGAGAATCTTATCCATATAATCGCTCGATGCCTTGCCCGTGTTGCCGACCGTGATGTCGTAGGCTTTCGTGATGATGTCGTCGGCGTAGCCGTAGACCTCCGTCCAGCGGGCGAAACGTTCCTTTTCGCTCGGGGAGAGCGCGCGACCGTAAATGCCGAGGATGCGGCGCACCGATCGCTCCCATTCTCCCGCCGCGTCGCGCAGGCGGAAATGCTCGTTCAGCGCGTCGATGGTCTCAATGCCCTCGTCTGCGAGACGGAGCGCCGTGTTGACAAGGCGGTTGACCGTCGTTCGTCCCTCCATGCTGTGACGCACGAGGTCGGACAGCAGGGTGACGATGTACTCTTCGGTCAGCCCGTACTGCGTATACAGGGCGGTGATGTTGTGCGCGTCCTTACCGCTCAGTGTCGGCTTGCCGAGAAGGCGTGCACATTCCTCCATGAGGGAGGCAAGCTCGCCGTCGCGGATGGTGCGCGCCACCTCGGCGGCACTCTCCTCGCGGAGCTCTCCCGCGCGCAGTCGGGAGGGGAATTCATGACGGACATTCCCCGAGGGTAGCTCCGTCGCCTCCCAATAGGCAAGGGATGCGCGTACTCGCGCGTCGCTCGCGCCGATGGCGCGGGCGATCTCGGAGACCTCGGGAAGCTCCCGACGGCAAAGACAGTATAAGAGGGTCGCGAGCTCCTCGCGCGTCGCTTCGGCGAGTGCCCCGCTCTCGGAAAGGTCGGCGGGCACGCACCCGTCTCTAAAATCAAGATTCATCCGACGCCTCCCGCTCCTTATCTTTTTCGTTTTCGTTTTCTTGGTTTTTGGTCTTGACGGCGTAGCAGAGGGTCATGAGCGAGTCGCCGAGGTGGATATTTTCCACCACCGTCCCGCTCCCGAAGGAGGAGGGAAGCTCCATATTCGCGAAATTCCAGATGCCGCGTACCCCCGCGTCGGAGAGTGTGCGCGCCACGTCGTGCGCCGCCTCCTTCGGCACGGTCAGCACGCCGATGTCGGTGCCGTTGCTTTTGCAGTATTCAAAGAGGTCGTCGGTGTGATACACGGGGATCCCGTAGATCTCGGTACCGACAAGCTCGGGACGGATGTCGAACATCGCGGTGCGCGTCACCCCCCGTCGCTCGAACATGTGCGTCGCGGCGAGCGCTCGACCGAGGTTGCCCGCGCCGACGATGACGGCGGTATAGCCCTCCGTCGTGCCGAGAAGCTCGCTGATCTTGCTGTAAAGATACTTCGCGTTATACCCGTACCCCTGCTGACCGAAGCCGCCGAAGCAGTTGAGATCCTGTCGGATCTGCGAGGCGGTCACGTCCATGATCTTGGATAACTCTCCCGAGGAGATTCGCATACGCCCTTGGCGGATGAGCTCGCCGAGGTATCGGTGATAGCGCGGGAGTCGCTTGATTACGGCGGGAGAAACGACGGGCTTCCCCACGAGCTCTTCCCGCTGTTCGAATGTGCCTTTCAGTTTGTCTATGCGTTCCATAGCCTTCCTTATCCTGTGATATGACTATAAAAGTTGTCAATTGACCGAATCTGCCGCGCTCGCATTGAGCGATGCGTCGGCGAGATGCCCTGCTTCGTATTCGTAATATCCCTGCGCCGCGATCATCGCGGCATTGTCTCCGCAGAGGGCGAGTGGGGGGAGAAAGAGGGGGATCCTCCGCACGCCCGCCACCTCGGCGAGCCTTGCGCGCAGGTGCGAGTTTGCCGCGACGCCTCCAGCCACGACGAGGGAGGTGACCTTCTCGCGATCGAGTGCCGCGCCGATCTTTTTGGCGATCGCCTCCACCGCCTCATAGGTGTAGCGGGCGGCGAACGCCGCGCGGGGCACCTCCTCTCCGTTTTGCTCGAAGCGATGAAGCAGATTGATTGCCGCCGTTTTTAACCCCGAAAAGGAGAAATCGAGCGTCCCGTCCGCGAGCGCGGGGGAAGGAAGCGTAAGGGCGGGATCATGGTAGGCGGCACTTTTCCGATAGCGGGAGAAGACCTTGCCCCCCGCGCCGACCGCCTCCTCGAATCCGCGGGCGGCAAGCTTGTCAAAGCCCTGTCCCGCAGGATAGGGAATACCGATCAGGCGTCCCACCTTGTCGAAGGACTCGCCGATGGCGTCGTCCCGCGTCGTCCCGATGAGGCGGTAGTCGGTGTAGGAGTCGACACGGTAGATCGCCGTGTGTCCGCCCGATACCGCGAGGGCAAGGAAGGGAGGTGTCGGTACCCCCTCTCCCTCGCGGGGAAGGTAGGCGGCGGCAATGTGCCCCTTGATGTGGTCGACGGCGACGAGTGGGATGCCGTTCGCCACGGCAAGCCCTTTGGCAAAGTTGACGCCCACGAGGAGCGCACCGATCAGCCCTGGATTCGCCGTCACGGCGACGAGCCCGATCTCGGAGAGGGGCACGCCCGCCACCTCCAATGCTTCATATGTAATTTCGGAGATCGCCTCGATGTGCGCGCGGCTCGCGATCTCGGGGACGACCCCGCCGTAAAGACGGTGCGTCTCGACCTGCGAGGCGACAATGTTCGAGAGGACGCGGAAGGTTCCGTCTGCCTCCCGCGCGATGACCGAGGCAGAGGTTTCGTCGCAGGAGCTTTCAAAAGCGAGAATGTTCATCGTATATTCTTTCTTTGACAGGGGCACATGCCCGAAGTCGCTGTTATTTTGGTTTTTCGTTGACGGAAGACGCACAAACGCACGTCTTATCGCCATTTCGTTTCTTCTTTCGGTAAACGACACATAGGCTTCCGCCTTCCGCCGTTATTCCGATTTTCCCTTCGGCAGAGGACGCATACACTCGCGCCCGCCGCCACTTTTTGCTTTTCCTTCGGTGGAAAGCGCATAAGACTTGCGCCCACCGTCATTTTGACTTTTCCTTCGGTAAACGACGCGAAGCCTTCCGCCTTCTGCCGTTATTTCGTCTTTTTCTTCGGCAAGCGGCGCATGAGCACCGCATCTTCAGACGGATTTTTATAGTAATTTTTCCGCTCCGCATAACCTTCAAAACCGAAGGCGGTATAGAGCGCAATCGCCGCGGCGTTGCTACGTCTCACCTCGAGAAAGTACGCCGTGTCTTCGGGATGCTCCTCGAGCAGACGGGAGAGCAGGGCACGGGCAACACCCCTGCCGCGCATCTCTTTGCGCACCGCAATGCGCAGGATCTCCGACTCCCCCGCGATCATCGTCGCGAGAAGGTAGCCGCCCGCCTCGCCGTCCGAGAGCGCGAGATAATTTTTCGCAAAGGATTGGGAAAGCATCGGGCGAAGTGCCTCTTCGCGGTACGGCGTCCGAAAACATTCGGCTTCCATCGCGAGAAGGGAAGAAAGGTCGCTTTCCTCCGCACTTCTGACCGCAACCTCGGGTACGCCGCCTTTCGCTTTTGCAGCATCGTCGGAGAGCATCGTTTCTTTTGCTCCCGTCGCTTTGTCGGAGCGGGGCGCGTCTTTTATACCTATCCCCTCACAAAAGAGCGGAGGCGTATTTTCCGCTCCTCCTCGGGCACCGAAGGTCGGCGTCGCGCGGGAAGCTTCACTGTTTGATGTCGCATCAGTCAAGGGTCTTGACGAATTCCTTGAGAAACGCCCGGAAAGCCTCGCCCGTCTCGGGATGCTCGCATCCGCGCACGACGTTTGCCGTCAGGAAGCCGAGCTTCGCGCCCATGTCGTAGCGCACGCCCTCAAAGTTGAGCGCGAGAATGCCGTCCGCCCGCGCCTTTTGTGCCATCGCGTCGGTCAGCTGATACTCGCCGCCCGCTCCGGGGGGCAGCGCGTCGATGAGGTCGAAGAGGTCGGGAGTCAGAAGCACCCGCCCGAGAATCGAATAGTTGGAGAATTCCTGCCCGGGCTTCGGTTTTTCGATCATGTCGGTGCAGGAGAAAAGGTCGGTGCGCCCGTCGACGGGCTCAATTTTCAGAGAGCAGTATTTCGCGACGTCCGCCATCGGGACGGGCTTGACACCGACGACCGGTTTTTTGTAGGTCTCATATACGTCAATCATCTGACGGCAGACGGGCGTCTTCGAGAAGATGATGTCGTCCCCGTAGAGAACGAGGAAGGGCTCGTCCCCGACAAAGGTACGCGCCCGCCCGACCGCGTGACCGAGACCCTTGGTCTCCTTCTGACGGAGAAAGTAGATGTTCGCCATGTTCGCGATCTCGCGAAGGCGTTCGGCTTCCGCGATCTTTCCCTTTGCGCGCAGGGCGTCGCCGTATTCGATCGAGAGGTCAAAGAAGTCCTCCATCGCCTCCTTGTCGCGGTTGGTGATGATGAGGATCTCCTCGATCCCGCTCTTCACCGCCTCCTCGACAAGATAGTAGACGGCGGGAAGATCGACGATCGGGAGCATTTCCTTCGGTACCGCATGGGAGATGGGGAGCATACGCGTGCCGAGCCCTGCGGCGGGAATAATGGCTTTTCTTACGGTTTTCATGATGCGATCTCCTTATAATGATAAGTATACTTTACAATTTATGTTTCTTTCGGAAGATTTACGCTTCGAATCGCTTCGATCAGCTTGTCCTCCGCGGCTTCGATATCGGATGCCGTAACGGTACAACCCGCCGCGCGGACATGCCCGCCGCCACCGAGAGCCGCCGCGACGGCGCCGACATCCGCTTCGGTCGAGCGCAGAGAAATGCGGAAGCGGGCGTCGTCCGTCTCCTTGATGACATACGCGATCTCGGTGCCCGCCAGAGAGCGGACGACATCGATCGAGGTCTCAAAGTCCGAGAGAGGGCATCCGAGCGCTTCCCGCGCGGCGCGGGAAATACACACACCCGAAACATGCGGCAGGGGGGTGCGGAGTATTCTCGCCGTGAGTCCCTCGGCGGCGAGCTGACCCGCACTCTTCGAGTCGAAGAGACGGTGATTGATATCCGCCGCGTCGATGCCGAGTTCGAGAAGTCTCGCGGCGGCGCGGTAGGTGGATGCCGTCGCGTTGGAGAAGCGGAAGCACCCCGTATCCGAGGAGATCGCGGCATAGAGCGGCGCGGCGATCTCCTTCGTGAGCGTCAACATTCCCGCGCGCTCCGCCGCGTCAAGCACGGTGAGCAGTACCTCGCCCGCACTGGACGCCCCTTTGATCAGATAATACGGGGCGAACGGTTCGCCCACCTCGTGATGGTCGAGCATGAGAGCGACCCCGCGCCCTCCGTCGAGCTTTTCGGAGAGCCGCCCGAGCTGTGCGGGGGAGGCGATGTCTACCGCGACGGGGGTCATGCCGTCAAGGCTCTCGGCACGCGGCGTTCCCACAGCCAAAAAGGCAAGACGGGAGGGCAGGGGCTCCTCCGAGGCGTAATATGCGATCTTTCCCGCCTGACGGAACGCCGCGGCGAGCGCCGCCGCGGTGCCTACGGTGTCCCCGTCGGGGTGCGTATGCGTCAGAATGACGGGACGCTCGACGGAGAAGAGCTCCTTTGCGAATTCCTCTGCCGAAAGAGGACGGACGTTATTCATGCTCATCCTCTCCCTCGGGCGCCGTGTGCGGCTCGGATTTTTCGATTTTTTCAAGCAGTTCGGCAATGTGCGCGCCGTGCTCGATGGACGCATCCTTCACGAAATGAAGTTCGGGCGTGATACGCAGATTCAGCGTCACCGCGAGATGATGGCGGAGCATCCCCGTGCATTTCACGAGTCCCGCGAGCGCCTCCTTCGTGTCTCCCATGCAGGAGAACCACACCGTCGCGTATTTGAGATCGGGTGCGACCTCCGCGCGGGTAATGCTGATGAAATTATCGACAACCTTCGGCTCGCGCACCTCGCGCAGGGCGACGCCGAGCTCCTCGGCGACCGCATCGTTGATTCTGCCTCTTCTGTACTTTGACATGTTGATCTTCCTTTGCTTTGTTTTTTCGTGTATGATTTTGCGTCTCTCGGGCGTTGCGTCTTCGCGGCTCCCGCTCTTGCGGGTCGCGCCGTTTTGCGTCCGCCCCGATGCGCTTTTTATGTTTGTATGACTCTTGGTATCGTGTGCATCTTCGCGTTTCTCTGCTTTGCACCTGTCGACCGTTTTTTTCCTTTCCCGCTTTTCCGACGGTCATTTGACGGCTTCCGCCGTGTCCTTCAGAAATAGGAGCCTCGCACCCCCGCACGCTTCTTCGGGGGACAGCGCGCGGATCATGGCGTGCGCCCCTTCCTCGGCGGCGGAGACGAGATCGACCTTCGGCATCCGCTTGGAGATCAATGCCGAAAGGCGGTGAAAGTGCGTGCACCCGAGAATCAGCGTGTCGATGCCGCTCCCCGAAAAGGGGAGGAGCGCCCGCTCGACCGCTGCCCGTGCAACGGGGTCGCGGTCGGAGGTGCGACCCTCTTCCGCCAAGGTGACGAGCTCGCCCGCCGCCGCGCAGAAGAGCGTGACATCGGGAAGTTCCTTGCGCACCGCCCGCCCGAGGACACCGAGCCTGACGGTCGCCTCGGTGGCGAGGATCCCGATCTTCCCGTTCTTTGTCACGCGGGCGGCACGCTTTGCCGTCGGGAGAAGAATGGGAAAGGTGCCGAGCCGATATTCGGTCGGCAGTTTTTCATAGATACTGCTCGCCGTGCCGCAGGCAATGAGAATTTTGTGACATCCCGCCTCCCGCAGACGGTCGATGTCCGCCCTCACGAGACGGCAAAGCTCCGCGTCGCTCTTCGTGCCGTAAGGTGCGTTACCCGTATCCGCAAAGTAACACAGATCGGCGCGCGGCAGGCGGGAGCGGAGGATGGCGAGCGCCGAGAGCCCGCCGACCCCGCTGTCAAAGACGCCGATCAATCGCCGCCTCCACAAGCCGCGTCAGGAGCTCTCGCGGCGGGATGCCCGCCCGTTCCATCAACCGCGGATACAGGCTGACGGAGGTGAAGCCCGGGAAGGTGTTGATTTCATTGAAATAGAGCTTCCCGTCTTCGGTAAGAAAGTAATCCACGCGCGACAGTCCCCGACATCCGAGATAGAAAAGAAGAGACGTGCTGTAAGCGTAAAGCGCTTCTTCCGTTTCCCCGTCGAGAGAGGGCGTGAGCGTGATCTTTGCGGTGTTGCCCGCATACTTTTCTTCGTAGCTGTAAAATTCGGTGCCCGAGTCGATCTCCCCGGGGTAGGAGAGGATCGGTACGCCCTCGGTGAGGAGCGCCGCGACCTCCAGTTCCCGTGGATGCGAAAGCATCGGTTCGACGAGCACTCTGCCGAGCCGTGCTGCGGTGCGGTACGCGTCGAGGAATTCCTCCTCGCTGCTCGCGGGCGAGGCACCGACCGAGCTGCCGAGCGCGTTCGGCTTGAGAAAGAGCGCGGGGAAGTCTTCGTCTCCGAAGGTCTCGCGCACGGCGCGGAGCACCTCGTCCTCTCCCTCATTCCCCGAGAAGAGGAGCCACGGCAGCGTCGGAATTCCGAGCGTGCGTGCGATCGCCTTCGTCATTGCCTTGTCGGCGGCGACGGCGCCCGCGGCGCATCCCGCACCGACGTACGGAAGCCCCGCACAGTCGAGCAGTCCCTGCACCCGTCCGTCCTCGCCGAAGTCCCCGTGCAGACAGGGGATTACTCCGTCGACCTCCCGCACGCGCCGCCCTTCGAGAAAGCCGCACTTGCCGGAGAGCTTCACGGGGAAGGTCGGCGTCAGATACCCGCGATCCTCGGCAAAGCTCGCGTCCGCGATCCGATCATACGACCCGCGATAGAGAAAGAAATCGCCCTCCCTCGTGATCGCCACGGGGAGCGGGGCGAATTTTTCACGGTCGAGCCACGAGAGGACAGCCCCCGCGGAAGCACAGGAGACCGTGTGTTCCCACCCCTTGCCGCCGAACAGAACGGCGATCGTTTTCTTCATGATACATCACCTCACGGGCAGTATATGAAGGGGGGAGGAAAGGGTGAGGAGAGAATTCAGAATTCAGAATTATGAATTATGAATTCGGAGCGGGGCTTGCGTTTTTTGCGTTTCGGTGAGGTTTGCTTTTTCGGTCGGCAAAGTGCGGGGAGAAGGTTTTGCTTCGCTTTTTTATTCTTTTTCTTTGCGCAGCACGGCTACGCGCGGGTTGTTTGACAGGTCGCAGAGGACGCGGCAGGAAAAGCCGTGTTCCGCGGCGATGGCGCGGATGGCGTCCTCTTCATCGTACCCGATCTCGAAGGCAAAAAAACCGTTCGGCGACAGGCAATTTTTGTAACGCGAGAGGATCACGCGGTAAAACTCCATTCCGTCCTCCCCGCCGAGGAAGGCGCGCGCGGGTTCCCACGCGATCTCCTCGGCAAGGGTCGGATAGACGTCGTTCTTGATATAAGGAGGATTCGATAAAATGGCGTCAAAGCCGCCGCCGATCGTAGCGCTCTTGACGTCCGCGACGAGAAACTCGGTGCGGTCCGAGAGTCCGAGCCGCTCGGCGTTCGTCCTCGCCGTTTGCACGGCGCCCTCCGAAATGTCGAGAAGAAGCGCGCGCGTTCCCATCGTGTGTTTCAGTACCGAAAGCCCGATGCAGCCGCTCCCCGTGCACAGGTCGGCAAAGACCGCACCCGAGGGGAGCTCCGAGATCGCCGTCTCGACGAGAAGCTCGGTGTCCTCGCGCGGAATCAGGCAGTCGGGGGAGAGAAGATAGCTCTCCTTGTAAAAGCCCCATTCGCCGAGAATGTAGGCGAGTGGCTCCCGCGCCTCCCGTCTTTTCACCGCGCGCTCGAGCGCGGGCGCGTCGGAGGACGGGTCGCTCCCGATCTGCACGGCGACGGGAATGTTTGCGAAGGCTTCGAACAATCGTCTCGCCTCATAGAGCGGTTCGGGAATGTTCGCGGCGCGCAGTCTTGCCGCCGCCTCCCGCACGGTCATGCCGAGGCTCCTTGCTCGCCCTCTTCGCGTTCGGTCATACCGTCCGTCGGAGCAGCATCCTCGGTCGTTTTGCTTCCTTCCGCCGCGGGCATATCGCCCGTTTCGGTCGTGTCGCTCTTTTTTGCTTCGGTCATGTCGTTCGTTTCGGTCGTGTTGCTTTCGTCCGCTTCGGTCACAGCCGTCGCGTCGATCGCATGTTCCGCCTCGGAACGTTGCGCTTCTTCTGCTATCGCGGGAGAAACAGTCTCATCGCCCGATGCCTTCGTCGCCTGCATGTCTTCGGCTTCCGCGAGGGGAGCGCTGTCGGCTTCGTTTGCCGCCTCCTCCGTCACATCCGAAGGTGCAGACTCTTCTTTTTTCTCCCACGGACGGCTCTCGTAAAATTCCTTGAATTCGGGGAAGTCATCGCGCAGGGCGCATTTCAGAGAGGTGATCGCCACCTCGAGCATGGAGAGGTCGGGCTCCCTTGTCGTCAGCCGTTGTACCCACAGCCCGGGGGCGGAAAGCGCGCGGGTCAGGGGATTTTCGTGCTTGCCCGCATACATGATGAATTCATATCCGATGCCGACCACAAGGGGAAGGATCAGAAGACGGATCAAAACGTAAACAAGATTTGGCAGATCGGGGAAGATCAGGCGGATAAACAGCCCCGCAAAGATGCCGATCAGAATCATGAAGAACATGAAGCTCGTCCCGCAACGCGGGTGAAAGCGCGTGTAATTCTTCGCATTCTCGGGGGTCAGCTCGGTGCCCGATTCGAAGCAGGCAATCGATTTGTGTTCCGCCCCGTGGTACATGAAGACGCGTCGGATCTCGGGCATCAGGGACACGAGCCAAAGGTAGACGAGGAAGATGCCGATCTTCATCACGCCCTCGAGCACTGCACGCCACGCGCCGAGCACACTGCCGACCGCCGTGTCAAACAGCCCCGCAAGGAAGGTCGGGAGCCAAAGGAACAAAAAGAGCGCCAGCGCCACGCCGAGAATTACCCCGATGACGGTCACCACCTCGGTGACACCGATGCCGAAATGCTTTTTGAGCCACTTTTCGAAGCGTCCCTCTTCCTCCTCGAGCCCCATCGCGTCCGCCGAGACCGACATGGTTTTGAAGCTGAGCTTCATCATTTCGACGAAATTGATGACCCCGCGCAGGATCGGCAGGTTCAGAAGCTTATGCTTTTTCCGAACGGAGACAAAACTGTCGTCGTAAACGGCGAGCGACCCGTCCTCCTTGCGGCAGGTCGTCACGGTATGCTCGCCCGCCTTCATCATGACACCCTCGAGTACCGCCTGACCACCCACGCGGTTACAGCGCTCGGGGCATTTTCCGTCACTGTATTTTTTCAAGTTTGAGACCCTACCTTCGCAAAACGCAAAGGCTTCCTTTCTTAGGGCACGGAGCGGTGCAGACCGAAATCATAATTCTTAATTCTGAATTCTGAATTCTCTCACGCGTTCCGCATAATAACATACCGATTATACCATATAAAAGAATAAAAATAAATACTTTTTGCGAAAATTCACAATTTTTATTTGACAGAGAAGACACTGCGAGGTATAATGGAAGAAAAAACGAAAAGAGGAATCCCGATGCCCGCCTACCGTCTGACCCCCTCTCTTCATATCACGCCGTGGGGCGGCGACCGACTGAAAGCCTACGGAAAGGCTTCGGAGAGCAACACGCTCGGAGAGAGCTGGGAGCTCTCCTTCGTCCCCGGTGCGGAGTCCCGCCTCGCGGACGGACGCCCCGTCTCGGAGGTCTTCGGGCGGGAATCCTTCGGCACTCACGCCGAGAACCTACCCTTCTTTCCCGTCCTGACAAAATTCATCGATGCCGCGCGCGACCTCTCGGTGCAGGTGCATCCCTCGGACACTTACGCCCTCGCGCACGAAGGACAGTATGGTAAATGCGAGATGTGGTACATTCTCGATGCCGCGCCGAACGCGGGCATCTACCTCGGCTTGACGAGCACCGTCGATGCAGAGATCTTACGTCGCGCGGCACTCGACGGCACGGCACAGCACCTGCTTCGCTTCTTCCCCGTAAAGCGGGGGGAGAGCTACCTCATCCCCCCCGGCACCGTCCACGCTATCGGCGCGGGCGTCCTCCTTTTCGAAATTCAGGAGAACAGCACCCTGACCTATCGCCTGTACGATTACGGGCGGCTCGGCACGGACGGGAAGCCACGCCCCCTCCACCTTGAAAAAGCGCTTGAGGTCGCCACGCTTTCCCCCTACGAGCCGCCCCGTCCTGCGTCGGACGACCCCACGCTGATCGGCTTGACTCCGTACTTCGAAACGCATGTTTACAAAAAAAACTTTACAAAGAAGAGCTTGTTTGTCGACAAAGCCTCCTTTTTATCCCTGACAGTGACCGTAGGAGAAGGGACGATAGACGGGCAAAAATGCACCGTGGGAGATACCTTCTTTCTCCCTGCGGGGAGCGGCGAGACGGAGATCTTCGGCGATCTCACCGTCGTCGCGGTGTCCCTGCCGAAGGAAAAGCCGCAGGAGGGCTGAATAAAACCGCGCCAAGTCGTCCATACTGACCGTGTAATCGAAATCACGGAGGAAAAAACATGAACCTAACGCAAAAAGAAACCGAACTTCTGAAGGACCTCAAATCGCAGGAGGAGCTCTGCATCGAAAAGTACGGAAAGTACGGCGCGGACGCCTGTGACGGCGCATTGAAAAATCTCTTTTCCGCCATCCGCTCCACCGAGCAGAGTCACTTGCAGACCGTCGAGAAGATCCTCGCGGGCGAAGAGGTGAGCTCCCCCGCGGCGCCGAGCGCTGTCAGCCAGACCTACGAGGGCGCCCCCTCTTCTTGCGGTGTGGAGGATAAGCAGAAGGACGCCTACCTCTGCCGCGACGCTCTCGCGATGGAAAAGCACGTGTCCTCTCTCTACGACGTGAGCATCTTCGAATTTTCGAACCCCACGCTCCGCGATACCCTCGGGCATATCCAGAAGGAAGAGCAGAACCACGGTCAGCAGCTCTACGAATACCTCGCAAAGAACGGAATGTACAACGCCTGATTTTCACCGTCTCGCAATACGGCGCTCTTCGACGCATGCTCGCATCGGAGAGCGCCGTGCCTTTGCGAAGGCGGTCGGCAGAGTGGATGTGTCGAAGGCGAAGGAGATCCGCACCGAGGAGGATCACGGCGACTGTCGGCTGTATCGCTGTCCTTTCTGGTGATACGGTCACGCTCTCGGACATCCTCCCGTACGCCGTGATGACATTTGAAGTGGAATTCTGAGAAAAGTCTCTCAAAATCAAGGCAAAGAAAAATCACGGCATGGCTTCAAAAAGCGAAGCCATGCCGTGATTTTGCAAACAAATATTTTCAATTTTCGTGTTTTTTGTCCGCTTCTGCGGATTTTTCGGAGAGCATCTGCTCTTCCTTTGCCGAAACGGTTTTCCACACAGAAAGATAGAAAGGCGTCAGCAGGTTGGCAATTCCGTCGAGCACGAGAAGCGCGCCGAGAAGGTAGGCGAGCCACGTGCGATCCTCGATGCGGAAGCGGATCAGGGAGAATCCTCCCGCAATCAGAAGAAGCGCGATCACAAGCAGTACCCACCAAAGGGAGGAGCGAAAGCGCTTTGCTAGTACGGTGGAATTTAACTTGAAAGAAGCATCAATAATCAGAATCAAGCCGAAAGATGCGACGATTGAGGCGACGGCGCTCTCCCTGCCAATCAGGGCGGCGACGCCTGCAAGCAGGGAAACGATGGCAAAGAGGATACGGAAAAAGAAGGTCGCTCCTCGTGTTTCCCGCGAGAGGGTCAGAACGGCGAATATCGCGGAGAAGAGAATGACGGTCACACCGATTGCAATCGCGAGATAGTCGAGCGAGTCGGCAGAGAAAGAGAAGAAGGCGACGGCGACGGCAATATCAAAGAGAAAGAAGAGTAAGTATCCATAAGAGAAGGTCTTGACCTTTTGAAAAAATCCGTTGGTTTTCATATTCGGCTTCCTTTGCGAGATCGGACGGTCAGTCCGTGTTTTGAATTCGAAGAAGGCTCGCACGAGTTGACGAAACCTGTCCGTCTTCATATCCTCATTATAAAATAAAACACGAAGAATGTCAAGTCCTCATTTAATGAGGCGCTCGGATCATCAACAAAAATCAATTTTTGCTGATTTTTCATAGGTGAAATGTTAGATGATGGATACCTACTTTCAAAAAGAGAACCATGATGAATATTTGGATGCCAAAAAATCGATATAGTCAATGGATCTTTGATTTCATCCATCTTTCGTCGGTCTGTCGGCGGGTACCCGCATCTTGTTTTTCAGCTCCTTCGGCACGAAGAATGGGGGGAGGTAAAGCGGACGCTCGGCCTCTCTTTGTGACTTGCCTTCGTCCTTGTCAGGTATAAAAAAGAAAAACTGAAAAGCATCTGACAGCATAAAAACCGCCCGTTGCCGAAAAAAGCAACGGGCGGTTTGTCGTTATTCGAGCAACGAAGCCAATGTGGCGATCACGATATCGCACATCTCGGAATAGTAATAAAGAAGCACCGCGTACAGGATAAAGTAAAAGATAGGATCGTAGATGAGGGGTGCGAGGCGGTTTCTCGGCGGCTTCTCGTAATCGAAGCACAGAATCAGCGGAACGGCAAGGAAAAATGTCGAAGCCTTTCCGATGCCGAAAGCCTCGGCAGAGGGTAGAAAAGAAAGCAGATGATCCGCCGCAGAGATCAGGGGCAGAATCAGAGCGAGAAAGACGGAGAAGGAATCGGCACGAAACATCTCTCCGGACTTGTCGGGAGAGCGGTGACGGCGGTATAATACCATGGCGAAAAACAGAAGGTAGACCAAGGGACTTTTTGACGGCAGGAGCGCCACGGCGTAAAAATCGAGATCGGGAGTTCCGAGAGAGAACAACCCGTGCAAAACAAAGCCGAAAAGAATATAAAAGACGGGGAGCAGGGAACCGAGGCGAAAGAGCTTTTGCCTTAGACCGGACAGTCCCTTCGGCGTATCGATCAGGAAATAATAAAAAGAAGAGCAGACGAAGAAGTCGAGAAAGACGTGATCCCCGCAAAGGGGGCGAGTAAAACCCTCACCGACTCCTCCGCAAAGGGTGCGAGATCTTCGGCATTCGGAAAAACTCTGAGCGCGGTCCGATAGATGTATGCATGAGCGGCAACGATCTCGAGAATATAGAAGGCAAACGCAAAAAAGAAATAAAGGCGCAGGCGCCGTCGGATGTGCCGCTCGTCGGTGATGATGCAGGAGAACACCGAGACCATCATCAAGGGCAAAGAGATGGCAGAGATCCCCTTCAAAAATCCAGCGAGCGTCTCGTCAAATTCAAAAAAATCCTCAAAGAAGAAGCCGCCGATTTTTGCGAGCGTCAGAAGTTGCGAGACCGCAAAGAGCGCCATGCCGATCAGTTTCAGCCGTGACGATTGATGAAGGGGTGAAACCACGAGGGGCGAAGGAGCGTTACCGTGTATGCTTCGGTTCGAAATATGTGCTTCATGTTGCGTGGCTTTCGAATTTTTCGTGATACCCCTCGATGCAGTGGCGGATGATATCGACCGCCTCCGCGCGGTCGCCCACATCGTCGACGACCGTCGTCTTGCCTTCAAGTTGTTTGTAGACCGAGAAGAAGTGGCAGAGCTCGTCGAAAATATGCCGCGGCAGCTCGGAGATGTCCCGATAGGGCGTGTAGGTCGGATCGCCGAAGGGGATGGCGATGATCTTTTCGTCCCGCATCCCGCCGTCCTCCATGCGCATCACCCCGATCGGATAACAGCGCACGAGCGTTAAGGGGTCGATGGATTCCGAGCAGAGGATGAGCACGTCGAGCGGGTCGCCGTCGTCCGCATAGGTGCGGGGAATGAAGCCGTAATTCATCGGATAGTGCGTCGCGGTGTAGAGCACGCGGTCGAGGATGAGCATTCCCGTCGGCTTGTCGAGCTCGTATTTTTTCTTGCTTCCCTTGGTGATCTCCACCACGGCGATGAAGTCGGTCGGACGGACTCTCGCCTCGTCGATATCGCGCCAAATATTCATATCACAGTCTTCCTTTTCTCATTTCTCCTCTCTATTTTACACCATCCCGCCGCCCCTGTCAAGAGAGAAAAGGCGAGTCGGGCAAAAGTGACAGATTGATAGAAAATTCACAAAATGTTTTCAGCAATTTTGCAGATAAATTTTCGCGGATATGGCATAATCGGTAAGGAGATAAAAGAAACCTCCCGAAATATTGCCGTATGGCGGAAAGTGAAGTACATTGTGATGGCAAACAGATTTATTCTTAACGAAACCTCTTATTTCGGCGCGGGCGCAAGACGCGAGATCGCCGGCGAGATCAAACGTCGCGGTTTTCATAAGGCATTTATCGTTGCGGACCACGACCTCCTGAAATTCGGCACCGTTGACCTCGTGACCTCCGAGCTCGGCGGGACTCCGTATGAGATCTTCTCGGATTTTAAGGCAAATCCTACGGTCAAGAACGTGAAGGCGGGCGTTAGCGCGTTCCTTGCCTCGGGCGCGGATTTCCTGATTGCGATCGGCGGCGGCTCCGCCATCGATACCTCGAAGGGCATCGCCATTGTGGCGAACAACCCCGAATTCGCCGATATCGTCTCGCTTGAGGGCGTGGCGGATACAAAGAAGAAGTGCGTGCCGATCATCGCGCTTCCCACCACCGCGGGCACCGCGGCGGAGGTCACCATCAACTACGTCATTACCGACGAAGAGACGGGACGCAAGATGGTCTGCGTCGACCCGAACGATATTCCCACCCTCGCCATTGTCGATGCCGAGCTGATGGCAACCATGCCGAAGGGGCTGACCGCCGCAACGGGTATGGATGCGCTGACGCACGCGATCGAGGGCTATATCACGAAGGGCGCATGGGCACTCTCGGATATGTTCGAGATTCAGGCGATCAAGTGGATCTCCGAGAATCTCCGTGCCGCGACGGAAAACGGCAAGGATATGACCGCAAGAGAGAACATGGCGCTCGCACAGTATGTCGCGGGTATGGCGTTCTCGAATGTCGGACTCGGATGCGTTCACTCGATGGCACACCCCCTCGGCGCGAGATTCGATATCCCGCACGGCGTTGCCAACGCTCTGCTCCTTCCGATCGTCATGGAATATAACCTTCCCGCCGCCGTGCATAAGTATGGCGACATCGCCCGCGCGATGGGTGTTAACACCACGGGCATGACCGATGAGGTCGCCGCCCGCGCTGCCGTCACCGCGGTCAAGCGTCTGTCCCTCGACCTTCACATTCCGCAGACGCTTCGTGAGATCGGGATTCCCGCTTCCGCGCTCGAGCAGCTTGCAAAGGACGCCTTCGCCGACGTCTGCACGGGCGGCAACCCGCGTGAGATCACCGAGGCGGATATCCTCACCCTCTATAAGAAGGCTTATTGATCTTCCGAAAAACAAAACACCGCCCCGCGGCACTTCAAGATGCCGCGGGGCGGATTTTTTTCTTTTGACAGAGACAAAACGCGAAATTAAAAAGAAAACTTTACATTTCGCACAAATTTCGCCTTTACTACGCGAATTTCCCTTCTTTTTTCAGGATTTCGAGAAATTCGCCGATTCTCGAAAGAGCCTCCTTGATGTGCGGAACAGAATAACAGTAGGACGCGCGGACAAAGCCTTCGCCTCCCTCGCCGAAGGCGGTTCCCGGGACGATGGCGACTCGCTTTTCACGAAGCAGGCGCTCGCAGAATTCCTCACTCGAAAGTCCCGTCGGGCGAATGTCGGGGAAGGCATAGAACGCGCCCTTCGGCATACGGCAGGGGAGCCCGAGGTCGCAGAAGCCCTTGACGATGATCCGCCTGCGGATGTCGTACTCCTCCTTCATGCGCTCCACCTCGGCATCACAGGAGCGGAGCGCCTCGACGGCGGCGCTTTGCGAGGTTGTGGGGGCGCACATGATGGCGTATTGGTGAATCTTCGTCATCTGCTCGATCAGTGGCTTCGGCGCGCAGGCGTACCCGAGGCGCCAGCCCGTCATGGAGAACGCCTTGGAAAAGCCGTTGACCGTCACCGTCCGCTCCTTCATGTCGGGCAGGGAGGCAATGGATACGTGCGGCGCGTCCGAGAAGGTCAACTCCGCATAGATCTCGTCCGAGATCACCGCAATGTTCGTCCCGCGGAGCACTTCGGCGATCGCCTCGAGATCCGCCCGCTCCATGACCGCACCCGTCGGATTGGAGGGGTAGGGAAGAATGAGCGCCTTTGTCCGCTCCGTGATCTTTTCGCGGAGCGCCGCGGGCGTCACCTTGAAATCGTCCTCCGCCCGCGTCGCCAAAATGACGGGAACCCCTCCCGCGAGCCGCGTGATCGGCTCGTAGCAGACGTAACTCGGTTGCGGGATGATTACCTCCTCCCCCGGGTTGACGAGGGCACGGATCGCGGCGTCGATCGCCTCGCTCCCTCCCACCGTCACGAGGATCTCGGTGTCGGGAGAGTAGTCGATTGCATATTTTCTTTTAGTGTAGCGCGCGATTTCCTCGCGAAGGGAGAGAAGCCCGCGGTTCGAGGTGTAGCGCGTGCTTCCGTGTTCGAGAGAACGGATGCCCGCCGCGCGGATCTGCCACGGCGTCTGAAAATCGGGCTCTCCGACGCCGAGGGAAATGACGCCCTCCATCGTGTTCGCCACATCGAAGAAGCGGCGGATGCCCGAGGGCTTCAGACCGACGACGGTATCGGACAGCATACGGCTGTAATCGATCATAAGGAGACGGCGCCCCTTTCATCCTCTTCCTCGGGAAGGAGCTCGACATCGAATTCCTTGTAGCGTCGCATGACGAACTGCGTCGCCGTCGAGGTCACGGAGTCGATCACGGCGAGCTCTTTGGAAACAAAAGTTGACACTTCACGGAAAGTTTTGCCCTTGACGACCACATTTAAGTCGTAAGCACCCGACATCAGACTGACCGATTCCACCTCGGGATATTTTGCGATACGTGCCGCCACTTCTTCAAAGCCGCAGCCCGCCTTCGGCGTGACCTTGAGCTCGATGATGGCGCTTACGCGGTTGGTCTCCACCTTCTCCCAGTCGATGACGCCCTTGTAGCCGCGGATGATGCCCGCCTTCTCCATCGCGGAGATTTCGCGGCAGACCGCCGCCTCGTCAAGACCCGTCACCGTGGCAATGTCCGCCGTGCTCATGCGGGCGTCCTTTTCGAGCAGTCTTAAAATTTTCGTGTTCATCGGGTACTCCTTTCGGAAAAAAAAATAAAAAAAGCCCGTGAGCCGCCCACAAGCGACCCTCGGACGAAAAAACGTGTTACCACCGAGGCTTCGGCCCCTCCTCGCGGAAAGACCCTCAGAGAGTTACTTTCATAACTCCGTCCGATAACGGGGACACCGCCGACGGTTGCCGCATAAATGCGTTCCCGCGGAACTCCGAGGCTGCGTTCACAAACGAAGCGAAAGGCTTTCACCGCCCGCCTTCTCTCTCGACGCTCTCGCGTTTGCTACTCTTCCTCTTCACGGTTTTTCTCTATTATACAGGAGAGTTTCCCGTTTGTCAAGCGTTTTTTTGTAAAATCCGATACGGCTTTGCTCCGACAGAAGGCTTTTTTGCCCGAAAGCACAGGCTTTTCCCACGGAAAGACGCGGATCCTCCCGTGATATACCTTCTTCTTGTCGCGCGGATTTTTTGCGTGGCAAAGGATCTCTTCTTACACAAGAAAGGAACCTACGATGCCGAATGTTTTTGCGGATCTTCATGCCGACAGTGTGTCGCGTCCCCTGACGCTCGGTCTGCCCCTGACGGCACCCTATCATTTTCCCGCGCATACCGCGGGCTTACAGCTTGCCGCCTGCTTTCCGGGGAGCGGGCGGGAGCCGCTCGCCTCGCGTCGCGCGAGACTCTTTCGGATGCTCGATACCCTCGATGAGGCGGCGAGGAGGGAAATGCTCCTTCCCGTGCGCACCGTCGATGATCTCGTCGACCTTCGACGGGCGGGCACGCATGCGGTGATGTACAGCATCGAGGGGGGCGGCTTTCTTCCGGAGGATGTGCCCCGCCTGTTTGCCCGCGGCGTGCGGGTGCTTTCTCTCGTTTGGGATCGAAACGAGTATGGCACCTCCTCTCGCGAGAGCGGAACGCTGGCGGATACCGGACTGACACCGCTCGGCATCGAGGTGCTTTCCGCGTGTGAGCGGCTCGGACTCACGATCGATGTCTCACACCTGTCGGACGCCTCCTTTCGGGATGTCGCGGCACATACCGCCACCCCTCTTCTCGCCACCCATTCGAATTTCCGCGCCGTCTGTCCCCACCCGCGGAATCTCACCGACGCGGAGGCTCGACTGATCGCCGCGCGCGGCGGGCTCATCGGGCTGAACCTCTACCCGCCCTTCCTATGCGATCGGAGTCACACGGCGCCCGATCTTTCGAAAAACTCGTCGGTCGATTGTTCGGGGTACGCGACGCTCGACGATCTTTTGCGCCATGTCGAGCACGGACTTGCCCTCTGCGGAGAAGAGACGCTCGCTTTCGGCTTTGACATCGACGGCACGGGCGGCGCGTATCCCGCAGGCGTCTCCTTTTCGGACAGCATGCACGCCCGCGTCGCGGACGTCCTGCTCTCGCATTATTCCGCCACCACCGTCGACCGCATCACGGGCGGAAATGCCCTGCGCTTTTTCGAAGCCCGTCTCCCGAAGGAGGAGATTCCACCCAAACGTTGAAAAATTCTCTCAAAATTATGAAAAATCTATTGCAATTTTGCGAAAAGCATGTTATGATAAGAAAAAAGGCGATCTCGCATTTCGCAATTTATTCTTATCTAAGGAGACTTTTCCGTATGACCTTCACAACCTCCGCTCTCATCGGACTCGGCGTGTGCCTTCTGTTCGGGCTTCTGTTCGGACTGCACCGCGGGGTCAAGCGTTCGGTGCTCCGCATCGTTCTGCTCCTTCTTTGCGCCGTCGGCGCGTTCTTCCTTCGTGACGTCGTGATCAATGCCCTCTGGCAGATCAATATGGACGGACAGACCTTCGAGCAGATGCTCGCGAGCAGCATCCCCGAGGAAATGGCGGGCGTCAAGGATAAGATCGTCCCGATCATCAACATCCTCGTCGGACTCATCGTTTACCTCCTTCTGTTTATTGTTCTGCAATTCCTTTCGTGGCTCATCGTCTTCCCGATCTGCAAGATCTTCGTGAAGAAGGACAAGAGTCAGAAGGTGCGCCGCCTCGGCGGTATGCTGACGGGACTTCTCGCCGGCTTCCTCGTGTTCTACCTTCTCGAGATGCCCGTGCTCGGTCTGACGGGTACGCTGTTGAAACTCTCGGATGTCGAGGTGGACGGAAAGAAGGTCAGCGACTCCCTTCCCGCGGAGGTTACCTCGCAGATCGATTTTGAGGAGATCAAGAACGACCCCTTCATGAAGGTCTACGGCGTCATCGGCACCTTCTACTACGACCTTCTCACCACGACCAAGGACGCAAGCGGCAACAAGGTACATCTCGATACGCAGATCGACGCCATCGCGACGAGCGCGAAGATCGCGAATGAAGTGACGAAAATGTCGGAGATCAATTTCGAGGGCGAGCTCACCGAAGAGAATGTCGGCGAGATTCAGACCATGCTCCGCAACATCGAGCAGATCAAGCAGGACGCAAGCCCCGAGACGCTCGAAGCCATTAACGACCTGATCCGTTCGCTCGCCGATTCCGTCATTCCCGCGGAGGAGAAGGAAAACTTCCCGATCGACCTCGATAACTTCGATCTGACCGAGATCGATTTTGCAAACGAGGCGGATCTCATCGGCGACATGCTCGCCCTTCAGGACGAGACGAAGGAACCCGACGTCGACTCGCTGATCAAGCACCTGGCAAAGAGCGACATCATTCTCCCGATCCTCACCTCGCAAAACGAAGCCATCCCGCTTGAAGAGAGCGATAAGGCAAAAGTGGAGAGCGCCATCGAAAAACTGACGCCCGCCGACGCCGACGCCGAGACCGTCGCAAAGCTCAAGGCCCTTTTCGCCATCGGATAAATTAAGAATTAAGGATTATGAATTATGAATTGTGTATGAGCCTTGCAGCAGTGCGCTTTCATCGTTCATGGTTCTTGCTTGAAGCTTTGAAAACACCGACAGCCATAGATAGGTTTTTCCGTTCTATGGCTGTCGGATTTTTATCTCTCCGCGTTATATCGATACATACAATACCGATATGCAAAATTCGCTATTGCAAAATCTGTCGGAATCTGTTATACTAAAAGCGGAAAGAAACGGGAGACGAAACGGAGGGCGGCACATGCGCGCGGAAAGCATATCACGGGCTACCATGGGCAGACTGCCCGAATATCTTCGTTATCTCGAGAGTTTGCCGAAGGGGACGCGTCGCGTCTCCGCGACGGCGATCGCCCGCGGACTCGGACTCGGTGAGGTTCAAGTGAGAAAAGACCTGTCCGCCGTGTGCGGCGCGGGGAAGCCCAAGGTCGGCTACGACATCGGCGTGCTCGTCCGCAGCATTCGGACGGCGCTCGGCGACGGGGGCGACTGCGAGGCGGTGATCGTCGGCGCGGGAAAGCTCGGGACGGCGCTCCTTGACTTTCCGGGATTTGCCGAGTACGGCATACGGATCTGCCGCGCGTTCGACATTCACGCCGAGGGCAGGGAAGCGGACGTCCTCCCGATGGAAGAGCTTCGCTCCTATTGTGACCTTCACCGCGTGGAGGTCGGCATCCTCACCGTCCCGCCCGAGGCGGCGCAGACCTGCGCCGAGCTTCTCGTGAGCGCGGGGGTGCGTGCGATCTTCTGCCTCGCTCCCGTTCGTCTCACGCTCCCTCCGGGGATCCGTGTCAGATATGAGAACATGGCGCTCTCCCTCGCGCATCTTTGCCGCGGGTGAAGGAGAGCGGCGTCGAACCGTCCTGAATACACGGTGCGCTCCCGCACATTTTCGCCGCGGGAGAGAGAACAACAAAAGGTTATATTAAGAAAGGATAGGATATATGGAAACCAAAGAAAGAATCATTGTCGACAGCGTGGAAACGCTGGAAGCCGCGATCGCCCGCGTAAGAGAGGCGCAGAGAAAATTTGCGACCTATACGCAGGAGCAGGTCGACGAGATCTTCAAAGCCGCCGCCATCGCCGCGAACCAGGCGAGAATTCCCCTTGCAAAGCAGGCGGTCGAGGAGACAGGTATGGGTGTCGTAGAGGATAAGGTCATTAAGAACAACTACGCCGCCGAATACATCTACAATGCCTACCGCTATACCAAGACCTGCGGTGTGATCGAAGAGGATAAGGCATACGGCATCAAGAAGGTTGCCGAGCCGATCGGTGTGATCGCCGCCGTTATCCCGACGACGAACCCCACCTCCACCGCGATCTTCAAATGTCTGATCGCCCTGAAGACAAGAAACGCCATCCTTATCAGCCCTCACCCGAGAGCGAAGCATTCGACCGCCGCGGCGGCGAAGATCGTTCTGGACGCCGCCGTGAAGGCGGGCGCTCCCGAGGGCATCATCGACTGGATCGACGTCCCGAGCCTCGAGATGACCAACCTTCTGATGAAGGAGGCGGACATCATCCTCGCGACGGGTGGCCCCGGTATGGTCAAGGCGGCATATTCTTCGGGCAAGCCTGCCCTCGGCGTCGGCGCGGGTAATACCCCCGCTATCATCGACGACACCGCCGACCTTGTGCTTGCCGTCAGCTCCATTATCCATTCGAAGACCTTCGACAACGGTATGATCTGCGCCTCCGAGCAGTCGGTCATCGTCCTCGATAAGGTCTATGACGCGGTAAAGACCGAATTTGCCGACCGCGGATGCTATTTCCTGAATCCCGAAGAAACCGAGAAGGTTCGTAAGACCATCATCATCAACGGTGCGCTGAACGCGAAGATCGTCGGACAGCCCGCCGCGAAGATCGCTGCTCTCGCGGGTGTGAAGGTTCCCGAGGGGACGAAGATCCTCATCGGCGAGGTCGAGAGTGTCGACATCTCCGAAGAGTTCGCACACGAGAAGCTTTCTCCCGTGCTTGCCATGTACCGCGCAAAGGACATTCACGACGCCTTCGATAAGGCGGAGCACCTCATCGCCGACGGCGGCTACGGACACACGTCCTCCATCTATCTGAACGCCGTGACCGAGAAGGAAAAGCTCGACGAGTTTGCCGCCCGCATGAAGACCTGCCGCATCCTTGTCAATACCCCCTCCTCGCAGGGCGGTATCGGTGACCTCTACAACTTCAAGCTCACCCCCTCTCTGACCCTCGGTTGCGGCTCTTGGGGCGGCAACTCGGTCTCCGAGAACGTCGGTGTCAAGCACCTTATCAACATCAAGACCGTAGCAGAGAGGAGAGAAAATATGCTTTGGTTCCGCGCTCCCGAGAAGGTCTATCTCAAGAAGGGATGCCTTCCCGTCGCTCTCGACGAGCTGAAACACGTCATGAACAAGAAGAAGGCGTTCGTCGTGACCGACTCCTTCCTCTATCACAACGGCTATACCAAACCGATCACCGATAAGCTCGACGAGCTCGGGATCGAGCACACCACCTTCTTCGATGTCGCACCCGACCCGACCCTCGCTTGCGCCAAGGCGGGTACCGAGCAGATGAGAGCCTTCGCTCCCGACTGCATCATCGCCCTCGGCGGTGGCTCCGCGATGGACGCCGCGAAGATCATGTGGGTGATGTATGAGCATCCCGAGGTCGACTTCATGGATATGGCGATGCGCTTCATCGATATCCGTAAGAGAGTTTACACCTTCCCGAAGATGGGCGAGAAAGCCTACTTCATCGCGATCCCCACGTCCGCAGGTACCGGTTCCGAGGTCACGCCCTTCGCGGTCATTACCGACGAGAAGAGCGGCATCAAGTATCCTCTTGCCGACTATCAGCTCCTGCCGAACATGGCGATCATCGACACCGACTTCCATATGTCCGCACCCCGCGGTCTGACCGCCGCTTCGGGTATCGACGCCGTGTCCCACTGCCTCGAGGCGCTCGCCTCGGTAATGGCGACCGACTATACCGACGGTCTTGCCCTCCGTTCTCTCAAGAACATCTTCGAATATTTGCCGAGAGCCTACGACAACGGACAGACGGACGTCGAAGCGCGTGAGAAGATGGCGAACGCCGCTACCATGGCGGGTATGGCGTTTGCAAACGCCTTCCTCGGCGTCTGCCACTCCATGGCACATAAACTCGGTGCCTTCCATCATCTGCCGCACGGCGTTGCAAACGCCCTGATGCTCGAGGAAGTCCTCCGCTTCAATGCGGCAGAGACTCCCGTCAAGATGGGTACCTTCTCGCAGTACGATCATCCGAAGACCCTCGCAAAGTACGCCGAGGCGGCGGATGCCCTCGGACTCGGCGGCACGACCGACGAGGAGAAGCTCGAGAAGCTCATCGATGCCGTCAACGCCCTGAAGGCGAGAGTCGGGATCAAGCCCACCATCAAGGATTATAACATCGACGAGACCGATTTCCTGAATCGTCTCGACGCGATGACCGAGCAGGCGTTTGACGACCAGTGCACGGGCGCGAACCCGAGATACCCGCTCATGAGCGAGATCAAGCAGATGTACCTCAATGCCTACTACGGCAAGGAGCACTTCAAGGAGCCGGCAATGCCCACGTCCGCCGACTTTGAGACGAATTCCGATGCCGGCAATTTCAAGCAGCCCTACCGCCGCGCCAAGAGCGGAATGAAGAAAGCATAAGGAGGAAGAACCGATGAAACTTGACAGAATCATTGCGGTCAGAAACAATAAGACCGTGTACCGTGACGGCGACCTTTGCATGAAGGTCTTCGATGCCAACTATTCCAAGGCGGACGTTCTGAACGAGGCGCTGAATCAGGCGCGTGTCGAGGAAACGGGTCTCAACGTACCGAAGGTACGCGAAGTCACCGTGATCGACGGAAAATGGACGATCGTCACCGACTTCATCAAGGGCAAGACGCTTGCCCGCCTGATGGAAGAGAACCCCGAAAAGAAGGAGGAGTATCTCGAGCGCTTCGTCGATCTTCAGATCGAGATGCAGTCGAAGAGCTGCCCCCTCCTGACCAAACTCAAGGATAAAATGAACCGCAAGATCAGCCAGACCGACTTCGATGCCACGACGCGCTATGATCTTCATACCCGTCTCGACGCGATGCCGAAGCATACGAAGCTCTGCCACGGCGACTTCAACCCCTCGAACATCATCATCACCGACGACGACAAGGCGTATATTCTCGACTGGTCTCATGCCACGCAGGGCAACGCCTCCGCCGACGCCGCCCGTACCTACCTCCTCTTCTGGCTCACGGGAGACATCGAAGGCGCGAAAAAGTATCTCGAGCTTTTCTGCAAGAAGAGCAATACCGCAAAACAGTACGTCGAGAAATGGATGCCCATCGTTGCCGCTTCCCAGTCGGTGAAGGGGAACGAAAAAGAGCGTGAATTCCTTCATACTTGGGTCAACGTCGTCGACTACGAATAATGTTCGTACCGCCCCGTGATAGTCTTACGGGACAGCCGCCCGTGATACGGGGCACCCCACCTTCCCGCCGTGCAAAATACGGCGGGAGAGGGAAGGGGAAGAGCGAAAAGCCAAAGAAAAAGAAACCGAAGGCACATCGCGCCGCTTATCTCTCCGAACGGAGGGGAAGACGAGCGAAAAGCCAAAGGAAAAGAAACCGAAGGCGCCCCACGTCTCCCCTCCGCAGGAGAACGGAGCGTGCAGCGCGCCTTTCGCTGTGTATGATGCGACAGCCCGAAATTTGAATTACGAAAGGATAAAGCTATGAAAGTCACCGTATGTATCGGTTCCTCCTGCCATATCAAAGGTTCCCGCCAGGTCGTGGAGGGGCTCCAGTATTTGATCTCCGAGTCGGGTCTCGGCGATAAGGTCGAGCTCGGCGGCACCTTCTGCATGGGCAAGTGCCGGCAGGGCGTCTGCGTCACCGTGGACGACAACTTCTTCTCGGTCAGCCCCGACACCGTGAAGGAATTCTTCGAGAAAGAGATCAAGGCAAAAGTATGATCGTCGTCGAAGTATGCGTCGGCTCCTCCTGCCATCTGAAGGGCGCGCCCGACATCGTTGAGCTGCTTCAAAAGAAGATAAGCGAGGAGCATTTGGAGGACGAGATCGTCCTGACGGGCAGCTTCTGCACCGGCAGATGCAACCGCATCGGCGTCACGATCACGGTCGCCGACGAGGTGTATACCGGCGTGACAAAGGACGGATTTTCCGAATTCTGGCGGGAGAAGATTCTTCCCGCGGTGGAAGCGCACAAAGGCGACGCTCCCTGATTTTTTGTATATTTGAAAATAATTCTTTGCAAAATCCTTTGAAAAGGAAGAGAAACCATGTCCGATTGCTTGACTCTGAAAAAATCGAACTGTAAAAACTGCTACAAATGTATTCGCCATTGCCCCGTGAAATCCATCCGCTTTTCGGGCAATCAGGCGCACATCATCGGTAACGAGTGTATTCTTTGCGGACAGTGCTTTGTCGTCTGCCCGCAGAACGCGAAGCAGATCACCGACAGCACCGAGAAGGTGAAGGTCCTCATCCAGTCGGGCGATCCCGTTTACGTGAGCCTTGCGCCCTCCTTTATCGCGAACTATCAGGGCATCGGCATCGAGGGGATGCGCGACGCGCTCCGTAAGCTCGGCTTCGCCGATGCGGAGGAGACCGCCGTCGGCGCCACCATTGTCAAGCGCGAGTATGAGGCCCTTCTCGCAAAGGGCGACAGGGATATTCTTATCTCTTCCTGCTGTCATTCGATCAATCTTCTGATTCAGAAATATTTTCCCGCGGAGCTCCCCTATCTTGCCGACGTGCTCTCTCCGATGCAGGCGCACTGCGCGGACATCAAGCGCCGCTTCCCGAATGCGAAGACCGTCTTCATCGGGCCCTGCGTCGCGAAGAAGGACGAGGCGGAGCATTACGAGGGCTACGCCGACGCCGTGCTCACCTACGAGGAGCTGACGCGTTGGTTCGAGGCGGAGCACATCACCCTTGAGCCGAAGCCCGATCACGAAGAGGAGAGCCGCGCCCGCTTCTTCCCGACGACGGGTGGGATTCTCAAGACCATGGCGCAGAACGCCGAAGGCTATACCTATCTCGCACTCGACGGCGTGGAGAACTGCATGGCGGCGCTCCGTGACATCGAGAGCGGAAAAATTCATCATTGCTTCATCGAAATGTCTGCCTGCATCGGCAGCTGTGTCGGCGGCCCCGTGATGGAAAAATACCATCGCAGTCCCGTCTCGGACTACACCGCGGTCGCCTCCTATGCCGGCTCGCGCGATTTTGATGTGGCAAGCCCCGCGGAGGACACCCTGCGCAAGAATTTCGAGGCGATCGAACTGCGAAACGGGATTCCCTCCGAGAGCGAGATCACCGAGATCCTGCATAAGATGGGCAAGATGAAGCCGGAGGACGAGCTGAACTGCGGCTCCTGCGGCTACAATACCTGCCGCGAGAAGGCGATCGCCGTCTATCACGGCAAGGCGGAGATCTCCATGTGCCTGCCCTTCCTCAAGGAGAAAGCCGAGAGCTTCTCCGATTGCATCGTCAACAATACGCCGAACGGGCTGATCGTCGTCAACGACGCACTCGAAGTCCAGCAGATCAATGCCGCTGCGCGGAAGATCATGAACATCCGCAGTGCCTCCGACGTCCTCGGCGATCAGGTCGTCAGAATTCTCGACCCCGCCATCTTCTTAAAAGTGCTCGAAACGAAGCGCTCGATCCGCGATCAGCGCGTCTTCCTCGCGGAGTATAACCGCTATGTCGAACAGACGGTCATTTACGACGCGACCTACCGTCTTCTTGTCTGCATCATGCGTGACGTGACCGACGAGGAGACCGAGCGGGAGAAGAAGGAAGACATCAGCCGCCGCACGGTGGAGATCGCCGATAAGGTCGTGGATAAGCAGATGCGCATCGTTCAGGAGATCGCCTCTCTGCTCGGTGAGACCGCCGCGGAGACGAAGATCGCCCTCACCAAGCTGAAGGAGAGTATTTCGGATGAATGACCTTTGTGCCGATATCGGCTACCGAAGCATCAATCACGCGGGAGAACAGCTTTGCGGTGACCATGTGGATGTCGTGGAGCAGGGGGAAAATTCGACCGTCATCGTTCTTGCCGACGGACTCGGCAGCGGCGTGAAGGCGAGCATCCTTTCCACCCTCACGGCGAAGATCATCTCGACCATGATGGCGGCGGAGCTGACGCTCGAGGATTGCGTCGAGACGATCGCAAAGACCCTGCCCATCTGCTCGGTGCGCGGCGTCGCCTATTCCACCTTCACGATCATGCACTTGGTAGAAAGTCGTTTAATGGAACTCATCCAGTACGACAACCCGCAGGTTATTCTCCTTCGTGACGGAAAAAACTACGAATACCCCCGCACCGAGATGAACATCGACGGCAAAAAGATCTTCAAGTCGCAGATCAAACTGCTTGAGGACGATATCTTCATCGCCATGAGCGACGGTTGTCCCCACGCGGGCATCGGCACGGCGTACAATTTCGGTTGGAAGCGCGAGGACATCATCGCGTATATGGAGGCGGTCTCGGCGGCGGGCTATACCGCGAAGACACTTTCCACCATCCTCATCGATGAGGTCGACAAACTCTATGGTAAAAAGCCGGGAGACGACGCGACCGCCTGCGTCGTGAAGGTGCGGCGCAGAGTCCCGATGAACATCCTCTTCGGCCCCCCCGCGAACCGTGACGACGCGAACCGTATGATGTCGCTTTTCTTCTCGAAGGAGGGAAAACATATCATCTGCGGAGGCACCACATCCTCCATTGCGGCGAAATATCTCGGCAAAACGGTAAAGACAAGTTTGCAATTTGTGCGTAGCGACATTCCTCCGATCGCGGAGATCGAGGGCGTCGACCTCGTTACCGAGGGCGTCATCACCGTCAACCGCGTGGTGGAATATGCGAAAGATGCCGTCGGAGACAACAAGCTCTATGAGAAATGGAGCTTCGGTCATGACGGAGCCTCCCTGATCTGCCGTCTTCTCTTTGAGGAGGCGACCGACATCAACTTCTACGTCGGACGGGCGGTTAACCCCGCACACCAGAACCCCGACCTTCCCATCAATTTCAACATTAAGATGAACCTCGTCGAGGAGCTCTCAAAATGCCTTGTGAAGATGGGCAAACGGATCAAAGTCAGTTATTTTTGAGGAAACGAACATGAGAAAATTCGATACCAAAGTACAGCATTTGAAATATAAGGTGCTCCGTGAAGTCGCGCGACAGGCATGGAGCGATAAACTGGAGGAAAACGCCATCGACATCCCGAAGACGATCGTCCCCGGCAAGGTGCCGACCATGCGTTGCTGCGTCTATAAAGAGAGAGCCATCCTCGCCGAGCGGGTCAAGCTCGCCATGGGCGGCGATAAGAGCAACCCGAACGTGATCGAGGTCATCGACATCGCCTGCGACGAGTGCCCGATGGGCGGCTACGAGGTGACGAACGCCTGTCGCGGATGCCTCGCGCACCGTTGCGAGGATGTCTGCCGCTTCGGCGCCATCACCTTCGATCAGAACCATGTCGCCCACATTGACAAGACCAAGTGCAAGGAGTGCGGCGCCTGCTCGAAGGTCTGCCCGTACAGCGCGATCCATAACTATAAGCGCCCCTGCGAGACTGCCTGCAAGGTGAAAGCCATCTCGATGGGCGAGGACAAGCAGGCGTGCATCGACAACGGCAAGTGCATTTCCTGCGGCGCCTGCGTGTATCAGTGCCCCTTCGGCGCCATCACCGACAAATCCTATATCCTGAACGTGATCGATATGCTGAAAGGAAGTCACGGCAATCAGAATTATAAAATCTATGCCGTCGTCGCTCCCTCGATCTCGAGTCAGTTTACCTATGCGAAGCTCGGACAGGTCATTACGGGATTACATAAGCTCGGCTTCCACACCGTGATCGAGGCGGCGCTCGGCGCCGATATGGTCGCGGAGGCGGAATCGCGTGAGCTTGCCGAAAAGGGCTTCCTGACGAGCTCCTGCTGCCCGGCATTTGTCAGCTACATCGAAAAGGCGTTTCCCGCGCTGTTGCCCTTCGTCTCGCACAATCCTTCGCCGATGACCGCCATCGCGAAGTATATCAAGGAGCATGAAGGACATTGCAAGGTCGTCTTTATCGGTCCCTGCACCGCGAAAAAGATGGAGGTACAGCGCGAGAGCGTGAAGCCTTACGTGGATGCCGCCATGACCTTTGAAGAGCTTCAGGCGCTCTTCGACAGCCGTGACATCGACATTACGATGCTTGAGGAAAATGTCCTCGATAACGCCTCCTACTTCGGACGCATCTTCGCCCGCTCGGGCGGACTTTCCGACGCGGTGGCGGAGGGACTCAAGGAGCAGGGGATTGACTTCCTGCTGAAGCCCTGCACCTGCGACGGCATCGAACAGTGCAAGATCGCTCTGCTTCAGAAGAGCAAAGAAAAGCTCGACGCCAACTTTATCGAAGGCATGGCGTGCGTCGGCGGTTGTATCGGCGGCGCGGGCTGTCTCACCCACGGCGAGAAGAACAAAGCCGAGGTCGACAAATACGGCCGCGAAGCGCTCGAAAAGACCATCAGAGACGCGACGTCGGTGTTGAAATAAGGCAACGATTGAGAATTCAGAATTCAGAATGAATTTTGAGTTCGGACGGATATTTTGGAAGGCTTGCGCGGTAGGGCGTCATACGTTTTGTGACCTTTGCGCGGGAGCACGGATGCCGTCAAAGGGATTCTTCCTCGCAAAGAGGAATCATCGATAATAAATATCCCCGCACCGCGCGGAAGCAGTCGGTCGGAAGGAAATCGCGCAGTTTCTCTGCTTTACAGCCCCTCTGCGTGATTCCGAATTCCGAAGACTTTCTTCTGTGCGGTGTTTTGTTCAGATTGCACAGAAAAACAGTTAGCCTCGCCTAACTTTCGGGAGGAAGCGACGAATTTGCACAAACGGGGAAAAAAATCGAAAAAAGGTGTTGACAAAGTAGGGGGAGAGGGAGTATAATATACCATGGTTAGCGAGGGCTAACCAGATTTTATCCCCATCGGTTAGCACGTGCTTACGCACCGACCGAAAAAATCCCGTTCGGCTTGCCGAAAACGAAGGGCAGACCGAGGGAAGGAGCAAACAGATATGATACCGTTGATCGTAGCCACACCGGGAGAAGAGAATATCATCCGCCGCGTCGGAGGTTCCCCGGAGGTAAAACAGCATCTCGAAAACCTCGGCTTTGTCGTCGGGGGCACCGTGACGGTGGTGAATTCCATGGGCGGAAACCTCATCGTCAACGTCAAGGAGTCGAGAATCGCTATCAGCCGTGAGATGGCACAGAAGATCATGATTTGATCCCCAAATTTGCGATCCAACAGATTGATATATATCCACAAAGGAGGAAACGGACATGAAGACACTGCGCGAGGTGAAGGTCGGAGAGACCGTGACGGTTGTCAAGCTCCACGGAGAAGGCGCCGTAAAGCGCCGTATCATGGACATGGGCATTACCCGCGGTACCGAAGTACATGTGCGCAAGGTTGCGCCGCTCGGCGACCCCGTCGAGCTTACCGTGCGCGGCTATGAGCTTTCCCTGCGGAAAGCGGATGCCGAAATGGTCGAGGTTGAATAAGCTTCAAGGCGGGTGCGCGAGGCGACACCCGAAGAAAGGATTGAAAGACATGAGCACAAGCAACATTCGAATTGCACTTGCCGGTAACCCCAACGCCGGTAAGACAACGCTCTTCAACGCGCTGACCGGCTCAAACCAGTTCGTCGGTAACTGGCCGGGCGTCACGGTGGAGAAAAAGGAAGGCAAGCTGAAAAAGCACGACGATGTCATCATCACCGACCTTCCGGGTATTTACTCTCTGTCCCCCTACACGCTGGAGGAAGTGGTAGCGAGAAACTACCTGATCGTCGAGCGTCCCGATGCCATCCTGAACATCGTCGACGGCACGAACCTCGAGCGTAACCTGTACCTGACGACCCAGCTCACCGAGCTCGGTATTCCCGTGGTCGTCGCCATCAACATGATGGACGTCGTCCGCAAAAGCGGCGACCGCATCGACACGATGGAGCTCTCGAGACAGCTCGGCTGTCGCGTGGTGGAGATCTCCGCACTGAAGGGCACGGGCATCACCGAGGCGGCGGAAGCGGCGATCGACGCGGCGAAGAACACGAAGACCGTGCCGATGCACAGCTTCTCGGGTTGCGTCGAGCACGCCATCGCCCATATCGAGGAGGCGGCGCTTCACTCGATGCCCGCAGAACAGCAGAGATGGTACGCCATCAAGATCTTCGAACGTGACGCAAAGGTGCTCGAGCAGCTGAAGCTCGATGCGGGAACTCTTTCGCACATCGAGGGCGACATCAAGGCGGCGGAAAAGGAAATGGACGACGATGCCGAGAGCATCATCACCAACGAACGTTACGTTTACATATCCACCATTATCAAGAGTTGCTACAAGAAAAAGAACAAGGGTCAGATGACCGTGTCGGATAAGATCGATAAGGTGGTCACGAACCGCTGGCTCGGTCTCCCCATCTTCGTCGCGATCATGTTCATCGTTTACTACCTCTCCATGGTGACCGTCGGATCGATGGCAACCGACTGGATGAACGACGGCGTCTTCGGCGACGGCTGGCATCTTCTCGGCATCGGCTCGGGCGATTATGAAGCGGCAGTCGAAGAATACGGCGACAGCACCGAGATTGTCAATGCCGCCTATGAGCGCTATCAGGAAGAGGCAGAAACCGAAAGGCCTCACATCAGCGCCATTAAGCGTCGCGTCGACCTTGATAAGGAAGAATGCGACCAAGCGGGCACGACCTACTCTCTCACCTACACGGTGACCGATGAAGAAACGCTTGCTACCGAGGAAAAGACGGCGACCTACGATGAGGTTCTCGAAGCCATTGAGAAATATGGCACGGATCCCGAACCCGCCGAGCCCGATCCCGCCGAATACGGTGTTTGGGTACCCGGTATTCCCGTTCTTCTCGGCAACGCACTGAAAGCCGTCGGTGCCGCCGACTGGCTCTCGGGGCTGATTCTTGACGGTATCGTCGCGGGTGTCGGCGCCGTTCTCGGCTTCGTTCCCCAGATGCTCGTCCTGTTCCTTCTCCTTGCCATTCTCGAGGCGTGCGGCTACATGGCACGTATCGCCTTCGTTCTCGACCGTATCTTCCGCAAGTTCGGTCTGTCGGGTAAGTCCTTCATTCCCATGCTGATTGGCACGGGCTGCGGCGTTCCCGGCATCATGGCATCTCGTACCATCGAAAACGAGCGTGACCGTCGTATGACGATCATGACCACCACCTTCATCCCCTGCGGCGCGAAGGTTCCCTTCATCGCCATGATCGCGGGTGCGATCTTCGGTGGCTCGGCACTCGTTGCCACCTCCGCATACTTCATCGGTATGGCGGCGATCATCGTTTCGGGTATCATGCTGAAAAAAACCCGTATGTTCGCGGGCGAACCCGCTCCCTTCGTTATGGAGCTTCCCGCATACCACCTTCCCACGGTCGGCAATGTCCTCCGTTCGATGTGGGAGCGCGGCTGGTCCTTCATCAAGAAGGCGGGCACCGTGATTCTTCTTTCCACCATCGTTGTCTGGTTCACGAGCTACTTCGGCTTCACCGAGGACGGCTTCCGTATGCTCGCCGAGGAAGAGCTTGACCTCTCCATTCTCGCGAAGATCGGCGGCGCGCTCGCCTGGATCTTTGCCCCGCTCGGCTTCGGCACATGGCAGGCGACCGTCGCCTCCATCACCGGTCTTGTCGCAAAGGAGAACATCGTCGGTACGATGGGCATCCTCTACGGCGCATCGGGCAACGTGTATGCGACCCTTGCCGCGTCCTTCACGGGCGTCAGCGCGTACTCCTTCCTTGTCTTCAACCTTCTCTGCGCTCCCTGCTTCGCCGCTATGGGTGCTATCAAGCGCGAGATGAACAACGGAAAGTGGACGGCATTCGCCATTGCTTATCAGTGCGGCTTCGCATGGATCGTCGCCCTGATGATCAACCAGTTCGGTAATATCTTTACCGGCAACTTCAACATCTTCGGCTTCCTCGCCGCTCTTCTCGCTCTCGCGGGCATCGTTTACATGCTCGTCCGTCCGTACAAGGAAGCGACCACGCTGAAGGAAAATGTAAAGATTAAGTAACATATCAAGTACAAATCGGGCGCCGCGCAAAATCGTGAGCGCCCGGAAAGGAAACTGTCATGTTTGCATGGATAGCCGCCAATATCGGTACGATTTTAGTCAGCGCCGTACTCATTCTGATCGTCGCTCTCATCGTTCATAAGCTCGTCAAGGACAAGAAAAAAGGAAAAAGCTCATGCGGGTGCAATTGCGCTCACTGTGCCATGGCGGGAACCTGCCACAAATCCGCAAAATAAGTCCGCGGGGGTTGTCGCATATCGCACAGACCGAAAAAGCACGGACTCTTCCCCGAAGCCTCCCGTAACGGCGGGGCTTCGGGGAAGAGAGAAACTTCTTCGAATTTCTTCCCGCTCTGCTTTTTCACTCGCCGTACTCTCTGCCGTACCTCCGTACGGGGAAGGGCGGCGGCTCTGTCCGACACGCGACGACCCCCTGATTTTCACCGGAGGTTAGCAATGGCTAATCAACAACGACCGACCGCGGCACAGCTTCGCTACCTCCTCGTCATGCGGGAGGTCTCGGAGGACGGCGCGGTGCACAGCGTGGACGTCGCGCGTGCCCTCGGGGTCAGAAAACCGAGTGTATACAGCATCATGAACGCCTTTTCGGAGACGGGATGGATCGAGAAGGGGCGCTACGGCGCCGCCGTCTTTACCGAAGAGGGAAGGCGGCTCTTAAACCGCTACGCTTCGGCGTGCTACGCGGTCGAGGACGCATTGACGGCGCATTTTCCGACCCTCTCGGATGTGCGTGCGGTCGCCTGTACGCTTCTCTCTGAGCTTTCCGATGAAAGCCTCGACGCACTCGCGGGTGCGGAAACGCAAGCCCCGCCCGATGCCCCCTTCGGCACGTTTCCGAAGGCGGAAGCGACCGTTCCTCCCGATGTCCCCCTCGGAGCTTCCCCGAAAACGGAAGCATCCACCCCGCAAGTCCCGAAAAATACGGTCACGCAAGCGGAAGCACCCGAGTTTCTTCGGATGCCCTCGTAAAACGATCGGAAGAAAGAGATAGAATATTGGCAATCGTAGAATTCAAAAATGTCAGCCGCGTGTATCGGAGCGGCGACCACGAGCTCCGTGCCCTTGACAACGTGCGTATGACCCTCGAGGAGGGAAAATTCGTCGTGATCCTCGGACCGAGCGGCGCGGGGAAGAGTACGCTTTTGAACCTTCTCGGCGGGCTTGACAGTCCTACCGAGGGAAAGATCTACGTCGAGGGGCAGGACATCTCCACGCTGAGCGGGGACGAGCTTGCCGAGTACCGCGCGGGGAAGGTCGGCTTCGTCTTTCAGTTTTACAACCTCGTCCCGCCCCTGACCGTGCACGAAAATGTCGCACTCGTCAAGGAGATCGCGCCGAATCCGCTCTCCGCCACCAACATGCTCGAGGAGGTCGGGCTTTCCGACCATCTGAAAAACTTCCACGCCATTTGAGGAAAAAGAAATGGTAAAAGTAACTCTGAAAATTGACGGTATGGCGTGCTCTATGTGCGAGGCACATATCAATGATGCCATTCGCGCGGCATTCCCCGTGAAGAAGGTCAACTCTTCCCATGCGAAGGGAGAGACGGTCATGCTTCTCGAGAACGCGCCGAGCGAGGAAGAGATCCGCGCCGTGATCGACAAGACGGGATATACTTTCGGCGGCATGACATGCGAGCCGTATGAGAAAAAGCCCGGATTCTTTGTCTCGCTGTTCGGGAAAAAGTAAGCCCGAACAGGATCTTCTGAAATTTGCCGTCTCGGCAAAAGACGAAGCGAGCGTTACAACCCACTGCTTCGACAAAAGTCCGAACGCAAGGTTTGCAGCCCAACGCTTCGGCGAAAGCCCAAAGCGGGCGTTGCAGCTCACCGCCTCGGCGAAAGCCCAAAGCGAGCGTTACAACCCACCACTTCGGTAAAAGTCCGAAGCGATCCTCTAAAGTCCTCCGCTTCGGGGAAGACCAACCGCGCACGATGTCCGAAGTCTTTGCGCGGGAACGCCTCCTCCGAATTTACCCCCCGCCGCCCGAGCGGCAGAGGGAAGACGTACAAAACGTTTTTCCGCTCCCTCGGGCGGCATGCTCTCAAGTATTAGTTAGCATATGCTAACCATAAAAGGAGAAACACATGCCCGAAGAATTTGTCATACGAAACTGTTCGCCGACTATGGCAGGCTTGAAGACGGGGAACCTCTTCACCTGTCCGAGGGAGGACGGGCAGGGAATTCGCGAGAGCCTTCGCGATTTCAATCGCCGTATGGTACCGCGCGGCGTGCGGATCCTCCCCGTAAAGGAGGTCGGCGGCCGCACCCTGCTCTATATGTACCGTCCCGAAAAGCTTGCGCGCGACCTCAAAGATCCCCTTGCCGCGCAGATCCTCGACGAGCGGGATTATCCCGTCCGTGATACCGAGCTCTGCGTCTCCGAGATGCTTCGCCGCCTGCGGGAGGAGGAAGAATTCCCGCACGAGGTCGGATTGTTCCTCGGCTACCCTCCGGAGGATGTCCACGGCTTCATGACCTACGGACCGCACGGAGCGAAATGCGTCGGAACGTGGCGCGTCTACGGAGACGAAGAGGCGGCAAAAGAACGTTTTGCCCTCTATAAAAAGTGCACCGAACATTATCTGAAAGCTTACAGACGAAATGCGTCGTTTGATAAACTTGTTATAAAAAGTACAAAAAATGCAAAGTAATATTTACAAAGGAGATAGGAAAATGAAAGTATCGATCGTGTATTGGAGCGGAACCGGCAACACCAAAGCCATGGCAGAAGAGGTTCTCACGGGAGCAAAGGCGGTGGGAGCGGATGCCTCGTTGTTTGAGACGTCTTCCTTCGACGCGTCGAGTGCCGCGTCTTATGACGCCCTCGCATTCGGCTGTCCCGCTATGGGCGCGGAGGAGCTGGAAGACGCGGAATTCCTTCCCGTGTTCGAGGCTTGCGAGGGCACTCTCCGCGGGAAGAAGATCGCGCTCTTCGGCTCTTACGGCTGGGGAGACGGTGAGTGGATGCGCTCGTGGGAGGAGCGGTGTGCTTCTCTCGGCGTCATCTTTGCCGCCGACAGTGTGATCTGTCGGGAAGCACCCGATGACGAGGCGTGCGAAGCCTGCCGCGCCCTCGGTACCGCGCTCGCCTCATGAGAATGATGAATTAAGAATTATGAATTATGAATTATGAATTCGGAGCGCCCGCCTTCTCTGCTTTGGGTTTGACGGTTGCGGGTTTCCCTTCGGATGGGGTTCCGAGCTCTGTCATTCCGAATTCGAAGATCTTCTTGATGTTGGTCGCGCGACGCCTGCTCGGCGTTTCGCAAGAGCTTACGAAAAACTCCCGCCCCCGCGGTATTGCACCGCAGGGGCGGGAGTTTTTACGTGATTTGCGGAGAATGTACCGAAGTCTCAGACGTCGGTACGCGCGATCTCCGCATGATAGGAACGAAAGTCCTTGGAGTAGATGTGCGTTCGGGTGACGCCGTAGCTGTTCGGGGACAGCATGATGTAGGTATTTTCGCCTACGGTAAAATACATATCGTTGTCATCAAGCCATACTTTGCTCGCCGTGATTTTCACATCGTCCTTCGTCATGGTGAGTGAATCTTCCGTGATCACGAGCGTGCAGTCACCGTCCTTTGACACCCACGTGCCGCGGAACTCTTCGGGAATGATAACCTCGGAGCGGCGGGTCAGACCAATATAAAGACCGCTTTCATCTTCCGAATCTCAAGAGAGAAGGAAACGCTCCCCTCCGTGACCCGAGCGCCTCACCGTTCAGCGTGACGGTGCCGATGAGATAACCCGCCTTCGGCGTGATCTCGGCTGTGATCGTCTCTCCGATCACGTAGCCCGTCTTCGTGACGGTGACCGTTTCACCGACTTTGATGTCCTCCGACTCGGATTTCGGCGCGGATACCGTGACGGTGCCGCCCTCTTCGTTGTAAGAGAACGTCAGGGGCGCGTCTTTCTCTCCGCAGGCGGTAAACAGACATACCGTCAGGCAGAAAAGACAAAGCACCGAAAGGAACGAAAGAAGTTTCTTCATAAGAATTCTTCCATACCTCCTATTTCATAATTATTCTTTATTTTAGCATAATTTCACGCCGAAGTAACGTTCATAATAAATTTTCAATTCGTATAAGTTGTACATTTTTCCGTGGGGTATAAAATCATAATTTTATGAAGAAAACGGTTGCGGGGAGAAAAAAAGTGTGCTATAATTGTAGGTAGTTTAATATCGAATCATTTATGTATTATTTAGCGCACGCGACGCATCGCGTGCCGCCGCGAGAGAAGACGTCGGAGAGGGAAGATTGCACACCGCACGCCGCCCCTGCCTCTTTCGCGGTAGAAAGGAACGTATTTTTATGAAGAAACGAATTCCGCGCCCCGTATGGAGCTGTCTTCTTTGCCCGGGGCTTCTCGCGGGTATGGTCTTCGGCATCGTCGCGAGCCCGCTTGCGGACGCCGGTGTGGTTCCCGAGTTTCGCAGGGGCGCCCTGTCGCGGGTGGAGAACCTCGACCTCGACGCGATCCGTCAAAAATGTTTTTCGGACAGCGTGAAGCAAAACGAGAGATATTCCTACCAAGATCATGGAGCTCGCGGTGGAGATGCCGACCTACCGGAAAAAGGATATGTCGGCGTACAACAAGGACTTTCTGAAGGAAGCGAGCATGACGCCCGAGTCGGAGCGCTCTCCCTACAACGGACTTCTCTCCCGCATCCGGGAGCTGACCTATAATTAAGGCTTCACGGGAATCCCTTACTCCCCCTCCCCGCAAAAACGCGGGGAGGGGGAGAGAGGCTGACACTGCGGCATTCTGACAAACCATAGAAAATCAAGCAAACTTGCCGCCTCAGGCGGTGAGAGCCCGCCTCGGAGAGAACCGGGACGGGCTCGGATAGGAAAAAAGCAAATATGGATATGTTGAAATATATCATTAAGCGGTTGCTCCTGTCGATACTGATCCTCTTCGGCGTGTCGATCATCATTTACGCGCTCGCGCGAATGATGCCGACCGACTATGTGGACAATCAGTATTCCTCTGCGGTACAGCAGGGAACGATGAAGCAGGAGGACGTTGACCGCATCAAGGAGCTTTACGGTCTTTCGATGCCCGACGCCTATCTGTCGGTCACATTGGGGACGGGAAGCGGCTATGCGGGCACCCGCTTTGTGAAAAACGCGAAGACGGAGCACTATGACGTCGACCTCGCCCTCCTTCTGAAGGAGGATGCGCGCGTGCGCGACGAGCTTGCCCGCACCGATCTCACCGCCGAGGAGCGCGCGGAGTTTGAGCGTCAGAAGAGCGAAAACGACGAGTCTCTCGAAAAATTCTACCGCGAATGGTACATCGGTGAGTATGACAGCGGTGATCTCCGCCTCATCATAGAGAAGTACGACGCGGAAAAGAGAGCGTATACCTACCGTGTCGGCGTCGTCACCGCCAAGGGTGCAAAGGTGGAGGACGATACGACGAAGGAGGACGGGAAGGACAATTCCTATATCGCCCTCGAGGAGACCTTCACCGAAAAGGAGTCGGGCACGTGGTCCTTCTCCGAAGAGACGGATAAAGACAGTATGCGCCAGATCACGATGGCGGCAAAGGACGGCACCGCGGTGACATGTACCGTCGGCTACCGTGCCGCGAATTTCTGGGATAAGACGGGCGCCATTCTCTCGGGCTACTTCGGCTGGCTCTTCAACATGCTTCGGGGCGACTTCGGAATGTCCTTTAAGTATAAGAAGCCCGTCAAGGAAGTCATTTTCCAGAACATGGGAATCTCCTTTGCGATCGCCTTTGTCGCGACGGTTCTCCAGTTTGCCATCGCGATCCCTCTCGGGATTAAGGCGGCGACGCATCAGTACGGCGTTGTCGATTACAGCGTGACCGTCTTTTCGATGATCGGTATCAGCCTTCCGACCTTCTTCCTCTCCGCGCTCGTGATCCGTCTCTTCGCCGTCCAGCTCGGATGGTTTGAGGTCGGCGGTATCGCGTCCTCCTCTTTGCCGATGGACGCGAGCTGGATCGTGCGCTTCGGGGACAACCTTTGGCATATGGTACTGCCGATGTTCGTGCTCGTCGTGCTTTCCATCGGTTCGCTGATGCGCTACACCCGTACCAATACGCTCGAGGCGCTCAATGCCGATTACGTCCGCACCGCGAGAGCGAAGGGACTTCCCGAGCGCACGGTCATCAACAAGCACGCCTTCCGCAATACGATGATCCCCCTCGTTACCATGATGGCGGGAATTCTGCCGAGCCTGTTCGGCGGCGCCATGATCACCGAGACGGTCTTCAGTATTCCGGGTATCGGTAAGCTTGCCTACGACGCCCTCATCGTCGCGGATGTTCCCTTTATCATGGGATATAACGTATTTATCGCGGTCCTGACCGTCATCGGTACGCTGCTCAGCGACCTGATGTACGCCGTCGTCGACCCGCGTGTCAAGCTCGGAAGATAAGGAGGTTTTGCCATGAAACATATCAATGAAGAAAACGAAGCCTCCCTCCGCGAGAGCGGACTTCCCGAGAGCGAGGAATTCGAGCTTGCCGAGACGCAGATCCTCGAGGAGGAAAAGCTCTCGAAGGAAGAGCTCCTCGAGGCGGAATTCGAAGAAGAGGATCGCGAGGAAGAGGAGATCGCGGGACGGACACTGAGCCCGACGCGCCTCGTTCTGAAGCGTTTCTTCCGCTCGAAGCTGTCCATGACGGGTCTCGTCATTCTGCTTTGCCTGTTTGTTTTCTCCTTTCTCGGCCCCGTCTTCCGCTTTCTTCCCTTCGTATGGGGAGAGAAGGAGTCGGACGAGAGCTCTGCCGTGAAGGAAGAGTACAGCACCGAGGTCAAAATGCCCGAGTACGGCACCGACCCCGTGTATATCGTGTCCTATTCCTACCCGACAAACTACCTGAAGCCCTCCGCGACGCACCTGCTCGGTACGGATGATAAGGGATTCGATGTCTATTCCCGTCTGATGTACGGCGGACGCGTGTCCCTGACTGTCGGCTTCGTCGTCGTCATTCTGGAGACGATCCTCGGCGTCCTGCTCGGCGGTATCGCGGGCTATTTCGGCGGCTGGGTGGATCAGGTCATCATGCGTATCGTCGATATCTTCAACTGCGTTCCCACACTGCCGATGATGATGATCGTCGGCGTCGCGCTCGAAGCCAAGAACATTTCGGGTCCCGCGAAGCTGTATATCATGATGGCGATGCTGACCTTCTTCGGTTGGGCGGGTACCGCGCGCCTTGTACGCGGACAGATCCTCTCCCTTCGTGAGCAGGACTTCATGCTCAGCGCGGAGGCAAGCGGTCTGACCGCCTCGCGGAAGATCTTTCGCCACCTCGTTCCGAACGTCATGCCGCAGCTCATCGTTTCGATGACGCTCGGACTCGGCGGTATCATCCTGACCGAGGCGACCCTCGGCTACCTCGGCATCGGTCTTCCCGCGGAATACGCGACGTGGGGAAATATGATCAACGCCGCCGCGAACAACACCGCTCTCCGCCTGTATCCGAACCTTTGGGTGGCGCCCGGCGTGTGCATTGTGCTTGCCGTTCTTGCCTTCAACTTTGTCGGAGACGGTCTGCGCGATGCCTTTGACCCGAAAGCGAGGAGATAACCGATGAAAAAGACGACCAAAGCCAAAGGATTGTATATCGACGCGAAGGAATCCCGCAACATTGCGAAGGAGAACCTGCGCACCATCAAGGAGCTTAAAAAGAAGCGCGCGGCATACAAGCCCGAGGATTATATCACGACCATGCGCGACCCCAAGAATATCGTGGAATTCGACGATCTGCGCACCTATTTCTTCACCGACAACGGTGTTGTCAAGGCGGTCAACGGCGTTTCCTTCGATATTCCGCAGGGCTCGACCGTCGGCGTCGTCGGCGAGTCGGGATGCGGAAAGTCGGTCACGAGCCTTTCGCTTATGCAGCTCGTGCAGGGTCCCATGGGACAGATCGTAGACGGCAGCATCCGCTTCCGTACCACGGTGAGACGGCAGGTAGGCTCCGAGCCCCTGATCGTTCCCGAACGGGATAAGGACGGAAACGTCGTCAAAGACGAGAACGGACAGCCGAAGATGGTCGGCGTCAAGGGGCACTTCGGCAAGCCCCGCAAGAAGGCGATCTATGAGGAGCACGAGGAGGTCGTGGATATCGCGAAGCTTCCCGTCTCCGAGATGGCTTCCATCCGCGGACGCGAGATCGCCATGATCTTCCAAGAGCCGATGACCTCGCTGAACCCCGTCTTCACCGTCGGCGATCAGCTCGACGAAATGACCCTTCTGCATACGAACGGCGCGACGAAGGAAATGGCGAAGGAGCGCAGCATCGAGATGCTGAAGCTCGTCGGCATCGCCATGCCGGAGCACGTGTATGACTCCTTCCCGCATCAGCTCTCGGGCGGTATGCGTCAGCGCGCGATGATTGCGATGGCGCTCTGTTGCAACCCGAAGCTCATCATTGCGGACGAGCCGACCACGGCGCTCGACGTGACGATTCAGGCACAGATTCTCGATCTTCTTCGCGACGTGAAGGACAAGATCGACGGCAGTATCCTTCTGATCACGCACGACCTCGGCGTCATTGCCGAGATGGTGGATTACGTCGTCGTCATGTACTCGGGGCGTGTCGTGGAGAAGGGAACCGTCGAGGAGATCTTCAAGAATCCTCTGCACCCTTATACCATCGGACTGCAAAAGAGCAAGCCCGTCGTCGGACGCAAGGTCGACCGACTGTACAGCATCCCCGGCAATGTTCCGAACCCAATCAACATGCGGGAGCATTGCTATTTCAGAAACCGCTGTGATAAGCGGTGCGAGGCGTGCCTCGGCGGCTACCCTCCGATGATACAGGTCTCGCCGACCCATTTCGTCGCCTGCTATCGCGCGACGGAACAGGCAGAAAATGCAGGAGAGGAGAAGACGGAAAAGTAAACTTTTCTGTACATAAATATGGAAAACGAAACAAAATTCGAACCGCAGGCTCCCTCTGAGTATCTTCTCGAGGTCAAGAACCTCAAAAAATACTTCCCGATTAAAAAGGCGTTTCACGAGAAGGATTCCGTCTATCTGAAAGCGGTGGACGGTGTGTCCTTCCACCTGAAACAGGGGAAGACCATCGGCATCGTCGGCGAGTCGGGGTGCGGCAAGAGTACGCTCGGACGCACCATCCTCCGCCTTTACGAGCCGACCGACGGCGAGATCATCTTCGACGGAAAGCACATCGAAAAGCTAAAGGGCGAGGCACTCCGCCGTATGCGCCCCGAGTTTCAGATGATCTTTCAGGATCCCTACTCCTCGCTGTCCCCCCGTATGACGGTCGGTGAGATCATCGGCGAGGCGGTGAAGCTCCATAAGATCGTTCCCCCCGAAGAGTACGAGGACTACATCCTCGACCTGATGAACAAATGCGGACTCCGCCCGCACCACATCAACCGCTACCCGCACGAATTCTCGGGCGGTCAGAGACAGCGTATCTGCATCGTCAAGGCGCTTGCCTTAAAGCCGAAGCTCGTCATCTGCGACGAGCCCGTCTCCGCGCTCGACGTGTCGATCCAGGCGCAGGTCATCAACCTTCTGAAAGATCTTCAGGAGGAAAACGGGCAGGCGTACATCTTCATCTCACACGACCTCTCGGTCGTCGAGCACATTTCGGATGAGGTCGGCGTCATGTACCTCGGCAATATGGTGGAATACGGAACGAAGGAGGCGCTCTTCACCGAGCCCCTTCACCCTTATACCAAGGCGCTCTTTTCCGCCGTGCCCGTACCCGACCCCGACGTTAAGCTCAACCGTATTATCCTCGAGGGAGACATTCCGTCCCCCGCAAACCCGCCGAAGGGCTGTAAATTCCATACCCGTTGCCGTGAATGTATGGGCATCTGCCGCGAGCAGGAACCCGAATTCCGCGACATCGGCGGCGGTCATTTTGTGGCGTGCCATCTGTACGATGATATTCAGGATGTAAAGTTTGATTAACAAAAAAGCAGTAAAAAGCAAAATTGGCGTTGCTCCTATCTAACAGACTGTGTGGCTTACAAAGCAGAAGAAAATGCGGAAAATGCAAGCACGCGCAGGGAAGCATTGTTACATGCCGCGCAAAAATCTTTCTTCCGATGGGTTTGAATCCGTTTGAATTTTGCGGGAGCGGCGGAAAATTCAACCTCTTTGATTTGTGCCGCCTTTGGCGGTGGAAGGGAGACGATTATGAAGCATATTGTCGAAAAAATCGCACTCGCGTTGTTCTTTGTCGCAGTCCTTCTTTTCTCGGCAACCGCCTGTGGCGGAAAAACCTACACCGTCACCTTTGCGGGCGAGGGCGTAAACCTTCCCGCACAGTCGGTAGCGGCGGGTGAATGTGCGACCGAACCGCAACCCCCCGAAAAAGAGGGGTATATCTTTCTCGGCTGGTACGAGGAGGGAAAAGACGAGCCCTATCACTTTTCTCTTCCCGTGGCCAAGGATCTTACGTTGACCGCAAGATTTGAAAAAAATATTTCTTATTCCGTTACCTTCGCGGGTGAGGGCGTAAACCTTCCCGCACAGACGGTCGCCCTCGGTGGAAAGGCGAACAAGCCGAGCTCTCCCGTCAGGGCGGGCTATGTGTTTCTCGGTTGGTATCTTGAAGGGGCGGATGTCGCATTTGATTTTGACACCGTCATTACGTCGGACATCACCCTGCATGCCCGTTACAAGACGCTGGACATTGAGGATGCCACCCCTGCCCATCCTTTTCTCTGACGCGCACTCGAACCCATCATTGCTTTCGAAAAACCTTCCGAAGAGGCATCCGCCGCTTCGGAAGGTTTTTGTGAAGATCGGGCAACCGAAAAACGAGAGAAAAGCGAAGAAAACAAAGAAACGAAAGGAAAATCCCATGCAATCCGAAGAAAAATACCCCTGCGGAATGGAATCTCTGACCGAGCTCTACCGCATCGGCAGAGGACCGTCCAGCTCACACACCATCGGACCCGAGAGAGCCTGTCTTGCGTTTGCCGCGCGGTATCCGCAGGCGGATACCTTCCGCGCGGTGCTTTACGGTTCACTTGCCAAGACGGGCAGGGGACACGGCACCGACCGCGTGATCGAAAAGACACTTCCCGCCTCCTGCGAGGTGATCTTCGATCCGACGCGTGAAGACCTCCCACACCCGAACACGATGGAGCTTTTCGCTCTTCGGGGCGGCAAGGAGCTCGGACACGCCACCGCCGTGAGCGTCGGGGGCGGACGCATCCGCTTCCTTTCGGGGGACATGACGGCGGAGGATGAGACAAACGCCCCGATCGTCTACCGCGAGACGAAATTTTCCGAGATCGCCGCCCTGTGCAGAAAAGAGGGCATCCGCCTCCCCGAATACGTCCGTCGCGTCGAAGGGGCGAGCATTGACGAATATATGAAGACCGTCTATGAGACGATGGAGGCGTGCATTTTGCGTGGGCTGGACGACGAGGGGATCCTCCCCGGGGGACTCGGCGTCGCGAAGAAGGCGAAGCTCCTGTATCGCGGGCACAAGGCACAGGGGGAGGACGCCGCCTCGGCGGAGAATCGCCTTGTCTGCGCTTATGCTTTCGCCGTCGGAGAGCAGAACGCCTCGGGAGAGACGGTCGTCACCGCGCCCACCTGCGGTGCCGCGGGCGTTCTTCCCGCCGTGCTCTATTATCAGAAGACGGTCGGGGGCTATTCCGAACGTGAGATCTGCGACGCACTCCTGACGGCGGGCGTCGTCGGCAACCTGATCAAGGCCAATGCCTCGATCTCGGGCGCGGAATGCGGTTGTCAGGTCGAGATCGGCTCCGCTTGTGCGATGGCTGCCGCCGCCCTTTCGGAACTTGCGGGCGCCGATCTTTCCAAGATCGAATGTGCCGCCGAGATCGCCATCGAGCACCATCTCGGCTTGACCTGCGACCCGATCGGCGGACTCGTGCAGATCCCCTGCATCGAGCGGAACGCCGTCGCCGCCATGCGTGCCATCAATGCCGCGCGCATCTCGGAGTTTCTCTCCGACCTCCGGAAGATCTCCCTCGACTCGGTGATCGTCACCATGCGAGAGACGGGACGCGACATCGCCTGCGCCTATCGCGAGACCTCCGAGGGCGGACTCGCAAAAACCAATCGGGACCTTTGGAAAAAGACAAGTGAGAATTGAGAACTATGAATTATGAATTAGGTGCTCCTGTTTGCAAAGTTGAAGATTGACTCCTTGCTGTGCCGTTACGGGAGAGGCGGCGGGCGCCGCCGCGGCGCTCTTTGACGGGGCGTCGGCGATCGATGTACATGCCTTGCAGAACTCTCTGAAACAGAGAGGCGTGAAACTCCATGAAAGCGAGCTTTCGCCGCTTTGATCGTCGCATCGCGCAAAACACCTATAGGAAAAAAACAAAAGAAAACCGCCGAGAGATCGGCGGTTTTTTTAAATATAAGTTTACAAAAAATGCAGTTAATCGAGCGCCGAACGCTCCTTTGCGTGGATCAGGCGGACAATGGCTTCGTGCGTCAGCGTCGGGATATGATATTTTTCTCCGAGGCGGATCACCGCGCCGTTGATGCTGTCGATCTCGGTCGGGCGTCCCTTTTCCATGTCCTGACACATGGAGGCGCGCCCCTCGGAGAGCACCGTCGCCGTGTGTATGACCGAGGCAAACAGCTTGTCGGGCGAGAACTCCTCGCCGTCCGCCCGTGCCACCGCGGCAGCTTCCGAGATCAGGACGCGGGTCAGCTCGCGGGCAAATTCGTTTTCCGCGATGAATCCGATCTTCCGATCGAGCAGGGCGGTAACGGGATTGATCGTCATGTTGACAAACAGCTTTTCCCAGAGCAGGCGCTTCACATTGGGAGAAAACACCGTATCGATCCCCGCGGCGCGGAACGCATCGACGATTCGCCTCGCGGTTTTTTCATTTCCCGCTGGGGAGCCGATGGTCGTCACCCCGACGCCCGAGTGAAAGATCTCGGCGGGGGCGGTGGTGACAGAATTGTGCTTGGTCGTTCCGAGCAGGATCCTCTCGCGGGGGAGAAACTGCTCCATGATCTCCTCGTTCCCCATGCCGTTCTGCAAGGAGAGGAGCAGGGTGTCGCGCCCGAAGAGCGCGCGGTTTGCCACGATCGCCGCCCGTGTTGCCGCCGCCTTGACAAAGAGGATCACGAGCTCCTTTTCCTCCTCGTCCTTGCCGCTCATTTTGGTCGGAATGCGAAAGACCTCCGAGCGTCCGTCCGTCTCGCCGACGCGGATGCCCCGCACATTGGCGGCATCCACCGTTACGCGGGACACGTCATAGAGCGTGATGCGGTGGCAGGGGGAGAGAAGGGCGGCGAACAGGCAGCCCATGGCGCCCGCGCCGATGATTCCGATGTTCATGTTCATATCTCCGCCGAGGGCGGATGCTCCTTTCTTTTTTGTTACGGTTTGATCTCGAGAAGCCAGCCCTCGGGCGCTGTGACCTCGCCGTGCTGAATGGCGATCAGCGTCTCGCGGAGGCGCCGCAGGGTGACGGGCTCTCCGAAGGTGTAACGGGTGCCGTGGTCGTCGACCTCTCCGACGGGGGAGATCACGGCGGCGGTCCCGCAGAGCCCACATTCGGCAAAGTCCGCCATCTCCTCCTTGCGGATCGGGCGTTCCTCGGTCGGGATCCCGAGCAGCTCCTTTGCCACATAGAGCAGAGAGCGGCGGGTGATGGAGGGAAGGATGGAGTCGGACTTCGGCGTGACGAGGACGCCCTCCCGCGTGACGAAAAGGACGTTCGCACCGCCCGTCTCTTCGATATAGGTGCGGCTCGCGGGGTCGAGATACAGATTCTCGTCATACCCGCATTCGTGCGCGTCGGCAATGGCGTAAAGGCTCATCGCATAGTTGAGCCCCGCCTTGATATTGCCCGTGCCGTGCGGTGCCGCGCGGTCAAAGTCGCTGACGCGCAGGCGAAGGAGCCGCTCTCCTCCTTGAAAATAAGAGCCGACGGGGGAGGCGAAGACGCGGAACTCAAACTCGGTCGCGGGCTTTACTCCGAGCACCGCGTTCGTGCCGAAGACGAAGGGGCGGAGATAGAGGGAACCGCCGCTTTCCGCGGAGGGAATCTCTTTTTGGTTGGCGCGTACCACCTCGCGCACCGCCTCGAGGAACTGCCCGTCGGGGAGGGGCGGGATCTTCATGCGGACGCAGGAGTCGTGAAGCCGCTTTTCGTTCAGATCGGGGCGGAAGCAGAGGATCCGTCCGTCCTTTGCGCGGTACGCTTTGAGCCCCTCGAAGCAGGTTTGCGCGTATTGAAGCACGCAGGCGGACTCGTTCAGCGTGACGGTGGAGCGGGAGGTCAGTGTACCCGCACCCCACGCACCGTTTTTGTAAAGCGCTACGTAGCGCTTCGGCGTTCTGTGATAGGCAAAGCCGCGGATCTCTTCTTTTTTCATATTTTTGCACTTTCTGCCGCGGAGCGTTTCGAGGGACGGGTGTCCGATGCCTCCTCTCCGCGAGCCTTGATTTTTGTTTTTATCGGGAATACGCCCGATAAAAGAAAAACGGCGTCCTTCGGGAATTCCCGAAAGACACCGTTGCCTTTATGGTATTTATTATACACGCTTTTCGAAAATTGTCAAGCGTTTTCCGAAAAAAACAGGAAAAACGCGAAATTTCCGAGGGGAGAGGTCACCTCTCCCGCCTCTTCTTTTCCTTCGGTGGAGGTAGCTCGTCATAGATCGCCCGAAAGAGGCGGCAGAGGAATTCGCCGTCGTCCACCTCGCCGACAAGGAGCATTTCCTTCGCCCCTTCGTAGGGCGCCTCGCGCGGCGCCGTCGGAAGCAGGGCGAGCGCCGAGGGCGTCGGCTTGACGAGCAGGCGGTTGTCGCAGAGATAGGCGGCGATCTTCCCTCTGTAATAGAGAATGTATTCTCCCATCATCGCGCGGACGTCGATATCGTCGAGCGGGGAGAGGTTTTCTAAGATAAATGTTAAGTATTCTTTGCTTGTTGCCATATTTTTTTTGGGAAGACCCGCTTGTCAGCAGAGCTTCGCGCCGGCGGGGATGTGATCGTCCACCATCAGAAGATGCAGCTTTTCTTCGCCCTCCTCGTGATGCACGGCGCTGATGAGCATTCCGCAGGACTCGATCCCCATCATCGCGCGCGGCGGGAGATTGGTGATCGCGATGCAGGTCTTGCCCACGAGCTCCTCGGGTTCGTAGAAGGCGTGGATCCCGCTTAAGATGGTGCGGTTCTCACCCGTTCCGTCGTTCAGCGTGAATTTTAAGAGCTTCTTGGACTTCGGCACCGCCTCACAGGCGAGCACCTTCACCGCGCGGAAATCGGATCTTGCAAAGGTGTCAAAATCCACGAGATCCTTGAAGAGGGGCTCGATCTCCACCTTCGAAAAATCGATGGGCTCGGTCGAGAGGGCATTCGATGCGTCGGGCGATCCCTTGCAGGTCTCTGCCGACGGGCAGGCGGCACATGCGCAGTCGGTCGCCTTTTCCGTTTCCGCGTCGCTCCCCGCCTTTTTGTCCGTCTCCGTCGGCTTCATCGTCGGGAAGAGAAGCACGTCGCGGATGGAGGGCGAGTCGGTCAGGAGCATGACGAGACGGTCGACGCCGAAGCCGAGACCGCCTGTCGGCGGCATTCCGTACTCGAGTGCGGTCACAAAGTCGTAGTCCACCTCGGCACGGCAGTTCGGTTCCTCGGCACGCTTTTTCTCCACCTGACGCTCGAAGCGACCCTTCTGGTCGATCGGGTCGTTCAGCTCGGAGAACGCGTTGCCGTATTCGGTCGCGTTGATGAAGTATTCGAAGCGCTCGGTGAAGAGCGGATTCGAGGGCTTTCTCTTGGCAAGAGGGCTGTTTTCCACGGGGTAGTCATAGATGAAGGTCGGCTGAATGAGCTTTTCTTCGACATATGCGTCGAAGAGCTCGGCAAGCACCGTTCCGCGCGTCGCGTCTTTCGGGACCTCCACGTGAAGCGCTTTTGCGACGGCGCGGGCATCTTCGTCCGACTTCCACTCGTCATAGTCGGCGCCCGCGTATTTCTTCACCGCTTCCGCCATCGTCAGGCGCTCCCAGTGACCGAGGTCGATCTCGATGCCCTGATAGGTGATCTTCGTATCGCCCGTGATCTCCTTAGCGAGCATTTTATAAAGCTCTTCGACAAGATCCATCATACCGTAATAGTCGGTATATGCCTGATAGAGCTCGATGGTCGTGAATTCGGGATTGTGCTTCGGGTCCATGCCCTCGTTGCGGAAGATGCGTCCCACCTCGTACACACGGTTCATCCCGCCGACGATCAGACGCTTTAAGTAAAGCTCCGTCTCAATTCGGAGGTACATGTCCATGTCGAGCGTGTTGTGATGCGTGACGAACGGACGAGCGGATGCGCCGATTTCGAGGGGAACGAGAATGGGGGTGTCCACCTCGAGGAAGCCCTTGCCGTCGAGATAGCGGCGGATGAGGGTCAGGATCTTCGAGCGCTTGACAAAGGTGTCCTTGACCTCGGGATTGACGATCAGATCCACGTATCTCTGGCGGTATCTCTGCTCCAGATTGGTCAGTCCGTGGAATTTTTCGGGGAGGGGAAGAAGGGATTTCGCAAGGAGCATCAGCGAGGTCACGTGGATCGAGATCTCGCCCGTGCGTGTGCGGAAGACCTTGCCCTCCGCGCCGAGAATGTCGCCGACATCCCACTTCTTGAACGAAGCGTAGCTCTCGTCCCCGAGATCGTCGCGGGAAACGTAAAGCTGGATCCGTCCCTCGCCGTCGTCAAGGTGAGCGAAGGACGCCTTGCCCATCACGCGGCGGCTCATCATTCTGCCTGCGACGCGGACGATCATCACCTCGCCCGCCGCGGCAAGCGCCGCTTCACGCGCGTCGAATTCCTTCAAGATCTCTTTGCTCGTCGCCGTCACGTCATATTTCGTCACGGTGAACGGGTCGGCACCCGCCGCGGCGAGCGCGGCAAGCTTTTCCCGTCTGACCGCGAGTTCGCTCGTTGCGTTCAGTGTCGCCTGATTGTTGTCCTGTCCTGCCATTTGGAGTTCCTTTCAAGGGTTATTTGTAAAGAATTGTTTTCGAAAATATGTTTATTCCTTCGCGCGGTGTACGTTCAGGATGGTCAGATGCTGTTCTCTGACGCCGCAAACGACAACCTCGTCTCCCTCTCTCGCACCGAGAAGCGCGATACCGATGGGAGAGGAGTCCGAGATCTTTCCGTTCGCGGGATCGGTCTCGTAGGAGCCGACGATGTGATAGGTAAATTCGCCGTTTCTCTCCTTGTTGAAGAGGGTGACGACGGAGCCGACGCTGATACGCGACTTGTCGATCTCGGACTCGTCGAGCACCTTTGCGTGCGCGATCATTTCGCGAAGCTCGGCGATGCGGGCGTGGATCTTGCCCTGCTCCTCCTTCGCTTCGTCGTATTCACTGTTTTCCGAAAGGTCGCCGAAAGCTCTCGCCGTCGAGATGTCCTTCTTGTTTTCCTCCACACGGACGTTGACGAGGTAGTCGAGCTCGTCCTGGAGCGCCTTGAAGCCCTCGGAAGTATAGGTCTTGAATTCTGCCATGGGTGTATATCTCCTCTGCTTTTGATTACCGGTTATTCTGTGGTCCCGAGCTTTTGCGAAAGCGTGCGGTATGCGCACTCGAGCTGGCGGTCAACGCCGTCGTCGGTGTTTTCCACCACGATGTCGGGCGTGATGCCCACGCCGTCATAGTTGACGCCCGAGGGCGGAGTGTAGTATGAGATTGTCAGGGTCAGAGCCGAGCCGTCGGAAAAGGAATAGCTCGTCTGCATCACGCCTTTTTTGTAGGTCGTGGTGCCGATGACCGTCACGTCGAGCGGATGCTCCTCGAGCTTCGCATAGTCGCGGAGCGCCGCGGTGAACAGCTCACCCGCCGAGGCGGTGTAGCCGTTGCAGAGCACGACGGCGGGCACCGTCAGCTGACTGTCGCTCGATGAGATAACGGGTTCGGCGTATCCGTCGAAGGAAACGATGATCTCCCCCTTCGGCGCGAGCACATTCAGCGCCGCGGTGACGGCGGAGAGATACCCGCCGGGATTGCCGCGCATGTCGAAGACGATGCCGCGCGCACCCGCTTCTGTCAGCTCGTTCATCGCCGCGATGAATTGCTCCCCCGTGTTGGCTTTGAATTGGGTCACGCGAAGATAGGCGATCTTATTTTCGTCGAGCTCGTAGGTCACGGTCTCCTCGACAAAAGCGCGGCGGATCATCGTAAAGGATAACTCTTTTTCTTCACGCAAAACCGTGACGGTGACCTCACTGCCTTCCTTCCCGCGGATCTTGTTGATCGTACCCGTGTAGCCGAGCTCGGAGATGAGCCCGCCGTCCACTTTGTAGATCATGTCGCCGGGCGTGATGCCCGCCTCCTCGGCAGGGCTGCCCGGATTGACGACGGTCACGGTCATCGTGCCGTCGGCATAGGAGTATTCCACCGTCACGCCGATGCCGACGTAGGTCCCCTCCATGTCGCCGTCGTAGACTTCGTACTCCGCCGAGGTGCGGTACGCCGCGTAGCGGTCGCCCACGGCGAGGACGTAGGAGGAGATCAGGGAGTCGGTGTAGGTCTCACGATTTGTGAAATCCGTCGTGTCGTAGTATTTTTCAAGAAACGTCTTTGCGGTGTCCTTGGCAAGCACCGTGTTTTCGGGCAGATCTTTGTAGTAGTTTTCCGCAAAGATCCGCTCGACGTTCGTGAATTTCCGGTTGTCGAAGTCCGAAAAGCCCCACGCACGCAGTGCGGCGGCGACGTTCGCTTTGCCCGAGATGTCGATCGTCCCGACGTTTTCCGTGAGCTCTTCTTTCGAAAGAATTTTCGTCGATGTCGTCTTGTTCAGAGCGAGAACAAGGCAGAGAATGAGGACGGCAAGCACCGCGACGATGAGCACCGCGAGTGCGATGACGAGACCGCGGGAGGCGTTGCTCTTTGAAGCGCGATAGCCGTCGGTTTTCGGTTCGTTTGACATATGCCCGAGAACCTCCTTCGGAGAAAAATAGGTTCCGCGGCATCTCGCCGCGGAAAGGATCAGAATTTCGTCGGTTTGCTCGTCAGGTATTTCTTTACCATGAGAGCGACCTTGAAGGTGACCGCGTGCTCGAACTCGCGAAGATCGAGTCCCGTCAGCTTGCGGATCTTTTCGAGACGGTAGACAAGGGTGTTGCGGTGTACGAAGAGCTTGCGCGAGGTCTCGGACACGTTCAGATTGTTCTCAAAGAAGCTCTGTACGGTCATGAGCGTCTCGCGGTCGAGCGACTCGAGGGAGCCCTTCTTGAAGACCTCTTGGAGGAAGATCTCGCAGAGCGTCGTCGGGAGCTGGTAGATGAGACGCCCGATGCCGAGGTTTTCGTAAGCCATCACCGTCTTCTCGATGTCGAACACCTTGCCGACCTCGAGCGCGATGCGCGCCTCCTTGTAGGCGCGGGCAAGATCTTTGAGGTTTTCCGCGACCGAGGAGATGCCGATGAGCACCTTGACGGAGTAGCTCGAGGTGATCTCCTTATAGAGAGCCTCCGCCTCCGCCTCGAGCGTCTCGACGTCGGTATCCGCCGCCACTTCCTTGACGAGAACGATGTCCTGCTCGTTGATGTTGATTACGTAGTCGTGCGTGGTCTTGTCTTCCATGAGCGCCTGCACGATCTCATAGGGGGTAAGCTCCGCCTGCCCGCCGAATTTCAGCACGAACACCGCGCGGAACTCTTCATTATTAAAATGAAGCTCGTTCGACTTCACGTAGATGTCGCTCGGCAGGATGTTGTCGAGGATGATATTTTTGATAAAGGAGCCTTTGTCATATTTTTCGTCGTAAAGCCCTTTGATATTCCCAAAGGATACCGAAAGTACCTGCGACATTTTGTCTGCATGCAGATCGTCTCCCTCGACGAAAACGATGCAGTCGGTCTTGGTCGCCGCGGCGATGAAGCGGTAGGTGTACCCGTCGTATGTAACGGCATCGGAGGCGTAGGACAGCTCCTCACGGATTCGCTGTCTCGATTCGCCGATCTTCTCAAGCTCGCTGCATGCGATGATGATTCCGTTTTCATCGATGATACCGATGGTGCGACCAATGGCATCCTTCATCTGATTGACGATGGTCTGGAACAAACGATTTGACATTGGAAATCCCCTTTCGATAGAAACAAAAAAATGCTTTTGTCTATACTGTACTATATTTTACCTCTTTTTTTGTCAGATTTCAATAGTTTTTTGAAAAAATATTTATTTTTGCCCAAAAAATATGCGCTTTCTTTGTGCATATGGTATAGACTGGCAAATCAAAGCTCGAATTGGTAAGAAATGGATGACAAAACGTAGGCAGGCGCGGTCTCACAGCGGAGGATACGGGGACCGAGCCCCGTCGGGAGGAGCCCCGCCTCACGCGCTTTTTCGGCTTCCTCACGGGAGAAGCCCCCCTCGCAGCCGACCACCACCGCGATGCTCGTCGGGGTTTCTGCTCCGATGAGGAGCTCTTTTAAGGGGCGGGTGCCGTCTCCCTCGTAGCAGAAGAGGGGGAGGGACGCGTCCTTTGCCGCGGAGAGCATCCGCTCGTAGGAGAGCGGGTCGCTGACAGTGGGGAGCAGGGTGCGCCCGCATTGCTTCGCCGCCTCCGTCGCGATGCGGTTGAGGCGTTCGCGCAGCTTGTCGGCGCCGTCCGCCTTCGGGCGCTTGATGCAGCGGGAGGAAAAGAAGGGGACGATGCGCAACGCGCCGAGCTCGACCGCCTTCTGAATGACCGTCTCGAGCTTGTCGCCCTTCGGGTACGCCATATAGAGAGTGATCGGGATCGGCGGCTCGGAGGTGCCCTCACGGCTTTCGAGGATCTCGAGCAGGCATTCCGTATCGCGGATCGAGAGAAGGCGGCAAAGATGCTCACCCCCCCGCATATCCGCGACGGTCAGCGTGTCACCCACCGCCATGCGCAATGCGCGCGCGATATGATAGGCGTCGTCCCCGAGGATGCGGACGAGCCCGTCTTCGATCTGTTCGGAAGGAACGAAAAAACGGGGCATACGAATTCTCCTTTATGCTTCGGGTGCGCGGAGGAAGAGGGAGATCCAGTCGTTCTCCGCGAGCTCACCGACCGCGGTATAGCCGAGCGCGAGGGCGGCGGCTCTCACGTCCTCCGCACGCGGGGCGATGATGCCCGAGAGAATGACGGGCGCCGCGGGCTTTAAGAGGGGAGGAAGATCGGGGAGCATCCGCAGGATGATGTCCGCCACGATGTTCGCGGTGCAAAAGTCGTAGCACTCCGTGCGGTCGACGTCGGCGAGAAGGTCGGAGACGCCCGTGTGAATGTTGTGACAGCCGTCCGCCTCGGCGTTCTCCTTTGCCACCTTGACGGCGAGCGGGTCGATGTCGTAGGCGAAGACCTCCTTCGCCCCGAGCTTCGAGGCGGCAATGGCGAGAATCCCCGAGCCGGTGCCGATGTCGAGCACTCTCGCGCCTTCGAGCGGCTCGTTTTGCATCAGCCGCATGACAAGGCGGGTCGTCTCGTGCGTCCCCGTGCCGAATGCCATGCCGGGATCCATGCGGATGACGACCTCGCCTTCCTTTGCCGTATATTCCTCCCACGCGGGCACCACCGTGATGCGTCCGAGAGGGATCGGGTGATAGTATTTCTTCCAGTTCTCCGCCCAGTCGTCCTCCTTCACGTTCTCACACTCCACCGTGACGGACAGTCCCGTCGCCGAAAAACGCTCACGCAGGAAACCGAGCACCTCGGCGGGATGCCGCTCGGGCGGGATGAAGACCGAGACCGCGACACGCGTGCGGTCGGCGTGAAGGATGGCATCGTCCACGAGCTCTCCGTACATGCCGTTCAGCGAAAAATCGCTGTAATCCTCGATCAGAAGTCCGTTGTCCGCCATGCTCATCACGGCGGAAATTTCGTCAAGGTCGGAGACCGAGCCCCGCGCGGTGATCTTTGTCCATTCGCCTTCCATTTGTCTGCTCCTTATGATTCAATTGCGTTTTTGTCAACTTCTATTTGCTTTTTTAGCTCTTCTTCGGAGGAAAACCGCCGTTCGTCCCGCAAAAATTTCTTGAGCGTGACGGTCAGAGTCTCGCCGTAAAGATCGCCTTGATACCCGCGGATCCATGTCTCAAAGTCCACGGTGCCGTGCGCATCTACCGTCGGGCGCACGCCGACATTCGTCAGCGCGGGATAGCGGACGCCGCCGATGCTCACCTCGCTCACCCATACCCCGTGGCGCGGGAGCGCGTGCCCCGCGGGGGGCACCTGATTGACGGTCGGGAAGCCGAGCGTCCGACCGAGCGCCTTCCCGTGCAGGACGGGAAGAGACCACGAGACGGGACGGCGGAGCATGGCGGATGCGGCGTCGACCTCTCCTTTGGCGAGTGCCTCGCGGATCCTCGAGGAGCTGACGGGCGCTCCGTCGTAAAGAACGGCGTCCGCGATCACGGCGTCCCGCCCCGCCTCACGGAAGAGACGGCAGAGAAGGGCGGCGTCCCCCGCGGCGCGGTACCCGAAACGGTAATTGAAGCCCGTGACGGCAAGCATTGCGTCGAAGCGGGAGATCAGAATCTCCCGAACAAAGCCCTCGGGCGACATGGTGCGCACCTCGCCGAAGGGGAGGAACGCCACCTCGTCGGCGCCCGCCGCGAGAAGAAGTGCCTCCCGCTCCTCTTTACCCGAGAGGAAGGCGGGCGGATGCGGCAGACTCTCGGGAAGGAAGGTCAGTGCCACGAGCGGAAGCCCGCGCTCCTTCGCGCGGGCGGCACCGAGGGCGATCAAGGCGGCGTGCCCCGCGTGTACGCCGTCAAAGTTGCCGAGGGCAACCGCGCACGGCGCGTGCTTTTGTATGGGAAAAGAACGGTTTGTCATTGTCGTGTCTCCTCTCCCGAAAATTCGATAGTACCATTATACAATGCGGAAAGGAAAAAGTCAACCGCACCCGCGTAAATTCATCCGCACCCGCCGCGCAGGGAAAACCTCTTTCGTAAATTTTCTTCAAAAATCGCCGAAAACCGCCGAAAATTCACATCCGCGGCGGGTAAAAGACCCTGATAAAAAGGAAGAAAAAACGGCGTCCGAGGAGGAGAAGACCCCCTGTCGGATGCCGCGCGACGCGTTTTCATTCTTTCGAAAAGAAAAATTGACAAATCGGTAAAAATGTGCTAAAATACTCTTCGGTATCCGAATCTCGAAAAGCGGAAAGGAAAACCCAATGAAACTCAATTACAAGCGTACCATTCTCGTCGGTTTTGCCTTCTTTCTGATCTCGGCGTTCTGGCAGGCGTACGACACCATCGTCCCCCTGCTCCTGAAAGGAAAGTACGGCATCAACGAAGAAGCACTCTCGGGCTTCATCATGTCCCTCGATAACATTCTCGCCGTCTTTCTTTTGCCGATTTTCGGCTCCCTCTCCGACCGTACGGCGACCCGCTTCGGCAGGCGCACGCCCTATATCGTCTGCGGTACGGTCTGTGCGGCGGTAATGTTCTCGATCCTCGGCATCATCGGTGAGCTCTGGCTCTTCATCCTTCTTCTGCTCGTCACTCTGCTTTCGATGGCGACCTTCCGCTCTCCCGCCGTGGCGCTCATGCCCGACGTGACGCCGAGGCCCCTGCGCTCGAAGGCGAACGCCGTCATCAACCTCATGGGCACGGCGGGCGGCATGATCGTGCTCGGTCTCGGTATCGTTTTTCATACGAATGCGGAAGGGAAGACCGATTTCACCGCGTACCTTGTCGCGGTCGCTATCGTGATGCTTCTCGCCCTCGCCGTCTTCCTTCTGACCGTCAAGGAAAAGAAGTGGAGCGAGGAAGCCGACGCGCAGAACGGCAAAGATACCGAAGCCGCGGCTCCGACCGAAAAACACACCCTCTCCTGCGGAGAGAAGATCTCGCTCGGGCTGATTCTCGCCTCGGTCGCTCTCTGGTACATCGGCTATAACGCCGTCACGTCGAAATTCACCGTATATACCTCTTACGTTCTCGAGGGTCTGCCCTATCAGGTGGCGCTCCTGACGGCGCAGGCGGCGGCAATCGTCGCCTTCATCCCCGTCGGTATCATCGCCTCGAAGGTCGGACGCAAGCGCACGATCCTGACGGGCGTTGCTCTTCTCGCCGTCGCGTTCTTTGCCGCCTCCTTCATCACCGTTGAGACCCCCGCCTTCCTCATGTACTTCCTCTTCGCTCTCGCCGGCATCGGTTGGGCGACCATCAATGTCAACTCCTTCCCCATGGTCGTGGAGCTCGCGGGTCACGGGGACGTCGGAAAATATACGGGCTATTATTACACCGCCTCGATGGCGGCACAGATCATCACACCGATCCTCTCGGGCTTGCTCGTGGATCTGTGCGGCTGGTGGATCTTCTTCCCCTATGCCGCCTTCTTCGTCACCTGCTCTTTTGTGACCATGCTGCTGACAAAACACGGAGATTCGAGACCGGAGAAGAAGTCCGCGCTCGAAAGCTTCGATGTGGAAGATTAACGGAGAATACAATATGGAAACCCTTTTTATCATCCTGATCGTTGTCCTCGCCCTTCTTTTGGCGATCCTTCTTCTCGTGCCGTTCCTTATCTACCCCGGCAAGCGCCGCGAGGGGATGCGGGAATTTTCGAATGTCCTCTTTGCGCACCGCGGCTTGCACGACGAGCTGCACGCGGAGAACTCTCTCTCCGCCTTCGCCCGCGCCGTCGAGCACGGCTACGGCATCGAGCTTGACGTCCGCCTGTCGGAGGACGGTACTCTCGTCGTCTTCCATGATGACACCCTTGATCGCGTCGCGGGCGTGTCGGGGCGCGTCAGGGACTTTTCCGCCGAGGCGCTCGCGCGGATGTCCCTTTCGGGCACGGGGGAGGGGATCCCCACCTTCCGCGAGGTTCTCGACCTCGTGGACGGGCGCGTCCCCCTTCTCGTGGAGATCAAGGAGGACGCGGGCGACAGCAAGGTCAGCGAAAAGACCGCCGAAATGCTCGCCTCCTACCGCGGCCCCTTCGTGATCGAGTCCTTCAATCCGCTCTCTCTTGCGAGGATCCGTCACCTTCTGCCCGAGGTCTACCGCGGACAGCTCTCCGACCGCTTCACGCGGGAGAAGCAGTACAGAAAGCCGATGTACGCCCTTCTCGAGATGTTCCTTCTGAACTTCCGCGCCCGCCCCGATTTCATTGCGTATCGCTTTGACGAGGTGCGTTTCTTCCCCTTGCGCCTTCTGCGCGCCCTCTTCCCCCGCCCGATGTTCGCCTATACCGTGAAGAGCGAGGAGGAGGAGCATTTTTCCCGCGCTCACGGCTTCGACACCGTGATCTTCGAGCAATATCTCCCGAAAAAAGAAACGGAGGACAAGCCCGCCTCCGATAAGGACTCTTTATGAAGCTTACCCTCGTTGCCACCTGCCTTTTCGGACTCGAGCACCTTCTCGGCGAGGAGATCGACGCGCTCGGCTATGAGCGGATCTCCACCATCGACGGACGCGTCACCTTTGCCGCGGACGAGGAGGGGGTCGCGCTTTCCAACGTCTTTTTGCGCTATGCCGAGCGGGTCTACATCCGCGTCGGCGGCTTTCACGCCGAGACCTTCGACGAGCTCTTCGAAGGGACGCGTGCCCTGCCGTGGTCTGCCTTTATCGGCAGGGAGGACGCCTTCCCCGTCAAGGGACATTCGATCAAGTCCCGCCTAACTTCAATCCCCGACTGCCAGTCTATCATAAAGAAGGCGGTCGTCACCTCTCTCGGTGCGGTGTACGGCATAACCCGCTTCCCCGAGAGCGGTGTCAAATATCAAATCGAATTCTTCCTTCTCGGCGACGAGGCGACCCTGATGATCGACACCTCGGGCGTCCCGCTGCATAAGCGGGGGTATCGCAGGGAGGCGAACGCCGCCCCCATCCGCGAGACGCTCGCCGCCGCCATCGCGGCAATTTCCCGCCCGCGGGAGGAGGTTCTTTTCTGGGATCCCATGTGCGGGAGTGGCACCATCGCCGTCGAGGCAGCCATGCTGATGAACCGTGTTGCTCCGGGGAAGAACCGTGCCTTTGCCGCCGAGGCGTTTCCCTTCATCGGCGAGAAGTTTTTCCGCCTCGCAAGGGAAGAGGCGCGGGAAGGGGAGCTTCACTCCTCCTTTGAGGTTTATGCCTCGGATATCGATCCCGCGGCGGTGGAGCTCACCATCAGGAACGCAAAGCAGGCGAGCGTCAATCACGCGATCCGCGTATTCCGCGCGGATTGTCGCGAGATCTCTGCGCCCGGCAGACGGGGGACGATCGTCACGAACCCGCCTTACGGCGAGCGACTCATGACGCTACGTGAGGTCGAGGTTCTCTACCGCGAGATGGGGGCGCATTTTCGCTCTCTTGCCCCGTGGCAGGTGTATGTCATCACCTCACACGAGGGCTTCGAACGCCTGTACGGCAAGCGCGCCGATAAGGTGAGAAAACTCTATAACGGTATGATCCCCTGCTATCTCTATCAATACTTCAAAAACGAAACACAGGAGAAAAAGTAAATATTTTTTAGCAAAACAGCCGATTTGAAAGATAAGATCCGTTCGAAGCGGCTGCTTTGTTTTGCCAAAGCAGTGAAAGAAGAAAAGAAGCCTGAGGCAAATTCCCATTTCGGAATTCCTCATCCGATGACGATGAACAAAGAGGATCTTTTCTCGGAATTTCTCGTCCTACGATAGGTAACGAGGGATGAGCTTTTTCTTCAAATGGCGAATTTTTTATCCCGGATTTTCTTTTTTTTGCAAGGAATCTTTTGCTTCGTAAAGTTTTTGTTGACTTGTGTCATATTTTGTGATATACTGTGTCGTGGAATGTTCACAGAAAGGAAGAAAAAACCGTGAGATCACCGTCGGATACGGAACAGAAAATTTCATACGATAAGCTCTGGCACCTTCTGACCGAGCGGAAAATGAAGAAGAAGGACTTGCAGGAAAAGACGCATTTAAGCTCTGCCGTGATTGCCAAGCTCGGGAAGAATCTGCCCGTTCACCTTGTCACCCTCGTGAAGATCTGTGATGTTCTCCATTGCAATCTTTTCGATATTGTGGAGATGAAACAGCCAATCAAGGCAAACTGAACTTTCGGAGGCTTTATGCAGACAACGACCATCGGCGGCAGAGAATTCGCCGAGATGCTACGCGGCGGCGCAAGCAAGCTCGCCGTCCACAGAACAGACGTTAACGACCTGAATGTCTTTCCCATCCCGGACGGGGACACGGGAGACAATATGCTGATGACCTTCGGCTCGGGTGCCGAAGCGGCAAAGGACGCGGGTGAGCGCCTTGCCGAGAAGGCGGGCGCCGCGGCGCGCGGGATGCTTCTCGGTGCGAGAGGAAACTCGGGCGTGATCCTCTCCCGCATTTTCTCGGGGATTACCAAGGAGTTTTCCGAGCTGGAAAGCGCGGACAGCAAAGACCTGATGCGCGGAATGAGCGCGGGGGTGAGCGAAGCCTACGGCGCGGTCTCGGTCCCCGTCGAGGGGACGATCCTGACCGTCTTCCGCGATGCCGTCACCTATGCGAACGCACGGGCGGAGGAGCACCGCGGTGACATCAACGCGTATTTTGACGATCTTCTCTCGGAGATGGAGCGCTCGCTCGAGCGGACGCCGACCCTTCTCCCCGTCCTCTCGGAGGCGGGCGTCGTCGACAGCGGCGGCGCGGGACTTCTCTATATTTTTGAAGGAATGAGGGACGCCTTGCTCGGTGAGACGGCAGAGTCGTTTGGCGAGTTGCCGGGCGTACATGCGGCGAGCGCGCCGGATCTTTCTCTCTTCGGACCCGACAGCACATTGGAATACGGCTATTGCACCGAATTTCTTCTTCGCCTCCAGAATGTGAAGATCGAGATCGACGCCTTCGATACCGACGCTCTGACAAGAGAGCTCGAGGGCTTCGGCGGGGAGAGCATCGTCGCCTTCCGCGAGGGGAGCATCGTCAAGGTACACGTACACACGAAGTGCCCGGGAGAAATTCTCACGCACTGTCAGAAATACGGAGAATTTCTCACACTGAAAATTGAAAATATGACCCTTCAGCATCACGGCGCCGTGGAGCGCGGGGACAACGCGCAGGCGACCCTCGCGAAGAGCGCCGCGAAGAAGAAGCGCAAGAAGACGGGGACGGTCGCCGTCGCCGCGGGAGAGGGACTGCGCGATACCTTCCTCTCGCTCGGCACCGATGCCGTCGTGGACGGAGGGCAGAGCATGAACCCTTCCGCGTCCGACTTTCTCGATGCCTTCCGTGAGACGAACGCCGAGCGCATCTTCGTCTTCCCGAACAACGGCAATGTCATTCTGACCGCGAAGCAGGCGGCAGAGCTTTACGACGATGCCAAGGTCATCGTCATTCCGACGCATACCGTCGGAGAGGGGTACGTCGCGCTTTCCATGATGGACACCGAGGCGGACGCGGAGGAGATCGTCGCCGCCGCGACGGAGACTGCCGCCGCCGTCATTACGGGGTGCGTCTCCCGCGCGAGCCGCGATGCCGACGCGGGCGCGGTCTGCGTTCATTCGGGGGACTTCATCGGCTTCGTCGGGGATGACATCCGCGCCGACCGTGCGACGAGAAACGAGGCGGCACTCGCCCTTGCCGAGACGCTTCCGATCGCGGACTGCGGCGCCATGCTGTTGCTCGTCGGCACCGACGCGTCGGAGGAGGAGGCGCAGACGCTTTGCCGCGCGCTCGAGAAGACCTATCCGCATACCGAGTTTATCATGATTAACGGCGGTCAGCCTGTTTATGATTATATGTTGGTTTTGGAATAAAAAGAAAGGATTTTGGAAAGAAATGCTTACATTATTCACGGATACCGATACCGATATCACGCCGAAACTTGCGAAGGAGTACGGCTATCACCTGATCTCCATGCCCTATGCCGTGGACGGAAAGCTCGTCTTCCCGTATGAGAACGAGGAGGAGATCGACCTGCACGCGTTCTACGAGATGTTGCGTGCGGGCACAATCCCGACGACGAGCGGACTCTCCGCCGAGCGGTATAAGGAATACTTCCGCCCCGAGTTTGAGGCGGGCAACGACATTCTCTACGTCCACTTTTCCGCCGCGATGTCGGGCACCTTCGACGCCATGCGCGAGGCGCTCGCCGACCTCTTGAAGGAATTCCCCGAGCGGAAATTCTACGGGGTCGATACCAAGGGCATCACCATTGTTTCCTACCTCGTCGTCCGTGAGATCGGCGATATGTTCCTCGCGGGCAAGAGCGCGGAGGAGATCATGGCATGGGCGGATCGCGAGATCGACTGCTTCTCCCAGTATTTCTTCGCCGACGATCTGAAATTCTTCCGCAGAAGCGGCAGAGTGAGCGGCATCTCCGCCACGATGGGCACCCTGCTCGGCATCCGTCCCATCATCTACATGAACGCAGAAGGTAAGATGGTCAGCCACTCGAAGGAGAGGGGCAGAGAGCGCGCCCTCGCCCGTCTCGTCTCCTTTATGGAGGAGATGGGGGACGACCTCACCTCGCACAGAGTCATCATCGGTCACACCGATGCGCCCGAGCTCGCCGAGGAGCTTGAAAGCATGATCTGCGAGCGCTTCGGAAATCTGAACATCGAGATCGTCTGCACCAACCCCACCGCGGGCAGTCACTGCGGACCGAACGGTGTCGGCGTCGCCTTCCACTCAAAGCACAGATAAAGAAGCCCGCCGTTATCGCATCTTTCGGGACATACGGGAAAGCCCGTGCCCGTATCGGGATGCGGAGAAACCGCGCGCATCGCGCGTATCCGAAACGAGAGAAAAGGCAAGACATTCGCACCGCGTCCGAACGGATAAAGGACGTATGCTTTTGTCATAAAAACACAAAAAGAAAAGAGTTGTTTGCATAAATGGTAGAAATACTCCCCGTCACCACAAAAAAGCAACAGAAAGAATTTTTGAATTTTCCCCTGCGCCTTTATCGGGATAACCCGTATTTTGCGCCCCCGCTCTACATGGACGAGAAGAAGATCTTCCGCCCCGATTACGTCTATCACGACACCTGCGAGACGGGCTACTTTCTCGCGGTGCGCGACGGCGTGACGGTCGGACGCATCGGCGCCATTCTCCAGAAGGCATCGAACCTCAAAACGGGAGAAAAGCGCGTGCGCTTTACCCGCTTTGACGCGATCGATGACAAAGAGGTGGCGCGTGCCCTTTTCGACGCCGTCGAGACCTTCGCGCGCGAGCACGGGATGGACACCGTGTGCGGGCCGCTCGGCTTTTCCGACCTCGAGCGGGAGGGACTTCTCATCGAGGGTTTTGACGAGCTCTCCACTTTTGAGGAGCAGTACAACGCCGAGTATTACGGCGCGCTGATCGAAGCCTGCGGCTACGGGAAAGAGGTGGACTGGCTCGAGCGTAAGGTCTACGCCGCCGATCCCGCCGAAGAGGAGGAGATGCGGAAGGTCGCCGATTTCGTGATGAAGCGTTACAAACTCCGCTTCGGCGAGGCGAAGAACACGAAGGAATTTCTCGCCCGCTATGCCGAGGGCTTCTTCCATCTGCTCGACATCGGCTACGACGAGCTGTACGGCACCGTTCCCTTTACCGACGGCATGAAGAAGATGATGATCGACAACTTCAATCTCATCATCGATATGAAGCACGTCGCCGTCGTCGTGGACGAGGAGGAAAAGGTCGTCTGCCTCGGCATCTGCTTCCCCTCGCTGACAAAGGCGCTTCAGAAGTCGGGCGGACGCCTGACGCCCGCGGCGCTGATCCGCGTCCTTCGCGCCATCCGAAAGCCGAAGATCCTCGATCTCGGTCTGATCGCCGTCGACCCCGCCTATCTCAACCGCGGCGTCAACGCCATCATGACGGCAGAGCTGATGCGGATGCTCCGCTCGGACGGCATCGAATACGCCGAGACCAACCTTTGCCTCGAAGACAACTATGCCATTCAGAATATGTGGAAGCGCTTTCACTGCGTACAGCATAAACGCCGCCGCGCTTACGTGAAGCGTCTGGAGGAAACGAAATGATCCGCATTGCCGTAGACTGCCTCGGCGGTGACCGCAGTCCCGTCGCCAATATCGACGGTGCGTTGCTCGCGCTCGAAACGCATCCCGACCTCGTGACGGTGCTGTTCGGGGAGGAGCATACCATCCGCACCTGTCTTTCCGAAAAGAAAAACGTACCCCTCGACCGCATCGAGATTGTGAACGCGCCCGAGGCGGTGAGCGGTGAGGATGCGCCGATCGACGCCATCCGCATGAAGAAGTCTTCCTCGATGATCTCGGCGATCCGCGCCCTGCGCGAGGATGACACGCTCTCGGCGCTCGTCTCCTGCGGGGCGACGGGCGTGCTCGTCGGTGCGGCGATCCTCCGCATCGGCAGAGTGGAGGGGGTGCGCCGTCCGCCCTTCTGCCCGATCCTCCCGACGATGAACGGCGGGATCGTCGGCGTCTGTGACAGCGGTGCGAACGTGGAGACCACGGCGGAGGGACTGCTTCAGAATGCGATTCTCGGTACCGCCTACCTCGAGTGCGCCTACGGCATTGAACGCCCGCGCGTCGCGCTTCTCAATGTCGGCACCGAATCCGAGAAGGGAGACGACCTCCGACGCGAGGCGTATGCGCTTCTTTCGGGTGCCGAGGGACTGAATTTTGTCGGCAATATGGAGAGCCGCGACCTCCTTTCCGGCAAATACGACCTCGTTGTATGCGACGGCTTCTCGGGCAACGTTCTTGTGAAGAGCACCGAGGGCGCCTGCCTCGAAATGCTGAAAAAGCTGAAACGGGACATCGCCTCTTCCTTCCTCTATAAGCTCGGCGCCCTCTTTCTCTATCCCATGTTCATGAAGGAAAAGAAATTCATGAACTATCAGAATTACGGAGGCAGCGTCCTGCTCGGACTCGATAAGGTCATCGTGAAGGGACACGGCAGCAGCAGTGCAAACGCCGTCGCCGTCTCGATCGACCTTGCCTATCGCATGATCGATCAAAACCTGAATGAAAAAATCGCCGTCGCCCTTGCCGCGACGCAAAAGGAGAACGAAAATGTTTGAAAAAGTCAAAGAATTGTTGGCAAAACAGCTGAAAAAGGATCCTGCCGTGATCACGCTCGACTCTTCCATTAAGGGAGATCTCGGCGCGGATTCCGTCGATATTCTTCAACTTCTCATGACGCTGGAGGAAGAGCAGGGGATCATCATTCCCGACGAGCGCCTTGCGAAATTCGTCACCGTCGGCGACATCGTCCGCTATCTCGAGAGCCTTTGATTTTTCTGCGGTAAGGAGGGACCATGCCGAATTTTACGAAACAGGCGATCAAAGCCTCCTTTATCAAGCTGCTGGAGGAGCGACCCATCTCGCAGGTCAGCGTCCGCATGATTTGTGAGGATTGCGGCATCAACCGCAATTCCTTCTACTATCATTATAGGGACATTCCGGCACTGATCGAGGAGATCGTCAAAGAGAACACCGAGACCGTCATAGAAAAATATCCGACCGTGCGCTCTCTCGACGACTGTCTTTCCGACGTGTTCTGCTTTTTGCTCGCGCATAAGAAGGCGATCTATCATATCTACAATTCCGTCAACCGTGAGATTTATGACCGGTATCTGATGCGGCTTTGCGAGTATATCATCGAAAGCTACGTCACCGCGGTCTTTGCCGATGTGGAAATCCCGACGGAGGATCGTGCGACCGTGATCCGCTTTTTCAAGTGCGAGGTCTTCGGGCTTTCCTCCGACTGGATTATGAACGGGATGCACGAGGAGGCGGTGAAGGAGATCTTCCGCATCACGAAGGTGTGTCGCGGACTTTCGGACGACCTCATCGCGAGGATCCGAGAACAAAAATGAATCGTTTTTTTCGAAAACAGGCAACCGACCCCCGGTTGCCTGTTTTTTATGCAATTGCGTCCCGACTGTCGCGTTTTTTGGCAATTCCCGCAGAATTGCCCGTTTTCTTTTTTCGCTTTTCGTGCTATACTGCCGTCTGTAAAACGAAAAAACGGAAAGAGAGGGAAAAAACCATGCGTTTTTCCAAAGCGGTCGTGAAATACCGACTGCCGATCCTGATTCTCGCCGTCGCTCTCCTGATCCCTTCGGTGTTCGGGATGGTGAATACGAGGATCAACTATGACATGCTGACCTACCTGCCGTCGGACATGGACACCGTCAAGGGGCAGGATGTGCTTCTCGAGGACTTCGGAAAGGGAGCGTTCTCCCTCGTCGTCGCGGAAAATATGCCGGACGGTGAGGTCGCAAAGACGGTCGATGCGCTGAAAAAGGTCGAGCACGTCGAGAGCGTTGTCTGGTACACCTCCTTTGCGGACATCTCGATCCCGAAGGAATTGTTGCCCGAGGAGATCTACGATGAGTTCAACACCGACGACTGCACACTGTTCGCCGTCTTCTTTGACAGCTCTACCTCGGCGGACGTCACGATGGACGCGATCCGTGAGGTGCGCCGCGTCGCGGGGGAGAGGTGCTTCGTCTCGGGCATGTCGGCGCTGGTCACCGACCTGAAGGATCTTTGCGAGAAGGAGGAGCCGATTTATGTCGGCATTGCCGTCCTGCTCGCGCTTGCCGCGATGATGCTCTTTCTCGACGGTTGGCTCGTCCCCCTTGTTTTCCTTGCCTCCATCGGCATGATGATTCTTCTGAATCTCGGGACGAACATCTTCTTCGGCGAGATCTCTTATATTACGAAGGCACTTTCCGCCGTCCTGCAGCTTGCCGTCACGATGGACTATTCCATCTTTCTCTGGCACAGCTATAACGAGGAGAGGGAGCGGTATCCCGAAAAAGAAGAAGCCATGGCGCACGCAATCCATGCGACGCTGACCTCGGTCGTCGGCTCCTCGGTCACGACGATTGCGGGCTTCGCCGCGCTCTGCTTCATGAGCTTCACCCTCGGACGCGACCTCGGTCTCGTGATGGCAAAGGGCGTTTTGTTCGGTGTCCTCGGGTGTGTCACCGTTCTGCCCGCGCTCATTCTCCTTCTGGATACTCCGCTTCAGAAAACGAAGCACCGCTCCCTGATTCCCGATATGAAAAAGGTCGCGACCTTCGTCACAAAGCGGTTTCCCGTCTTCCTCATCATTTTCGCTCTTCTCATCACCCCTTCGCTGATCGCGTATCAAAAGGCGAACGACGAGGTTTACTACGATATGGGCGAGTGCCTGCCGAAGGACATGGAATACGTCATTGCCAATTCCAAGCTGTCCGAAGAGTTTGACATCGCCTCCACGCACATGGTTCTGACGGACGCACGTCTTTCTCAGAAGGAGATGCGCGCCATGATCCGCGAGATGGAGGAGGTCGACGGCGTAAAATATGTCCTCGGTCTCGAATCGGTCGTCGGCTCCGCAATTCCCGAGGAGATGCTCCCCGAGAGCATCGTCTCTATTTTCCGAAGCGATCGCTACGAACTGCTTCTCATCAATTCCGAATACAAGGTAGCGAGCGACCTTGTGAACGGGCAGGTCACGGAGCTGAACCGCATTCTCAAAAAGTACGACGAGGGCGGAATGTTGATCGGTGAGGCGCCCTGTATGAAGGATATGATCGAGACGACGAGTCATGATTTCGAGGTGGTCAATCTCGTGTCGATCCTCGCGATCTTCGTTATTATTGCCGTGGTGGAAAAGAGCATCACGCTGCCCTTCATTCTCATCGCCGTCATCGAGCTTGCCATTTTCATCAACCTCGGGATCCCGCATCTTCTCGGGCAGTCCATGCCCTTCATCGCCCCGATCTGCATCAGTACGATTCAGCTCGGTGCCACCGTCGATTACGCCATTCTCATGACCACGCGCTATAAGGCGAACCGACAGGGCGGTGCGACGAAGGGGATCGCGGTACGGGACGCACTTTCTTCGTCCATCCCCTCGGTGCTCGTCTCGGGCATGGGACTTTTCGCCGCGACCTTCGGTGTCGCGATCTACTCGGACATCGACATCATCCGCTCGATGTGTATGCTCATGGCGCGCGGCGCCCTGATTAGTATGGCCTCGGTCGTTTTCTTCCTGCCGCCCCTTCTGCTTCTTTGTGACACTATCATTTGCCATACGACGCTCGGGATGAAATCCTGCCTCGAAACCGATAAAAAGTAAACAATTATAAACAAAATCAAACAAATAAAGAAAAAATAGAATGTGAAAGGAACATACGATGAAAAAACATACGCAAAGAATTCTGTCTCTCCTCGTCGCCGCGTCTCTTCTCGGCGCGGGCGGCGCGAGAGCCGCTCTCACTGCCGAAGCCGCAGAGGGGGCGGGGGAAACAAACGGGACGTCATCCTCCGACACAACTCCGACGAGTGCCGAAAAGAGCGATACCGTCTACGTGATCGCCGGAGCCGACGGCACGGTGAAAAAACTCATTGTCAGCAGCAGATTAAAGAACCCCGGCACAGGAAAGCTCGGGGATGTCACATCGGTCAAGAATCCCGAAAGCCTGAAAGGAAATGAGAGCGTCACCGTCGGGGAAGACGGCGCCGTCGTCTGGGATGCGGTCGGGGAGGACATTTATTATACCGGCGAGGTTGAGGGAGAGCTTCCCGTTCTCCTGAAGGTCACTTATACGCTGAACGGCGAGGAGATCGACGCGGATTCCGTCATCGGCAGAAGCGGCGAGGTCACGATCCGCTTTACTTATGAGAACCGATGCGATCGGACGGTCACGGTGGACGGGAAGGAAGAGCAGATGTTTGTTCCCTTTGCCATGCTGACGGGTGTCCTGCTCGATAACGATGTCTTCTCGAATATCCGTGTCACGAACGGAAAATGCGTCACCGACGGTGACCGCACCGCCGTGATCGGTGTCGCCTTTCCCGGGATGAACGAGAACCTCGGGCTGGATGAAGGCGACGACGCGACCTTCCCGTCCTATGTGGAGATTTCCGCGACGGTGAAGGACTTTCATATGACGGGCACCGTCACCGTAGCCACGAACGAGATTTTCAATATGGTCGACGACGATGTGTTCGACAATGCCGACGCTCTGAAAGAAAAGCTCGGAGAGCTCACCGATGCCGTCACACAGTTAAAGGACGGTTCGTCCGCGCTGTATCGCGGAACGCTTACCCTCCTTGACAAGGTGGGCGAGCTTTCCGACGGGATCGGTCGTCTTGCCGCGGGCGCTTCGGATCTGAAAGAGGGGAGCGGGAGCGTGAAGGACGGCGCTCACGATCTGGCAGAGGGTGCCTCGGAGCTTGCCGACGGACTCACCGATTTGAAAGGACATAACGAAGAGCTGACGGGCGGCGCGAAAAAGGTGTTTCTCGCCCTTCTCGCCACCGCCGATCGACAGCTTGCCGAAGCGGGCATCACGGGGATTCCCGCTCTCACGATCGAAAATTACAAAACCGTTCTCGACGGGATCCTTCTCTCCCTTTCGGAGGAAGCCGTGACGGAACGGGCGAACGCCGCCGCCCGCGAGAGCGTGACGGCGAAGGTGGAAGCAAAGCGCGAGACGATCGAGACGGGTGTGACCGCCGCCGTGCGGGAGCAGGTGGAGGCACAGGTCAAGGCGGCGGTGCGTGCCTCCGTGCGTGAGACGGCGATCGCCTCGCAGGGCATGACGGTCGAGCAGTACGAGGCGGCGCTCGCCGCGGGGCTCGTCAGCGCGGAACAGAATACCGCGCTTGAAAATGCCGTAGATGCGAAGATGGAGACCACCGAGGTCACGGAAACGGTAAAAGCACAGACGGACGCAAAGATGGCGACCGAAGAGATCGGGGAGACCGTCGGGGTGAAGACCGAAGAGAAGATCGCCGCCCTGATCGAAGAGAACATGGCGTCCGAAGAGGTACAGAATATGATCGCCGAAGCCCTTCTCGAGGCGGCGTCGGGCAGAGAGAGCATTGCGGCACTCAAAGAGAGCCTTTCGGAATATGAGACCTTCTATCTCGGATTGCTTGAGTATACCGAGGGGGTTGCCGACGCGTCGGAGGGTGCCGATAAGATTAAGGAAGGCGCCGACCGCCTGTATCTCGGCACCGTGTCCCTCGACGACGGCGCAAAGGAGCTTCTCGACGGCATCCTGACCGTCAGGGACGGAATGCCCGCGCTCGTCTCGGGCATCGGAGAATTGAAGGACGGCGCGGAGCGCCTCGCGAAGGGATGCGCCGACTTTGACGAAGCGGTCACGGAAAAGCTACGAGCGCTGCAGGATGAGCTTTTGCCCCTCTTCACGCGGATGCGCGCTTCGATCGACGCCTCTCGCAGCTACACGAATTTCTCGGGCATTGCCGAAGGTACGGACGGCTCGGTTCGTTTCGTGTACCGCACCGGCTCGCTGAAAAAGAAGGATTGACGGGAGAGGGCTTTCGCCGTCACGCCGAAAAGGAAAAACTGACGGGGCACGGCTTCGCCCGACCCGCTGAAAAACCGGCTGAACGGGGAAAGTTTTCTCCCACACGCTAAAAACGCTGGCGGGAGCGTAGCTTCGTCCGACTCACGTATCGGGCTTTCGAAAAGCGAAAATTCCATACAAAAAGAGGCTGTTTTCGTGACAGCCTCTTTTTGTATGGTTCGGACATGCTACGTCGGACAGAGCAAGTCTCGCTCAGAGACAGTGCGCGTAAAAATCGAGGATCTCTTCGAAATAGGGGAGCGCCGTCTCGTCGGCGGAGCCGTAGATCTCGTGCTTCGCCTTCGGGTAGCGCGTGACGGTCGAGGCGGGGATCCTTGCCGCGAAGGCGCGCGCCGCGTCCTCCCGCACCATGGTGTCCTCTCCCGCGAGAAGCACTAATACCTTTGCCTCGATGTGCTCGGGTGCGCCGCGACGGAGAAGCCTTCTCTTGACTTTTAGCGATTCGTAGATCCAACGATAGGAGGGACCGTAGTTTTGAAACAGGGGCGTTTTTTCACGCAGATCTTCGTATTCTGCAAACCTTTCTTTACTTGTTTTGCAGGAATCCTCAAAGCTTTCGTGCCCCGGGTACTCTCCGGCGATGAAGGCGCGATGCTTTCCCTTACCGAACAAGCAGAAGGCGCCCGTCAGGATGCGCCCCGCGAAGGCGGGGATGCTCCCACTCTTCGGCATCACCATCGGGGAGGAGAGAACGATCGCGCGGAAGAGCGCGGGATCCTCCTCTGCTGCGAGTGCGCCGATGGCGCCTCCCATCGAGTGGGCGAAGAGGAAGACCTCCTCCTTTCCGACCTCCCGCACGCGGCGGGAGAAGGAGAGAAAGTCGCGCGTGTATTCCGAAAAAGAGTCGATGTGCGTCAGCGTCGGGTCGGAAACCTCGCGATAGGAGCGCCCGTGCCCGCGGTGCTCGGGGATGAAGACGTTGTACCCCTCGAGGAGGAGGTAGTAGGCAAGCTCGTGGTATTTTTCCGCCGATTCGGTGAGGCCGTGAGAGACGATCACGCTCGCCTGCGGCTCGTCGGCAAGATAGGCGACGTAGTGGATCGGATTTCCGTCATAGCCCGCAAAATCGCTTTCGCACCGCCTCTCCTCAAGATAGGGAAGAACGGTGTTTCTCATTTTTTTAATGTAATTTTCTTCGTGAAGATAGAAATCGCGCATTGAAGTTTTCCTCCCCTGTCAATTATTATGTGCCTGTGCAAGAGAAATACCTGCCTACATTATACCGTTTTTTTACATAAATGTCAACAGAAAAATAATAATTTATTTATATATTTTGCTGGATTTGTATGGAATCATGTTTTTTGAAAAACATCTTAGTGCCGTTTTGCGCATTGTCTTTTCCGTTTCATAAAATGAGGAAATTCAAAAAGTATTTTGCATGATAAGAAAAAAGACCGGGGCTTTTCATCTTCCGGTCTTTTAGATATGGACGTATTTTTTGCGTTAGGCACTCAGTGTAGCGGCGCCCAAGATGATTCTAATAAATTTTCCCCCTCAAAATAATCGATTCTCATCGCGTGGCGAACGTCGGCGAGGGTCGCGGCGGCGGTCTTCTTTGCCTTCTCGCTTCCGACGCGGAGCATCTCGAGGACCTCGGGGAGCCTGCCTTCCCATGCGGCGCGGCGCTCGCGGATGGGGGAAAGCTCTTCTTCGAGCACGCGGCAGAGGAACTTCTTGATCTTCACGTCGCCGAGTCCGCCGCGGCGGTAGTGCGCTTTCAGCTCGTCGAGCGACGGATATTCGGGCAAGAACGCCGCGAAGTGCTCGGGACGGCAGAAGGCGTCGAGGTAGGTGAAGACGGGGTTCCCCTCCACCGTGCCGGGATCCTCCACTTTCAGGTGGTTCGGGTCGGTGTACATCGACATGACCTTTTTCCGCACCTCCTCCGCACTGTCGGAGAGGTAGATGCAGTTGCCGAGCGACTTGCTCATCTTTGCCTTGCCGTCAATGCCGGGAAGGCGCAGGCAGGCGCGGTTCTCGGGCAGGATGATCTCCGGCTCGGTCAGTGTGTCGCCGTAGACTGCATTGAATTTATGCACGATCTCCTTGCATTGTTCGAGCATCGGGAGCTGATCCTCTCCGACGGGCACGGCGGTCGCGCGGAAGGCGGTGATGTCCGCCGCCTGACTGATGGGGTAGCAGAAGAAGCCGACGGGGATGCTCGCCTCAAAGTTGCGCATCTGGATCTCCGCCTTGACGGTCGGATTTCTCTGCACGCGGGAGACGGTCACGAGGTTCATATAATAAAAGGAAAGCTCGGTCAGCTCGGGCACGGCGGACTGAATGAAGATCGTCGACTTTTCGGGGTCGAGACCGCAGGCGAGGTAGTCGAGCGCGACCTGCAAAATGTTATCGCGCACCTTCTCGGGGTGCTCCGCATTGTCGGTCAGCGCCTGTGCGTCCGCGATCATGATATAGATCTCATCGTATGCGCCCGAATTCTGGAGTCTGACCCGCTCCTTGAGCGAGCCGACGTAATGCCCCACATGGAGCCTGCCCGTCGGGCGGTCGCCTGTCAGAATGATTTTTTTCGCCATGTTCGAGACCTCCCTCGTGTGTATGATAGGATTTTGTACTATTATAGCACGCTTTTTCCGAAGAGTCAAGAAAGACGGGGAAGAAATCCTTCGGTAAATGAGAAAAAGGTGACAGATCATCCGTTTTGATTCTTTGGCGTCTTCCCGGTAATTTTCTTATAATATCTGGGAAAATAATTCGCGCTTGTAAAGCCGACCTGCGCCGCCGCCTCCGTTACGGTCATGTTTGTTCGCCGGAGCTGCCACGCTTTGTTTCACTGTTTGCGCGAGCTGGTTTTTCAGGATTTATCGGCTTCCCTTGTTCGTAGGATCTTTTCTGCCAACGCCTCGGCGTCCTTCTCACCGAGAAAGGGGAGGAAGGGCAGGATTGCTTTGATTCCTTCATTGTTTAGGGTTTCTGTTACGAGGGTGTTGATATTCTCATCATCTAAAAACGGAAGAAATGCCGAGATGTTTTTTTTCGCCCTTTTGTAGGTGAATGCCGTATCCGAAAGTTTTTCCTTCGAAATAAACGGCAGGAATTTGCCGATGTCCTCGCAATCGTCCGCGACTGCCCGTTCGAACAGCCGATCCACGCCCTCTTCACTTAAAAACGGAAGGAACATTGCGATGTCCTTGCCCTCCGTGTAGTATCTGCCCGAGAGCTTTTCGAGGTATTCTTCCCCGAGGAAGGGGAGAAGCACCGCGATATCTTTTTCGTTCGCGTCTTCCGTCATCTCCTCCACGACATGCGGTTTGGCGATCTCCGCCGCTTCGAGAAGTTCCTCCTTGCGGACGCCCGAGAGATCGACCTTTTCATTTTTCGCGAGTTTTTCGACCACGGTGTTCTTCTTTCCGAGCAGGTCGTCTACGGTCGTTCCGAGAAGTTCGGCAAGGTCCGAGAGCTTCGAAATATCGGGCATGGAATTTCCCCTCTCCCAGTTGGAGACCGCCTGAAAGCTGACGCCCATCGCGTCGGCAAGCTCCGGTTGTGTCAGATTCTTCCGCTTTCTGAGTTCTGCGATCTTTTTTCCGATCATCATTGTATCAAACATAAGATACTTCCTTTCTGCCGCCTTTTCGGTCGGCATCCTCAGTATACCGCAAAATTTCGCCTCGCGCCAGCAAGTAATGCTTGAGTTTCGGCGGTTTTGCCTCAAGCAGTGCTTGAGAGGGAAGAAAACGGAGGTGTAATTCAATGAAAAAGTGGCGCTCGGGTAGAAAAGCACCCCTGTCGGGGTAACGCCGCCCGGTATTTGCCGCTGTGCGGCAATATCCCACGCCTTGCCGCGGTTTCGCAAGCGAACCGCGCTCTGCGGCGGGGATGCGAACCGGATTCTGCACCGCAGGCGGTGCAGAGCCCGTTCCGATGAAGGAGTGACGCTCCAATAAAAAAGCACCCCTGTCGGGGTGCTTTTTTATTGGAGGCGCCACCCGGAATCGGACCGGGGATGAAGGTTTTGCAGACCTCTGCCTTACCGCTTGGCTATGGCGCCGTATGGAGCGGATTACGGGGCTCGAACCCGCCACCTCGACCTTGGCAAGGTCGCGCTCTACCAAATGAGCTAAATCCGCAGGTGGTGCAAGAATGGCGACTCGGATGGGGCTCGAACCCACGACCTCTAGCGTGACAGGCTAGCGCTCTAACCAACTGAGCTACCAAGCCATTCTTGTCATGGTCTCGCGGGAAGCAATCACTTCGCCCCTGCGATAACGCTCTAATATTATAGCAAAGGACACGCGGTTTGTCAAGGGCTTTTTCAAGATTTTTCCGAAAAGAAGAAAAACTTTTCGTTCCAGAGGATGTGCGGCACGAAAATGCGGGGAAGGGAAGCCCCAAGGGGGAAAGGAAATCGCCTTTCTGCCGCACGCCATTCTTTCGGGTACGGTAGTAGGATATGCAAAGCGCCGAAAAGTGCCATTCGGCAGGGCGCTCCCGTCCTCTCATAGCCACGAGGAAAGGGCAGCCTTGCCCCGCTTCGGGTTTTGTGCGGGCGCTTTTGTTTTTTGTCCACGATTGAACGAGAGCCGATTTTTTTGCCCGAGTGCCGACGGGAGCCTTTTGCCTTGACGTGATCGCGCCGAAACGTCTCGGGGGTTGTGCGCAGGCGGGAGGAAAAACAAAAGACCCAAAAGCGGTTGCTTTCGGGTCTATGGAGCGGATTACGGGGCTCGAACCCGCCACCTCGACCTTGGCAAGGTCGCGCTCTACCAAATGAGCTAAATCCGCAGGTGGTGCTTCCGGTCGGAATCGAACCAACGACACGAGGATTTTCAGTCCTCTGCTCTACCAACTGAGCTACAGAAGCGTGTCAAGAATGGCGACTCGGATGGGGCTCGAACCCACGACCTCTAGCGTGACAGGCTAGCGCTCTAACCAACTGAGCTACCAAGCCATTCTTGAATGAATTATATAATGTATATAATTCCGAATGTAAGACGGAAAGAAGAACCCTTTGTGTCCCATTCTTTCCTTGGCGGAAAGGTTAGGGCTCGGTCGCGGCGCGAACTGCGCGCTTTGGTCGCCGCCGGTCAAAACACTCCACCGGAGTGTTTCTCTGTGCCGGCTCCGTTCGAGCCCGCGCAGGCGGTATTCTTGCTTCGTGCCTCATTCTTTCCTTGGTGGAAAGTATAGGGCTCGAACCTATGACCCTCTGCTTGTAAGGCAGATGCTCTCCCAACTGAGCTAACCTTCCGAATCGATACGCGAGAGTTATTATACCAAAGACAAGCCCGTTTGTCAATAGGTTTTTGAAATTTTTTTGAAAAAGTTACAAAAAAATAAAGCCGAGGGCGAAAAGCGAAACAAAGCGTGCCTTCATCGAACCGAGCACCCGAAGGGAGCGTACCTTCATCAGGTTCGAGCTGATTGGCAGCTTTCGCTCTTGAGGGTGATTTTGCCCTATATAAAACCAAAGTCCCGAGGAATTGTTTTCCTCGGGGGTGTCTGGAGCTGCTAATCAGAGTCGAACTGATGACCTCGTCCTTACCAAGGACGCGCTCTACCAACTGAGCCATAGCAGCAATTTCGTCCGTTTTGATCGGACGGATTGTATTATACCAAATTGTAGGACGTTTGTCAAGTGTTTTTTCAAAAAAAAGCAAAATTTTGCCTACGCATTTTGCACAGTGAATTCCCAAAGTAAATTCGAATTCAAATTCCACTGTGGAATTTACTTTGGGAATTTACTATCTTACATGCGACGGTCCGATTTTCGTCAAAAATATTGACAAGCGCGCGCAGGTGTGATAAAATATACGGTATAAAGAGAAAATCAGGAGTACACGATGCTGACGGTAGAACGAATTTCGGTGATGAATATGGAAAATGCCATCCGCGGCGCGAGAAACCCCATGAACTCGTGGGCGCGCATGGATAGCTTTTACGACGCGTCGGGGAATTTTGTCCTCGGCGAAAACGACCTCGCCTTAGCGCACAGACTTGCCGCCGCGGGGAGCGACCACAGAAAATTTCTGCGTCAGATCTTCGTCTCCATGGACATTACGGCGCCCCTGTATTGGTGGAAGGAATTCGATACCTACAAGGTCGGCACCGTGGCAAACTCCTGTTCCACCATGCACAAAATCCAGGCGAAGCCCTTTTGCCGCGACGATTTTTCGCACGACCGCATGTCGGAAGAGGCGCTCGCCGTCCTCGACGGGGTGATCGCCTTTCTCGAAGAGAGAAGACAAGCTTTCGTGGAAACGAAGGACAAGGGCGCGTGGTCGGATATGATTCAGCTTCTGCCCTCCTCCTATCGTCAGCTTCGCACAGTTACGATGAATTACGAGGTGCTGATTAACATCTACTACGCGAGACGCAATCATAAGCTCTCCGAGTGGCATACACTTTGCGATGCCATCGCGGCACTTCCTTATGCAAAGGAGCTCATTCTCGTCAAGGAAGAGAAGACGGAAAACTAATTAACGTAAACAATTCATCACAAAAACAATACAATTTTCGAAAGCATCGGTGCAAAGCACGGGAGAGGTCAACACCTTCCGCCTTCTTTGCGCCGACCTTTTCGATGTCGCCCTCGGACGACGGAACGGAGAATCATATGACAGACGGATTTGTACGTGTCGCGACGGCATCCCCCGCGCTTCGGGTCGCCGACCCGCGCTTCAATACCGATTCGGCGATTGCTACGGCGAAGGAAGCGGCGGCGGCCGGCGTGAAGGTGCTCGTTTTTCCCGAGCTCAATCTTTCCGCTTATACGATTGGCGACCTCGTTTTTCAGACGAATCTGCTCGCCGCCTGCGAGCGCGAGCTTGCCCGCTACATCGAGGAGACGAAGGCGCTCGATCTTCTTTCCTTCGTCGGGCTTCCCGTTGCCGTGTTCGACCGCGTTTATAACGCGGCGGCGGCGGTCTCGCACGGCGAGCTTCTCGGGATCATTCCGAAGAGCCATCTGCCGAATTACAACGAATTCTACGAGATGCGCCATTTTGCCCCCGCTCCGACGGAGAATCGCCCCGTGCATTACGCGGGCTTCGATACGATCCTCGGTGCAAAACAGCTCTTTACCTGCCGTGAGATGCCCGCATTGAGCGTCGCGGCAGAGATCTGCGAGGACATCTGGGTGTCGGTGCCCCCCTCGGTCGCACACAGCGAGGCAGGCGCCCGCATCATCGTCAACCTTTCTGCCTCCGACGATTTCGCGGGGAAGCCCGCATATCGCACCTCCCTTGTCGCCATGCAGAGCGCCAAGGAGACCGTCGCTTACCTCTATACGAGCTGTGGCCCCGACGAGAGCGGGACGGATACCGTCTTCGGCGCGCATATGATTATCGCCGAGAACGGCGCCGTCGTTGCGGAAGCGAAGCCCTTCTCGGGCAAGACGCTTCTCGTCACCGAGGTGGACGTTTCCCGCATCTCCTCGGAGCACCGTCGCTCCACCAATTATATCCCCCGTCCGACAGAGGATTACGCAATCCACCCCTTCTCTCTGAAGATCGAAGAAACCCCGCTCACCCGCATCGCGCCGAAACTGCCCTTCGTTCCCGAGGATTCCTCGCACAGAAAGGAACGCTGTGAGCTGATCCTGAACATTCAGGCGACGGGACTTGCGGGACGGCTCTCCCGCTCTCACTCGGCGAGCGCCGTCGTCGGTGTCTCGGGCGGACTCGATTCCACCCTCGCTCTTCTCGTCGCGGTGCGCGCCGCCGACATGCTCGGGCGGAAGAGGAGCAGTGTCCTCGCCGTCACCATGCCTTGCTTCGGCACCACCGCGAGAACGAAGGGAAATGCCGAGCGCCTCGCCGAGCTTCTCGGCGCCGAGCTCCGTGTTGTGGACATCAAGGAGGCGGTTGCCGTCCACTTCCGCGACATCGGGCAGAAGGAAGAGACTTACGACGTCGTGTATGAAAATGCGCAGGCACGCGAGCGCACGCAGGTGCTGATGGATCTCGCGAACGGCAGAAGCGGTCTTGTCGTCGGTACGGGCGATCTCTCCGAGCTCGCGCTCGGATGGGCGACCTACAACGGCGACCATATGTCCATGTACGCCGTCAATTCTTCCGTGCCGAAGACGCTCGTCCGTCACCTCGTTTCCTATATCGCGGATACCGAGCGCGCGGCGGGGCACACCGAGGTCGCCGATGTCCTTGTCGACATTCTGAACACCCCCGTCAGCCCCGAGCTCCTTCCCCCGAAGGACGGTGAGATCGCCCAGTGCACCGAGGGGATCGTCGGACCCTACGAGCTTCACGATTACTTTCTCTATTACACCGTCCGCTTCGGCTTCTCTCCGAAGAAGGTCTACCGCATGGCGAAGGCGAGCTTCGGCGATACCTACGACGATGCGACGATCCTCGGTTGGCTGAAAGTCTTCTATCGCCGCTTCCTCACCCAGCAGTTCAAGCGCTCCTGTATGCCCGACGGGCCGAAGGTCGGCTCCGTCGCGCTGTCTCCGCGCGGCGACTTCCGTATGCCGTCGGATGCGTCTCCCGCACTCTGGCTCTCGGAGATCGAAGAAATTGAAAAGAATTGTTTGCAAAAATGAGCATTTTTGACCTGTTCAAGCAAATCGAAACGCAGAAGCCGACACCGAGTGCGCCCCCTTCTTTTCTTCTCGTCGGACTCGGAAATCCCGGGGAAGAGTATCGGAACACACGGCACAACACGGGCTTTCTCGCCCTCGACTACTTCGCACGGGAGGTCGGCTGTACGGTCGATCGGGCGAAGTTTTCCGCCCTCGTCGGCACCGCAACCGTCGCGGGCACGTCCCTTCTTCTGATGAAGCCCACGACTTATATGAACCTCTCAGGGCGCGCGGTCGCCGAGGCGACATCCTTTTATAAAATCCCGCCCGAGCGCGTTCTCGTCCTTCACGATGAGATCAGCTTCGCCCCCGGTATTCTCCGCATCCGGAAGAAGGGCTCCGCCGGCGGACACAACGGACTCAAAAGCATCATCGCCTCCCTCGGAAGCGAGAATTTCCCCCGCATCAAGATCGGCGTCGGGCAGAAACCGCATCCCGAGTATGACCTCGCCGACTGGGTGCTCGGCACGCCCCCCGAGTCGGATCGCGCCGCGATCGCCGCACGCCTTCCCGACATTGCCGAAGCCGTCCGCATGATCGTGGCGGGGAACATCGAGGAAGCGAAGAACCGCTACCCGCGCTGAAACCGCATTTTCAGCGGTCGCGATCAACGCACACGCTCGAACCGATGCTTTCCATCGCATGGAATCCGCGTTTTCCGCGGTTACGATAAACACGGAGGCTCAGACCGACACCTTCGCGCAGCCGTTCGCGGGGGCTTTGCATAGCTGCCTGCACGGTCCCTCCGCGCCGAAACTGCATGTTTGCGGTTGAGAAAAGGCACCTAACACCTGCCCGAACGGTTACCGTCGCACGGCAATTGCGGATTGCGCGTGCGGAACTCGGAACCCCGCATCGGGATTCTCAATATTTCATCATTCCCGACCGACGCGCCGCGGCGGGGAAGAGAGAAAACGGCGCGGAACAAAGGAAACGATATGTCATTTGTTACCTCCCTCATTCGGCTCGATCGGGAGTATCGGAGTGCTTCGATCACGGAGAAGGAACAGCTCACGGCGGCAAAGCCCTTGCCGATCGTCGTGAACGGTCTCTCCGAGGGCGCCGCCTTCGCCTTCCTTGCCGAATCCTGTCGGGACGCACTTGCCGTGAAGGGCACCCCCACCCTTGTCCTCGTCTCCGATGAGGATGAGGCGAAGCGAATCGCCTCGGCGCTCGGCACCGCGGGACTTTCGGCACGAGTCTACCCCTCACGCGACCTGATCTTTCATAGCATGGCAGCCTCTCACGATACGGAGCGTGAGAGGCTTTCCGTGCTTTATTCCGTTCTCGCGGGGAGTTGTGACGCCGTTGTCACGACCCCCGCGGCGGCAATGCTGTACACCCTGCCGACCGCCCTCCTCGCGAGCCTGTCCTTCGAGCTTCGCCTCGGCGACACCGTAGCGCCCGAAACGCTTGAAAAACGGCTTCTCGCCCTCGGTTATGTCCGCGTCGATATGGTGGACGGCATCGGACAGTACGCCCGCCGCGGCGGCATCCTCGATGTGTTTGTCGGCGGAGAGAGCGCCCCCGTGCGCCTCGAATTCTTCGGCGACGAGATCGACCGCATGGAAGCCTTTGACCCCGTGACCCAACGCGTGACGAACACCGTCCCCGCCCTCTCCTTTCTTCCCGCGGGCGAAACGCTCGTCTCGGAGGACGCGCGTGCGCGGATTCTCCGCACCGTCGACCGCCTGCTCGCAAAGGCGACCGACGAGGACGCCCGCCGAAAGCTCGAGGCAGAGAAGGCGGCACTCGAAAACCGCCTTCCTCTCGAATTCCGCGATAAGTACGAGGGCTTGCTCTACGACGGTCGGGCAACCCTGCTTTCCTATTTCGATGCCCTCCCGCGAACCGCAGTCTATCTCCTCGGCACGACGGGAATCCGTGAAAATCTGAAGAAGCAGTGCGACCTTCTCCGCGGCGAACGGGAGACCCTTCTGTCTCTCGGACTCGTGAGCGAAGAGGCGGCGCGCTATATCGGCGAGAGCGCGGAGCTCGACGACTTCCTCTCGCGCAACGTTGCCGTGCATCTGAATCCCTTTTCGGGCGGGGTCGGAACTCTGCGCGTCTCGGGACTTTTCGGCTTCCGCTGTCGGAGGACCGTCTCCTATGGCGAGAACGCCTCGCTTCTCTTCGAGGATCTCACCACCTTCCGAAAGGCACTGTATCGGATTCTCATCGTCTGTGAAAATAAACAGAGTGCCACGTCGCTGATCTCCTCCCTTCAACAAAACGACTTTCCCGCAATCAATCTTTCGGAAACTGCCGACTTTGACTACAATTCTATGCAAAACGGCATGATCTACGTCACGGTCGGCGAAATTTCCGAGGGCTACGAGCTGATGATGGCAAAGGTCGCCGTCCTCTCCATGGCACGCGACGAAGGAAAACGCGTCGTCGCCGCGAGACGGGAGGCACGGATTTTACGCCGCGCGGGAGGCGCGGGCGAGCGCCTGCTCAGCTATGCCGATCTCTCGGTCGGCGATTACGTCGTCCATCGGAAGTACGGCATCGGCCGCTTCGAGGGCATCAGCACGGCGACGGTCGACGGTGCCACCCGCGATTACATCACGGTGCGCTACGCGGGGACCGACACCCTCTTCGTCCCCTGCGACCGTCTCGAAATGATCGGAAAATACATCGGGCGCAAGGATTCCGACGGCACCGTCAAGCTCTCGAAGATGGGGGGCACCGACTGGTCGCGCCAGACGGCGAAGGCAAAATCCGCCGCGAAGAATATCGCGAAGGATCTGATCCGCCTGTATGCCGAGCGGCAGCGACGCCCGGGCTTTGCCTTCCCGAAGGATTCCGAGATGGAGGAGGAGTTCGACGCCTCCTTCGAGTTTGCTCCCACCGATTCCCAGCTCCGTGCGATCGAGGAGATCAAAGCGGATATGGAGCGTCCCGTGCCGATGAACCGCCTGCTTTGCGGGGATGTCGGCTTCGGAAAAACGGAGGTCGCCCTCCGCGCCGCATTCAAGGCGGTGAGCGGAGGAAAGCAGGTCGCCTTTCTCGTCCCGACCACCATTCTCGCGCTTCAACACTACGGGACGGCACTCTCCCGTATGCGGGGCTATCCCGTGACGGTGGAGATGCTCTCCCGCTTCCGCACCCCGAAGGAAGAGGAGGTCATCCTCCGCCGCTTGCGCCGCGGGGAGATCGACATTCTGATCGGAACGCACAAATTGCTTTCGAAGAAGATCGAGTTCCGCGACCTCGGACTTCTCATCATTGACGAGGAGCAACGCTTCGGCGTCACGCAGAAGGAAAAGCTCCGCGAATTCGCGAAAAACGTCGATACTCTGACCCTGACCGCCACCCCCATACCCCGCACGCTCAATATGGCGATGAACGGCATCAGCGACATGTCGGTGCTCGACGAGGCGCCCTCCGACCGCCGTCCCGTGCAGACCTACGTCCTCGAGCACGATGACGCCGTGCTCGCCGAGGCGATGGGGCGTGAGCTTGCCCGCGGCGGGCAGGTGCTCTACCTCTATAACCGCATCGACAATATCGATCTCGTCGCGGGACGCATCATGAAGGCACTTCCCGAGGCGCGCGTCGCCTACGCCCACGGTCAGATGGAAAAGGAAGAGCTCGAGGACATCTGGCAGTCGCTCGTGCGGGGGGAGCTTGACATCCTCGTCTGTACCACCATCGTCGAGACGGGCGTCGACCTCCCGAACGCGAATACCCTCATCATCGAGAACGCCGACCACATGGGACTTTCACAGCTCCATCAGCTCCGCGGACGGGTCGGACGGGGCACGCGACAGGCGTATGCCTATTTCACCTACCGCACGGGTAAGGTGCTCTCCGAGGTCGCGACCAAACGACTGACCGCCATCCGCGAGTATGCCGAGTTCGGCGCGGGGTTCAAGATCGCCCTCCGCGACCTCGAGATCCGCGGCGCGGGGAACCTTCTCGGCGCGGAACAGCACGGATATATCGACAGCGTGGGCTACGACCTTTACATCCGCCTGCTCTCCGAGGCGGTGCTCGAAGAAGAAGGGAAGACGCCCGAGCCCGTCTTTGAGGCGACGGTGGATATGCACCGTGACGCGAATATTCCCGAACACTATATTTCCTCTTCCGCCGCCCGTATGGAGATGTACAAGAAGATCTCTCTCATCGAGACGGAAGAGGATTATCGCGACGTCTCGGATGAATTCCTCGACCGCTTCGGCGAGCCGCCCGAGGCGACCGCGCGCCTTCTGCGCGTCTCTCTGCTTCGCGCTCTCGCCGCCCGCGCCCGCGTGCGCCGCGTCGAGGAGCGCGGCGGCATCCTGACCTTTCAGGCGGAGAAGCCCGATCTTTCGATTTGGTCGGAGCTCTTCGTGAAGTACCCGGGGCTTGCCTTCCGTGCGGGAGGGGGCGCCGTGGTCTATCGCCTCCGCGGGACGGAGGAGGGGAGCACGATCGCCCTCCGCGTCCTCAAGGATTATGTCGCACTCAAATTCCCCGAAAAAGAAAAGGAGAACGAACCGTGAAAACCAAACGCACGCTACTCGTCATCCTCGCCGTCACCCTCGCCGCGATCCTTGTCTTCGGCGGCATCCTCTTCGTGCTTTCCGCCGCCCGCCGTTCCCGCGCCGTCGCCTCCTACAAGACGATCTATATCGAGCGCGGCGCCTACTCGTATTTCGCCTCCTATTATAAGGGACTCTATCTCACCTCTCTGCGTACCGCGGGCATTTCCGCCTCCGATACCCCCGCGTTCTGGAACCTGACCGACGAGGAGGGGGTGAGCTACGGTACCCGCCTTTCGGAGGGCTTTGCCGATTACATGCGTCGCACGTTGGTCGCCGCCGCCCTCTTCGACAGTGCCGGGACGCTGACCGATACGGAGAAAAAACGCCTGACCGCCGCCGCGGAGGAGATGCTCGATTATCGCGCAAACGGCGATAAAAAAGCCTTCAACGAAATGACCGAAAAATACGGCTTCACCTACGACGATTATGTCGATTCGATAACAATTCTTTACAAAGCGGGCAATGCGATGCGCGTGATCTACGGTGAAAACGGCAAAAAACTGAAAAACACCGCCGACGCAAAGCTCTATCTCGAGACCGAATATCGGCATGTTTTCCTTCTCGCCTTGCGCACCGAGGACAAATTTCTTCTCGACGAGAACGGGAACCGCATCACCGAGGGCGGGCAGGACGTTACCGTGAATTTCACCGAAGAAGAAAAAAGGGAGCGCGCCGCCCTGATCGCGCGGATCGCAAAGAGCATCGACAACTTCGAGCACGACGAGGACGGCGAGGAGGGAAGAATGAACGCCGGTATGTTCATGAACCTCATCGAGAGCTACGACGACGGGGAGGGACGCGACCTCTCCGACGGGTACTATTTCTCGGAGGGGAGCGCCTTCACGAAGGAGTTTGCCTCGGTGTACCCGACGCTCGTCGACCGTGCGCTCGCCTTGGAAACGGGGCATTACGGGACCTGCGAGGAGGGGGGCATCCGCTTCTTCTTCGCCGCGACGGCGCCGACCGCCTCCGCCGATACGCTCTCGGGGAACGCGAGATATTTTACCGATTTTTACACCCGCGTCGCCGATGCTTCTTTCGAGAAGACGCTCGCTCTCTTTCTCCCCGATGTCACCCTTTCGGAAGCGACGCTCTCCTTTGATATCCTCTCTTTGCCGTATAACACCGACTTCATCTTTCGTTGACCCGCCTTTCCCGAAACCATTACGCTTGACTCAAATAGGAGCTCAATATGACAACTTTTTTAATTATGCTATCTTCGGTTGCGGTTATTCTTGCAACCGCTGTCCCGGGCTATTTTATGCGCCGTCGGGGTATGATCTCCGAATCCTGCATCCCCGGGTGCTCGAAGATCCTGCTCTATCTCTGTCAGCCATGCCTGTACATCTATACCTTCCATATCCCGTTCAGCCTTGAAAAACTGGCGAACATCGGGATTTTCGCCGCGCTCTGCCTGACCGTTCACACCGTTATACTCTCCGTTGCCTTCCTCATTCTGAACAAAAGGAGTCGTGAAAAGGTTACCTACCGTATCATGACCGTCGCGTCCGTCTTTGGAAATTGTTCTTTCTTCGGGATTCCCGTTTTGGAGGCGCTCATGCCAGAGTCGGCGTCCGAAATTATCATCTATACTACGATTCAGGCTTTTATCATGAATATTATCGCATGGACGATAGGTTCCGCGGTAATCGCGCGGGACGTTCGTTATATCAATGTAAAAAAGCTTTTTTTAAATCCTACAATGATCGGCTTTGTTCTCGGAATGATTGTTTTTGTCACGGGCATCACTCTGCCGTCTGCCCTGCTCGGCATGATTACCACGACGGCGCGTATGTCCACCCCCCTCTCCATGCTGATTATGGGAATGAGGCTCGCGGGCATGGATTTCCGCCGCATCTTCACCAATCGCCCCGTCTACCTCACAATTGCGGTGAAGCAGTTTGGTATGCCCCTTCTCGCCTTTGCTCTCTCGTATTTTCTGCCGATTCCCCTTGAGATCAAGGCGACCTTTCTCATCACCTGTGCCTGTCCCGTCGCCTCCATCGTTCTGAATTTTTCGGAGATCATCGGGGAAGGGCAGGAGGACGCCGCGAACGCCGTCCTGCTCGGCACCATGTTGAGCATCGTCACCCTGCCGATTGTCTCTCTCCTCTTGCCCCTTCTCGCATAGCGCGCATAAATTCCCGCCTTGCGGGTACACTCACACTATCCCACAAAAGGAGCATTCCATGATTAAGCTTGCCTGCTTCGATACGAAGCCGTATGACCGCGCCGCTTTTGAGGCGGCATGCCCCGAGGATATCCGCATCAAGTTCTTCGAGACCAAGCTGAACGCCGATACCGCGAACCTCGCGAGAGGGTACGATGCCGCCTGCATTTTCGTCAACGATACGGCGGACGCCGCGACGATCGACGCCCTCGGAGAGGGAGGCGTTCGCCTTCTTGCCCTGCGGTGCGCGGGGTACAACAATGTCGATGTCCGTCACGCCTTCGGGAAAATCCATGTCGTCCGCGTCCCCGCCTATTCTCCCTACGCCGTCGCGGAACACGCGGCGGCAATGTTGCTCACCTCCGTCAGACGGGTGCACAAAGCCTATAACCGCACGCGGGACTTCAATTTCAGCCTGAACGGGCTTGTCGGCTTCGACTTTTACGGAAAGGCGGTTGGCATCGTCGGCACGGGGAAGATCGGACGCGCCTTTGCCTCCATTTGCAACGGCTTCGGAATGCATGTCCTCGGCTACGATAAATACCCCGCCGAGGATGAAAAGATCGAGTACGTTCCTCTCGATACGCTATTTGAAAAGAGCGACATCATATCCCTGCATTGCCCGCTGACCGAAGAGACAAAATACCTGATTTGTAAAGAAAACATTGCAAAAATGAAGAAAGGCGTCGTGATCGTCAACACCTCGCGCGGCGCACTTATCCGCTCGGAGGATCTCCTTGACGGCATCAAGGAGAGAAAGATCGGCGCCGCCTGCCTCGATGTCTACGAGGAGGAGTCGGACATTTTCTTCGAGGACAACTCGGGGCATATTCTCGAGGACGATACCTTGGCGCGTCTCATCTCGATGCCGAACGTTCTCGTCACCTCGCATCAGGCGTTTCTCACCGAAGAGGCACTTGCGAGCATTGCAAAGACCACCTTTGAGAACATCCGCACTTTCTTCGAGAAAGGCACATCGGAAAACGAGCTCTGCTACCGTTGCGGCAGGATCGAGGAGTGTCAAAAAAAGCGCCGCGGCAAGTGCTTTTAGAGTATAGGAAAGCTTTTCAGAGCGGTTTTCTCCTTAATTCTTCGAAGGGTCATGAAGAGGGAACGGAAAAGTGTATGTATCGCACACGTTTTGACTCCTGCTTTCGAAAATACAATCCTCGTATCCGTATGAATCCGACACCGTTTTCGAAAGTCGAAACTCTGACCTTCTCGTATCTCTTGCCTATTTTGCAAATGCACGTCGGCATATTGCACAAAATGCGCCAGCCACTTTTGTGAAAAACAGAGAAACTCCGAGGATTCAAAATTGCACGCTTGACTTAACGGGCGAGATGTGTTATATTTATATTACTGAAAAAGACTTGTCGGATGTTGTTTTTCCCGACGAGTGCGGAGGCTTCTCCGTTGTCGTCCGTTTTACCGAGCGGGCGTCGGAATTTTTCGGCAAATCTTGTGAAAAATAAATTTTGAAAAGGAGAAAACATGAAAAACAAGATTCTCAGCCTATTCTTGGTTCTTGTCATGGTGGTTGCACTTCTCGCGTCCTGTGCGCCGACGAATAACGGCTCGGATACCTGCACAAACCATGTCGACAACGACAAAGACGGCAAGTGCGACAATTGTGGTAAGTCGATGGGTAGCGTCCCTGACAAACCTAAACCGGGCGAAGAGCGCCCCGATTTTCCGTGGGACACCACCGAGTTGGTTTTCCGCATGACGAACAGCTCAAACAACCAGGAGCTTCCTTCGGGTTGTGAGAGATACCTCGCAGGTGAAGGTACATACGATACCCGTATCGACAAGCTCGTCAGAGAGAGAAATCTCGCGGCGGAAGAATATGCCAAGGTGGAGATTGCGTATCTCTATTACCCGGATAACTCAAAAGATTATAACTGGTCTGCCGTTCAGGAGAAGATTGTAACGGAGATTAACTCCGGCTCATCTTCCGCAGCGGATATGTATTGTAACTTCGTTTACGATATGATGAACGCCTCTCTGAAGGGTGTGTTTGCGAACCTCAAGACGACGCTTCGCGCGAACCACTTCGAGTTTGCAAAAGACCGTCTCTATGCAACCGAGGTCGGCGACGCGCATGGATATATGTATGAGTACATGCAGTCCCTGACGTTGAACCAGAAGAAGATGTATCTTCTTTCTTCCGACTACTTCACCGACATGGTGCGTGCTTTCTATGTCGTTCCCGTGAGCCGTGCGCTCTTCGAGAGTTTGAACCAGAAGGATCTTACGAGCGATCTTAATAAGGACGGCACGTACGATATCGATGACCTCTTCCAGCTTGTAAAGAACAAGGACTGGACGTATGATGCGTTGATCAAATATTCCGGTGCTGCTTATCAGCCCGCCGCCGATTCAACGAGCGGGAAGTCGCTGAAGGATCGTCTCGGCTTTGCCGTTTCATCGTCTTCGGGTCTTTCGTCCTCCGGCCTTCTGTATACCACTTCGGTAACCATTATCGAGCGCGAGTGGAACGAGGATAAGACGGAGTCCACCGATACCTACCCGATTCCGAACGATGCATTCGTCGACTTCTGTAGCCGGCTTTCTAAGCTTTTCGGATCCTCGGGCGTTCTCGCCGTCAGCAATCCGCAGGCTAATGCTGCAGGTTATACTTCGGGTTCTCTCCAGGCGATCCGCGACAGATTTGTCGAAAATATGGTTCTCTTCGGCGGCGTTATCTGCGTCGGTTCTCTCGAATATGATGCTTATCAGGGTATGAAGGAGAACGGTGGTCAGGGCTTTGGCGTTGTTCCCGTTCCGCTTTATAAGCAGGACGAAGAACACACCGAGAATTATCTCACGCAGGTGCATAACCTCGGTCGTGTCGGTGCCGTTTCCAACACCACGACGAAGTTTGCACAGTGTACCGCTTTCCTTGATTATCAGTCGCGCCACTCGCACGATATCCTTGAGCAGTACTACAACACTACCCTGACCTATGGCGTAGCAGGGGGAGAAGGTCTGGAAGGTAACGTAGAGATGCTTGAGCTCATTCGTGCTAACGTTCGTTCCTCCTTCGATAAGGCGTTCGAGGATGCCATCGGCTTCTTCTATCAGAATGTCAACGGCGATTCGGATACCAATCGTTGGAATGTGATGATTCAGAATGCAGGCTATCAGCTCGACGATGCGGCAACCAGATACAAAGAGGTTGCCGAACTCAAACAGAACTACCTCAATCAGCTGAAGAATTCTCAATACGATCAGCTTCCGGCTTAATATCCGAGATTTTCTAAGGGAAGGATTTCCGACCAGAAGCAAAAGCCCTTTCGGCACATGCCGAAGGGGCTTTTGCTTTCATCCATCTGTGCAACCTTCTGAGGTCTTTACGCAGGGGGCAGGTATCGTTTTCTCACCTTGCTTGAACCAACAAAACCACGCGAGAATCGAGAGATTAAAGGTCGAAAAACGCTCCGTCTGCCCCCGCTTTGAAGGCTTGTGCAAAGCAAGCACCGTTTTTCTCACCTTATTTGACTGCGTGAATCGAGACGATCAAAGATCGAAAAACGCATTGTTCACTCCTGCTTTTTGAAGGCTTGCGCAAGGTAAACACGGTTGCTCCCGTCACGCTTGATTGGATAGAACAACGCAGGAATTTAGATCATTCATAATTCATAATTTTTAATTCTTAATTTGCTCTTCTTCTCCCATCAAAAACACGCGTTTGAGGCGGAGATCGTCGGTCACGAGCAGGAAGTCGGCGTCGTATCCGACCTCGATCTTTCCTTTGTTCAGTCCCATGAGACGCGCGGGATTTTCGCTTGCCGCGCGGATCGCCGTCTCTTCGGGAATGCCGAAGGACACGGCGCGGCGCATACACTCGAAGAGGTCGGTCGTCGAGCCGGCGATCGCACCCGACTCGATGCGAGCCACGCCGTCCTTCAGAATGACCTTCTGCCCGCCGAACATGAACTCGCCGTCACCGAGCCCCGTCGCACGCAGGGAATCGCTGATCAGCACCACACGCTCGTCGCCGAAGAGACGGAACAGCAGCCGCACCATCGCGGGATGCACGTGAATTCCGTCCGAAATCAGCTGGGCATACGCACCGCAGTCTGCCGCGGCGGGGATGGGCCCCGGCTCTCTGTGGTGCATGGGCGACATTGCGTTATAGGTATGCGTCAGACAGCTTGCCCCCGCACGGAACGCGCGCACCGCCGTGTCATAGTCGCAGGCGGTATGCCCGAGTGCCACGACGATGCCGCACGAACGGATAAATTCCTCCGACCCCGCAAGCTCGGGGGCGAGGGTAATGAGCTTCACGTTTTTACATTCACGGAGGAGCTCCAAGGTCGGCTCCTTGATGAATGCTTCGTTCTGCGCGCCTTTGTATTTTGTGCTGATGAAGGGACCCTCGAGGTGAAAGCCCGGGATGTGCGCCCCGTGGAAGCCCGTGATCGGCGCTTCCGTCGCACGGCGGATGTCCTCAAAGGCCATGGTCATCGTCGTCGGATACCATGTCGTAATACCGTGCGACAGCTCGTATGCCGCCATCTCGGGGAGTCCGCCCTCCATCGTATCGTAGCCGAGACAGCCGTGCGCGTGAATGTCGATCAGCCCGGGAATGATTTTGAGCCCTTCGCCATCCTTCACCTCGTCGTCCGGCTCGAAGCCATCGCCGATGTGAGTAAATCTACCGTTTTTTACTTGTATATCCTTGATCTTTTCTTTGAATTTTACATTTTTTAGTATCATGGAGCATATCTCCTTTTCTTAATTTTAGCATAAAATCCGTGGAAAGTCAAGAAAGCGTCTTGATTTTGTGCGGGAAATCAAGTATAATAAAAAGAGAATTATGAATTAAGAATTATGAATTATGAATTGTCTTTATTCTCGCGTCGTTTTGTTGATGCAAGCGAGGTAAGGGGAACGACGTCTGCTTTACGCATCGGCTTTTGAGAAAGGCGCGCGAGAAGGGCGGTTTTTCGGACCTTGATTTACTGAATTCCTGCCTTGCTCTGTTGAATCGAGCAGGTGAGGGGGACTACGCTTGCCTTGCACAAGCCTTTGAAGAAGATTGCGCGGGCAAGATGTTTTTTCGGACTTTGAATTTTGAAGGTAAGAGGGGGCACTATGATTTCAAGAGTTTTCGGCTGCGGCATCTACGGGATCGACGGATTTCCCGTTACGGTGGAGTGCAGCGCGTGGGACAGGGTTCCGCGGTTTGAGTTGGTCGGATTGCCCGACGCGGCGGTGAAGGAAGCGAAGAATCGCGTGCAGTCCGCCTGCGAAAACAGCGGGTATCTCTTTCCGCCCCTCGACATGATGCTGAATCTCGCTCCCGCGGATGTCAAAAAGGAGGGCACGGCGTTCGATCTCGCGATCCTGACCGCGATCCTTCAATGCGACGGCGTGATCCCGCACGACCTCGATTTTTCGGACAAGTGCATCATCGGAGAGCTCTCCCTGTCGGGAGAGGTGCGCCCCGTCGGCGGAATTCTGCCGATGTGTGTCGCCGCGAAGGAGGCGGGACTGCGCGAGGTCTACGTCCCCGAAGGAAACCTCGGGGAAGCGGCCGTCGTCTCGGGCATCCGCGTCTTTGGCGTCCCCGATTTTCGCTCCCTCGTCCGCCATTTCCGCGGAGAGGCGTCTCTGACCCCTGCCGCGGGCGTTTCCCTTGCCGCCGCTCTTTCCGAGCGTCGGAGCGCGGGCGATTTCTCGGAGGTCAAGGGACAGCGCCGCGCGAAGCGCGCCCTCGAGGTTGCCGCCGCGGGCGGACACAATGTCCTGATGATCGGTCCTCCCGGCTCGGGAAAATCCATGCTCGCCAAGCGCATTTCCTCCATTCTCCCCGATCTGACCTTTGACGAGGCGATCGAGACGACGAAGATCCACTCGGTCGCGGGCACTCTGCGCGGCAATCTTGTCACCGAGCGCCCCTTCCGCTCCCCGCACCATACCGTCAGCCCCGTCGGTTTGATCGGCGGCGGTGCAACGCCGAGACCGGGGGAGATCTCCCTGTCGCACAACGGCGTCCTCTTCCTCGACGAGCTGCCAGAATTCCCGAAGCGGGTGACCGACTCCCTCCGCCAACCCCTCGAGGACGGCACCGTTACCGTGACCCGCGCGGCGGCGAAGATCACCTTTCCCGCCTCCTTTATGCTCGTCTGCGCGATGAATCCCTGCCGTTGCGGCTATTTCGGCGATCCGACCCATACCTGTACCTGCACGCCCGATGCCGTAAGAAAATACCTTGACCGCATCAGCGGGCCTCTCCTTGACCGTATCGATATTGAGATCGAGCTGCCCGCGGTCACCTTCGACGAGATCTCAGGGAAGGGGGACGGGGGAGAACCCTCCGTCGCCATTCGTGCCCGCGTCAATGAGGCACGCCGTATTGCCGCCGAGCGTCTCACAAAGGACGGGGAGGACGCCGCGACCCTGAACGCGAAGCTCCCGCCGAACCTTCTGCGGAAATATTGCACACCCGATAAGGACGGCACCGACCTGTTGCGGGAAGCTTTCGAGACCCTCGGACTCTCCGCGCGCGGTCACGATAGAATCCTTCGCGTCGCGAGAACCATCGCCGACCTCGACGGAGCGGAGACTGTCGGCGCCGACCATATCGCCGAGGCAATCACCTACCGCTCCCTTGACAGAAAGTATTGGCACCACTAAAAAGACACGAAGCGAAGCGTGAGATTGCCTCGCTTTTTCACGGAAGAACTTCTTTCTTCTTTCTCTTTTTTGGAAAAAAACGCACGTTATGTAAAAGATTGTTTGCATAACGTGCGGTTTTCTTTTGCAAAAGAAGAAAAAGCGAGCGATTTTGCCCCTGACTTTTCTCTTCTTTTTCTTGAATTTTCCTTTGAGGTTTTCTTTTTGAAAAGCGACGGGTTGAAAAGCGGTGGGGTTGAAAAACGACGGGTTAAAAAGCGACGCGCGTCCGTATGTTTTGCTCTCTTTTTTCTCTGCCGTGTCTTTCTGCGTCGGGTACGGAGCTTTCCTTTGACGAAGCCCCTCGATTTTGCGGTATTTTGCACAAAAAGAAAATTCCGAATCAAGGCAACCCGACGAAGGGGGAGCCACGTTTTTGTGGAAAACGGAGAAAAACTTCAGCGTGTTGCACGAAAATAGACAGAACGGGTTGAAAACCTCTAAAATAAAATGATATAATAGGAGCACGAATACCATTCCGGAGGAAAAACGATGAAGACACTCAAAAAATCATTGATTGCGCTGCTGATCGTTGCCGTGGCATTATCCCTCGCCGCGGTGATCGCGGTCGCCGTCTCCCCCTCGGAGACCGGTTCGGTGAACGCACTGGATGCCTTGATCGCGGAAGTGCAATCCGCAACCACGGCAAAAGAAAAAACACAAAAGCTCTATGCCGTCTCTGCCTATCTCACGAGCCATACTTTTTCAGAGGATGAGGCCGAGATCGCACAGGAGCGTTTTGAAAAGGCGAGCTCGGAGGTCAGCGATTTTACGATTAAAGAAATAGAAAATCGCCTTGATGAGATTGTACGGTTGACCAGTGCGAGAGAGGCACGAATCAGACTCGAAAATGTTCGGGAGCTCTTGAACGGGGAGGGATATATCGACGCGACGAGTGGCGCCGTCTCACGGCTTTCCGATGACGTGACGGTCGTTGATTATTGCATCGATTTGATGTACATAGGGCTTGAAGATGTCGATCTTGTTGAGCGTGGCGAAGTCCTCCTTGAATTTTTCAGAAAAAGCGAAACGACGCCTATTGTCGAGAGCTCCAAATACTATCAGCTGTGTGTAGAAAAGCGCGATGCCGTTGTTGATAAGACCATCGTGCTTTTATATGAAAAGCTTCGTGAATTTTTGACGGTTGCCGAGGACATGAAAAAAACCGATGACGAGCGCATGAGTGCTGTCGTGAATTTTCGCGAGCTTTGCGGTCGGTGCTATTTCGATACCACGCGTGAAGAATATATTGCCCTTACCGACCGTTGCGCGATTGCCGAGGGGCGTGTCTATCTCGATCAGATCAAGAGAGCCGAATCCGACTACGAAAAGGGCGTTCTCCTGAAGACGTCGTGTGAAGCTCTCGCAAAATCGGGTATGGCGGATAACGGAGCGGAGGGTAGTGATAAAAAGAGTTTTTTCAAAGACCACAATGAAGTGAAAAAAGAGGTTGTTACCAAACTTTACGAAAAGACAAACGAGCTACTCGACACCGCAGTGGCGGAGGGGACGGAGAATCGTTCCGAGTTTCTCGCCGAGTATGATAAGTATCTCACAGATTGCTATTTTGTCGAGTCGGATCTGAATTTTGCTAAATTGAAAGAGAATAAGGAGGCGGCGGATGCTATCCTTCTTCTTTACGCCGTTGTCGACGCGGGAAAGGATGCACAGGGCGAAGGTGTTGCCATTATTGCGAAAGAAAAGGCACTGAATATTCTTATTGTTTTTTTGGATGAACATACAATAGACGCCACCGCGAGACTTGGCAAGATGTTTTACGAAAAGTATAACGGGACGGATGGTGTTTACGAACAGACTGTCGGAGCTTTTTACGCTTATTTGAAGACATTGACTACGAAAATCGGCAACGCCGAGACGGATTTTGAGGAAGCATGCCTTGCAAAGAACACAATTCTCGCACTCGGCGAGGATGTTTACTTTGAGCCATCGACTGCGCCTCGACATAAGGAGTATATTTCCCAACTTTCCGAGGTCGAACGCGACTTTGGCAGATGTGCCGTCAGATGGGCGGTCGGGGAATTCAAGGCCGCGATGAATTTTACGGACGCCGTTGCAAAAAAGACGAGAGTCGAAGAAATTGCCGCGACCTTTGAAGGATATCAAGTGAAAAAGTATGACAATGCGAAGACGGAGGAAGAGATCCTTTTCAACGAGGAGTATGACACCTACACAAAGGCGTATTTTTACGCAACGCTCGATGTTCTTGCCGATACCGCCATTGCGGCGCACAAAGACGGCGTCGAGGATCTCGGTGAGTATTTCACTGCCATCCGTGAGCACCTCGCTTCCTATCCATATGATAGAAAAAGCGACGAGTGGAAGGAGTATGAGAAAAAGACTCTCGAAACGAGAAAAGCCTATGGCGCGTATCTCATCGGTGTCGTCAACAATATGTGCGACGCCGCGGACGCACTCACGGGCACAGATCTTATCGCCGCGTACAACCGTTTGAACGCATATTACCGTTTCCACGACTTTTACGAGGATCAGAGTTACTTCGACTTCCTCGACCGCTTGCAGGCGCTCTCCGAACGCGCCGTGAAGACACTTGCCGAGGTGAGGGCAAAGCTTGAGGCGGAAGTTCCCCTTTCCGAATATGCCGACACGTCGGAGAATCTCTCCACTTTCGAGACAGGCACTGTCAGAGGTACCAATACAACAACAAAAAATCGCGTGTTTATCGATGAGACGCACGGGGGTTGCAATTCCGATAAATGTATGACCATCACCTATGGTGAATCGAAGGACACTTTCTACGCATGGACCGTTGCCGCCGCCGCATCGAATCGTGTGGTGTTCGAGTTTGACATCACCACCTTTGAAGAGATGCCGCGCTCTCTTACGTTCAGCACGGGCGCGACCAGCAAATCCGTGGGGCGCGTCAACCCGCATTTCTTCAATATCACGACATCGAACGGAAAGTCCAACCTTTACACGAGATCGGGAGGGATAGAATTGAAATCGGATATCCTTCAGCCCGGCGCATGGACGCATATCGCTATGGCTTATGATCCGACAGACAAGAAAGTTCAGATGTACGTCAATTACGAAAAAGTAGGTGAGCCGTATTCTGTGTACGAGCGGAAGAATACCACGGATTGGAGTTTTAATGAGGGATTTCGCCTCGGCTCGTCCAATGTGGCAGGTTCCGTTTCTTTCGACAATCTGCGCTCTTATAAGGGATCCGTTCCTCGTACGGTCGATCGCTTTCTTACTATGTCGTCGGACGATAAGTTTCTTCTCTTCGGCGATGTGCTCGAAAAGTATCACAATGAAGGCTCTTCCGTTGACATTACCGATGTCAGTTATGCGTATAAACAGATGAGCGGGCTTCTTTCCTCCTATTGGTCGGCATCCCTCGAAACCTATATCACCGAAGACGAAAGTCTCCGTCATATGGTTGATGTGTACCGCAAGACGGAGAAGGAGGCGATCAATCGCGAGATGAACAGTATCGCCTTTGACGGTTTGGAGGCTCTTTACGATTCACTGAATGCGCTTGACGGAGATATTGACTCTGTTGCCAAACAAGAAAGCCTCCTTGCGCAGATTGATGAATATATCGAAAACAATCAGGACTCGCTCGATGTGACCACCGACGAATATAAAGAGTTGGTTGAAAAAATCGAAAAGAAAAGGGAACATCTCCCTGTGGATAAAAGAGTCAAGGAATTCTTTGACGCTATTGCGAGGTTTAAGCGTGCGCCGTCTCTTGCCGCCATGACCCGCCATTACGAATCCTGCAAGCTGGCATACGGCGAAGGTTTTGATGCTGCGGCGATTGCTCGCTTCGCGGAGCTTTCCGCATGGATTGAGGAATACGAAGGATTCGCAGACGAACTCGATGACAAGGTCAAGGAGGCAAACGCGAAGAGCATTGTTGAATGTATGCGCTACGTTGCTTCGTACAGTGAGGACGAGTACGAAGAAAAGTATAAGGAAATTAATAAGTATATCCTTGTCGTCCGCGGTCTCGTCACACCGAACGAAGATGGCACTCTCAAATATAAGACGGGTTATCTCGGTGTCTCCGCGGCGGTTAAGCTTTATCGCACGGTGAATGACTTCTTCTATCAAAAGCTTCAGCTTGAACATATTGAAAGGCTATCTGCCGAGCTGAATAAGTATACCAAGTTGGATTCCTACATTGAGAAGAAGGGCGTTTGTCTTTACATCCGTAATTATGTTGCGACCAACGATGTGGACGAGACCAATACGGAAATCCGTCGCATTCTCGAGTCCTGCGCTATCTATGAAGAGGAACTCGGGATGAAGGATGGCATCCTTGACCCGACTCTCCCCAATTATCAGCTTGAAAAATACAAGAAATTCATCGCGCAGAATACAGAATATTTTGTAGATACCGTAAATCGTATGGCATTTCTCGATAGTTATTCCGAGCTGAAAGAAATGTACGACGGTATTATGAAAATTTATTACTATATGAACATCGACTCGGAAACGGTGCAGACGGCAATCAAGGAATTTGCGAAATATGAAGGCATTCTTCGCGAAATGGAGGCGCACAGCGCTCTCTTTATGAAGGCGATGGAAGAGTATGCGAACGCCGGAACAGCAACAAAAAAATATAAGGCTCTTTCCAAAGCATACATCGAACTTACCCTTGGTGCTAATGAGCACTATGCTGGTATTTCCGATGCCATGATGCTGTATCGTACCGCTGTCGAAGCATATAACGAAAAGGCAGATACCGTGAACAGCGAGCTTTCTTCTGCCGTGTCGGTCATGTGCACTGCACGGGCGGACGTCGATGGTCTGAAATATGTCGTTGCCGCATTCAAAAAACGATACGAATGAGATTGACGAACGAATCGATCGATTCGGGGTTTCCCCGAATCTCGAGTCAAGCACAAGCATGAGAAAGGATAATATTTATGAGAAAAATGAAATTTTCAAGATGGATTTCACTCCTCTTGGTTCTCTCGTTCCTCCTCTCCTTCGGACTTGTTTATGTCGGTGCGGAGGGAACGAATGACGAAGAGAGCGGCAGCGAACTGCCGATTGAACTCCTCTACTACCGCACCTTTGATGAGGGGTGGAATTTTGCAAATGGTGTTTCCGACGTGAAAAAGGAAAACAACTTTTTTATTGACTACGAAATTACTTCGACATACGATTATAACTATTTCTGGCGTATGGAGGTCACCAATGCGCAGGACGGTTATGCCGAGCTTACGATGACGACTGCAACGGCAGGGGCGACGGTGATAGCCTTTGATGCTATGTCGGACGATTACGCGAACACAGGTACTATTTACTATCGTTCGATCGACGGCAAGGATGTCAACGTCTTTGCCATTAAGGACGGTGCCGCATCTCTCTACGGGATGGACATGGGGCCTGTAGACGAAAGCTGGCATCACTACGTTCTGATTCTCGATTGGGACACCATGACTGCGACCGCCTCGGTTGAGGGCTCCGGACTCACAAATGAAAGTGGCGCCTCCGTCACACGTTTGGAAAAAACGAAGACAATAGCGCATCAGAAGGGACTGAAGTACTTTCGTATCGGGCAGTCGGCAAGCTCAACGATTGGTCTCAGCTGGTGCATTGATAATCTCTCGGTACATAACGGACCGAAGCGCGAACTGACGGCGGATGAGCATGAGACCCATGCTCCGGGAAAAAATGTCAATCCCGAAGCGACGAAAACCGTCACTATCCTTGGCTCCGGCGATAAGGCGGATGAAGACTACTATCGAAAAATGCTCTGCATGAAGGTCGGCGTTAATTATGCGCTCCTGAACCGGAAGCGCGTCGCCATCTTTGACGACGGCAAGTACGGTGCTCCCGTAGAGATCGACGGCACCATCTACGTACCCCTCGATATCATCCTGACCTATATCAGGTATCCATACTATATTCATCCCGACGGGCTCTCCTATGATATTTCAACGGGTACGAGCGCGACATATCTCTCTGTCGGGCGGGATAGCGCTGTCGTGAGCGGAAAGACGGTAGATCTGAACGCCGCCCCCTGCTTCATCAAGCAGACGGTGAACGGGGAGGAGAAGAGCTTTCTTGCCATCGCAATGGACGATGTGGAGCTTCTCTTTGCCGACGAGGATCATCCGGAATCCTCTATCTATGTCACTTACGACAAAATGGGGTTGATCATCATTTGTGGGAAAGATAATATTGTCAGTCGGACATTTGGTCTCGCGGATATGACGGATCTCATGAAACAATTCGTTTTTGACAACCCGGGCGCTGACAGACTTTATAATGATGTCAAAACCAATACGAATAATTTCGAACACCCTTATATTCTCGCACGGCAGGATCGTTTCGATGAATTAAATGCCATTTACAATGCAAAGACCCCTGCCGACCCGAATTTTAATAGTCCTCTTCGCGTTCCGCTTCAGACGCTTGTTAAACAAGCAACAAAGGTATATGAGCAGTGGGCGGAAACCGACGAGAATGGCAATTATATTTCCTTGAAGCCCGAACGAATTGCGAACGGCGACCTTCGAAATCCGTACGATGCACTCGGCAACTATGGCTATGATCCCGCAGGTGGACGTTTGACAATTTTGAGAACCATCATGCCACAGTTACAAAATTGGGCGTTTGCTTATCAAGTGACCCGTGACATCAAGTTTGCCTACATCGCTTATGATTACGCCCTTGAGGTAGGAAAATGGGATCACTGGGGCCCTGCACATTTCTTGGATTGCGCCGACGCGACTGCTCCGATTGCCATCATGTTCGATTGGCTCTACAATGCTTTCGTTGAAATCTCAAAGACGGATGGCACGAGAACTCCCGAAAAAATCGCAGAAATTATCTATACTCACGGTGTGTATCAAGGATATAATTCTCTGGTGAACAACGCCTGCGATTTTCCTAACAGCATTACGAGCTCCTATCGTTATGACAAATTTTCCAATAACTGGAATTCAGTTTGCACTTCGGGTATGGTGATCGGTGCTTTGTCGATCCTTCAATACGAACAATACCGGGCGCCGGCATGCGAAGTGAGCTCGCTCTCCCTCTTTGCACTCGGCGATCATGGTCTTGGTCAGTATGCGCCCGACGGCTCCTATATTGAATCCCCGAATTATTGGTCATACGGTACAAATACTTTCTTCCGCCTGTGTGCCGCATTGGAATCGGCGGCAGGTACCGACTACGGTTTTATGGATTGTTGGGGTATTGATACCACCTGCTATTTTGCGGTACAGAGCGAGTCGAGTGATTATTTATATTGGAACTATCATGATGGCGGTGAGGGTTCACAAGACGGCTCGTGGTTCATGTATGCCGGTACACACTTCGGCGATGATAACCTTTGTGCGGTGCGCGCGCACCAACTCGCAAACGGCAAGTCCTTCACGGCATATGATATCATTTTTTACAACGAGGATGCCGCGAACGGTAAACCTCAGATGGAGCTCGCCTATTATATGGAGGGAATTCAGGCATATACCGTTCGCTCCACGTGGGAAAAACAGGCGATCTTTACAGGTATTATGGGGGGCGAGGGAAATGCTTCTCACGGAAATATCGACAGTGGTAATTTTATTTACGATAATCTCGGTATCCGTTGGATCAAGGATCTCGGCAGTGACCAATATAATGTTTACGGTTACTTTTCAAATACCTATCGTTATCGCTATTACCGCCTCGGTGCGGAAGGTAGCAATGTAATGTTGCTTACAAGTGAACAATCGGCTATGCCCTACGGACAGCATCTGAACGAAGATACCGTCATTACAAAGCATTATGAGAACGATTACGGTGGTTACGCCGTCCTTAACAATCTCCCCGCTTTCCGAGGCTATGTTATGCAGGCGGAACGCGGTGTTATGCTGACCAACAATCGCAAGACAGTCGTCGTACAGGATGAAGTTCTTTTCGGAAAAGCCGAAGAAGTATATTGGTTTGCTCACACGCTGAAATCGCTGAATCCCGAAATTTCCAACGACGGAAAAACCGCATATCTCTCGCGGGTCGTTAACGGAACGAAGCAAGTTATTCGCCTTTCTCTCGTGTCAAAGATTCGTGGGCTGAAATTTGAGGAAATGAGCGTTTACGATTACGTTCTTGACACTACCTTCCGCACCGAGCTGAACGAAACGGAGAAAATATACGGCAAATCTCCCGAGGCAGATCGCAGCCAATACACGAAGTTCGCCATTCATGGTGAAAATGTCCTGAATTTCAACGTTGCGGTCGTTATTGAGGAGGTCGATAAAGTCAATTCTACAGCTCCCGTTGGATATGAGTGGACGTCGATCTCAAAATGGGTACCGTATGAATCAATGAACGACGGAACAAATCCGAATCCCGATACGCCTGTGGATCCCGATGCCGAGGATGATTATAGTGGCATCAAGAACAAGACTTATACAAGAACCGATATGCTGGATGCCATGGATTTGTTTTATGAGCTGGACGAAGAAAAAACGGTATTCACAAGTCGCATTAGAGACGGTTACCTTGCCCTTTACACGTCCTATCGCGTCATGGAGAACAATCCGACCATGACGGGCAAGCGCTACCAGGAAGCTCTCGAACGATACAAGACCTACAAGGCGAAGTACGACGAGCATCTCACAAACGTCAATGCGACACAGAAGACGATACGCGATATCGGTTACGCTTTGATCGGTATCAGCGAGTAACGTCTTGCACAAGCGACGAAAAGAGGCAGGGGGCAGAATTCAGATTATGAATGTGGGATCACCTTCATTCGGAATTTTGACAAGTGAAGATCTGCCTCTTCTGTCCTTTCGGGTGTTTGCTTCCGTTTCGGTTTGTTCCGAGTGAGGCAAAGCGCTTGCCTTATTACATTCGATAGCAAAACAAAACGACCTTGCCGATTTGGCAAGGTCGTTTTGTTTTGTATCTTTTAGCGAAGGCTTTTTGTCAATGGTCGGGTTGGAGAAAAAAGAGCTGTCGCAAATAGGTCTTTGAATGCCTATTTGCGACAGCCCCTTTGATTTTTATGGAGAAGGCAAGATTTGCCCTTCGTCTTGCGGGATTATCTTTGAATTCTTCCCGTTCCGTTTCCGCCGGCGAGCGCTTTCACCTCGTCGACCGAGACCATGTTGAAGTCACCCTCGATCGAGTGCTTCAGGCAGGAAGCGGCAACCGCGAATTCCACGGTGTCCTGCGTGGAATATCCCATGAGGGACGCGTAGATCAGACCGCCGCCGAAGCTGTCACCGCCGCCCACACGGTCGACGATGTGCATGTGATAGGACTTCGAGAAGCAGTATTCCTTTCCGTCGTAGAGAAGAGCCGCCCAGTCGTTGTCGTTCGCGCTGATGGAGGAGCGAAGGGTGATGGCAACCTTCTCAAAGCCGAATTTCTCGGCGAGCTGACGGGCAACCGACTTGTAGCCCTCATGATTGAGCTTGCCGCCCGCGATATCGGTGTTTTCCGCATCGATGCCGAAGACATCGTGTGCGTCCTCCTCGTTGGAGATGCAGACGTCCACGTATTCGCAGAGCTTCGTCATGGTCTCACGCGCCATCTCTCTTGTCCAGAGCTTCTTTCTGAAGTTGAGGTCGCAGGAGATCTTGACACCGTGTGCCTTCGCCGCCTTGCAGGCATCGAGGCAGATGGCGGCAACGGTGGGATTCAGAGCGGGAGTGATACCGGTAAAGTGGAACCAGTCGGCGCCCTCGAAGATCTTATCCCAGTCGAAGTCCTCGCGCGACGCCTCCGCGATCGCGGAATGAGCTCTGTCGTAAATGACCTTGGAGGGGCGTTGAGACGCTCCCTTTTCATTAAAGTAAATGCCAACTCTGTCGCCACCGCGGACGATCATCGAGGTATCGACACCGAAACGGCGAAGTGCGTTGACCGCACTCTGACCGATCTCGTGCTTCGGCAGCTTGGTGACGAAGGCGGAGTCGAGCCCGTAGTTTGCGAGAGAGACCGATACGTTTGCCTCACCGCCACCGTAGACGACGCCGAATTTGTCCGCCTGTGTGAAGCGGAGATACCCCTCGGGTGCGAGACGGAGCATGATTTCACCGAATGTTACAACTTTCATGGAAACTGTCCTTTCAGAAAAGAATCATATTTTGTCTGCTGACACATATATTTTAGCAGAGACAAGCAGGAAAATCAAGGGGTTTTTGCTTTTTTGTCTCTTCTGTGGCGCGTTTTATTCTGCTTTTGCGCCCGTCAGCTCGTCGAGGCAGGCACGGCAGAGCGTTTTGCCCTTGAATTCCGAAAGATCCTCCGCACTTCCGCAGAAGACACAGGAGGTCTGGTACTTTCTCAGACGGATGCTGTCACCTTCCATGAGAATTTCCACGGGGTCTTCCGCTGCGATCTCGAGCGTGCGTCTCATTTCCTTCGGAATGACGATTCTTCCGAGCTCATCGATGTGACGAATAATTCCGGATGTTTTCATTGTTTTTTCTCCTTCTACGTGTTTTGTTTGTTTTATATTTTTGTCAGATAAACGGTTCGTTCCGACCCGTCTTTCGCGGCGCGAGGGGGCTTTCCATTTATTAACAACCAAATTATAGCACGGCTTTCGACATTTGTCAAGGGATTCTTTCAAAAAATTTCCAATTTTATGTTAAATTTTGTAAAAGCGAGAAAATCTGAGAAAAAACGGGAGGAAACACGGTATGCTTGAGCGGATCTTGCCCCTTCTTCCGCGGGATATGCGGGAGGAGATCTCGCATATTTCGGCATCCTCCCGCACGTTTTCCGACACTCTCGCGGAAATTCGCCTTCGCGCGGGCGGGGTCTCCTCTCTCGTCGTCGGGGGGAGGAACCTTCCTTTACATACAAGAGTGGGGGAGGAGGAGACGGAGCGGATCCTCGCGAAGCTCTGCCACGGTTCTCTGTATGCCTACCGTGACAGGATCGCGGACGGGTATCTCCCGATGGAGGGCGGGATCCGCGTCGGTGTCGCGGGACAGGCAAGGTACGAGGGAGGGGAAGCCGTCGGTGTCGCGAACATCGGCACGCTGGTCTTTCGCATCCCGCACAAGGTGTCGGACGGTGCGGAGGAGTTGTATACCGCCTTTGTCGGACGGTGCCGCACAGGGATGCTGATCTATTCGCCCCCCGGAGTCGGGAAGACCACCGCCCTCCGCGCCCTCGCCGCCCGCCTCGGGAGCGGGAGGGGCGCCCGCCGCGTTGTCGTCATTGACGAGCGGGAGGAATTCGACCCCGAGGATTACCGCCACGCGACCGTCGACCTTCTCCGCGGCTATCACAGAGCGCGGGGTATCGAGATCGCGACCCGCACCCTCTCGCCCGAGGTCCTGCTCATCGACGAGATCGGCGGGGAGGCGGAGGCGCGCGCCATGCTCGGCGTTCTCGGCGCGGGCATCCCCTTCGTCGCCACAGCACACGCCGCCACCTATGAGGAGGTGTGCGGGAAGGGGAATCTCGCGGCGTTTTTCGAAGCCCGCGTTTTCGATCTCTTCGCGGGACTCGAGCGGACGGGGGGACAGGTCGTCTGCCATATCACGGGAAGGGAGAGGGAACCTTGCGCTATCTCGGAATGATTCTGATCTTTCTTGCCGCCTACGGAATTTCCCGCGCCGTCTCGCAGGGCTATCGGCGGAGACTCGCCGAAGGGGAGGGGTTTCGCGCTCTGCTATTATTTATGAAGGGAGAGCTGTCCCGATATGCCCGCCCCGTCAACGAGTGGTGCCGTCTCTTTTCCGATGAGGCACTTGAGCAAAACGGCTTTCTTCCGCGGCTTCGCGCGCACGGCGACCTTGCCGTGGCGTACAGAGAGGCGACACTCTCGCTCGGAGAAGAGGAAAAAAAGATCCTCGCCCCTCTCTTTTCCTCCTTCGGGAGCGCTTACCGACAGGAGGAGCTCGACTCGCTCGCCGCGGCGGAGAACGCCCTCGCGGGGCTTCTCGCCACTCGGGCGGAGGAGCTTTCCCGCACCGAGCGCGCGGTGAAAACCGTCACCGCCGCCGCGGCGCTTACCCTCGTTCTTCTGTTATTATAGGTCGGTATTTTCATTATTTCGGAGCGGAAACCATGGACATTGCACTCATCATGAAAGTCGCGGGCATCGGGATGATCGTCACGGTCGCCTGCCAGATTTTGAACAAAGCGGGAAGAGACGAGCAGGCGACCCTTCTTTCCCTGACGGGCATTGTCGTCGTTCTGCTTCTTTTGATCGGAGAGATCGGGACGCTCTTCGCCACGATAAGAGAGGTGTTCGGCATTTGAACTTTCCCGAGCTTTGCGGCGCCGCCCTCCTGCTTGCCGTCTGCGCCTTCACGTTGCGGGAGTTCGGATGGCGGGGCACGCCCGTTTTCGTCACCTTCGGGGTGCTGTTGCTTTTGCGCACGGTGTTTCTTTCGGCAGTCCCCATCTTCCGCTTTCTCTCCTCGCTCGGCGCGGATGCTACCCTCGAGGGGACGGCATCCGTCGTTCTGAAGATCCTCGGCATCGGCTATCTCACCTCTCTGACCGCGGGAGTCTGTCGCGGGCTCGGGGAGGGGACGCTCGCCTCCGCCGTGGAGACGGCGGGACGGCTCGGGGTGCTTCTTCTCGCGCTTCCGTTTTTCGAGCGGCTCATCACCTACGCGTCGGAGACACTCGCATGAGGCGGCGAGTTCTCTTTGCGCTTCTCTTTCTTCTGCTCCTTGCCACCTTTTCGCTCGGCGTCTCGGCGGAGGAGGGGGAGAGGGAAGCGTCGCCCCCGACGACCGAGGCGGGCGGGAGCCTCGGGGAAAGCACGGACGCCCTTCTCGAGGAATTCCGTACCCTCCTTCCCGAGGGCTTTACCCCCGATGTCACCGATGCCGCCGCCCTCGGCGAGACGGTCGGCGCGCGCTCCTTCTTTGCCGCGATCCTCTCTGCTGCGGAGGGCTCACGCGGGGAGGTTCTTTCCTTCTTTTTCCTTCTTCTCGGTGCCGCTCTCTTTTTTTCACTGGTCGGCGTGCTCCGCGACGGCATGACGGGCGCCCTCGGCGAGGTATGCGAGGCGGCAGTCTGCGCCGTTCTTGCCGTCACCGTCTTCCTGCGGCTCCGCAGTGTGACGGAGGAGACCGTCGCGGTATTGGCCGACGCGGGACGTTTCTTCGGCGGGCTGTTGCCCTTTTTCGGCACCGTCACGCTGGCGGGCGGAGGGACGGGAAGTGCCGCCACACAGGCGGTGACCATGGAGCTGACGCTTTCGACACTGACCGCGCTGACCGACGGCGTTCTGCTCCCCATCTCCTCGGCGATGTTTGCCTTCGGGCTTCTCGACGCCATCGGCTCGGGGAGCGGGAGCCTTTCCTCCCTGACGGGGAGTCTTCGTCGCGCCTTTTTATGGCTGCTCGGCATCGTGACCTCGGTCTTTGCCGCCGCCCTCTCCTTACAGAGCGTGATCTCCGCCGCCGCGGATTCCGCCGCCATGCGCGCCGCGAAGGTTGCCGCCTCGGATATGATCCCCCTCGTCGGCGGGACGGTATCTGGTGCTCTTGCCGTCGCCACGAGCGGACTTCTCTATGTCAAGAGCACCGTCGGCGTCACCTCGATCGCGGCGCTCCTCTTTCTCGCGCTCCCGTATCTTGTGCGTCTGCTCCTCTATCGCGCCGCCTTCGGCATCGTGATCGGTTTTCTCTCCTATACGGGGGCGAAGACGGGGGAGCGCACCTTCACCGCCTTCCGCTCGGCGCTCGATGCCCTGACCGCTCTCACGGCGTTTTCTCTTCTTCTTTATATTTTTGAGATCGTATGCTTTATGAAATGCGGGGTGGCGATCGGATGAAGGGCTATCTTGTCGGTGTCGTCGCGGTCGCGGCGCTCGTTTCTCTCGCCTCTCTCTTTCTGAAAGGAAAGGAGACCGAGCGCACCGCGAAGATCGCGTTCGGTCTGATCCTGCTCTGCGAGATGCTTCTTCCGCTCTCCGAGCTTCTGCCGACCGTGTGGGAAAAGCTCGGAGGGGAGATCTCCGTACCGGGGGCAGAGGAGGGAACACCTCTTTACGAAGAGACGGGGGAAAGGGCATTTGCCGACGGCATTGCCCGCGCCGTCTCGGAGAAATTCGGCATCCCCCGCGAGCAGATCGACGTCCGTCTTGAAAACTTCGATTTTCCGTCGATGCGCGCGGAGAAGATCTTTCTCACCCTGCGCGGCCGTGGTGCTCTTTCCGACCCGAAGACGGTCGAACGGTATATCACCGAGTCGGGGCTCGGAGACTGTGAGGTGAATTTTGAAATCGGATAGCAAGCTCTTCGCCCTTCCGAAGTCGAAGAAGGGCATCGCCGCGGCGATCCTGTGCCTTGCCGTCGGCATCCTGCTGCTCGCGTTTTCGGGGAGTGCGGGAAAGAATACGAAGGACACCGCCCGCGAGGACGATCTCGCCGCCTATCTCGACGCCCTCGAGGAGGAGACGGCGGCGCTCTGCTCCTCGGTGCGCGGGGTGGGGAAGTGCCGCGTCATGATTACCCTCTCCGCTGGGGAGGAGACGGTCTACCGCGGCGGCACGAAGATCGGGACGACGCCCCCGCGCGTGCAGTCGGTCACGCTCGTCTGCGACGGCGGGGATTCCGACCGCGTGAGGCGGGAAATGTCCGAGATGCTCTCCGCCCTTTTCGATATCGGAGAAAATCGTGTCACCGTCCTGAAATTAAAATAGAAAAGCGGAATATCCGCAGGTCTTTCGGCATAGGTATTAGTAGTAACAAATCAAAAGGAGAGAGCATACAATGAAAACCGAAAAAGTCAAGAAATTCTTCGTCTCGAAAGCGGGTAGGAGCGTCATCATCATCAGCGCCGTGCTTCTCATCGGGCTGGCAGTCTACCTGAACTACCGCTGGTTCTACGATCCGATCGGTGCGATCGGCTACGGGGGCAACAACATGTCGGATAAGCAAGACGACACGACGAAGACGAACGGAGAGGGACAGGGAGAGACGGAAAAGGATTACTTCACCGCCACCGCTCTGACCCGCAGCCAGTCCCGTGACGAGGCGCTCGACGTTCTGAAACTCGTGACCGAGAGTGCCGATGCGAACGAAGAGGCGAAGGCAGATGCCGCCGCACAGATCTCGAAGATCGCCGTCGACATTCAGAACGAGGCGAACATCGAGACGCTCGTAAAGGCGAAGGGCTATGAAGAGTGCGTCGCGGTCATCGCGGACGGCGGCGTCACCGTCATCGTGAAGGCGGAGTCTCTTCAGGCGAGCCAGGCGGCGCAGATTTTCTCCATCGTCTACGAGACGACGGGAATCTCCCCCGAAAAGGTGAGCGTTGTCACCAAATAACCGAAAAAACGCAAGGAAAAGGCGGGAATTTTGCAAAATCCCGCCTTTTTCTTATAGAAATCCGATGAAATTTGCAATTTTCGATTGACGAACTCCGAAAAATATGCTACAATACAGAAAAACTTCCGAGAAAGGCTACATTCATGGAAAAACTCAAAGTCGGCATCATCGGTGCCACAGGTATGGTCGGTCAGCGCTTCGTGCTGTTGCTTACAAATCACCCGTACTTCGAGCTGACGGCGCTCGTCGCGGGTCCCCGTTCGGCGGGGAAGACCTACGCCGAGGCGATTGAGGGACGTTGGAAAATGACGCTTCCTCCGCCCGAGGACGTGATGAAAATGCGGGTGATCTCCTCCGACGACGTGGAGACGGTCGCCTCTCTTGTCGATTTTGTCTTCTGCGCCGTGAACCTTCCGAAGGACGAGACCCGCGCGCTCGAGGAGCGGTATGCCCGCGCGGAGATTCCCGTCGTCTCCAACAATTCCGCCAACCGTTGGACGCCCGACGTGCCGATGGTGATTCCCGAGATCAACCCGGAGCATCTCGCGGTCATCGAGGCACAGCGCGCCCGCCTCGGGACGACGCGCGGCTTCATCGCCGTGAAGCCGAATTGCTCGATCCAGTCTTATGTCGGCGCACTGGCGCCTCTCAGAAAATACGGGATCTGCAAGGTTGCCGTCACCACCTATCAGGCGATCAGCGGCGCGGGGAAGACCTTCCGCGAATGGGAGGAGATGGTGGATAACGTCATCCCGTACATCGGCGGAGAAGAGGAGAAGAGCGAAAAGGAGCCTCTCCGCGTCTTCGGTGAGGTGAAGGAGGGGAAGATCGTCCCCGCGGAAAGCCCCGTCATCACCGCGCAGTGCCTTCGCGTTCCCGTCACCGACGGTCATATGGCGGCGGTGTTCGTTTCCTTCGATCAAAAGCCCTCGAAGGAGGAGATTCTCGAGGCGTGGCGCACCTATGAGGGAGCGCCGCAAGCACTCGGGCTTCCCTCCGCCCCCGCGCATTTTCTGACCTATTTTGAGGAAAATGACCGTCCCGCGACAAGAACCGACCGCGATCTTTACGGCGGCATGGGCATCTCGCTCGGCAGACTCCGCGAGGACAGCGTGTTCGATTATAAATTCGTCGGACTTTCACACAATACCCTGCGCGGCGCGGCAGGCGGCGCGGTTCTGATCGCGGAGCTCCTCTACCGCAAGGGATATCTTACGAAAAAGTAAAGGAAAGTGTCCGAAGGAGCTTCGGAAAGGAGAAAAAAGCATGGGAGCGTCGAAATATAAGGTGCTTCTCACCGCGGTGGATCTCGGTTCGTTTTCCGCCGCGGCGCAGAAGCTCGGTTATACCCAGTCGGGACTGACCCATATGATGAATACGCTGGAGGGGGAGGTTGGTTTTCCCATCCTTCAGCGCGGCTATTACGGTATCAAGCTCACCCCAGCGGGGGAGCGTCTGATCCCGCGCATCCGCGCGCTCGTCAACTGCGAGGACGCGCTCGAAAACGAGATCGATATCGTCCGTTCCTACGGGGACAAGGTGATCCGCATCGGCGCCTTCTCGAGCATTGCGGAGACGTGGCTTCCGACCATCGTTCAGCGGCTCGAGAAGGAGATCCCCGGCGTGACCGTGAACATTCAGACGGGCACGGTCGCCGAGGTGTTCGGCGGGCTCGAGGAGGGGCGCTTCGATCTCTGCTACGGGAGCCGCAACCCGAAGTATAATTTCCATTGGATTCCCCTCTTCACCGACCGCTTTTTCGCCGTTCTGCCGAAGGATTATCCCACCGAGGGGGAGGAATTTCCCATCTTGGGCTTCAACGGCACGAAGTTTCTGATGCCGGGACTCGGCTTTGACGACGACATCGGCGCGGTTTTCGCGGAGCGGGGCGTCCGCCCCTTCGTCACGCAGACCTACGTTGACGATCCCGCCATCATTTCGATGGTGGAACACAACCTCGGCATCAGTATGCTCTCCGAGCTGATCGTCAACGGACGGAAGAACGCCGTGCGCTTCGTCCCCATCGTTCCTGCCGTCTCCCGCACGCTCGCCATCGCGATGAAGCCGGACAGTACCCCCTCCGTCCCGCAAAAGCGCCTGATCTCCCTGACAAAAGAGTTCGTCAAAGAGTACAAAATCGATATTTTTGGGCATATTGAATAAAATTCATCCCGATTTTTTGTCATAGCGTACAGTCACATTCGCGGGGATTTCTCTTGACTTTTCCTCATAAAAAAGGTATAATGATAATAGCTTAAAATATCTACTCCTATTGAAAGGGGAATCCGGTACGGATATGAAAAAAATCGTAACTCTCCTGCTTCTTCTCGCGTGCGTCATTTCTCTTGCATCATGTGCACTTGTTGACGGTACGGGGGCGAAGGACATCTTCTTGCTGTTAAGGTCGTCTGAGATGCCGAGTCGTATCGTTACCGATATTACATATAACGAGAAAGATGACGGCAATACCTATGTCGGTCATTATGTCACCGAGGGCGTCGGACAGGATGCCGTTATGACTTATGAATATACTCGTCCCGCACGACTTGATGAAGCGGCGGAGAGTGAGACCGTCACCGTCAAAGGAACGCTCAGATATAAGGACGGCAAGGTCGGAGAAGGCGATACCTACGTGACGGAAGCGCTCGTTCTTTCTGGAGATGCGTTCACGATCACCCGCGATCTTCTCTCCGACGTGAGTCTTTCCGAGGACGGACGTATGCTGACTGCGACGATTGCCGCGGAAAACATCAAGAAGGTTCTCGGCACCGATCTGAAGACGGACGGTAACATCGCTCTGACCGTCAAGTCGAACGGCACCCACATCACGAACATCAACATTACCTATACCGCACCGAGCGGCGCTTCCGTCGCGGTGAGAACCTCCCGTTCTTACAACGTGATCAACCTCGACTTCGGCGGAGACGCTTAAATCCGCGAAAGACAAGAAAGGATAGATTATGAAAAAGATTTTTGCATGGCTCCTTCTTCTTTCCTGTGTTTTCGCCCTCAGCGCGTGCAGTATAGGAAACGGTGCCGCCTCGGCGAATGCCGTGAGCTCTGTTTCGAAGATGTATCGCAACAGCGCACCGACGAAGACGGTGGTCAAGAGCGAGCAGAAGTTCGGAGATCTTACCCTGAAAGGGGAACAGACTCTTGTCAAGGGCGAGATCCTTTATGAGGGTGAGTGGAAGGAAGCTGCCGTTTACGAATGGAAGGAACAGCAAAGGGCAAGGGTGGAGGAAGAGATCGGACCGACCAAATGGGTTTCCGGCTCTCTCGAATTTGTCGAAGGACTCGGCGTCCGCACGAACAAGGGACGCTGGCAAGCGGGTGTCGATTTCACTCCCTCCATCGGGCAGATGGCGCTGAACCTCGACGTTTCGGCATTGACCGATGTGACCTATAACGAGGGGGCAAAGATGCTGACCTTTACCGTGAGGGCGGCGAATCTCGCGAAGGTCTTCGGTGCGGACACCGTGCTGACCGAGGACGTACTTGTCACGATCGTGAACGACGGCGCCGTCGTGACCGATGTCATTCTCAATTATTCCGAAGCGGAAACGGAAGAGTTGCCGAACGGAAAGCAAATTACTATCCACACCGTATATTCTTACGATAATGAAAAGGTAACGCTTTTGAAATAACCTCTGTGCGGAATGATTTCGACAAGATTTAAATCCGCAAGAAAGGTGCTTTCGATAGAGAAAGCGATGGTAGAAATATGAAAAAACTGATTGCGATCCTTCTCGCAGTGGTCTGTGCCTTCGCACTGTTTTCCTGCACACCGGCAAGTCGGCCGAACGGGAAAACGAAGGGTGACCTCTCCCTCTTCACGAACGCGTTGAAAACCGTCTCGCCGAAATCGTCGACCGTCCGCACGACGCTGACCTCCGACCTCGGCACGCTGAACGGTACCTTCAATATCACCTACGCGGGCGACAACCGTGCGACGGTCACCTATGAGGTAGAGCAGTTCAACGAGATCGACGAAAGCGCAACCACCGACTTCGAGCCGAAGAGTACGAAGACGGGCACCATCACCTATGAGGACGGCAAGTATACGACGGGCGACGGCATCACCCGCGAGTTCACGCTCGCGACCGAGCTGAAACTGAATCTCGACGCCGAAAAAATGACCTACACCATCGAGGACGGCAACACGACGCTCAAGGCGACCGTGGAATCGAAGAATACGAAGGATGTGCTCGGCACCGAGATCAACGCCGAGGTCTCCCTGACCGTAAAACGGAATTCCACGACCATCACCTCCGTCACCATCTCCTACGAGACCAAGGCGGGAATTGCCACCATTGTCTGTGACTACGATAATTGACATTTGCGGAGAGAGACGGAGGATTTTCGTGTATTCCCCCGTTCGGGAAGGATAAAAATAACAAGAAACCGACGCTCCACACGAAAGTGCTTGCTTCAAAAGGAGTCCGCGCCTGCAACGTTGCGGCGCGCGGTTTTTCTTTGCTTTCAGGATTGGGTCACACATTATGTCCACCGCAGTTCCGCGTGCGCGATCTCGTGCGTTGAGAATCGCATTTCAATATCTTGCGCACAAAGGTATTTGAAATGCTCGCTCTTGTTTTCTCTTTTTAGCTCATTTACACACAGTTTACATTCTATTCACAAACCGAACACACCGATTTGATACAATAAGGAGCGGAAAATTTAATAGGACCATTAGCTCAGTTGGTTAGAGCAACCGGCTCATAACCGGTCGGTCCAAGGTTCGAGCCCTTGATGGTCCACCAGTACAGTATAATCCGAACACGACATTGTTCTTCGTGTCGTTGCGGCTTATACAATCAAATACCGGGTAGATTGATTTCTACCCGGTATTTCTTTTATGCTTATTCTGCTTTTTCGGTATCTTTCAGTGCCTTGTCAACCTTGTCCGCGATGGGTTCCACCTTGTTATAATCTACCCCATGTTCCTCACATACAAGTTTGATCGCCTGTTTGAATACCTGGTTGCCACCGGTCGCCGCAAGGCCGCTCAGAGTACCACCAGGAGGGGGCCTCTTGTATAGTTTTTGACCTATCACGATCCCGCATTTTTTGTCGCCTCATTCACCGAAACTTTGAACAAAGCGTTTCCAAAATGAATAAAAAATCGGAATTCAACTCAATACCGACTCAAAAAATGCAGAAATCTTTTCGAATATGAATAAAAAATCGAAAAAACTTGCATTTTTATGAAAAAAGCACTTGACAAGCCGTCACAAAAGGATTACAATAGATACCATATTATTTCAGGAAGGAACATCGTATGGAATTCTCTGTGAATCACCCGATTTTGTTCGTCTTGGTCGGGATCATCATCCTCGCGGTCCTCTTGCAGTCGGTCTTCTTCCTCGTGCGGGCACTGAAACGCGCGAAGGAGCTCGGCATGAAGAGGGAAGTGCTGAAAAAGACGATCACCTCCGCCGCCATTTTCACGATCGCTCCCGCGGTCGCGATCCTCGTCGGCGTCATCTCCCTTTCGAAGAGCCTCGGCATTGCGCTTCCGTGGCTTCGCCTTTCGGTCATCGGCTCCCTCAGCTATGAGACGGTCGCCGCGGGCGCCGCGCTCGAGGCGCTCGGGCTCGGTACCGACATTACGCTGACGAATGCGTCGGATTACGTGACCGTCGCCTTTGTCATGACCTTCGGTATTCTCATCGGCTTGATCCTCGTTCCGCTTCTGACAAAGAAGATCCGGTCGGGCATGATCCGCATGGAGACGAAGGATAAGCGTTGGGGAGAGATCTTTGGCAACGCGATGTTCCTCGGCATGATCTCCGCCTTCCTCGGCTATATCTTCTGCGACGTGACGAACCTCTTTTCGGGCGACGTCTCCTGCCTCGTTCCCGTGCTTGTTATGGTGACCTCCGCCCTTGCCATGACCGCGTGCGGTCTGGTCGCAAAGAAGTGTAAACTGCGTTGGATGCAGGATTATGCCCTGCCGATCAGCCTGATCGTCGGCATGGCGTCCGCGATCCCGTATACCGCATGGCTCGCGTGAGCGGAAAGGAGAACCGATGAACGAAGAAAAGAAAACCCTTACAGATTCCCCCTATATGCAGGGTGTCCACCGCTACGGTCGGATATGGGGCTTTATCCTCTGCGCTCTGATCCTCGCGTTTCCCTTTGCCGTCGCCCTGATCTTCGGCGCTCTGCCCGAGTGGGGGGCGCTCGCAAAGGGTGCGATCGCCGTCGTCCCGATGTATTGGGCAGTCGGTATCATTGAGATCTTTACCTACGTGCCGATGCTCGGCGCGGGCGGTGCCTACCTCTCCTTTGTTACGGGCAATATCTCCAACCTGAAACTCCCCTGTGCCCTCGACGCCATGGAGCGTGCCGAGGTAAAACCGAGCAGCGAGGAAGGGGAGATCATCTCCACGATCTCTATCGCCGTTTCCAGTATTGTGACAACTTTTATTATCATTTTAGGCGTTCTTTTGATCATTCCGCTCGCCCCGATCTTGGAATCCGAGGTGCTGTCCGCCTCCTTTGCGCAGCTCCTTCCCGCGCTCTTCGGCGGTCTTGCGGTCGTCTTCATTTCCAAGAATCCGAAGCTCTCGATCGGACCCGTCCTTCTCATGCTCATCCTCTTTATCGCCGTTCCCGCACTGAATGCGAGCACGGTCGGTCTGATGGTCCCCGTCGGTGTGATCTTCACCCTCATTTACGCACGTATCCTGTATAAGAAAGGTTGGCTTTGATATGATCGTTCTCTGGATCGTTCTTGCTCTTCTTATCTTATTCCTTGCCGTGATCCTCGTCCGCACGGCGCTCTTCCGCCCGACGGAGGAGCCTGTCGCGGTGCCCGAGCCCGTGGAGCTCGACCGCGAGGGCGCGGTTTCCGCCTTGCAGGCGCTCGTCAGATGCAAGACCGTCTCACGTTACGATCACGCGGACGAGGACGACGCCGAGTTTGAGAAGCTCATCGCCCTTCTTCCGACGCTCTATCCCCGTGTGACCGAGGCGCTCCCCCTCACCCGCATGGAAGATCGCGCACTGCTCTTCCACTGGAAGGGGAAAGAAGCGGGCGATCCCGCCGTCCTCATGGCGCATTACGACGTCGTTCCCGTCGACGAGTCGGGATGGAAAAAGCCGCCCTTCGACGGTATCATCGAGGACGGCGTTCTCTGGGGACGCGGTACTCTCGATACGAAGGTCACCTTCAACGGCATTCTCTATGCCGCGGAACAGCTCCTCAAAGAGGGGTTCACTCCCGAGCATGACATTTACTTCGCCTTCTCGGGTGGAGAAGAGGTCAACGGCAACGGCGCCTGTCATATCGTCGAATACTTTAAGGAGCATCACCTCACACCCTCTCTCGTCGTGGACGAGGGCGGTGCTGTGGTCGAGGGCGTCTTCCCGGGAGTCAAAGCGCCCTGTGCCCTGATCGGCATTGCGGAGAAGGGAATGATGGACGTCCGCTATTCGGTGAACAGCGCGGGCGGTCACGCCTCCGCACCGAAGCCGCATACCCCCGTCGGCCTGCTTGCCCGCGCCTGCACACGCGTCGAAGGGCATCCTTTCCGCTTCCATATTACAAAACCGGTCGCCGAAATGTTCGATACCCTCGGCAGACGCTCGAGCTTCGTCTACCGTATGATCTTCGCGAACCTTTGGTGCTTTGCACCCGTGCTTGACCGCCTCTGCAAGAAGAGCGGCGGGGAGCTGAACGCCCTCATGCGCACGACGGTCGCCTTCACCCGCATGAAGGGGAGCGATGCCTCGAATGTCATTCCTCCCACCGCAAGCATGGTCTCGAACATCCGCCTGAACCCCGCAGACACCATGGAATCGGGCATCGCATATCTCGAGAAGACCATCGCCGACCCCGACGTGAAGCTTGAGATCATTCAGGGCATGGATCCGAGCCGTATCTCCGAGACCGATTGCGACGCCTATCGCAAGGTCGCCCGCGCCGTCGGCGACACATGGCAGGGCACGGTCGTCTCTCCCTACCTGATGGTGCAGTGCTCCGACAGCCGTCATTGGGGCGTTCTCTCGGATAAAGTGTACCGCTTCTCCGCCATGGACCTGACCGCGGAGGAACGCGGCACTATCCACGGCAACAACGAGCGCATCCGCACGGAGGTCGTCGGACGCGCAGCGGAATTCTTCCTTCGCCTGATGAAGCAACTGTAATGTAAAGAATACTATACAAAATCGCAAAAAACGTGAATCAGATCACGCACGGAGGCTTAGTCCGTGTGCGAAGCGATTCGCGTTTTTTTGCGTAAATTCCCGACGCACTCTGCAAAAACAAGGAGCGGCGTCGCTTGCTTTTTTCTGAAAATTCTTCGCCGCGCTCCGCAGTGTCCCCCCGCAAACTGCGGTTTGCACGTTCCGTTGAGTCTTCACTCTGCCTCGCGAAAAATATCGCGCGAAACCGCCTTTTCGGACGAAAATCGGAATTTTCTAAAAAATCTTTGCGCGCGCGCGAAAATCCTTGACACGCACGGGGAAATATGGTATGATATTATCGGAGAAATTTGAAAGTGTTTTTTGAAAAGGAGGTTCTCCCATGCCGCGAATGCTGGTCGAAAAACTCAAAGAATCTGCGACTTCCATCCTTCCGATCGGCGCGATCGTCCTGCTTCTCGCGCTCACCATCGCCCCGATGCCGTCGGGAACGTTTCTGCTTTTCGCCTTCGGCGTCGTCTTCCTCATTCTCGGAATGGCGATCTTCACGATGGGCGCAGAAATGTCGATGCAACCCCTCGGTACGAAGATCGGCGCGACCGTCGCCTCGACGGGAAAGATCTGGCTGATCGCTCTCGTCAGCTTCATCATCGGCGTCGTCGTCACGGTGTCCGAGCCCGATCTTCAGATTCTCGCGAGTCAGATCTCGGACGTCCCGAACTGGCTTCTGATCCTCACCGTATCGGTCGGCGTCGGACTCTTCCTTGTGATCGCTCTGTTACATATCGTCTTCAGTGTCTCTCTGACATTGCTTCTGACGATCTTCTATGCGCTTGCCTTCCTTCTTTGTCTCTTCGTGCCCGATACACTGTACGCGATCGCCTTTGACTCGGGCGGCGTGACGACGGGCCCCATGACCGTGCCCTTTTTGATGGCGCTCGGCGCGGGTGTTTCTTCCGCGAGATCGAAACAGGGACGGGACGATTCCTTCAGTATTATCTCTCTTTGCAGCATCGGACCGATCCTCTCGGTTCTCATTCTCGGACTCGTGATCGAGATCGGGGGAGGGGAGTATACTTACTCGGTTGCCGCACCCGTGACCGACACCCGCGAGGGCGTCCTCCGCTACCTCGGCGGTCTCGGCGACTATGCGAAGGAGGTGCTGATCGCCCTTCTGCCCATCCTCGTCTTTACCGTCTTCTTCCAGCTCATTACCCGCGCTTTCGGAAGAAAGCAGCTGATCCGTATCGGCGTCGGTATTCTCTATACCTTCCTCGGTCTGACCGTCTTCCTCGCGGGGGCGAACATCGGCTTCATTCCCATCGGCTACACCCTCGGATCCGATCTTGCGGGTGTCGGCTCGGGACTTCTTCTGATCCCCGTCAGTATGCTTCTCGGTTTCTTTATCGTCAAGGCGGAGCCGTCGGTCTACGTCCTGAATAAGCAGGTCGAGCACATGACGGCGGGCGCCATCTCGGGGCGCACGCTCGGACTCGGACTCTCTCTCGGTGTCGCGTCCGCTCTCGGGCTTTCGGTGCTTCGAATTCTGACGGGCATTTCCATTATGTATATTCTCATCCCCGGTTACGCGATCGCGATCCTGCTCTCCTTCTTCGTGCCGAAGATCTTTGTCGGTATCGCCTTCGATTCGGGTGGAGTCGCGAGCGGTACGATGATGAGTGCCTTCGTGCTTCCTCTCGCCATCGGCGCCTGCCGGACGCTCGGAGCGAATGTCATGACGCAGGCGTTCGGCTGTGTCGCCTTCGTGGCATTGACGCCCATCATCTCGCTCGAAATCTGCGGCTGGGTCTATGTCAGAAAGCAGAAGAACAGCGCGAAGCGCTTTATCTCCGAGCAGGAGACCTTCATCGACTACGACAGCCCCGTGTATTCGGAGGTCTGACCCTATGAAGAAGAAAGGAGATGCCCCCGTGCTCACCGAAGTGATTAAACGGGCGGCAGAGGTGATATAATGGCTAAAAGAAACGGAATCGACGAGCGTCGCGTCAAGCTTCTCGTCGGCATCATCGCCAAAGAGGATGAGATCGCATACACCGATGCCTGCAACGAGTGTTGTACGGCGCTTCACGTGTCGGGACTCTGCAACGGAACGGCACGCACGAGCTACCTCAGCTATTTCGGTCTTGACGAGATCGAGAAGCGGATCGTTTTCACCTTGATCCCCGACAACGCCGAGAAGGCGGTGCTTGCCGCCATCGGAAAGAAGCTTCGCCTCGCGCTCCCCGGGCGCGGCGTGGCGTTTACCGCTCCCCTCTCGGGAATTTCCAGCCTGATCTCGGGCGCCGTTCTGAACGGTGCGGAGAGAATCGAAAAGAATCCACAGAAGCCAAAGAAGGAGAAGAAGACCATGCACGAACTCGTTATTGCCGTCGTAGAACAGAAATTTTCCGACCTCGCGGTGGAAGCCGCACGGGAGGCGGGCGCCACGGGAGGTACCATTCTGCATACCCGTACCGTCAATAACCGTGCCGTGGAAGGAAAGCTCGGTACGACCTTAAAGCAGGAGACCGAGACGCTGACCTTTCTCACCACGAAGGAATATAAGGGCAAGATCATGGAAGCCGTGCGCGATGTCGCGGGACTGAAAACCGAGGGCGGCGCCATTATCTTCTCCCTCCCCGTCGACGAGGTTGTCGGCATCGGCTCTCCCGATGAAGAGGAAGAATGACAAGAAAACATTACATAACCATAGTCTGAATAGTCTGAAAAGAGAAAAACAATGAGAAGAACCAAAATCGTATGCACACTCGGCCCTGCGTGCGCGGATGAAAAAACCATGGAGGAGATGCTCCGTGCGGGCATGAACGTCGCGCGCTTCAACTTTTCGCACGGAGATCACGCTTACCACAAAAAGATGATGGACACCTTCCGCCGTGTCCGCGACAGGCTGAAACTCCCTGCCGCCGTCATGCTCGATACCAAGGGTCCCGAGATCCGTCTCGGCACCTTTGAGGGCGGGCGCGTCACCCTGCACGAGGGAGATACCTTCACCCTTACGACAAAGGAGACGGTCGGCACCGCCGAGCGCGCCTATATCAATTTCGCGGGACTTCCCGCACAGGTCGGAGAAGGGGTGAGGATCCTCATCGACGACGGGCGTGTCGCGCTTCGCGTCACGGGAACGACGGACAGCGAGGTCGTCACTGCGGTCGAGATCGGCGGTGTCGTCTCGGACAGAAAGAGCATCAACCTGCCGAACCACCCGATCGAGATGCCCTATATCGGGGAAAAGGACGAGGCGGATCTTCTCTTTGCCGTCAGGGAGAAGGTGGACTTCGTTGCCGCCTCCTTCGTCAGACGGAAGGAGGACGTGATCGCCCTGCGCAACTTCCTTAACTATCACGGCGGACATTCCGTTCGCATTATCTCAAAGATCGAGAACATCGAGGGCGTACAGAACTTCGAGGAGATCCTGAAACATTCCGACGGTATCATGGTTGCCCGCGGCGACATGGGTGTCGAGATCGAATTTGAGAAGCTCCCCGGAATTCAGAAGCGTTTCATTCGTCAGTGCTACCGCTCGGGTAAGGTCGTGATTACCGCGACGCAGATGCTCGAATCCATGATCCATTCGGCGACGCCGACGCGTGCCGAGATCACCGACGTTGCCAACGCCGTCTTCGACGGGACGAGCGCGGTCATGCTCTCGGGTGAGACCGCCGCGGGCGACCATCCCGCGCTTGTCGTCCGCACGATGGCAAAGATTGCGGAGCAGGCGGAGTGCGACGCCTTTGAGATGGACGCGTACCGCAATCTCAGCTGTGACATCGACGAGTCCGATCTCACCAACGCCATCTGCGACGCCGCCGTTACTACCGCCCGCGACCTTCAAGCCGAGATTATCATCGCCGTGACGAAATCGGGTGCCACCGCTCGTCGCGTTTCGAAATTCCGTCCGCACGAGGTCATTCTCGCCGCCACACCCGAGGAAAAGACCTATCATCAGCTTTCGCTTTCGTGGGGTGTTTTTCCCGTGCTCTCTCTTTACCAGAGCGATACGGAGACCCTCTTTCTTCATTCCATCGATTGCGCGAAGCAGGTCGGACTTGCCAAGGCGGGGGATCGCGCCGTCATTACCGCGGGCGTCCCGCTGAACCTATCGGGCACCACCAACCTTTTGAAGGTGCAGACGGTCGACTGACCGAAAAAACGAAAAAAAAGGAGGTCTCCCGTGAGAAAGCTTTGCCGTATTTTCTTTTCCCGTTACACGGTGTCGGCGATCGCCATTCTTTTGGAGCTTGCTTTCTATTCCGTTCTTTTGTCGAACCTTGCGACGCTCTCGCCGATCTGGCTGATCCTCATCCTTTTGTCCCACATCGGCGCGCTCGTTGCCATCATCAACCGTGAGGTAAACCCCGAGTACAAGGTCTCGTGGATTATCGTGGTGACGGTGCTCCCCATCTTCGGTCTTGTCCTCTACATCGTTTTTTACAGGCGGCGCCTCTCCCGCAAGGAGACGCGCCACATGAGAAAGGTCGTCGGGGTACATAGACTCGGCCCGCAGGCGAGCCGCGATCCCTTCAACGAGCTGGCGAAGGAGTCCCCCGCCGCGGCGGGGAAGGCGATGGCGATCCTCTCCGACGATCCCCTCGCCGATGTTTATGCCGATACGCAGTCGCATATCTATCCCGAGGGGGCGGACATGTACCGCGCCATGCTGACCGATCTGCGCCGCGCCGAGCGCTATATCTTCTTTGAATTCTTCATTATCGAGGACGGAAAGATGTGGCGCGGGATCCATGAGATCCTGCTTCAGAAGATCGCCGCGGGCGTCGAGGTTCGCATGATCTACGACGACATCGGCTGTATGAGCACGTTGCCGAGCCATTATGACAGGACTCTGCGCGAGGAGGGCATCGACTGCCATCGTTTCGGAAGGATCACGCCGAAGGCGACCGCCGCGCACAACAACCGCGACCACAGAAAAATTCTCGTGATCGACGGAAGGGTCGCCTATACGGGCGGCATCAACATTGCCGACGAATATATCAATCAGAAGGAGCGCTTCGGACATTGGAAGGACGGCGGCATCCGTGTCACGGGTTCCGCGGTCGCGGCACTTCTCCGTCTCTTCCTCGCAAACTTCGACCTTGCCGCAAGGAGCGTGACGAAGACCGATGATTATCTCGCTTCGGTGCGCCCCGCAGAGTCGGACGGCGGTTACTATATCCCCTTCGGAAGCGGCCCCTATCCGATGTACAAGCGGTCGACGGGAAAGGACGCTTTCATCGATATCATCAACCAATCGCAATCTTATGTTTACATTACGACCCCGTATCTGATTATTGACTTCGATCTGACCGAGGCGCTCTGCCACGCGGCGAAGCGCGGCGTCGATGTCAGGATCGTCACACCGCACATCCCCGATAAGAAGCTCGTCTACCTCATGACAAAGAGCGCGTATCCTCACCTCATGGAGTCGGACGTCACGATTTACGAGTACACCCCGGGCTTCATTCACGAAAAGCTCCTTGTCTCGGACGATCTCTATGCCGTCGTCGGCACCGTCAACTTCGATTATCGGAGCTTTGCACACCACTTTGAGGACGCCGTATGGATGTACGGCTCACCGACCGTCATTTTCGCGCGAGACTCCTACCTTTCGACCGTCGCCGACTCGCATAAGGTCACGATGGAGGAGGCGGGGCTCACCTTCTTCGAGAAGGTACTCCGCGACGGCATCCGCATCTTCGCGCCTCTTCTGTGAATCCGTACGGGAGCACAGACGGACATAAATACCGAGAACCGCATTTCATTTGCTACGAAGGAGACAAGCTATGGCGCAGGACCTTACAAAATTAAGGCAGAAGACCGCCTATATCTGTGATATGGACGGTGTGATCTATCACGGGAACCGCATCATCCCGCACGTGAAGGAATTCGTCGATTTTCTGAATCGGGGGAAGAAGGATTTCCTCTTTCTGACCAACAGCTCGGAGCGCTCTCCGCGTGAGCTCGCGCAGAAGCTCGGGCGCATGGGGCTCGAGGTCGGGGAAGATCACTTTTACACGAGCGCCCTTGCCACTGCCTCCTTCCTTGCGGGACAGTGCCCGAACGGCTCGGTGTACGTCGTCGGCGAGCCGGGATTGACTTACGCCCTCTACGAGGCGGGCTTCAGCATGAACGATGTCAATCCCGATTACGTCGTGTTCGGCGAGACCCGCTCGCTGAATTACGAGAAGATCGAGAAGGCGGTGCGCCTCGTTTTCCGCGGCGCGAAGCTCATCGGGACGAACAGCGACATCACGGGTCCCTCCGAGGAGGGGATCGTCCCCGCCTGCCGCGCCCTCATCTCTCCGATCGAGATGACCACGGGCAATCGCGCGTACTTCGTCGGAAAGCCGAACCCTCTGATTATGCGGCACGCATTGAAGAAGCTCGGCTGTCACCGTGAGGACGCCGCGATCATCGGCGACCGCATGGATACCGACATCATCGCGGGCATCGAGAGCGAGATGGATACCGTCCTCGTCCTCTCGGGTGTCACCGACGCCGAGGGCGTCTCGAAATTCCCCTACCGCCCCACCTACATCCTCCGCGACGTCGGCGAGATCGCAGGGATCTGCTCGGAGGAATAAGTTTTTCGTTCTTCGGCAAGTTTGCAAGGAATCTGTTCGGAAGAATCAGCTTTCCGACCTTCGGCGAGATTGCATAGATTTCGCGGAGGAATCAGTTTTTCGTTCTCCCGCGAGATGCTTTTCTTCGGAAAATCTCGACGGCGATATAAAATGTAAATTATTCTTCACAAAATAAGCGAAGCGCACGGCATGTACTGTGGTACAGAGCCGCGCACTTCGCTTTTTTCTTATCCCGAAAATGTGAGGCGGAACGCGTTTTTCTCTCGCGGCATACACTGACTATCGGAGCCGTAGCACGGCACCGGAAGAAAAAGAGAAGGGATGCCGACCCTGTCGGAAAATGCCCGTACCCGAGGAGGAAACAGACTCAAGATGAAAGAATTCCGAAAGTTATCCGAGCTTTGCCCCGGCGAATGTGCGTGTGTGCGGGGGCTCTTTACCGCGGGCGCGATGCGCCGCCGATTCCTCGACATCGGACTGGTGGAGGGGACGTCGGTAGAATGCGTGGGAAGGAGTCCGTGCGGAGATCCTGCCGCCTATCGGATCCGCGGCGCGGTGATTGCCATTCGCTCGGAGGATGCGGCGACAGTTTGTATTCTGTGAGGAGAAAACACGATGGGGCTGACAAGAAAATCGGTTGGACGGGGCGCGGTGGACGACGCACCGCGGAAGGGAAGGGACGGCGTGCCGACCGTCGCACTGGCGGGCAACCCGAATGTGGGGAAGAGCACGGTGTTCAACGCCCTGACGGGGATGCATCAACACACGGGGAACTGGCCCGGGAAGACCGTCGCCTCCGCGATGGGATATACGACCTCCCCGAAGGGAAACACGTATGCTCTCGTGGATATCCCCGGGACCTATTCGCTTCTTGCCCATTCGGCGGAGGAAGAGGTCGCGCGGAATTTCCTTTGCTTCGGCGGCGCCGATATGACGGTGGTCGTCTGCGATGCTACCTGCCTTGAGCGGAACCTGAACCTCGTCCTCCAGACCCTTGAGGTGACCGAGCGCACCGTCGTGTGCGTCAATCTCCTTGACGAGGCGGGGAGGCGCGGCGTGCACGTCGACCTTCCCGCCCTGTCGCGTATTCTCGGCGTCCCCGTGGTCGGCACGACAGCGAGAAAGAAATCGACCCTCCGTTCGCTCTGCGCCACCCTCGATGCCGTCGGGAAAACGCCCTCTCTCTGCCACCCGACAACGATACGATATCCCGATGAGATCGAACACGCCGTCGCACGCGTCACATCCGTTTTATCCGAAAAACATATCGAAAATGTAAACATACATTGGCTTTCCATGCGACTCTTGGAGGGTGACGAACCCTTGATCCGCGAGGCAGAGACCTTTCTCAGACGGGATCTTTTATCGGATGAGGATGTTTCGTCCGCTGTCACGGAGGCACAGGAGATGCTACTTATGGCGGGCATCGATACCGATATGTACCGCGACATGATCGTCGGTACGCTCGTCGGGCGCGCGGGGGAGATTGCCGCCGCCTGCGTCGGGGCGGCGAAGCGCCACGCCGCGGGAAGGGACGAGAGGCTTGATCGTCTCCTGACGGGGAAATGGACCGCCTATCCCCTGATGCTCCTGTTCCTCGGCTTCGTGTTCTTCCTCACCGTCTACGCCGCGAACCTGCCGTCCGCCCTTCTGTCCTCTGGGCTCTTTTATATGGAAGATCGCCTGACCGATCTTTTCGTACTTCTCGGCGCACCCGCGTGGCTTCACGGGCTTCTCGTGCTCGGCGTGTATCGCACGCTCGCGTGGGTCGTTTCGGTCATGCTCCCACCGATGGCGATCTTTTTCCCTCTGTTTACCCTTCTTGAGGACGCGGGCTACCTCCCGCGCATTGCCTACAACCTCGACCGCCCCTTTCGCGCCTGCCGCGCCTGCGGGAAGCAGGCGCTGACCATGTGCATGGGCTTCGGCTGTAATGCCGCGGGCGTTGTCGGCTGTCGCATTATGGATTCGGGCAGGGAGCGCACGCTCGCCATCCTGACGAACAGCCTCGTGCCCTGCAACGGACGTTTTCCCATGATGATCACCCTCCTGTCCCTCTTTTTCGTCGGGACGCTCGGCGGGGTGGGAACAACGCTTTCCGTGGCGCTGCTTCTGACCGCACTGATCCTTCTGTCCGTGCTCGCCACCTTCGGGCTGACGTGGCTTCTTTCCCGCACGCTTCTGCGCGGGGAGCCGTCCTCCTTCACCTTGGAGCTTCCCCCGTATCGGAAGCCCGAGATCGGGCGCGTTCTGGTGCGCTCCCTCTTTGACCGCACGTTCTTCGTGCTCGGACGCGCGGCGGCGGTCGCCGCTCCCGCGGGCGCCGTGATCTGGCTCCTTTCCAATCTCACGGTAGGGGAGCAGAGCCTTCTTTCGTATGCCGCGACATTCCTCGATCCCGTCGGCAGATTCTTCGGCATGGACGGCGTGATCCTGATCGCCTTTTTCCTCGGCTTTCCCGCGAACGAGATCGTCATCCCCGTAATGCTCATGGCGTATACCGCGACGGGGAACCTCGCCGAGGTCGGCACCGTTGCCGAGATCCGCGAGATCTTCGTGAATGCGGGCTGGACGCCCCTCACGGTGATCACGACCACACTCTTCGCCCTCTTCCACTTCCCGTGCTCCACGACCCTCCTAACCGTAAAGCGCGAGACGGGAAGCCTGCGCTATACCCTCCTTGCCTTCGTCCTCCCCCTCCTCTTGGGGCTCGTCTTGTGCTTCCTCGTTACGACGGTGTACAGAATGTTTTAATTAAGAATTATGAATTATGAATTATGAATGAAATGAGAGCCTTGCGTGTTTTTGAAAAAGCTAGCGTTTGCGATCCTCGTTCTGCCCCTCCGAAAGGAGTGAAAAGGCAATCAAAACGTAAGCTCCATTCAAAACGACGCAAGGCTCAAGTCAATTCTTAATTCATAATTCATAATTTTCAAACCTCTTGCTTCTTATAGAAAAATGTGATATCATATAAGAAACCATCACTTTTTCCTATGAGGTGTCTATGACTCTGCAACAACTCAAATACGCGATCACCATTGCCGAGACCGGCTCCTTCAGCCGCGCGGCGACAAAACTCTATGTCTCTCAGCCCTCCCTGACGGGCGCCGTCCGCGACCTCGAGCGGGAGATCGGCATCATGGTCTTCCACCGCACGGGGCGAGGCGTCACTCTAACGGCGGAAGGGGCGGACTTCCTCGCCTACGCGAGGGGGGTATATCAACCCTACCGCGAGCTGCTCGAGCATTACGGAAAGACCGCGAGCCATAAGAAAAAATTCAGCGTCTCCACGCAGCATTTTTCCTTTGCCGTCAAAGCCTTCGTCGAGACGGTCAAAAACGCCGATACCGAGGAGTACGAGTTTGCCATCCGCGAGACCCGCACCCGCTCGGTGATCGACGACGTGGCGAAATTACATAGCGAGATCGGCATTTTACAGCTCTCCGACTTCAACCGTCAGGTGATCGGAAAGCTTTTGCGCTCGGCAAATCTCGAGTTTCACTCCCTCCTTCGGTGTGAGGCGTGCGTCTATCTTTGGCGCGGACACCCCCTCGCGAAGGAGAAGGAGATCACCTTCAATATGCTCACCGAGTATACCTGTATCTCCTACGACCAAGGGGAGGACAGCTCCTTTTATTTTGCGGAAGAGATCCTCTCCACCAACGAGTATTCCCGCACCATCAAGGTCTGCGACCGTGCCACCGTCCTGAATCTGATGGTCGGCCTCGGCGGATATACCCTTTGTCCCGGGATCATCTGTGAGGAGCTGAACGGCTCGGATTATATCGCAGTCCCCTTCCGCGCGGACGACGAGAACCCCACGGGCAGTATGGAGATCGGCTACATTCAGAGGAAGAACAGCATCCCCTCGGGCATGGCGTCTCTCTATGTCGAAGAGATCGGGAAGTATCTCTCCCGCTACGACAGCTACGGTCGCGAGATATAAGGAAAACCTATATCACGATATATGAAAACGGTATTTGACAAATATCCGATGTGGGTGTATAATAGCCTCATCTTTGAGATTTTGAGGTAACTACGATGAAAAAACTGCTTTCCTTCCTTCTTGCCGCCCTGCTTCTTGTCGGCACCGTCCTGACGCTCGCCTCCTGCGGTGAGAAAAGGATCCGTATCGCCGTCCCGAACGACGCGACCAACGAGGCGCGCGCCCTCCTGCTTTTAGAGGCGCAGGGACTGATCCGCCTGGATCCCGACGCGGGACTCCTTGCCACCACCCGCGATATTATCGACAATCCCTATAACATCGAATTTGTGGAGATGGAGGCGGCACAGCTGCCCCGTACCCTCGTCGATGTCGATTATGCCGTCATCAATTCGAACTACGCGATCCCCGCGGGGCTGAATCCCACGAAGGACGCGCTCGGTATCGAGAATTCCTATTCCGCCTATTCCAACATTCTTGCCGTCAAGGCAGGGAATGAAAACAGCGCGAAAACGCGCGCTCTCGTCGCCGCCCTCTCCTCCGAGCGGGTGAAGACCTATATCGGGGAGCACTATGCGGGCGCCGTGATCGGCGTCGTCGGGAATACGGGGGACGGCTATGACGCGACTCTCGATTACGCGGCACTTTCGGGCACGACGATCACCGTCGCCGCCTCTCCCACACCGCACGCCGAGATCCTCGCTGTCGCCGCCGAGATCCTGGGAGAAAAGAACATCACGCTCGACATACGCGAGTTTACCGACTATGTTCAGCCGAATCACGTCGTCGAGAGCGGAGAGATCGACGCGAACTATTTCCAACATCTTCCCTATCTCGAAAACTTCAACAGTGAGAACGGAACACACATCGTCTCGGTGCTTGCCGTTCATGTGGAGCCCATGGGAATTTATTCGAAAAAGTACACAAAACTTGACAATATTAAGGAATCGAAGTAAAATTTTGACCCAATCGAAGGATCGGAGAACATCCGCGTGATAGAATTACAACACGTATCCAAAACCTTTCCGACGGCGGACGGACACGTCGATGCCCTGCGGGACATCAACCTGACGATCCGTGACGGAGACATTTACGGCATCATCGGCATGAGCGGCGCGGGGAAGAGCACGCTCGTCCGCACGATCAATATGCTCGAGCGTCCCACCGAGGGCACCGTCCGGATCGACGGCGTGGATATGGGGAGCCTTTCGCCCGCCGACCTTCGCGCGGCGAGACGGGGCATCACCATGATCTTTCAGCATTTCAATCTTCTCATGCAGAGGAATTGTCTTGCGAACGTCGCTTTCCCCCTCGAGCTTGCCCGTGTACCGAAGGCGGAAGCCACGGCGAAGGCGAGAGAGCTTCTCTCCCTCGTCGGACTTCCCGATAAGGAAAACGCCTATCCCGCCGAGCTTTCGGGCGGGCAGAAGCAGAGGGTCGCCATCGCCCGCGCCCTTGCCACCAATCCGAAAATTCTGCTCTGTGACGAGGCGACGAGCGCCCTCGACCCGAACACGACGCGCTCTATCCTTTCCCTCGTGCGGGACATCAACCGCAAGCTCGGAATCACCGTGATCGTTATCACCCACCAGATGAGCGTCGTGCAGGAGATCTGCAATCACGTGGCGATCCTCGACGGCGGCGTCGTCGCGGAGGAGGGAACGGTCGGGGATGTCTTCACGTCGCCGCGATCGGAGGCGGCGCGCCGCCTCGTCTTCCCGAACGGCGCGGACGAGCTCGTCTCGGGAACCGAAAAGGAAAAGCGCATCCGCGTCCGCTTCTGCGGGGCGGAGGCGACGGGCTCTCCCCTAATCGCCACGATGGCGATCGAGCGGGGCGTCAGAGCCAATATTCTTGCCGCCTCGACGCGACTTCTCGACGGGAAGATCTACGGGACCATGTTGCTCGGCATTTCGCGGGAAGGGCAGGAATTTGCCGACGCGGTGGACTATCTGTCGCATACCGACGGCGTTGTGTATGAAGTGCTTTCGGAGGAGGACGCAAAACATGAATGAAAAGCTATTTTCCCCCGAAGCGTGGGAGACCGCGTGGCGCGTGATCCAAACGGAATTTCCGTCCGCCATTCTCGAGACGCTTCTCATGACCCTTCTCTCGACCGCGATCGCGGTGCTCGTCGGTTTACCCCTCGGCATTCTGCTTGTCGCGGGGGATAAAAACGGCGTGCTTCCCCTGCCCGCGTGGCTCTACCGTCTTCTGAACGGCATCATTGACCTTTTGCGCTCGGTTCCGTTTCTGATTCTCATGATTATGGTCTTCCCGCTCTCTCGTCTGCTCGTCGGTACGACGGTCGGTACGACGGCGACCATCGTCCCCCTCGCGGTCGCGGCGTTTCCCTTTGTCGCGCGCCTCGTGGAAGGGAGCCTTCGCGAGCTCGACCCCAACCTCATTGAGGCGGCGGAAAGTATGGGTGCGACCCCGATGCAGATCATCGGAAAGGTCATGATCCCCGAATCTCTGCCTTCCCTCATTTCGAATTTCACCATTGCCGTCACCACCGTTCTCGGCTATTCCGCGATGAGCGGCATCATCGGCGGCGGCGGACTCGGCAGTATCGCCATCAATTACGGCTATTATCGGTATAAGTATCTCACCATGCTGCTTGCCGTCATTGTCCTTGTCGTCATTGTCGGCGTGCTCCAATTCTGCGGCACCCGCCTTGCAAAGCACCTTGACCGCCGCCTGAAAAACAAGAAGTCATAAACCGGTGTCGCAGAGCCGCTGCGCGCGTCGGACGAGACCCAAACTGTCGAATTGTCCCAATTGTAAAAAAATTTGTAAGCCCTTGCATTTTTTCTCTTTGAGTGGTATACTATGGATAGAAAACAAACTGCCGGTACCGCCACGCGGAAACGGCAAAAAGAAAAAGGAGAAATTCCCATGAAAAAGATGATCTGCAAAAAGCTCTATGACACCGATACGTCGGAGGTCGTCAAGAAGGTGACAAGCGGCGCGTTCGGAGATGCCGAAGGCTACGAAGAGACGCTGTACCGCACCGAGGACGGCGCGTACTTCCTCTATACCAACGGCGGCGAGAGCTCGAAATATCCGAAAGAGGATATCAAGAGAATGTCAAAAGCCACCGCGGAAAAGTGGGCTTCGGAAAACTGAATCCGAAAGAAACGGGATGCCGCACGCAGGGCATCCCGTTTCTTTTTCATCACGGAATCGTGCATGGTTGTCATCATATATGGTATCGCACAAAAAAACGCTCACCCGAAGCTCGGATGAGCGTTTTTTATAAGAGGTTTTAGAAGTTAACCGAGAAGGTAAACGACCTTCGCCGTCTTGCCCTCGGCAACGGTGGCAAAATACTGACCGAAGATCTTGTCTGCCGTCGCTTTGTCGCAATGGAAGGTCAGCGTCAGCTCTTCGGAGCAGCCGTAGAAGGGAGAATTCGACGGCTCGGTGTTTGCGGGAATGAGGCGGACCGTTGCCGCAATTTCTACCTCCTTAAGGGATGTACAGCCGCGGAACGCTTCGTTCGAGATTGTGCGCACGCCGAGCGAACCGTCGGATTCCATCACCACACGCTCAAGGGAGGTAAGCCCTGCGAACGCGTTCGCCTCGATGCGGGTGCAATACTTCGAGATCGTCACCGTTTTCAACGACTCGGGAACGTACAGGTTATTCTGTACGTGGTTCAGAGCGCCGAAGAGGTAGCCGAAGTAGGCGTTCGAGATGATGCCGTTTGCGGCGCTGCCGATGAACGGAACCTTGATCGAAACAAGATTCGTTCCCTCGAGAATCCCGCGTCCGATGGTCTTAAGAGCATCGGGAAGGGTGAGCTCCGTCAGCGCGGTGCAACCGCTGAACGCGCCGTTTCCGATGTTGGAAAGCTCGCTCGGCAGATCGATCGCGTCAAGCTCCGTACAACCGCGGAACGCGTTGTTGCCGATGTTGCGGACGGTCTTCGGGAGGCGGATATAACGGATTGGAAGTCCTTCGAACGCACCGCTCACGATGGAGACGATGGGTTTTCCGCCGTAGGTCTCGGGCAGGAAGAGGTAGGAGGAGGCACCCTCATATCCTTTGATGATTACGCCGTCGTCGGTCACCTCATAGAGAAGACCTGTGGTCTCGGAGGATGCGACAGCGATCAGGGTGAGGTTGCCGTAAGTCCCCTCGGGAATCGACGAGATCGGAAGCATGTCGGAGCCTTGAACCTGCCATGCGTAAGGTGTGGAAACGCTCTCCACGGTCGGAAGGTGCAGGGGAAGGTCTTCTACGGTGTAGGAAGAAGGAAGTCCCTCGGGAAGCGTCAGACCCGTGTCGGCACGGAAGGTCAGGGTGTAACGGATCGGTGTTTTCACTACGCGGACGGTGATGTCCTCGGTGATTGCCGACATGTCGAAATTTTCCCATGCAAAGGTGTAGCCGCGCTGTTCGGAGCGGGGCGTGGGGAGCTTGCTTTCGGGGAAGGGAGAGCCCTTTGAGATGCGGACCGCAACATCCTCAAAGCCCTCTTCGACGAAGGTCACCTGCGCCGCCTCGGGCACGATCTCAAGGATCGCACTGCGCGGAGCGGGAGCGCTGTAGTTGGGGTCGTCGCTCTCAAAGGTCACGGTGAAGGTGTACGATCCGATCTCGGTCGGACCGAAGTTTTCAATCGGGTTTCCGTCATCGTCGCGATCCGAATGTAGAATGCCGTCTTCGCCGATGTAAGAGTAATACACTTTCAGCGTGTCGGGAAGCTTTCCATTCAGTAAAAGAGGCTCGGATTGACCGTCGTATTCCTTCGTTCTATCCTCAAAAGTGACCGCGGACAGGTCATAGGAGGCAGGGAGGATCGTCATTTTCGCTGTCATGGCGGGCAGGGGCTTGTAGATCTTTTCGTAGCCCTCGTCATAGGTGAAAGTCACGGTAACATCGTATTCGCCTACGTCGATGTTTTTATTTCCCGAGTAATTTGCGTGAACACCTTCCGGAAGAATTCCATCAATTTCCATGAATTTTTCTTCGCCGTCGTAATAATAGCTTCGGCTGATAAAATCGATGTTCCTGATTGTTTCACGTAAATCGACGTAACGAATCGTTAATTTTGCCGACATCGGCTCGGGAAGCTCGTACTTGTCTTCGTATCCGTTGGCGGTGTGAAACACTGCCCATACCGTGTAAGTACCGTGTTCCATGACGTTGTTGCCTGAGTAGGTGACGCTCACACCCTCGGGGAGCTTGCCGGCGATGGAGATGGAACGGTAGGTCTTGCCGTCGTAATCGTAGGTGGCATCCGGGAAAGTGATCCCTTCGATTTTGATCTTCGTCGTCGTGTTGCCGCCGTCTCCCGAGGGAGAGCAGGCGGCGAACAGCGCGACGCAAAGCGTGAGCAGAAGAAGGGGAAGAAGAATGTGAAGAATCTTTTTCATGTTGTTGTCTCCTTTCATCATTCGGCGCTCACGGTAAGAGAGAACGCGGGAAGGGCATAGCCCGATTCGTTGGTCAGATTGCCGCCGTAGGTGGAGCGGATCACATCATGGGAGCCGGCACCGGCCTTTACGGTAATCTTTTCGCCGTCTGCTCCCATCGCGTCGAAAGTGGTGTAGGAGCGGTCGCTATACGTCTTGTTCGAGTCCGCGTCGTTTCCGACATGGACGTTCGTCACATTGCGGTATACCGTGCCGTCCTTCATCACGACCGTGAGCGTGTCCTGAGCATAGGCGACCGTCTTCGGCTCGGTGATGTCCGCCGCCGTAAGTGTCAGCGTGTTGCCGTCGATCTTGCCGACTGCCGCCACGCCGTCAAGCGTGAAGCCCGTGGCAACATCGCCGTAAAGGAGAGTCAGCTCGGTATCGAAGGTGAGGATCACTTTCTCGCCGTCCCGTTTGACGGAGACTACCTCGGGTGCCTTGTACGCTCTGCCGAGGTCGATGCCGTAGATCGCGCCGAGGATCATGTCCGCGGTACGGAGACCGATGCCCGACTTCTTCGCGGGATGAACGTGCGAGTAACCGTAGCCGTCGCGGTTATCCGCCGCGTTGAAGACGGGGCCGTCATCCATCGTGGAGATGAGGTAGGAGTACGGGTCGCTCTGTACCATATTATATTGAAGGTTGCGGAATGAGGAATAGTTTTTGCTCGGGTAGGGCGCGAGCTGCATCACAACGAACGGGAGCTCGTCGTTGTGCAGCCATTCTCTCCAAAGAGAGGTCAGCGTCTTGTAGTAGTCACCGTAGAGGTCGGGACGTCCGCAATCGGACTCGCCCTGATACCAGAGAAGACCGCTCGCCGTATAGCCCTTGATCGGGTGGACAAGCTGATTGTAGCATACGGAGGGGATCGTGTTCCAGCTCGAAGGCGTTCCCGCCGCTTTCTTTTCAAGGTAGGTCCGATAGAGGTTTTCGTACTTTGTCTGAATGGTGTCGAGGTCGAACCACGCGACGATGGAAGAGCCCACGTAGTAGGCATTGACGATCGCGACGGGAACATCGTCGCCGAACTGCTCGGCAAGGCGGGTCGCCATCACGTAGCCGATACCCGAGATCGCGTGCGCCTTGAGGTTTTCTGCCGATGCCACGTACCAGCCGCCGCCCTTCGTGTCGGTCTCGGGCGTGAAGGAGCCGATTCTCGACTGCGTGTAGTAGCGGATGTTGTCGCCGTAGTTGTCGGCGTTTGCGAGATACTGTGCGGCATCCTCCATGTCCTTTGCCTCGAACGCCATGTTCGACTGACCCGAGAGGATCCACACCTCACCGATCGCAACGTCGGTAAAGGTCTTGTCGTAGAAGACTTCGCTGCCGCTCGCGATACGGATGTTGAGCGAAAGTCCCTTCGCCGCCTCCTGAGGAGGAAGCGTGATCTCGAACTGACCCGCCACCGTCTTTGCCTGACCGATGGCGAGGATCACACCGTCCTTGTCGGTCAGGGTCGCCGTCGCGCCGATGCCCGACGCATTCGCGAAGCCGCCGAGGGTGATCGTCTTGTTTCTTTGAAGCACCATGCCGTCGGCATAGATCGAGGAGAAGGAGAAGGCGGGGCTGCCGAGCGTATAAATCTTCACCGTTCCGTTGTTCTTCGGATAGTAGACGAGATAACCCGTCTTGCGGTCGAAGTTGCCCTTCGTCAGCTCGTTTCCGTCCTTATCGTAAAGAGCAACGTCGTCCTGCCCGAAGGTTCCGATGAGATACTTCACGTCGAAGTTGGCACCCTGTATGTAGAAGGTGCGGGACGCTTCCGTCACGTTCATCACGTCGGAGCGCGGATAGGAGGTGTCCGCCGTCGGCGTGGCTACGGATGCTTTCAGGTAAGAATAGAGATTGTCGACGGCAAATTCCGCATCCACCGCCTTATCCTTCGTCATGGTGAAGGAGATACCGCTTCCGCTCGCACTTGCCGAGCCGCTCTTCGAGGCGAGGAGTACACCGTCAACATAGACGTTCTGCACACCGCCCGCGGTGATCTCCCACGTGATACGGTAGTAGCGGTCGGTCAGAATTTCCGCCGTCTCGCCGCCGAAGGTGATGCCGTCGGGAGCAATCGCTATCGTGTCGGAGGTCGCGGTACGGGCAACGGTGAGCACACCGCCCTCGCCCGTCACAATCACATCAAACTCGAGAATGTGACCGTAGCCCGCCGTGTAGGGCAGGGAAGAGGAACGGAGCGCCGTCATGCGCGCGCTTGCACTCGTCTTGCCGGAGCGGAAAATCAGTCCGTTGTCGCCCGCCCGCTTGAAGGGGGCACGCGCGACGGAAAGGGAATCCCCGTCACCGAAGACGCTCGACGCGGTAACACCGTCGAGAAGGGTCGTCGCGGAGCCCTTGTAAATGTTGCCGTCTACCGCGGAATCCTTTCCGATGCGGAAGGAGATGTTGTTGAAGGTATCGTATGCGTCCTTGTCCGCGGGACGGTCTTCGATCGCGGAGATCTTCACCGCTGCGACAAGCGCACCGACGAGCAGTGCGACAAGGCAAAGAATTGCCACCCACTGCACTCTGAATTTTCTCTTAATCATAAAACCTCCTGAAATCTGAATTGCTTATTTTTATAAATTATAATTATACATATAAAATTATACATATAAATTGGTATTTACATTATACCACCCCGCTCCCTAAAAAGTCAAGAATTGTCTCCCGCGCGGCATGTAGAAAAAACGGGCAAAACTTTGTGCAATTCGCACAAGCGGGCGCACATTCCGCCCCCGCACGGGGAAAATCTTCCGCCTTTACGGGAAAAATCTCGGAAAAATGTGAAAAAACGGTTGAAAAAATCTGAAAAATATGCTATACTGACTCTTATATGCGAGAATTTACGGATCGGAGAAAAACAGGGGAAAAGCCATGCAGGATTTGAGAAAAGAAATCGAGAGACGGCGCACTTTCGCCATCATTTCGCACCCCGACGCGGGTAAGACCACACTGACGGAGAAGTTTCTTCTTTACGGCGGCGCCATTCAGACCGCCGGCTCGGTCAAGGGGAAGCAGTCGGACAAGCACGCCGTCTCCGACTGGATGGATCTCGAAAAGCAGAGAGGAATTTCCATCACCTCCTCGGTGCTGCAATTCGGGTACGAGGGCTATTGCATCAACATCCTCGACACCCCGGGACATCAGGATTTCTCGGAGGATACCTACCGCACACTGATGGCGGCGGACAGCGCTGTCATGGTGATCGATGCCGCGAAGGGCATCGAGCCGCAGACGCGTAAACTCTTCAAGGTCTGCGCCATGCGGGACATTCCGATCTTCACTTTTATCAATAAAATGGACAGAGAGGCGCGCGATCCCTTCGACCTTCTCGACGAGCTTGAGCGCGAATTCGGCATCGGCACCTATCCGATGAACTGGCCCATCGGTTGCGGACAGGGGTTCAAGGGCGTTTACGACCGTGAGGCGCGCTCCATCCTCTTCTTCTCGGACTCGCACAGAGGACGCGAGAAGATCCACGGCGTCGACTGTGACATTTCCGATACGGCGACGCTCGATTCTCTGATCGGGGAGAAGAGCCGCACCGAGCTTTGCGAGCAGGTCGAGCTCCTCGACGGCGCCTCCTTCGACTTCGACATCGAGAAGGTGCGGCACGGGAAGCTCTCACCCGTCTTCTTCGGCTCCGCGCTCAACAACTTCGGCGTAGAGCCCTTCCTCGAGCACTTTCTGAAAATGACGACCGCGCCCCTCGCCCGCCGTGCGGGGGACGTCGTGATCGATCCCTTCGACGACGCCTTCTCCGCCTTCGTCTTCAAGATCCAGGCGAACATGAACAAGGCGCACCGCGACCGCATTGCGTTTATGCGCATCTGCTCGGGCAGATTCGATCGGTCGAAGGAATATTACCACGTACAGGGGGGCAAGAGTTTCCGCCTGTCTCAGCCTCAGCAGATGATGGCGGCGGAGCGCGAGGTCATCGACGAGGCGTATGCCGGCGACATCATCGGCGTGTTCGACCCCGGTGTGTTTTCCATCGGCGACACCGTGTGCGAGAAGGGGAAGAAATTCTGCTTTGAGGGTATCCCCGTCTTCGCGCCCGAGCACTTCGCCATGGTCGAGCAGGTCGATTCCATGAAGCGTAAGCAGTTTGCCAAGGGCATGATGCAGATCGCCCAAGAGGGTGCCATTCAGATCTTCACCGAACCGAACGCGGGACTCGAGCGCGTCATTGTCGGTGTGGTCGGCGTCCTGCAATTTGAGGTGCTTGAATACCGACTCAAAAACGAGTACGGCTGTGACCTCCGCCGTTCCGACCTCCCCTATCGGGAGATCCGCTATATCGCGAATCCCGATCTTGACCCCAAGACATTGAAGCTCTCCCACGATACCAAGTGGGTGCAGGATTTCCGCGGCAACAACCTTCTGATCTTCCCGACCGAGTGGACGATCCGCTGGGTGCTTGAAGACAACCCCGGGCTTGAGCTGACCGAATTTGCCCGCGGGGAAGCCGAGAGGTACCGCCGATGAGAATGAGAAGAAAAAAGAACGGCGCCGCCCGTCTCGAGGCGTGCGCGGAGCTTCTGCTTTCGCGCCCCGAACAGCCGATTGCCTCCGCGCGTGAGGTCTTCGGGAGAGAGGGAGAGATCTTTCTCGAGGTCGGCGCGGGGAAGGGCGGCTTCGCCTGCGAGACGGCAAGGCAGAACCCCGACGCGCTGTTTTTCGCGATGGAGCGCATCTCCGACTGCGTTGTCCTTGCCGCCGAACAGGCAAAGGTAAGGGCGGCGGAACGTCCCGACAATCTCCGCTTTCTGATCGACGGGGCGGACAACCTCCCGCTGTGGTTCGCACCCGGCACAGTCTCCCGCATCTATCTGAATTTCTCCGACCCGTGGCACAAAAAGGGGTATCGCAAGCGCCGCCTGACCTATCGGCGCTATCTCGCAATGTATTTCACCCTGCTTCGCGACGGGGGGATCCTGCGCTTCAAGACTGACAACGTTCCTCTCTTCGAGTTTTCGCTCGGAGAGATTGCGGCTCTCGGGCTCACGCTCGCCTTCGTCACCCGTGATCTTCACGCGTCGGCGTATGCGGAAGGCAATGTCATGACCGAGTATGAGCGCGCCTTTACCGAAAAGGGTGTGCCCATCTGTATGCTCGAGGTGAAAAAGCCCGAGGGCTACATCCCGCACTATGAAGAGGAAAGGAAAGCATCCGACACATCCGAAGACGGGGACACATCGGAAAAAGACACCGTGGACACGGAGCAAAAATTGTAAAAACAAACCGAAAACAAAGAAAAAAGGGAAGGGGGTCTTTACATGACAAGCGTGCATATCGGTCACAGAAAACGCATGAAAGCAAAGCTTTCTTTACACGGCGCTGACATTTTCGATACGCATGAGCTTCTTGAAATGCTTTTGTACACCGTCATTCCCTATCGTGATACCAACCCGATCGCGCATGAACTTCTCGCGCGTTTCGGCACCCTCGACGGGATCGCGGGCGCCGACGAAGAGGCGCTTACCGCCGCACCCGGCATCGGGGAGAGGGCGGCACACTTTCTTTCCGAGGTCTTCGCCGCGGGAGAGGAGACTTTCTTTCCCGCCGAGGATGCGGGACGGGAGGAGCTTGCCTATCGTCGTGTGGAGGATTATCTCCGCTCTCTGCTCGGGAACGCCCACGGTTACCGCACCGTGATGATCTCCCTCGACAACCGCCTCTGCAGGATCGCGACCGATGAAATCGCCGATGAGGATTTCGGCAGAGGACGTGCGGATGTGCAGCGCTTCGTTTCTCTCGCCATCGAGCGGCACGCGTCCGCCGTGATTCTGGCACATACCCACCCCTTCGGGCCGCTCTATCCTTCCGAAAACGATTACGTGCGCGGGCATCTCGTCGGTGAGGCGCTCGCCGTCTCCTGCGTTCCTCTGCTCGGACACTATATTCTCTCGGGCGATAAATGCATCGCCTTTTCCTCGAAGGACGCCGCGGGCGACGGTCGCGAAATTCTGATCGGCGAGTCGGCGCCCACACCGGGAAGGATGCGGGACGAGGGGACGCTCACACGCCTTTTGTCGGCTCTTCCCGATATCGCCGATGCCGCGACGTGTGCCGCACGGATGCTTCGCGACGGCGGGAGTCTCCGCACCCTTCTCACATTGCCCGTCGAAGAGCTGACGGCGACCTACGGAATGTCCGAAAAGAACGCCGTTGCCCTAAAGCTCGTCGCCGCGCTCACGTCGCGCCGCCATACCGAGCGTTTCCCGATGGGGAGCGCCGTCACCGAGCGGCAGATCACCGACTACCTTTCGGCTCTTTTCGCACCCCTCTCCGAAGAGAATGTATATCTTCTTCTCTTTGACGGTGCGGGGCGCGTCCTCTCGGCGGAATGTGTCTCGCGCGGCTCGGTCAACTCGTCGAGCATCACGCCGCGTCGTCTTGTCGACATTGCCGTGAGACGGGGCGCCGTCTCGGTCATCCTCGCGCACAACCATCCGAACGGGTACCCGAAACCCTCGCCCGAGGATATCGCTCTCACGACCGTGATGCAGAGCGCCTTCGCCTCCGTCGGCATCCGCCTGCGCGAGCACTATGTCGTTGCGGGTGACAGATTCGGACGCGTCGGCGAGGAAGCACTGACGACAGGGAAGAGCGAGTATCGCTTTGCCGCTTCGACCGAAATCGACGGAAATAACGAATAATTGTAAATGATTCTTTGCAAAAACAAAGAAAAACGCAAAAAGCGGAGGCAGAATTCGACTATGACGGCGAAAATGCTTCCGCTTCTTTTTTGTCGGAAATCGCTCCGACCGTTGCCCACCCGACGGCGATTTTTCGAAAAAACAGCCTTTTTTTCTCTCGGATGCACGGCGGAGAAAGAAATTTTTCATTTTTTCGGAAAAAATTTACAAATCCTCTTGACAAATAGAAAAATTGTGATATAATACTATAATGCATTATAATCGCTTATACTATGGGGATATTTTGCCCTTTTTTAGGGTTTTTCCCCCGAAAAACGTCAGATTCCGCACAGAACCGACCGATATTTGACGGCAGTGCCCGCGCACGGGCAGTGCGGCGATCTATGGTAGTTTGTAAATTTTAGAATGGAGTGATTCTATCTATGATGCTTAAACCCAGGCAGCTTGGCACGAATGTGAGAATGAGTTTTTCCAAGATTGAAGCAGCGACGGAAATGCCAAATCTGATCGAGGTGCAGAAGAAGTCCTACGAGTGGTTCTTGAAGGAAGGACTCGAGGAGGTTTTGCACGACGTGTCCCCCATCGTGGACTACACGGGCAACCTCGCCATCGAGTTCACCGACTATACCCTCGACCCGAATCCGCGTTATTCCGTCGAGGAGTGCAAGGATCGTTCGGTGACCTATGACTCTCACATGAAGGTGGGCGTCAGACTCATTGACCGTTCGACGGGTGAGCTCAAGACCGCACAGATCTACATGGGCGACTTTCCCCTCATGACCGAGAACGGTACGTTCGTCATCAACGGCGCGGAGCGCGTCATCGTTTCGCAGCTCGTTCGTTCTCCCGGCGTCTACTACGGAACCGAGGTTGACAAGCAGGGTAAGCACATCTATACGGCTACCGTCATTCCTTACCGCGGCGCGTGGCTCGAATACGAGACGGACACCTCGGGTGTCTTCTTCGTCAAGATCGATAAGACGAGAAAGATTCCCGTCACCGTCCTTCTCCGCGCCCTCTGCCCCGTCGGCGAGGATTCGGATGAGGCGATTCTCCGCATGTTCGGAGAAGAGGATATGCTCGTCGCCACCTTCGCGAAGGATGAGTGCGCCACCCTCGCGATGGAGAATGATACCTCCTTCCGTGACGAAGCGCTGAAGGAGATCTACAAGAAGCTTCGTCCCGGTGAGCCCCCGCTCGTCGAGAGTGCGGAAATGCTGGTCAACAACCTCTTCTTTGATCCGAAGCGGTATGACCTCGCCGCCGTCGGACGCTATAAGTATAATAAGAAGCTCGCCATCGGCGCCCGCGTCGTCGGCTTTGCCCTTGCCGCCCCCGTCGTGAACCCCGTCACGGGTGAGATCGTCGCGGAGGAGGGCACCGTCGTGACGCAGGAGCTTGCCGCGAAGATCGACGACAGCCTTGCCGAAGAGATCTTTGTGAAGGACGAGCTTGGCAGCACCGTGAAGGTGTTCGGCAACGGCACGGGTCGTCCCGAGTTGCTTCTCGGCTTCGACCTTGAGGATGCCGGGGTAAAGCCGGGTGAGAAGGTCCGCCTCTCCGTTCTGCGCGACATCATCGCGAAGGCGGATGAAGAGGGACAGACCGGCGATGCCCGTACCTATTTCATCAAGAAGTGCGCGAAGGAGCAGATCGCTCTCCTTCAGCCGAAACATATCACGAAGGAAGACATCTTTGCTTCCGTCAATTACTTGATCGGACTCTCCCACGGCATCGGCACGACCGACGATATCGACCATCTCGGCAACCGTCGTCTCCGCTGTGTCGGTGAGCTGCTCCAGAACCAGTTCCGCATCGGTATGGCGCGCATGGATAAGAATATTAAGGAGAGAATGTCCGTCCACGACAACGATGACATGCGCCCCGAGAACCTCATTAACACCCGCCCCGTCGCCACAGCGATCCGCGAGTTCTTCGGTTCCTCCCCCCTCTCCCAGTTCATGGATCAGAACAACCCACTCGCGGAATTGACGCATAAGCGCCGTCTCTCCGCCCTCGGTCCCGGCGGTCTGTCCCGTGACCGCGCCTCCTTCGAGGTGCGTGACGTTCACTATACGCACTACGGACGTATCTGCCCCGTCGAGACCCCCGAAGGACCGAACATCGGTCTGATCTCCTACCTCGCTTCTTATGCGAAGATCAGCGATTACGGCTTTTTGAAGGCGCCCTTCCGCATCGTCGATAAGAAGACGGGCAGAGTGACCGACGAGGTTGTCTATCTCACCGCGGACGAAGAGGACAACAACATCGTCGCGCAGGCGAACGAGCATATCGACGAGAACGGCTACTTTATCAATAAGAAGGTTATCGCGAGATGCAAGGCGGAGTTCATCGAGGTGGAGCCGACGAGCGTCGACCTCATGGATGCCTGCCCGCAGATGGCGGTTTCGGTCGCCGCGGGTTGCATTCCCTTCCTTGAAAACGATGACAACACCCGTGCGCTGATGGGCTCGAACATGCAGAAGCAGGCAGTGCCGCTGATGATGACCGACTCCGCGATCGTCGCGACGGGTATGGAATATAAGGCGGCGGTCGATTCCGGTGCTGTCGTAGTCGCGAAGGAGGGCGGTACCGTTGAGCGTGCCGCAGGCTCCGAGATCGTGATCCTCACCGATTCGGGAAGAAAAGATACCTATCATCTCATTAAATTCAAGCGTTCGAACCAAGGCACCTGCGTGAACCAGCGTCCCATCGTGAACGAGGGCGCGCGTGTCGAGGCGGGTCAGGTCATTGCCGACGGCCCCGCGACCTCGAACGGCGAGATCTCCCTCGGCAAAAATGCTTTGATCGGCTTTATGACGTGGGAGGGTTACAACTACGAGGACGCCGTTCTTCTGAACGAACGCCTCGTGCGCGAGGACATGTACACCTCAATCCACATCGAAGAGTATACGATTGAGGCGAGAGATACCAAGCTCGGCTCGCAGGAGATCACCCGCGAGGTACCGAACGTCGGTGAGGACGCCCTGAAGGATCTGGATTCCGACGGTATCATCCGCATCGGTACCGAGGTTCGCGCGGGCGACATCCTTGTCGGTAAGGTCACGCCGAAGGGCGAGACGGAGCTCACCCCCGAGGAGAGACTGCTTCGCGCCATCTTCGGTGAGAAGGCGCGCGAGGTCAAGGATTCCTCCCTTCGTATGCGCCACGGCGAGTACGGTATCGTCGTCGATGTCAAGATCTACGACAGAAGCAATTCGGACGACCTCGCTCCCGGTGTCAATAAAGTGGTGCACGTCTATATCGCGCAGAAGAGAAAGATCTCCGTCGGCGATAAGATGGCGGGCCGCCACGGTAACAAGGGCGTTGTTTCGAGAATCCTTCCGCCCGAGGATATGCCCTTCCTTGCGGACGGCACACCCCTCGATATCGTTCTGAACCCGCTGGGCGTTCCTTCCCGTATGAACATCGGTCAGGTGCTTGAGGTTCACCTCGGCATCGCGTGCAAGAAGCTCGGTATCAAGATCATGACCCCCGTCTTCGACGGTGCGAAGGAGACCGACATCCTCGAGCTTCTTCGCCGTGCGAAATATACGCGTGACATCCGTCCCGACGAGAGCGTGCGCGGTAAGGCAGTCTTTATGGAAGTCCTTCGCGAGGACGGTACCCCCGATCTTCAGCGTGTCGATCAGGCGATCGTCGACGACGACGAGAAGCTCCGCAATCTCATGAAGACCGAGACCTTGAAGGTCATCGACGGCAAGGTCACACTTTACGACGGCAGAACGGGTGATGCCTTCGACAACCCCGTCACCGTGGGTATCATGTATTACCTCAAGCTGCACCACCTTGTCGACGATAAGATTCACGCCCGTTCCATCGGTCCGTACTCCCTCGTCACACAGCAACCTCTCGGCGGTAAAGCCCAGTTCGGAGGTCAGCGTTTCGGCGAGATGGAGGTCTGGGCACTCGAGGCATACGGCGCCGCCTACACCCTTCAGGAAATTCTGACGGTGAAGTCGGACGACGTTACCGGACGTACCAGAACCTATGAGGCGATCGTCAAGGGTCAGAACATTCCGAAGCCCGGAATTCCCGAATCCTTCAAGGTGCTCGTCAAGGAGCTTCAAGCACTCTGTCTCGACATTACCATACTCGATAAGAACGGTGAGGAGATCGCCGTTTCCGAGATCGGCGAGGACGACGCACCCGCGTTCGCAAGCCTCGATGAGGTCGAGCGCCGCGCCGACGAAAAGGCGGAGGACGCACCCGCGGACTTCGACGATGCCGCCGACGAGGACGAGGATTTCGAGGACGATGCGGAAGGCGAAGGCGAGGACGAGGGCGATTACGACTTCGACGAGGACTTTGCCGATAACGCAAACGAAGAAGATTCCTACGACGACGAATAATAGTAAAGAAGGGAAGAGCCGCTCCGCCGGGTGACCCCCGGCGGAACAGGGTATTAAGTATATGGATAAGAGTGCGTTTAATTCTATCAAAATCGGTCTGGCGTCTCCCGAAATGATCCGTTCGTGGTCGCACGGCGAGGTCACAAAGGCGGAGACCATCAACTACCGCACGCTGAAAGCCGAGCGCGACGGTCTGTTCTGCGAGCGCATCTTTGGCCCGACGAAGGACTGGGAGTGCCTCTGCGGAAAGTATAAGAGAGTCCGCTTCAAGGGCAAGGTCTGCGAGAAGTGCGGCGTCGAGGTCACGACGAAAAAGGTCCGCCGCGAGCGCATGGGCAACATCGAGCTCGCCGCGCCAGTATCGCACATCTGGTATTTCCGCGCCATTCCTTCGAGAATGGGTCTGCTCCTCGATATGTCCCCGAGACTTCTCGAGCGCGTGCTCTATTTCGCACGCTACATCGTCATCGATCCGGGCAATACGCCCCTTGAGAAGAAACAGCTTCTCACCGATGCCGAGTATAAGAGCGCGAGAGAAAAGTACGAGGACGATTTCAAGGCGGGCATGGGTGCCGAGTCGGTCAGAGAGCTTCTCGCCGAGATTGACATCGAAAAGCTGTCGGCGGAGTTAAAGGAAAAGCTCGCCGAAGCGACAGGCCAGAAGAAAGTCAAGATCATCAAGAGACTGGAGGTCGTCGAGGCGTTCCGCAAGTCGGGCAACCGTCCCGAGTGGATGATTCTCGATACCATTCCCGTCCTTCCCCCCGATATCCGTCCGATGGTACAGCTCGACGGCGGTCGTTTCGCGACCTCCGACCTGAATGAGCTTTACCGTCGCGTCATCAACAGAAACAACCGTTTGAAGCACTTCCTCGAGATGAATGCTCCCGAGATCATCATCCGTAACGAGAAGAGAATGCTTCAGGAGTTCGTCGATGCCCTGATCGACAACGGCAGACGCGGAAAGGCTGTCACGGGCGCGTCCAACCGCCCGCTCAAGTCTCTTTCCGAGATGCTCCGCGGTAAGCAGGGACGCTTCCGTCAGAACCTGCTCGGTAAGCGTGTCGACTACTCGGGACGTTCGGTTATCGTCGTCGGACCCGACCTGAAGATCTATCAGTGCGGTCTGCCGAAGGAGATGGCGCTCGAGCTCTTCCGCCCCTTCGTGATGAAGCGCCTGATCGAAACACAGAAGGCAAACTCCATCAAGGACGCGAAGAAGAAGGTCGATCGCGTCGCTCCCGAGGTCTGGGACGCGCTCGAGTACGTCATCAAGGAGCATCCCGTACTCTTGAACCGTGCACCCACCCTTCACCGTCTGTCCATTCAGGCGTTCGAGCCGATCCTCGTCGAGGGTCGTGCCATCAAGCTTCATCCGCTGGTCTGCCCCGCGTTCAACGCCGACTTCGACGGCGACCAGATGCCCGTCCACGTGCCCCTTTCGAGTGAGGCACAGGCGGAGGCGAGATTCCTCATGCTCTCGGCGAACAACCTGCTGAAGCCCGTTTCGGGTAAGGCGGTTACCGTCCCCTCGCAGGACATGGTGCTTGGTTCCTACTATCTGACGATCGACCATCCCGGTGAGCCGGGCGAAGGTCGTGTCTTCCGCGACTTCAGCGAGGTCGAGATGGCATACGAGAACAAACAGCTCGGTATGCACGCCGCCATCAAGGTGCGCGTTCGCAAGACCATCGACGGGGAAGAGAAGACCGCGCTCATCGACGCCACCTACGGACGTCTGATCTTCAACAGCAAGATCCCGCAGGATCTCGGCTACGTCGACCGCTCGGTCGATCCCTTCTCGCTCGAAATCAACTTCGCCACCACCTCGAAGAAGTTAAAGGAGATCGTCGACCTGACGATCAAATATCACGGCTTTGCCGATGCGGCGGCGGTGCTCGATAACATCAAATCCATGGGGTATCGCTACTCTACGAAGTCCTCTTTGTCAATATCTGTTTACGATATGACCATTCCGCCGAAGAAAAAGGAGCTCCTTGCCGAGGCGACGAAGAAGGTCGAGGACATCACCGAGCTTTACAATTGGGGCGAGCTTTCCGACGAGGAGCGCTACAAGCAGGTCATTGACGTGTGGGATAAGACCACCAACGCCGTGACTGACGCCCTCGTTGCCAACCTCGATAAATACAACTCTCTGAACATGATCTGCTCTTCGGGAGCCCGTGGTTCCATGAAGCAGATGCGTCAGCTCGCGGGTATGCGCGGACTGATGTTCGCGACCAACGGTAAGACGATCGAGATCCCCATCAAGTCGAACTTCCGTGAAGGTCTGACCATGCTCGAGTATTTCATGGGCGCGAAGGGTTCGCGTAAGTCCCTGTCGGATACGGCACTCCGTACCGCCGACTCGGGTTACCTGACCCGCCGTCTCGTCGACGTTTCTCAGGACGTGATCGTCCGTGAGGAGGACTGCGGCGCGAAGAGCGGTATCGTCGTGTCGGATATCATGTCCGGTTCCAATGTTGTCGAGAAGCTCTTTGACCGTCTCGTCGGCAGATACACGGTCGGCGACGTCGTCAACGAAGAGACGGGCGAGCTGATCGTTCCCGCCAATACCATGATCTCGGAAGAGCAGGCACAGGCGATCGTCGACGCGGGCATTAAGGAAGTGGAGGTCAGAACCATCCTTCGCTGTCTCGCGAAGCGCGGCGTTTGCGTCCACTGCTACGGTGCCGACCTTGCGCACGGCACTCCCGTCGCCATCGGTGAGGCGGTCGGCGTTATCGCCGCACAGTCCATCGGTGAGCCGGGTACTCAGCTTACGATGAGAACCTTCCACACCGGCGGTGTCGCGGGTTCGGATATTACACAGGGTCTTCCCAGAGTCGAGGAGCTCTTTGAGGCACGCCGCCCGAAGAAGACGGCGATCGTCACCGAGTTTACGGGAACCGCACGTATCGAGTCGGATAAGAAGCTCTCGAAGGTCATTATCAAGAACCCCGTAGAGCCGACCGACGAAGAGGTCGTGTACGAGATCCCCTTCGGTATGCGTCTCGCCATCGAGGACGGTCAGGAGGTGACGCGCGGTCAGCAGCTGACCGAGGGCTTCTTAAATCCTGCCGATGTTCTTCACATGAACGGCATCGATGCCGTATACGATTATATCATCCGCGAGGTGCAGAAGGTGTACCGCGGCGAGGATGTTGAGATCAACGATAAGCACGTCGAGTGCATCACCCGCCAGATGACGAGAAAGGTCAGGGTCGAAGATTCGGGAGATACCGATCTTCTCGTCGGCACGACCGTCGATATTCTCGAATTCCGTGAGGAAAACGAAAAGATCGCGGCACGCCGCGCGGCAGGCGAGCTCACCGTCCGTGAGGCGGAGGGTGCCCCCATGCTTCTCGGTATCACAAAGGCATCCCTGATGACCGAATCCTTCCTGTCCGCCGCCTCCTTCCAGGAGACGACCAAGGTGCTCACCGAGTCCGCCATCCGCGGAAAAGAGGATCAGCTCCTCGGACTCAAGGAGAATGTCATTATCGGTAAACTCATTCCCGCCGGTACGGGTATCGACGCGTACCAGGAGGTCGAGATCGAGGATACCGCACCCCGCAGCATCTCGACGGACACGGACTTTGAGCCGGATGAGATCCGCATTCCCGATGCGCCGCTCGACGAAAATCAGACGGTCTACATCGCAAGATAAAGAACACAGCCCCTTCGCAAAAATCCGCGAAGGGGCTGTTTTGTAAACGTTTCTTTGCAAAAGCTTCGATATTTTCGGCTTGATGCCCCTGCTGTGTCCCCCTACGGAAGGATAGATTTTCTCGTCTTTCAACGCGAAAAAAACGCAAAGCCGGGGCGGATCCTCGCGAGAAAAAAGAGAATGAAAGAAACAGTTGACATTTTTTTCTGTTTGTGTTAGAATAGAGAAAAAGAAAGAAAAGAGAAACCCGACTTTGCATTTTCCGCCGCTTCCGTATCGGCGGAAGAAGGAATGACGATGAGTGATCAAGATAGAAATCCGTTGGAAGAAAATATGCCTCGTGAGACCGAGTCCCTCTCGGTCTCTGTCGTCATGCCAATTTACAATGCCTCGGACTATCTGCGCCCCGCGCTCGACAGCGTGATTGCGCAGACGCTTCGCGACATCGAGATCATCTGCATCGACGACGGCTCGACCGACCGCTCCCTCGCGATTCTGAAAGAGTATCAGAAAAAGGATTCGCGCATCCGCATCGTCACCGAGACCAATGCGGGACCCGCAAAGGCGAGAAACAACGGGATACGTCGCGCCCGCGGCGAGTATCTCTCCTTTCTCGATGCCGACGACTTTTTCGAGCCGACGATGCTCGAGACGCTCTACCGCACGGCGAAGGAAAAATCTCTCGACATCGCCGTCTGTGAGTACGACCTCTTCGAAAATCGCACCGCACGATTCAAGCGCAGTATCCCGAGTGAGCACGCCGACATCCTCGCGAACGGGCGGGTCACGGGAAAGAACGAATTTCCCGATACCATCTTCCAGTCGACGGAAGGGTATGTCTGGAATAAGCTCTTCCGCCGCGATTTCGTGACCGAAAAGGAGTTGTCCTTCCTTGAGGATGCGAAGATCTTCGAGGACGTGTACTTCACCCTGACCGCCCTCTCGCTCGCCGAGCGCGTCGGGAAGTGCGAGGGTGTCCTTCTTCATCACCGCGTCTATCCGAAGCAGGTGCGTGCCCGCATGTTCCGTAAGAATTACGAGCAGGTGCCCGCCGTGTATATGGCGGTGAAGGAATTTCTCGTTCATCACGGGCTCTATCTGCCCCTTTCCGCCTCCTTTATCAACCTGTCGGTCAGCATCTGCTTCAAGGTCTATAACCTTCTTTGGATCGATGCGAAGCTCTTCTTCTGGACACTGCTTCATGATACCTATGCGGAGGGCTTCGGCTGGACGGAGCTTGACGAGAGCGGCTTCTTCTCGAAGGAAGCGTGCGACTTCGCAGCGAACGTCTCGATGTATACCTATCCCCAGTATCTGAAACGGGAGGCGCGCGGATTAAAGGTTCGCTTTGCCGACTGGCGCCGCCGCGTCAAGGCAAAGAAAAAGAGAAACAAGGCGAGATCCTTCTTTGCGGGGCTGTTCGGAAAGAAATCCTGATTTTGGAAATATCACCGCGGAAAACGTCGGCATGTGTCGGGTTTTCCGCGTTTTTCTTTGAAAGAGGGGAAAACTTTTTTCAAAAACCTATTGACAATCCGAAGGGAAAATGGTAAAATAATGTGCAGGTGTGCGGGAAAAGCCATACCTATGCCCATTTGAGAATATACCGCCGCGTTTTGCGGCTCGTATAGATAAACACTATATCTTTGAGGAAGGAGGAAAAGGAATGCCAACCTTTAACCAGCTCGTCAAACAGGGTCGTTCGGAGAAGACGTTCAAGTCGAAGACTCCCGTGCTTCAGAAGGGCTTCAACACTCTGAAGAATGCACAGACCGACCTTAGCGCACCGCAGAAGAGAGGCGTTTGCACCAAGGTTACCACCGTTACCCCGAAAAAGCCGAACTCGGCTCTTCGTAAGATCGCCAGAGTCAGACTTACCAACGGAATGGAAGCTACCACGTATATTCCCGGTATCGGACATAACCTCCAGGAGCACTCGGTCGTTCTGATCCGCGGTGGTCGTGTTCGTGACCTGCCCGGCGTCCGTTACCACATCATCCGCGGTACACTGGATACGCAAGGCGTCGCCAACCGTAAGCAGGGCCGCTCCAAGTACGGAGCAAAGCGTCCCAAGAAATAAGGTACCTGCCGGACGCTAAATTGTGCTCGCGTGCTGTGAGGATATAGTTGTTTATGCTACTTCGTCGCAAACGAAAGCACTAACGGAAGAAATTCCGAGTACCTATGATATCATATTTTAATGAAGGAGGGAAGTACAGTGCCTAGAAGAGGTCAAATTTCCAAAAGAGAAGTATTGCCGGATCCGCTCTACAATTCCGAGCTTGTCACAAAGCTCATCAACAATATCATGTATGACGGAAAGAAAGGCGTTGCCCAGAAGATCGTGTATGACGCATTCGCCATGATCGAGGCAAAGAGCGGAGAGAACGCGCTTGACGTGTTCACTGCCGCACTCGAGAATGTCATGCCCGTACTTGAAGTCAAGGCTCGCCGCGTCGGCGGTTCCAACTACCAGGTCCCGATGGAAGTCAGAGCAGAGCGCAGACAGACGCTCGGACTCCGCTGGATCACTTCGTATTCCAGACAGCGTGGTGAGAAAACCATGGCTGAAAGACTCGCGAACGAGATCATGGATGCGAAGGCGGGTATGGGTGGCGCTTTCAAGAAGAAGGAAGACACCCACAAGATGGCAGAAGCCAACAAGGCTTTCGCCCATTACAGATTCTGATTCGGATAAAAGAGGAGAGACAAGTTCATGCCAAGAGAATATTCGCTTGAACATACCAGAAATATCGGTATCATGGCGCATATCGACGCCGGTAAAACGACGACGACCGAACGTATCCTTTTTTATACCGGTAAGACGCATCGTATCGGCGAGGTTCATGACGGCGGTGCTACCATGGACTGGATGGCGCAGGAGCAGGAGCGTGGTATCACGATCACCTCTGCCGCCACGACGTGCTACTGGATTCCTACCATGTATCACGACGATGTCGAACATGCGAAGGAACACAAATATCGTATTAACATCATCGACACCCCGGGTCACGTGGACTTCACCGTAGAGGTTCAGAGATCCCTGCGCGTTCTCGACGGTTCGGTTACCGTCCTTTGCGCGAAGGGCGGCGTTGAGCCCCAGACCGAGACGGTCTGGCATCAGGCGAACGAGTATCACGTCCCGAGAATGGCGTACGTCAACAAGATGGACATCATGGGAGCCAACTTCTTCCGTGTTGTCGAGATGATGAAGACGAGACTTCATGCCAACGCCGTGCCGATCCAGCTTCCCATCGGGGCTGAGTCGTCCTTCCGCGGCATCATCGACCTCATGAATATGAAAGCCGACGTCTACTACGACGACCTCGGTAAGGATATGAGAGAGGAAGAGATTCCCGAGGATATGCGCGCCATGGCGGAAGAATACCATGCCAAAATGGTGGAGTCCATCTGTGAGACGGACGAGACCCTGATGGACAGATTCTTCAACGAAGAGGAGATTACCGTGGACGAGCTGAAGGCGGCGCTTCGTCGCGCCACCATCGCGAACGACATCGTTCCCGTTTGCTGCGGTACTTCTTATAAGAACAAGGGCGTGCAGAAGCTGCTCGACGCCATCGTCGACTATATGCCCGCTCCCACCGACATTGAGGCGATCAAGGGCGTCAATCCCGAGACCGGCGAAGAGGATGTCCGTCATGCGGACGATAACGAGCCGTTCTCCGCGCTTGCGTTCAAGATCATGACTGACCCCTACGTCGGTAAACTCTGCTTCTTCCGCGTCTACTCGGGCGTTGTGGAGAAGGGAACCAATGTTTACAATTCCACGAAGGACAGCGACGAGAGATTCGGACGTATCCTTCAGATGCATGCGAACGAGAGAACCGATATCGATGTCTGCTACGCGGGTGACATCGCTGCCGTTATCGGTGTGAAGAACACCACGACGGGCGATACCTTCTGCGATGAGAAGCATCCCATCATCCTCGAGAGCATGGTATTCCCCGAGCCCGTTATCCGTCAGGCGATCGAGCCGAAGACGAAGGCCGGTCAGGAGAAGATGTCGATCGCTTTGGCGAAACTCGCCGAAGAGGACCCGACCTTCCGCACCTACACCGATGAGGAAACGGGACAGACGATTATCGCGGGTATGGGTGAGCTTCACCTCGAGATCATCGTCGACCGTCTGCTTCGTGAATTCAAGGTGGAGGCGAACATCGGCGCACCGCAGGTTGCCTACAAGGAGACCATTCGCAAGAAGGTCGACCAGGAGACCAAGTATGCGCGTCAGTCGGGTGGTAAAGGTCAGTACGGTCACGTCAAGATCACGATCGAGCCGAACGAGACGGGCGCGGGCTATGAGTTCGTCAATGCCGTCACGGGCGGTGCCATCCCGAAGGAATATATTCCCGCAGTCGATGCGGGTATCCGCGGCGCAATGCAGGCGGGTGTCCTCGCGGGCTACAACGTCGTTGACGTGAAGGTGACGCTGTACGACGGTTCTTACCACGAAGTCGACTCTTCCGAAATGGCATTCAAGATCGCCGGTTCGATGGCGTTCAAGGAAGCGATGCGGAAGGCAGACCCCGTTCTCACCGAGCCCATCATGAAGGTGTCGGTCACGACGCCCGACGATTATATGGGTGATATCATCGGCGACATCAACTCCCGTCGCGGTCAGATCGACTCGATGGAGCAGATCAGCCAGGGCATCCAGAGAATTTACGCGTATGTTCCTCTCGCACAGATGTTTGGTTATGCGACCGCACTTCGTTCGAGATCGCAGGGACGTGCCGTCTATGTCATGGAGCCTCACGGATTCCAGGATGTTCCGAAGTCCATTCAGGACGAGATCATCAAAAACCGCGCGAAGTAATTTTGCGCAAGCGTTTCCGCCGCGGGCATAACGCCCGCACGGAGACTCCCTTAAATCAAAAATTAAAAAATATATTCTTAGGAGGATATTAAAATGGCAAAGGCAAAATTCGAAAGAACCAAACCCCATGTGAATATCGGTACCATCGGTCACGTTGACCACGGTAAGACCACTCTGACCGCCGCTATCACCAAGTACCTTTCTCTGACGAACAGCAACATCGACTTCCTCGCTTACGACCAGATCGATAACTGCCCCGAAGAGAAGGCTCGTGGTATCACAATCAACTCGAGACACGTTGAGTATGAAACCGAGAAGCGTCACTATGCGCACGTTGACTGCCCGGGCCACGCCGACTATGTTAAAAACATGATTACCGGTGCTGCTCAGATGGACGGCGCGATCCTCGTCGTTGCAGGTACCGACGGCCCTCTTGCTCAGACCAGAGAGCACGTTCTTCTTGCCCGTCAGGTCGGCGTTCCTGCCATCGTTGTCTTCATGAACAAGGTTGACATCGTTGACGACCCCGAGCTTCTTGACCTCGTTGAGATGGAGATCCGTGACCTCCTGAACGAGTACGACTTCCCGGGCGACGACATTCCGATCATCCGTGGTTCCGCCCGTGTTGCTCTCGAGTCTCCGAGCAAGGATCCGAACGCTCCCGAGTACGCTTGCATCAAGGAGCTCATGGATGCTGTTGACAGCTATATCCCGACGCCCGACAGAAAGGCAGACCTGCCCTTCCTTATGCCCGTCGAGGATGTCTTCTCGATCTCCGGCCGTGGTACGGTTGCTACCGGTCGTGTTGAGAGAGGTACCGTTAAGATGGCTGACGTCGTTGAGATCGTCGGTTTGAAGGAAGAAAAGACCCAGACAGTCGTTACCGGTATCGAAATGTTCCACAAGATGATGGACTTTGCAGAAGCCGGCGATAACGTTGGTCTTCTTCTCCGCGGCGTTGACAAGAAGGGCATCGAAAGAGGCCAGGTTCTTGCGAAGCCCGGTTCGATCCACCCCCACACCAAGTTCGTAGGTCAGGTCTACGTTCTTACCGAAAAGGAAGGCGGCCGTTCGAAGCCCTTCTTCTCGGGTTACAGACCTCAGTTCTACTTCAGAACGACCGACGTTACCGGTGTCATCACGCTTCCCGAAGGTGTTGAAATGTGCCGCCCCGGCGACAACGTTAACATGACTGTGGAGCTTATCAGCCCCATCGCTTGCGAGAAGGGTCTTCGCTTCGCTATTCGTGAAGGCGGCAGAACCGTTGGTTCGGGCGTCGTTTCCGAGATCATCGCGTAATTCGGTTCTTCCGATTGCGTAAGATAGAGAGATCTATCTTTCATAAAAATAACGACCATCCCTCGGGATGGTCGTTATTTTTTGCGCTTAGCCCCGCATTTCTCCGCGCCCTGCTCGCCTGCACACTGCGTTTTGCCACGCACTTCGCCGCGCCCTGCTTTGCTCTACGCTTTGTCCGCGCTTCGCTTGCAACATGCTCGCTTGCGCTGCTATACTGCTGTGTATCGATCCCTTGCTTTTTCACGCACTTTGCGGCAATTTCGGAAGACACAGCTTTGTGTTCTGTGCAATTCTTGCGGCAGTTTTCAAAAGATGCTTCTATGACCCGTAATTCTTCTGCGGCGATGAAAGATGTTTCTATGCCCGCGCAATCCTTCCGTGACGTTTTTTGGGGGGCGATTCTATACTCTCTGCCGTGTTATGACACACCATCCGCGTTTTTGCTTTATCTGTGCCTTCTTCAATTGCCCAATACATTTTCTTTCGTGCAAAGAGAAAAAACACCGACTTTCGGTAGAAAATAAAGATTTTTACCGTCATAAGCCTCTTGTTTCGGAAGAGAAAAAGATGCCTTGCACGAGTGTCACGGGTGAAAAGTCTACCGATTCATAATACCGTCCGTGCCCTTGTCATAAAGCGGAGGGGTGACGCATAGGATGTGACGAAACGAAATTCTTCGGAGGCATACTATGAAAAACACCTTTCAGAAAGAGTGCGGCGCGGATGCCGTCTATACGGAAAGCTCGTGCGAATACGTTCTTCCCGATTATCAGGGGGACGTGAAAAAGATTCTGTCCGCGGAGGCAAAGGTCACCCCGTCCGGCAAATTTGTCGGAAGCTCCGATGTTGAGTTTGCGGGAATTGTCGCCTATGAGGTTCTTTACGCGGACAGTGAGGGAAAGCTCACCAACGCATCCTTCACCTCGGATTATGAGGTCTCGCTCCCGATCTCGGAGGAGGGGTATCTCGACGCGGCGGCGGATACTACCGTGCAGAACCTTTCCCTGCGTCTCTCGGGTCCACGCAAAATTACGGCGAAATGCGCGCTTGCCACACATGTCAGCCTGCGCGAGAGCGAAACGATCGGCGTAAACGGTACCGCCTTTGAGGACGGTCACGCCCCCGAGACAAGAGAGATGCCGATCATGATCCGTTCCCGCGCCTTCGGGAACGGGGGCGAGCGGGAATACGCCGACGAAATGGTGCGCCTCGACGGGATCCCGCCCGAGGAGGTAGAGGTTATCGCCGCAGGCGGCAGCGTCACCGTTAACCATGCCGAGGGCGTCGAAGGAGGCGTCCTTTTGCAGGGAACGATCACCTTTACCGCCATTGTCAGAAGCGGCGATCAGCCGCCCTTCGGTATTAAAAAGGAGATTCCCTTTGAGGAAATGATTCCGATCGAAGGAACCGCCGCACGCACCGCCGCCACCGCGGGCGGACGCCTGACCTCGGTCTCTACCGCCGTGAACGCGGATCCCGAGGGCGGAAGCGTCATTACTGTCAGCGGCGTCGCGGAATATGCCGCCGCCACCGATGACAATGTTCCGATCTCGGTCGTCACCGACGCCTATCTCAAGGAGGCAGAGAGCGACGCCGGGTATCGCGACTTCCGTTATGAGGAGTTCCTCGCTTCGACGACCGAACCGCTTACCCTGAGTGGGGAATACACACCGAAGGAAGACGAAGATGTCCTTCGCGATATTTTCCTGACAACTGCGGAAGTTCGCATGAGCGAGAAGAGCGCCGAGAAGAATCTCGTCACGCTCGGCGGCGATTGTACCTTCCGTGCGGTCGGTTGCATCGTGGCGGAGGACGGTGGCGTCAGCTACGGCAATGTGAAATTTACCACGCCCTTCACCGCCGCGGTGAAACTGCCCGTTAACCTTCCGACCGATGCAAAGATTGAATGTACCCTCGTTCCGACCGACGCTACGGCAAAGCTGAACGGAGATACGGTGGAAGCCGAATGTCGCGTTGCCTGCACACTCACGGTCGGGGAAGAGAAGAGCGTCCGCATCCTCGACTCCTTACAGGCAGGCGCACCGTATGAGGACGCGGGACATGAAACCAAGATCACCGTCTGCTATCCCGCTCCCGAGGATACCCTTTGGAGCGTAGCGAAACGCTATCATACCTCCGTCACCAAGGTCGCCATCGATAATGCCTTGACCGAAGAGGTCATGAGCCACGCGGGCGAAAGCGGAAGCCTCGCCGGTACGCGAAAACTCTTCATCGAGTAACAGCGAGCACCCTTGCCGAAAGCAAAACAATGCCGTTCGAAAGGCGATTGCAGTCCGCTAAGTAAAAATCCTCGCTGACAAGCGGGGGGCGGGCGGAAGCTATCGCCGATAAGTAAGCACAGTGCTGCCCGTCCGGCAAAAATCGTTACCGACAAGTAAAAGCGTCCACGATCCGCTAAGCGGAAAACGCACGCAAAAGCAAAAAAATCCGAAGGAGATTTAAGGATCTCCTTCGGATTTTTGGTAGAAAATAAAGATTTATTCGATGATGCGCCTGTTTTTCGGTGAAAAGCGAGAAGCGCTCGCTTTCGCTTCGACGAAAGGAAAAAAACGCTTATTTTCGCTTCGCGGAGGGGATGCTCGCTTCCGCTTCGACGGCGGGAAAAACGCTCATTTTCTCTTCGGCATCGGGGCACGAATTGCCGAAAACGTTCGCTCTTCCGAAGCACCGATGGCAAAAGGGAAGAAAGCCCTTCCGCCCGTCAATCCAGCTCCTTCTGTTCGAGCCAGTTTTTCCCCGCCGAGACATCGACTGTCAGCGGGACGGAAAGCGTGACCGCGTGCTCCATTTCTTCTTTCAGGAGCTTTGCCGCACGTTCCACCTGATCGTCACGCACTTCGAGAATCAATTCGTCGTGCACCTGCATGACGAGTCGTGCGTCGAGCCCTTCCTTGTCGAGTCGGTTTGAAACACGGATCATCGCCGTCTTGATAATGTCCGCGGCGGTGCCCTGAATGGGCGCATTCATTGCCACCCGCTTGCCAAACGCGCGAAGATTGGCATTCTGCGCCGATAGCTCGGGAATATAGCGCCGCCTTCCGAAGAGCGTCACGGAATATCCGTGCTCTTCCGCCTCCTTGACGGCGCGGTCGAGATAGGCGTCAATGTCCAGATAATTGTGCTTGTAATTCTGAATATAGGCGGTCGCCTGCTTTACCGTCGTGCCGATGTCTTTCGCTAGGGAGAAGCCGCCGATGCCGTACACGATACCGAAATTGACCGCCTTTGCCCGCTTGCGGAGCTCGTCGGTCACCGCTTCCTCGGGGACGCCGAAGACTGCCGCCGCCGTCTTGCGGTGAATGTCCTCACCGTTACGGAAGGCGTCCTGCATTTTCTCGTCCCCCGAAATGTGGGCGAGCAGGCGGAGCTCAATCTGCGAGTAGTCCGCATCCACCAGGGAATAGCCCTCTTTGGCGATGAAATAGCGGCGCATTTCACGTCCCATTTTGGTGCGGATCGGAATGTTCTGGAGGTTCGGGTCGGCACTGGAGAGCCGTCCCGTCGCCGTCAGCGTCTGCTTGAAGTCGGTGTGAATCCGATGCTCCGCATCCGCCGCTTCCACGAGCGCTACGGCATACGTACTGCGCAGTTTCGTCACCTGTCGGTATTCCAGTATATCCTCGACGATCGGCGCGTAACCGCGAAGCTCTTCGAGCGTCTCCGCATCGGTCGAGTACCCGCTTTTTGTCTTTTTCTTTCCGCAGGACAAGCCGAGCTTTTCAAAGAGAACCTCGCCGAGCTGTTTCGGTGAATTGATATTGAAGACCTCGCCCGCCTGCATATAAATGCGGTCGGTCAGCTCTTTGGCAAGCCCGTCCAATGCTTCGCCGAACGAGCGCATCCCCTCCGTGTCGATACGGAAGCCTGTTTCTTCCGTCCTCGCAAGGATGGGAAGCAAGGGAATCTCGAGGTCGTCGAGAACGGCAAGCTCCCCGTCCGCGGTCACCTTTTCCCGCATGACACGCTCCAAAGCGAAGAGATGTGCGGGAGCCGCACCTTGCGGCGTTACGCCGAGGAACATCGAGAAGAGGGAAGAGAGCGTCGTGTTTCCGCTCCCGGGATTGAGTACATACGCATACAGGGAAAGGTCGAGAAAACGTATATCATGCCCGATGACAACACCCGCATCCGTGAGCCTGTGCCATAGCCGCTTTCCCTCAAAAGTGAGTACGTCCCGCTTCCCCGAAAGCAGAGGGGCGAGCAAAGAAAGCTCTCCCGTAAAACGGTAGCTTTTCTCGCCATCCGAGAGAAACATATTCTCTTCGCCTTCCAAAACCGCGACCTGCTTTTTGTCCAATAAATCCGAAGGAACCTCGCAAATGTCAACAATTATTTCCGATTCATCGATTGTTTCTTTCGATTTCGCGTCGGAATCTTCTTTATGCAAACCAAACTTTACGATAAAAGAATTCAGCTCAAGCTCGGTGAATTTTCGATACAATGCCCCCTTGTCGATGCCGTGATAGGCAAGCTCTTCGAGCGTGACGGGCAGGGGAACCGTCGTGTCGATGCGGGAGAGCGTGCGGGAGAGAAACGCCATGTCGCGGCCGGTGAGCAGCTTTTCTCTGACGCCTTTTTTGATGCTCGGGTCGTCGATGTGCTCGTAGATCCCCTCGAGCGTGCCGAAGGAGGCGATCAGGTTCGCGGCGGTCTTTTCGCCGATGCCCGCCACCCCGGGAATGTTGTCGGAGGAGTCCCCCATGAGTGCCTTCATGTCGACGAAGGCGGAGGAGGGGATGCCGTACTTCGCGCGGAATTCGGCTTCGTGCATCGGGAGGGTGTCGGTGTTCGTCGCGAGCAGGACGGTAATCTTGTCGTCAATCAATTGGAGCAGGTCGCGGTCACCCGAGAAGACAAAGCTTTCGGTGTCGGGATGCGCGTGCGCCATGTGCGCGACGGTTCCCTGGATATCGTCGGCTTCGTACCCTTCGAGCGTGAGGATCGTCAGTCCCATCGCGCGGAGGACTTCCTTCGCGTCGTCAAACTGTGCGACGAGATCGTCGGGCGTCGGGCGGCGCCCCGCCTTGTATGCGTCATAGAGCTTATGACGGAAGGTCGGCGTCTTTAGGTCGAAGGCGACGGCGGCATAATCGGGCTTCACGGTGTCGAGCTGACGCGAGATCATGTTGACCATGCCGAAAACGGCGTTCGTCGGCTTTCCGCTCTTCGTGCTGAGCGGACGCACCCCGTAGTATGCGCGGTGAATGATACTGCTTCCGTCAATGACAAGGATCTTCTTCATTCGTCCGTCTCCTCCCCGGCTTTTTGCGCCGCGATCTCTTTTTCGGTCTCCGCGGGCTCCGTGTCGTCGGACGCCTCGTCTTCCGTGACGGCGTTCGCCACGGGCTCCGCCGGATGATCGGTTTCTTCTGTGGCAGGTTCTGCCGTTTCGTGGGGCTCGTCGTCTTGCGTCCCTTCTTCCGCACCGTCGGACTCCGCACCGACGTCCTCGCTTTCCGATACGAGATCGGCGAAAATGTCGGCAGGCAGACGGTCGGGGTCATTCTTCTCTGCCTCGAGAACGTCGTAGGGCAGGGGCGCCGCATGGGCGAGCTCTTCTTCTCTCGCCGCCGCGAGTGCGAAGAGCGAGTCGGTTAGCGGCGTGTGCGTCGCGTCGTCCCGCCGCCCCGCGAGCAGAACGCGGCAAAGAATAAAGAGGAAGAGAGCGAAGGTCAACACCGTCGCCTGCAAGCTGTTTTCCACCGTCAGATCGCCGAAGAAGTAGAGAATGAGGGCGGGCAGGGAAACATAAGCCGCAAGATACGCCGCGATAAAGCCGAACGCCGAATACAGCGGACGGCACTCCCTTCCGAGTGCGATGCGCGTCTCATACAGGAAGAAGACCGAGATTGCAAGGTAGGCACACTGCTCGGCGAGCTTCCCCGGGGCGTTGATGGGCAGGGATGTGCTGAAATACAGATAAGCGGCGTAAGCGGCAAAGGCGAGCGCCGTCAGGATCCCGCACTCTCCCCGCACGCGGGAGCGCGCGTGCGGCGCCATCACGCAGAGCAGAAAGAAGAGTACGGCAGGCAGAGACAGGCACGCGCAGAGAATCGCCGTTACCCGCATGGGGAGCGTGCGCGCGATATCTTCCGCCGCCGCCGCCGCGGCAAACAGCTGCTTTGAAAAGAAGGGGAGCGCTACCGACGCGATTCCCGCGGGGACATATGCGGCGGGAGAGAGGAGCGGGATCCCGTGCCCCGCATCCCGTCGGAAGACGAGCGCGTAGGAGAGGAAAAACAGGACGGACACCGCCGCGAACGTGTCGGCGACCTTTCCGAGTGCCGTCGTGTAGTACCCCGTCACCCTGTCGTATCCGATAAAGAGTGCCACCGTGCGTAGGATCACGGCACACAGCGTGAGAAGATAAAAAGCGGGCGTGTAGATTCCGTGTCGGTCTCTGATCAGCTTCATGTGTATCTGTCGGTGACATGGCGCAAAAGGGCGCGTGCCATCGCCTTTCCGATAAAGTCCGCCGCGTTTTCTACCTTTATATTTATATAGCACGGCGGAAAGATATCTTTATTCTACAATAAATTTATGAACATATTGTTACGATCCAAAAAAAAGCCGAATTTTCCCCCGAAAACTCCTGATTTTCCCGAATTTTGTGCATTGTGTACAAGCAAAGCAAGAAAATATCATAAAATTTCTACACAAGAAATTTACAAAAAAATGAAGAACCTCTTGCATTTTTGCCATATTTAAGATATAATAGTTAGGCTTGATATGCGATGAAGCGGGAGGTTGCCGTCATCCGACGGGGAATTTCCGTGGAGTATGTCCGATAGTTAACCGGGCGAAAATAGCGGGTGCCGCTTGCGGTGCCGTGTCATAAGGTCGGTTCGTCTGTCCCTGCGGTGGACTTTCAGAACTGATTTTATCGGGGTGTAGATGATACGCCCGGCACAGTGTGAAACCTGCTCGCCCTTCTTAATGCGGATGAGAGCAATTCGTAAAGGAGGACAAAACGATGGCAAAAGGAAAGATCAGAGTGAGACTGAAGAGCTATGATGCCACCATCATCGACGCCGCAGCGCAGAAGGTAGTGGAAGTAGCTAAGAAGAACGGAAGCCGTGTCAGCGGTCCGATTCCGCTTCCGACCGACAAAGAGATCGTCACGATCCTGAGAGCGGTTCACAAGTACAAGGACAGCCGTGAGCAGTTCGAAATGCGCACGCACAAGCGTCTCATCGATATCCTGGATCCTGCACAGAAGACCGTCGAGGCTCTGATGAGCATCGAGCTTCCCGCAGGCGTGGAAATCGAAATCAAGGCGTAAGGAATCCCCGAGAGGGGTCGGGAGCTTCAAATCCCGAAGGCAAAGCCTCAAAGTCAAGTTGGCGGCTCCGCGAAGAGCGAAAATTCAACCCGTCAACCAATAACTGAACGGAGGAAAAATGAAAAAAGGTTTGATCGGAAAGAAGCTGGGCATGACCCAGATCTTTGACGAAAAGGGCAATGTAATACCGGTGACCCTGATTGAAGCGGGTCCGTGTGCGGTAGTACAGAAGAAGACCGTCGCAAACGACGGATATGACGCACTTCAGCTTGCGTTCGAGGATGCGAAAGAGAAGCACCTCACCAAGGCTGAGCTCGGTCATTTCAAAAAGAGCGGTGTCTCCCCGAAGAAGCATCTGAAGGAATTCAGACTGGACGACACGAGCGCATACGAGGTCGGTTCCGTGGTAACCGTCGATACCTTCGCCGCAGGCGACAAGGTCGACATCACAGGTATCACAAAGGGTCGCGGCTTCAGCGGTTGCGTGAAGAGATGGGGACATCACATCCTGAGAATGACTCACGGTACGGGTCCCATTCACCGTCAGTGCGGCTCCATGGGAGCAAACTCCACGCCTTCCCGTGTTTACAAGAACAAGAAGATGGCTGGACAGTACGGTAACGAACAGGTTACCATCCTTAACCTCGTAGCGGTGAAGATCGATGCGGAAAAGAATCTGATCGCGGTCAAAGGCGCGGTTCCCGGCTCCAAGGGCGGGATCGTCTTCCTCCGCGACTCGGTGAAAGCATAACGGAAGGAGGAACAAACAATGCCTAATATGAAAGTTGTTGATATGGCGGGCAAGGAAGTCGGCGAGATCACTCTGTCGGACACCGTGTTCGGCGCGGAAGTCAATGAAGCAGTCCTCCATACCGCAGTCAGAGCATTTTTGCTCAACCAGAGACAGGGCACACAGTCCACGCTGACCCGCACGGAAGTTTCCGGCGGCGGCAAGAAGCCCTGGAAGCAGAAGGGTACAGGCCGTGCAAGACAGGGCAGCACCCGTTCTCCTCAGTGGACACACGGCGGCGTAGCGCTCGGCCCGAAGCCCCGCAGCTATCGCGTCACCCTCAATAAGCGCGTAAAGAGAGTCGCGCTGTTCAGCGCCCTGTCTTCGAAGGTCGCGGGCGGCGAGATGATCGTTGTCGACAATATCGCGATGAATGAGTACAAGACCAAGACGATGGTCGCTATGCTCGAAAACCTCGGAGCCGCGAAGAAAGCACTCATCGTGCTTCCCGAAGTGAACGGCTTTGTTATCAAGAGCTGCGACAATATCGAGGGCGTCAAGACCACGCAGTGGAACACCGTGAACGTATACGATGTCCTGAACTGCGACACCTTCATCATCGCAAAGGATGCGGTGAAGAAAATCGAGGAGGTATATGCAAGATGAAGTCTTATGCGGATATCATTGTAAAACCTCTCATCACCGAGAAGAGCATGGACTCCGTCGGTGCGAAGCGTTACAGCTTTGAAGTGGTGAAGACCGCGACGAAGGCGGAGATCGCCGCCGCCGTCGAGGCGATGTTCAATAAGACCAAGGTCGCCAAGGTCAATGTTATCAATATGAAGAAGAAACCGAAGAGATACGGCGTACATGCCGGCTATACGGGCGAGTGGAAGAAAGCGATCGTCACCCTGACCGAAGAATCCGCTACGATTCCCTTCTTCGACAGCATGAACTGAGGGAGGTAGTGAACAATGGCTACAAAGAGATATAAGCCGACAACACCGTCGCGCAGAAACATGATGAGTCCTTCCTTCGACGAGGTTACCAAGTTCACACCCGAGAAGAGCCTTATCGCGAAGAAAAAGAAGAACGCAGGCAGAAACAGCTACGGTAAAATCACCGTCCGTCACCAGGGCGGCGGCAACAAGCAGAAGTACAGAATCATCGACTTCAAGAGAGATACCGAAGGTACGGCAAAGGTCATCGGCGTCGAGTACGACCCGAACAGAACCTCCTACATCGCACTCCTTGAGAACGATGAGGGCAAGAAGAGCTATATCATTGCTCCCGTCGGACTGACCGACGGTGACGTCGTTGCCACCGGCGCCGACGCGGACATCAAGCCCGGCAACGTGCTCCCCATCTCGTCCATTCCCGTCGGTACGATCATCCACAACGTCGAGCTCTATCCCGGTAAGGGCGCACAGCTCGTTCGTTCCGCGGGTGCCTTCGCACAGCTGATGGCGAAGGAAAACGGCACGGCGCAGATCCGTCTCCCCTCGGGAGAGGTCCGCATCGTCCGTCTCGACTGCAAGGCGACCATCGGACAGGTCGGCAACCTTGAGCACGAGACCGTGAAGCTCGGTAAAGCGGGTAAGACCCGTCACATGGGCATTCGCCCGACGGTCCGCGGTTCTGTTATGAACCCCTGCGATCACCCTCACGGCGGTGGTGAAGGTAAGTCTCCTGTCGGACATCCCGGACCGGTTACTCCTTGGGGCAAGCCCGCTCTCGGCTACAAGACGAGAAACAAGAAGGCAAGAACCAACAAATTCATTATCAAGCGTCGCAACGCGAAGTAATGAGACTTGAGTAAGGAGAAACACAATGAGCAGAAGCTTAAAGAAAGCGCCGTATGTAGAGCAGAAACTGTTCGACCGTATTGTCGCTATGAACGAAAAGAATGAGAAAAAGGTGCTGAAGACATGGTCTCGCGCTTCGACGATCTTCCCTGAATTTGTCGGACATACCATCGCCGTCCACGACGGAAGAAAGCATGTTCCGGTGTATATCACGGAAGATATGGTCGGACACAAGCTCGGCGAATTTGCACTTACCCGTACCTTCAAGGGTCATGCGGGCTCAAAAACATCGAACAACGGAAACTGAAAGTAAGCGATAGGAGGCAATTCCCTAAATGGAAGCAAAAGCACATCTTAAATATGTGAGAATTTCTCCGCGCAAAGTGCAGATCGTTCTCGATCTCATCAGAGGCAAGGACACCGATGAAGCGATGGCTATTCTGAAGAATACCAACAAGATCGCCGCCGAGTCCCTCGTGAAGCTCCTGAAGAGCGCGGTAGCAAATGCCGAACACAATTTCAACATGGATGCGAGCAACCTCTATGTTTCTGAATGCTTCGTATGCCCCGGACCCACACTGAAGAGAGTTCAGCCGAGAGCACAGGGCAGAGCGTTCCAGATTCTGAAGAGAACCAGCCATGTTACACTTGCAGTCAAAGAGAAGGAGGTAGGTTGACAATGGGACAGAAAGTTAATCCCCACGGTCTGCGCGTAGGCGTAATCAAGAACTGGGATTCCAGATGGTTCGTCGAAGACAAGAAATTCGGCGACAACATCGTATCCGACTACCGCATCAGAACCTACATTAAAAACAAGCTCCGCGGTGCGGGCATTCCGAAGATCGAAATCGAGCGCGACAGCGCCCGCGTCAGAGTCTTCATCCAGTGCGCGAAGCCCGGTGTCGTCATCGGCTTCCACGGCGCGGAGATCGAAAAGCTCAGAGCAGAGCTTGAAGCCATGGTCGGCTGCCCCGTCGTCGTGAACGTGATCGAGATTAAGAATCCCGACATCAACGCTCAGCTCGTCGCCGAGTCCATCGCCGCACAGCTTGAGAAGCGAGTATCCTTCCGCCGCGCGATGAAGCTTGCCATCGGCAGAACCATGCGTCTCGGTGCGAGAGGTATCAAGGTATGCTGCTCCGGTCGTCTCGGCGGCGCCGAGATCGCTCGCGTGGAGCACTATCATGAGGGCACCATTCCGCTTCAGACTCTCAGAGCCGACATCGACTACGGCTTCTGTGAAGCGAACACCACCTACGGTAAGATCGGCGTAAAGGTCTGGATCTACAAGGGCGAAGTCCTCGCGGAGGGCGCTGCCGATCAGAGACCCGACCGTCGTGAGAGACGCCCGAGAAGAAACGACAACGGCAATCGCCGTCCGCAGCAGAACAGAGACGGCGGACGTCGTGACGGGCGGAACTTCAGAAAGAATGAGGAGGGCAGAAAGTAATGTTAATGCCGAAGAGAGTTAAGTACAGACGCGTTCAGCGCGGACGTCTTAAAGGTAAAGCCCTTCGCGGTAACAAGATTTCGCACGGCTCCTACGGACTCGTAGCCCTCGAGCCGGCATGGATCACCTCGAATCAGATTGAGGCTGCCCGTATCGCTATGACGAGATACGTCAAGCGTGGCGGTCAGGTCTGGATCAAGATCTTCCCCGACAAGCCGATCACCGAGAAGCCTGCCGAGACCCGAATGGGTTCCGGTAAAGGCTCGCCCGAGTATTGGGTTGCCGTGGTGAAGCCCGGCAGAGTCATGTTCGAGATGGACGGCATCACCGAGGAACAGGCAAAAGAGGCGATGCGTCTCGCCGCGCACAAACTTCCCATCAAGTGCAAGTTTGTGACAAAGGCGGATTTTGAAACCAAAGAGGAGGCTTAAGCGATGAAGGCAAAAGAACTGAGAGAGATGAATGCCGAGCAGCTGAATGCAAAGCTCGGTGAGCTCAAAGAAGAACTCTTCAATCTTCGTTTCCAGCTTGCAATCAACCAGCTTGACAATCCTCATAAGATCACAGATGTGAAGCATGACATTGCACGCGTTATGACCGTTCTTCGTGAGAAGAATGCTTGAAGGGAGAAACAGAATAATGACGGAAACCCGTGATTTAAGAAAAGTGCGGATCGGCAAGGTCGTCAGCGATAAGATGGATAAGACCATCGTCGTCGCCATCGAGGACAATGTCCGCCATCCCAAGTACGGAAAGATCATGAAGAAAACGGTCAAGATCCACGCACACGACGAAAAGAACGAATGCGGTATCGGCGACAAGGTAGCTGTAATGGAGACGAGACCCCTTTCCGCGACGAAGAGATGGAGACTCGTCGAGATCGTCGAAAAGGCAAAATAATCAAAAGACATCACTAAACCAGTAGGCAGGTCAAATGCTTGCCGAAAAAGGAGGAAAAAACAGTGATTCAGCAGCAATCGTTAATGAAAGTCGCGGACAACACCGGTGCCAAAGAGCTTATGTGCATTCGTGTTCTCGGCGGCTCGGGACGCCGCTATGCCGGAATCGGTGACATCGTTGTGTGTTGCGTGAAGAAAGCAGCGCCCGGCGGCGTTGTAAAGAAAGGCGAGGTAGTCAAAGCCGTTGTCGTAAGAACGGTGAAGGAGACCCGCCGTGCCGACGGTTCTTACATCAAATTCGATGAGAACGCGGCAGTGATTATCAAGGACGACAAGACCCCGCGCGGTACGCGTATCTTTGGGCCTGTGGCAAGAGAGCTTCGTGAGCATGACTTCACGAAGATCATGTCCCTCGCCCCCGAAGTGCTTTGATCGAAGGAGGTAACGAACCAATGAAACTTCATGTGAAAAAAGACGATCTGGTCGAGGTTATCTCCGGTGATTCCAAAGGAACACGCGGCAAGGTAATCGCGGCAGCTCCCGAAGAGGGAAAAGTAATTGTAGCGGGTGCGAACATCGTGTCGAAGCACACGAAGGCGAGACGCCAGGGCGAGACCTCGAGCATCGTGAAGACCGAAGGCGCAATGTATGCGTCGAAGGTGATGCTCGTCTGCCCGAAGTGCGACAAGCCCGTTCGCGTCAAGTACAATGTGACCGTGGAGAACGGCAAAAAGACCAAGACCCGCGTCTGCGCGAAGTGCGGCGCGGAGATTAAGTGAGGAGGGGCGAACAATGTCGAGATTTTTGGAAAAATACAAGAATGAGGTCGCTCCCGCCCTCATGAAAAAATTCAGCTATTCTTCCGTGATGCAGATCCCGAAGCTCGATAAGATCGTAATCAACGTCGGCGCGGGCGATGCCAGAGAGAACTCGAAGGTCATCGACAGCATCATCGAGGAGATCACTCTGATCTCGGGTCAGAGAGCGGTCCCCACCTACGCACATAAGTCGATCGCAAACTTCAAGCTCCGTGAGGGCATGAAGATCGGCGTGAAGGTCACCCTTCGCGGCGAGAAGATGTATGAATTCATGGATAAGCTCTTCAGCTTCGCGCTTCCGAGAGTCCGTGACTTCAAGGGTATCAACCCGAACGGCTTCGACGGCAGAGGCAACTATGCCCTCGGTTTGAAGGAGCAGCTGATCTTCCCCGAGATCGAATACGATAAGGTGGAGAAAATCCGCGGCATGGATATCGTTTTCGTCACCACGGCGAGAACCGACGCGGAAGCGAAAGAGTTGCTTGCTCAGATGGGCGCACCCTTCGCAGAGTAATGAAGGAGGATGGAACATGGCTAAGAAAGCAATGGTGCTGAAGCAGCAGAAGGAACCGAAGTTTTCTACCCGCGCTTACAACAGATGCAGAATCTGCGGTAGACCTCATGCCTACCTCCGTAAGTACGGAATCTGCCGTATCTGCTTCCGTGAGCTTGCCTACAAGGGCGAGATTCCGGGCGTCAGAAAGGCATCTTGGTAAGATCCTTCCTTCTTTGAAGGATTCGAATTCTCTCTAAACTACCGACAGGAAAATGCAAAAAGGTTGTTGAACTTTCAAACAATACCTTGCATTTTAACCGTCGGTCAGCCGCCGCTTTGCGGCAGCAAGAAACCATGAACTTGCATATAGGAGGATAAAATAATGCAAATTTCAGATGTAATCGCAGACATGCTCACAAGAATCAGAAACGCGAACAACGCGAAGCATGAGACTGTGGATATTCCGGCTTCCAATCTGAAGAAGTCGATTGCCGAGATTCTTCTCGAGGAAGGCTACATCAAGGCGTTCCAGATCGTGGAGGACGGCAAGCAGGGCATCATTCGCGTGACCCTGAAGTACGCGCCCGGCAAGCAGAAGGTCATTCACGGCCTTCGCAGAGTGTCGAAGCCCGGTCTGCGTATCTACTCTAACTGCGAGGATATGCCGAAGGTCATGAACGGCCTCGGTATCGCGATCGTCTCCACCTCGAAGGGTGTCATGACGGATAAGAAAGCAAGACAAGCCAATGTCGGCGGCGAAATCCTCGCCTTCGTATGGTAACGGGGAGGTAAGAAGAATGTCAAGAATCGGTAGAATGCCCATTACAATTCCGGCGGGCGTAACAGTCACTGTGGCGGACGGAAACGTCGTCACCGTCAAAGGACCGCTCGGAGAGCTGACAGAGACCTTCCACACGGAGCTTACCATCGCGCAAGAGGGGAACACCCTGACGGTGACCCGTCCGAACGACGAAAAGGAAATGCGTTCTCTCCACGGACTGACGAGAACCCTCATCCACAACATGGTCGAGGGCGTGACGCACGGCTTCACAAAGAAGCTCGAGATCGTCGGCGTCGGTTACAGAGCAGAGAAGCAGGGAACGAAGCTCGTCCTCGGTCTCGGCTACTCGCACCCCGTGATCTTCGAGGAAGCGAACGGCATCAAGTTTGAGACCCCCGATAACGTCACCATTCTCGTCAAGGGAATCGACAAGCAGGCGGTCGGACAGATGGCGGCAGTCATCCGAGCCAAGAGACCTCCCGAGCCCTACCTCGGTAAGGGTGTCAAGTACACCGGTGAAAAGATCCGCCGTAAGGCCGGAAAGACCGGTAAATAATGAAAGGAGAGCGTTCCCATGGTTAAGAGAACAGACAGCAATCTGCAGCGTCTTAAAAGACATAAGAGAGTCCGCGGCAAGATTTCGGGTACCGCCGAAAGACCGCGTCTCGCCGTGTATCGTTCCAACGCCAACATTTCCGCTCAGATCATCGATGATGTGAAGGGCGTGACGCTGGTCAGCGCAAGCACGTATGAAAAGGACTTTGAAGGCACGGGTTCCAATAAGGAAGCCGCCAGAAAGGTCGGCAACACTCTCGCGAAGAGAGCACTTGAAAAAGGCATTTCCGCCGTCGTATTCGACCGCGGTGGCTACATTTATCACGGACGCGTATCGGAGCTCGCGGAAGGCGCCAGAGAAGGCGGCCTGAAGTTCTGATTTCCGGTTTATACGCTGTTTCGACAAAAAGAAACATTTGAAGGAGAAAACACATGGCAAAGATCATCAATGCCAACGAGCTGGATCTGCAAGAGCAGCTCGTTGTGCTGAACCGTGTATCCAAGACCGTCAAGGGCGGACGTATCGCCCGCTTCGCCGCCATCATGGTGGTCGGAGACGGCAACGGACATGTAGGCTACGGACTGGGTAAGGCGGCTGAGGTTCCCGATGCGATCCGCAAGGGAATCGAGGACGCGAAGAAGAACCTCATCACCGTTTCGGTGAACGGTTCCACCATTCCTCACGAGGTCATCGGCGAATATGGCGCGGGCAAGGTCCTTCTGAAGCCTGCCGCTCCCGGTACCGGTATCATCGCGGGCGGTACCGTCCGCGCCATCCTGACGCTCGCGGGCATCAAGAATATCCGTGCGAAGTGCCTTCAATCGACAAATCCCACCAACGTAGTCAAGGCTACCTTCGAGGGACTTGCCGCGCTGAAGACGGCGGAAGAGATCGCCGAGCTTCGCGGACTCTCCGCGGAAGCGGTGAAAGCATAAGGAGGGGTGAAGAATGGAAAACGTAAAGCTTACCCTCACGAAAAGCCTCATTGCCTGCAAGAAAAATCAGATCGCGACCGCGAGATCTCTCGGTCTCGCAAAGCCCGGTGACAGCATCACGCTCGAAAAGAACGCTGCCGTCGAGGGAAAAATCAAAGTCATCTCTCACCTTGTTAAGGTAGAGACCGTTTAATCGGAATTGAAAGGAGGAAAATCAATGAAGCTCCATACACTTTCCCCTGCCGAAGGTTCCGTGAAGGAAGGCTTCCGCAAGGGCAGAGGCACAGGTTCCGGAAACGGAAAGACCGCCGGTAAGGGACACAAGGGTCAGAACGCACGTTCGGGCGGCGGTGTCAGACCGGGGTTTGAAGGCGGACAGCTTCCGCTTTACAGAAAGCTTCCGAAGAGAGGCTTCAACAACAAATTCGCAAAGGCATATACCGTCGTCAATGTCAGCGCATTGAATCGGTTTGAGGACGGCGCAGTGGTCGACGCAGACGCCCTTCTGGCGTGCGGCGCGATCAGCACCGTTCTTAACGGAGTCAAAGTACTCGGAGAAGGAGAGCTTACAAAGAAACTTACTGTCAAGGCAGCCGTTTTCTCGGCGTCCGCGAAGGAAAAGATCGAGGCAGTTGGTGGAAAGACCGAGGTGGTATAAATGCTTCAGACATTAAAGAACGCATGGCACACCAAGGAAATCAAAAGTAAGATTCTTTTTACTCTTCTCATTCTCCTCTTGTACCGCATCGGTACGGTGATACCTGTTCCTTTTGTCGATGCCCACAACTTTACGAGCCAGTTTGGCGGAACCATTCTCGGCTATATGAACACCTTGTCGGGTGGCGCTCTCGGACAGGCAACGCTGTTTGCACTCGGTGTTTCTCCGTACATCAATGCCTCCATTATCATCCAGCTGCTTGCCGTCGCGTTCCCGAAACTCGGGGAGCTGTCGAAGGACGAGTCGGGTAAGAAGGTCATGAACATGATTACGAGAATCACGACGGTCGTTCTGGCCCTTGTGACCGCGATCGGTTACTACTTCCTTCTGAAGACCGGCGACGGTACGAACAGCGCCCTTTCCAATCTCGCAACCGAAAGCAGTGTTCCGTGGCTCTTCGCCATCGTGATTATCGCGTGCTACTGTGCGGGCGCGTCCCTCATCATGTGGCTTGCCGAGAGAATCAACGATAAGGGAATCGGAAACGGTATCTCTCTGATCCTGTTCGCGAACATCATCTCGGAACTCCCGTCGAAGGTCTACTACCTCGTTCTCTTCGTTATCAGCGCCTTTAACACCGAAGACCCCGTGGTCGTCCGTGTCATCGGTGCCTTCCTCTTCGCCTTCTTCCTCATCGCGATCACGGTGGCTATGACCGTGTTCGTCATTTGGGTGACAGGCTCGGAGAGACGGATTCCCGTCCAGTACGCGAAGAAGGTCGTCGGCAGAAAGATGTACGGCGGACAGAGCTCGAACCTCCCGATCAAGCTCAATATGACAGGCGTTATGCCCGTTATCTTCGCGAGCTCGATCGTCTCCCTCCTTCCCACAATCCTTGCCCTTTGTCAAGTGAAGAGCGTGGCAAGTGTCGGTGAAGACAAGGCGACCTTCTGGAACCGTCTCTACGACTTCCTCGGCGCCGACGGCTGGTTCTACCCGCTGATCTTCGGTATCATGATTATCGGCTTCACTTACTTCTACACGCAGATCACCTTCAACCCCGTTGAGGTGGCAAACAACCTGAAAAAGCAGGGCGGCGCGATCCCCGGCATCCGCCAGGGCAGACCGACCGCGCAGTACATCAGCAAGATCCTGAACAAGGTGACGTTTGTCGGTGCACTCTTCCTTGCCATCGTAGCGATCGTTCCGATCATCGGCGGACCTCACATTCTGCGTCCCCTGATTGCATGGATTCTCGGTGCGGACATCACGGCGTCGGGTATCTCGAACCTCGCGAACTCCTTCACCTTCGGCGGTACCACACTGCTGATCGTCGTCGGCGTCGTGCTCGAGACCTTCCGTGAGCTGGAAGCGCAACTTACCATGCGGAACTATAAGGGCTTTTTGAACTGATGATCTACCCCGCCGGAAGGCGGGGGTAGAGAAGAAAGAAAGGTCACAGAATGAAAATAATTTTTCTTGGCGCTCCCGGAGCGGGCAAAGGTACGCAGGCAGAGATCCTCGCCGAAAAGCTCGGTATCCCTACGATATCGACGGGCGCGATCATCCGTGCGGCACTGAAAGCCGGCACCGAAATGGGGCAGAAAGCCAAAAAATTTATTGAGCAGGGAGCCTTGGTCCCCGATGACGTCGTGATCGGGATCATCAAGGAGCGCCTTGCCGAATCGGACTGCGCACACGGGTTTATCCTTGACGGATTTCCCCGCACCGTGCCGCAGGCAGAAGCACTCGACGCGATGGGCGTGACCTTGGATGCGGTGGTCTCGATTGAGGTCGCTGACGAGGAGATCGTAGAGAGAATGTCGGGCAGACGCGTATGCAATTCCTGCGGCGCGTCGTATCACGTCAAGCACAATCCTTCAAAGGACGGTGCAACCTGTGATAAGTGCCAAACGGAGCTTTCCGTTCGCCCCGACGACGCCCCCGCGGTCGTTCTTTCCCGTCTCGAGGTCTATCACAGCACCACAGAGCCGCTGAAAGAGTTTTATGCCAAAAAAGGCAATCTGAAACTCGTTGACGGCATCGGAAGTGTCGGTGAAATTTCAGAGCGTACTATGAAAGCTCTCGGAGTCAAGGCGTAATGGTCATTATCAAAAGCTCCGAGGAAATTGCCCTCATGAAGAAGGCGGGACAGATCACCGGCGAATCGCTTTGCGTCGCCCGCGATCTCATCCGTCCCGGCATCTCCACGTGGGAAATTGACGAAAAGATGCGTCGCTTCATCGAACGATGCGGTGCGACGCCCACTTTTCACGGATACGGCGGCTTCCCGGGAAACGCATGTATCTCCGTCAACGAAGAGGTCATACACGGAATTCCTTCGAAGAAGAAAATTCTTCACGAAGGGGATATCGTGAAGGTCGATGTCGGCGCCCGCTACCGCGGCTATAATGGCGACAGTGCGAGAACATTCCCTGTCGGCAAGGTAAGCGATGAGGCGCTGAGGCTTATCTCGGTCACAGAGCAGAGCTTCTATGAGGCGATCCGCTACGCGAGAGCGGGCGGTCGTGTCGGGGACATCGGACACGCGGTGGAAAGTTTCGTCATTTCAAATGGCTTCGGCGTTGTACGGAAGTACGTCGGACACGGTGTCGGCGCCGAGCTTCACGAGGAACCCGAGATCCCGAACTTCGGGACCGCAGGGCACGGCGTGAGGCTGTATGCGGGTATGACGGTCGCTATCGAACCCATGGTGACCGTAGGGACCGAGGATGTCATAGTACAGAAGGACGGATGGACGGTCGTCACGGCGGACGGGAAACTTTCCGCGCATTATGAGAATTCATTGCTGATTACCGAGTCCGACCCCGTTCTGCTCACCGAAGTTGGGTTAAAATAAACGTTTCTAACCGATAAAAAGGGAGGGATTATTCTGCCAAAGGACGATTTGATTGAATTTGAAGACTGTGTGGTGGTCGAAGTACTGCCGAACACGGTGTTCAAAGTCAAGTTGCCGAACGGTCACATCGTGACCGCTACCATATCCGGTAAGCTTCGCATGAACTATATCCGAATTCTCGTGGGAGACACGGTCACCGTCGCGGTATCGCCGTACGATATCACGAAGGGGCGTATCACCTGGAGAAAGAAGTAATAATTTTCGAAAGGTAAGGTTATCAAAATGAAAGTTAAGCCTTCCGTCAAAAAAATTTGCGAAAAGTGCAAGATCATCAAAAGACATGGCAAGATCATGGTCATTTGTGAGAACCCGAAGCACAAACAGCGTCAGGGTTGATCCGGCACTTGTTTCCAATTCGTTTGACACACATTAAAAAAAGGAGTAAATATCGAAATGGCTCGTATAGCTGGTGTTGATATTCCAAACAACAAGCGCGTCGAAGTCGCGCTCACCTACATCTACGGTATCGGACTGAAAAGCTCGCAGGACATTCTCGCGAAGACCGGCATCAACCCGGACACCCGTGCGAAGGATCTGACCGAAGCTGAGATCGCGTCCCTCCGTGATGAGATCGAAGCCAACTATCATGTCGAGGGTGACCTCCGCCGTGAAGTGGCACTGAACATCAAGAGACTCGTCGAGATCAACTGCTATCGCGGAATCCGCCACAGAAAGGGACTTCCCGTGAGAGGACAGCGCACCAAGACGAATGCAAGAACAAGAAAAGGTCCCGCAAAGACCATCGCGAACAAGAAGAAGTAAGGAGATTTCGACATGGCAGCAGTAGCAAAAAAAGTTGTGAAAAAGCGTCGTGAGCGCAAAAATGTCGAGCGTGGCGTAGCGCATATCCGCTCCACCTTCAACAATACGCTTGTCACGATCACCGACATGCAGGGCAATGTGATCTCGTGGGGCACCTCGGGTGAAATGGGCTTCAAGGGCTCGAAGAAGTCGACGCCCTATGCCGCACAGACCGCCGCAGAGAAGGCGGCAAGAGCCGCGGCAGATCACGGCATGAAGACGGTCGAGGTTCTCGTCAGAGGTCCCGGAGCCGGACGCGAGTCGGCGATCCGTGCACTCGCCACCGCAGGTCTTGAGATCACGATGATTAAGGACGTGACACCGATTCCTCACAACGGTTGTCGCCCTCCGAAGCGCAGACGCGTTTAATCTTAGGGGAGGTAAAGTTAAAATGGCAAGATATACAGGTCCTAACTGCAAACAGTGCCGCAGAGAAGGTTGCAAGCTCTACCTGAAGGGTGAGCGTTGCACGAGCGGCAAGTGCGCATTCGATCACAGAAGCACGGCACCGGGTCAGCACGGAGCCGCCCGCAAGAAGATCGGTGAATACGGAAAGCACCTTCGCGAAAAGCAGAAGGCAAGACGCTACTACGGCGTGCTTGAGAAGCAGTTCCGTCACTACTACGACATGGCGGAGAACATGGAAGGCATCACGGGTACCAACCTCCTTGTCCTTCTTGAAAGACGCCTTGACAATGTGGTATACAGAATGGGTATGGCGGAGTCGAGAAAAGAAGCCCGTCAGCTCGTTCTTCACGCTCATTTCACCCTCAACGGCAAGAAGGTATCCATCCCCTCGATGCTCGTAAAGCCGGGTGATGTCATCGCCGTGAAGGAGAAGAGCAAAGAGAACGCGAAGATCAAGGCGCTTGCCGAGGCTCTCGCATCGAAGGCAACTCCGAAGTGGCTTGACAGAGACCCCCAGAACCTGACGGCGAAGGTCGTGTCCATGCCCGCAAGAGACGATATCGACTTCGAAATCGACGAACAGCTGATTGTCGAGCTCTATTCCAAGTAATCCCTCCGATATGTGTGAAGAAAAGCGAGCGGTATCCCCGATTGCTTTCTTCTCCGTATTCGTGATCCACGATTCTCGAAAGAGAATACCATCTGCAATACAAAATAAGGAGGAATAGAACAATGATGAACGCAATAGAGAAATTCAATATTACCGCGACGGACATGAACGCCGACGGTACCGAAGCGGTCTTCGTGGTAGAACCTCTTGTGCGCGGCTACGGCAATACGCTCGGCAATCCTCTGAGAAGAATTCTTCTCTCGACGTTGCCCGGTTATGCGGCGACGAGCATCAAGATCGACGGTGTTCTTCATGAGATTTCCGCGTGCAACGGCGTCAAGGAAGACGTCCCCGAGATCGTTCTGAACGTCAAGGGTATCGTTGCGAAGCTGGAAGGCGAATGTCCGAAGACCGTTGTCATTGATGTCACGGGTCCCTGCGAGGTGACTGCGGGTAGCATTACCCCCGATGCGGAGGTAAAGATTCTGAATCCCTCTCATCACATCTGCACCGTCAGCGAGAATGCGCGTTTTTACATGGAGATCACCTTTGACGAAGGAAGAGGCTATGTTTCCTCCGACGCCAACAAGCAGATCTACCTGCAGAATGTCGGCGCCAATGTCGGCGCTCCCATCGGATTGATTTTCGTCGATTCGATCTTCACCCCCGTTTACAAGGTGGAATACAGCGTTGAGAACACGCGTGTAGGGAACATCACCGACTACGACAAGCTGACCATGCGGATTCAGACCAACGGAACCATTACGGCGAAAGAAGCGATTTCTCTTGCAGCCAAGGTTCTCAATGAACACCTTAAACTCTTCATCGACATGTCCGACGAGGCGAAGAAGGCCGAGATCATGGTCGAGCGTGCCGAGGTGAAGAAGGAGAAAGTCCTTGAGATGACCATTGAGGAACTTGATCTGTCTGTGCGCAGCTTCAACTGCTTGAAGCGTGCGGGCATAGACACCGTGGAGGATTTGATTAACCGTACGGAAGAGGATATGATAAAGGTGCGTAACCTCGGTCGTAAATCGCTTGAAGAAGTCATTCTCAAGTTACATTCTTTGGGTCTCGATCTGAAGAAAGTCGAAGAATAAGAAACAGGAGGAAAAACAGATGAGAAAGCTCGGAAGAACCACAGCACAGCGTAAAGCAATGCTTCGTGGCATGGTGACTCTCCTTCTCGAAAGAGGCAAGGTCGAGACTACCTATACAAGAGCACAGGAAGTCTCCGCAAAAGCGGATGAAATGATTACTCTCGGTAAGAAGGGCGACCTCGCCGCTTACCGTAAAGCCCTTACCTTCATCACGAAGGAAGATGTGGCAAAGAAGACCTTCAGCGTGATCGCTCCCGCTTACGCGAACGTAAACGGCGGCTATACGCAGGTTCTGAAGATGGGACCCCGTCGCGGTGACGGTGCCGAAATGGCAATCGTAAAGCTCGTTGCGGTCGCACAGCCCACCGAAGAAGCCGCGAAGTAATTCGCGAAAAACGCAAAAAATCCCACTGCCAACAGGCGGTGGGATTTTTTGTTTGTGGGTATCTTCCGATAAAAGGTCGGCTGTGGCGTAATTCGTTTGCGGCAAGCCGGCACCCTTCATTTGCATTTGTAAAGAATTCTTTTCAAAATTAACGTTTTAAGAACACTTCAATCACGGGAACCACCACATTCGGCTTCACGACGGGAAGCTCGAAAACGAGCAGATCCTCGCTCTCCGTGCGTCCCTCCGAGAAATGGGCGACGCTCCCCTCCGTAAAGCGGATCTCACTGCCGTCGTGTAAGAACTGCGCGTATTCCACGCGCCCCGCCAGCCCGTGCACCTCGAGAAAAATATACGGATAATCAAATACATGAATGTAGAGGCGCTCTCCGTCCTCGCTCTCGGTGTAGCGGCAGGACTTCGGCATCGTCGGGAGCATGGAAGGCTCCGCCATCGTGCACCCGTAGATCGAACGCCCGTTGACCTTCATCCAGACTCCGTAAACGGTGAGCGCGGCATTTGCCCGCTCGTCGAAGGTTCCGCGCGCCGTCGGTCCCACGTTCATGAGGAGATTTCCACCGTAGGAAACGGTCGTAATCAGCATTTTGACAAGCTGTTCGGGCGACTTCCATGTCATCTCGTCGCGATAGTAGCCCCATGAGCCCGAGAAGGTCTGACACGCTTCCCATGTGACGAGCTCGCCCGTCTCCTTATGACGGAGCCATTCGGTCGGCTGATATTGCTCGGGCGTCCACAGATCCTGCTCGATGCCCGCGCGGTTGTCGATGATGAGATCGGGGCAGAGCGAACGGGCGAGCGCGATCAGCTTCTCCGCCTCCCAGTCGTCCTTCCCCTTGCCGTGCATCCATGCGGGGTCGGACGCTAACCGCCCGAAGGAGAAGTCGAACCAGAGAATGTCGATCTTCCCGTAATTCGTCAGAAGCTCACGCACCTGACCACGCATGTATTCGGCGTATTTCTTCATATCGCGCCCGCAGTTCAGCTCCTCAGCGTTCGGCTCGTCGCGGAGCGGGTGATTGTGGTCGATCGTGTAGTCGGGGTGATGCCAGTCGAGCAGGGAATAGTAGAACCCGACCTTCAATCCCTCCGCACGGAAGGCATCGGCGTATTCCTTCACAAGATCGCGCCCGAAGGGGGTGTTCGTGATCTTGTAGTCGGTGTACGCACTGTCGAAGAGGCAGAATCCCTCGTGGTGCTTCGTCGTCAGCACGGCGTATTTCATTCCCGCCGCCTTGGCACGCCTTGCCCATTCCCTCGCATCGAACAGATCGGGGTTAAAATGACGAAAATATCTGTCGTACACCTCATCCTTCGTCTTCTCCCGCGTCTTGACCCATTCGTGACGCGCGGGAAGCGCATACAGACCGAAATGCAGGAACATACCGAAACGGTCGTGAACGAACCAATCGGTATCACCGGGTGTTTTTCTTCTCTGATAGAGGGACATTGCGCATCTCCTTTCGTCTTGCGTGCCGCCGCATCCGCGGGGCAAAATTCCGTGCTTGATTTTTCTTTCCGAGTGTGATATACTGATATCGGGCATGAAGAAATCCCTCATGTCACTCTAATTATACTCGATTTTTCACCCGGTGAACATGGATTTTTTCGCAATCGGGATGGAGAAATCCGAAAATCGGAAAGGAGCCGTATGGAGATCTACAAGAACCCGGAGCTTCTGGCGCATATGAACAGCTTTTCTCTCCGAATTCTCGAGTACGGCGATGTGGACGCGGATACGACATGGCAGGCGGAGGGAGTTTGCTCCTCCTTTTCCCGCCTGTATCTTGTCACGGGGGGCGAAGGCTTTTTGCATACGGAGGAAGGCGAGATCCCCCTCACGGCGGAGCACGCCTATCTGATTCCCGCGGGGCTCCGCTATTCCTACGGGACACGGACGCATCTCGAAAAGCTCTTTTTTCATTTTAATCTCGTCCGCCCCGACGGCTACGATTACTTTCACCGTTTCGGGAAGGTCGCTGGCGTTCCTCTTTCCGGGACGGATGCGCGGGAACTCCGCCGCCTTTTTTACAGCGGAGAAACTTTCGCAAACGCAATGATAACCAAACTTTACATCTGCCGCATTTTATCGGAGATCCTCGCCGCCTATCCCTATCACCCCGCCTATACGGCAGGATTCACCTCGCGCACTGCCGCCGCCGTTTCCTATATTCGGGAGCACCTCTCCGCCACCCTCACGGTGCGGGAGGTCGCGGGCGCGCTCTTCGTCTCGGAAGGAACGCTGACGGGGGATTTCAAGCGTGAGGTCGGATGTCCCGTCTCCCGTTATATCGAGGATCGTGTCCTGCAAACGGCGGAGGAACAGCTCCTTTGCACCGAGCGCACGGTCAGTGAGATCGCCGCCGACTGCGGCTTCTGCGATCCCTTCTACTTTTCCCGCCGCTTTCATGCCGTCTTCGGCATGTCGCCCACTCGCTATCGGCAAGCCCTGCGCGCGGAGACGAGCGGAACCTGAAAAAACACTTTCTCTGCCCGCCGCCCGGGGGAGAAAAGGAAAAGCCACCGCGGACGTGTGCGCGCCTGCGGTGGCTCTTTCTCTTGTTATACTGTTATACCATCAATCCGGAGATCAGCTCGGTCAGCTCTGCGGGATTGTCTACCGAGAGCCCGCCGATAAGCCGAGCCTCCGCGTAGAGAATTTTTGCGTAGGTGGCGACCTTTTCCTTGTCGTTTGCAAACAATTCTTTTAGTTTTGACGCGATCGGATGCGCCGCATTGATCTCGAGCACTACGTTGGCGTGAATACCGTCGACCGCACCGGGCATCTTTTTCAGCACTTTCTCCATCTCGACGGAAAGCTCGCCCTCACTGGTCAGGCAGACGGGATATTTCTTCATCGAGTTGCCAAAGCGGACGGCGCTCACGCTGTCACCGAGCGCTTCCTTCATATAAGAGAGAAGCTCCTCGGCGCTCTTGTTTTCTTCCTCGAGCGTCTTCTTTTCTTCCTCGGTCGCGATGTCGAGCGCATCGGTCGTCACGTTCTTGAATTCATGGTCGGCGTACTTTCCGATCATGCGGACGGCGAATTCGTCCACATCGTCGGTGAAGCAAAGGACCTCGTACCCCTTTTCCATGACCGCTTCCACCTGCGGGAGCATCTTGATCTTGTCGATCGTCTCGCCCGCGGCGTAGTAGATGGCTTTTTGTTCTTCCTTCATGCCGTCGGTGTATTCCTTCAGCGTCAGCATCTTTCCGTCCTTCGCCGAGGGGAAGAGGATGAGATCCTGAAGAACTTCCTTGTGCATTCCGTAGTCGCTGTAAAGCCCGTATTTCAGCTGTACGCCGAATTCCTTGTAGAACTTTTCGTACGCCTCTCTGTCGGACGTGAGCATCTTTTCAAGCTCCGACTTGATCTTCTTCTCGATCGCCTTCGCCATCACTTTAAGCTGACGGTCGTGCTGAAGCATCTCACGGGAGATGTTGAGAGACAGATCGGCGGAATCCACGAGTCCCTTGACGAATCCGAAGTAGTCGGGCAGAAGGTCGGCGCACTTTTCCATAATCATGACGCCGCTCGAGTAAAGCTCAAGCCCCTTCTCGTATTCCTTCGTGTAGTAATTGTAAGGCGCGTGCGAGGGGATGAAGAGCAGTGCCGTATAGGTTGCCGTACCTTCGGATTTTTGCGTGATGACACGCGCGGGCGCCTCGTAATCGTAGAATTTTTCGGTGTAGAAATTCTTGTATTCCTCTTCGGTGACCTCGGACGGATTCTTCTTCCAGAGGGGGATCATGCTGTTGAGCGTTTCCACCTCGGTGACCGTCTCGTATTCGTCCTCCTTGCCGCCTTCCTTTTTCTTTTCCTTTGTTACCTCCATGCAGATGGGGTAGCGAATGTAGTCGGAATACTTCTTGACAAGAGAACGGAGCTTGTATTCCTCGAGGTAGTCGGAATATTTTTCATCCTCCGTGTCCGCCTTGATGTGCAGGATGATGTCGGTGCCAACCCCGTCGCGCTCCCCTTCACCGAGCGTGTAGCCGTCCACTCCCTCGGATTCCCATACATTCGCTTTTTCCGCACCGTAGGGACGGGAGATGACCGTGATCTTGTCCGCCACCATGAACGCGGAGTAGAATCCGACGCCGAACTGACCGATGATGTCGACCTCCTCCGATTTTTCGTTGTCATGCTTGAAGTCGAAGGAACCGCTCTTCGCGATCGTGCCGAGGTTGTTTTCGAGCTCTTCGGCACTCATGCCGCACCCGTTGTCCGAGACGGTGAGCGTCCGCGCCTCCTTGTCCGCCTTCAGGAAGATCCGAAGGTCGCCGCGCGCAAGATTCATCGACCCGTCGGTCAGAGAGCGGAACCACAGCTTGTCGATCGCGTCGCTCGCGTTGGAGATCAGCTCGCGCAGAAAGATCTCCTTGTGTGTGTAGATCGAATTAATCATCATGTCGAGCAGCTTTTGCGATTCGGTCTTGAATTGTTTTTTCTTCATATTATATATACCTCCTTCTGCCGATAGGGCAGCTCATGTAACAAAATCCGGTAGCCGAAGAAAAGCCCCGTTCCGGGGAACGGGCGCCTTGCGGAGTGAGGGAAGCGTTTGCCCATGATTTAGCACTCACATCTTCCGACTGCTAATGCTATTATAGCACCGTGTTTTCCCGTTGTCAAGCCCTTCGGAAAAGTTTTTTGTGATATTTTACAACTTTCACGGGAGCTTCCCCCGTTTTGTTCACACAAATGCAAAAAAACAGAAAAATTTTATTTTTTTTGCGAAAACCCCTTGACAAGAGAGGGAAAAAGGGATATAATAGACAAGCCGATTTAAGGAAGGCGGTCAAA
>CAKROZ010000002.1 GCA_934373635.1 uncultured Eubacteriales bacterium
CTTTTGCTCGGTTTTGTCAAGCGGTTCGGCAAGTCTGCGTTTTGTTGCAAGCAAGAGTTTGCCCATATCGTCGTGGATACGGATTTTCGCCGCCAAAAGTTCCTTTTCTTTCGTGAGGAGCACAACGTTATCCCCGTATGCGACAAGGCGTTTGTTGACGGCTTTCAGTTCTTCGAGTTTTTGCTCTAACTCTTTGGTAAGACGGTATCTTTCGGTTACGTTTGCCGCAACGATTTCGTAAACTGTTTTACCGTCTATCTCATGCGAGTATCTCTTGAACGATACCACTTTGCCGCCCTCGTATTCTACAATAGGTTTTTCTCCCGTTTGAAGCGGCAGACAGTTTTCTTCTATTTCGCCTTGCGAGATCTTCCGCCAAAAACTTGCGCCGTCCAAAAGTGCCTTACCTGTTGCAAGAACGCAAAGACGGTTCATTTCGGTATTGATAAGCCGCACGAGTCCGCCTTGCTCGTAAAAACATATTCCCCCGGGAAGCGAATCCGCACTTTCTTTTATGGACACGGGCGAAATATGTTTTTTATTCCAAAGCACCGCACCGACAAGTCCGCAAATCGCAAGAGCGAGCAACACGACAGCCACAACGCAATGCAACCGTAGCGGCAAAGAAATTATCGTGAGCGACGGCTCGAATACGGATTTCCCGACACGATAGAGATAACTTCCGCACATTGTAAGGAATACCGATAGAAACGACAATGCAAACGTTACCGCCGGCAAAACGATATAGCGGCGCTTCTTGCAAAGTCTGACCGCCGCAAACAGTCCGATAATCGCCAGAACGAACGTGAAAATAAACGAAACGACAATCATCTGTCTTACATAAAACGGTGCGTCTGTAAATCTCATACAGCACCCCCTTCGGGCAAAGTAAGCGAGTAATAAACTTCTTCGTCGTCCGTTTGAATTGTTACGTTGTATTTCTCAAATTTCGACTTTATTTTCTCCGAAATTTCTTCCGCTTTATTGTCGCATTCGATACGCAAAACGAGATTATCGCCACGCCTCGAAAGACGAACGATAACGGCGCTCGGCAGTCCCTCGTAATTTGCAATGCAGGCTTGGAAAAAGTCATAGAAAACACCTGCGTTTTTGTCGTAGATTTTACCCGAAACGGCGCAATCGAAAGTGCATTCCGCACCCGTAAGCGAAAGAAACCCAAGCGATTCTTTTATCGCAAGCGACAGTTCGCCCACGTCTATATTTTCCTGCTTTTCGGCAAGCATAACAAGGTTGCTTCTGCGTTTGATATAAGCCGCCAAAATGCACGCAAAACGCATTTTATCTATATATTCCGTGCTGTTTAACTGCGTTTTGTGGTACATATCCGACAAAAGCGCATCAAGGCGTTTCAGTTCTTCGCAGGTAACTTCATCCGTCTTTGCGTACAGTTTGTTTTGCTCTGCAATCTGCGCTTTTTGCTCTTTGAGTTCGTTCTCCACTTCGATGATATAATTTTCTTCGGACAGTCTTTCGTTGGTTTCGGAAAGTGCCGCGTTTATCTCGTTGACCTTGGATAAATCTTCGATTCTGAAAGTATATCCGCCGTGTATTTTTTCTGCTGAAAGCCGTGTATTTTCATCTATCATTACGGGGCTTTTTGTCGCACGACCGAGCAGATTTTTATCCGTGGAAATCGACTTTTCGGAGTCGTATATCACACTCAAATTCTCGTCCGTGATAACCGCCGAATATGCCGAACGATAGAAGTAATTTTCGTATTCGTCGTTGGACGGAATCAAACCTATGGCGATACAACTTTCTATCATTACGATACAGGTAAAGCACAACAGTTCCGGGATTTTGAACGCCGGCGTATCCGTCAAAAAGCATACGGTGGAAACAGCCACGCACACAATGAAAACGGTTACGGGTATCCACGTTTTACGCCTGCACGCCGATATGCCGCACTTCAAAATCAGCACGATAAGACTTGTAAACGTTACGGCAATCTCCCACGCGAGCGCGATATAAAATACGGTTCTATGCTCGTAGGAAAAACCGTTCTCGAAGTTCAAAGCGAACGCCCATTCGTGTGCGTCGTTTGTGAATATCAGAAGAAGCAATATCACGGCGGGTAAATATACGAGATACCACGCTTTTGCGAGCGGTTTGCCCTTTTTGCTCTCTATGCCGAACGCCGCAAGCAAAATCGTCGGCGGAATAAACATTTGCGGAACGTAGTATGCGTACCAAAGATAGCGCGAAAGGGCGTCTGTGTCCTTTGTCAGTCCGTACCTTATCATTCGCACCACAAGGAAAAACAAAATCAGCACGGCAACCGTAAGGAAATATGCGCGCAGATCTTTCCGCACCATTCTATGTATAAGAGAAATGCCCCACGCCACCACGAGAGAAATCAGTATCGTGTGCGCCAACAAAGCAAACAAGGCGTGCCAAAAATCAGGAAGGCTCGAATCTACCGACTGAAATACGCCCGCTAAACAAAAGAAAAACGCGCATACGGCATATAGAGCTATTCTTTTTTTGTTAATAGCAGTCCGCATTTCAGCGTTCCTCCTTTTCGTTAGTTACTTATATTATAGCATACTTTTCCGATTTTTTCAATCCATTCTGCCCCATAAACGAAAAGTCGAATCGCTTGCTGTCAACCGTTTACCACTCCTGATTTTTTATGTTATCCGCTATATTCATAATCGGCACGCCGAGTTCCTGTGCGTACTTATAGCATTTATACGCACCGCCGTAATCACGCCTGATATAGACGACCATCATATCGCAGTTCTCGGCAAGCCATTTGTTGCGTTCCCATATCGCCGCTTTGAAATGGCACTTCCTTTCGGTCGGGATAATAACGCTATCATAAGACTTCTCTATAATATCCAAGTTCGCCACGGGATACGGTTCGACAAGCGTAAGCTCGCACCACTCCGCCCATTCTTTCCTGAATCGCCTGACGGCTTGTGTAGCAAGGTCGTCAAACTCGCCGTTTCGTCCTACATTATAGTCTATAAACCCATATTTACGGTGCAGTATGACTATGGGCGACAGTTCCTCAAGCTCGTATTCGCCCAACTTTACCTTCAAGTGCTTTTCGACAATCTCCGAATATCTTTCGCACATTTTCGTTTTAGACGAAGGCTCTATGTAGTTCGCAAACCATACGTCCAACCATTCTTTGTATTTCATTGAAAACTCCTTTCGATTTACTGTTATTATTATAATTTTTCTCACCGTAAATAGGAAATCACCCCTCGAAACGGCATAAAAAAAGAGAGAACGTTTATCCTTGTTCTCTCTTAAAAGATTTGTATTAAATTGTAGGTGTCAGGCGGGGATTAAAACGAAGTCGTCAGTTCAAGTCCTGTTTTTTGAAAAATAGGTCAAAATGCAGCTCCTAAATTCAAATATTCCGTGAAGGGCGCGAACCACAAGATATGGCAACAAAAAAGCACAAGACATACTAAATCTTGTGCTTTTTATGTTTTGTAGCTTTTTCGTACTACAAAGATGGTGGAGCCGACGGGAATCGCTCTCGCGCGGACTGCGCGCTCGGTCAGGGTACGCTCTGACAGTCCACCGGACTGTCATTCACTCCGTACCCGTTCGATTCCCTTCATTTCATCAGAAACAACAGGGGACACCCGCTTCGGGGTGTCCCCTGTTGTTTGGTGGAGCCGACGGGAATCGAACCCGTGTCCAAAAACCCGTTGATATGACTTTCTCCGCAGACAGTCACTCTTTTGAGATTTCCCCTCGGGGAGCGCCGGGTGACAGGCTCTCAGGTCGGGTAGCCCTTTTCTCCATGACCGACGCAAGGGCGAAGTATCGGTGCATGTTCACTACTCATTTGACGCACGGTCGGAGCCGTAGTCCTCTCCGACGGTACGGGCGGCATGAAAATGCCGCGACACGGCTTACGCCGCTACAGCAACTCTGTTGTTGTCGTTTATTGTTTAAGTCGGACGGTTTTACGGGATCTTCCTGCCCGCTGCGCTTATCATACCGCAAAGTCCCTGTCGAAACCATTACGGCCCCGAATGGAGGAAAGAGCGATCTCTTTCTACCCTATTATACCCGAATCCGTCGGAATTGTCAAGAGCGAAGACTGTCGCAATTGCGATTTTTCGCTCTTTTTTTCGTTCTTTGCGCGCCGCTTTGTCCGAAAAACAAAAGGGGTGCTTTTTTCGGGCGCGGTCGGAGCATTCCGCTTCGATTTCCGCGGATTGCCCGATCGTTTTCGCATCCGAACGACGCCCTCTTCCCTCCTCCGTACCTTTACGAAAACGGCGGGCGTCGCGGTCACGTTTTGTTCCCCTTTGCTAACAACCGTCTTCGACAAAAGTATACAAAAACCGTGTTGTTTTGTCAAGAGGAATTTACAAAAAATCATTGCAAAAATTGCCCTATTTTCTTGTGAAAAAATTCACGAAAATGCGGAAAGCCCTTGAAAATGACAAAGAGGTATGGTATAATGTTTATAATTGGTATGTAAAAAATTACATGACCAAATTCCAAGGAGGATTTCATATGCTCAAGAAATTATCCACCGTGCCCTTCAACGGGACGAAGGAGCAGGAAGCACAGCTGAAGGCAATCATCGAAGAGAACAAATGCGATAAGAGCCGCCTCATGGCTGTCATGCAGGAAGCGCAAGGCATCTACGGCTACCTTCCGATGGAGGTGCAGAACATGATCGCCGAGGGAATGGAGGTTCCGCTCGAAAAGGTATACGGCGTCTCCACCTTCTACGCACAGTTCTCGCTGACACCGAAGGGTGAATACAATGTATCGGTCTGCCTCGGTACCGCCTGCTACGTCAAGGGTTCGGGCGAGATCTACGCAAAGCTTCAGGAGGTGCTCGGCATCGGTGCCGAGGAGTGCACCCCCGACCGCAAATTCTCCCTTACCGCCTGCCGTTGCATCGGCGCGTGCGGTCTTGCCCCCGTCTTCACGGTAAATGAAGAGGTGTACGGCAGACTCGGCGTCGGCGACGTGGAAGGCATCATCGCGAAATATAGATAACGAACGCCCTCATCTTTTGATAAAAGGAAGGATACGCCCGTGAAAATCCGAACCATCCGCGATCTTCTCTCGGCGACTCTCCTCTCGGGAGAAGAGCTCCTCGATACCGAGGTGACCTCCGCCTGCTCCAGCGATATGATGAGTGACGTGCTCGCCTACGTCAAGGACCAAGGGGTCCTTCTGACGGGACTCGTCAACGGACAGGTGATCCGCACCGCCGCCATGATGGATATGCTCTGCGTCGTCTTTGTCCGTGACAAGGCGCCGACCGAGGAGATCCTCACCCTTGCGCGCGAATGCGGCATTGCCGTGATGCAGACCGCACACCGCGCCTATGAGGCGGCGGGAAAGTTGTATCTCGCGGGACTCGGCAGGTGCCCCGAAGATGAGTGAGACACTCCGCTTTCATTTTGACGTCGACGGCGAAAATTTTTCCTCCGCGGGCGAGGCTTCGGTCGCGGTAAAGAAGAAACTTCGTCAGCTCGGCTATCCGCCCGAGATCATCCGCAAGGTGGCGATCGCCATGTACGAGGGAGAGATCAACATGGTCATCCACGCGCATGGCGGCAACGCCGACGTCACGGTCGGCGAGGACGAGATCACCATCGTCCTGCGGGACGAGGGACCTGGAATTCCCGACGTGGCACTTGCCATGCAGGAGGGATATTCCACGGCGAAGGATCAGATCCGCGCCCTCGGCTTCGGTGCGGGCATGGGGCTTCCCAATATGAAAAAGAACACAGATTCCCTTCAGATCGACACGAAGGTCGGCGCGGGAACCACCGTTACGATGAAGGTCTTCCTCTGACGCTCCCCTTCAAAAAATCTTCGGAGGTGGCATTATGTCGCACGGATATCTTCATTCCGTCTCTCTCGACATTGAAAAATGCAAGGGCTGTACCACCTGCCTGAAGCGGTGCCCGACCGAGGCGATCCGCATCCGTGACGGGCACGCCGTCATTCGCTCCGAGCGTTGCATCAGCTGCGGCGAATGCATCAAGCTTTGCCCGCACAAGGCGAAGCGGGCGATCTCCGACCCCCTTTCCGCGATCGGGGATTACCCTTACGCGATCGCGCTTCCCGCGCCGTCGCTGTACGGGCAGTTTGACAATCTCGACGACATTGACCGCGTTCTCGCGGGGCTTCTCGCGCTCGGATTTTCCGACGTGTTTGAGGTTGCCGCTGCCGCGGAGCTCGTCTCTGCGTATACAAGACTTTACATTGACCGTACCGACATTAAGAAGCCCGTCATCTCTTCCGCATGCCCTGCGATTACCCGCATGATTTCGAAAAACTATCCGTATCTTTGCGAAAACGTCATGCCGATTCTTCCGCCCGTGGACATTGCCGCCATGTTGGCGAGAAAAAAGGCAAAGGAAGAGCATCCCGAGCTTCGCGACGAGGACATCGGTATTCTCTTCATTTCCCCCTGCCCCGCCAAGGTCAGCTATGTAAAAAACGAGGGTGGAAAAGGCTCGCCCGTAGACGCCGTGCTTTCGGTGCGCGACGTGTATTTCGCACTGCTCGACGTGATGAAGCGGCAGGGTGACGAGCTCCCCGAGCTAAAAAGTGCCGGTATGATCGGCATCGGCTGGGCGACGACGGGCGGCGAATCTACCGCCGTCTTCAATTCGCATTACCTCGCCGCGGACGGGATCGAAAACTGCATCCGCGTTCTCGAGCAGATCGACAATTCGGACTTCACGGGACTGGATTTTGTGGAGCTGAACGCCTGCGATGGCGGTTGCGTCGGCGGTGCAATGACGGTGGCAAACCCCTACATCGCACAGGCGAGACTTCAGACCCTGCGGCGCTATCTCCCCGTTTCTCCCAACCGCCCCGCGAGCGAATGGATCCCAGACGACTTCTTCAACAAGCAATCGGTGGAATACGACCCCTACCACCGTCTTTCCCCCGACCGCAAGGAAGCCATGCGCATGATGCGGGAGATCGAGGAGATCGGAAAGACGCTGCCCGGGATCGACTGCGGTTCCTGCGGCGCGCCGACCTGTATGTCCTTCGCCGAGGATATCGTCAAAGGCGAAACCACCGCCGACGAGTGCACCGTCAACATGCGGATGCTCTTCCACCGATACCTCGAAGAACACAGAGAAGCGTCGCGACAACCCGCATCGCGGGAAAAGGAGGCTCCGTCATGACGGTAGAAGCACTTGCAAAGTCCCTCGGGCTGACCTCCCTCACGGGAGAGCTTCCGACGCGAGAGATCACGGGCGTATATGCCGGCGACCTGCTCAGTCGGGCGATGGGAAAGATCAAAGAAGGCGATCTCTGGATCACCATTATGACCAACAAAAACGTCGTAGCGGTTGCCGAGCTCGGCGACCCCGCGGCGATCCTCTTCTCGGAAGGCACGGTACCGATGCCCGACGCCCTTGAGGCGGCACGGGAAAACGGTGTCGCGCTCCTCTCCTCGGAAAAAAGCACCTACGACCTCTGTCTCGCCGTCGGCGAGGCGCTCTCGGAGGCGGGGTGACCCCCTACTTTTGCGACCTGCACATTCATTCCTGCCTTTCCCCCTGTGCCGACGATGACATGACACCCGCCAACATTGCGGGGATGGCGGCACTGAACGGATTGCAGATCGTCGCTCTGACCGACCACAACACGTCGGCGAATTGTCCGCCCTTCTTCCGACACGCAAAGCGCCTCGGGCTCATTCCCGTCGGCGGCATGGAGCTGACGACGGCGGAGGATATTCACGCCGTGTGTCTGTTCCCCGACCTTGACGGCGCGATGGCGTTTGACGAGTTTGTCGCCGCGCGACGGTGCAAGATCCCGAACCGCACCGACCTCTTCGGCAATCAATACCTCATGAACGACGAGGACGAGATCTGCGGCGAGATCCCCGAGCTTCTGATTCCCGCGACGGACATTTCGCTCTCCGAGGCGCACGCCGAGGTAACGGCAAGAGGCGGTGTCCTCTATCCCGCGCACATCGACCGCACCTCAAACGGGCTTCTCGCGGTTCTCGGTGACTTTCCGCCGACGCCGCGTTTCACCGCCTATGAGCTCCACGATAAGGAAAGCGCCGAGGTGCTTGCAAAGCGGCATCCGCTCTGCTCGCAGCTTGTGCGAACCGTCTCCTCGGACGCGCATCATCTGTGGGACATCACGGAAGCGGACTTTTCGATCTCACTCGAAGATACGCCGTATTCCTCCGATCGTGTTAGGCGGGCTTTGCTCTCGATTTTGCGTGGCGAAGGTTGAAAAATAAGTAAAAAAGCAAACAATTCTTTTCATAATTTTTAGATCCTCTCATAAAAACCGAAGAGAAATGCGTGACGCGACAGCCTTTTGTCATGTGTGACATGTGATACAAAAAAAGGACAGCAGAGAGCTTTTCGAAGTTTTTTTGCAAGGCGTGACACACGAAACTTTTGAGTTTTTTCACAAAGCGTACACTCGGAACCTTTGAGGTTTTTCGCAGAGCGTACACTCGGAACCTTTGAGGTTTTTCGCAGAGCGTACACTCGGAACGCAGAAAAAGCGAAGTGGTTTCCGGTTTCTCTCAAGCGGTTCCCCCTCGCATCTCCCCTTTTCGGAAAAGATCATACAAAGAGGAGCGGCTATGGACGAATTTTCCCTTTATGTCCTTGACATTGTGATGAACTCCTTGCGCGCAGGCGCAACGAGAATTCATATCACCCTCACCGAGGAAGGCGACCTGCTCGACTTCACGGTGGAGGACAACGGATGCGGCATGACGGCAGAGCAGATCGCGAAGCTGTCCGACCCCTTCTACACGACGCGGACGACGCGGCGTGTCGGACTCGGCGTGCCGTTTCTGAAAATGCTTGCCGAAATGACCGGCGGCTTCGTGCGTGTGGTTTCTACGCCTGCACCGAAGAAATCGGAACCTTGCGAAGGTGAGGCAACCTCCGTAGCGACGGAATCGATGCCTTGCGAGCGCGGGGTGGCTTCCCCATCGGAAGCATCTGCTCCTCCCGAGAGTGGAAAGGCTTCCGCTTCCGTTCAGACTGCCCCGTCGCAGCTTTGCGATGGAGGTGCCCGCGCACACGCCTCTTTGCCGGAGACGGTGCACGGAACGTGCATCACCGCGCGATTCGGCAGGCATCACATCGACTTTCTCCCTCTCGGCGATATGGCGGGCACGCTCGTCACCCTGATTCAGGGGGCGCCTACGTGTGACTTCTTCTTCCGTCATACAAGAGACGGCGGAGAGGTCTCCCTCTCGACCGAAGAGATCCGCTCGGTTCTCGGCGAGGGCATCTCGCTTGCCGAACCGGAGATTCTCGCATGGATCGGAGAAAACCTACGGGAGCAGTACGCGGCACTTCCGAAGGAGGAAGGATAACGCGAAAGCGGCTTCATCCCGCGGTTTTCCGTGAGTCGAAAAATCGCCCTTTCGGTGCCCGGAGTGCCGATATCGGAACGCCGTCTCCCATTCATTTGCAAAAAATAAATATAAATAATATGAAGATCAGGAAGGAAATTCAGTTATGAAGTCTATTGAAGAACTCATGGCAATCAAAGCGCGGATGCAGGACAAGGTTGCACTCCGCCACGCGAACGGGCATCTCCGCGTTGTCGTCGGCATGGCGACCTGCGGCATTGCGGCGGGTGCGCGCCCCGTACTGAACGCTTTCGTCGAAGGCGTGAATGACGCGGGACTTTCCACGAGCGTCACCGTGACCCAGACAGGTTGCATCGGCATCTGCCAGTATGAACCCGTCGTCGAGGTCTACGAAGAGGGGAAAGAAAAGGTTACTTATGTAAAAATGACTCCCGAGCGTGTCTCGGAAGTGATTGAAAAGCATATCAAGGGCGGCAAGCCGGTCATGGAATACACCATCGGCTCTGTCAAACTTTAATTAGGAGGAAGTCTGAATGTTTCGTTCTCATGTACTGATTTGCGGCGGTACCGGCTGTACCTCTTCGGGTAGTGCGGCGCTCCGCGAAAAGCTCGCCGCCGAACTGAAGGCAAAGGGACTCGAAGAGGAGATCAAGATCGTACAGACCGGTTGCTTCGGTCTTTGCGCGCTCGGTCCCATCATGATCGTCTATCCCGAAGGCACGTTTTACAGCCGTGTCACGGTCGATGATATTCCCGAGATCGTCGAGGAGCATCTGCTGAAGGGTCGTATCGTCGAGCGCCTTGTTTACAACGACACGGGCACAAAGACGGGAGAAGAAGAGGCGGTCGCCGCTTCCCTCTCCGAGACCGGCTTCTACAAGAAGCAGAAGCGCGTCGCGCTCCGCAACTGCGGTGTCATCAACCCCGAGGTGATCGATGAATACATAGCGATGGACGGTTACTTCGCACTGGCGAAGGTTCTGAAGGAGATGTCTCCCGACGATGTAATCAAGTGCATCACCGACTCGGGTCTTCGCGGCAGAGGCGGCGGAGGATTCCCCACGGGTCGGAAGTGGAGCTTTGCGAAGGCGTCGGTCGGCGACAAGAAGTATGTCGTCTGCAACGCGGACGAGGGTGACCCCGGCGCGTTCATGGACCGCTCGGTACTTGAGGGCGACCCGCACTGCGTGCTCGAAGCCATGGCGATCGCCGGCTATGCCGTCGGCGCCGACGAAGGTTGGATCTACGTCCGTGCCGAATACCCCATCGCGGTCAAGAGACTGACCATCGCGCTGGCACAGGCGAGAGAGTACGGTCTGCTCGGCAAGGACATCCTCGGCTCGGGCTTCAATTTCGATATTCACATCCGTCTCGGTGCGGGCGCGTTCGTCTGCGGTGAAGAGACGGCGCTCATGACCTCCATCGAGGGCAACCGCGGCGAGCCGCGTCCCCGTCCTCCCTTCCCTGCCGTCAAGGGTCTTTTCGGTTGCCCGACGGTAGAAAACAACGTCGAGACCTTCGCCAACATCCCGCAGATCATTCTTCGGGGTGCCGGGTGGTTCGCCTCCATGGGTACCGAGAAGTCGAAGGGCACCAAGGTCTTCGCTCTCGGCGGTAAGATCAAACACACGGGTCTTGTCGAGATCCCGATGGGTACCACCCTTCGCGAGATCATCGAGGAGATCGGCGGCGGCATCCCGAACGGTAAAAAATTCAAGGCGGCGCAGACGGGTGGTCCTTCCGGCGGTTGTATTCCCGCTTCTCTGATCGACACGCCTGTCGACTACGACAACCTTGTCGCCATCGGCTGTATGATGGGTTCTGGCGGTCTGATCGTCATGGACGAGGACACCTGTATGGTCGATATGGCGAAATTCTTCCTCGAATTCACCGTCGACGAGTCCTGCGGCAAGTGCACGCCCTGCCGTGTCGGTACGAGACGTCTTCTCGAGATTCTCGAAAAGATCACCTCGGGCAACGGCACGCTCGAAGATATCGACAGACTCGAAGAGCTCTGCCACTACATCAAAGAAAACTCCCTCTGCGGTCTCGGACAGACCGCGCCGAACCCCGTTCTCGCCACGCTGAAATTCTTCCGTAACGAGTACATCGCGCATGTCGTGGACAAGAAGTGCCCTGCCGGCGTCTGCAAGAACCTTCTCACCTTCACGATCGACAAAGACAAGTGTATCGGTTGCGGCAAGTGCGCAAAGAACTGCCCCGCCGACACCATTCACAAGACCGACTACATCGCTCCCGGTCACAAGCTGCCCTCCTACGAAATCGATCCGTCGAAGTGCGTGAAGTGCGGTGCCTGCATGTCCGGCTGTAAGTTCGGCGCGATTTCCAAGAAGTAATCGAAGGAGGACGCAAACTATGGAAATGATCAATTGTAAAGTCAACGGCATCGCCGTCAGTGTACCGAAGGGCTCGACGATCCTCGAAGCCGCCCGTGTCGCGGGGGTCGAGATCCCGACGCTTTGCTACATGAAAAAGCTGAATGAGATCGGTGCCTGCCGTATCTGCGTCGTCGAAGCAACGGGCGCCCGCGGACTTGTCACCGCGTGCGTATATCCCGTCGCCGAGGGAATGGAGATCCGCACCAACACGCCGAAGGTCAGAGCCGCGCGCAAGACCACGCTCGAACTCATTCTTTCGACCCACGACAAGAGCTGCCTTTCCTGCCCCCGCTCCACTAACTGCGAGCTTCAGACGCTCTGCTACGAGTACGGCGTGGACGCGAAAGCGTTCGAGGGCTTCAAGCCGACCTACGCGCTTGACTTCTCTACCCCGCACCTTGTCAGAAACAACAACAAATGTATTCTCTGCCGTCGTTGCGTCGCCGCCTGCCGCGAACAGTTCGTTTCGGTCATCGGCGCGAACAACCGCGGTATCGACACCTGCATCGGTCAGGCGTTTGACATCTCGCTTGCCGAGACGCCCTGCATCTCCTGCGGACAGTGCACCGTGGTCTGCCCGACCGCCGCACTGACCGAGCGTGACGACACCGACAAGGTGTGGGAAGCGCTCTCCGACCCCGCCAAGCATGTGGTCGTCCAGACCGCGCCCTCCATCCGTGCGACGCTCGGCGAATGCTTCGATATGCCTGTCGGCACGAACGTTGAGGGCAAGATGGTCGCGGCGCTCCGCCGTCTCGGCTTCGAGCAGGTGTTCGACACCGACACTGCGGCGGACTTCACCATCGTCGAGGAAGCAACCGAGCTTCTCGAGCGTGTGAAGAACGGCGGTGTGCTCCCGATGATTACCTCCTGCTCTCCCGGATGGGTCAAGTTCTGCGAGTACTACTATCCCGAGCAGCTCTCGCACCTTTCCTCCTGCAAATCGCCCCAGCAGATGGGCGGCGCCCTGCTCAAGACCTATTGGGCAGACAAGATGGGTTATGACCCGAAGGATGTCTATGTCGTTTCGATCATGCCCTGCACCGCGAAGAAATTCGAGGTCGGCAGAGAGGATATGTCCGCCGCAGGTGACGGAATTCCCGACGTCGATGTGGCGCTCACCACCCGCGAGCTTGCCCGTATGATCGCACGCGCGGGCATCAAGTTCACCGCGCTTCCCGACGAGGATTTCGATCCCGCATTCGGCGTAGATACCGGTGCCGCCGTCATCTTCGGTGCAACGGGCGGCGTTATGGAAGCGGCTCTCCGCACGGCGAACGATGTACTGACGGGCAAGGACAACAAGGCGATCGACTTCACCGAGGTCCGCGGCATGGAAGGCGTGAAGGAAGCTACCTACGATATCGCAGGGATGCAGATCAAGGTTGCCGTCGCTTCGGGCGCGAAGAACGCGAAAGCGGTCATGGATAAGATCAAAAACGGCGAAGCCGACTGGACCTTCGTCGAGATCATGGGTTGCCCCGGCGGCTGTGTCAACGGCGGTGGTCAGCCGATTCAGCCTCAGCACGTGCGCGACACGGTAGACCTCAAGGGTCTGCGTGCCAAGGCGCTCTACGATCAGGATGCGGCAATGCCGATGCGCAAGTCGCACAAGAACCCGATCATCAAAGAGGTTTACGACAACTATTTCGGCGGCTCTTACGGTTGCGAGAAGGCGCATCATGCTCTCCATACCTCCTACGTCGCAAGAAAGAGATACGAAAAGTAAATTCCCTTCTTTGGCGGGCAAACGCTTTCACTTTTTAGGGCGAAAGTTTTGCTTCCCATTCGACGGACAGATCTGTGCGGGTCTGTCCGTCGCTTTTTCTTTCGGATGCCTTCCATGTGGGGAAAGCGTCGCGGAGGTGTCGGTTCGGATGCCTTTCGTGCGAGCGAAAAGCGCACGTGGAGGTGTCGTGGCGGGTGCCTTTCGTGCGAGCGAAAAGCGCACGTGGAGGTGTCGTGGCGGGTGCCTTTCGTGCGGGTGAAAAGTGCACGTGGAGGTGTCGGGGCGGGTGCCTTTCGTGTGGGGAAAGCGTGCGCGGAGGTGTCGGGGTGAGTGCCTTTTGTGCGAGTGAAAAGCGCTCGTGGAGGTGTCGTGGCGGGTGCCTTTCGTGTGGGGAAAGCGTGCGCGGAGGTGTCGGGGTGAGTGCCTTTTGTGTGGGGAAAGTGCGTGCTCGGAGGCATTTTGACAGCCTGCGCTAAAAATTCACATTTTCTCTCTTGAAGACATGCAGCATTTTCGGTATCATAGAAACGGAATACAGTGTCCCGCGTGCGGGACGGGAAGGACGTTTTGTTTTGCACCCATTTTGTGAAGTGAAAAAGAATTTCGGCTTCGGATGTAGCGTCTGCCGATGAAGGACGGCGAGGTCGACCTCGTAGAATTCTCCGAGATGGTGGATGAATTCCTGAACGAGGGCTTCAACTACTTCGACACCGCGCACGGCTATCTCGAGGGAAAAAGCGAAGTGGCACTCCGCCACGCCCTCGTCGACCGATACCCGCGCGAGCGGTATCTGCTTGCCGACAAGCTGACGGTCCCCTACTTTCAAAGCGCGGAGGACATCCGCCCGTTCTTTGAAAAGCAGCTTGAGATTTGCGGTGTCGACTATTTTGATTTCTACTTAATGCACGCGTAAAGCAAAGAAAACTTTGCAAAATTCAAGAAATGCCGTGCCTATGAGCAGGCATTCGAGCTGAAGGCGGAGGGAAAGATCCGTCACGTCGGACTTTCTTTTCATGACACGGCGGATGTGCTCGAGGAGATCCTCACAACCTATCCCGACGTCGAGTTCGTTCAGCTCCAGCTCAACTACGTCGACTGGGAAGACCCTGCCGTGCAATCGCGGAAATGCTACGAAGTCGCGGCAAAGCATCATAAGCCCGTCGTCGTCATGGAGCCCGTCAAGGGCGGAACGCTCGTCAACCTCCCCGCAGACGCAAAGGAGGTGCTGACCGCACTTCACGGCGGAAGCATCGCAAGCTATGCCGTCCGTTTTGCCGCGGGACATGACAACGTGTTCATGGTGCTCTCGGGCATGAGCAACCTTGCGCAAATGCGGGACAATCTCTCCTACATGAAGGACTTCAAGCCTCCGCAAAGGGGAGCAGATCTGTTCCCCTCCGTAAAGGATTCGACCTATCCTCCTCTGCAAAGGGATTCGATCTGTCATCCTCATAAAACTAAGAATACGAAAGGATATTTTCCCATGTTAGATACCGTTCTTCGTCGGCGCGGCGCTACCGCGGGCACGCGGATGCTTGCAAAGCTTGCCGTCGCCTTCGCCGTTGTGATTTCTGCGGTGCTCCTGCCGCAACTCGTCCATCTTGTCTACGGTGCGCCGGGCGGCGTCCGTTTCCTCCCGATGTATCTGCCCGTCCTGATCGGCGGCGCCCTTCTCGGCTACCGCGTCGGACTTTGCGTCGGTGTTCTTTCCCCTGTCGTGAGCTATCTCGTTACCTCGCTCTCGGGTTCGCCGATGCCTGCCGCCCTGCGTCTGCCCTTCATGGCGGCAGAGCTCGCCGTCTTTGCCCTCTTCATGGGACTGTTCTCGAAGAAGATCGCGAAAACGCCCCTTCTCGCTTTCCCTGCCGTATGGTGTGCCGAGCTGCTCGGTCGCGGCACGTTCCTCCTCTCTTCCGCTCTTTTCGGCTCGCTCGCGAATCTTCCGCCCGAAACGGTCTTCTCGCAGATCGTCGCCGGGCTCCCGGGACTTCTCATTCAGGCGCTTCTCGTGCCCGCGCTGATCCTGCTTCTCGCGAAACTTCTGCATACGGGGGACGAGGCGTGAGGGACATTGGAACCGCGAAGACGGCGCTCGGCGAACATTCGATTGCCATCGTCTGTCGGGGGGAATGCTTCACCGACGACGGGCGCGGGATTTCCCCGATGTTGGACCTGATCGGTCGGGAAACCGACCTTCGCGGTGCGTCGGTCGCCGATCGCATTGTCGGACGTGCCGCCGCCCTGCTCTTCCTGTATGCGGGTGTGCACGAAGTATGGGCAACGGTGATCTCCCGCCCCGCGCTTGCGACGCTCCTTTCCGCGGGTGTCTTCTGCCGCTATGATTCGCTGACGGAAAATATCATCAACCGAAAGGGGGACGGCATCTGCCCGATGGAAGGCGCCGTCCGCGGAATTTATGACCCGGAGACGGCATATCATCTGCTCCTTCGGAAGCGGGATGAGATGCGACAGGCAAGATAAGTGTCCGCGAGGGTTTCGGAGCGTGAGACCGCCGACGGTGGCTCGCCGCTCCCGCGACTATAAAGCTCCCCTGCAAGATACCTCGGACAAGAAACCGCCGATATTGGCTCATTGTTCCCCGTTACTATAAAACCCGCCCTCGCACGATTTTCCGTGCGGGGGCGGGTTTTATAGTGGGCTCTTTGTCAATAGCTTGGGTGAAAATATAATAAATCAAGTATGGGAATGTTTTCCTTCAAGGAAATAGGTTGCCTCACTGTCCGCAGTGGAGAGTGCGAAGGCGAGGGGGAACATCTCGAAGGCGGCGGCGACGTTGCGCGCGTCCTCGGTCGAGGAATAACCCATGTGATAGCGGATGGCGAACGCTTCTTCCCTCGAGAGCTTCATGAAGGGGGTAATCATATAGACGCTCTTTTCACCGTGACCGTAGGGCATCGGGTCGTCAAACTCGAAGGTGTCGACGCGTTGCCAGACGCCTTTCTCGTCCTTCACGTTGCGGAAGCCCTTCTTATACACGCCGATCTTACAAAGGTCGTGAAGCAAAGAAACCACCGCAATGCTCTCGTCGGAATAGCTCATATGTAAATCATTCTTTGCATGATCGCTGTTTAAGTAGCCGACAAGGCAATCGTAAACGTTCAGGGAATGTTGAACGAGCCCGCCCTCTATTGAGGAATGGAAGCGTGCGCTCGCGGGTGCGGTGAAGAAATCCGAGGCGGGAGACAGAAGGTATTCAAGCAACTTATCCGCGCCCTCTCTCTGAATATTTTTGTTATAAACTTCAATGAAGCGTTCTTTCGCGGTCATGGGGTGCTCCTTTATGTAAAATCAAAAGTAAGAGAAAATTCTTTCTCTCCGTTTTTGAGTTCGAAATCCAGAAGATAAGAAATTCGTTTCATTCCCGTCGAGCGCACCTCCGTTTCGGCGTGCATCTTCGGTGTAAGGCGTGCGGCATCATAAGTGATAGTCAGCGTTTCATCTTCCGAGGTCACTGTCACGATTCCTTCTCGTTCGAGTTTTGGCTCTACTTTAGCGATAAAGCGCTCAATCACCGAATCGGGAACTTCGGAAAAGCGGTAAGTGTCGGTCAGTTTCAGCGCACCACTCGTTTGATTAAAGCGAAAATCGCGCACAAGAGAGAGGAGCGTCTTGTCTCCGTATGCGGCGGCGATATCCGCGCTCATTCCGTCCTCGCGGAAATTTACTTCACGGGCGGCGTGTTCCTTCCCGTCAAGTTGATAGGTTCCGTTCACAATCGGGACGCTGTGTCCACGAGAGGAACAGCAGAAGAGCTCATATCGTTTCGAGGAAAAATAATCTTTGTTGTATTCTCCGCTCCCGATGTCATGAAGTAAAATTTTCCCGTGACGGTAAATTTCAAAAACGCCAATGTCATTATGGTTATGCGGTTCTGCGTTGTTGCCTGCCTTCGCAGCAACAGAAGTCCCGTTTTTAGAGGTAGAAATATACCATTGCGCGTCCGGGAAAAGATATGTGCCCGCTGTGATGTCCTCCTTCTTCGGAAGCACACGATCGGTCGTCCAAAGAAGTTTCCGAAGCATCAAAGCAAAGCGGAAGCAACCATGACGTTCGTAAATTCTCGACAGATAGGCACTTGAAGGTTTCGGAACATCGGGATACATTTTTCCGAAGAAAGAAATCAGAGAGAGCGATTGGTGAGCGTCGCTGCCCGTATCCGAAAAGGAAACCCCGAGCCCCCCCTCAAAAATACACTTTTGGCGGAAGGTTGCGACTCTGTGCACCTTTTCATCCTCAAATAGATTAATCTTCCCCTCTGTACGGCGACGCAAGGTCTCGGCAAACGCGGAAAAATAGCCGAAACCATAATCCCAGTAACCGAGCCCTTCAAGGCAAGCACCATCCTCGGGAAATCCCGAAAGATAACATGCCATGGAATCAATTACGGAAGCAAGAAATTTGGCGAGAGCGACATTATCCTTCATTTCGTATATCGCCGCAATTCCGCAGCTTCCCGCGCATACGGCTGCCCAGTTATTCGTTCCTTTTTTCCACCAAAAGTATTCGTAAAATCGATCAAAAATGCGAACTTTGATTTCTCGTCTTACACGAGCAACGACAATTGGGGCAAGAAGATCGCCCACAAGAGATAAAATTTCCGCCATTGTCTCGCTTGTTTCGGCAGCAAAAAGGTCGATGATCTGCGCATCGGTCTGCACTTGCGTGAGACCCGTTCCGCGAAGATGCGCAGGCAACGCCCATGTATACTCATCGCACACCGCCCAGAGTATATCCTCGAGTGCAGCAATGTCCTCGGGTTTACGATACAACCACGCGAGAATGCCAAAGGTCTGAAGTTTTCCACGGCGCGGAAAGTATCCGTTTTCACTACTTTGATAAGCGGTGCGGTTGCCGTCTGTCTCATACCGTTTGAAAAGCGAGAACGGGATTGTCATCGTCGGTTTAACCCGAAGCTCATCCGAAAAAGCGACCGCATCCGCGAGCAGGTCGGCGAGGTTCTGATTGTGCAAAATCCGCTCTCTGTCAGCACCGGTGTAACGGGCACTTTCCGGATTTGTACTCTCTAACACTTCAAAAAGCTCGGCTTCCGTATACTGTTTCATCGTGTGAGAAACTCCTTTATGTTATGGTTTTTCAGATAAGAGATGCTTTGTTTGAGACCTTCTAAGGTTTTGACTTCAAGAAGACAGGTTGCGTCGGCGGGCAGACGGGAAAGATATGCCCGAACGTCCGCGATCCCCTCTCCGAGAGGAAGATGTGCATGGCATCCGTCGCTGTCGTGCAGGTGCATATGACGAAGCCTTTCCGCGTAGGTGTCGAAGACGGGTAGATCCGCGTTCGCAAGAGAGATCATGTGTCCCGTGTCGAGGGTCAGCGCAAAGGCGGGGCTCTTCATGAAGACCGCCGAGAGCGCCTGCTTCTGGCTTTCGGTAAAGGGAGAAGAATCCACGTTTTCGATGGCGACGCGAAGGGGCGCGTCCCCGATCGTCTCCTCACACATCCGCGCAAAATCGCGCACACGGGTGAAGTATTCCTCCCGATAGACGTCGTTTAACAAAACCACGCGGTCGGGCAGAGTCACGTAAATTCCCTTTTGCAGATGCAGATTGACGACCGGTGCGCCGATCGCAAGTGCAAAGCGCAGGGTGTCCCGCATGACATCGAAATAGCAAGCCGACACCCGCGGATCGAAGTTGAAGGGATCAAGCCCCTCGTCGGCGTGGATCGTATAGAACACGTGATGCGCCCGTGAGAGCGAAAGGCAGTGCCCGACATCGAGCGTATCGGACCTGTATTGCGGAAAGCTCATGTTGATCTCGACAAAATTGAGACCGAAGCGCTCCGCCATCAAAACACAGTCGTCAAGGTCGTGACATTCGATCAGATTCGGCATTCCGAATTTCAAAGGATCTCACTCCTCCCTTCTTATATCTGCTGTCTTTTCCATTCTACCACACCCCGCTTTTTTTGTCAATTCCGCACCGAAAAATATTTTCGAGAAAAAGAAAAAACTTTTGCAAAACCCCTTGACAAACGGTTTCGTTTTGTGTATAATAGTAGGCGTCCGCGGGAGTGGCGGAACTGGCAGACGCGCACGTTTGAGGGGCGTGTGATTCCATCGTACGGGTTCAAGTCCCGTCTCCCGCACCACAAAAAGCAAAGTCCTTGTGACTTTGCTTTTTTGTTTTTGTACGGGTAGTGGACGTCGAAATACAGCCGAAGAAGCAATACCGTCTACCTTGTGGAGGACTTGCTTATCCCCTGTAGGAGCAGGCGAAGCAGTCCACACTTCGGCTCAAACCATCGGCTGACGGCGGCGGACGGCGCCTTCTCCTTCCGTCAGGTGGATTTTACGGTGACGGATGCATCGGGAGAGCTCCTGTGCTTCTCTTCCCTGCCGCGCCTCTACTTTTCCTCCGCGCCCGCCGCCGTGATCGAATTGTTCCGCGAGATGACCGTCCTGTATGAAAAGCCGAACGGGCACTTCCGACTCTACGAGACTTTCTACGCCCTTCTCGCGCAGATGGCGGATGCCCTGCCCCCGCCGCACGACCCGCAGATCGAGCCGGTGCTTTCCTACCTTCGCGACAATTACACCCGCGAGATCGATCTCGGAGACCTCGCCTCCCTCACCTATCTCAGCCGTGCACAGCTCTATCGGATGTTCTTGCGGGAGACGGGACTCTCCCCGACCGCCTACCGCAACCGCCTGCGCATAGAAAAAGCCAAGCACATGCTTCGCGACACCGACTGTACCGTCGGTGAGGTCTCCGCCCGCTCGGCTTTGATTCAATCTACTATTTCAGTCGGGTCTTCCGACAGATTACCGGGATGACCCCGAGCGCCTGTCGCGGCAAAAAATGAGTCCGGCGCTTTGCCGTCAATGTTTAGGAGGGCAAAATCAAAGCAACCGAATAAAGCCCCGAGGGAAGACATAAAAATACGGAAGAGGCTGACGAAGCGAAAAGCTCTTCCGTATTTTTATTCGACGCTTTGCGGGAAAACTGTCACGAAGATCGAAGGGGGCGGATGATCTCCGTCTTGCGCATCTACTTTTTCATTTCGGTCTGATACAGCTCCACAAATTCTTTCAATATATCCAATCGCGTAAAATCCTTGTTATATGCGATATTCACTTCCCGCATCATGCTCAGATTCTCGATCGGAAGGGCTGCCAGCTTTCCTTTTTTCACATCGCCGACGCAGACACTCTTCGGAAGGATCGAAACGCCGAGATTTTTTCGTACCAGATCCTTGATCGTAGCAACATTGTCTACCTCTAATGAAATGTTAAAATCATCAATTGACTCCCCTACGCTGACGAGCGTTGCCTCAAAGAGCCGACGAGTGGCAGAAGCGGGTAGGCGTAAGATCATATTCTCCTTTTTCAAATCGTTGACGGTAACTAAGGAATGCTTTGCCAGCGGGGCTTCTATGTTCAGCACGCAGACAAGGTAATCGGTATCGAGCATGAAATAATTCAATTTGGAAGACAAGCGTTTTCCTTCCACAATGGCGAGATCGAGCTCGTAGTTTTCTAACATTTCATAAAGATTATTTATGACATCCGTAACAATCGTTATGGTAATGTGCGGGTATCGATCCACATACTTCGCGATGATCTCGACGATCAGGTTGTTCTCCGACGAATGGGTGATGCCGACCCGCAATCTCGAAATATGGCGTTGTTCATCCGTGATTTCCGACAGCATTTTTTCATAAAGTGCCTTTAAGCGTTTTGCATAGAGAACGGCGATCTCCCCTTCCGGCGTCAGCTTAAATGCCCCTTTTTCCCTCAAAAACAGCTTTGCGTTGCATTCCCTCTCCAGCTGACCGATATGGTTGCTTACGGCGGGTTGTGTCAGAGACAGGAGCGCCGCGGCTTTCGTAAAATTCTTACATTCCGCGACCGCAAGCAGGGTATCGAGTTTGGCATCTAACATCTTTTTCTCACTCCGAAAACAAAAATTTATAGATATCAAAAAAACAATAAGTTGACATAATGATTTTTAGGATGTACAATAGATATTACCATTATATCACGTTTTCCCCAACAATGCAAAAGCGAAAACAATCGATTTTCTTCTGCAAACGGTAAAAACATGAAAGAAGGAGGGGCTTTGAATGCTGAATTCGCTGTATGAAAAATTGAGCGGGCAATCGGACGTCGCCGTCATTATCATTTCCGTCGCCGTCATGCTGCTTAGCGGATTTCTCATGACGAGGATCACAAAAAAGCTGAAATTGCCGAACGTCACCGCATACATCCTTGCCGGGATCGTCATCGGTCCCTTTTGCCTCGACCTAATCCCGCAAAGTATTGTAAAAGGAACGGAGTTCCTCGCAGACATTGCCCTGGCGTTTATCGCCTTCGGCACCGGAGAATTCTTCAAGTTTTCCAAATTAAAGCGCAACGCAGGAGGGGTGGTCGTCATCACCTTGGCGGAATCCCTGATGGCTTCCCTGCTTGTTTTCCTGCTCACCTATGGGATTCTGCGATTGGATTTCGCCTTTTCCATTGTCCTTGCGGCACTCGCCTCCGCCACAGCTCCCGCCTCTACTATGATGACCATTCGGCAGACCAAGGCGAAAGGGGAGTTTGTCGACACGCTATTGCAGGTGGTAGCATACGACGACATCGTATCTCTCGTCGCGTACAGTATCGCGATCTCGGTCGCCGTCGCATCTGCCGCGGGAGAAGCGCTCCGCGCCTCGGATATTTTTCTTCCGATCTTCAAAAATCTGCTTGTTCTCCTGCTCGGAGGCGTCTTCGGGTTTCTCATGCGCCTTCTGATTCAGAAAAAGAGATCTACCGACAATCGGCTCATCATTTCCGTCGCGCTTCTCTTCGCCTTTTGCGGCATTTGCGCCCCGCTCGAGGTTTCGCCTCTTCTCGGCTGTATGGCGATGGGGACGGTCTACATCAATCTCACCGATGACGACAAACTGTTCAAGCAACTCAATTATTTTAACCCACCGATCCTGCTTCTCTTCTTCGTTCGGTCGGGTGTCGCATTTGATCTGAACGCACTGTTTCATCCGTCCGGTGCCATCGGCAGTACTCCTCTCGTGTGGGTGGGAATTCTCTACTTCTTTGTTCGGATTCTCGGAAAATACATAGGCGCATTTCTTGGTTGCCTTTGTACAAAAAGCGACAAGAACATGCGCAATTATCTCGGACTTGCGCTCATCCCGCAGGCGGGCGTGGCGATCGGTCTCGCGGCACTCGGTGCAAGAACGCTCGGCGGTAAGGCGGGAAATGCTTTACAGACCATCATTCTCGCATCCGGAGTGCTGTATGAATTGATTGGTCCCGCCTGTGCCAAGCTGTCGCTCTACCTGACAAAATCCTATTCCGACAAGCTCGAAGATCTTGTACCGATCGATGAGACATCCCCCGAAGAGGCGAGGAAAAATGAGGTGGAGCTGCTCATCGAGCGCATACAAAAAATTCAGCGAGACATTGCGGCGGAAGGCGTCAGCGAAGAGGAACGCGCCTATACGGAAGCGGCAGAAGAATTCGGCGAACCGACACGGACAACACAAATCACGGGAGGAAAACACACATGAACGATCCGCTTTCGATATTGCTCGGCGAGTGGTCGCAAACCATTAATTTTTATTCCGTCTTATTCCGCATTCTGCTCTCGGTGCTTCTTTCCGCAGTCATCGGCTGCGAGCGTTCGAGCAAGCGGCATTCGGCGGGACTCCGCACCTTCATTCTCATTTCGCTTGCCATGACGGTCCTCATGCTGACGGACATCTGCTTTCTCGGGGATACGGGCGTATATCTTCTCTCTGCGGCGGGAATCGTCTCGGTCGCCATTATCAGCGTGCACTCCCTTCTGCTAAGCTCCAAGGGACAGATCAGAGGGTTGACCACTGCGGCGGGACTATGGGTATCCGCCATCATCGGACTTTCCGTCGGCGCGGGACATTATACGGTGACGCTCATCGCCTTTCTCGTGCTTTTATGTTGTCTTTCTCTCCTTCCCGCGGCGGAGAGGTATCTGAAAAATCGATCCAATCATTTTGAGATCCATCTCGAGCTGAAAAGCAGCGGGCACCTGCAAAATTTCGTCACGACGATACGCCGCCTCGGGTGCCGCATCGATGATATCGAAGCCAACCCCTCCTATCAGAATTCCGGATTCAGCGTTTATTCCGTCTCTCTTTCAATCGTCAGCGACGAATTGAAAAAGTACAAAACACACACCGAGATCATCGAAGCGCTCCGCAGCCTCAACTATATTTACCATATCGAGGAGATGTGGTTATAGCCGGATTATCTTAAAATGCAAAGAAAATATTCAAAATCGCCTGTGTTTCCGTTTTGGGCGGAATACACAGGCGATCTCTCTTTTTATTTTTCTATCATTTCGAGAAGCGTTTTTTCGTCAATAACGGGGACGCCGAGTTCGTTTGCCTTCGTGAGCTTTGATCCTGCGGCTTCTCCCGCGACGACGTAGGAGGTCTTCTTCGAGACGGAGGATGCCGCCTTGCCGCCGTTCTTCTTGATCAGCTCCTGCACCTCGTCACGCGAGAGTGTCGGGAGCGTACCCGTGACGACGAAGGTCAGTCCCGCGAGGGTGTCCGCGCTCTTCTCCTTCACCGCGTCCGTCCGAACGCCCGCCGCGGTGAGCCGCTCACAGAGCGCGCGGTTGTCGGGGTCGGCGAAGAATTCCACCAATGCGGTCGCCGTGATCTCCCCGATGTCGCGAATGACGGCGTAGTCCTCAAAGGTCGCATCGAAGCACGCATCGAGCGTGCGCATCACGGCGGCGATCTCCTCCCCCGCGACGACGCCGACCTGACGGATGCCGAGTGCGTAGAGAAGGCGCTCGAGCCCCGCGGACTTTGAACGCTCGATGGCGGCGATCAGGTTCTCTGCGCTCTTTTCGCCCATGCGGTCAAGTCCCGCGATGTCCTCTGCCTTCAGAGAGTAGAGGTCGGCAACGTCCGAGATCTTCCCCGCGGCGAGCAGAAGCTCCACCACCTGCGGTCCGAGTCCGTCGATGTTCATCGCGTCCTTGGAAGCAAAATGCGTGATCCCTCTCGCCTTCTGTGCGGGACAGCCGGGATAGACGCAACGCGTCGCCGCGCCGTCCCCTGCCTCGTCCTGCACCACGGGATGCCCGCAGGAGGGGCAGTTCGTCGGCATTTCGAACCTGCGCTCCTCCCCGTTTCGCTTTGCGGGAAGGCTCTCGATGATCTCGGGGATGATCTCCCCCGCCTTTCGGATCACGACGGTATCGCCGATGCGGATGTCCTTTTCGGTGATGAACCCCGCGTTATGAAGCGTCGCGCGGGAGACCGTCGTTCCTGCGAGTCTGACCGGCTCGAGATCGGCGATCGGCGTCAGGACGCCCGTTCTTCCGACCTGAATCTTGATGTCGAGGAGCTTCGTTTCCTTTTTCTCGGGCGGATATTTGAAGGCGACCGCCCATTTCGGAACGCCCGTTCCTTCTCCGACCGTGCGCCGCGCGGCAAAGTCGTTTAATTTAATGACGGCGCCGTCCATATCGAAGGACAGCTCGGGACGCGCCTCTCCGAGAGCGCGCACATGCGCGACGATGTCCTCTGCGGAGGAAAGCGTCTTTCTTCTCGGCAGAGTGGTGAAGCCGAGCTCGTCGAGACGGTCGAGCGCCTCGGCGTGCGTTTTGGCTTCCCTGCCATCCTGCCAGAGTGCGCCCTCCTGCAAGTTAAATACGAAGATCTCGAGACGGCGGGAGGCGGTGATCTTCGAGTCGAGCTGACGGAGGGAGCCCGCCGCGGCGTTTCTCGGGTTGGCAAACAGGGAGAGACCGTCGGCGTCCCGCGCCTCGTTCAGCTCTTCGAACACGCGGCGGGGCATATACACCTCGCCTCTCACGTTCAGGTACGGAAGCGGCTCCGTGAGCTTCAGCGGGATGGAGCGGACGGTGCGAAGGTTCTCGGTCACGTCCTCTCCGACGATGCCGTCGCCGCGGGTCGCGCCCCTGACGAAAACGCCGTTTTCATAGGTGAGAGAAACCGAGAGCCCGTCAATCTTCGGCTCGACGGAATACTCCGCTTCCTCTCCGAGAAGCGCGTCGGTCCGACGGAGGAAGTCGCAAAGCTCGTCCTCCGAAAATACGTCGGTCAGGCTGTCCATGCGGACGCGGTGCGTGACCTTTCCGAATTTTTCGGACGCCTTTCCTCCGACGCGCTTGGTCGGTGAGGTCGGGCTGTCAAACTCGGGATACGCGCGCTCGAGATCGCCGAGCTCACGAAACATGGCGTCATACTCGTCGTCGGGGATCTCGGGCGCGTCCTTCTCATAATAGAGCCGCGCGTGATAGTTTATTTTCTCCCGCAAGGCTTCGATGCGGGCGAGAGCTTCTGTCTTCTCCATACAAGTGCGGCGCGTGCCGCTCTCCTTTCGGATGTTTCCTTTTTATTTTACCACGGAAGCGCGGAATTGTCAATCGGAAGACGTCGTTTTCCCCGAAAAGACGTGCGAAATATTTTAAGAAAACCTCTTGCCTTTTCGGCGGTTTCGTTGTATAATGATTCTCGGGGACATCGCCCGGGCGGGAGCTTTCAAAAAGCGTCCGAATGCCGCAAGGCGCCTCTTCATCGGGAGGTCTCCGCCTTTCGCATTCTCGGAGCGGAAGGAATTCATTACTGCCACGCCGCACTGCGGCACGGAGACATTTATGGATCAGAAAATTCAGAAAAAAACCACGCTCTCGGTAATCCGCTATTGGATGCTTCTCTGCATCGGAAACATCATGGTTGCCGCTGGAATTTACTTTTTCAAGGCGCCGAACGGCTTCGCCTTCGGAGGCGTGAGCGGCATTTCCATTCTGCTTGCAAAGCTCCTTCCCGTTCTCTCACAGGCGACCTACATGACGATCCTGAACGTGCTGTTGCTCCTGCTCGGTATTCTCTTTCTCGGGCGCGGGTGTGGCATCAAGACCATTCTCTGCGCGATGATGATCTCCCTCGTTAACCAGTTTTTCGAGACGTTCCTTCCCATCTCTGCACCCCTGACCACCGAGCCGCTGCTCGAGCTGGTATTCGCCGTTCTTCTGACGGGCTTCGGCTCCGCGATCCTGTTCAACTGCAACGCTTCGAGCGGGGGCACCGACATTATCGCCCTGATCCTGAAAAAATATACCAACCTCAATGTCGGACAGGCACTGCTCATCGCCGACATCGTGGTCGCCGCCTCTACCTTCTTTGTCTATGACGTGCAAACGGGGCTTTTCTCCGTGCTCGGTCTGTTCTCGAAGGTCTTCCTTCTCGACGACGTCATCGAGAATTTCAACATGTGCAAGGCATTCACCGTCATCACGACGAAGCCCGAGGAGATTGATGATTTCATCTTCCATGAGATGGATCACAGCGCGACGCTCTACGATGCGCGCGGTGCCTATTCGGGCACGCCCCGCAAGGTAATGATTACAGTGTGCAAGCGCTTTGAGGCGCCCCGCCTACGCAAAAAGATCAAGGAGATCGACCCGCACGCGTTTATCATCATCACAAAGACCAGCGAGATCCTCGGAAAAGGATTCCTCGACGCGTGATTGCAATTTTGTTTTATCTTTAACGAGCTTTATGACGAAACCCGGGAAAATGCATCGTCGGTGAAACAAACCTCGGCAACCGCATTGGAGGCAGAAGCGCCGGGGACGTGGGTGGATCCCGCAAAGCTGCCGACCGCCTCAAAGGAACTGATCGGCGTTCAGCTGACGATCTCCGTGAAGCGTGGAATTTCGGAAGCGGTGGTATTTGCGTACTCGCCGGCGAATGAAAAAGGGGAGGAACAGCTTCTTCTGATCTATTCGCCCGATGAAACAAGCTGTCGTCCGATCATTCTTTCGCTCAAGACTACGGATCGATGGAGGCATTTCTCGCAGAGAAAAACGCCTTCTGCGGGGTCGTGCGTACGATCGCCATCGGTGCGGATGATTACCCCTACAATCTTAACTCCGTGCTTGTGGCAAAGGAAGAGGGCGGCAAGGTTGGCGATGCGTCCTCCGAGGTCGTCTACGGTATGCTGCTCCCCGAGGACGGTGCCGTCGTGCCTTATGTTTTTGACAGCTCCGCGGTATATACAAAGAATTTTGAACGCACGCTCGAACGTTTTCACATTCCTGCGATGAAGAAATCGTAAGGACGGAGAAAATGCGGCGCGCCCGTCGGAAATCCGACGGGCGCGTTTTTTTGCTTGCGGCAGAGCTACACTAAACGGGGCCGCGTACGGCATCCCGCCCGTGAAGACGTTCTCTCTTCCCTGCTTTCGTAACGGACGCGGAGGAAAAATTGTCATGAATCCCGAGGGCGACGGCGGAGTTTATTTTCCGTAGAGTCCGCGAAGGGCAGCAGAGCCCACTCTCCGTAGAGCCCACGGAGGGCGGCAGAGCCTATTCTCCGTAGAGTCCGCGGACGGCGACCTCGCCCGTGAAGACGGTCTGCTCTTCTTCGTTTTCGTAGCGGACGCGGAGGGAGAAGTCGTCGTTGATCCCGAGGGCGACGGCGGAGCGGTCGCCGCCCGGGGCGCGGACGATGACTTGTCTTCCCGTCGTGACGTTCGCCGCGCGGTATTCTTCGAGATATGCGGCGGTCTCCGTGGGGAATGCCGCCGTCATTTCATCCATCTTTGCGATCAGGGCGGCGGCGAGGCGGGGCGCGGAGATCTCCTCTCCGCTCTCGGCGGCGAGGGAGGTCGCCTTGCATCGCAGCTCTTCGGGGAAGTCCTCTTTTCTCTCGGAGACATTGATGCCGATGCCGATCACGGCAAAGTCAATATGCCCGCTCTCGCTCTCAAGAGAGAGCTCGGTCAGGATGCCCGCGATCTTGCGCTCGTTCAGGATCAGGTCGTTCACCCACTTGATGCCGACGGAAAGTCCGCACGCCGACAGAATGGCGCGTCGGGCGGCGACGGCGGTCAGGGCGGTGAGGACGGTGCTGTCCTCCGGGGTACAGGTCGGGCGGAAGAGATAGGAGAGATACACCCCCTTCCCCTTCGGGGACAGGAAGGAACGCCCGCGCCTGCCCCGCCCCGCGGTCTGCGCGGCAGAGATCACGACGGTGCCGCTCGGCGCACCGTCGGCGGCAAGCTCCTTCGCCCTCTTATTTGTGGAGTCGATGGTGTCAAAGCAAAAGACGTTCTCCGCCCGTTTTTCGGGCAGATAGGGCAATATCTCACCAAGTGTCAGGCGGGGAGCACCGCGGGTCAGGCGGTAGCCGCGATTGGTCAGGGAGGCGATGTCATAGCCCTCCTCTCGCAGGGTTGCGACCGCCTTGCTGACCGTCATGCGGCTGACGCCGAGCTTTTCACTCATGACCTCCCCCGACAAAAATCCGTCCGTCGAAAGAAGCAACGCGAGAACGTTATCCTTCATCATTTCGGGTATCTCCCTGTGCATTTCAATGATTTTTCCTTTATTATACATGATTTTTCGGCAATTGTAAATAGTTTTCAAAAAATATTGACAATTTTCGCTTTGTATGCTATAATTGTAAAGCAAATAAAAATTCGGATTACAATCGAGGGCATATGGAAAACGAAGTCAAGGCAAAACGGAAAAAGAAGCTGACGGTCGCCGATCTGACGAAGATCGCGCTCCTCGCGGCACTCATGGCGGTCTCGGCATGGATTACGATTCCGATCCCGCCAATCTCCTTCACTCTCCAGATCTTCGCGGTGTATGCGGCGCTGTTTTTGCTCGGGGGCAAGCGCGGAGTGCTCGCAATCCTGCTCTACCTTGCCATCGGGGCGGTGGGCGTACCCGTGTTCTCGGGCTTTCGCGGCGGGGTCGGTGTTCTGCTCGGGGTGACGGGCGGGTATCTTGTCGGCTTTCTTGTCGCGGGGTTGGTCTATGCGGCCGTGACGGCGCGCGGAAGAGAGACGCCCTTCTTCCTCACCTTGGGAATCGTGCTTTCCCTGCTCTCCTGCTACGCGTTCGGGACGGCGTGGTATCTGATATTGTATCTCACCTCGACGGGTCCCGTAGCGCTCGGTACGGTGCTCATGGGATGTGTCGTCCCCTTCCTTCTTCCCGACGCGGTAAAAATCCTGCTCGCCTATCTTGTGGCGACGGCGGTGAAGAAGAGCATGAAAATGATGAATTAAGAATTATGAATTATGAATTTGAATTGGGTGCGAAGTCTTACGGATTTTTTTCATGGTGAGGTTTGCGGAAGACGTTCTGTTTTTGCCGTTTATGAGCCTGTCTCGATTTTTACTTTCCGCTCAGATTCGTTCAAAAGGGCTGTCCTTTGCGGGACAGCCCTTTTGATTCGTGATACCGCCTTCCGCCGAAGGCGGTGGATGTTGTGCTTTCGTTCGGAGTTTGCGGGGGTCGGTGCTTTTGCCGACGCGGCGGCGTTATCGTTCTACGGGGGTGGCGAGCTTATCCTTCCATGTACGGTAGAAGGACTCATACTCGCCCGCGTCGAGGGCGTCGCGGATCTTCTGCATGAGTTCGTTATAGAAGAAGAGGTTATGCAGCACGGCGAGGCGCATCCCGAGCATTTCCTTCGCCTTGAAGAGATGACGGATATAAGCACGGGAATAGCGGCGGCAGGCGGGGCATCCGCACCCCTCCGAGATCGGACGGGGATCGGTCTTATAGGCTTCGTTGTTGATGTTGATCTTTCCCTGCCATGTAAAAAGGTTGCCGTGTCTCGCGTTTCGGCTCGGCATGACGCAATCGAAGAAATCGACGCCGCGGTAGACCGCCTCGACGATGTTCTGCGGGGTGCCGACTCCCATGAGGTAACGGGGCTTGTCCTTCGGCATATAAGGCTCCACCGTCTCGATGATATGGTACATGGTCTCGGCATCCTCGCCGACGGCGAGTCCGCCGATGGCGTAGCCGTCGCAGGGTACCTTTGCCGTTTCAATCATATTCTCGATGCGCAGGTCCTCATAGGTGCCGCCCTGATTGATCCCGAAGAGAAGCTGATGCGGGTTGACCGTGCCCTCCTCGGCGTTCAGACGGTCAAGCTCGGCGCGGCAACGCTTCAACCAACGGACCGTGCGCTCCTCGGACGCCTTGACGTAGGCGTAGGGCGAGGGGTTCTCGATGCACTCGTCGAACGCCATCGCGATGGTAGAGCCGATGTGCGACTGGATGCGCATGGACTCCTCGGGTCCCATGAAGATGCGTTTGCCGTCGACGTGGGAATTGAAGGAGACGCCCTCCTCGGTGATCTTCCGAAGCTTCGCAAGCGAGAAGACCTGAAATCCGCCCGAGTCGGTAAGGATGGGACGATCCCAGTTGAAAAACCGATGCAATCCGCCCATGCGGTAGATCACATCGTCCCCCGGGCGGATGTGGAGGTGATAGGTATTGGACAGCTCGACCTGACAGCCGACCTCGCGGAGGTCGTCGGTGGAGATGCCCCCCTTGATGGCGGCGGAGGTGCCGACGTTCATGAACACAGGGGTCTCAATGGTGCCGTGAACCGTCTCGAAGCGGGCGCGTCTTGCTTTTCCTTCGGTTTTCAGAAGTTCGAATTTTGCCATGATATTTGCGGGTACTCCTTATTTGATACGATCGAAGCGGCGGTCAAGCTCCCGCTTCGAAAGACGGTAGGCGATCGGTCTGCCGTGCGGACAGACGATGATGTCGGGCATGGAAAGCACCTTGGCGATCAGCCAATCGATGACGGGGCGCTCGTAATGGCGTCCGCCCTTAATCGCCGCCTTGCAGGCAATTTGATAAAGTGCCTTTTCGCGGCGGATCGCCTCGGTGTTGGCAGGGGTGCCGCGTCCCGCGGCAAGCTCTGCGGTCATCGATACGAAGAGGTCGGCGGCATCCGACGCGCCGATGGCGTCGGGAATGGCGGTAAGCGCGACGCCATCCGCCGTGAGGTCGTAGGTAAAGCCGACCGACTCGAGCTCCTCCCGATATTCGGTCGCGGCGGAAAGCTCCTCGGGTGAGAGAGAGACGGGGAGCGGCAGAAGCAGGCTCTGCGCGGCGACTCTGCCGTCCCGCTCCCGCGAGTGCTTGATCTCCTCGAAGAGGATGCGCTCGTGCGCGGCGTGCTTATCGATCACGAGAAGCTCGTCGTCACGCTCGACCATGAGATAGCAGTCAAAGGCTTCCCCGACGTAGCGATACGGGGGAAGGTCGGAGATCGGGGTCGCGGGTTCCGCCCCTCCCGCGGGAATTTCCTCCGTTCTCGGAGTGGAGCCGAACATCGGCGCGGATGCCGATGAAGGAGCGGACGTCGATGCGACCGTCGGGGCGGGGGCGGGGGTCGGTGAGGGAGGCGTATCGCGATAGGTGCGCAGAAGGTCAAGCGACTCCCTCGGCGTCATCTCGGAAATCCCCGTATGTCCCGCGCCGCTCGACACCGAGAGGCGGGAGGGCAACGGGTCGCGCTCGGGGGGAGCGCCCTTCGTGCCGGGAGAGTAGGAAAAAGAGGTGCGCGGTGCGCTCACGGGGGTGTCGAAGGGAGAGCGGGCGGGTGCCTCGGGACGCGGCTGTCTGACAGGCGGGGGGACGGTGCCAAGGGTGATCTGCTCCCCTTTCGGCTTCTCGCCGAGGGGGACGAAGGCGCCGACGGTCTTCGCATCCTTGAGGGAGTCCCGTCCAAGGGTCATTTCGGGACGGTAGGCGGCACTCTCGAGCGCGCGGCGAACGGTGTGATAGACCGCCTCGAAGACGGGGCGCTCATCCGAGAATTTAACCTCGAGCTTCGCGGGGTGGACGTTGACATCCACCGACGAGGGGCTCATGGAAAGAGAAATGACGCAGGCGGGAAAACACTCGGGGGCGATGTAGGAGGTATACGCCTTTTCGAGTGCCGCCGCGGCGGTGAGACTCTTGACGTATCTTCCGTTGATAAAAAAGTTTTCAAGGTTGCGGTTCTTGCGGACGTTTTCACTCGTCCCGATGTATCCCGAGACGCGAATTCCGTTCGCTTCACCGTCGATATGTAATGTTTTCTTTGCAAAATCGCGCCCGAGGACGGCGGAGATGGCAGAAAGAAGGTTGCCGTCACCCGGGGTCTTGAATTTCTCTTCCCCGTCGATCAGGAGTTGAATCGAGATGTCGGGGCGGGAGAGGGCGACGCGCTCGACGAGGGCGGCGACATTCATCGCCTCGGTGGAATCCTTCTTCAAAAACTTCCGTCTTGCGGGGACGTTGTAGAAGAGGTTCTCGACCACGACGGTGGTACCGTCGGCGGCGCCGACATCGGTGATGTCGATGACGCGTCCTCCCTCGGAGGTGAGCATGGAGGCGGTCTCTGCCTCCTTGGTCTTGGTAATGACGGTGACCTCGGACACCGAGCTGATGGCGGCGAGCGCCTCTCCGCGGAAGCCGAGGGTCATGATGGAGGCGAGATCCTCCTTGCCGTGGATCTTACTCGTGGCGTGCCGTTTCAGGGCGACGGGAAGGTCCTCCTTCTCCATGCCGCAACCGTTGTCCGAGACGCGGATCAGGGCGACGCCGCCCCGCTTGATCTCCGCGACGATCTCGGTAGCGCCCGCGTCGATGGAATTCTCGATGAGCTCCTTCAAGACGGAGGAGGGGCGCTCGACCACCTCGCCCGCGGCGATGAGGTTCGCGACCTCGAAGCTCAGAACATTGATCTTTCCCATGGCGTTCCTTTCGAAGATTTCTTTTTTCGGTGGGGTGAGGATTTCTTCCTTTTTCGGGAAGATTTTTCCTCTTTTCGACGGGCGGTGAGGATTTCCTCCCGATTTTCGGGAAGTTTTTCCTCTGTTCGGTCACTCTCCGTCGGAGAGGGTGCGTTTCAGAGAATAGAGGAGGTTCATCGCCTCGATGGGGGTCATGGTATTGAGGTCGGCTTCTCTGAGTTTGTCGGCGACCTCGGCGTTCTTATCGTTTGCCATGACGGCGAAGAGATCGGGCGGGGTGTCTGCGACGTCAGCCTTTTTCGGGCGTGTCGGGACGTCACCCTCGATCTCGGCGAGGATCTCTCTTGCGCGGCGGATGACCTCATTCGGGACGCCCGCGAGCTTTGCTACCTCGATACCGTAGGAATCGTCGGTGCCGCCGCGCACAATCTTGCGTAGGAAGGTGACCCCTTCCCCGCGCTTTTTGGCGGCGACGTTATAGTTGACGATGCCGGGGAAACTGTCCTCCATGGCAATCAGCTCGTGATAATGGGTGGCGAAGAGGGTCTTTGCGCCGATCTTCTTCGACCACGTATACTCGACGACGGCGCGGGCGATCGCCATACCGTCGTAGGTACTGGTTCCCCGTCCGACCTCATCGTAGATGATGAGGGAACGCTTGGTCGCGTGCTTCAGGATCGAGGCGACCTCGGTCATCTCGAGCATGAAGGTGGACTGTCCCGACGCGAGGTCGTCGGAGGCGCCGACGCGGGTAAAGACCTTATCGACAATGCCGATCCTCGCCTCTCTCGCGGGGACGAAGGAGCCGATCTGCGTCATGACGGTGATGAGGGCGACCTGCCGCATATAGGTGGATTTACCCGCCATGTTGGGACCCGTAATCATCATGACGCGGTTCGCACCCGTGTCGAGGGTGGTATCGTTCGGGACAAAGTAGGTGTCCTTGACGAATTTCTCGACGACGGGATGTCTGCCGTCCTTAATGACGAGATCGGTGGAAATATCGACCTCGGGGCAGGTATAATTGTTCTTCGAGGCGACCTCGGCGAGTGAGCGGAAGACGTCGAGCTCGGCGACGGCGGCACCCGAGGCACGGATGCGCTCGCTGTTCTCGGTGATGAGGGTGCGCAGCTCGCAGAAGAGATTGAATTCGAGCTCGCAGAGCTTCTCGTCCGCGCTGAAAATGGTGGTCTCCATTTCCTTCAGCTCTTGGGTGATATAGCGCTCGCAGTTGACGAGGGTCTGCTTTCTTATGTAGCGATCGGGGACTTTATCCGAGAGGGACTTCGAGATCTCGATATAGTAGCCGAAGACCTTGTTGTAATCGACCTTGAGGGTGCGGATGCCCGTCTCTTCCCTCTCGCGCTCGGCGATCGACTCCATGATCTCTCGCCCGTGGGAGCGGATGTCGCGGTAATAGTCGACGTCGGCGTTATAGCCGCCCGCGATCATGCCGCCCTCTCTTACGGTGTAGGGCGGATTCTCGACGAGGGCGCGCCCCAGCGTGTCGGCGATGTCGGTGAGGGGATCGAGACTGTCGCGCAGGCGGGCGAGCGAATCGCTCTTCACATCGGAAAGAAGGGTGCGGATGGCGGGAAGGCGGACGATGCTCGTATAGATGGCGCGCAGATCCTTTGCGTTCGCGGTGCCGTAGACCGCCTTTGCCGTCAGGCGCTCGATGTCGAGGAAGGAGGTCAGGGTCTCGGTCAGCTCTTCGCGGAGCTCGCGGTTTTTGACGAGCTCGCCGACGGCGCCCTGACGGTGGGTGATCTGTCCCGGGTCAAGCAGGGGCTTTGTCACCCATGTATAGAGAAGTCTGCCGCCCATGGCGGTCTTGGTCTTATCGAGGACGCCGAGGAGGCTCCCCGATTTTTCCTTTGCCCGCATGGTCTCGGTCAGTTCGAGGTTGCGGCGGGTATTGATGTCCATGTCGAGGTACTGTCCCTCGCCGTAGACATTCAGATCGCGCACGAAGGCGATGTCCGTCTTCTGCGTCTGTCGGATATAGGCGAGAAGGGCGCCCGTCGCCATCATCGTCTCGGGGGTGGTGAGCTTTTTCGCCTCCTCGCCGAACGCGGTGGGAAGTTGCTTCACGGCGTCGGCGTAGGAGAAGAGCCCACGCACGTCGTCGTTCACGAGGGTATGGAAGCGGTCGGAGGCGAAATCCGAAATCTCGGCGACATCCTTGCGCGGGACGTTCAAAATCAGCTCCGCAGGGCGGTAGACCGAAAGCTCACGCTCGACGCGGGAAGCGATGCCCTCCCCCGCGATGTGGGTGACGGAGACCTCGCCCGTCGAAATGTCGGCAAAGCCGAGTCCGACCCCTCCCTCTCCGAGGGCGAGAGCGGAAAGATAGTTGTTCTTGTTCTCGGTGAGGAGCCCCGCGTCGGTGACCGTACCCGGGGTGACGACGCGGATGACCTCGCGCTTCACGAGTCCCGTCGCCTTCTTCGGATCCTCGGTCTGCTCACAGATGGCGACCTTATAGCCCTTGGCAACGAGCCTGCCGATGTATTCGTCCGCGCGGTGGAAGGGGACGCCGCACATGGCGGCGCGCTTATCGAGTCCGCAGTCCCTGCCCGTCAGGGCAAGTTCCTCCTCACGGGAGACGGTGACGGCATCCTCGAAAAAGCACTCGTAAAAGTCTCCGAGGCGGTAAAAGAGGATATATCCTTCGTACTGCGCGCGCACCTCCAGATACTGACGCATCATGGAGGTCGGTTCTTTGGTCAGTTCGCTTCTCGCGACATAGCTATCCGCCATGGGGTTCACCTCGTTTCGGGAAATTCTGATGGGTTAATAAAAAGGAAAGTTTTGCGAAAAATTCCTGCGGCGATATGCGATGCTAAAGCACGGGCACGTACTCCCGCACCGTCGGACGGCACCCGAGAAAGCGGATGCGGGACGCCGCGGGCTTCGGCGCGTCGGGGCGGGTCAGTGATGGCAGCCGCCGCAGGTGGAGCAATCGTGCGTGCAGGCGGCGGGGCGCTCGCCCGTGATGCAGAATTTGATCTCGGCGTTGACCTCTGCCATGAGGTCGTTTAACGCCTTCTGTGCCGCGTGGTAATCGGTGTAATGCGGATTCGCCAGAATGACGGCGCCGAGCTCTTCGAGACGGGCGCGGAGAGAAGAAATCGTCTTCTCGTCCGCCTCCTCCGCCTTGGAAAATTCATCGGCGAGGACGCGGCGCTCCGCCTCGTATTCGTTCAGCTTCGCCTGAAGGTCGCTGTCCGCCTCATAGGCGGTCTTCGCCTTCCCGAGGGCGCGGATCTCGTCGCTTTCGGCAATGGTCTCACCGAGTTTATGAGCAAGTTCGATAACGGGTGTCATGGTATTTCTTCTTTCTTTTAGATATTATGTAGAGGGTTCGGCGGTGCCGAAAAAGTCGAAGGGAGTGGCGCGTTCAATCTTCACCTTCACGAAGGTGCCCGTGGGATCGGCATCGGCGGCAAAGCGCACGAGCTTCCCTCCCGGGGTACGTCCGAGATAGCCACCCTCGCGTGCCTCGCCGTCGCAGAGGACGCGCACGGTGCGCCCGACCTCGGCAAGGTTCTTTTCAAGGGAGATCTCCCGTTGCAGGGCGAGAAGGCGCGCCATGCGGTCGTTCTTCTCCTCCTTGGTCGTGGGGTTCTCCATCGAGGCGGCGCGGGTGCCCTCTCTCGGCGAGAAGATGAAGGAATAAACGGCGTCGTAGCGGACGCGCTCCATCACGCGGAGGGTGTCGAGGAAGTCGGACTCCTCCTCCCCCGGGAAGGCGACGATGATGTCGCTCGTCAGGGTGATGTCGGGGATCGCCGTGCGGAGCTTGTCCACAATACCGAGATAGTGTGCGGAAGTGTAGGTGCGGTTCATCGCGCGGAGGATCCGATCGCTTCCCGATTGCAGGGGAAGATGGAAGGCGGGCGCGACCTTCTCTCTCTTTTCACTCATGACGCGGATGAGGTCGTCCGAGACGTCCTTCGGATGGCTCGTCATGAAGCGGACGAGAAAGTCCCCGGGAATGTCTGCGACTCTCCGAAGCAGCTCGGGAAAGGTGATGTCCGCCCGATAGGAATTGACGTTCTGTCCGAGGAGGGTGATCTCCTTCACGCCGTCCGCGACGAGGGCGGCGCACTCGGCGAGGATCTCGCGGCTCTCGCGGCTCCTCTCCCTTCCTCTCACGTAGGGGACGATGCAATAAGAACAGAAGTTATTGCACCCGTACATGATCGACACCCACGCGCGGTGGCGGGAGGAGCGGACGGTCGGAAGTCCCTCGCAGACGGTGCCGTCATCCTCACCGAGAAGGAAGGTGCGACGGTGCTCGGCGATCGCGCGCTCGACAAGTTCGGGCAGACGAAACAGACGGTTCGGCTCGAGGGTGAAGGAGACGTAGTGAAACTCGCGTTTGAGCTTTTCGACAATCTCGGGCTCCGCCGCCATACAGCCGCAGACACCGATGAGCGTTTCGGGATTTCCCTCTCTGACATGCTTATAGGTGCCGATGAGGGAGAGCGCCTTCAATTCCGCATGGCGTCTCACCGCACAGGTGTTCACCACGATGAGGGATGCGTCCTCGGGACGCTCGGCGGGCAGGTAGCCCATCTCCTCCGCCATGCCGCGGATCTTCTCGCCGTCCGCCTCGTTCTGCTGACAGCCGAGGGTCACGACATAGTATTTTCTCGATTTTCCGTCGTTATACCGACGAACAGCTTCGACGGCGCGGGCGCGCGCCGTGCTTTCGGTCAGATTCATTCGTTGTTCCTTTTATTTTTTCATAACAGAGATATTATATCACCGCGGGGGAGGAAAAGTCAATCGTTTTCTTCGGTTTTTCCCGATTTTCCGTCCTTTTCCGACCGGGCGGCAAGCAGGCGCCGTGCGGTGTCGGCAAGAGCCGGTGCGGACAGCCCGAGACTGTCGTAAAGATCGACGGGTGTCTCGGGGGTGGCGAAGGTATCGGCGATCGCACGGAGGACAATGCGCTCCGCGGGAAGTCCGAGGGACGTGAGCTTTTCTTTTAAGATCATGGCGGCGCCGCCGTTCTCGATCCCCTCCTCCGCAAGAAGGACAAGAGAGGTGCGGGAGAGGTAAGGCAGGAGCGCCTTCGCCGTCTTGTCATAGGGGGCAAGCTCCTCGAGGAGGACGGCGCCCGCGCGGATGCCACACTCTTTGAGGCTTGCCTCGGCGTCGAGGACGCGGGAGATCTCCTGCCCGTAGCTCACAAAGACGACATCGGTGTCGGTCTCGGGATCAAAATCGGCTCTCACGCCGAAGTTCCCGTAGTCCTCCTTCGGATAGAATGCCGCGCACACGGCGGCGTCCTCCGAGGCGTTCGGATATCGGAGGGCGACGGGGGACTCCGCCTTCTCGATTTCTCGGAGGGCGGCGATCAGGGAGCCGTAGGTGACGGGGGCGAGGATGCGCACGCCCGGGATCTCGGAGAGGAAGGCGACGTCGAAGATGCCGTGATGGGTGGCGCCGTCGGCAACGGCGAGCCCTGCACGGTCGACGATCATGCGGACGGGGAGCCCCTGCAGGGCGACGTCGTGAAGGATGTTATCGTAGGCACGCTGTAAAAAAGTGGAATAAATGACGGGATAGGGGTGCATCCCTCCCGCGGCGAGTCCCGCCGCGAAGGTGAGCGCGTGCTCCTCGGCGATGCCGACGTCGAAGTAGCGGTCGGGATGGCGGGTGCCGAATTCGCAAAGTCCCGTCCCCGCGCTCATCGCGGCGGTGATGGCGACGATGCGGGGATCCTCCTCCGCCTCGCGGCAAAGTTCTTCTACGAAGACGGAATGGAAGGTATCCTTCGGCGGCTCGGCGCACGGGAGGTTATGGTACGCCTCGGGTGCACGCTCGGCGGGCTCGTAGCCCTTTCCTTTTTTGGTAATGACATGCACCAGAACGTTCTTTCCCGAGCGCTTCGCCTCCGAGAGGGCGCGCTCGACCGCCGCCTCGTTGTTGCCGTCGACGGGTCCGAGATAGTAGAGTCCGAGCGCCTCGAAATAGTTGAGGGTATAGAACCGTCGCTTGATGCCGTCCTTCAGGGCGGCAAAAAGGTTTTCGAGAGGCTTTCCGATGAGGGGAATATGCTGAAGAACGGATTTTGTGCGGCGCTTCCAGTTGCGGTAGCCCTCCGAGATACGGACGCGCGCGAGGTAGGAAGCGAAGGCACCCTTGTTGCGGGAGATGGACATGCGGTTCTCATTCAGGACGAGGACGAGGCGAAGCCCGTCGTGCACGTTGTTCAGCGCCTCATGCACCATGCCGCCCGTGTAGGCGCCGTCCCCGAGGACGGCGACGGTAAAGGCATCGCTCCCCGTGAGTCTGTCCGCCTCGGCAAGACCGATGGCGGCGGACACCGACGTGGAGGAATGACCCGCGCCGAAAGGATCGTGCTCGCTCTCCCGCCTCGAGGTGAAGCCAGAGAGTCCGCCCGTCGTGCGGAGGGTATCGAAGCGTTCTTTTCTTCCCGTGAGGATCTTATGCACATAGCTCTGATGCCCGACGTCGAAGAGGATATGATCGTGCGGAGAGTCGAAGACGCGATGAAGCGCGACGGAGAGCTCCACGACGCCGAGATTCGAGGCGAGGTGTCCGCCCGTGCGCGTCACGTGGTCGACGAGAAAGGCGCGGATGTCCCGACAGAGTGCGGGGATCTCGGCTGCGGAAAGCGCCTTTACGTCCTTCGGCTCATGCACGCGGTCGAGGACTTCGTATTTTCCGGAGGCGGCATCATACATTCCGTTCTCCGCCTTCCGTGTCACGTCCGACGGTTTCGGGCTCTTGTTTGTCTTCTGCTTTTTCACTCTCCGCACCTCCCTTCCTGCCCCCTGCGGGGGATTCTCCCGTGACCTTCACATAGGCACGGTAAAACGCGGAATAATCGCCGAAGCCCACGCGGTAGGCGGAGCTCGCGGCAGTCTCTCCCGTCTCCATCAGCTGCTTTGCGCGCAAAACGCGCTTTTGCGTCAGGTAGCCGTGAATCGAAATGCCGTTGTGTTTTTTGAACGCGCGGCAAAGATAGTATTTGCTGACGAAGAAGTGGCGGGCGATGCGGTCGAGGGAGAGACACCCGCCCTCGATGTTCGCATTGAGATAGCGGATCACCCGTGCGCCGAGCTCGGCGTTGTCCGCCACGTCGTCGGGGCGCACCGAGGAGAGGAGAATGACGATCTCGGAGAGAAGCATCTGCATATAGGTCGTGCGCTTCTCCTCCGTGAGTCCCGCGGCGAGGTTAAAGCGCTCAAAGGCGGAAAGAAGGCTCGGCCGCAGGGCGGCGGCGGAATAAAAGCCGCACCCCTCCGCCGTGCAGAGCCCGGCGAGCAGGGGGCGCGCCGCCTCGACGAGAGACGTCTCGGGAAAATTCACCACAAAGCGCTCATAGGCGCCCTCGCGGGAGACATCGACGAAATGATAGGTCGCGGGTCGAATGACCATCAAGGTGCCGGGGCGCATGGCATATGCGCTTCCTTCAATGATATATCTGCCCTTTCCTTCCGCGACGTAGAGGATCTCATAGCCGTCGTGGCAATGGTTCTGCCCGAAGTTGCGTGGGGCGGGGTCGTCGTAGGTCTTACAGAAGTCGATCCCGCCCGCCGTGATGCGTTGCGTTCTGTGCATTGGCATCTCCTTTTTCCCTTTTTGTGCCGTTTTTCTCTATTTTATCACAAACGAGCAATTTTTGCAATAGTTTTTGCAACAGTAACAAACATATTTTTATTGCAATGCAAAAATTGACGTGCTACAATAAAAGCAGAGCGGAGTTTTCCGCAAGTTCGAGGCTCCGCGGCGATGCCGCGGAGCGCAAAGAGAGGTAGTCTTTTATGAAACTCGGTGCACAGTTCTACACGCTGAGAGAGCGGGCGAAGACGCCCGAGGGGCTTCGCTCCTGCTTTTCCGCCATGCACGATATCGGCTACGAAGCCGCGCAGATGTCCGCCGTCTGTCAGGTGGCGCCCGAAGAGTTCCGCGCCCTCGCGGAGGAATTTTCTCTTCCGATCACCTGCACGCACACGCCCTTCTCCCGCATTACGGAGGAGACGAAGGAGGTCATCCGCGAGCACAAGATCTACGGCTGTCCCGTCATCGGTCTCGGCTCGATGCCGAACGAATACCGCGGCTCGCTCGAGGGGGTACGCGCCTTCATCGAGGCGGTGAAGAAACCGCTCGCACAGATCGAGGATGCGGGACTTCGCTTCGCGTATCACAATCACGCGTTCGAGTTTGACTCGCTCGGAGGAACCGACACCTATTCCCTGCTCATCGAGGAGCTTCCCTCCCTGAATTTCATTCTCGACACCTATTGGTGTGTCTATGCGGGAAAGGATCCCGCAGAGTTCATCCGTCTTTTCGGCAAGAAGAGAATGACGAACATTCATTTCAAGGATATGAAAAGTTCGCCGAAGGGGGACATCTGCCCCTGTGGCGCGGGTGTCATCGACTTTGCGCCCCTTGTCACCCTCTGCGACAGCCTCGGCATCGAGACTGCGCTCGTCGAGCAGGACAACGCGCCCGCGCTCGGTGACGAGTTCGAGCAGATGGCATACAGCTATCGGCACTTAAAGCCGTTATTTTAAGGAGGAGTTATGGCAGAATTTTATCTTTCCGCCTTCGCGGACGAGGCGGCGGACGATCTCGACGGTCAGATCGCGGCGCTGCACGAGGCGGGCATTCGCTACATCGAGCCACGCAGCATCGACAAGCGCGGGATCCTCGACCTCTCGGAAGAGGAATTAAAGGAGGTCAGAGCAAAGCTCGATCGAGCGGGGATCCGCGTCGGCTCTCTCGGCTCTCCGATCGGAAAATACGACATTGACGGGGACTTTGAGAGCTACAAGGCGACCTTCGAAAAGGCGCTTGCCGCCTGCTCTCTGCTCGGGACGACGAAGATGCGAATGTTCAGCTTTTTCGTCGATCAGGCAAAGCTTGCCGAAAAGCGCGAGGAGGTGCTCGCGAGACTTTCCTACATGCTGACGCGTGCGGAGGAGGTCGGCGTAACGCTCTGTCACGAGAACGAGTCCCGCATCTACGGTCAGATGCCGCGCGAGGTCTCGGATCTCCTCGCCTCTCTGCCAAAGCTTCGCGGTGTCTTTGACCCCGCAAACTATGTGGTGAACGGGGCGGACGCGCTTGAGGGTCTTGCCGCGACGCTTCCCTCCCTCGCCTACCTTCACATCAAGGATGCCTCTCTTGCGGACGGGACGATTCTGCCCGCGGGGGAAGGAGACGGTCACATCGGCGAGGTGCTCGACCTCGTAGACCGTCACACGGACGCGCCCGTCATGCTGACGGTAGAGCCGCATCTGCGTCTCTTCGACGCGTTCGGAAAGATCGACGCACGCTCGTTACGGGGCAAGCACGCCTTCAACAACAACCGCGAGTCCTTCGCCTTCGCCGTCCGTGCCTTGGAGGGCGTTCTCACCGAGCGGGGCTATCGAAAAGGAGATACGGGAACATGGAAAAAGTAAGATTCGGCATTGTCGGCTACGGCAACATGGGTTCGGGACACGCAAAGCACTTTAAGGAAGGAAAAATCAAAAACGGCGTCCTCACGGCGATCTGCGACATCAATCCCGCGAAGCTCGCGGCGGCGAAGGAGATCTTCGGCGACGAGGTCGAGTATTTCGAGAACACCGAGGCGCTCTTTGCCTCGGGAAAATGCGACGCGGTGATGATCTGTACGCCGCACTATCTGCATCCGACGCTCGCGATGGCTGCCGTCGATGCGGGGCTCCACTGCATCGTGGAAAAGCCCGCAGGTGTGTATACGCTCCAAGTCAAGGAGATGCTCGAGCATGTCAAGCATTCCGACAGGATCCTCGGCATCATGTTCAATCAGAGAACCAATCCCGCCTTCCGCAAGATGCGGGAAATGGTACATAACGGCTCGATCGGTAAAGTGAAGCGTACAAACTGGATCATTACCGACTGGTATCGCTCGCAGGAATACTACGACAGCGGCTCGTGGCGTGCGACGTGGAAGGGCGAAGGCGGCGGCGTTCTTTACAATCAGGCACCCCATCAGCTCGACCTCTTCCAATGGATCGTCGGCATGATGCCGTCGAGAGTGCGCGCCTTCTGCCACTTCGGAAAATGGCATGACATCGAGGTAGAGGACGACGTGACCTGCTACGTCGAATATCCGAACGGGGCGACGGGCATTTTCATCACGACGACGGCAGACGCGCCCGGCACCAACCGTTTCGAGATCACGGGCACGAAAGGCACGCTGATCTTCGAGAACGACAAGCTCTACTTCAAGGAGCTCGAGATCGACGAGCGGGAATACTGCTTCGCGACGAACAAGGGATTCCAGAAGCCGCCCTGCCGTCCGACGGTCGAGGTCCCTCTCGAGGGAGAAAACAGTCAACACGTCGGCATCGTCAACAACGTGGCGAACGCAATCTTAGGACTTGAGCCCCTGTACGCGCCCGCGGAGGACGGTCTTTGCGGCGTGGAGCTCGCGAACGCGATGCATCTCTCGACATGGCTCGGACGGGAGGTCGACCTTCCGATCGACGATACGCTCTTCTATGAGGAATTGAAAAAGCGCATCGCGATCTCGAAACCGCACCGTCAGACGAACGACTCCAAGATCACGACCCAGTAACTTCGAAAGCGAGGAAGGTTTCCGATGAAAAAACGACCGTTCCGCGTCGCGGTGGTCGGTTGCGGCACCATTGCGCCGAACCACCTGTTTGCCCTTTCCGCGATGCCCGAGGTGTGCGTGTGTGCACTGGTCGACCCGCGGCTCGAGCGGGCGGAGGCAATGCGGGCGAAATACGCGTCCGAGGCGAAGCTCTTCTCCGACTATGAGACCATGCTCGGAGAGATCCGCCCCGATGTCGTTCATATCTGTACCCCGCACTATCTGCACGCGTCGATGGCGATGCGTGCGCTCTCGGCGGGGATCCACGTCTACCTTGAAAAGCCGATGTGCCGCACCGCGGAGGAGATCCCTCTGCTCCTCGAGGCGGCGAAGGCGAGCACGGCAAAGATCACGGTCTCCTTTCAGAACCGTCTGAATCCGACGACCCTCGCCGCGCTGAAGATTGCGAATGAGGACGGCGGCGCCCTGCGCGGGTACGGCACGCTCTTTTGGGATCGCGGTGAGAAATATTACACCGAGAGCGGCTGGCGCGGAAAACGCGAGACGGAGGGGGGCGGCGTGCTCATCAATCAGGCGATCCATACGCTCGACCTGCTCTGTCTCTTTCTCGGCACGCCCCGTCGCGTGACGGCGACGACGGCGAACCACCATCTGAAGGGGATCATCGACGTGGAGGACAGCGCGGAGGGCATCATCGAGTTCGACGGCGGCAAGCACGCGGGGTTCTACGCGACGACCTCCTACCTCGGCGGATGCGAGACGACCGTGCTCCTCGAAACGGCGCATCACCGTCTCGAGATCCGCACGCCCGACCTGTACCTCGACGGGGTGAAGGTCGACCTTCCGAAGACGCTCCATGCTCCCGTCGGCAAGGAATGTTACGGTGCGGGGCACACCTATCTGATCCGCCGTTTTTACGAAGCGATCGCGTCGGGAGAGGACGCCCCGATCCCGCCGAGCGAGGCGCAATACGCGCTCCGCGTTCTGCTCGCGGCGTATCGGTCGGGAGACGAAAGCGTTGAGGTTTAGGAAATTCGGAATTCAGAATTCAGAATTATGAATTATGAATTGTCTTTGCGTCTGCGGATGCAAATGGTGCCTTTTTGAAAATGATTGTTTACATATTTGTTTAGAAATGAGGAAATGCCGTGAAAATGACGTTTCGTTGGTACGGGGACAGTGACCCCATTACCTTGGAAAATATCCGACAGATCCCTGGGATGAGCGGGGTCGTCACCGCGCTTTACAACGTGCCCGTCGGCGGGGCGTGGGAAGAGCGGGACATCCTCGCACGGCGCGAGAAAGTTCGCGCCGCGGGGCTCTCGATGGAGGTCATCGAGAGCGTGCCCGTACACGAGGAGATCAAGCTCGGCTCCCCGATGCGGGACGCTCTCATCGAAAACTATCAGAAGACCATCCGTGCGCTTGGCGCCGCGGGAGTGAAGGTCATCTGCTACAACTTCATGCCCGTGTTTGACTGGGTGCGCTCGGAGCTCTCTTATCGGAACGCGGACGGATCGACCTCTCTCGCTTACGACCAGAGGACGATCGACGCGATGGATCCGAAGAAGAGCGCGCTCTCCCTTCCCGGCTGGGACGAGAGCTACACGAAGGAAGAGCTCGCTTCCCTGCTCGCCCGTTACGAGAGCATCGACGAGGAAGCTCTCTTTCGGAACATGGTGTACTTTTTGCATGCGATCACGCCCGTCTGTGAGGAGAGCGGAATCGCGATGGCGGTGCACCCCGACGATCCGCCGTGGAGCCTGTTCGGTCTGCCGCGCATCATCCGCGACGAGGCGCATCTCGACCGTCTCTTCCGTGAGGTTCCTTCCGCCGCGAACGGTCTGACCTTCTGCACGGGGTCGCTCGGCGCGAATCCCGACAACGACCTTGTGAAAATGGCGAAAAAATATGCGGCGGCGGGACGCATACACTTCCTGCACGCGCGCAACATCCGTTTTGCTCCTCCCGAGGCGGGCGGGCTCTTCTTTGCGGAGAGCGCGCATCCGACCGACTGCGGCTCCCTCGATATGTACGGGATCCTGCGGGCTCTCTCGGACGAGGGCTTTGACGGCTATGTCCGCCCCGACCACGGAAGAAACATCTGGGGCGAGGCGGGACGCCCGGGGTACGGATTATACGACCGTGCGCTCGGCGCGACCTATCTTCTCGGTCTGATGGAAGGAATCGAAAAAACAAAACACTGACGCAAAGCGGGCAAAGCCCGACCGATGCGGACTGTCGCTTCTTGACAGTCGGAGCCGATACTCGGCAGAAAGGACATGCTATGAAGGAAAATCAATTGCCCCTCCCCGTCGATCTTACGAGGAAGGTAGCCGTCATTACGGGGGCGGGCGGTGTGCTCTGCTCCGCGTTTGCCGAAGTGCTTGCTTCGGCGGGTGCCCGTGTGGCACTGCTCGACATCGATGAGGAAGCCGCAGGCAAGGTTGCCGAGAGGATCCGCGCCGTGGGAGGCGACGCGATCGCCGTGCGTGCCGACTGTCTTTCTCGCGAGAGCCTTGAGGCGGCGCGGGAAACGGTGGCGGGCACGTTCGGCAATGCCGACATCCTCATCAACGGCGCCGGCGGAAACAATCCGCGCGCGACGACCGACACCGAGGTGTTCGACCCCGAGATGCTCGAGAACGGAGGGGGCAAGAGTTTCTTTGACCTTTCGCCCGAGGGCTTCCGCTTCGTCTTCGATCTGAACGTGACGGCGGCGGTGCTGACGACGCAGGTCTTTGCCCGCGACATGGCGACTTCGGGCAAGGGAGGCAACATCATCAACATTTCCTCGATGAATGCCTACCGTCCGCTGACAAAGATCCCCGCTTACAGTGCGGCGAAGGCGGCGGTTTCCAACCTGACCGAATGGCTCGCCGTGCACTTCGCAGGCGCCGGAATCCGCGTCAACGCGATCGCGCCCGGATTCTTTGTCTCGAATCAAAACCGCGCGCTTCTCTTCCACGACGACGGCACGCCGACGGCGAGAACCGAAAAGATTCTTGCGGCAACGCCGATGCATCGCTTCGGTGAGGCACGGGAGCTCCACGGGGCGCTTCTCTTCCTCCTTTCCGAGGCGGCATCCTTCGTGACGGGTGTCATTCTGCCCGTGGACGGCGGATTCTCGGCGTACTCGGGAGTTTGAAATTTATTCAGAATCAAATATACGATTTTCACATTGCAAGTTATTCATTGTTTCGTTATATATACAAATCCGGAGTCGACCCATCAAGTCGACTCCGTTTGCTAAGATTTGTTTTCTTTTTTATACTCTCCTGAGATCTATCTAATACGGGGATGCCCCGTCAAATTGGCACGACCGTTTCTCAAAAACGGCACGGTTATTTTTCCTCGGGGGCGTTATCCTGTTTGCCCGCGATCGCCGCTTTTCCGCCTGCGAAGCCCGCGATGACGGAGGAGAGGTCGATGCCCGTCGACTCCTTCATGCCTTCCATGATCTGGTTCGCGCTGTTCATGACGTCGCGCACGACCTTCGTCGAGTTCCCGTCGCCGTACATGACAATCTTGTCGGTGCGGGTCAGGGGCGCGGCGGCATTCTTCACGACTTCGGGCAGGGCGTTGAGATACATTTCGAGCACGGAGGCTTCGCCCATCTTCTTCTGCGCTTCCGCCTTCTTCTCGATGGCTTCCGCCTCGGCAAGGCCCTTGGCGCGGATACCTTCCGCCTCCTGCTCCATGGCGAAGCGAAGGGCTTCGGCTTCCGCCTTCTTGGCTTCTGCGGCTTGCAGGGCTTCGTACTTCTGCGCCTCGGCTTCCTTTTGGCGCTTGATAAGGTCGGCTTCCGCCTGCTTTTCCGACTGGTACTTCAGGGCGTCTGCCTGCTTTTTGACGTTGGCGTCGAGCTCGCGCTCCTTGATGGCGATCTCCTTCTCCTTCAGCTCCGCCTCTTTCTCGCGGCGGGCGATGTCGGCGTTGGTCTTCGCGATCTCGATGATCTTTCTCTGATTTTCCTGTTGGATGGAATACGCGGCGTCCGCCTCTGCCTTCTTGGTATCCGCCTTCACCTTCATATCCGCCTGCTGTACCGAAAGGGCGGCATCCTGCTCGGCGATCTTCTTCTCCGCCTCGACACGGACGGCATTTGCCTCCTGCTGTGCATTGGCGGTAGCGATGGCGATATCGCGCTGCGCATTGGCTTTCGCGATCTGGGCATTCTTACGAATCTGCTCTACGTTGTCGATACCCATGTTTTCAATGGTGCCCGCGGCATCCTTGAAGTTCTGGATATTGAAGTTGACGACCTCGATACCGAGCTTTTCCATATCGGGCACGACATTCTCGGTGATCTTCTTCGCGACGCCCTGACGGTCCTGTACCATCTCCTTGAGTCCGACGGAGCCGACAATCTCACGCATGTTACCCTCGAGCACCTGTGTGACGAGACTGATTAACTCGGGTTGACGCATACCGAGCAGGGACTGCCCTGCCTTCTGAAGCAGAACGGGGTCGGACGAGATCTTGATATTGGCAACGCCGTCGACCGTGACGTTGATGAATTCGTTGGTGGGAACCGCCTCCGAGGTCTTGACATCGACCTGCATGACGCGAAGAGACAGTTTATCCACTCTTTCGAAGAAGGGGACACGCCAGCCCGCCTTACCGATTAAAATCCGCATCTTCCCGAGACCCGAGATGATGTAGGCGGTATCGGGCGGTGCTTTCAGATACCCGATGACAAAGAGAAGAACGATGAGAACGGCAACGCCGACAAGTGCGAGAATCAATCCAAGCGGCATGAGTAAATACCTCCAAATAAAATTAGTTTTGTGTTCCAAAAAGGAGCCTCACGGTTGAAAAAAAGACTTTCACTGTACAGATCAGTAAAAGTCTTGTAAAAATCTGTGAGGATTCCGCGTTGCCGGACGAATGAGTCGTGTTGACGACACCGCGAGCCACCGAAACCCGGTGACTTACTACTCCCTTTTGCATTTTTATTATAGCAGAATTTTGTTTCCCTGTCAAGGGGTCGGTTGCGATTCTCCCCTTTGCACAATTTTTTACCGAAAAACTGTGCAATTTACATGAAACGAAGCGTCGGGAGAAAAATTCACGGACTTCCCCTTGCTTTCACGGCTTCCCTGTGCTACAATAGAGACAATTCATCCTCTGTGAGGTGTTTCATGAAAAGCGTATTTCTGTTCTGTACCAAGTGGTACGTATTTTTGACCGAGTTACCTCTCGTCTACCTTTTTGTGCTGACGGTGGATTTGCATGAAAAATCCGACGCGCTCCTCGGGTTTTATCCGCTCGAGATCGTGCTCGTGTTCTTCATCTTCTTTATTCTTGTCTATTTCTTCCGCGTCATCGGGCTGTCGCACGACGAAGTGCGGATGCACGGACTCTTTTCCTCTCGGGAAAAGGCGATGATCCGTGAGGGGGACACCCTCGTCCTGACGATCCTGCCGCGGCACCGTCTGCGCGTCGAGCTGTTCGGCTCGGACGGCGGGGTGCCGATGCTCGAATGGCTCCGTGAAGAGGGGCGCGCGCCCGAGGAGGTCAATCTCTTCCGCGGGAAGGCAAACGGCGGACGCCGAAGCGCCGCGCGGATCCTCCGTTTCTACGGTGTGCCCTCCGAGGACATCCCCGCCCTGCTCGACGCCGAGCGGGAAACGCGGGACTATGAGACGGTCGCGCTCGCGGTGGAGAAAAAGGAAGAGAGCTTCGAGATACGGCTCAAGTTTTTGGTTTTGCCCGAATAAAGGATATGCGGGACTTTTGTGAAATATACAGAATTTGACAAGTGCCGCGAGCCTTTGCGATAAAAAGAGCGCCCCTTCGGTTCGGGGCGCTCTTCTTTTTTTGCTTTTCGATGCGGAAGCTATCCTTCGGAAGAGAACATCTGCGTTTCAAAGCGAACGTTTGCCTTTCGATGTGGGAGTATCTTCCGAAGGGAAAGCTTCTTTTCTTTGCGGAATTATTTTCCGAAGTTGAAGACGGTCGGGTCTGCGCCTTTCAGAATATCGGGATATTCCTTGCGCGCGTTGCGCTTCTTCTTCTTTTTCCGCCATGCGACGATCTCAAGGATGATGATGAGAACGAGCAGGACGCAGAGGGCGATCATGATGACCGTGATCCACAGGCTCGAGAGGATCTCTGTCGCTTCCACGAGGAAGTAGACCGAGAAGCCGTCGGTCGTGAAGACCATGTAGTCTCCGTCGCGCGTCGCTTTCATATCGGTGAGCTTACCGTTGTCGTTTCTGTGAACGACCTTGATGTCCTTCGTCCGAAGGGCTTCGGGAATCAGGAGTTTGACCTCAAAGTTACCCTCGGGGTGGATCTCCGTCTCTCCGTCCTCGGTGAAGAAGATGTCGTATGCCGCGGCGAGCTTGATCTGCTCATTCAGCGTACCGATGCCGAGGAAGCTCTGATCCTGAAATTCCGTGTTCGCTTTCTCGATGAATTTCAGCGTATAGGTGAGTCCCGACGGTGCGGTGATGATGAGAGTATCGTTGCCGTCCACTGCCACGGTGTACTGCAAGCGGGTGATCGTCAGGGTCGCCGTCATGGAGGGGATCTCCTCGTAGTTCTGGCTGCCCTTGAAGGTAGCGGTGACGACATAGACGCCCGCATCCTTGAAGTTCGAGAGATTGTACGTTACGCTGACGCCCGCGGGAAGTTTACCGCTGATCGTGAAGGTCTTCGCCTTTCCGTCATATTCCACGGTGCGGTCTTCAAACTTGACGCCCGACATATCGTACTTGCCCTTGACGATGGACCATGCCTGCTCGGGGATCTCGCCACCAACAACCAGCGTATAGTTTTTGCTCTCTGCCTCGAGAACCGCTTTCGCGACGTAGTTGCCGATCTCGGCGCTCGCGTTATCCGTATAGCGGATCACGACATGTGCGGGAACGCCGATCAGCGTGTAGGTATGCGTGGTGCCGTCATAGCGCTCGGACGCGGCATCCGTCGTCCAGCGGAGATCGGAGGCGTTCACGGTGACGGTAAGAGGTGTGACCTTGAAGTCGAAGGTCTCCTCCTCGGTGCCTTGAATCTTATAGTTCTTGTCGGCGACGAGCGTTGCCTTCAAGGTGTATGTACCGACATCACCGATGGTGTTGTTCTCATACACGGCACTGACATGCGCGGGAAGGTTCGTGATAAGGAACGAACGGGAATCGGTGCTGAATACGAAGCTCCTGTCGGTGTAGTTCCATTCGAGCGTGCCGACAATCACGGTTCTCGGAGTGATCTCCCACTCGAGGGTCACGGTGTTCTCCTCGGTATCGCCGATGGCGACACGGTAGTTCTTATCCTTTGCGAGAAGCGTCGCCTTCGCAAGGTACTTGCCCGCGTCGGTCATGGCCGCGTTCTCATACTCGACGGTGATGTCCTCGGGAAGCTCGGTCTTCAATCCGACGTGCTGCTCGTTTTCGTTGTACTCGAAGGCGTTTTTCTCGCTCCATTCGGGGGCGGGGATGCGGATGACTGCCTGCTTCACGGTCCAGGAAAGCTCGGTGCTCGCCTCATCCTCGAGGACGATCTCGTAGTTTTCACTCACGGGCGTGAGGATCGCCTTGGCAAGGTAGGTGCCCGCGTCGGTCGCGCTCGCGTTCTCGTAAGAGACGAGGACATTCTCGATCTCGTTTGTGAGAGCGACGGTGAAGGTATTTTTGTTGTAGACGAAGGGATTCTCGGGGTCGTAATTCCAGTTCAGGGTCCCGACGATGATCTTCTGCTTCGCGATCGTCCACTCGTAGGTGTAGCTCTCCGAGGTCAGACGATACAGAGCGCTGTTCGTCAGAGCGAAGGTGTAAGTGACCCGATACGTGCCCGCGTCAGTCGAGGTGAGGGTCCCCTCACTGCCCGCGATGCTGACGAGTGCGGCATAATCGCCGAAGGAGAGTGCGGGAACGGTCTGCTCGCTTCCGTTATAGACATAGCCGGCGTCCGCAAGGGTGAAGTCCGCGGGGTCGATCGCCGTCACGATGCGGTAGGAGATGTTGACACTCGTGTCAAAAGTGTAGTTGAGTCTGTTGTATCCCGCCTTCAAGGTGAAGTTGACGGTAACGGAATGGGACCCTCTGTCGGTCGCGGTGATCTCGGTCGAGAGATCGAGCTCGGCGAGCAGTTCTTCGGGGATCGAATCCGCAAGAAGTTCTACTTTCTTCTCGGTTCCGTCATAGTCGAAGAGGTCCTCCTTGAGCTTCACGCCGTCGATGTCGAGGGGCTTCGGCGTGATGTTCCAATCGAGCACCTTCTTCGAGGCGGTGAGGCGGTAGTTCGGGTTGTCGTCCTTCAGAGCAAGAAAGACGGTAACGGTATAGAGGTTCGCGCCGTCGGGAAGGACGTCGCTTGCAAACTCGCCGGCGTAATCACGAATCAAGAAGATGTCGGCGAGAGGCTCATAAACACCCGCAATGCTGTAAGAGTCAAGGTCGCGAAGGGTCGGGCGGTGGGTCTCTCCGTCATAGACAAAGGTCTCCTCTTCCCATTCGATCAGATCGACGCTGATCGTCTTCGGCTCGATGCGGAAGGTCGCCGAATATTTTACCTCCTTTTTCCCGTTCACAAGGCAGTTCTCGTTTTTCGGTGTGACGATCGCGGTCACCTCGTAAGTATCAACGTTCTTTGCCGTATTGTTCTCGTAGCGAACATTTAGATAGGGATGATCTGCAAGGGCAGGTATGACGAAGGTGTAATCTGAGCCCTTATAAGTCAAGGAAGACGCATAATTCCAGCGCGGAGCGGCGATGAGGATGTTTTTGGGGCTGATCTTTACGCTGATTTCTCCGGATGTTCCCGTGACGGTCTTGTCGCCGTCTTCGACGCTGACGACACAGGTATAGACCGCTTCGCCCACCGTCATCGGCACTTCAAGGGTCGCGTGGATCTCTCCCTCGAGCAGTTCACCGTTCTTATACCATTGATAGCTGAAATTCCATTCGCCCTCGCGGTAGCGCGGGGTGACGGTCAGTGTGATCGACTTTGTCGGGTCATACGCCATGTCGACACTCTCCGAAGCCTCTACCGTCAAAACAGGCACGTCAGTCACGGGATAGAGCTCCGTATCGGCAGCAGGCATCACGGTATACGTTTTCCCGTCTGCATCCTTCCAACCGATAATCCTATAACCGTTGTAGGTGGTCGCCTTCACGAAATCGGCAAGCTTCGCTCCCGCAGGGAGGAAGCCGAGCTCGGTCTCGTCACCCGTGAAGGTGACCTTATACATATCCGTGAAGTTGACGGTGACGTCCAGCCCGATGGTGAGCGTCTCGCTCTCGAGAAAGCTCGCAATGACGCCGGCAGAATTCTTATATTTTTCGGGAAGGACGCGAGAGAGCCATTCCTCGACATTGAGGTTCTCTTTTCTTTCCTCGGCGCGGAAGGAGCCGTTTCCGCGGTAGAAGTCGAAGAGTGTCTTCGCCTTCGTGCCTTCGGGAAGGCGAGTAAAGAGGTTGTTGAAAAGGGAGAGTGCTTTCTTGTAGAAACGCTCGGTCTTGCGGAGCTTCGCGATGATCTCATCGTTGCTCAGATGAGAAACATCATAGATGTCCTTGATATCGTCACGGGAGAGAAGCCCTTCGAAATCGATCTCTTCAAGTGCGGAGATGATCTCCTCGAAGGTGACATCGTTCACGAGTGCGTAGATGTCGTTTCCGTTGTCCGCGATGTGACCGAAGATGCGATCCTTCCATGCGCTGTTTTGGAATTTTTCGCTGTTGCAGGCACGGAGGATCAGATCCGTGACCTTCTTCGGAAGATTCAGAGTGATGAAGTGAGTGCCGTCGTCCCGTCTTTCGTACACGACGGTATCGGCAACGAGGCGTGCAAGCTTGCGGATAAGGTTTCCGCCGCCGTCAAAGGAGATCGTGAAATCGAAGGTGGAGTCGCCGAAGGCAGATTCGGCATAGACGCTCCACGTGTGTTTCATCTGTTCGTCGGTGTAATTTGCGATCTCGTCCGCGGTCGGAAGCTCGCGAAGTACCTCACGCAAGGCGTCGGAGAGAAAATACGTTCCATCGAAAATTTTATGACCGTCAACGGTGACACCTTTCATGGCGGACAGGATCGCTTCGATCAGACGGTCGTCACTTCTGTCATCGGCGCTCGGGTCGTTCTTCTTTTCCTCTATCTTCGCTTCTACCTTCACTTTGGCATCGGTAATCTGACCGAGAGCTTCGGTTTTCTTTTGTTGAATTTCGGTGGAGTTGGCTTTCTCTTCGAATTTACCCCTGTATTCTGGGGTATTCTTATTCTGAATGATATGCGCAATCTTGCTGTCGTAGGTTTCCTTCGCCGCGAGGTAGCTTTCGTCGTCCGCATAGTTTTCCCTCACCGGCTCTTCGTCCCCGTTGTCCTTCGCGATATCGACGGCGATGTCGCGGTCAATCTCTTTATCGAGCTCTTCCTCGAATTTCGCAAAGACGCGATTCCAGTCGATTTCGGCAAGCTCCTCGTAGGTCACATACCCGAGCTGGATCAGGACGGGGATGATCGCCTCGAAGTCGATCTGGCTCACTTTGGTGATGCCGCGGGACTCAAGGAAGGCGCGAAGCTGCTTTTCTCTCTCGGAAAGCGCGGTCGTGCCGCCGTCGAGAAGGGGCGCAAAGTCGGGGAGAGTAACGATGCGAAGCGTGCCTTCCTCCGACGACGATTCGGTCGAGGACGCAGGCTTCTTGATATCGCTGATATCGCCAACAAGCATGTGTACCAAGGCGTCGAAGAACTCATCCTTGAACGTGACGAGATCCTCCGCCGTCAGGTCGGCATACGACAAAAGATCCTCCATCTTGAGAACAAGCGTCATTTGCTTTGTCGTATAATTGTATGTAAGAGTGTACCAAGGAGTATCCTTCGTCCCCTCGGTATCGGACGATCCTCCGCCCGATTCCTCACCGCCCGCGGAGGAATTCTCTTCCCCGCCCGTCGACGCGGTGCTCCCCTCATACGCGAAGGCCGGGACCGATACGATGCCGAAGAGCATAATCAGTGCGAGGAAAAGCGCGAGGGCGTGCTTTGCATGTGTGCCGATGGTTTTCATAGCTAATCTCCTCTGAAATTTATAAATCTGCCTTTACAAAATACCGATGTATTTGCCCTTATTATAGCATTAAATATAATAAAAATCAAGGGGAAATGCGGGATTTTCCGAGCGCGCGCTTTTTTCGTGATTATGCACAAAGGTTTTTGTGTGTTCTGCCGAGAAGGCGATAGGGCGTTTCGGCGTTCGTGAGGGGGGCGGCGCGAAGGCATGAGGCAAAAACCCGCCTCCGACAGGGGGCTGTCGGAGGCGGGTTTGGTTGTTTATCCTTCCCCCGAGAAGAGGCGGAGAAAGAAATCAAGCACCGCGCGAAAGATCTTCGAAAACCAACCGAAGAGGGTGCCGCCGACGGCGTTTTCCTCTTTCTCGGGGAGCGGGATGCTTTCATACACCGCGTCATACACAGCGTCGGCGTAGGCGGGTGTGATCTCCTCCGACCAACCGACGAAGGTATAGGAACAGGAAGCATCGGGTGCGCGGGTCGGGTCGGGGGGCGGGGTCGGAAGCTCACCGTAGACGACCGTATAGTCCTTCACGGGGACTCCACCCACGCGAAAAACAACACGGTACGTCTGTGTGCGTGTCATGGCGAGAATGTCCACGCCGCCGACGGGCATGACAAAGCCTTTTCCGTCATACGGGACGCGGTTCCCCTCTCTGTCGGTGATCGTGAGGGAAGCGAGCGCGCGTCCTTCCGTCAACCGGTAGGTTAAGGGGATATAGTCTCCCGCGGGGAAGGTCCCGGCGGGATAGAAAAGCGCGATCGTCTCGTCGAAAAGCGCGTTGATGCCGTATTCGCAGGCGTAAGTATAAGAGACATTGCTCTCGGCGGAAAACAGGATAAAATCGCCGTCGGATGTAAACTTTAGATAGATTTTTTTGCCATTTTGATAGGAGAGGCGGCGGTTCTTTGCCTCGGCACCTGCGGGAAGACGGACATCTGCCGCGACGGCGAAGGATGTCTCTTCCCCACCATTTTCGAAGAAGAAGCGGAAGGCGGTATCTTCTTTGCGGATGCCGAGGGTAACGGGCATCTCGGTGCGGAGGGCGGAAAGAGCGGTATAGGAAAGGGTGAGGGTGACGTCGGCGAAGCAAACGCGTAACTCGCGGGCATCGGGGAACCAAAGATACAGGGACGTGAGCGGAAGAATATCTCCCACCGACACATCGAGCGTCAGGATGCCGTCCTCGTAGGTAACGGACGCCGCATTTCCTTCCGCGAGCGGAAAGAGGGGGGCATAGGAGAAGACGGCGGTATAGCCCGCCTCTCCCGTGACGGGGACAGGGGTCGGTTCGAGTCCTACATAGGTGCGAATGAGATCTCCTTTGCGCCGTGGCTTGGGGGCTTCGTCGAGAGTCGGAAGCTCGCCGTAACGGAGTTCACGGGTGATGCGCACGCCGTCGACCGTGAAGGTGACGGAATAGGTGCGCGGGGTCTCGCGAAAATGCGGATAGACCGTAAGAGGTCCCGCGACGGTGGAGAGATCGGCAGGCGTGCCGTCCTCGAGATACCAACCGTCGAAGGTATAGACCGTGGAGACGCTCGCTTCTTTTTGCGGAAGAGGCGCCGGATAGACCGCCTCCCCTCCGTGCGGGACGGTCAGGGTGAGCTCCCCTTCCTCCGTAAGAAAGGTGACGCGGTATTTCGGCGTGACGGCAAAGTGCGGATAGACGGTCATATCCTCCTCACATGCGGAGAGGTCGACGGGCTCACCGCCCGCATCCGTCCAACCGTCGAAGGTGTAAATGCCGTTTTCATCCTCCTCGCGTGCGGGAATCACCTCGCCGTTATAGATGGCGGCGCTCCCGCGGTCGACGGTGGTGCAGAAGAGAACGTCTCCCTCCTTCTCCGAAAGGAACACGACGGTCACGGTACGGGAGTCGAAGACCTTCTTATTTACTGTGGAAGAAAAGGTGAGCGAAGCATCGGCATCGGGCGGGTCGCGGTGCGCGAGCGTGCCATCCTCCGAAGCGGAAAGGAGACGTCGCTCGCTCGCGGTGAGCTTCGGCGCCGCGGGCGGATCGCCGGGTGCCTCGACCGCATCGGGGGGTGTCGGCTCCGTGACGGGGGTCGGCGGCGTGGGTTCGGTGCGGGCGGAAGGCGGCAGGGGCTGATAACGATCCGCAGGCTTGCTCCCCGCGGGGTTCTCGACGGGGGTCGGTGCCACGGGTTCGGCAACCTCGACGGGATAGCCCCCCGCAAGAGGAGTGCCGACCGAGCCGTCGATCTCGGGATAGGTCACATTACCGAAGATCTCGGCGGGAGTGAGATAACGGCTGGCATAGGCAGAATCCCAGTGCTGAATACGATAGGTCTCGTCGATCTCTGCCGTCTCCTCCAGATTGAGGACGGGGGCGTCCGAGAGCAGACGCACGATAACGTAAAGCTCGGCGAGAAGAATGACGAATTTTTCGGCTTTTTCTTCTCTAATCAAGAGAGCTCGAACCCGGCGAGTGCGATAAAGATTATCGAGAGAGCGGAGAAGATTCACATAATTGTTTACAATTTCGGTGTAATTGAGGGCATAATAGTTGTATTTTTCCTCGTCGGTGGCGAGGGAGAAATAATCCTTCAAGATGGTTCGCAAGCGTTCGGTCGTGTCGCCTGCAAGGGAGATGGCGTAGGGGTCGGCATCGACGATCTTCCCCGAGAGGATTTCTTCATTCTCCAACACGGTTTTGACCAAGTTGCCCTGAAGGGAGCCGTAGACGACGCGTCCGCGGAGAGAGAATTTTGCCATGTTCATATAGGCGAGCTGACGTGTCACCGTGTCGAGGGCTTCGGTATAGAGCCCGTAGGCTTTTAGGTTCTCGTTGTAGGCGGCGAGCCGTTCGAGATAGTCGTTGTACGCCGTCACGCGGCGATTGTACTCCTCCATCTCGACAAGGTACCGACGATATTCTTCCGCCTCGCGTTCATACTCCTCAAGGTCGGAGAGGTATTTCCGATAAGCGGCGAGCTGTTCCTTATAGACCGCCTCGGCGGTGAGATAGGCTTCGTAGGTGAGGCGTGCTTCCCGATACTCGCCGAGGGCGAGAAGATATGCGTCATATGCCGTGCGATCCGCGTCGTATGCCGCCTTTTCCGCCTCGTAGGCTTCCTGTGCGGCAAGATAGGCGGCACGGATCCGCCCCGCTTCCTCATAGGTGAGGTTGGCGAGGGCGGCGACGCTTTCCTTCGGGATGGAGAAGGTGGCTTCGTAGGTGACCGTGGCGGAGAGCGAAAGATCTTCCGTAAGGTCTCGGAAGGATGCGGCATAGGCATCCCCTGCCTGCGTGAGCGGTCGTGTATCGCCCGCAGCGGTGGCAGCGGTCGGGATCCATGTGACGGTCTTCCCGTTTTTGGCAAGGTAGGAATAGGGCTTCGCGCAGATCGTGAGGATGCCGTCGACATAGCGAGCGACAATGGCTTCGGTCGAGATCTTATCCTCGTAGCGGAGCGCCGCGGGCACGTGAACCGAGAGGTATTCCCGTTCCGTTTCGGAGACGTCGTAGCCGAGGGCATCGAGCACATCGGCACCGCCGAGGATCACGGTCGAGGCGGAGCCTGCACGGGAGAAATCGCCGTCGAAAGCGTCGGAGGCGCCGAGCACGGGCAAAAGGAGCGCGGAGAACAAAAAGGACATCAGCAAAGCAAGACTGCCGACGATGAGGGGTTTTCGTTTCATGTTCTTTTCTTTCTCCTTTCCGTGTTTTTCCGATACGCGAAAGCTCCTCTCGCGTGTTTTTTCAATATGTGAAAGCATCTTTGCATATGCGCGTGGGCGCATATAAAAACAAGAACAGTTTGAGTATAGCATCCGAAAAAGCAAAAGTCAAGTGGGAAAATGTTACGCTTTTTCGTCTCGATGCGATGGTTTGCGTGGGGGCGTGGTGTTCCCTGCCCTATGCCTTCTCGAAGGGGGCCTTTTCCGCCTTCTCTGCGGAATTCGAGGTACAGGGGAAGAGAGCATCGTCGCGTGTATCGCGTGCGGGAGGCGGCAGGGGAAGCGCATGAATCCTGTCGTAGGTCGCTTTGAGATAGGCTTTGTTCAGGACATGCTTTTCCCCGTATTTTGCAAGGTCGGCGAGGACAGTATCGACAAAGAGCATGGTATGCGGGTTGCCCGCGACCTTATTTCCGTAGGTACGGAAGTGGTGGATCGGGAGTCCGGCGTGATAGGACGCGCCGGCATAGGTCTTCGTGGCAGCGATCTTATCGCAGATGCACTCGACGGCGTAGACATAGGGCATCTCGGGCGGGACGGCGCAGTCCTCGTCGAGCCAGTATTCGATATGATGCTTATTGCGTCCCTTGTGATGGAGCCACGCGTAGGAGACGCCCGTGGTACGGCGGGCGACGCCGATGGGCGAGCGGGTGCCCGTATAGTATTTCACGCTCTCGAAAAACTCGGTGGGCGAAAATTTCGACAAATCGTGAACCAATCCGCGCCATGGGATGCCGCACTTCACGGCATTGACGAAAACGTGGTGTTTATGCCGCCAGATCAGGGCAAAATGGCGGACTGCATGAGTGATCTTCATAAGAGCCTCTCTTTCTGTCCTATATTATAGCGTGTCCGCGCGATTTTGTCAAGGGACGGGGATTTTCTGCGGAATCTGTCGTTTTCTACCGAAAATATTGAATTTTACACGTCGCAGTCTTTGATTTCTTCCGCTTTTTTCGGAGAAGAGGGGAGATTTGTCGAGCGGAAGAAAATTTTCTTCGGAATTGTCGGAAAATCGGTTCTTTATCTTTATTTTCTACCGTTTTTCGTATAATTTTCCGATTCTTGCTCGTTTTTACGTTTACTCTTGAAATGACGTGCGGAATATGCTATACTACCTATGAAATCGATCACAGGCAAGATTTATATCCGCAAAGGAGAGATTTTATGAAAGAATTTATGGGGCGCGACTTCCTTCTCGGCTCTGCCACCGCGGAGAAGCTCTATTACGAGTATGCCGAGGGGATGCCGATCTTTGACTTTCACTGTCATCTGAATCCGCAGGAAATTTACGAAGACAAGACCTACCGCAGTCTGACCGAGGTATGGCTCGGCGGTGACCACTACAAATGGCGTCTGATGCGGGAATTCGGCATTCCCGAACGACTTATCACGGGAGACGCGTCGAACGAGGAAAAATTCCGTGCGTATGCGTCGGTCATGCCTTACGCGGTCGGCAACCCGATTTATGCTTGGACGCATCTCGAGCTTCGTCGCTTTTTCGGGATCACCGACATCCTTTCCCCCGCGACCGCAGACAAGATCTATAAGGAAGCGGGCGAGAAGCTGAAAACGCTCTCGGCACGGAAAATGATCTTAAACAGCAACGTCAAGGCACTCTGCACGACCGACGATCCCGCCGACTCGCTCGAGTATCACATCGCTCTGAAAAAGGAGGGCACTTTCCCCGTCCGTGTGCTCCCCGCGTTCCGTCCCGACAAGGCGCTGAACATCGAGCTATCCTTCTTCTGCCCGTGGCTCGCACGGCTCGAGGCGGCGGTCGGGTATCCCGTCGACAGCTATGAAAAGCTGAAGGCGGCGCTCGCGGCGCGCGTGGACTTCTTCGATTCCGTCGGATGCGTGTGCTCCGACCATGCGCTCGACTTGGTGATGTACGCCCCCGCGACGGACGCGGAGGTCTCGACGATCTTCGAAAAGGCGCTTCGCGGCGAGATTCTGACCGAAGAGGAGCTTTCAAAATACAAGGGAAATCTTCTCGTGTACCTCGGGCGGCTCTATCACGCGAAGGGATGGGTACAGCAGTACCACATCGGCGCGCTGCGCAACAACTCCCGCAGAAATCTCGAAAAGCTCGGTCCCGACACGGGCTTCGACGCCATCGGCGACGCGACCTTTGCACCGAAGCTCTCTGCCCTTCTCTCCGCGCTCGACGGGACCGACGAGCTGCCGAAGACGATCCTCTACTGCCTCAACCCGCGGGACAACGAGGTGCTCGCAAGCATTATGAACTGCTTTCAAGGGGAAATTCCCGGGAAACTGCAATTCGGCTCGGGCTGGTGGTTCAACGATCAGAAGGACGGCATGAGCCGTCAGATGGAATCGCTCATGCAGGTGGCGCTCATCTCGAAATTCGTCGGGATGCTGACCGACAGCCGTTCCTTCCTCTCCTACACGCGGCATGAATACTTCCGCAGGATCCTCTGCACGAAGCTCGGCGCCCTCGTGGAAAACGGCGAGTACCCTGCCGACTTTGAGACGCTCGGCGAGATCGTCAAGGACATCTGCTACCGCAACGCGGAGAAATTCTTCACGAAATAAGATTTGACAGAAAAACCACGGAGCCGCCCTGCAAGGACGGCTCCGTGGTTTTTTATTGATTGGTTTTCCGGCGGTTTGCCGTGGATGTTTTTTATAAAGTGGGGAGAATAGACCAAGATTTTCTTATTTTTCGCCATTTCAGTGGCGATGTCTGACGAATTTCTCCGCTTTTACGTCAAAATAGTGGCGACGACGGGGCAGAGGGACTTATTTTTTCTCCCTGAAGATCGTGCGGGTGCCTTCTCTTTTGGGAGCGGCGGAATAGAAAGCGGTGAGCGCGGCGATCATATCGTCGAGATCGGACGCCGCCGCGGTCTCCGTCGCGGAATGCATGGCAAGCTGCGGCAAGCCGATGTCGACGGTGGGAACGGAAACGCGCGTATCCGAAATGGAGCCGAGGGTGGAGCCGCCGCGGATGTCGGCGCGGTTGCAATAGCGCTGGGTTTTTACGCCCGCGCGCTCGCAGACCGTGCGGAAGAAGGCGTCGGAATAGGCGTCGGTGGTATAGTGCTGATTCGCGTTATACTTGATAACGACACCGCCGCCGAGCACGGGCGCATTGTCCGCATCGGCAAGCTCGGGATGGTTCGGATGCTTTGCATGGGCGTTGTCCGCGCTGACCATGAAGCTATGATAGAGCATTGCGGAAAGGTCATCCTTCGCGATGCTCCGAAGGGTATCGAAGAGGAAGGTCGAGGCGGCGCCCTGCTTGGTCTCGGAGCCGACCTCCTCGTTATCGAAGAGGGCGAGGACGGGGATCTTGCCCGTCTCCTTCGCGGCGAGGAAGCCTTCCAGGGAGGCGAAAACGCACCCGAGATCGTCGAGACGGGGCACGAGGATCAGAGAGCCGTTCTTCCCGATGCGTCTGCCGTATTCTCTGTTGTAAAGGAAGAGATCGTGCGTGAGGATGTCCCCGACGGGGGCGTGCGCGGCATCGGCGATCGCGGCAAGGAAGCCTCCCTTCGCCTCTGCGGTGCCGTAGAGGGGGAGAAGGTCGACGGCGGGATTCCATTTATATCCGTCGTTGACGGCGCGGTTCATATGGATGGCGACGCTCGGAATCGTGAGAAGGTCGTCGTCGAGATCGACGAGGCGCTCCTCCATCCCGTCCGCGGTGCGGACGAAAACACGACCCGCGGCGGACAGGGGGCGGTCAAGCCACGTATAATAAATCATGCCGCCGTAGGGCTCGGTCTCGATGCGGGTATAGGCGCCGACGCTCTCCGCGCTCATCTTCACGCGGAAGGAGGGAGAGTCGGTGTGCGAGGCGGTGAGAAGAAAGCCGTCCGCCTCCCCGTGATAACGGAAGGCGATCAGCGAGCTTCCGTTTCTCGTGACGAAGTATTTGCCCCCCTCTTTCAGGGTGGGGCGAGCACCTTCGGAAAGCTCCGTGTAGCCCTCGGCGAGAAGGCGCCGTCTTGCGGTATCGACGGTATGATAGGCGCTCGGCGATGCGGCGATAAAGTCAAATAGATCTTTTACGTGATCTTTCATTTTTTGTTGTTCTCCTTTTTACCGCCCGAGGCGGTAGCGGATGATCTTCGCGCGTTTGCGGGGAGCTTTTGGCTTTGCTCCGCGGGGACGGCGGGATTTTCTTCTATTTTACACGGAATTTATAAAAATGTCAACAAGGCACTTGAAAAAATCGCGCATTTGCGGTAAAATAGAAGGGAAAGTTTGTCACGCGGGGATATTTTGCGAAAAGCAAGGGCTTTCCCTGCGGGACTACGCATTTTTACGAATGTTTTGCCGCCGTGCAGGCGGCGGGGGGAGGACTTATGCTTTCATTTTCCGATTATCCGACGGCGGAACGGGCATTTCACTTTTTCGTTGAGATCTCGAAGATCCCGCACGTCTCCTTTCACACCGAAAAACTCGCCGATTATCTCGAGTCGTTCGCCAAGGAGCGCGGGCTCTTCTGCGTGCGGGACGGGGCGAACAACGTATTGATCCGCAAGGGGGCTTCCGCGGGCTACGAATCGCATCCGACCGTTGTCTTTCAGGGACACATCGACATGGTGCCCGAGCACCTGCCCGAAAAGAACATCGATATGGAAAAGGAACCGATCACGCTCGTGCGCGACGGAGAATTTCTGCGTGCGGACGGGACGACGCTCGGAGGGGACGACGGGGTCGCAGTCGCCTACGCGCTCGCGGTGCTCGACGACGACAGCCTTCCCCATCCCGAGTTCGAGGCGCTCTTCACCTCGGAGGAGGAGGTCGGTCTGCTCGGTGCGACGGCGCTCGACCCGACGCCGATCCGCGGAAGGGTGATGATCAACATCGACTCGGATGACGAGGGGGTCTTCACCGTCGGCTGTGCGGGTGGCGCACGGGTCGACCTCACGCTCCCCGCAAAGAGGGAGCCTGTCTCGGGTGTCGCCTATCGCGTTGCGGTCGGTGAGTTTGTCGGCGGGCACAGCGGCGCCGAGATCGACAAGGGACACGAGAACGCAATTCTCTTCCTCGGCGAGCTTTTGCGTGAAATCCGCGCAAAGCACGCGCTCCGCATCGCTTCGGCGGTCGGAGGGAATGCGGACAATGCCATCCCGAGAAATGCATCCTGTGTTTTCTTCGCCGACGGCGCGTCTCTCGAAGAAATTCGCTTAATATGTGAAGAATGGTTTGCAAAAATAAAGAAAAACGAGCCGTTTTCCGTGGTGGAAGCGAAAAAGGTCGGCGATGTTTCCGACGCGTATACCGCAGAAGACAGCGACAGATTTCTCTCCCTTCTTGAGCGGGTGCCGAACGGTGTACAGGCGATGAGTAAGCAGATCGCGGGGCTCGTCGAGACGTCGCTGAACCTCGGAATGCTGGACACCGACGAGGGCTTTCATGTGACGCACTCGGTCCGCTCCTCGAAGGAGGAGGCGAAGGACGCGCTCATCGCCACCCTCTACCGCGTCGCGGAGGAGCTTGGCGGCGAGCATTCGATCCGCGGTGAATATCCCGCGTGGGAGTACCGCGAGGATTCCCCCCTTCGCAACCTGCTTTGCAGGGTATACCGCGAAATGTACGGGAAGGACGCGAAGGTGCTTGTGATTCATGCGGGGCTTGAGTGCGGGATTCTGTCCTCGAAGCTCGAGGGGCTTGACTGCGTTTCGCTCGGACCCGACAACTTCGACATTCATACGACGAAGGAGCATTTGTCAATCCCCTCCTTTGTGCGGGTGTATGAATATCTTCTGCGCGTTCTCGCCGCGCTCTGACGGAGCCGCGGTCGGTCTTTCGGAGCATAGAGGTATCTCCCGAAGGGAAAGCATAGCAAACAGCTTACCATATATAATGTAAAATAGAAAAACAGAAAAGCCGCCCGAGGGCGGCGGAACGGAGAGGAAAATGAACAAGAAACGCTTAAAGAATTATGCCGGTCTGATCGCGAAGGCGGGTGTTAACGTACAGAAGGGACAGGAGGTCTTCATCACGGCGGAGCTTGACCAGCCCGAATTCGTGCGCATGGTCGTCGACGAATGCTACCGTCTCGGCGCGTCGAAGGTGACGGTGGACTGGAATTATCAGCCCCTGACCCGCTCGCACGTCCGCTTCTGCTCGGAAAAGACGCTCGGTCAGCTCGACGATTGGCAGATCGAAAGATGGGAGCATCAGGCGAAGGTCCTGCCCTGCAAGATCTATCTCATCTCCGAGGATCCCGACGGGCTGAACGGCATCAATCAGAAGAAATACGCCACCGCGATGCGCTCCCGCTCGCGCACGATCAAGCCGATCCGCGACCGTATGGAAAACCGCTATCAGTGGTGCATCGCCGCCGTGCCCGGGAACGCATGGGCGAAGAAGCTCTTCCCCGACACCCGCGTCAGCACGTCGGTGGAAAAGCTCTGGGCGGCGATCCTCGACACCGCGCGCGTCGACGACGATCCCATCGCCGCGTGGGACAAACACAACAAGAATCTGCAAAGCCGCTGCGACACGCTCAATTCCCTGCACATCCGCGAGCTGCATTACAAGGCGGGCAACGGCACGGATCTGCGTGTCGGACTGCTGCCGAACGCGCTCTTCTGCGCGGGCGGCGAGCACACGCTCGGGGGCACCTATTTCAACCCGAACATTCCGACCGAGGAGGTCTTCACCTCGCCGCGTCGGGGAGATGCCGACGGTATCGTCTATTCCTCAAAGCCGCTTTCCTACGGCGGACAGCTGATCGAGAATTTCTGGGTCCGCTTTGAGGGCGGGCGCGCGGTCGATGTCGGCGCGGAAAAGGGCGAAGAGCTTCTCCGCGAGATCATCGGCATGGACGAGGGCGCGGCATATCTCGGCGAGTGCGCGCTCGTTCCCTATGAGTCCCCCATCAACAAGACGGGGATCCTGTTCTACAACACGTTGTTTGACGAAAACGCCGCCTGCCATCTGGCGCTCGGGCGCGGCTTTACCAACCTGATCCGCGACTATGACAAATATACCGAAAAAGAGCTTCACGATATGGGCATCAACGATTCCATCGTGCACGAGGACTTTATGATCGGTACCGCGGATCTCTCCGTCACCGCAGTGACGGAGGACGGAAAGACGGTCGAGATCTTTAAGAACGGGACGTTTGCCTTTTGATAATTAAGAATGATGAATTGACGCTAAGATCGCGCTTTTCTGATATTCTGAGGTAAGAATTTTGAATTGCGGATCTCGTGCGGGCGTTGCGACTGACTGTTGCGCTTTTCGATCCTGATTCATTCTGTGAAGAAAACCGCTTGAGCTTTTTTGCCCTCGCGGTTTTCTTTGTTTTTGTGAATCTTTATTTGCAAATTCGTGTTTTTTCGTGTGATGCTCTTTGCTTTTTAGTTTTGGAGGATGAGGGACTTCAATTGTTCTCTTGCGGCGTTTACCGTGGTTTGCAGCTCGGATTCTTCGGCGCGGGTCAGGAAAAGGGCGCCGTAGACGGTGGTGAGCACCGCAAAGGTCAGGCGGCTTGTCGCTTCCGTCTCCATCCCGCGGCTCTTCGCATAGGCTTCCGCCGCGCGGCGGAGGGGGGCGTCAAATTCTTTGCGTCGGCGGGCGGTGGCGGGAGAAAGAAAAACCGAGCGATAATTCGGACCCGAGAGCAAAAAGCGCAGATAGGAGACCGAAAGCTCGATCAGCCGCCGCGCGGGATCCTGCGCATAGGCGGCATTGATCTCGCGGCAGAGAAGCTCCCATTTTTCGAGTATGTAGGTGAAGACGCCGTCGATCAGCTCCTCCTTGTCCTTAAAATGGCGATAGGGGGCGGCACAGGAGACCTGCGCGCTCTTCGCGACGCGACGAAGAGAAAAATCCCCTTCCCCGTGCTTCTCCATCTCCGCAAGCCCCGCGAGCAACAGGCGCGTGCGGACGCTTGCCTCCAAATTGGCTTCTTCCATGGTTCTCCCCTTCCGTGTGTGTGACTTCTTTCCGAACTGTTCCGACTTGTATTGTAGCATATTTTCTTCCCCGTTGCAAGGGAAAGTTCTGCTTGCAGAAGTTTTTCTACATTTTCGGCAATTCTTAGTCAATGATATTGACAAATCCAAGATTTTGATTTATGATGAAAATACCGCCTGTTCAGGAAAGGTATACGTTTTCTGACACGTTTTCTTACTTCTCCAACATTTTTATTTTTCAAAGAAAGGAATCTGTCCTGAAGAATATCTCCTATCTTCTCTTCTTTGCAATTCTCGGCGCGTTTCTGCTTGTTGCGCTCGTGTCCTGCGGAGAATGCGATCACACCTACGGATCACCGACCGTGAAGCCTCGGAAACCGAAGCGGGCGAACGTCACCGTGAATGCGAATGCACCAAGTGCGGTGAAAAGGAAACGGAGGCGATTCCGAAACTTTCGCATACGCATACCTACGCTTCCGCGTGGTCGCATGACAGTACCTATCATTGGCACGTGTCAACCTGCGAACATGAGACGTAAGTCTCGGATAAGGCGGAGCATACCTACGAAAACGGCATTTGCACGGTTTGTGGTGAGGAGTTGTCGCCGTTCTCACGGGGGTTGGCATATGCGCTTTCTAAGGACGTGACATCTTATACGTGACAGGCATCGGCGATTTCAAAGGAAGCTACTTGATTATTCCCGAAACGTACAAAGACTTGCCGGTAACAGGAATCGGCTATTCTGCATTCGCATATTGCATAGGGCTTACGGACGTTACGATTTCGAGTAGTGTCCAAAGCATTGGAAACCGGGGCTTTTATGCGTGCACCGATCTGAAAACCGTCACTTTTGCAAGAACTCCCAATGTTCAACCATTGGCTATTCTGCGTTCAACGGCTGCACAGGGCTTACGAGCATCACGATTCCGAATAGCGTCACGAGCATCGGCTCTTATGCGTTCAACGATTGCACAAATCTGAAAGACATCTATTATACCGGAACGCAAAGCGAGTGGGAGGCAATTTTAAAAGCGAGTGATTGGGACTACAACGTCGGAGATTACACCATTCACTTTGCCGATGAAGAGTAAGCGGCATTCTATTTGACAATTTGAGAGCATCTTTTCTGTTCTGCTTTTGTGACGGAAGATTTTTGACGGAGACAGAGAAGGCTTTTCACGAAGAAAGCAAAAGCCTGTTTTACGAGGGTTTGCAAGGGGCGAAAGATTTTTTCTGCTTTTCGGGGCATATCTCATTGCAACGCAAAAAGCACACTGCGCACAAAATCACGCAAAACGCGTGAAAAAATTTTCAAAAGCCCTTGACAAGCAGGGGGGAAAGCGTTATAATAGTATGTGCGATTTTGGGTCGGTAGCCTAAACTGCCCCCGGAGTCGGCAAACGTTTTAGGAGGTTTCGGTGTGAAGCTGGATCTACGACCGCTCCTCGCGGGAGAGCGCTACCTCGCGTTCGATTTCGAGCTTCCGCTCACACGCTCCGAGGATCCCACAAGCTTTTTGTACGGCGTCGTTTTTCCTTCTCCCATGAAGGTGAAGGGCGATATTACCAACACTGCCGGTTATATGCGGATGAAGCTCACGCTTTCGGTCGATTACCAAGCCGCTTGCGCGCGCTGTCTTGCGCCGATCGCCGGGAGTTTCTCCCTTGACCTTGAGAAAACCGTTGCGCCGCGTGATCTGCTTGCCGATCTGCCTGAAGAAAAACTCGAGGACTTCGCCATCGTTGAAGACGGATTTCTCGACCTTGACGAGCCGCTCTATGAGCAATTGGAAATGGAATTTCCGATTCGCTTTCTGTGCCGTGAGGACTGCAAGGGTCTCTGCCCGCGCTGTGGGAAGAACCTGAACGACGGTCCCTGCACCTGCCCCGAAAAGGAGCCTGACCCGCGGCTTGCCCCCCTCCGAAAGATCTTGGAGGACATGAAAAAAAACAATAATAAAGAAACATAAGGCGGCATCCTTCCCGACGGGAAGATCGTCTGCCGACCGAAGGAGGACACAAAAATGGCAGTACCGAAGAAAAAGGTTTCTCATTCCAGAAAGATGAAGAGACGTTCCAGCGTGTGGAAGCTCGAGGCTCCCACGAACCTTGTGAAGTGCCCGCAGTGCGGCGAAGTCAACCTTGCTTACCGCGTATGCAAGAGTTGCGGCTTCTACAAGGGTACGGAAGTCATTGCTAAGGCTCCCGCACAGACGAAGTAATTCTTACTTCCGACGCACGCAAAGCACCCCGCCGATGTTCGGCGGGGTGCTTTGATATCTCACAATCATCACAAGGGCAAGAAAAGCGGCAATATGATTATCAACCGCCAAAGTTCGAAAAAACTTCGTTTTTACGGCAGTCATCGAATTTATCAAAGAAAATATCCATTTCTTAGGCAGTTTTGTTTATTATTTGCTTGCAATATACTCTGAATTTACTTATCATGTCGTGGTCTTTTACCAAAACTGCGCATTTTGAAAATACGTTTTTACTTTCCTGTTTTTTGATTGACAAACCTCATGATTTTATGTTATAATTCATGCGAAGAATTTTAATTACTCAATCTGTCTTTCCGTATCCCTAATTATTTACGCCGAAACATTTGCTTTTGCGGATGTTCGGAAATTCTCATTTTGAGTCTCAAGGAGTTAAAGGATTTTTATGAATAAGGATCTGACGGTAGGAAAGCCGAGCACGGTACTGTGGAAGTTCTGTCTTCCCATGTTCGGCAGTATTCTTTTCCAACAGCTATATAACATTGCCGACAGCTTCGTCGCGGGCAAGTTCATCGGCAACGACGCGCTTGCCGCGGTGGGCAACAGCTACGAGATTACGCTGATCTTCATCGCGTTCGCCTTCGGGTGCAACATCGGGTGCTCGGTCATCGTCTCCCGTCTCTTCGGCGGGAAGAACATGCGTGACATGAAGAGTGCGGTCACGACGGCACTCATCTCCTGCGGTGCTTTGTGCCTTATCCTGATGGCGGCGGGATATTTTCTGACCGACTCCCTGCTCGCTCTCATCAATACGCCAGAAAACGTGTTTTCGGACTCGAAATTGTACCTTGATATTTACATTTTGGGGTTGCCGTTCGTGTTTTTCTATAATGTCGCGACGGGAATCTTCTCCGCGCTCGGCGACTCGAAGACCCCGTTTTTCTTCCTTGCGGCATCTTCAATCTCGAACATCGGGATGGACATCCTCTTTGTCGCCGCCTTCGGAATGCGGGTCGAGGGGGTCGCTTACGCGACGCTCATCTGTCAGGGGATCAGCTGTATTCTCGCCGTGATCTTCGTCTTCCGCCGTCTCGCGAAGGTGGAGAGCGGGGTGCGGGCGCCGATCTTCTCGTGGCGGCTCTTCGGAGAAATGACGAGGATCGCTGTCCCGAGCATTCTGCAGCAGAGCTTTATTTCGGTCGGCAACATTGTGATTCAGGGTGTCATCAACACCTTCGGCTCGGGGGTGATGGCGGGATATTCTGCGTCCGTCAAGCTCAACAACATGGTCATCACCTCGCTGACAACGCTCGGCAACGGGGTCTCCAATTACACGGCGCAGAACCTCGGCGCAGAAAAGCCGCTGCGCGTGCGCGAGGGCTATCGCGCGGGACTTTTCCTCGTGTGGATGCTCTGCGTGCCGATCACCGCCCTGTACCTTGCGGGGGCGTCACCGCTCGTCTCCCTCTTCCTCGAAAATCCGACGGGTGAGGCGCTCGAGGCGGGAATGCTCTTTTTGCGGATCATCTCTCCCTTCTATCTTGTCGTATCGACGAAGCTCGTGACCGACGGCGTGCTCCGCGGGGCGGGCGAGATGAAAAAATTCATGGTGGCGACCTTCACCGACCTGATCTTGCGGGTGGTGCTCGCCTTAGTCCTCTCAAAGACCTCGCTCGGTGTGACGGGCGTCTGGCTCTCCTGGCCCATCGGATGGTTTATCGGGGCGGCGCTCTCTGTTTTCTTCTACACCCGACTGACAAAGAGGATCCGACGCTCGGAGGGATAAGATCGGAAAGATGCGCAACACCGTACTTTCCTTAGGATAAGAAAGGAAGTTTTTATGAGACTCGTTCAACAGACAAAGCCCGTGCGCGAAAGGTTCGGTGACAGGGACGCGATCCGGATGATATGTGAGGCGGGTTACGACGGCTTCGACTTCTCCATGATGCACATGCCCGCGGTGAGCGAGGGCATCGGCGGGGAGGGGTGGCTCTCCTATGCGAAGGAGCTGCGCGCCTATGCCGACTCGCTCGGAATCCCCTGCCTTCAGGGGCACGCGCCCTACCGAAACCCGAAGTACGCGAAGGACGCGGCGTCCTTTCTTCCCTATCAGATCCGCGCGGTGAAGATCGCGGGGATTCTCGGCTGTCCGATCCTCGTCGTACATCCCGGGAACAATTTTACCGCGGAGGAAAATTACGAGCGCATTTTCCGTCACCTGCTTCCGATCGCGAAGGACTGCGGCGTGAAGATCGCGACGGAGAACATGTGGAATTACGACGAGAAGAACGGCATTTCCTATCCCACGGCGTGCGGAAGCTGTGAGGATTTCTGCCGTCATGTGGATGTGGTGAATGACCCCGCCTTCGGTGCTTGCCTCGACATCGGGCACGCGGAGATGCCTTACGCCCCCGGGGCGCCCGCGCTCATCCGCGCGCTCGGAAAGCAACGGCTCTTTGCCCTGCACGTGCACGACAACGACAAGGTGAACGACATGCACACGACGCCCTTCGAGGCGGGGTGCAAGATCCGCTGGCAGCCCATCATCGACGCACTGCGCGAGGTGGACTATCGGGGAGATTTCACGTACGAGGTGCCCTATTCCTACCGCCGCTACCCCGACGCGCTGGTGCCCGCGCTCTTGAAATTTCAGGAGGCGATCGGGCGGTACTTTATCGGAGAGCTCTCCGCGCCGCGCAAGGAAAAGCAGCATCCTTTTAAGTGAATTTCATGGCAAACGCCGTCGCTCGATTTCGAGCGACGGCGTTTGCCTTATTCATGTTTTTGACATCGTTTCCGGCGATGGGACTTTTGAAAAAGCATGGAAAGCATCAACAATTCTTGTATGTCTCTCCCTCATCCCAAAATTTTCCGGAATTATAAAACGAAATGAGTTTTTACCCGTTTGTATAGTTATCAAAATAGCCTTGGACGAGAACGACGGGGGTGCCTTTATCGCCCGAGCCGCTCGTGAGATCGCAGAGAGAGCCGATCAGGTCGGTGAGCCGGCGAGGGGTGGTGCCCTCCGAGAGCATCTTGCCGACAAGATCGTGATCCTTCCCACGGATGCTGTCGGAGATCGCGTTCTTCAGGGCTTCGCCCGAGAGGTTCTTATAATCGTTATCGGCGAGGTACTTGAGCTTCAGCTCGCTCGGGGTGCCGACGAGTCCGTCGGTATAGGCGGGAGAGACAACGGGATCGGCAAGCTCCCAGATTTTTCCCTGCGGGTCCTTGAAGGCACCGTCGCCGTACACCATAACTTCGACATGCTTCCCCGTCGCTTTGAGAATGCGGGACTGTATGTCGAGGACAAAATCGCGGCACTCGTTCGGGAAGAGTTTCACCTGCGTTTCGGTGGATTTGTTCGAGCCGAGAAGTCCGTATTTCGCGTTATAGCCCGAGCCGTTCACGGGGGCGTTGAGGATTTCATCGAGTCCGAAGACACACTCTCCGCCTGCGGCAAGGAGGATTCGCTTGGTTCTCGCTCTCGTGTGGATGTCGCAATGAATGACATTCTTTGTATAAGAAAGGATGGTCTTTGCCTGATTGGCGAAGATGACCTCGACCTCGGCGCCCTCGGCGCGGATAAGGTCGGAATAGTAGGCGACGTAATCGACGCCCGTGAATTCATGGCGGTTCTCGCCGAAGAGAGCGCGATAGCGCTCGAGGGTGAGGACGTCGCTGTACGGGTTGATGCCCGCCTCATCGAGCTTATCGAGAGACACGAGCTCATTTCCGACCTCGTCGGAGGGGTAGCTCAGCATGAGGACGATCTTCTTCGCGCCGCGGGCGATGCCCTTTAAGCAGATGGCGAATCGGTTTCTCGAGAGGATCGGGAAGATGACACCGACGGTCTCTCCGCCGAGCTTTGCCTTCACGTCCTCGGCGATGTCGTCGACGGTCGCATAATTGCCTTCGGCTCTTGCGACGACCGACTCGGTGACGGCGATCACGTCACGGTCACGGAGGGAAAAGCCCTCCGACTCTGCCGCCGCGAGGACGGACTCGGTTACGATGGCGGCGAGGTCGTCTCCCTTACGGATGATGGGGCAACGGATGCCTCGGGAGACGGTGCCGACTCTGCGTTCATTTTTTTCCATGGTAGGATTTCCTTTCGGTTTTGAATCGTTTTTCGGGGAACGGAGCACGCTGTGCCGTTTTCGGGCTTATTTTACGGCGTTGCTCTTTTCCTTGCGGATGACGTCGTGCGCGCCGCCCTCCACGATACTGGTCGCGGAAACGAGGGTGAGCACCGCTTTCTCCTGCAATTCGGGAATGGTGAGGGCGCCACAGTTGCACATGGTGGACTTCACCTTCGAAAGAGACATCGCAACATTGTCGCGCAGGCTGCCCGCATAGGGAACGTAAGAATCGACGCCTTCCTCGAAGGAGAGTTTCTTATCGCCGCCGAGGTCGTAGCGCTGCCAGTTGCGCGCTCTCGCGGAGCCTTCCCCCCAATATTCTTTGTAGTAGATACCGCCGATGGAGACCTTGTTCGAGGGGCTTTCATCAAAGCGGGCGAAGTATCTGCCGAGCATGACAAAATCGGCGCCCATGGCAAGGGCAAGGGTGATGTGGTGGTCATAGACGATACCGCCGTCCGAGCAAACGGGAATGTAGATGCCCGTCTCCTCAAAGTAGCGGTCACGCTCCGCGCAGACATCGATGAGGGCGGTTGCCTGTCCTCTGCCGATGCCCTTCGTCTCACGGGTAATACAGATCGAGCCGCCGCCGATGCCAACCTTGATGAAGTCCGCACCGCACTCGGCGAGGAAGCGGAAGCCCTTCGCATCCACGACATTACCCGCGCCGACCTTCACGTCGTCGCCGTAGCGCTCGCGGATCCACGCGATGGTGCGCTTCTGCCATTCGGAGAAGCCCTCGGAGGAGTCGATACAAAGGACGTCGGCACCCGCCTCGATCAGGGCGGGAACACGCTCGGCGTAGTCACGGGTGTTGATACCCGCGCCGACGACGTAACGCTTCGAGGCGTCGAGCAGCTCGTTCGGGTTCTGCTTATGGGTATCGTAGTCCTTGCGGAACACCATGTAGCAAAGACGACCCGCGGCGTCCACGATGGGAAGAGAATTCAGCTTATTGTCCCAGATGATGTCGTTCGCTTCCTTCAGGGTTGTGCCCTCGGGTGCGGTAACGAGCTTTGCAAACGGAGTCATGAAGTCGGCGACCTTCTCGCTCGGCGCCATGCGGCTGACGCGATAATCTCTGCCCGTGACGATGCCGACAAGCCTTCCGTTCGGGGTGCCGTCCTCGGTAACGGCGACGGTAGAGTGTCCCGTCCGCTCCTTCAGCGCGATAATGTCGGCGAGGGTCGCGTCGGGCGAGAGGTTGGAATCGCTTGTGACGAAGCCTGCCTTGTAGCTCTTCGCGCGGCGAACCATTGCCGCCTCATCCTCCACGCTCTGCGAGCCGTAGATAAAGGACACGCCCCCCTCGGTAGCAAGTGCCACGGCGAGGCGGTCGCCCGAGACCGACTGCATGATGGCGGAGACCATCGGGATGTTCATCATAATCTTCGGGGTCTCGCCTTTTTTATACTTGACGAGAGGGGTTTTCAGACTGACGTTTGCCGGAACACACTCCGCGGAGGAATAGCCCGGAATCAGGAGGTACTCGTTGAAAGTATGTGCCGGCTCATTGATAAAGGTTGCCATAGCGTTCTCCGTTTCGATCATTCGTTATTGATGCTCCTATTATATCATTCACGTGGGCGATTGTCAAGGAGAATCGACACTTTTCGGGGCGGAATTGCAAATCCCGAAGGTACATTATCGCCGGCATCTTTGTGATCGTCATCGGATCGATCGTCACGTGGATCTCCACATGTTGCTCTACGGCTACGGCGAGCTCATCGACAAGGTGAGCAACATCGAAGAGGAAATGTATTACATCAGAAGACGATAAACAAAAAAGCGCCGTACACGAAAGCGGCGCTCTTTTGTTTCGGTTCGGTCGGTTCGGGAAAGCGGGAATTTTGCCGCCGTGCGCGGGGCTTTATCCGCGGGGACGGCGCGTCTTTCGGGAAGCCCGATGATCCGTGATCGGCTCATATTCTCCGCGAAGGAGAAGACGGGCATCGGAGGTCGCCTCGAGCCTTCCCGCATGGTCGACACGGCAGGCGACGATGCCCGCATCGTGGCGGAAGACGGCTTCCCCGCCGTAGCGCTCCCGCCCGCGGGCGATCAGCGCGGTGAGCGCCGCACCGGTCGCGGCGGTGGGGCTGACGGCGTCCTTAGAGATCGGCTTGACGCGCATACGGTAGGGATGCGGCGCGGAGGGCGTGCATGGAAGATCGCGGGACGTCAAATGCTCGGGGAGGAGCGCGTCGGGCGGCGGTCCTTCGCCATCCGCGGTGGGAGAGACGGTGACGACGGCATCCGCGCGCGCGTCGGGAGACATCGCGCAAGCGCCCGCGAGGGCGGGGAGATCTACCGCGTCCGCGTCGCTCGAAAACAAGACGGCGTATGTGCCGTTCTCTGTGGCTACGAGGTCTACGGTTGCGTCGACCTCGTGGATGGTTATCGGTATGTTTGACGAGTATCGTTTACATTTTCCGTATTTTACGGAGAATTTCGGCGGTTCGCCTTGTAGAATTTTAACGGGATGGATTCCTTCATCGGTTTCTGTTTCGTACTCATAGATCGGCAGTCCCGCGACATAGGAGAGGTAGGCGGCGAGGGCGTACAGATCTTCATGGGAGAGCGTTCGTCCCCCTTTTGAATCGAAGGCAGTCAGGCGGACATCGGCTTTGAGCGTCGGTGTCAGAAGCAGAACACCGTCCGCGCCGATGCCTCCCGCCCGATCGGCGGCGGCTCTCGCGAGGCGCTCGGGTTCCTTCGGCAGAGTTCCGAGGGAGAAAACGAGATAGGTGATTCCCTGTGTTTCGATTTTTGTAAATTTCATTTTCTCACCCTTAACAGAATATGAAAACAGACGCTTCGCGGTGCGGGCGTCTGTTTTCATATTCTGTTCGGATGTGTTTTCGTAAAGGCGGCATGGAGACGGAGGCGGCGGGCTACTTTTCGTCGTGCGGTGAGAGTTATTTATTTTCTCTCTGCTCTTCCCCTTCCGAATGCCTTTTGCGGGCGGCGGTGAGGAGTTCTTCCTTTTCGTTTTTCAGGTTGCCGCGTCTTACCTCCTCGATCAGATAGCCGAGGGTCTGCCCGATCTCCTTTTTGCGAAAGCCGAGGGTGGCAAGCTCCTCTCCGCCGATGGCGAGGTCGGCGACGCGATAGGAGGCGTGTGCGTCCAAGAGAGCGGTCAGGCGGGAACGGGCGTATGCCGCCGCTCCCTCCCCTCTCACGGCGCGGAGAGTGAGAAGACGGTCGGTGTTCTCCTCCCCGATCTCGGCAAGGAGGGTAAGCAGCGCGGCGTCGGTATCGACGGGGGCATCGAGATGTGAGAGGACCGCGATGCCCGAAAGGCGGCGGCGGTTATCCGCATGGAGGCGGCGCATGGCGCTGTCGTAGCGCGAGACGGCGTCCGAAAAGGGGGCGAAGAGGTACCATGTACGAAGGTTTGGCGGGCAATCCGCGGAGAGCGTGCGCACCGCGGGGCTGTCCGCAAGCTCGGGAAAGAAGTGCGGGAGAAGGTCGGCAAAGCGTGCGAGGGTACCGGCGGCGGCGGTGCCTGCCATCCATTTCTGCCATTCGGTATCCACGCGCTCCACCGAGACGGCGGAAAGCGTGGGGGCGGCGGCACGGAGGGCTTCGGCGGTCTTTTCCTCGATCTCGAAGTCAAGCGTGGCGGAAAAGCGAAGCGCGCGCAAAATGCGGAGGGCATCCTCCTCAAAACGGCGACGGGGATCGCCGACGGCACGAAGGCGGCGGGCGGCGATGTCCTCTCTCCCGCCGAAGGGGTCGGTATAGCCGTAGGTCGGGTGATAGGCGATCGCGTTCACGGTAAAGTCGCGGCGGGCGAGGTCTGCCGTCAGGTCGCGGGTAAAGGAAACGCCGTCGGGGTGACGGTGGTCGGCATAATCGCCGTCGACGCGGTAGGTGGTGATCTCATAGGGCGTTCCGCCCCGAAGGACGGTGAGAGTCCCGTGGCGGATGCCCGTCTCGATGACACGGCAGGACGCGAAAGCTCTCTTCATCTCCTCGGGGGTGGCATCGGTCGCCATATCGAAGTCGTGCGGAGGAATCCCGCGCAAGAAGTCACGCACCGAGCCGCCGACCACATCGGCGCGGTGTCCGAAGCCTGCGAGAGTATCAATGAGAAAATGCACGTCGGCGGGCAGAGGCATGGGGGTCATCGGCGATCTCCTTTCCTTTTCGGAGCTTTTATGATATCTCTATTTTAGCACAGGAGAAGTCGGTTGTCAATGCCGCTTTTTTGTCGATTTCGGATTGCATTTTTTGCTCTTCCGTGCTATAATAGGAAAAATGAGCTTTGGAGGATTTTTATGTTAAACGAGCTTTTGACAGAGAGAAAACTGCCCGATCTCCTCGGAATCGGCGGTGAGAGAATCCGCACGGCGGAAGAATTCGACGCGCGGAGGGCGGAGATCCGCCGTCTGCTCGAAAACGAGGAATACGGTGTCCTGCCGCCGAAGCCCGACCATTTCACGGTGACGAAGGTTTCGGACTATCCCCCGTTCTGCCGCGGGTCGGCGACGCTGACGCATTACACGGCGGAAGTGACCATGGACAGGCAGACCTTCTCCTTCCCTTTCTATGCGGCAATACCGAAGCGGGAGAAGCCTGTCCCCGCGTTTGTGTTCATCAATTTCCGCTCGCAGGTACCCGACTTTTACTGTCCTCTCGAGGAGGTCATGGACCGCGGGTATGCGGTGGTCGGCTTCTGCTACCTTGACATTGCGGGAGACGACGGGAATTTCCGAAGCAAATGCGCGCGGTATCTGTCGAAAAACCGCAACGCGTCGGACGCCCCCGGCAAGATCATGATGTGGGCTTGGGCGGCGATGCGCATGATGGACTTCATCGAGACACAGCCCGAGATCGATGCCGCGAATGTGGCGGTCATCGGTCACTCCCGCCTCGGAAAAACGGCGTTGGTGGCGGGCGCCTTCGACGAGAGGTTCCGCTACGTAATCTCCAACGACTCGGGGTGCTCGGGCGCCGCCGTTACCCGTGGGAAAGAGGGCGAGAGCCTCGAGGCGATCATTGACCGCTTCCCTTTCTGGTTCTGCCCGCAGTACAAAAAGTATTACGGTGACGCCTTCTCTCTTCCCTTCGATCAGCACTACCTGCTCTCTCTGGTCGCGCCGCGCCACTTGATGATCGGCAGCGCGGAAGAGGACCTTTGGGCTGACCCGGTGAGCGAATTTCTCTGCCTTTATGCGACGAAGGAGATCTACCGCCTTTACGGCTCCGAAGGGCTCGTGACGGCGGATGAAATCCCGAAGGCAGACTGTGCACTCGGTGAGGGGGACGCGTTCTATCAGGTGCGTCACGGGGTGCATTACTTCTCGCGCGCCGACTGGCTTGCCTACATGGCATACATGGATCGGTTTACAAAGTCAGACGCCTGACCCGATCAAAGGGCACGGCGGTGTCTTTTTGCCCTGTTTCCGCCTTTTCCGAAAAATCTCCGAAAAGGCGGAAATATTTTTTGAAAACCCCTTGACATTCGCGGGGGTTTCTGCTATAATAAATACCGTTCCATGCTGGTGTGGCTCAATGGCAGAGCAGCTGATTTGTAATCAGCAGGTTGTTGGTTCAACTCCGATCACCAGCTCCAGGGGGAATTCCCGAGCGGCCAAAGGGGGCAGACTGTAAATCTGTTGTCACTGACTTCGCTGGTCCGAATCCAGCTTCCCCCACCAAAAATCCGAAGGTTTCGACTTTCGGATTTTTTTCTTTGTTGCCGTAAGGCACTCCATTGCTTCGTGGCATGCAACATCATCTTGCCGAACGCCGACATCCTATTGCACTCACGCAAAAATCAATGACGTCAAGACTTTGCCGCAAATGAAGCAAAGACATGCGCTTGTTTTTTGTTTTTGCCCTGTGAAAAGAGGCTTTTTATCTTCCCGCGCCAATCCTCTTTCCCCGACATACAGAAAAAACGCGATGCCACGAATGGCACCGCGTTTTTTCTGTACCGAAATCAGCCTTTGACCATCTTTTCGATTTCGGCGGCGAAGTCTTCTTCTCTCTTCTGAAGTCCCTCGCCCTTGTCGTAACGGACATAGCCTGTCACCTTGATGTGACCGCCGAGCTCTTTCTCTTCGGCGGCGACATACTTCGCGACCTAAACTATTTTTTAAAATACATTGCTACTAAAAACACTATTACTGCAACAATTAACAATATCGAGATTATGTATGATATTTGATTTGCCTTTTGTTGGTTGTTTAATTTTTGTTGTGAAGAATCATCGTTAATCGATATGCTACCGTTCTCTTTGTTTGAAAAGTTTTCCTGCTTTTGTTTTATTGCTTCAATAATCGCTTGTGTTCTAACATCTTGCTGAATATTATCTTGACTTTTTCCAGCCTGTTTGCCTAACCCGCCAATTATCGAGAATATGATTTTCAAAAAACAAATGCAAATGATAACTATTATAATAAATAAGAGTATCATTTAATTCCACTTAACCTCACTTATTCCACAGTTAACAATACCGCATCCGTATTGAGATTCATATATATTGAAAGATCTAAATGTGACGGTTTCTCCAGCTTCAATTGTTCCAACATATCTAGCACCTGTATATCTTTGCATACTACCTTGATCAAAATAATAATAATAAACTTCCACATTATTAGCAGCCTTGTCTCCGTTGTTATAAATCTCTGCTTGGATAAAATAAAAATTCGACATTGCATTCCATTTTAGTGTAGGAGTTCCAACCAAACAAGATGCTTTTCTTCCTGTAACTTCGTCCAAAAGACCACAAGAAGAAACATTTACTAATATGCCTAAAAGCAGTACTATTATAATAAAAATGGATATATGGTGTTTTTTCATGATCAATACTCTCCTTTTTCATTTATACAATATTTCCGAAATTCTAAAATCAGTTGCTTCTTTTTTTGCATGTCACATTTGTAAAACATTTTTGGTAGCAATGCTGCAAAATATATATAAGTACATACAATGTCTACGTAAATCAAATAAAATGCATCGTATGTTTTGCTATCTATTTGCCCCCACCCCTCATACGCTAATTTTTTTGACGTATTTAAAATCTCCTCTTTTTGTGTTTGAATTTCATTTTTCGTCAAAAGTTCAAGCCTATCAGTAAATTCTAATGCCTTTTGTTTCCACACTTTTGGATTCATAAAAACCTCTTTTTTTCATCTATTATAGTAATAGGTGAAAAAATTGCCTGCACTATTGGCAAAATCATACAAGAAAGACATAATATAAATAAAAATATGTCACTTTTTCAAGGAAAGTATTGCATTTTTTCTAAAATTGTGTTATTATAAATATAAATAAATACACCTATTACTATATTTGATGTATTTTTTACAAGAGTTGTCCGAGTCGATTCATCATGTCATGTTTATGTGACATGAGACTATGCACATAGCAATTTAATGTCACATTCGGATTCTTATGCCCAAGGATTTCCGAAAGTGCTTTGACATCTATTCCACACTCCAATGCTCTTGTAGCAAATGTGTGTCTTAAGGCATGGAAACCACGATGCGGAATACATAGATGTCTTAATAGAAGCGAAAAACTATACTGATAGGAACGCACTGAGACAGGAAATGCTCCAGTGCTTTTCTTTTTCCCACATATAACCCACGAAGATTTGACCTTCTTCTTTTGCTCGCGAAGAAGTGGTAGTAGTTGTTTTGGAATTGGCACTATACGACAAGAAGATGGAGTCTTTGGCGTATCTATCAGGTAGCAAATCCGCCCATCCTTTCGACCATCGTAACAGCTTTTGTTTATAAACAATTCGCCTTTTATAAAGTCGATATCTTCCCATTTTAAAGCAAGCAATTCTCCAATACGAAGTCCTGTATAAAGAGCAAGAATAACGCCAAACATTTTGGAGCGGTGGTCAGCCAATACCGCATGCTCAATCGCTCTTTGTTCTTTTTCGGTAAAACAATCAATCTTCCTTTCTACAGTTTTTGGTCGCTTGATTCTATTTGCGGTGTACGACGAAAGCCAGCCAAGTCGAAAAGCTGCTTTCAGTGCGCTTTGTACCACAGTGATGATCGCATTTACAGTATTTGCCGACAAGCCGCTCCCTGTACGAAGGTTCCCTTGACAGCAAAGATGAGCTATCATCTTTTGCAATATCGCTGGAGTGATCTCTGGAAGTTCCAATTCTCCCAAATAAGGCGTTAGATGATTTGTCACGATTTCGCTATAACGAGTGAATGTTCGTGCTTTGGCGGTTGGTTTTATTTCCTCGGATAACCACAAGGGCAGCCAATCTTTCATTTTCATTTTTTATTCCTTTCTTGATTCTGTTAAACAACATAAAAAAGCGGAGCCCTCACGGGTTCCGCTCTTTTATTTAATTAAATAGAAAATCAGCCTTTGACCATCTTTTCGATCTCGGCGGCGAAGTCTTCTTCTCTCTTCTGAAGGCCCTCGCCCTTGTCGTAACGGACATAGCCTGTCACCTTGATGTGACCGCCGAGCTCCTTCTCTTCGGCGGCGACATACTTCGCGACCGTGAGGGAGTCGTCCTTGACATAGAGCTGATCCATGAGGCAGTTCGTCTCATAGAATTTACCGAGTCTGCCCTCGACGATCTTCTCGAGAACGGGCTTCGGCTTATTCGCCATCTTGGGATCCTGCTGCATCTGCTTGATGAGGATCTCTTTCTCCTCGGCAAGCACCTCGGCGGGAACCGCCTCGCGGTTCAGGTACTGAACGGGCATTGCCGCCGCCTGAAGAGCGATGTTTTTCGCGAATTCGGCAAAGCCTGCCTTATCCGCAACATCGGTATCAAAGGAAATGATGACGCCCGTCATACCGAGACCGTGAATGTAGGTCGAAACGGTGCCTTCCACCACGGTGAAGCGGCGGATCGACAGCTTTTCGCCGATCTTATAGGTATTCTCCGCAAGGGCATCCTTGACGAGTCCCTCGCCGTTTGCCATCTTGCACTCCATGAGTGCGTCGATGTCGGCGGGTTTCGATGCGATGATCGTCTTCAGGATCTCCTTGACAAACTGCTGGAAGACCGCGTTTTTCGCAACGAAGTCGGTCTCCGAGTTGACCTCGACGATCGCCGTGGTGTTGCCCTCGGTCATAATGTCGACAAGGCCTTCTGCCGCGATGCGATTCGCCTTCTTCGCGGTCGCCGCCATACCCTTCTCGCGAAGGATCTTGATCGCCGCCTCGAAGTCGCCGTTTGCGTCCTTCAGCGCATTTTTGCAATCCATCATGCCGCAGCCAGTCTGTTTTCTCAGCTCTGCGACGTCTTTTGCCGAAAAATCTGCCATTTTTTCTTCTCCTTATCGTTGATAGAATGAGGAAGGACTTACGCCTCGGCGTCGTCCGCGCTCTCCTCGGCCTCTGCCTCGGGAGCTTCTTCCTGTACGCCGCCGCGTGCCGCGATCACGGCATCGGCAAGAGAGGAAGCGATGAGCTTGATCGCACGGATCGCGTCATCGTTACCGGGAATGATATAGTCTGCGTCATCGGGATCGCAGTTCGTGTCGACGATGGCGATGACCGGAATGCCCAGCTTCTTTGCTTCCAGCACGGCGTTTCTTTCCTTGCGGGTATCTACGATAAACACGGCGGAAGGAAGGGTATCCATCTCTTTGATACCGCCGTATGCCTTCTCGAGGTCCTCGATCTCTTTCATCTTCTTCGCGACTTCCTTCTTCGGAAGAAGGTCGAAGGTGCCGTCCGCCTGCATCTTCTCAAGGTCCTTCAGACGCTTGATGGACTTACGGATGGTGTGGAAGTTCGTGAGCATACCGCCGGGCCAACGGACGTTCACGTAGAACATGCCGCATCTCGTGGCTTCCTCACGCATGGTCTCCGCCGCCTGCTTTTTCGTACCGACGAAGAGCAGCGTGCCGCCCTCCTGCGCCATCTCGTTGACGAAATTGTACGCTTCCTCAAACTTCTTGACGGTCTTCTGAAGGTCGACGATGTGGATTCCGTTTCTCTGGGTGAAGATGTACTCCGCCATCTTCGGGTTCCACTTCTTGGTCGGGTGACCGAAGTGAACGCCTGCTTCAAGCAACTGCTTGATCGTGATTTCGAACATTTTCATGTTCCTCCTTGGTTTTTCCGCCATAGCGTTTCCGCACTGCGACTCATAAGAGCACCGGCAATGCCCACGACGCTATGTGAGATATAATGTCCGTGCTTTCGCACAGCCTTAAAATTATATCGTATTTTAAGAGAAATGTCAAGCGGATGCGCAAAAAAAGAAAAAGTTTACAAAAAGTTCATGGATCCGAGAGTGAGCACACACCCGAAACGTGCCGAAGAAGGAACAACCCCGCACCGCAAGCCGCTCTCTCTCCCATTCTTAATTCATAATTCATAATTTTACAACATCGTTCCGAAGCGGAAGAGTGCGGGAAGGACGCGGCGGCGGAGGGCGGGGTAATCCGTCAGGGGCAAGGGATTCTTCCCCTTCCCGACCTCGAGGGTATAGGAGGGGATACCGAGCACGTCACCCGCGTAATCGGTCAATCCGCCGTACGCCGAGAGCCCCTCGGGTGTCCCGATCGGGTAGGCGAGTGCGCGGGAGAGACGGCGGGCAATGCGTCCCGTGCGGGCGTCGCCGCGTGGGGCGAAATACAGCTCCTCCCCCTGCGAATGCAGGGTAATGACCGCCGCCGGCATCGCGGTGCGGAGGAAGGAGGCGACGGCGTGTGTCTCCGGCTCGCTCTCGGGATACTCGCCCGAATAGCGCGTGGCGCCCGCCGTGATCCCTTCTTCCCTCTCGAGACGTTTATAGGCGGCATAGCCGCGGTCGTAGTTATGATTGAGGTCGACGCCGCGGGCATTTGCCTGCCACAAGGAGAAGTCACCGCCTGACATCCGCATCTGCCTTTCATAGAGGGGCGTCTGCTCGATGCCGCCGCACGCGAGGCGAGTTCCGTCCGGATTCAGGTTCGGAATCACGGTAAATGTAAAGTTTTGTAGCAAGAATTCGGCATTGATGCCTTCTATCGCTGTTTTTTCTTCTTCGCTTCTTGCGAGCGTCAGGATGAAGTCCATCAACAGATAGGAGGTGATCCATTCGAGTGCGTGATGGGTCCCTACGTAAAAAAGTCTGCGGCGTCCGTGACCGAGCTCTGCCGCGGGAATATCCCGTCCGAGCAGACTTTTCGCAAAGCGGGTGACGCGGAGCTTCGGGTAGGCGTCCTCCGCCGCGCGGAAAAAGTCCTCGTAGGTATCGCCCGTCGGGGGCAGGTCGGGGCGAAAGAATTCTTCGGGTTTCATGAGCGTCTCCTCCTTTTTTTCTTTTCCCTCTTGCAATTCTATGCGGAATATGGTACAATGGGGACAATTCAACGATGATTTCGAACCGCCCTCGGACGGAGAAAGGAGATTTTATGACGCGTGCGTTCCGGCGTCTTTCGCTTGTTTCCTTTTTGTCATTCTCCTTTTTTCATCTGGCGCTCTTTTCCGCCTATTATCTGATCTCCGTCTACACGGCGGACAAGGTACTGATCTACGCCGTGTATTTTCTTTCGAATTTCGTCTCCTGTCTTCTGCCGACGATGGCGTGCGCGGGGATGCTCGCCTGCTTTCGGTGTGCGGGACGGGGAGCGGCGCTGATCTTCGGCGGGGTGCTCGCGCTCTCGCGCATCTTCTACGAGATCCCCGTGCGCACCTACGGGTTGCTTGCCGAGGGGTTTGACACGGGACACGCGATCCTGTTTTCCTCCCTGATCTCTCTCGGTGTGGCGCTCGCGTATTTTGTCGCGTTCGTGCTTCTCTTTTTGCTTGCGACGCTCCTGTTCTCGAAGAAGAACGGGAAAGCCGACGCGCACCTTTCCCTGACCGACCGTGCGGGCGGCGCCTTTGCGCTCGACTGTCCTCTCCCCTTTGCGCTCTTCCCTGCGGTGCTTCTTCTGTTCGGCATCGGGCTTGTGCGGGAGACGGTAGAAACCGTGACCTTCTTCCTCGGGGTATCGGGCATCTACACGACGGGGGAAATTCTCTATCTTGTGGCGCGTTACTTCTTTTTGGTTCTGATGCCGGTGCTTTTACAGCCGATCGGGGTCGCCTATGCCGCGCGGGTGGCGCTCACGCTTTCCGATGAAGATACTGACAATTCTCTGCCGAAGGGCAAGAAAGAAGATTAAGCTGTGAAACACGAACCCATTCCGCTTCGGAATTCCGAAGCACCGCGAATGCTCGCGGGAAGCGAGACCCCTTACATCTCGCGCCGGGGCGAGTGGGTCGTTGCATGGCTCTCGGAGCTCGGCTTCTGACGCGGACTTCACAAAAAGAACCCCGACGGGACGGCACCTTGCGTGCCCCCTGTCGGGGTTCTTTTTGTAAGAGATGTGAAAATTACTCTACGATAGGATCGTGCATAAGGTCTTCATGGAAGTTGGCTCTCGCCATGGCGTGATAGGGCATGACCCAAAGGGTACCGACGCCGAGGCAGAGGGCGCCGACGATCCACCAACCGAGAAAGGAGAGATCGAGGCAGAAGAGGCTCCCCTTCTTGCCGCGCATGATCCGCTCGCTCTCGTCGAGGCAACGCTTCCAATCCCACTCGGGATTCTCCATCGCGAGGTAGTAGGACTGCGAATACGCATACGCCTTGATGATACCGGGAACGATGAAGAGAAGCGTCCAAAGAATGGTGAAGAGGTTGCGCATCAAGCCGAGCAGAAGCGCGCTACCCGCCCTGTCCTTCGCTACCGGAAGGTCGTTAAAGTCGACCTCGGTGCCGCCGTGCACGAGCTTCATGCAGATGGTCGTGACACCGATCATGAAGAATCCTTCAAGAAGGAAGACCAGAATGGCGCCGGCGCCGTAGCTCGAAGCCGTAAGCACCGAGGTAACGGCGGTGTAGATCAGAGCGATAAGGACGCCGTAGAGCCACGTAGTGCCGAAAATTTTTCCGCCGAGCTGTTCTCTCGCGAGAGCGCGATATTCAGTTGAAGTTTTCATCAAACATTTCCTCCGAAATTGTTTTTACAACGGTATTGTAACACAAGAACATAGATATGTCAAGGGGGATAAAAATATTCCCTCATGTTTCCCGCGTTCTCTCGCGTATTTTCGCACGCGCGCGTGGAGTCGGGGGTTGACAAAGGCGTGATCTTGCGGTATAATAGGCTTGGAATTCTAATTTATTAGGAAGTGAGGGGATTCGGATGGCGCGTGCGATCATTGTCGGGCGGGACGGGTACTTTTTCGATTTTCTGCGATTCGAGCTTGACGGGTTGTTCTCCGAGTTCCGCCGCGAGACGGACGTGAAAGAGGTCGAAGCGGGGGACGTCTGTTTTATCGACGCCGACACGTCGGCGGTGAGGACGGCGGGCGTGCCGTGCTTCACCTTTTCCCGCAGGGGAGGCTGTGACTTCCCTCTTCCCGCGCCGCTCGGCAGTGTGCGCGCGGCGGTGCTTCGGGCACGGGAGGCGGTGCCGCGGCTCTCCCTCTCCGACGACGGGCGCACCGTGATGCTCGGCGAGCGGGTGGTCAGGCTCTCCGAGGGGGAGTTCGCGCTTCTCTCCCGTCTTTTCCGTGCGAAGGGTGCTTATGTCGGGCGGGAGGAGCTTCTGTCCGACGTATTCGGCAACGCGGCGGAGGCGGGAATTCTCAATGTTTACATTCATTATTTAAGAAAAAAGCTCGAGGCGGGGGACGAAAAGATCATTTTCTCCTCGCGGGGAGACGGATACCGTTTGAGTGAGCGGGTATTCGGCACGCAGGGCGAAAAAACGCCGTGAGGGATGGCGGGCGCTTGTATTTTGTTCGGTTGCTTTGATGATTTTCGGGTCGTCCTTTGGGGACGGAGGAGGAAAAACGGATGCTTTGTTTGATTCGCGGCGGATTTTTTGCCGATACGCGGGGGGAGATCTATGCGCGTGCGAAAGCGACGGTCGAGGCGGGACGGCGCGCGATCTTCATCGTGCCCGAGCAGGGCACCCTGCTCGCCGAGCGGGAGATGGCGGATCTGCTCCCCGACAGTGCACCCCTTCTCTTTGAAGTAACGAATTTTTCCCGCCTTTGCGACAGCATTTTCCGCGTGACGGGAGGCGTCGGGGCGAGCTATTCCGATAAGGTGACGAAATCCCTTTTGATGTGGCGGACGCTCGCGGAGCTTTCTCCCCTTCTGCGCGGGACACACGCCGCGATACCGACGGCGGGAGAGGCGGAGCGTGCGCTCGGCGACCTCTCGGAGCTCCGCGCGCTTTCCTTATCGCCCGAGGAGCTTTCCCGCGCGGCGGAAGAAGTGTCGGAGCGGGACGGTCGGCTCTCGGACAAGCTCCACGATCTCTCCCTTCTTTTGTCGGGCTTCCGCGCGCGGCTCGGCGAGAGCTACGCCGACGGGGAGGACGATCTCGCGGTAGCGGAGCGCAAGCTCGCGGAGCATCCCGCACTCTTTGCGGACACGGAGGTCTTCGTCGAGGGTTTTACCTCGTTTACGGTGCCCGAGCTCAGGCTCCTCTCGCGGCTGACCCGCAGGACCTCGGTGACGGTGGCTCTGGTGCTTCCGAAGGTCGGGGAGGACGCCTTCGAGTATACCGAGGTGCGGGACACCGCGGAGCGACTGCTCGCCGTAGCGGCGCATGAGGGGGTCGAAAGAAAGCTTATCAAGATCGACGGGAAAAGGACGGTTTCTTCGGAGTTTCTCGCGGAATTGTTACCCCTTCTGTGGAGAAAAACCGTCGATTTTGATAATATTTCTTTACAATATGACGATTCGTTGCATATTTATCGCGGAAGGACGCCGAAGGAAAGTGCGGACTTTATTGCGGCGGATATTCTGAAAAAAGTACAGGGTGGAATGAAGTACCGCGACATCGCCGTGGTGGCACGGGATGCGGGAAGCTACGCGGGAATCCTCGACACGGCGCTCTCCGACGCGGGCATCCCCGTCTTCTTCTCCCGCAAAAAGGACATCACGGAGACCGAGGCGGCGAACCTCATTGAGAGCGCCTTGGCGGTGGTGGTCGGAGGGTATCGGACGGAGGACGTGATCCGCTACGCGAAGTGTGCCTTCTCGGGCATTTTGCGGGACGAGGCGGATGAATTCGAGCTTTACGTCGAGACGTGGAAGATCCACGGTCGGCGCTTTACCGACGGGTTGCTCTGGAACATGAATCCCGACGGATACACGAACCGAAAATCCGCCGACGCGGACGCGCTCCTTCTGCGAGTGAACGAAACGCGGCGGAAGCTGCTCGACCCTCTCGCCGCCTTTGCGGAGGACGCGGGAGATCGGCTCTCGGTGCGCACGCGCTCGGAGCGGCTCTTTGCTTTTCTCGACCGCTTGTCCCTCGAGGAAAAGCTCGTCGGGCGGGCGAAGGTGCTTCTCGCCGCGGGCGAGGTCGGCGCGGCGGAGGAATGTGCGAGGCTCTTCGGAATTCTCGTCGGGCTTCTCGACACGCTCGTCGACGTGCTCGGGGATCTCGAGGTGGATGCCCGCACGTATGCGGGACTGCTCCGTCTGCTCTTCTCCGCGGTGGATGTCGGGCGGATTCCCGCCGCGGTGGACGAGGTGACGCTCGGCTCTGCGGACATGCTCCGTCTTTCGGGCAAGAAGGTGGTCTACCTTTACGGGGTGAACGAGGGCGAATTCCCCGCCGCGACGGTCTCCCCCTCCTGTTTTTCCGAAAAGGAGCGGGGGCTTCTTTCCTCGCTCGGCTATCCGCTGTCGCCCGAGGAGGATCTGCGGTATGCGCGGGAGCTGTTTATCTTCTCGCGCGCCTTTGCTTCGGCAAGCCGCGAGATAAATCTATTGTTTCACGAAAAGGACGCCGCCTTCAAGCCCCTCTCCCCTGCCGAAGTCGTCTTTCAGATAGAAAGGCTGTCGGGCGGGGCGGTTCGGACGACCGACATCCGCTCGCTTCCCGCGAAGGAGCGAGTGGAGACACCGGGTGCCGCGCTTCTCGCCCTCGGCGAGGAAGGAGAGGAGAGTGCGGTTCTGCGCGAGGCGCTTCTCCGCTCGGGTCACGCGGCAGAGGTCGCGGCGGCGGATGCGCCCCTGCTCAACGCGTCGCTCGTGCTCTCGGAGGAGACGTCGGCTTCGCTTTACCGTCACGATCTCGCGCTGACGCAATCGCGCATCGAGAATTATCTGTCCTGCCCGCTTTCGCATTTCTGCGAATATGTTCTGCGTCTCGGGCGAGACCGCGAGGCGGCGTTCGACGCGATGAACATCGGTTCTTTCCTCCATGCGATCCTTGAAAAATTCTTCGCCGAGATCACCGAGGAGGGGGTGGCGATCTCCTCCGTCGGTGCCGAAGAGCGCATCGGGCGCATCCGCCGCGGGGCGGAGGCATACCTCGCGACGCTCCGCGGGGAGGGCTCCGAAAATCCCGTGCGGGAGGATCTTCTGATCGAGCGTCTGATCCGCGCGGCGAACGTGATCGTGGAGGGGTTATGCGACGAGCTGTCCGACTGCCGCTTCGTCCCCCGTTTCTTCGAGTTGGAGATCCGCGACGGAACGGAGGGGGCACCGTCGCCCGTCCGCATCCCCTGTGAGGACGGCACCGACATTTGCCTTTACGGCACCATCGACCGTGTGGACACGTATTCCGACGGAGAGGACGTATACGTGCGGGTCATCGACTACAAGACGGGAAGCAAGGACTTCTCCCCCGACGACCTCACCGAAGGCAAAAATCTTCAGATGTTCCTCTATCTCCGCGCGGTAGCGGAGAGCCGTGATCCCGCCTTTCTTGAGCGCATCGGCGTCGGGGAAAACGGGACGCTCATTCCCGCGGGCGTGCTCTACATCCGCGCGAAGCCGAGCGGCGGAACGCTGAATTCCCCCGACGAAGACGTGCACGACGCGGTCAAGGCACAGCAGAAGCGCTCGGGAATGCTTCTCGACAGCGAGGTATCACTCGGCGCGATGAACCGCGACTACCTGCCTCTGAAATACGATAAGGACGGGCGCGTCAAAAATTCCGAGCTGCTCTACACGGAAGAGGGATGGCAGGTGCTCTCCGAAACGGTGGAAGACGGCGTGCGTCGCGTTGTCGCCCGCATGAAGAGCGGGGATATTGCCGCAGTGCCGATGAAGCGGAAGGGACGGAGCACCGCTTGCGAAAGCTGTCGCTACAAGCCGATCTGCCGAAACGCGATTTTGAAATAAGATATCCGATATGGCTCCGTTTTTGACGATAATGCAAAGATAACATTGCATTTTGCTTGATTTTCTGTTTTTCGATAGAAAATTGAAGCGTTCGGAGACAATGCAAAAAGGCACGATAATAAGGCAGTCTAAAAAAATGCACCTTCCGAAGAAGGTGCTGGAGCAAGCTCCCGATTATTTCATTGTGCCGAGTGATACCGTGTCGCGTCCCGAGCCATATTCTCGTTTCATGGCTTCAACGGAAACGCCCCCTTGCTTTTCGAAGAGAATATGATGTCAAAACATACCACATCTCATCAATGCCGTCATAGTTTGATGCTACACAATTATCATAGCTTACTTCCTGTCTTGCATTGTTAGCATAGCTTTGTATAGTGCTAAGCACCGAAAAACTTACGATTATAACAAGAGCCATAAAAAGTGCAAGCACTTTTTTGTTCGTCTTCATATTTTTCTCTCCTTCTTATTTTAAAATTTCACCGAAATCATCTATTGAGAACACACCCTTATAGTAAAAGCTTCCGCCTGTAGTCTCCAATGTGTATTTGTCCGTAATCATAATTTCTGTCAAACGATCGTAATACTCTCCGAACTCCCATTTCAGATCGTAATCATAACGTTCACCCGTCGGCTCTATCACATAGATACTGACCGGAATGAAGAGCTGTCCGTCGATTTCTACACAAGAGAATGTGTTCCAATAATCAAATTCACCGGTCGTATATACGTTGCTTTTTCCCGTAGAATTCAAATAAATATAGGGACGGTTGAATTCTTTCCCTTTCGTGGTGTTATACCCTTCTTCAAAAACGGGCTTGAGCATCGTAAAACGTTCGAAAGAGACGGTGCCCGTGTGATCTGATCGGATATCCGTAACGGACAATGCCGGATATAGCTCGAACGCCGCGATACATGTGCGTCCCCGGTATTCCTCGCGAATATCTTCCGCCCTTTCATATCGGAGCCATAGGTAATCGGAGGCACAACAAGCCTGATATTTTTCTTCGCTATGCGGATGCTCCCCTTTGTAATATCCGCAGACATAATAAGCTGTCGACGAATCGAATTCGACAAGCAGAGGCTGTGCGCCGTCCTTCTTGATTTTACGGATCTTGATCGCAAAGGAAGTGGGCGCCATGTCATGGTCGACATGTTGGGATTCCAGATAGTCAATCAGCGCCGAGATCAGGTCGTTGCTTTCCTCTCCAAGGACGGTCGGTTTGCCGTGCCCGTCGTCGGGTTCCGAGCAGGCGAAAAGCGAAAGTATGCACATCGCGCAGAGAAGCAGCAGGGATAGAAATCGTTTCATAGGTTTCTCCTCTCTTTCGTTCGGAATTGTGCGGCGCCCGAGGCAAGGGGCGGGGGGAGTCCGTCGGGCACGTCCGCGATGTTCTCGTTGCACATACGGAAGTTATGGGCAATGATACAATCTTTCATTCATATAATAGCAAAAAAAATTGTTCAAATGTCAATACATTCAAAAAATATTTCTGTACTTTAGTAAAAAACATATGGGAGACATTCGGACAAAAAGCGACAGCCGCAAACAGGATCCGAAGATCCCGTTTGCGGCTGTCTCGATCGTGCAGAACCCGCGCAAGCGTCAAAAAACGCAGGATGTCCCACCGTACAAGCCTTCTAAAACATCCGCCCGAAATCAAAATTCATCTTTCGGAAGCGCAGGATGCTTTTGCTCGAATTTTTGAGTCTTTGCGTGGAGATATCCGATGCTTTTTGAAAAAATCTGCTTTTTGCTATGTTTTGTTTATATTTTTCGTCATTTTCTGCCCGTGGAGCCGAAGCCGCCGGCGCCGCGGTCGGTGTCGGTGAGGGCGTCCGATTCGATAAATTCTGCGCGAAGATAGGGGGTGATGACAAGCTGTGCGATGCGTTCCCCGCCTGCGACGGAGGCGTTCTCGTCCGAGTGATTGTGGAGGGCGACCATGAATTCGCCGCGGTAATCCGAGTCGACGACGCCGACCTTATTGGCGGGGGCAAGTCCGCGCTTCGAGGCGATGCCCGAGCGGGCGAAGATCAAGCCGCAATAGCCCTCGGGAAGCTCCATGGCGAGCCCCGTATGTATCATCACGGTCTTGTGCGGGGGGATCTCGATGTCCTCGCCTGAAAGTGCATAGAGATCGGCGCCAGCCGCCGAAGCGGAGCCGTAGGTTGGCATGGTAGCGCGGGGATCGAGCTTTGTGAATTTTACTTTCATGTGTGGTGTCTCCTTATTTTTTTGTTTGCGGGTCAGTCTTTATGAGAGGGGCAAGATCCGCGCTTTGCCGAACGGCGCGTCGCACCATGACAATGCAGACGCACGGAAGAGGCGGACGGTAGTTTGCTTTTGAGAGGTCTTTCTTTTTTCACCATCGTCCCGAAGGATAATCGCCGCCGCAGGGGGCTTATCTCGGTCGATCATCCTTCGGCTCGCGCTCGCCGTGGTTCGGCTTTTTTACTTTCGGTAGATCTTATCTTCCTTGCAACCGTCCCAAATGACGATCTTTCCTTCTTTACGGGTCTTGTCGAGGTCGATGATCCTCTGATTCGCCGAACCGCGGAAGCGGAGTCCGATGCTCTTCTCCTCCTCGACATACCGTCCGTCGACAAGAATGTCGGCGTAAGAGAGCAGCTCGTTTGTGATGTCCAGATGCTTCGGATGTTCCCCGCGCTCACCGATGAGCTCCTCGTAGAGATTGCCCGTATAGATCCAGATGCTCTTCTTCGGGAAGCGGCGACGCATTTCGCGAAGGAACGGGAGGAGCGCCCGCTGATTTTCCGGCTCCATCGGTTCACCGCCGAGGACGGTCAGTCCCGCGATCACGGGATTCTCAAAGGTGGCGAAGATCTCCTCCTCGGTCTCCTTCGTGAAGGGGGTGCCGTAATCGAACGCCCACGTTTCCCGATTGAAACAGTTCTTGCAGGCGTTGCGGCAACCGCTGACGAAGAGGGAGGTGCGGATGCCCTCGCCGTTGGCAATGTCGTTTTTCTTGATGGTACCGTAATACATGCCGTGATTTCCTTTCGTGAAGTTTTTTTGCGCCCGCAACAAAGGCTTTGCGGGAGAGATCTCTTTCGTTGCTTTTCCGATAGAAGCACCCGTGCCGCCGATCGTAAGATCTGCGCGGCGCGGAATTCGCAAAAGACGGTTTGATCTTTGGCGGTGTGATGCGAAATCTTGCAAAAGGAGATGGATCTCGGGCGGTGTGATGCGAAGTCTTGCAAAAGTCGGTTCGATCTTTGGCGGTGCGGCTCGAAGATCGGCGACAGGTGCAAATACTCTCGCACAGGCGGTCTCTTTATCGCGCGTCGGCAGTCACTTCACCCCGAGCTTTTCCCTGAGATACTGTCCCGTATAGGAATTCTCGCACGCGGCGACCTCCTCGGGCGTGCCCTCGGCGATCACCGTTCCGCCCGCGTCTCCGCCCTCGGGTCCGAGGTCGATGATATGATCGGCGGTCTTGATCAGATCGAGGTTGTGCTCAATGACGACGACGGTATTGCCCGCATCGGCGAGACGGTCGAGGATGGTGATCAGCTTTGACACGTCCTCGGTATGAAGCCCCGTGGTCGGTTCGTCGAGGATATAAATGGTTTTTCCCGTCGAATGACGGGCAAGCTCGGTCGCGAGCTTGACTCTCTGCGCCTCGCCTCCCGAGAGGGTGGTGGAGGACTGTCCGATCTTGATATAACCGAGTCCGACATCGTAGAGCGTTTGCAGCTTCTTTTTGAGTCTCGGGAGATCGGCAAAGAGGGTGAGCCCTTCCTCGACGCTCATTTCGAGAACGTCGTAAATGCTCTTTCCCTTGTATTTGACCTCGAGGGTATCGCGGTTATAGCGCTTGCCTTTGCAGACCTCACATTTGACGTAGACATCGGGCAAAAAGTTCATCTCGATGCACATCACGCCGTCGCCCTGACACGCCTCGCATCTGCCCCCCTTCACGTTGAAGGAGAATCTGCCCGCGTCATAGCCGCGCGCCTTCGCGTCCTGTGTGCGGGCAAAGAGCTCGCGGATGTCGGTGAAAAGCCCCGTATAGGTGGCGGGGTTGGAGCGCGGGGTGCGCCCGATGGGGCTCTGATCGATGGCAATGACCTTATCGAGATATTCCATCCCCGTGACGCCGTCGCACTTGCCGGGATAGGTGGTGGAGCGGTTCAGCGTCTTCGCAAGCGTCTTATAAAGCACGGAGTTGACGAGGGAGGACTTCCCGCTTCCCGACACGCCCGTGACGGCGATGAAGGTACCGAGGGGGAAGGAAACGTCGATGTGCTTCAGGTTGTTCTCGGCGGCGCCGTGCACCGTCAGCACGTGCCCGTTGCCCGCGCGGCGGGTCTTCGGCACGGGGATGCACTTCCGCCCCGAAAGGTAGGCGCCCGTGATCGACGCGGGGTTTTTCGCGACCTCCGCGGGCGTGCCCGCGGCGACGACCTCGCCCCCGTGAATGCCGGCGCCCGGACCGATGTCGACGATATAATCCGCCTCGCGCATGGTCTCTTCGTCGTGCTCGACGACGATAACGCTGTTCCCGATGTCACGAAGGTTTTTGAGCGTGCGGATGAGCTTTCCGTTGTCCCTTTGATGAAGTCCGATGCTCGGCTCGTCAAGGATATACAGGACGCCCGTCAGCGCGGAGCCGATCTGCGTGGCAAGGCGGATCCGCTGTGCCTCACCGCCCGAAAGAGTGCCCGCAGTCCTCGCGAGGTTCAGATAATCAAGTCCGACGCTCCGAAGGAAGTTAAGGCGTGCCTTGATCTCCTTCAAAACTTCCTTGGCGATGGTCATTTCCTGTTCGGAAAGTGAAATATTGTTTACAAAATCGATCATTTTCGTGATCGAAAGTCGGCAGATCTCGTCGATATTCAAGCCGCCGACCGTGACGGAAAGCACGGCGTCCGAGAGGCGGCGTCCCTTGCAGCGCGGGCAAGGAACCTCCTCGACGAATTCCTGATAATAGTCACCGCCCGCCATGCGCATCCGCTTCTCGATAATGTGAACGATGCCGTCGTAGGTCGTGAGCTGTTCCTTTCCCTCTTTTCCGAAATAGCGGGTGACGCGGTACTTCTTATCACCCGCGCCGTACATGAGGACATGCATCTGCTCCTCGGTGAAATCCGCAAGAGGAGTATCGAGAGTAAAGCCGTAATCCGCGCCGACCGCGGCGACGAGAGGTCCCGTCCACGAGTCCTCGGTCATGGTGCGGAAGCCGTTCGCGGCGATGCCCCCCTCGCGAAGGGAGAGCTCGGGATGCGGAACGAGCTTTGCGGTCGAGATGCGTTGCTTGTTTCCGATGCCCGCACATTCGGGGCAGGCACCGATGGGGTTATTGAAGGAGAACATGCGCGGCTCAAGCTCAGGAAAGTCGATCTGATGCTCCTCACAGGCGTATTTCTGCGAAAAGCCGAATTCCTTTGCCTCCTCGCCGTCGCGGGGGACGGTGGCGATCGTCACTCTGCCGTCGGCGGCGCGCAGAGCGCTCTCGACGGAATCGGAGAGGCGGGAGCGGATGTCGCCGCGCAAAACAAGGCGGTCGAGTACGATGTCGACGGTATGCTTCTGATTTTTATCGAGGTGGATCTCCTCGGTGAGGTCGTACAGATTGCCGTCGACGCGGACGCGGGTGTAGCCGCTCTTCTTCGCGTCGGCGAAGACCTTCTCTTGCGTTCCCTTCTGCGCCCTGACGACGGGGGCGAGGACGAGAAAGCGCGTGCCCTCGGGAAACGCCATGATGCGCTCGACGATCTGATCGAGGGACTGCTGCTTGATCTCCTTGCCGCAGACGGGACAGTGCGGGATGCCGATGCGGGCATACAAAAGACGCAGGTAGTCGTAGATCTCGGTGACCGTGCCGACGGTGGAACGGGGATTCTTCGACGTGGTCTTCTGATCAATGGAGATCGCGGGTGAGAGTCCTTCGATGAGGTCGACATCCGGCTTATCCATCTGTCCGAGAAACATTCTCGCATAGGAGGAAAGGCTCTCGACGAAGCGGCGATGCCCCTCGGCGTAGAGGGTATCGAAGGCGAGTGAGGACTTTCCGCTTCCCGAAAGTCCCGTAAAGATCACGAGCTTGTCCCGCGGGACGGTGAGATCGATATTTTTCAGATTGTTGACGCGGGCGCCTTTGATCACGATATTTTTTGCCATGGTAACTTCCTGTATTCGGTTTATTTGGTGGTTTTGAGGTCGCGGATGCGATCGCGGAGGAACGCCGCCTTCTCGAATTCGAGCGTGCGGGACGCCTCGCGCATTTCGGCGGTCAGGCGCTCGATGAGGTCGGCGCGCTCCTTGGCGGTGAGCTTCTTCTTGCCATCGCGCTCGGGCTTCTTGCCGATCTCGATGACGTCGGCGACCTTCTTGCGGATGGTGGTGGGGGTGATGCCGTGCTCCTCGTTATAGCGCATCTGGATCGCGCGGCGGCGGTTTGTCTCATCGATGGCGCCACGCATGGAGCCCGTGATCGTATCGGCGTACATGATCACGTGTCCGTTCACGTTTCGGGCGGCACGTCCGACCGTCTGAATGAGGGAGGTCTCACTGCGGAGGAAGCCCTCCTTATCGGCATCGAGGATCGCGACGAGGGAGACCTCGGGAATATCGAGCCCCTCCCGCAGAAGGTTGATGCCGACGAGGACATCGAATTCTCCGAGTCGGAGATCGCGGATGATCTGCATCCGCTCGATGGTCTCGACCTGATGGTGAATATATTTGACCTTGATTGCGTGCGTGGATAGGTACTCGGTGAGATCCTCCGCCATCTTCTTTGTCATGGTGGTGACGAGCACCTTTTCCCCGCGGGCGACGGTGGCGCGGATCTCGCCGATGAGATCGTCGACCTGCCCCTCGATCGGGCGGACGGAGATCTCGGGATCGACAAGTCCCGTCGGACGGATGAGCTGCTCCACGGTGTTCGTGCTCTCCGCCTTCTCGTAGGGTCCCGGGGTCGCGCTGACGAAGACGACCTGACGGATCTTCTCTTCGAATTCCTCGAAGAACAGAGGACGGTTATCGAAGGCGGACGGAAGACGGAAGCCGTATTCGACGAGGTTCTTCTTCCTCGCATAGTCGCCACCGCTCATGCCCCGCACCTGCGGGAGCGTGACGTGCGACTCGTCGATGAACATGATGAAATCATCGGGGAAATAATCGAGAAGCGTATACGGTGTGCTCCCCGGGGCGCGTCCCGAAAGGACGCGGGAATAGTTCTCAACACCCGAACAAAAGCCAACTTCTCTTAACATTTCGATGTCGTAGCGGGTTCTTTCTTCGATTCTCTGCGCCTCGATGAGCTTATTCTGACTTTTGAAGAATTCGACGCGTTCCTTCATTTCTTCTTCAATCTCGAGGAGAGCGGCTTCCCTCTTCTCGTCCGAGACGGCATAGTGCGTTGCGGGGAAGATTGCGGCGTAGGAGAGCGTCTCTTTCACCTCACCCGTGACGGTATTGATTTTGGAGAGGCGGTCGATCTCGTCACCGAAGAATTCGATGCGGATTGCCTCTTCTTTTCCCGAGGCGGGATAAACCTCGACGGTATCGCCGCGGATGCGGAATTTATCGCGGATGAAGTTCATGTCGTTGCGCTCGTAGCTGATGGCGACGAGACGGCGCACGAGCTCGTCCCGCGTCATCTGCTGCCCGGGGCGCAAAGAAATCAGGAGTCCCTGATACTCCGAGGGATCACCGAGAGAGTAGATACAGGAGACGGAGGAGACGATGATAACGTCGCGCCGCTCGAAGAGCGCGGAGGTCGCGCTGTGCCGCAGCATATCGATCTCGTCGTTGATCATCGCGTCCTTTTCGATATACATGTCCTTACCGGGAATGTAGGCTTCGGGCTGATAATAGTCGTAATAGGAGACGAAATACTCGACGGCATTCTCGGGGAAAAACTCGCGAAACTCGGTGCAAAGCTGAGCGGCGAGCGTCTTATTGTGTGCGAGGACGAGGGTCGGTCGGTTCACGGCGGCGATAACGTTCGCCATGGTGAAGGTCTTTCCCGAACCGGTGACGCCGAGCAGGGTCTGCGCACGCTCGCCCGCCTCGATGCCCGAGATCAGTCCCGCGATCGCCTGCGGCTGATCGCCCGTCGGGCGGTATTCGCTTTTCAGATGAAATTTTCCGTCGTGCATGGCGCGCCTCCGTTTCATAGGGTACCTTCTTATTATACACCGATTTTCTTAAAATGTAAAGGGATTGCTCCGAGAAATTTCATCCTTCGACAAATTGCGAAGATCGGAAGGGCACTCAGAGAGACACCGTTTTGCGCAAGCGACAAAAAAGATCGGGACGTGGTTTCCTTTCCCGATCTTTTTTCGTATTCTATACGTTTTTTCTTGTTGCGTGTTGACGGACGCACCGAATGACGGGCGCACCCGCTTGCAAGGCGGAAATTTTGCTAACGGCTTCCGCGGCTTCCGCCTCCTCCGCCACCACCGCCTCCGCCCGAGGAATTCGAGGGAGAGGAGACGCGGACACGCGTGACATGCGCCGTGATAAAGGTATCGCCCTGATCTACGAGCTTCATACGCGCGAAACGGTCGAGGGGGTAGATCGGCGCTTTCAGCTTCTTTTTATAGTGATAGATGACACCGCCCGCGGCGGCGCCCGCACACACGACGGCAAGAAGGATCGAGATCACCACGACGCGGACGGTATGCTTCGCCTCCGCGTTCGGGTCGGGGATCGCGGCTTCTGCCGAAAGAGAGGCAAACGCGATCACACCGTCGGCAAGCCATCCGCCCTTGATGTTATCGTACACATCATCCGCATCGAGGATGGCGTCCGCCTCACTGTCGGTCAGCTCGTCATACGCCTCACCGTAGGTAAAGAGCTCGTAGCGGTACTCGCCACCGTCAAGCCAAACGGCAAGAAGGATGCTGTCCTCGTTTTCCATGCGGCGAAGATAGCTTTCTCTTTCCTGCTTGTTGCGGCAAAGAAGCACGCCGTAATGAAAGCCCGTCTTCTCCTGCGCGTCGGTGAGAGCGGAGAGGACTCTCTCACGCTCCGTGACATTGAGATAACCGTTGTCATAAAAAACAGGCTCATAAATTCCGGTCGACGTCACCTCCGCCTCGGCAAAGGCAACGGTCGAAAACATCGTGCACAACAACAGAAAAATGCAGAGAAATGCAAACAAAACTTTTCTTTTCATCAGAAGAAGAACCTCCCGATCAAGAAAAAGATAAGGAAGGCGGCGGCAAAGGTGCCGAGTGCGAGGAAGAAGATCTTCCAAAAGCTGACGGGCAGCTCACCGTAGATTTTCCCCGTATAGCCGTTCATCGCGTAGGTGAAAATCTTGTCTTTTCTGTCGCGATAGGTCAGGATCCACACGGGGAGCAGGGTGTATTCCCACGCGGCGTGACCGACAAGAAGGTCGCAGCGCTCTCCGTCCTTCGAGGTATAATTGTTTGCGGTATCGGAAAGGAGCGTTCTCGCGTAGTTCTGCATCTTTCCGCGGACCTCGCCCGTCAGGGCATTTCGCTCGATGTCCCTCTTTTTTGCCTGATAGCCGAGAAGATAGGGCATGTCAAAATCGACATGTGCGTCGGAGGGGTACGGCAGAATTCCCTCGAGCATCTTCTTATCCGCGGTAGAGAGTGCCGAGGTGGTGATGTCCTCAAAGTGAATCTCGCCGCGGCGGTAGACATCGTAATCTCTGACCTCGGTATACTGGTAATCTCCCGCGCGCCATGTGCGCACGCGGTGACCACGCGCGTGGTAGTGTCCCGTGGCGTCGGCATCGGTGACCCAATAGGGGAAGTAGACGCCCGACATCTTATCCACCTGCGCGTCGTCGAAATAGTTCTTCGGAAGGAAATGCTTCTTTTTCGCATAGGCGAGGAAAGCGTCGACGGCGCCCTTTTTATCGAATTTGAAGGGAATGACCTTCGCGGGACGCATGACGCCGCTCACTCGGTCGGTCAGGACCACGGGATTGTGGCAGTAGTAGCAGAAGTTCGCGACCGTCTCCTTATCCGTCACGACCTCCGCCCCGCAGGAGGGGCAGTGATACTCTCTGACGGACTCGGAAAAGGCGGCATCCGCCTCTGCCTGCTTCTCTGCCCTCTCCGCGCTCGCGGTCTTGTCAAGCTCTTCCTTCGTGAAGTCGGAAAGACAGAATTCGCAGACGAATTTCTGCGTATTCGCATCAAAGACAAGACCCGCGTCGCAGTTCGGGCAACGGTAGGTTACGGTTGCCATTTACTCGTGCTTCTTTCCGCACTCTCCGCAGAATTTCGCGGAGGCGGGATTCTTCGCCCCGCAGGAGCAGGTCCACTCGTCGGCGGGGCGGGGCTTTCCGCATTCGGAGCAGAATTTGCCCGTATTTTTCGTGCCGCAGGAGCAGGTCCAGCCCTCCTCGGGCTTCGGCTTCCCGCACTCGGCGCAGAATTTACCCGTGTTCCTTGCACCGCAGGAGCAGACCCATCCGCCCGCGGCGGCACTTTCCTTCTGTGCCTTCATCTGCTCGCGGTTGGTCTCGGAGGCACTTGCCATAAAGTTGCCTGCCGCGCCCATGCCGACGCCCATGCCGATGAAGGAGCCGGCGGCGTTGCCGCTCTTCCCCGCGTTTTCCATTCCGCGGGCAATGCTTCCCTGCACGTAGCCTTCCCTGACCGAGGCGTCACCGAGCATGGCACCCTTATTGCGCATGTTGATGAGCTCCTTCGAGTCATCGTCGTAGGAGATGCTCGCGATACCGACCGCCTGCACCTCAAAGCCGCGCATCGTCTTCCACTCCTCGTCAAGCTCGGTCGCCATGTAATCGGAGAGCTCGCGGGACTTCGACGTGACGTAGGAGATGCGGATGCCGTCGGCGGACATCTTATTGATGGCGCTCTGGAGCGCCTCGAGGAATTCCGAGAGATACTGCTCGTTGATCTCGTCCATCTCGACGCGGTCGGCGTTCTTCGGAATGGCTTCCGAATAGAATTTGACGGGATCGGTGATCTTTACCGAGTATGTACCGTGCGCGCGCAGGAAGAGCTCGGAATTGTAGAAGTTGTCAAAATAGTTGACGGGGGTACGGGTGCCGAAGCGGATGCCCTTGATCTCCTGAAGGTTGATGAAGAAGATCTTCTGCTTCTGCGTCGGGATGCCGCCGTACTTGATACGGGAGAAGCTCTCCTTGATGGCGCCGCCGAGATTGCCGTTGAAAAGAGAGGGCGCCGCCTTGTTGTCTACCTTATAATATCCTTCCTCCGCGGTGTAGTCGACGATCTTACCGCCGTCGACGAGGATCATGAACTGGTTCGGGTAAACGTGGACGAGCGAGCCGTCGGTGATGAAGTCCTCCGTCCCCTTCTTGTTGCTGTTTCTCTTATCGTTTCTGCGGACCTTCACGCCTTTGGTAAAGACGGTGGTGTCTCCCATGTCGTCCGCCTCGAACGCCTCGATCCACTGATCGGCGAGACCGCCGCCGATGGCGGAGAGTGTAGCCTTGATGATTCCCATGAATATATCCTCCTTAACGGGTAGAATTTTCTGCTTACAGTGTACCATATCGGGCGAAATTTGTCAAGAAGAAATCTTCGGTTTTTCAAAGATTCCGCCCCGTGCGAAAAGAATTTACGATGCGGCTACACGGCAAAAATTTACGTAGCAAATCCGCCGCAATTCTTTGTTCGCTCCGAGTATTCAAACCTCCACGAAAAAAAGCTTGCCGCAAACGGGATCCGTTTGCGGCAGAGGTTTTCAATTGTCCCAGTTGGTATATACGGCGTTGACGTCATCGTCCTCGTTGAATTTATCGAGCATTTTTTCCATGTTCTCGATGTCCTCGGGATTCTCGAGGGTGACGTAGGTGGACGGGACCTTCGCGAGGTCGGCGGTGTCGATGCGGTAGCCGAGCGCGATGATGGCGTCACGAACGCGGTCGAGGTCGTCGGGGGCCGTATAGATGGAATACTCGCCGTCATCCGACTTGATGTCCTCGGCGCCACATTCGAGCGCGTCCTCCATGACCTTATCCTCGTCAAGCTCGTCGTCCTCGTCGATGATGGTGATCACTCCCTTTTCCTCGAACATGAAGGAGACGCATCCGTTCTGTCCCATGTTGCCGCCGTACTTATTGAACCATGCGCGCACATTGCCCGCGGTACGGTTGCGGTTGTCGGTCGAGGTCTCAACGATGATCGCGACACCCGAGGGACCGTAGCCCTCGTAGCTGATCTCCTCGTAAACGACATCGTTGTTCTCCGAGAATTTCTTGATGGTTCTCTGAATGTTGTCGTTCGGGACGTTGTTCGCCTTCGCCTTCGCGATCAGGTCGCGCAGCTTGCCGTTCACGGTCGGGTCGGGGCCGCCCGCCTTGATGGCGACTGCCATTTCCTTTCCGATCTTGGTGAAGATCTTCGCCTTTGCGGCATCCGACTTCTCCTTTTTGTGCTTGATATTATTCCACTTGGAATGTCCTGACATAAATACCTCCTGCCGCATGGCGGCGTTTTATTAGCGTGTGATCAGATCTTTTCGGGCGTCTGCATACAGATGAGATGCAGGGCGCGTCCGAGGACGCGACGGGTCGCGTCGGTGAGTGCGAGGCGGTTCTCCCTCTCCGCCTCGTTCTCCGAGGTGAGGATCGGGCAATCGTGATAGAAGCCGTTGTACGCCGCGCACAGATCGAGAATATAGCGGGTGACGACCGAGGGCTCATAGTCCGCGAGCGCCGCCTCGATCTTCTCGGGGAAGAGGGCGAGGGCCTTGACAAGCTCTCCTTCCTTCGCGGAAAGGGGAGCGTCCGTCATACGATGCGCCCCGGGTGCCTTCTCGAGCACCGAGCAGGTGCGTGCGTAGGTGTACTGGGCATAGGGACCCGTGTTGCCGTCAAAGGTGAGCGCGTCCTCCATCATGAAGTTGATGTCTCGCATCCGGTTGTTCGAAAGATAATAGAAGATGATGGCGCCGACGCCGACCTTCTCGGCGATGGCGTGACATTCCTCGGGATCGGGGTGCTTCTCCCTCGCGATCTCCTCGACACGGGAGATGGCTTCGGCAAAGAGATCCTTCAGAAGAATGACATTGCCCGTGCGGGTCGCGAGCTTCATCCCGTTGATGCTGACGGTGCCGTAGGGAACGTGGACGAGACGATCGTACCAGTCGTAGCCCATCAGCTCCACGACCTTGAACCACTGGGCGAAGTGCAGAGACTGCGCGGCGCTCGTGACATAGATGGCTTTATCGAAATGATAGGTATTCTGCCGATAGACGGCGGCGGCGATGTCTCTTGTCGGGTAGAGGGTGGAGCCGTCCCGCTTCAAAATCAGGCAGGGAGGCATGTTCCACTTCGAGAGGTCGACGATGGACGCGCCGTCATCGATCGTGAGAAGCCCCGACTTGCGGAGCTTTTCCACCTCGGCGGGCATCTTATCGGTATAGAAGGATTCTCCCTTATAGCTGTCGAAGGTGATGCCGAGCAGGCGATAGGTCTTCTCGTATTCTTTCAGGCTGACCGAGACGAACCACTTCCAGAGCGCGAGGTTCTCCTCGTCGTGCTCCTCGAGCTTCTTGAATTCGGCGCGGGCAAGGTCGGCAAGGTGCGAGGACTTCTTCCCGTTCGGATTCTCGGCGAGGGAGGCATCCTCCTCCGCCTTGATCTCGTTGTTGATGCGGACGTACAGGGCGACGAGGGCGTCGACGCCCCCCGCCTCCACCGCTTCTTTATCTCCCCAGAGCTTATAGGCGACGATCAGCTTTCCGAATTGGGTGCCCCAGTCGCCGAGGTAGTTGATGCCGATGCAACGGTAGCCCGCGAATTCGTGCAGAAGCTTCAGCGAATGACCGATCACGGTCGTGCCGAGATGCCCGATGTGAAAGGGCTTCGCAACATTGGGAGAGGAATAGTCGAGCACGACCGTCTTTCCGACGCCCGTCATCGGCGAGCCGTAGGACTCGTTCTCGAAGATCTCCCGAATCACACGGGAGGCGAGTACGGCGGGATCGATACGGAAATTGAGATACCCGTTCACCGCGTCGACACCCGCGACCCCATCACAGGAGACGTCCTCGGCGATGGTCTCCGCGATCTCCTTCGGCGAACGGCGAAGGGCACGCGAGAGGCGGAAGCACGGAAGGGCGAGATCGCCCATCGCGGCATCGGGCGGGTATTCGAGATTCGCCGCCACCTCGGCGGCGGTCAGTGCCGATGCGGGGAATTTTCTCGTCGCGGAGGCGACGATCGCTTCGGCGATCTGTTGTTTCAGCTTTTGCATATCCTATCCTTTCAAAACTCAAAGAGAGTCTTTCATGCGAACGTAGGTCTTCCCCTCCGTCCCCTCGGGCACCGGCACAAGGCGGGCGGGCAAAAATTTCTCTTCCCCGAGCACGTAGGCGAGCACGCTCTCCGCGCCACCGACCAGACGGAATTCCCCGTCGGTCTCAGAGACCTCGGCAAGAGGCAGGGTCTCTCCCCGCTCCATCGCGGCAAGAAGGGCGTTCACCTTTTCTTCGTCGGGCGCGTCGTCCTCGTAGTAGATGCGCTCGGGCGAAAGAAGGAGGGGCGCATAAGGCTCGCCCGCGTTCTTTCTTTCAAACGCGCAAAGGATCGCCTCCGCGATGTCCGCGGGGGTCGCCTTCGTCGTATCGACAACAAGGTCGTAGTTGGTCAGATCCTTGATGTTCACGCCGTAGAGCTCGAAATAACGCTTCTTCTCGCTCGCCCTGCGGCTCGCCGTCTCGGCGATCGTCGCGGCGAGGGTATCGGCGTGTTCACCGACGCGGTGCTCCTTCATGATGCGCAGTGCGCTCGTCTCGGGGTCGGTGGACAGATAGACCTTAAAGGTGCCCGCCGTAAAGTGCCACGCCATACGGGAATCGATCACGAGGGCGCGGGGATCGTCACCGAGGCGGCGGAGCCCGTCGTCGATCTCGCGGTCGATCTCGCGGTGCGTCTCCATGTACTCGTTGAGCGCGAGGACGGTCATGCCGTGCTTCTTCGCGATCTCGCGAACGATGGCGCCCGTGGAATAGTATTCCGCGCCGAGACGCTCGATCAGGATCTTCGCGATGGTGCTCTTCCCGCTTCCGAGGTCGCCTGCAAGAGAAATTTTATTCATGAATGTCTCCACAAAATAAATAAAGTATTTACAATTATAACGCAAAAGGCACGGCTTGTCAATATTTTTGTCGAAAGTTCCCTTCGTGAAGCGCAATTTTTCCGATTTTTCCGATTTGTCGGACAAAGCGGGAAATTTATGAATAAAAGGGGGCGAAGTTGAAAAGAATACCAACAGAAAACAGGAAAGGAAAAGGATCATGGAAAAGAAATTCAAGTTCAGCGACCTGCCCCTGACATCAAAGATCGTCTACGGAGCGGTCATCGCCATCCTCTGCATCAGCGCCATCGTCGTCGGCATCGTCGCCGCAGCCAACAGAAAGCCGGTGGAAACGCCCCCCGACGAGAACCCGCCCGTCAGTGACAACGACAACAAGCAAAACGAGCCCGTAACGCCTCCGAAGGGCGATGTGAAGGAACCGCTCGTCTTTGTCGCTCCCCTTGTCGGAAAGGTAACGACGCCGCACTCGCTCACGATGCCCGTCTTCTCGACGACGCTCGGTGCATGGAAGATGCACACGGGCATTGACATCATGGCGGACGAGGGCGCCGAGGTCTTCGCAAGCGCACCCGGTACGATTACGAAGATCTACGCCGACGCGATGCTCGGAACGACGGTCGAGGTGACGCACGAGGGCGGTATCGTCAGCGTGTACTCGAACCTTGACAAGACGCTCGCCGACGGCATCGCCGAGGGCACTGCCGTGAAGGCGGGAGACAAGCTCGGTACCATCGGTGACACCGCGGTCACGGAGCTTGCCGAGGAGCCGCACCTGCACTTTGCCATCCGCGTAAACGGCGAGACGGTCAACCCGCTCGACTATATCAGCGAGGCATCGAAAAAGGCGTCTCTCGGTATCGAAGAGCAAGCCGCCTGACCCCAAAAAATCCCGATTCGCAAAAGCGGATCGGGATTTTTTCTTTCTGTTTGAAAAGTTTTCTTTACATTTTTGCGTTTTTGCATCTCATTACAGCCTTTAGAGTCTTCACAAGCCGAAGACATTCCCGGCGATAACGAAGTAAAGAAGAAGAGAAAGCGCGTCGACGATCGTTGTGATAAAGGGGGACGCCATGACCGCGGGGTCGAGTCCGACCTTCGCGGCGAGGAGAGGCAGAAGCGCGCCGATCAGCTTCGCAACGATGACGGTCAGAGCGAGAGACAGTGCGACGGCGAGTGCGACGGTCACGGTGACCGCGGGGTTCTGCATGATCAGGTGGTCGACGAGCATGACCTTCCCGAAGGAGACGACCGCGAGGGCGGCGCCGCAGAGGATGCCGACGCGAAGCTCCTTCCACACGGCGGACAAAAGATCGGAGAAGGAGAGCTCTCCGAGCGAAATGCCGCGGATCACGGTGACGGAGGACTGCCCGCCCGCGTTGCCGCCCGTGTCCATGAGCATGGGGACGAAGAGGATGAGGACGGCGGGGAGCGCCGCCTCGAAGCGGTTCAGAATGGTACTCGAGAAGGTGGCGGAGATCATCAGAAGAAGGAGCCACGGAATTCTCGATAAGAAGAGGCGAAAGGGCCCCGTTTTCAGATAGGTGGTCTCGGTGGGCGTCATACCCGCGATCTTCGCGAAGTCCTCCTCCGTCTCGTCGTGGATAACGCTCATGGCGTCGTCGATGGTGATGATACCGACGAGGCGGTTCTCCCTGTCGACGACGGGCAGGGCAAGAAAGCCGTAACGGTCGAATTTCTTCGCGACGTCCTCCTTATCGTCCTCGGTATCGACCGAAATGACGTTTTCCTCCATGATGTCCTCAAGGCGGGTCGTGAGGGGGGAGATCATGAGCGCCTTCGCGGTGACGATACCGAGAAGGTGCCTGTCCTTATCCGTGACGTAGCAGGTGTAGATGGTCTCCTTATCGATAGCGACGCGGCGGATGTGTGTGAGCGCCTCCTCCACCGTCATGTTCTTTGTGAAGCGGACATACTCGGTCGTCATGATGGTGCCCGCGCTGTCCTTCGGATAACGGAGAAGCTGATTGATGATGTTACGATTTTCGGGGGTGGAATTGCGGAGGATTCTCTTCACGACGTTCGCGGGCATCTCCTCGATGATGTCGACGGTATCGTCGAGGAAGAGCTCGTCGAGGATCTCGGCAAGCTCGCGGTCGGTGAAGGAATTGATGATCTTCTTCTGATGCTCGGGATCCATGTCGACGAAGGCGCGCGCCGCATCCTCTTTCGAAAGGAGGCGGAAGAAGCGTCCCTCGTATTCCTCGGGGATCTCGTCGAACAGCTCGGCGATGTCGGTCGGGTTCAGGGTGGAGATCTCCTCACGGAAGGAGGAAAAATCCCTCTCGTCGATCCTTTGGCGCAGGCGCTCCGCGATCTCTGCAAGGTCCTCGGTGTCATGCGTGTCGCGCGTATCTTCCGCGCGGTTTTCGTTTTCCTGCATGTAAGTATCCTCTTTTCTCTGATTTCGTTTTCTGCGGAAAACGAAAAAGCGCGCATCGTCGACGCGCGCAAAAAGAGGGTACCCGCGCCAAGGCATACTTCCGCCATGGCCGCCGATTCCCGCCCGAGGTCACCCTCGGAATTCTGCTCCGCGGGTGCGAGACCGCGGATGATGCGCGTCGGTATACGGTATATGTACCTTTCTACTTCGGTCGTCGCCCATGCGGTCTCACCTCGCTTTCAGTATGTTTCATTCAACGGTATTTTACACCGTGCGGGGAGGGTTGTCAAGAGGATTTTCGGATTTTTCCGAAAAATTTTTCTCCACCCTTCCGTCGAGATGCTCGCGTATCGCCGCAAGAGGAACGGAGAGGTCGCCCGCCCCGAGAAGAAGGATCGCTCCTTTTGTATGCGCGCGCACGTAATCGACGACATCGGACGCGGGGAGAGCGACGGCGCGCTCACCGACGGCGTGTGCGAGCGCCTCGGAGGTGATGCCCGGGATCGGCGCCTCCCTTGCGGGGTAGATTGGCGTCAGGACGGAAAACGCCGCCGTACGAAGCGCCGCGACGAACTCCGAAAAGAGCGCCGCCGTGCGGGAATAGGTATGCGGAGAGAAAATGACGGTGACGTCCCCGCCCGTCATCTCCCGCACGGTGGAGATCACGGCGCGAAGCTCGGTCGGATGGTGCGCGTAATCGTAATAGACGGGACGCCCGTCATAGGTGCCGAGCCGTTCGAGCCGCCGCGGGATCCCCGTATCTCCCGCGAGTGCCGTTTTCAGATAGGAAAACGGAATGCCCGAAAGGCGGGCGGCGGCGATCGCGGCGGTGGCATTGACCGCCTGGAAACGTCCCGCGGTGCCGAGCGTCACGTCGCCGAGCGCCTCTCCCCTTTCATACGCGCGGAGGGTGACGTAGCCGTGATCGACCGCCAACACACGATAGCCGAAATCGTACCCCTCCCCTTCTCCGAAAAGGACGGGACGGCTCACGGTCTTTCGCGCAACCTCGCGAAGGTTTTCGTCGTCGGCGTTCAGGAGAGTGACGGGGCTTCTGTCCGCGGCGGCGAGGAAGGACTCCCGCAGGGCTTCGATACTCGGGAAATAGTCGGTGTGATCGAGCTCCAGATTCAGAAAGACCGAAAGGGTCGGAAAAAAGTGAAGGAAGGAATCGCGATACTCGCACGCCTCGTAGATGAGCGTCTCCTCACCGCCGAACAAATATGCCTCTCCCGACGGAAGCGGAGCGCCGCAGAAGACGGTCGGACGCCTGCCCGCGAGGCGGAACACGGATGCGAGTTTCGCCGTGGTACCGCTCTTCCCGTGAGAGCCGGAGACGCCGATGCGCACAGAAAAACGGGTCATGAGAACTCCGAGAAATTCGGCGCGGGAGACGGCGGGAATGCGGTGCTCCCGCGCGTACACGAGCTCGGGCGCGTCCTCACGCAGAGCGAGGGTATAGACGACGAGTCCCGCGCCGCGGGCGTTCTCCGCCGCGTGGTGCGTGGTGACAAAGATTCCGGCGGCGCGGAGCGCGTCGACGGCGGGGCTCTCCTCCCTGTCGCACCCGCGCACGGGATAGCCGAGGCGGGCGGCATAGATGGCGAGCGTGCGCATGGAGACGCCGCCGATGCCGGCAAAGAGGATGGGAAGATCGTGATTTTCAAGCAGTGCGCGAAGCGCTTCGACGGGGATTCCGGAATGTGTGAGTGGCATGGCTTTCACTCGCCCGCAGGGCGTCCTTTCCTCTTGAAAATAGGGCGAAAAATCAGGGTTTCAACGGTATTTGACGCTTTTCTTTCGAGTTCAAAGTTTATACACTTATAATTTTCAAAAACAAAACGGATCATTCAAAATAAAAGGTGAATATTTCCTTGCGGATATTGTATACTATATGCAGTGGCTGAAAAAAGTTTACAACGCAGGAAAGGAATTCTCAAATGCAGATCACAGACATCAAAATCAGAAAGTTTTTCGACGAAGGTCCGATGAAAGCCGTCGTCTCCGTCACCTTTGACGATTGCCTCGCCGTTCATGACATTAAGGTCATTTACGCGAGAGAGCGCTATTTCATCGTGATGCCTTCCCGCAAGAATCCCGACGGAACATACCGCGACATCGTTCATCCGATCAACGCGGATTTCAGAGCGCAGCTGGAAAATGCCGTCATTGACGCTTATCACGTTCAGCGCGTTGCCGCGGAGCATGACGAAGCGGAAGCGGAAAATGCCGTGATCATCTGAACGGCAGAATGGAAAAACAGGCAGGTCTCATCGATCTGCCTGTTTTTTGATGCCATAAAAAACCACATACGAAAAACTAAGACAAAAGGAGAGACGCAATGAAGAAGACAACATGCCTTTTGATCGGATATTTCGGCTACGGGAATCTCGGGGACGAAGAGACGCTTCGGGTATTTTCCGAGCGCTTGCGCTCGCGCGGAGTCCCCTATCGGGTGCTGTGCGGCGGGCGGCGGGAACAAGGCGGAGGTGACCGCGTGCTCTCCGTACAAAAGGCTTTTCGGGAAAAAGAAAGCGACATCTCACCCGTGCCAACCCCGAGAAAAAACGAGAGTGCAGAGCGAAAAGAGCAAGGCGCGGAGGAAAGGCAGAGAACAAAAGAAGAGCGAACGGCGCGAGTTCCCAAAAAAGTACCGGCGGTTCGAAATACGCAGGAAGCGCAAGAAGAGCGGACGACGCGTGAAAAGCGGGCGGTGCAAAGAGGGAAACCGCTTGCCCTTCTCCGTGCGATACGGGAGTGCCGCGGCGTGATTTTGGTCGGCGGGAATCTCTTGCAGAGCGAGAGCAGCGTTCGCTCTCTTCTTTACTATGCGGCACTTCTTCGCTATGCCGCGCACCTCGGGAAACCGATCCTTCTTTTCGGGGGCGGACTCGGCGGATTTCGTGGAGGGGTCTCCGAGGTCGTCATGCAAAAATTGCTCCCGAAGTTCTCTTATCTCGGACTTCGGAGTGAGGGCGACATTTCGTCTTCCTTACGGTTTTCTGTCGAAAAATGTAAGGTGCACTTTACACCCGACCTTTGTTTTTTGCTTCCCGACGGAATACACACGGGGGCGGAAGGAGGATGCGAAGATTCGGAAGAAAGACGCGAAGATCCAAAAGGAGAACGCGAAGATTCCGATAGAATATACGAAACAGTAAAAGACGTGGTTTTTATTCCGAGGAAGGCGTCGGTTTCGGACATTTGCTTTCGGCGTATGCTCGATGCGGTACGGGCATCGGGACGTCGCGCAGTGATTGCGGTCTTCTTCCCGCGGGAGGACGGTGCGGCGCTCTCCCGCCTTGCGGCAAGGACGGGTGCGTCTCTTGTGATACCGCGCACCTATGAGGAATTCTCACGCATTGCCGCGACGGCGGAATGTACGGTCTGCGAACGGTTTCACGGCGGGGTGTTTTCCCTGCTCTCTCACACCGTCTGCTACCTGCGTACAACGAGCGGAAAGTGCCAAGGGCTATACGAGACGGTCGAGTCCCTTGCGCCGAGCGGCGGGCTTCTTGTCCCCTTTCAAAGCTACGAAGAGTTGCTTTTCCGTCTTCGAACGATGCTCGGAACAGGGGAAACGCGGAATCGGACGCGTGACGAAAATCCCCTCGCCCGGGGGAAAACGATAAAAAACGAATCCGCTCCCGCTGTCCCGGTGATGGCAACCTCCCGTGCAGATGACGCAGAAGGAAAATCCGCCCGTGCGGGAAGAAGTGAACGCGAGCCTGCTCCCGCCATAACGAGCGAAAACGACCCATGCCGCGCGGAAAGACGCAAAAACGCCACTGACCCACCAACGGAAGCCGTCAGCACGAAAAGAAGTGAAAGTGCCCCCACCTTCACGGAAGGGGACGGCGCAAACGAAAAGAGAAAAAAAGAAATCGGAGACAAAGCCTCCGATTTCTCTCGTGTGATCTCTCTTCTTCGGGATAAGGAAGAAGAGGAATTCACTCTGTTTTTGCGGGAATTTTCAGGGGAATGAATCAGGCTTCGGGAGCCGCCTCGGTTGCTGCCTCGGGAGCCGCTTCCGCCGTCTCTTCGACAGGCTCCGCGGTCTCGACGGGAATCGCCGCCTCAAGGGTAACGGGCTCTGCTACGGGAGCTTCCTCGACCTTTTTCTCATCCGCCTTCTTGTCAGCCTTCTTCTGGAGTTTTGCACGCTCTCTCTCGAGGGCATCGGCAAGGGACTTGTTGTCCTTCAGCATGGTCTTCAAGCCGTCAAGAATGCCTGCCTGAAGCTCTTCTGCCGCTTTCTGCTTCTCGCTGACCGCTTTCTGATCGCGGGCGAGGATCTTCTGCGCGTTGGCGGCATCCTTCTGCTGATCGTTGAGTTCATTCTGCATTTCGGCAATGCGCTTCCATGCTTCCATGTTCTCGTTATTGCTCTTTGTAAGGTTCTCCTGCGCGGTGACGATGTCGCCCTGTGCGGCGGCGATCGACTTCATCGCCTCGCCGATCTCACCCTGCGCGTCGATGAGCATTGCCTGCTCCTTCGCGACCTCGGTCTGTGCCTCGAGGATCGCCTGCTGACGCTCTACGGCAGCCTTCTGCTGCTCGGCGACGGCGGTCTGCTCCTCGACAACGGCGATCTGATCCTTACCGATAACCTTCTGGTTGACCTGAACGCCCTGCTGCTCACGAAGCGTGTAGCGTTGGATGTCGTTGGTCTTCTTCTGCTGCTCGGAGATCTCCTTCTGCTTGTCGGTGATGTCGTCGTACGCGACATTCAGTTCAAGCATCTTCTCGTTGATCGCCTTGATGTTCTCGACCATGGCGGCGAGCTTATCCATGAGGAATTTCTCATCTTCGGAGACCTGAACCTCCATCTCATACGCCTTCACGGTCGCGGCGGAAAGTCCGCTCGGTGCGGGCATGGAGGCTATGTAATCGTTGAGCTTGGTCTCAAACTCGCTCGCGAAACGGGTGAGCGCGGTATTGACCGCCTTCTCCACCGCCTTCGAGATGTCGACATTGACGGGAAGAACCTTCACCTCGGGACGGGTCTCGGTCGCTACGGGTGCGGGAGCGGGAGCCGACGCGGGAGCGGGTGCCGCGGGCTGATAGATGTTATAGACCGGGGGATACATCGGAGGATACGGATAGGGCGGGAAGGGATAAGCGGGAGCCTTCTGCTCTTCCTTTGCTTCCTCTTCGACGGGCTCCTCCTCGACGGGCTCTTCCACGGGAAGAACGATGCCGTAGGTCTCTTCGATCTTTGCCTTATGCTGATCGACGTACTGAACGAAATCCGACTCCTCGATCTCTGCCTTGTAAGCAAGCTTACGCTTGTCGGCAAGGAGCTCGCGAAGCTCCGCGTACTGTGCCGCGACATCTTCCATCTTTACGCGGATATCCTCGGCAATTGCCTTGACCTCCGCATCCTGCGCATTGTACGCATCCTGTGCGGCGTCGGCCTTGCTCTTTTTGCCGTAACTTCTCGGCTTCGCGGCGGATGCCTGCTGTGCCTTCACATTGGCATTTGCTTTCTTTTGCAGCGATTTTGCCGCCTTTTTGTAATCGTCAAGGGCGATCACGACGCTTCTCTGGCTCTGCGCGATGGTCTTTTTCTTGTTCGCGAGGGCGACCTTCCGCTCCTGATTCGTCATCGGAACGCTGTTCTCCGCGACATTCATGGATTCACCGTTCATACCGTACCTCTTTCTCCGTTATCGGATAATATTATATACTGCCTATATTATAGCAAAGAAATTTACGCGCGTCAAGACTTTTTTCACAAAATTCTAAATATTTTTCGCGCGCGGGGGAACTATCGCGCGGGAGAAGGAGAAAAACGCTTCTCCGTCCCGCGCGAAGGCTTCCTTATCGGGGGTATCCGATCAGTGGCAGATGCACTTTTCGGTATCTTTATCGAAGATGTGGATGCGGGAGGCATCGATCGCGACCTTGATCTTATCACCCGCACGCGCCTGCGAACGGGAGGAAACTCTCGCGATGATGTCCTTGTCGTTGGTGGCGTCCTCCATGCCCTCGAATCTGAGGTAGAGGTAGATCTCCGCGCCCATCAGCTCGGTGACGTCGACATCGACGTCCATCGTGGTCTCGGAGAGCGTCTGAAGGTACATCGGCTCGTCGTGGATCGCCTCGGGACGAATGCCGAAGATGACATCCTGACCGATATACTCCTTGAGAGCGGGGTTGTTCGCCTTGTCGGCGGGAAGCTTGATCTCGGCGGTGCCGAAGGTCGCAAACAGGTCGTTTTCCTTCTTGATGAGCTTACCGTTGATGAAGTTCATCTGCGGCGTGCCGATGAAGCCCGCGACGAAGAGGTTGCAGGGGCTGTCGTAGAGGTTCTGAGGCGTATCTACCTGCTGGATGATACCGTCTCTCATAACGACGATACGCGTCGCCATCGTCATAGCCTCCACCTGGTCATGCGTAACGTAAATGAAAGTGGTCTGCACGCTCTTATGAAGCTTTGTCAGCTCGGTTCTCATGCTCGCACGGAGCTTCGCGTCCAGGTTGGACAGCGGCTCGTCGAGAAGGAAGACCTTCGGGTTACGGACGATGGCACGGCCGAGTGCGACACGCTGCTTCTGTCCGCCCGACAGTGCCTTCGGACGTCTCTCGAGAAGGTGGCTGATATCGAGGATGCGGGCAGCCTCCTCCACGCGGCGCTTAATCTCCTCCTTCGGGACCTTGCGCAGCTTCAGACCGAACGCCATGTTGTCGAACACGGTCATATGGGGATACAACGCGTAGTTCTGGAACACCATCGCGATGTCTCTGTCCTTCGGTGCCACGTCGTTGACGTAGCGGTCGCCTATGTAAAGTTCTCCTTCCGTAATCTCTTCGAGACCCGCAATCATACGGAGGGTCGTAGACTTACCGCAACCCGAGGGACCGACGAAAATCAGGAATTCCTTGTCCTTGATTTCCAGATTGAAGTCCGAAACGGCGGTAACACCGCCGGGGTACTTTTTGTAGATGTGTCTGAGGGAAAGGCCTGCCATTTGTTTTCTCCTTCGAAAAAAGTTTTTTAACGATTCCATTATAACGAAAAACGCGACGGTTTTCCATGGGCAATATCACGATTTTTCGACATGCTTTTTGTTCGGGTTGCACAAAACAGTTGCCGTAATTTTGTAAAATACCTTGATTTATTCGCTTCAGTTCTAATTTATTACAATTCCAACAATTACAGCATTTATTAAAATGGCAATTGTACGTTCGAAGCCATTTGAAACAAGTTCCAAAAGAAAACCAACATGAATTTGTAGATGTAACACTCCGCATGTCTTGTGCAACAAGCAAAGAGCAAATAAAATATTATGTGTTATCCTTTTATTTTCTTTATACCGCCCGCGCCGGTTCCGTCTCTCAAGAATATTGCACATCATATTTTTCCAAAAAAGCAGAAATTGTCCCTAAGGCGGTAGCACCTTATAGATACGCAATTACTACGCCCAGGGGTCTAACCCATTCCCTACGGTGTGTCACTGACGCATGTCGGTCCGGTGCCGAAATTCCCCGTCTGCGACTTTGCCACCTACAAGTTCCATTTTGAAGAAAAGTAAGCAAAAGTTTACACGGCGTCTTCTTTTCCGACAACAAAAAGTTCTATATAATATATAGGTAGAAAACAAAATATCCCGAGGATTTTTCCTCGGGATATTTTGTTTGGTTTTTCACATTCGAAAATGCTAAGGAAAGTTTACGAAAATCAATTCGCCGCTTTGACGATGACGGTAAACTTATCGGTTTTCAGCGAAGCGCCGCCGATCAGACCGCCGTCAACGTTCTCTTTTGCGAGAAGTTCCGCGCAGTTGCCGTCGTTCATCGAGCCGCCGTACTGAATAGTCAGCTCCTCCGCGGCATCCTTGCCGTAGAGGGCGGCGACCGTCCGACGAATCACACCACAGGTCTCGTCTGCCTGCTCGGGCGTCGCGGTGAGTCCCGTGCCGATCGCCCAGACGGGCTCGTAGGCGATGATGACGTTTTTCAGTTCTTCGGCAGAGACGCCTGCAAGGTCGAGCTTCGTCTGCATGGCGACAACCTCGTCGGTGATGCCGGCGAGTCTCTGCTCCTTGACCTCACCGAGGCAGAGGATGACCTTGAGCCCCGCGGCAAGCGCCGCCTTGGTTCTGAGGTTCACCGTCTCGTCGGTCTCACCGAAATACTGACGTCTCTCGGAATGTCCGATCACGACGTATTCGGTCCCGATCTCGGTAAGCATCTCGGCGCTCACCTCACCCGTATAGGCGCCGCTCTTTGCGAAGTGGACGTTTTCCGCACCGATGTGGATGTTCGTGCCCTTCGCGGCTTCGACCGCGACGGCGATGTCCACATAAGGAACGCAGAGAACGATGTCACACTTGTTCATCCCCCGCACCATCGGCGCGAGCTCTTCGATGAAAGCCTTCGCCGCCTTGGGGGTCATATTCATTTTCCAGTTGCCTGCAATGACTGTTCTTCTCATGTTGTTTCTCCGAAGATCAGTCTTTGTCCATGAGGCAGGAGATGCCGGGAAGATCCTTGCCCTCGAGGAATTCGAGAGAAGCGCCGCCGCCCGTCGAGATGTGCGTAATCTTCGAGGCAAAGCCGAGCTGCTCACACGCCGCCGCGGAGTCACCGCCGCCGACGATGGTCACGGCATCGCTGTCCGCGAGTGCCTGCGCCACGGCGATGGTCCCCTTCGCGAGGGTGGGGTTCTCAAACACGCCCATCGGTCCGTTCCAGACCACGGTCTTCGCGGCGAGAACGGCATCGGTAAAGAGCTTCGCGGTCTTGGGTCCGATGTCGAGCCCTTCCATATCCTCGGGGATCTTATCCATGTCGACATACTGAATGTCAATCGGTGCGTCGATGGGGTTCGGGAAATCCTTCGCAATGGCGGTATCGACGGGAAGAAGGAGGTTGACGCCCTTTTCCTTCGCCTTCGCCATCATCTCGCGGCAATAGTCGAGCTTGGTCTCGTCGAGCAGGGATTTACCGACGCAGAGTCCCTTCGCCGCGGCGAAGGTAAAGGACATACCGCCGCCGATGATGAGAGTATCGACCTTAGTCAAAAGGTTGTCAATGACGTTGAGCTTATCCGCGACCTTGGCACCGCCGAGGATGGCAACGAAGGGTCTTTCGGGATTCGAGAGTGCCTTACCCATCACGGTAATCTCTTTTTGAATCAAATAACCGCAGACGGCGGGAATATAATCGGCAACACCCGCGGTGGAGGCGTGCGCCCTGTGCGCGGCACCGAACGCGTCGTTGACGAAAATGTCGGCAAGAGAGGCAAGCTCCTTTGCCATCGCGGGATCGTTCTTCTCTTCTCTCGCATCGAAGCGGGTGTTCTCGAGAAGGACAGCCTCGCCGGGCTTCATGGCGGCAATCTTCGCCTTGGCATCCGCGCCGACGATGTCCTCGGCGAAGGTGACCTTCTTCTCACCGAGAAGCTCGTTGATTCTGTCGCAGACGGGGCGGAGAGTCAGCTTCTTCTTATCGTCCTTCAGTGCCTTGGCAAGATAGGCTTCCTTTGCCGCCTTCTGCTCTTCTGCGGGAAGTGCCTCGACCGCCTTCTTCTCCTTCTTCGTCAGACCGAAGCCCTCGGTGAAGATGTTGTGGGGCTTGCCCATATGGGAACAAAGAATGACCCTTGCGCCGTGATTCATGAGATATTCGATGGTGGGCATCGCGCCGACAATGCGCTTGTCCGAGGTGATGACGCCATCCTTCATCGGGACGTTGAAGTCACAGCGAACCAGTACGGTCTTGCCTGCGACATCGACGTCTTCGATGGTCTTCTTGTTGTAGGTTGCCATTTTCAAATCTCCTTTTTCCGGAAATCCGGTTAAAATATTTTTTACCGCTATTTATCATACCATAATTTTGCCCGTTAGTCAATATCTTATTGTTAAAAACATAACGATTTTTCTTTTCCTTGACAAGTAAAAAAGAAAATGGTAAAATAAAAAGAGAGGAAGACACGGGAAAGACCTCTGCTAAGGCAGGCGTTTGTCTGAATTAAGAATTCAGAATGAAGAATTATGAATTTTAGCAATGCTTACGGAGATGCTTTGAAATCGGTCGGTTATTCTTTCGGGCGGGTCTCCCTCGAATTTTGATTTTGCCGTTGACGGCGGAGCGGAGTGCTTATGACAGTCGAAAAAAACGCTTTTTTCTCGGAAATGAACGCGTGCTTTTCCGAGAACGGATTCTCTTCCCTTCTTACCAAAACAAAAAACGAACAGTTTCTTCGTCTCACAGAGTATCTCCTCGAAGAGAATGAAAAATACAATCTGACCGCCATCGAGAAGCCCTCCGAGATTGTCTTCCGCCATTATCTCGACTGTGCGCCCCTCGCCCGCCTTCTGCCGCGGGGTGCGAAGATCATCGACATCGGCTGTGGCGCAGGCTTCCCGACTCTGCCGCTTGCGCTGTTACGTGAGGACATCACCGTCCTCGCGGTGGATTCCACCGAGAAGAAGGTGAATTTCGTGCGGGAGAGTGCCGCGCTCCTCGGTCTTACGAACGTGACGGCACTCTCCGCCCGTGCCGAAGAGCTCGGTCAGTCGGAGGCTCACCGCGAGCGCTACGACATCGCGGTCTCCCGCGCGGTCGCCGCGATGAAGATTCTCGTAGAGCTCTGCCTTCCGCTCGTGCACGTCGGAGGTCGGATGATCGCGATGAAGGGGAAAAACGCGGCGTTCGAGGCACGGGACGCGAAGCGCGGGATTGCCCTCCTCGGCGGTAAGCTCACGGATGCGGGCGAGGTGACGCTTCGCTTCCGCGGTGAGGTGTTCGAGCGTCCCTTACTGACGGTCGAGAAGGTCTCCCGTACCCCTTCCGCCTATCCGCGCCCCTACGCGCAGATCTCGAAAAAGCCGTTATAAATGCCTTCGGAGACGGTACGCACGAATTTTTTCAAAACTTTGATTTCCCGACAGGGTGCGACGCTTTTTTTCTTTTCCTTGTGTTACAATGGGGACAAGGATGTAAAAAACGGGCGGAAGTGCCCGAGGAGGAAAAAAGATGAACATGTTCGAAGAAGCGCGCGCCGTCTACGGGATGCTCCGCATTTGCGGCGGGACACAGGAAGAGGCGGCAAAAAAACTCGGCGTCAGCCAGTCTTACATAGCCAACAAACTGCGGCTTTTGAAATTTTCCCAGCCGATCCAAGATCTCATCACCGACAATCTTCTGACCGAGCGTCACGCGCGGGCGCTTTTGCGTCTCTCCGACGAGGGGCAGATCCGCGCCGTGGTCGGTCGCATTGCCGAAGAGCACCTGAACGTCGCGGATACCGAAGCTCTCGTGGACACGCTTACCGACGGGGCACGGGCGACGAACGTCTCGGAAAAACTCGGCATTTTCTCCCGCACGCTGAATTCCGCGCTTGCGTCTCTACGAACGTCCGGCATCTCCGCGTCCAAAACGGTAGAAGAGGGAGAACAGGGCATCACCATCACGTTAAAGCTCGCCGCCGCACAATAAACATAAAGTATTGTTTGCATAAATCGTTTTTTGCGCTTGTTATGCAAAACAAAAGCATCCGCCCCCTCTTCAATATTTGAAGGGAGGGCGGATGCTTTTTTTACTGTCGATCATTCGAGAATGACCTTGGCAATGCCGAGGTTTTTCTTTCCGAGAACCTTGATGATGTTCAGGAGAAGCTCTTCCTCCTGATCGGGGAATTTCACGAAGAAGAGGTCGACGGCATCCTCGCTCGGCAGGCTTGCCCTGACCGCGATATCGGCGTCGTCCTTTCCGAAGTAGTGAACGGTCTCGATCATGATGTCACGGATGGTCTCGGTCACATTCGGGTCGACGGGGTGGCGGAAGAGCAGGTGTACCATGCGCGAAGAGTAGGTATAGCTTGCCTTTTTCGCCTCGGCTTCGGCGGCGAGACGGGCTTCCTCCGCGAGCTTCGCTTCCTCGGCTCTGCGGGCTTCTTCGGCGGCTCTCGCTTCCTCCGCACGGCGTGCCGCCTCTTCGGCACGACGCTTTTCCTCCGCGCGGCGGGCGTCTTCCATACGGCGAAGCTCCTCTGCCCTGCGGGCTTCCGCAACGCGGCGTTCTTCTGCGGCACGGCGTGCCTCCTCGGCACGTTTCGCCTCCTCGGCGGCAAGGCGGGCTTCCTCCGCGGCGCGTCTCGCCTCTTCGGCGGCGACGCGAACCTGCTCGGCAAGGGCGGCGTCCTTGGCGCGGCGTTCTTCCTCCGCGCGACGGGCTTCTTCGGCGAGCCTTGCTTCCTCTGCTTTCCTCGCTTCTTCCGCACGGCGTGCCTCTTCGGCAAGCCTTGCTTCTTCGGCTTTGCGGGCTTCCTCGGCGAGTCTTGCTTCCTCTGCCTTACGGGCTTCTTCGGCAAGGCGTGCCTCCTCTGCGAGTCTTTCCTCCTCGGCGCGCTTCGCTTCCTCTGCGAGTCTCGCCTCTTCGGCAAGGCGGGCTTCCTCCGCCAGTCTTGCCTCTTCGGCGGCGCGCTCTTCCTCCTTGCGCCTCGCTTCTTCCGCAAGGCGGCGGGTTTCTTCGGCGCGCTTTTCTTCTTCCGCGCGCTTCTGTTCCTCGGCGAGGCGGATCTCCTCGAGCTTTCTCGCACGCAGGAGGGCGAGTCTCGCCTCTTCCGCGGCGCGCTCCCTCTCTCTCGCCTCGAATTCGAGACGCATCTGATTCTTGATCTCGCGGCGCATCCGATTGCGCTCTTCTTCCTCTTCGAGAGCGGAGCGCTGTGCCTTCGCCTCGAGCGCCGCCTTCTCGTTCCGAAGCGTCTCCGCCTCACGGGCGAGACGGGCGCGTTCCGCGGCTTCCGCCTCGGCGCGGCGGGTGGCTTCCTCCAACCTTGCCTTCTCGGCACGAAGTGCTTCCGCCTCCTCGCGAAGGCGTGCGTTCTCCTCTGCGGCGCGGCGACGTTCCTCCTCGAATTCATGCGGGAGGACGGTATTGTCCTCGACCACATAGGTGGGGATCACGGGATCCGCAATGTCTCCCGTCGCCCGCTTCTTTTCGATGGTAAAGGTTGGCGTTTCGACCACGGCGGGCACGGGCTCGGCTGTCGCCTCGTCCGCGACATTCTGCCTCTTTTCGGGGGCTTCTTCCGCCGGCGTCTCTTCGCTCGCGGGGGTCTCTTCTTTTTCGGGTGCGGCTTTTGCCGTTTCTTCGGGGAGCTCCTCCTCCTCGGGCAAAGCGCTTGCGGAAGGCTCCTCCGCCTCCGTCTTCCCGTTTTCCTCCGCATCGGAAGAAAGGAGGGTACGGGCAAGGCGCATCGCGCGCTCGAATTCTTCGTTTTCGGGGGCGTGCGCGGGCGTATTCTCGCTCGGCGTATAGGGAAGCGTGTCCTCTCCGAGGATCTCGGTGAGCTTCCGTCTGACCTCGGCGTCCCCTTCACTGATCTTTTCTTCCTCGGTAACGCGGACAAGATCACCGCGCTTCACGGCGCGCTTGATGATCTCCCGCCATTCGGTGACGTTTCTGCGTCCCATGGCGAAGCGGTATTTATTGACGTCCTGCCGCGTGAGATAGCGGTATTCCTTCTCGCGGATCTTCTGCGGAACGTCCTCTCCGACAGAAAACGCGATGCTCCCCGCGTCGACGGTACTGCTGACCGAGAAGGCGCCCTCCCCGTCGACCTTACGCCAACGGATCCAGAAATCCTTGACCGACCGTCCGCCCTCCGACATGAGAAGACGGCGATAGGTCTGATTTTCCGAGGTATGCTCCATATACGTGCCGGGGGCGAAGACCATCGTCAGCACGATGTTCGAGCCCGCGATGCCGCGCACCGACATCTTCCTCTCGATCTCGTCGGTGAGCTGAAGCGCCATCTCGTCGAGAAAGCTCTGCGAATACTTGCCGACGAGCAGAAGAGAATCCTCCGCCGTCGTCTCGACGCGCACGGTGACGGCGCCCTTCGGCGCCGAAACGCGCCTGCCCGCGAGGGCACGGAGTATCCGCTCGGGCACGTCCGACTCGGAAACGAGTGTAAAGGTCAGAGACTTCGCTCCGACATAGGCATAGGGAGAGCCGGCAAAATCCTTACTGCCGACGGTATAGGGGTAGCGCACCCATGCGGTGGCATAGCCTTCCCTGTATTGCAGGGTCATCGGGTAATACCAGAAACCGCCCGACGAAAAATCGTCCGCTATGTAATCCTCATACATCGAAACGCCCGAGAGCATTTCGCCGTACACCTCTCTGAGCTTCGGCAGAAGATCCTCCTCCGCCGCCGCCCGAAACTTTCCCGAGAGGGTGTCGGACACGATTTTGTTATGCTTTTCGTCGAAAAACATAGATTCCTCCGTTTGACACAATCCTTTTAGACTTCTTTTTTTATATTTTAGCACACCGTCCCGAAAAAAGCAACAGTTTTTTGTCGAAGGCGGATTTTTCCGAAAAAGAAAAGGACTGCCGCGAGGGGTGGTGCGGCAATCCTTGTTTTCTTCGGCTTATTTCGCGAGCAGATGGATCGCAAAGCCCGCGATCTCGTCCTTGAAGTAGACGAATTTCGGCTTGCCCGTTTTCTCGTCGTAGGTGACGGTGCTCTCGTCGAAGGCAAAGCCCATGCGCTTGAAGTACGCCATGGCGCGATCGACAAAGTTCGTGCGGATCGCGATATGTCCGTGGGTTCCGGGTCCCTTCTGCTTCATGAATTCAAAGGCGTCGCCCGCAAAGAGGGATTTCGAGCCTTCCTTCACGGGAAGTCCGAACATCAGCTCGAAGAGCTTCGCACTCTTTGTCGCTTCCTCCGCGTTCTCGTTGTTGATGCCCATATGGACAAATTCCAGACCGAGCATGGTCTTGACCGCATTCTTCGTCAGCGCGGTAATCTCGTCCCACTTCTTTTCCTTGACGAGATCGTCCTTTACCATGAAGGAGCCGCCGCAGGCGATGATCTTCCCGAATTTCAGATAATCGAGCAGATTGTCCGCGTTGATGCCGCCGGTGGGCATGAAATTCAGCTGTCCGTAGGGAGCCGCCATCGCTTTCAGCATTTTGAGTCCGCCCGCCGCTTCCGCCGGGAAGAATTTCACGGTGGTGAGCCCGAGCTCGAGCGCCGCCTCGATGTCCGAGGGATTCGAGCAACCGGGGAGCATGGTGATGCCCTTCGAGAGCGCGTAAGCCGTGACCTTCGGATTCAGACCGGGGGAGACGAGGAATTTCGACCCCGCGGCGATCGCGGCGTCCACCTGCTCCGTCGTCAGGACGGTGCCTGCGCCGACAAGCATCTCGGGATAGGCTTTTGTAATATTGCGGATGGCTTCCGCCGCGCATTTCGTGCGGAAGGTGATCTCCGCCGCGGGAAGTCCGCCGTCGATCAGCGCCTTCGCCAGCGGAACGGCGTCTGCGGGATCCTCGATCTTGATGACGGGGATGAGCCCGATTTCATAGAGTTCTTTTAACATCTGATTTTCCATCGCAGGAAAGCTCCTTTTGTTTTTTTATATGTTTATTATACTATATACAAAGAAGGTCGTAAATTGTAAAAATTGCCATCGGCATTGCAAATCTTGCTATGGTTTCTTCTCCGTCACTCCGCCTTCTTCTCGACAAGGAAGAAGTAGGGACAGGTCGGCGAATTGAGAATGCGGAATTCGGAGGCGCAAAGACGGAAACGGTTCAGCCCCGAGAGATACTCGCGAAGCATTTCCCCCTCGAGTCTTCCCTCCTCGTGCCCCGGGTAGACGGCGACGAGAAGCACGCCGTCGGGGGCGAGAAGTTCGATGCCCGCCTCCACCGCGGGAAAGGTAGTCTCGCGGAGGGTCGTGACCGACTTCTTCCCGCTGCGGGGGAGGTAGCCGAGGTTGAACATCCCCGCCTTAATCGGCTCTTTTACGTAGTCCTTCACAAGGTGGTGGGAGGCGTGAATGAGGGTATAATTCTTCGGGGCGCCCTCCGCCTCAAGGTGCGCGCGGGTCGAAGTGAGCGCCTCCTCCTGAATGTCGAAGGCATAGACCTTCCCGCTCTCTCCGACGGTGCGGGAGAGGAAGAGAGTATCTCCGCCGTTACCCATCGTAAAGTCGACGGCGGTGTCGCCTTCTTTCAGATGCTCGAGGATGAAATATTGATGCAATTGAATCAGATCTACCATGATTTTCTTTCTTTATTGCAAAGCATTGTTTGCAAATTTGTTATTTTTTGTCGGAGTTTGTCGGTTTTATCGGTTTGACGAAGGCGGTGTAATTGGTCTTATAGGTGACGTAGCCTGGCTTCGCACCGACGGGCTTTTTGACATTTTTCACGCGGGTATAATCGACGGGGACAAGCTCTCCCGTCGCCTTGGAATAATACGCGGCGGCAGATGCCGCCTCGGTATAATCCGTCTCGGAGGGTTCCTCTCCGCCGCAGAACAGGATGACATGAGAGCCGGGCAGATCTTTGACGTGGAACCAGAGATCCCCCTTCTCCGCCGTCTTGAAGGTGAGGCGGTCGTTTTGCAGATTGTTGCGCCCGACGAGGACGCGGTAACCGCCCGACGTATAGAATTCCGTCGGCTTTGTACGCAGGGTGCGCGGCGGGGTGTACCCTTTCATGCGGGAGGCATAACCGCTCTTATACAGCTCGTCGCGGATCTCGGCGAGCTCGTCCTCGCTCTCCGCGCGCATGAGGAATTCCCTGACGGTGGCAAGGTAGGAAAGCTCCCTCTCCCACTCGGCAATGCAGGCGGTCAGATGCTCCTTTGCGTGCTTTTCCTTGGTATAGAGCTTATACATTTTCTGCGCGTTCTGCGCGGGGGTCAGGCGGGTATCGAGGGGAATTTCGACCTCGGGCATGGCTTCGTCCGTGTAATCGACGACGGTGACGGAGGGCATCCCGCGACGGATCTTATAGAGATTGGCGGTGATGAGGTCGCCGAATTTTTTATACTCTTCGGCGTTTTCGCTTTCGAGCAGGGCTTCACGCTGGAGGGCGAGCTTCTTCTCCGTGCGTGCCTCGGCATTCGAGAGAAGGGTCAGCAGGTCTCTGCCGCGGCGATGAAGTTTTTCCACCCTGTCCCGCTCCTCATAGAAGGCGTCGAACATGGCGGCGAGGTCGGGATAATGCGTCACGGTGACGGCATCTCCGAGATAGGTGATGTCCATGTAGGATGTGTCTTTCGGCGTGCCGTCGGGCAAGGAGGCGACGGTGGGAAGGTAATCGTTCGACAAAAGCAGGTTACGCCACGCGTCGAGGGTATCGAGCAGGGCTTCGGTCTCCGCATCGGCGAGAAGCGTATCGATACCGCCCGTGGCGCGGTAGCAGAGCTCGTGCGCGATCTGCGTCGCGACGCCGCCGAGGGTGGAGGTGATGAATTTCTCTACGGTCTTCTCCCGCGGGAATTCGGCGAGCTTCTGTGTAAGGAAGGTGCGGTCGGCATCGAGGGGAGAGCGTTTCCCTGTATCGGCGGGCAGAGTATAGCGCATCCCGGGGAGAACCTGTCTCACCGTACTTGCCGAAAAGTCGACGAGCTTCATGGCGCCGAGGATCTTCCCTTCCTTATCGGTGAGGATGAGGTTCGCATATTTGCCCATGATCTCGCAGATGAGGCGGCACTCGGAGGCGAAGCCCATCTCGTCATACGCCGAAAAACGGAAGACGGCAATGCGGTCGAAGTTCGGTTGCTCTACCCCGAGCAGGCGGGCGCCCGCAAGGTGCTTTCGCATCTGCATACAGAACATCGGCGCTTTCAGGGGATTTTCCTTCGTCATATCGGAGAGCTGCATCCGCGGAGCATTCGGTCCGACGTTGAGGATCAGGCGGCGGGAGGTACGCTTCGCGTGGAGGATGAGATCAAGCTCGTCCCCCTGCGGTTCGAGCACCTTTTCCACCCGTGCGTCGGTATAGTCCCGTTCGATCTCGGTGAGGACGGCGCGCATCATACAGGCATCGTATGCCATTTTCTTTCCCTCCGTTCGTTTTTCTTCCGAAGGGTGCCCCCTCGGATCCCTTACCTTTTATTATATAGCAATCGAAACGAAAAAGCAAGAGAGGAAAATTAAGAATTAAGAATTATGAATTATGAATTATCTTAATCCATACGTTTTTTTCGTGAAGGGAGAGGGGGGCTTATTCGGAGGCGGTGGGGGCGAGCCCCCCGGTCGACAGAGACGACGGGGCTTTTCGGGTTGTCCGGCGTGACTTTGCCGGGGAAAGTGCTTTTTTGAAGGGCGAGGAGCGCCCCCCGTGCGAAGAGGATGCGCGGGGGCTTTTCGGAGTTTTCTCTCGGCTCTCGTTCACCCCGAGCGAAGGGTTTTCATAGACTGTGGAAGAAGGTCTCGGAAAGGAGAGATACCATGCTTGTCACAAAGCCCTATGACAGAGAGCGCGCCGTCGCCTACGCGAAAAAGTGGGCGTTCTCGCAAAATCCTCTGTTCGCCAACTTCCGCGGAATCGGGGGCAACTGCACGAATTTCGTCTCGCAGGCGGTCTACGCCGGCTCCTGCCGCATGAATTACAAGCCGATCTACGGCTGGTACTACATTTCTTTGAACGAGCGCTCCGCCTCTTGGGCGGGGGTGGACTATTTTTATAATTTCATCACGGGAAACACGGGAGAGGGGCCGTTCGGCGAGGAGGTCGGGCTTGACCGTCTCGAGATCGGGGACGTCATTCAGCTCGGCAGAGAGGCGGAGGGATATTATCACACCGTGCTTGTCGTAGGGTTCGAGGACGAGGATCCGCTGATCGCGGCGCAGACGAACGATGCGTACGAGCGCCCGCTTTCTACCTATGAATACGACTATGCGCGCTATATCAAAATTCTCGGCGTGAGATTTCAGTTCCCTTCCTCGGACGACTGCTTCGACGGGGTGTACAACGGCACGGCGCTTCTTTCGGATGCGGGGACCGGAAACGGAGAAAAGCCGCCCATGACGATCCCGCCCGAAAACACTCCGAGCACGGAAACGCCGCCCGAAGGAGGTACGACGACGCCCGAGGGAGCAAACGAAGGCGGCACGGCACCGCAGGCGGAAGGCGCGCAAAACGGCGGTACAGCGGCGCCCGAAGGAGGAAACACAAGCAATTCATCAGGCGAAGGTACAACGAACGGAGGAAACGCGGGCAACGCGTCGAGTGAAGGTGCGGCAAACGGAGGAAACGGAACGGCGGCCGCCTCACCGAACGGCATAGGCACGGAAAACGGCAGCGCGGGCACTCCCGCGACATAATTTCAATAAAGAGCTGTCGCATTAGGCATTTTCCCATACTAAAAATGCGAAATGACCGAGAATCATCTTGATTTCTTCGGTCATTTTTGCATATTCATTCAGAATTCTTTGCTTTATGCGTTTAGTGCACACAGCCCTTTTTGCAAATAAAATTCAGATAAGTCGGCGTGCGACATCCTCCACCGTTTCGGCGTAAGCGGTAAAGGGAGCGGCGGTAAGCTCCTCCCTGCTGCCGCACCCGTAGAAGACGCCGAGCGAGGCGATGTGCGAGAGGCGGGCGCCTTCGGCGTCGTATTTTCGGTCGCCGACGAGGATCGCCTCCTCTCGGGGAATGTCGGGAAAGTGCGCGAGAACGTGCTCGATGACCTCGCTCTTCTTCTCCCGCGAGCCGTCGAGGGTGGCGGCGCCGACGAAATCGAAGAAGTCGCGGATACCGAAGAGCGCGAGGATCTTCTCGGCGAAGAGCTCGGGCTTTGAGGTAGCGAGGGCGATCTTTTTGCCCGCCTCTCGGAGAGCGGAGAGCATTTCGGGGATCCCGTCGAACATGCGGTTATCACACCAACCCCGCTCGGCGAAGACCTCGCGGAAGAGATTCAGGGCGCGCTCCCCTTCCTCCTCCGAGAAGCCGAAGGTGCGGATCCATTCCTCCTTCAGCGGCGGTCCGATGAAGCGGGTGAGACTCTCCCTCTCGCCGTAATCGACCCCCATCGCATCGAGGGCGTAGGCAAAGGAAGAGACAAGCCCCGAGGTGGGGTCGGTCAATGTGCCGTCGAGATCAAACAGAATGAGGCGGTAGGTGCTCACGGTTCGGGATCTCCTTTCGAGGCGGTTTCGTTCGTTGCGGTTTCGTTCGCTTTGGTTTCGTTTTTCTCTTTCGGTGCTTTCGCATAGAGCGCCTGCACGCCCGTCAGGATACGGACGAATTCCGCCCTGACATCGGCGGGAGAAAGGATCTCTACCTGCGTACCGAAGCCGAGGACGAAGGAATAAAAATTCGGGCTGACCATGACACGCAGGCTGACGCGGAAATATCCTTCCCCGTCGGGGAAAAAGGTAGGGGCATTTCCGAAGCGGTCGATCATCACGCCCGCGAGAGATTCGGCACAACGAAGGGTGACGAGCTCTTCCCTTCCTCCGTACATCCCGAAGGTCTTCTCGGAGTAGTCCGCGGGGTTAAACCGCAGAAGCTCATGCGTAATTGTACGCTTTTGTTTGCAATTTTCGACATCCGTCAGCTTATCGACGCGAAAATGCTTGATCTTCTTATCCTCTTCGTCAAAGGCGATTAGGTAATAATTCTCATTGTTCCACACCATGGCATAGGGGCTGACCTCATAGCGTTTTCCGCCGTGGCGGAGGACTTTTTCCTTTTTTGCGTTGTATTCATAGTAGCAAAAGGAGAGCCTCATGCCCTCGCGGATGGCGGTATGAAGAAGGTCGACGTTCTGCATGGCGGACTCGCCCGTCGCCTTGACACGTCCCTCGACGTAGACCTGACGCGACAGCTCGGCGGCGCGGTGTCTGCCCGCGAAGCGTTCGAGCTTTCGGATCAGGGTGATGGACTCCTCCTTCGGGATGAATCGCGAGCTCTGGATGGCGTCGACAAGCATTTTTAACTCGGGGAGGGTGAAGATCCGTTCGGCGAGGCGGTAGCGCGGCGGGCTCGTGCGCATCCGCTCGACGGGGAACCCGAGGTTCGAGAGCACGGCGAAATCGTCGTAAAGCCCCTTGCGCTCGGCACCGATGCCGCGCGAGGCGAGATGGACGCGGATCTCCTCGAGGGTGACGCCGTGCGTATCGTCGGTCTCGTCCAAAAGATATTCAAAGAGCGCGAAGAGCTTTTCCTTATGTCCCGCGGATCTCGGCATGGTGACATCTCCTTCCCGTTTTCCGTTTTATTGTATCACATTTTTTCTCTCTTGTAAAGGGACGTCTTGACTTTTTTCGCGTTTCCTATTATAATATAGGTGTTTTCGGAAAGGAACTCGGCGCATGTCATGCCGAGAACGGAGTCTATGAAAAAAATCCTATCGCCCGTCTATCTGTTTATCGCCGCGCTTATCTGGGGGCTTTCCTTCTCGGCACAGAAAAGTGCGGGTGCGCTCCCCGTCTTTGTACTCAACGCGCTGCGCGCCCTGACGGCGAGCCTGTTTCTCTTTTGTATGATCCCTCTGTTCGACCTCCTAACGAAGAGCGAACGGCGGCTTTTCTCGGGAAAGCACGGGCTTGACTTTACCCGCTCGGAGCTTGTCGGCGGCGTCATTTGCGGAGCGCTTCTCTTCCTTGCGAACGGCGCGCAGCAGCTCGGCATCAACGGCTCGGAGCTGTTCCCCGGCGCCACGGCGGGAAAGGCGGCGTTTCTCAGTGCGCTCTACGTGGTCATCGTTCCGCTGTACGGTATTTTCCTCGGACGGCACGTAGGCGGGCGCGTCTGGTGCTCGGTCGGGCTTGCCATTGTCGGCTCGTTTCTTCTCTGCTTCAACAAAGAAAGCGGCATCGGCGTTGCCGATCTGATCCTGCTCGGGTGTGCGGCATTCTACGCGCTTCACATCACGGTGATCGACCGCTTCTCCCCTTCGGTCGACGGCGTGCGGCTCTCCTGTATTCAGTTTCTCACGGCGGGCGTGCTCTCGGCGTTCCTTGCCCTGATTCTCGGTTCGCCCTTCGACCTTCCTCTCATCGGGGAGAACATTTTCCCGATCCTCGTCCTCGGCATCGGGGCGAGCGGCATTGCCTACACCGCGCAGATCCTCGGGCAACGGGACACCCCGCCCGCCGTCGCGTCCCTGATCCTCTCCCTCGAGTCGGTCTTCGGCGTCATTGGTGCCGCCGTCTTCCTCGGTGAGAGCATGACGGCGCGCGAGATCGTCGGCTGCGCCGTGGTCTTCCTCTCGGTCCTGCTCGCCGAAACGGACATAAAAACGCTCTTCTCCAAGAAGAAAGGCCAAAAATGACGCCCCCCGCCCCACTGAATTCAAAAAGCCCCCCGCAGGGCGGCTTGCCGCCCTGCGGGGAATTGTTTCGCGAAAGAGAAAGAGGAAGCACACAAAGTATTCTCCCGTATCGTAAACGGAAAACGATCGGACATCTTTTTCATCTCCCCCGTCGCTTTCCATGGTCATTCGGATCTTCGTGTCCGACGCGTTTCCTATAAAACCCACGAGCTTCGCATCCTCGGAGCGCCCTTCCCGTGATATCTTGGGTCAAAAACGGTATTTCGTGGTTCGTGGGGAACAAATTCGCTGTTTATGGGGAAGACATTTTACAAAAAACGTGCTATCATTTTCTTCGAGGTGAGTAAAATGGATCAGATAAAAATAGGAAAATTTATCGCCGCTTTGCGAAAAGAGAAAAGCATGACGCAGGAACAGCTCGGAGAAAGGCTCGGTGTTACAAACAAGACCGTTTCCCGTTGGGAAAACGGCAACTACATGCCCGACGTTGAAATGCTGTCACTCCTGTCCAAAGAATTCGGCGTGACGATCAACGAACTGATCGGCGGAGAACGGCTCGGCACGGAAGACTTCAAAAAAGTCGCCGACAATAACCTACTCACCGCGCTGAATGACAGTGCTTTCACACAAAAAGAACGATTGGCATTTTTTAAGAAAAAATGGTTGCGCGAACATATCGCAACGATCGTTTTGTGCGTCGCGGCGTGGGTCGGTGTGGTAACGGCAATAACGTTAAAAACCTACGACGGCGATATCTTCCCGCTGTCGGGTGCGATCGGAGAACTGCTTGCCGTACTCTTCTATATGGTGCTTCATAACCGCATGATGGCGTATGTGGAAGATCACACCTTTCCGACCCCCGACAAGAAAACCGAGGATAACGAGGAGAAAAAGAAGTAACGGTATCACGATTTCGGTAATCGGTCATGTTTTCGATAAGCAAAAAGGACTGCCCTTTCATTTGGCAGTCCTTTTTGCTGTTTTCCGATCGTCCCTTCTTCGGGTCGCGCGACCTTCCTTTATTATGCCGGTTTCCGCGAGCTGATATAGGAATCGATGTCGTCGATCATATAATTCATTCCCATCGTGTGCAATGCGTCGTAGTATGTGCGAAGATACTCGCACACGGAATATCGGTTGAACAGATCCATCACTTCACTTGCCGACATCCCTTTTCGGTTCTTGTACTCCTCCACGCAAAGTACGATAAAAAGCAATTCTTTGCTCATTCAGTCTCTTCCGGGAACAAAAGCTCTCCCGTCTCCTTTTCATGTTTCCACATTTCATATATGGTCAACGGACTGCAATGCCACAGCTTTGTTTCCTCCCGCGACAAACAATCATAAATCTTTGACCGATAGAACGCATTCATGGCGGCAAGCTCCCCGACGCCCTCTTTTTCCGCAATCAAGGCAATCGTTTGCGGCACGAGTGCTATGCTTAATATCGCGTTGAATTTTTCGTCCACGCTCACATCTCTTTCGCTTCGAGAAATTTCAAAAACGCGATGGCACACTCTGTCGCAAATACATATTGATCGAACAGCTTCCTGGTTTTCAGCGCCTCGAGTGCCTGTTCTTTCGTCAACAATCCGGCGCCGTAGATTTGAAGCGTTCGATACACATCATCATTTGCGACCGCGCCGACGATGATGTCGTAAGATTCACCGTCGTAGGCGCCCGTGCGATGTGCCGTGACAAAATCCAACCATTCCTCGTCGGGAGAGGAAAATCGCTTGATCTTCAAAGATCCGCTTTTCACGGAATCGTCGAATTCGTATGAATTCAGAATCGGAGCGCCGCCTCTGCGAACGATGATCTTTTTAGCAAAGCTTTCTTCCTGTGCGCGATTGGCAGTGGTATAAAAACCATAGCCGAAGTCCAAAAATCTGTTTTGCCCGATCAACCCGGTCGGTCGACAATGACATTGCTTCCATGATACAAAATCATAAGATTCCTCCGTGTCCTCCTCTGCCCGCTCTCCGAGCGCCCTTCGGCGAAACTCCTCCATGCGGGAAGGCAGACAAAGGACTATCGTCTCACATCTCTATTACATCCCGAAAGCGTGCGGATGTCAACCGTCTTGTGCAACAATTCACATCTCGGTGAAAAAAGGAAAAACGGATGTCAGAGTGCCGACTTGCATCCTCTTACATCCGTTTTTCATTTTCCGTATCAAAGATCGCTTTCGCGGTTTTCGAGGGCGGCGAGGGCGATGCGGAAGGCGCGGGCGGCGGTGAGGCGCTCTTCCTCCGACTCGCTCTCGAGGAGGGGCAGAAGCTTGCGATAGACCTCGCCCGAGGCGGTCATGTCGCGCTCGAAATGCTCGGTGCCGTAGAGGGGCAGCGTCTTGTCGACAAGATCGAAGAAATAGAGTCCGAAGGCATCCGACTCGAGGTTCTTCTGCACGATGAAATCGGGGGCGATGTTACCGACCAGCTCGACGCGCAGGGCGGTGTCCATGCCGTACTTCTTATCGCTGATGAGGCGGCTGATGCGGCTGATGATCTCGTTGCCCGTATCGACGCCCGTGATGTCCATCTGCTCGGTGACGAAGCGGAGATGCCCGAAGGACAGGCGCTTGACATCGATGGAAAGCTCACCCTCGTTGTGGTCGACGACAATCAGATTCGCGCCACCGATACCCGGCTCGGCAAAGCCCGTGCATTCGAGCGAGCCGCAATAGCTGTAAATGGAATCGCCGAGCTTCACGAAATCGCCCGCGGCGTGGCGGGAGCCGAGCGCGTAATAATCGGCGCCGAACTTCTTCAGATCGCTCTCGGAGATCGGGCAACAGGTGGAATCGATCGTCCCGTCAAGGTCGGCATAGCCGCAGACAAGGTTGATGCGAGAGGGGTCGTCCACATGCTTTTCATAGAGGGGGCTCTCGGTGAGCGTCTCCCCACAGAATGCCCAACCGTAGACCGTGACGTTGTATTTTTCAAAGTCGAAGCGTTGGAGCTTATCCTCCGAAAAGACATAGACGTTCGCGGGGAGGCGTCCCGAGGTATAGATGGGGTTATTGCGGTAAAAATCGCTCTTGCCCGGGGAGATGATGAAAACGGTGTCGGGGCAATTGCGGAACTCGCGGATCAGAACCTCTGCCGTCGTATTCGTCGCGAAGCGCACGTCAAAGAGGTCGCCGCTGATCAGAACGACGTTGACTCCGCGGTCGCGCACATACTGCATCGTGCGCATGAAGGAATCGCGCAGGGCGCGGCGGCGCTCGTCGCTCTTCTCCGCCGTGAGCCCCGAAAAGGGCGTATCGAGGTGGATATCGCTGCAATGCAAAAAGCGAAGGTGCGTATTCTTTTTCATTTCGCTCATGGCTGACATTTCCTTTCCGATGAATGGATGACGTTTGATTTTCTCTTCGTTTTCTATAAGTATAGCATCCTTTTTTTCTTTTTGCAATGATTTTGGCAAAAAAACTTGAAAAATGTCTTGAAACGGGAAAAGTTTTATGCTACAATATAGTTAATAAATTCGGGCAGAATGAAAAGCGGCGGGAAGATCCCCCGCATTTCGGGAGAAATACCCCGTTTTGCCCCTTTTGAACATCTCCGAAAACAAAGCGCGGGACAGGGAGCGGAAGACATTTTTCCTCCGGCGGGAAGCGATGCGGGTCACGCTCGGCTCGTCCGACGAGAGGCTCTCTCCTTTGCGCACCGTTTTCGGCGGTGACCCCCTCGAATCTATCGGAAAGGTCGTGGCGAATCATGCTCAATCTGACTTGCAGAAACACGGGAAAGCTCATCCGTGCGAAATCCGCGAGTGAAAATATCCGACTCGGCAGACTTTTTACAAAGAAAGAAACGGCGCGCCGCATGGCGTCGATGTTCACCCTCGACAAGGCGAAGACCGCCTATACGGTCCTCGACCCGGGCGCGGGTACGGGAATCCTCTCCGCCGCGGTGGTGGAACGGATCTGTCGCGAGGCGCCGAAGTGCCGTCAGATCTTCCTCACCTGTTATGAGACGGACGAGGCGTTTCTTCCGATGCTCGAAGACAATCTCGAGCGCATCCGCAAAAAGTGCCGTCACGATTACGGCGTCAAGCTCTTCATCACGGTCTACCCCGAGAATTATATCGTCGACGCGAAGCGGCATTACACCGTCACGCTGACCGAGACGGCGGAGGACACCTTTGACCTCATTCTCTGCAACCCGCCGACGGGACTCTGCGAAAAGCGCTCGGAGGAGGCATCCTCCGCGGGCGGCATCACGCAGGTGAAGATCTCGGAGGCGTATCTCTTCGCGAAGACCGCGATGCGCCATCTCGAGCCCGACGGACAGCTTGTCATTCTGCTTCCGACCGCGTTTGCCACGGCGGCGGCACTGACCCCCGTCAGACGCGAGATCTTCTCACGCGTGGTGCTCGACGGGATCCATCTCTTCGTCGGCAAGCAAAAGAACGCGAAGCGGGCGATCCCCCTCAAAAAGAACATGATCCTCAAATTTCGCCGCGGCGACGCAAACGAGACGGTGGCGATCTCCACATCGACCGACGAGGGCTCCGAGCTCCTGACGGTCGCCCTGCCCCCTCTTCCCTACGCGTTCGTGGTGGACGGACGGGACGGCTCACTGACCCTGCCGAAGAGCGTGGAGGACACGCGCATCGTCAAGTATATTTCGGATTTTCCAGAGACGCTCTCGACACTCGGTCTGAAGATGTCGACGGGTCTGATCCTTGACTCCCGCTGTGACGGGCTGCTCTTCTCCGAGCCGATCAAGGGGACGATCCCTCTGATCCGCCCCGCCGCGATCCGCGGAGGGCGGGTGGAATTCCCCCTGCCGATCCGCCGTCAGTACATCGCCCCCGTGCGGGACAACCTCTGCCAGCGGAACAAGAACCTGATCGTGGTCAAGCGGGTGCCCGCGAAGAGCGACGAGCGCTTCTTCAACTGCGCGATCTACCTCGCGTCCCAGCTCCCGACCTACCCGCTCATCAGCACGCACAACAAGATCAACTACATCGACACGAAGGACAAGGGGGGCGAGATCTGCGCGCGCTTCGCCTACGGGCTGTTCGCACTTCTCAACTCGACCATCTACGACCGCTACATCTCCATCGTGACAAAATCGAAGCAGATCAACGCGAAGGAATTCCGCGATCTCCCTCTTCCGCCGCGAAATCTCATTGAGAATATGGGGATGCGTCTCATGGCGATGCGGACGCTGGATGTCAAGTCCTGCGACTCGGTTGTAAATCCGACTTTACATATCATTGATAAAACGCTCTAACTATTATGCAAAAACCTCACGAAAGAGCTACATTGCGGCTCCTTCGTGAGGTCTTTTTTTCTTGAAAGTCCACTTTCGCTGCACCTCACCGCTTCTTTGTTTTTATAGACTTCAGCAAAACAAGCGTGCGCATATTAAGACAAGTACACCCCAATCGTGGAAATTGCCATTTTCCACGAATTGTTTTCTCATTCATGGCATGAAAGCTACCTTCCGGAGATGTCTAGACTTTTTCGGTAAGGATTGACGAGGTGGTTTTGCTTGCCATGTCCATGAGGGTCAGGGTCGCTTCGGTAAGGTCGAGGTAGGAGGTCGGAGAGCGCTTTCCTTCCGTCATTTCGAGAAAGGCTTCGATCTCGAAGCGCATGTTGTTTTCTTCCGCGGCAAAGGGGAGGGTGACGGGTTCCTTTCCGCGGGGAACATAGCGGAGTTCCTTCGGTTCGGTGAGCTTATCGATGCGAAGGGCGCCGTCCTCTCCTTCGATCACGCTCGCTTCCATGGCGTTATGAACCTTGGAATAGGAAACGGTCGCCAAAAAGCCGCGGGACTTGTAGGAAAGCGCGAGATCGCCCGCCGCCTCAAAGCCGTTGTCGAGGAAGACCGCGCGGGCGCTCATCTCCTCGGGCATCCGGAAAAGGGAGAGACAGAGGTGCAACGGATAGACCCCGATATCGAGCAGGGCGCTGTTGCCGATGGAGGGGTCGAAGGCGTTCTTCACCTCCCCGCGGCGAAAGGCATCGTAGCGGGAGGAATACTGGCAAAAGACGAGGGAGACACGGCGGATGCGCCCGAGGGCGGGCAAGGTCTTTCGCACGATGTCATAGGCGGGATCAAAGTCGGGGCGCATCGCCTCAAGCAGGACGAGCCCCGTCCGCTCTGCCTCCTCCCGCATTTCCCGAAAGTCCGCTTCGGTGAGTGCCGCGCTCTTTTCCACCAGCACATGCCGTCCCGCGCGCAGGGCGCGGAGAGTCTGCTCTTTATGGCAAAAGTGCGGAGTGGCAATGTAAACGCCGTGAACGGCGGGATCTTCGAGCATGCGGTCGTAATCGGTATAGACCGTAAGGCCGCCGTGGCGGGCGGCGAAGGCATTCCCCGTCTCTTCCTTTCGGGAAAAAAGGGCAACGGCGCGCGCCCCCTCGACATGAGATAGCGCGTCAAGGAAGCGATCGACGATGGCTCCCGTGCCGACGACGGCAAATCCGAACGTATTCTTTCTCATCTGCGGACCAACCACAAAACAAAGAGAACGACGGCGCAGATCGCGATGCCGATCCATGCGTAATTCAGGATGTGATCGAATTTTTTGTTCTTCTCCTCCTCCGCACGGTCAAGGGCGCGATCCTCCTCCGACTCGAGAAGCTCCTCGGGGATCTCGTCGAGTTCTCCCTCCTCTTTCTTTTCGTCCTCGGAGAAATCGTAGGTACCCGCGCGGATGCCCTCGGCGCGTGTCGCGGCGGTGTCGAGGATCTCCTTTACGGTCTCATAGGTCGCCTCGTCATCGGTGCCCGAAGCGGCAAGGTCGGCGGAGATTTTCTCTGCCGCGGCAGAGATCGCGTCGGGGTCGCGTCCCTCCGTGACGGTATCGAAGTGCTCCGCGCAGGCGGGACAGAGATAGCGGGGATGCCCGAAGCCTCCCATCGTCAGAATGGCGGGCGACTCCCCCTCGATCGGGGCGGAACATACGGCACAGCGGTTCATTGCTTTTTCTCTCCTTTTGTTTTTTCGCCGCGGATCTCGGCGCGAAACCATGCGAGGTACTCGGCACGCAGAAGGGTCTGCTCCCGCTTTTCCTCCTCGGTCAGATCGCGTGTTTTCATGAGCCTTCCGAGCTCGTTGATGCGGTCGATCTTCTCTTTTTCCATCGGAAGTTCCTCCGTTTTTTCTTTTATTTTACCACAAGCGGATTTTTTTTGCAATCTTTTTTCCAAATTCCCGAAAAAATCTTGAAATTTCCGTTCGGATGCGCTATACTATATAAAAAAGGTATACATTCGGAAAAACGGCATATCTGCGGGCGACAAAGGGGTTCTCCCGCGCGCCGCGTTTCCGATTCTTCCCTGCGAATTCCCTGCAAATTCTTTTGAGAAAAAACGATCAAAGGCGGACGGATATATGAAATATACGACGGTCATCGGCGTTTCTTTTGTGGACGTGAAGGGATACCCGAAGGGGGTCTATGTGCCCGACGGACGAAATCTCGGCAGGATCGAGACGGTAGAAGGGGGCGTCGCGCGCAACATTGCGGAAAACTTCGCGGCGTGCGGGCTCCCCGTCCGCTTCGTGAGTTTATCCGACCTGTCGGCGTTCGGCGTCTCGGTGACGCGGCATCTTGCGGAGATCGGCGTCGACACCCGCTATCTGAAGGTGGTGCCCGACGGCGGCATCGGCATGTGGATGGTCGTCCTGAACGAGACGGGAGACGCGGCGGGACAGATCTCCATGATGCCCGACACCGCGCCCCTCCTCTCCCTCGTCGACGAGGATGCGGAGCGGCTGATGGCGGAGGCGAAGAGCGTCATTCTCGAGATCGACCTCGGAGAGGAGATCGCCGAGCGGGTGATCCTCGCCGCCGAGCGGTACGGGGTGCCCGTCTATGCCATCGTGGGCAATCTCTCGGTGATTGAAAAGCGTCCCGACCTGCTCTTCCGCACCGAATGTATCGTGTGTAACGCGGTGGAGTTCGGCAAGCTGTTCTCCGCCGACCTGCGAAAGAATTCGCCCGAGGAAATGGTCGCGTTTCTGCAAAAGGTGCGCACTCCCTCTCTGCCCTCCGTCATCGTAACGCTCGGCGCCGCGGGGTCTGTGACCTACGACCGGAGGACAGGCTCCTTCGGCATCGTACCCGCCGAAAAGGTGCGGGTGGTGGACACGAGCGGAGCGGGCGACGCCTTCCTCTCGGGGGTGGTGATGGGCAGAGATCACGCACTCTCCCTCACCGAGAGCGCCGCCATCGGCACACATCTCGCGGCACTCGCCATTGGGACGAACCGCAGTGCGGTGCAAAAAAACGACGACATTTTGCATCTTCTCCGCTGTTTTATCAAAGAACCTGCGGAGATGCTATAAGTTATCCGATTTGAATTTCAATCTCTTTCGGGCGGGACACCGCGGGCTACATTCGCTCGACACCCCGCCGCAAGAACCATGGCAAGGAGGAACATCGTGAGTCTTTCTTTTTCCGACTATGAAAAATTCCGACGGCTTACCGCGACCTTCCGACGAAATTACCGTCTGACCTCTCTGTATGCCGCCTACCTCTCGCACTGTCCCGAGTGGATGGACGGGCGGGCGGTACGGACGCTCTGCGAGGACGGGAGACTCTCCGAGCGGGAGACGGTCGCCGCCCTGCTCGCCGAAGCGCTCGGCATCGACGCGGCGGGAGAGGCGGAGGAGCGGATTCTCTATCGCGACTACCTGCTCCCCTCCGTGCGGATTCTCGACACGAAGGATTTTCTCGCCGACGATTACATACGCACGGTGCGCGTCTTGGACGCGGTACGCGGGCGCTTCGCGATCAGAAACGAGAAGTACCCCGCCTACCGTGCGGCGATCGCGGGGGACATGGAGGTTTCGGACGACTTTCGCGAGATCCCGCCGCTCGGCTTCTTCCGTGAGGAATTCCCCTTTCTCGCCGTGACGGAGGACGGCAACGAATGGATGACGCTGACCCCTGCGGACACGGTGACCTCCCGCGAGGCGATCGCGGCGGCGAGAGGGCGGGTCGTGACCTTCGGTCTCGGACTCGGGTACTACGCATTCCACGCGGCAAACAAGCCCTCGGTGGAGAGCGTCACGGTGATTGAAAAGAGTCCCGACGTCATCGGACTGTTCGAAGAGCGGCTTCTCCCTCTCTTCCCGCACCGAGAGAAGATTCGCATCCTCCGTGCCGACGCCTTCGATTACGCGGAGCACGACGCGCCGCGCGAAAGGTATGACGTCGCCTTCGTCGACACGTGGCGGGACGCGTCGGACGGATGTCCGATGTACTTGAGGATGAAGCCCCTCGAAAGGCGAAATTCGGGGACGGAATTTCACTATTGGATCGAGGGCTTTCTGCTCTCGAGACTCCGATCGCTCAGGCTGTCGGGGCTTGTCGAAAAAGAGGAAAATTCCTCGCACGGGGTTCGCGGGGACGTGACGTTTTCCGAGCTTTCCGAAAGCCTTTCGGACGCGGCACTCCGCCGTGACGCGGCGAATGGAACCCTCGAATTTTGTGTATAATGAAAACAGTTCTTTTCATTTAGAAAGGATTTTAGAATGAAAACCAAATTCAAGATCACCGGTATGATGTGTGCGGCGTGCGCCGCGCATGTGGAAAATGCCGTCCGTTCTCTCCCCGGGGTCTCCTCGGTGGCAGTCAGCCTTCTGACCGCCTCGATGGAGGTGGAGCATGAGGGGGACGTCGACGCCATCGTCGCGGCGGTACACCGCGCGGGGTACGGGGCAAAGCCGCTTGCCGAGGGGGAGGTCATCACCCTTGACGCGCCGACGAAGAAAAACCATCTGCCCCTGATCTTCTCTCTGATCCTCGCGGCACTTCTCATGTATGTGGCGATGGGAGACATGATGTCTCTTCCCTATCCCGAGTTTCTCTCGCATATGCACAACCCGCGGCTGAATCTCGCCGTGCAGTTTATCCTGACGATCCCGATCGTGATCCTCAACTACCGCTATTTCGTCGGAGGGACGCGCTCCCTTCTCGCGGGCGCGCCGAACATGGATTCCCTGATCGCGCTCGGCTCGGGGACGGCGATCCTTTACGGCACCGTGATCTTCGGAATGGTGCTCTTCGGCGAGCCGTCCCACTCGCTCGCGATGAAGGCGACCTTTGAGTCGGGGGGCATGATCCTCGCGCTCGTGACGCTCGGCAAGACGCTCGAGGGCGGGGCAAAGGATCGGACGGCGGGTGCCATTCGTGCGCTCTCCTCCCTGACGCCCGACACCGTGCGGGTCAGGCGCGGCGGAGAGGAGGTCTCGATCGGAACGGCGGAGCTGACGCTCGATGACACGCTGATCCTCCGCGAAGGCGAACGAATCCCCTGCGACGGTGTGATCCTGTCGGGTTCTCTCTCGGTGGACGCGTCGGCGCTGACGGGCGAGAGTCTTCCCGTCGACAAAAAAGAGGGGGACGAGCTCTCCGCGGGATGCGTGGTCTTCGGCGGATATGCGGAGGTGCGTCCCCTGCGGATCGGGGCGAACACTTCTCTTTCGGAAACGGTGCGTATGGTGAGCGAGGCGGCGGCGACCAAGGCGCCGATCGCAAAGCTCGCCGACCGTGTGAGCTCCTTCTTTGTCCCCGCCGTGCTCGGAATCGCGGCGGGGACCTTCCTTATTTGGATTCTCGTGACGCACGACGTAACGGCATCGATCAACCATGCCATCAGCGTGCTCGTGATCTCCTGCCCCTGCGCGCTCGGACTCGCGACGCCGACCGCCATCATGTGTGCGATGGGCAAGGGTGCGGGACTCGGAATTCTCATCAAGAGCGCCGAGGCGCTCGAAGAGGTCGGACGGGTACGGCGCATTGCGTTTGACAAGACGGGCACGCTGACCGAAGGAAAAATGCGGGTGCTCGACTATGCGCTCGCCGACGGAAAAACCAAGGATGCGCTCTTCTCCGCGGCGGGAGCGGCGGAAAGAGAGTCGAAGCATCCGATCGCATCCGCCATCTCCGCCTTTACCGACGGAGCGGCGGTCTATGAGATCGAAAAGGTCTCCTCCGTCGTCGGTCGCGGGGTATATGTCAAATGTAAGGAAGGCTCCTTCGCGGTCGGAAACGCCGCGATGATGGAGGACTGCGACGCGGACATTTCCCCTCTCGCCGACTTTGCCGCACGGGCGGAGGCGGAAGGTGCCGCCGTCATTTACACGGCGGATGAGGACGGATTGCTCGGCGCCTTTGCGGTAGCGGACACGCCGAGAGCCGAAAGCCGCGACGCCCTCGCGGAGCTGTCCCGTCTCGGGGTGCGCTCCGTCATGCTGACGGGAGATGCGGCACCCGCGGCAAAACATGTGGCGGCAGAGGTCGGCGTGGACGAGTATTACGCTTCCCTCTCCCCTGCGGGAAAAGGAGAAAAAATCCGCGAGATCTCCGCGACGGAAAAGGTCGCCATGGTGGGCGACGGCATCAACGACGCGCTTCCTCTCGTTGCCGCCGATATCGGCATTGCGATGGGGCGGGGCAGCGATGTCGCCATCGAAAGCTGCGACGTGGTGCTCCGCAGAGACAACATTCGCGACGTGGTGAAGCTCGTGCGTCTCGGTCGCCTGACGCTCCGCAAGGTGCGGGAGAACCTCTTCTGGGCGCTCATTTACAACTGCATCTGTATTCCGATCGCGGCGGGCGCACTGACGGGGCTCGGCGTGACGCTCTCTCCGATGATGGCATCCGCCGCGATGGCGTTGTCCTCTCTGACCGTCGTTCTGAATGCTCTTACAATTCGTTATTTTCACTGAAAATCCTCTTGACAAAGCGCATGTGATATGGTATACTTTAAGAAAATCAATGATTTCCCGAAAAGGAGCTTTTTTCCATGAAAGAATTCGGTATTCAGCTTTGGTCCATTCGTAAAGAGTTCACCACACCCGAGAGCACGCGCAATGCCTTCCAGAAAATACACGAGTACGGCTACACGCTTGCACAAACCGCCGGCACTTATGATTATATCTCCCCCGAGGAATTCAGAAAATATGCCGATGAGGCCAACGTTCGTCTTGTCTCCACCCATTATAATTTTCCTCGCATCTGCGAGGACGTGGAAGGCACCGCCAGATATCATAAGATTCTCGGCGCGACGGAAATCGGCATCGGTGGCTTTGCAACACCCGATTTCGAGTCACTGAAAAATTTCATCAAAAAATTCAACGAAATGGCAAAAATTTACTATAACAACTACGGCTACAAACTTGTCTACCACAACCATTCGGGCGAGTTCTCAAACCAATTTTTTGAAATTGAAGGCAAGCGCAAGTATGACTACCTCATGGAAGAATTCGACCCGGAGACAACAGGCTTCAATGTCGATGCCTATTGGGCGCAGGTTGCCGGAATTGATGTACGCGCTCTTCTTGAACGCCTTTCCGGACGGGTAGATTGCCTTCACCTCAAGGACTGTGAGGCAAACCACGAATTTCACCTGGAAGACGGCAAAATTCTTCGCGGACCCGAATGTATTGAAATCGGACGGGGCACGATGAATTTCCCCGAGCTTATCAAGACAGCAGAAAAGATAGGTGTCAAATACTTCGTTGTCGAGGACGAAGTATATTCTACGGGAGTACCGCTTGAATCGGCGAAAATGAGCGCTGACTATATCAAAGCACATCTCCTCGAAAAATAATTCTTCTCGCAGTTGTAACCAACCCGTTACAGCACACATATGCTTTCAATGAAACGAGGTGAACGGATATTTGACATGAAAATGATCACCGCAATTATCAACAAAAGAGATGCATCCTTCGTTTCTGATGCGTTGAAGGACGGCGGTTTTAGTTTTACTAAAATTGCTACCTCGGGTGGCTTTCTCCAAGACGGAAATACTACACTGCTCATCGGAACACCCGATGACAAAGTGGACAACGCACTGTCGATCATTCGTCACAATTGTGCGAAGCGCACCGCGGCAATGCCCGCCGTGACGCCCGATGCACGCACTGCGGGCGGGACTGTAAGAGTTGCCGAAATAACTGTCGGCGGAGCAACAGTATTCGTGACCGATGTGTTGCACTTCGAGAAAATGTAGAGAATTGTGAATCAAGAAGGATGAATTATGAATTTTGCTTTTTGCGGGAAGATTGCGCCTGTTTCCCGACATAAAGCGACGGAGATTTTCTTGATTCGATCCTTCTTTGATCTTGATGATCCTTCGCTATTTCCATTACAAAAGGGGCTGTCGCAAATAGGTCTTTGAAATACCTATTTGCGACAGCCCCTTTTTTCCAAATCAATACTCGGCGTTACCCACTGTCCGCGGATACGGAATGACATCGCGAATATTCGACACACCTGTCAGATACATAATGATACGCTCAAAGCCGAGACCGTATCCCGCGTGTTTGGTTCCTCCGTACTTCCGCAGATTCAGATACCACCAATAATCCTCTTCCTTGAGGGAGAGCTCCGCCATGCGTGCCTTCAGAACGTCGAGACGCTCCTCACGCTGCGAGCCGCCGATGATCTCGCCGACGCCGGGCACCAGAAGGTCCATTGCCGCGACGGTCTTCCCATCATCGTTGAGACGCATATAGAATGCCTTGATCTCCTTCGGGTAATCCACGAGGAAGATCGGCTTTTTGTACACCTGTTCGGTCAGATACCGCTCATGCTCGGTCTGCAGGTCCACGCCCCAATAGACGGGGTATTTGAATTCCTGACCCGATTTCAACAGGATGTCGATCGCCTCGGTATAGGTAACCTTGGCGTACTCGGCGTTTTTCAGGGCGTTGAGCCTTGCGAGCAAACCGTTGTCGACGAATTTATCGAAGAAGGCAAGCTCTGCGGCGCATTTCTCCGTCACGTGCGTGATGATGTGACGGATCATATCCCATGCGAGCGCCATATCGTCGTCGAGGTCGGCAAAGGCGATCTCCGGTTCGATCATCCAGAATTCCGCGGCGTGGCGCGCGGTGTTGGAATTCTCCGCACGGAAGGTTGGACCGAAGGTGTAGATGTTGCCGAACGCCATGGCGTAAGTCTCACCCTCGAGCTGTCCCGAAACGGTGAGGTTCGTGCTCTTGCCGAAAAAGTCCTTCGAAAAATCGATATGTCCGTCCTCGGTGCGCGGCGGGTTCTCGAGATCCAGCGTGGTGACGCGGAACATCTCGCCCGCGCCCTCACAGTCGGAGCCTGTAATCAGGGGGGTGTGCACATAGACGAAGCCGCGGGAGTGGAAGAAATCGTGAATGGCGAAGGCGACCTCACTGCGCACGCGGAAGACGGCGGAGAAAAGGTTCGTCCGCGGGCGAAGATACGCCTGCTCCCGCAGGAATTCCACGGTATGCCGTTTCGGCTGGAGGGGGTAATCGGGGGTCGAGGTGCCCTCTACGGCGATCTCCGTCGCTTTCAGCTCGAAGGACTGTTTTGCCCCCGGGGTCAGAGTCAGGATGCCCGTCACGACCAATGCCGCGCCGATGTTCTGTGCGGCGATCTCGTCGTAATTCTCTAATTTCTCCCTCTCGAACACGACCTGCAGGCTCTTGAAGCAGGAGCCGTCGTTCAGATCGATGAAGCCGAATGCCTTGGAATCTCTGAGATTCCGCACCCAACCGCCGAGCGTCACGCTCTTACCGCCGAAGCGCCCGGGCACCGCATAGATGTGGGAGATCAATTCTCTTTCCATGTCTGTTTCCTTCCGACGCCGAAGTTTCCGGCGTCTTTTCCCTTTTTGTCATAGCATAACCGCATTTGATCGTTTATTACATAGAGTATACCATAACGCGCGCGTTTTTTCAATGCCTTCGGGAAATTTTTACAAATTTTTCAGAAAATCAACTTCGCAATCAATGCAGAGTAAGAAAACTGCGATACTGCCATTTTTCGGTGGTCGTAATTTGAGCGAACGAATTTGCTGCCACACATTTTATTTTCCTTAAATCAAAAAAGGGGGGCGGAAAATCCCGAGGAATTCCATCCCCCCTTCTGTTTTGATAGAAGTGTTTCAATAGTTTTCTTTGGTGATCCACGCAATTACGCCAACGATAGCCTTCGGGGCGGCGGCATAAGAGAGATCTAATGCGGCGTCGGTTTCACGCTCAAACATTTCATTCATCTGCGCGACGCCTTGGTTATATTCCATCACCGCCTGTACAAGATAGGTCTCGGCGTCGATGACGCCTTCGTAAGTCTTATCCTGAAGGGAGGCAAGCGCGACGCGAGCGCGCATAATCAAGACCGCACGTTCAGAGAGATCGCTCGTCTTTTTCAAAATGGCGACAGAGGTCAAAACCAGCTTGCTGTTTCCTTCCCAAAGAACCACTTCTGCCTCAACGGACGAGAAGGCAATGTTCGCTTCCACAACCCCGTCGACGGTCAAAAGATCATCCGCGACGCGAAGCGCTCTCGTCTGTTCAAGAAGTTCCTTTTTCCCATGGATGGTACCTACCGCTTTCAACTTGTTTACCGCTTTGATATATTCGGCGATCGCCATCCTATCTGCCTCGATCGATTGGCTCATTTCTTCAATTTTGTCGACAGCACACCTAACAGAATTTGTATAGTCAACGCTTTTATCAGGCGTCCCCGCGCGAATGTACTCAATTTCAAAAAGATTACCGTCGGTGCTCTTCATCAGCTTTTCCGCGCTCATAATACATCCGAGACGAGAGCTCCGCTCGGTAGCGTAAACGGCACGGGAAACAAATGAGAGAAAGGACTCATTATAAGCCACAATGTCATCAAAATATTGTGTCCGCGACATGTATAGCGCAATCGCATCGGCAACAGGGTGAATAATTTCGCCATCCTCGCCCACCACGAAATAAGAAAGATCGTCGTAATAAGAATTTCTTGCAGTAGTATATGCCGCATAACGGGTAGCAAAAGTTTTCTCTTCGTCGGCAAGAAGAAGAACAGCCGAGAGAAAAGCAGACGCCTTTTCTTGCGCATTATGTTTCAATGCGCAAATCCGATCATAAACGGGCACACAAGCTTCAACGCCCGGGTAGGTTTTATCCGGATGAACGCCTTCAAGAGTTTTCAAAATATCGGAATAGCCCGCGTAATCAAGCCTCGCGGGAACGATATCACACAGGGTGTGAAGAAAAAGCTCGGCATCGGTGTGAATTTTTTCCACCGCGGTGCTCTCGGCATGATACTTTTTCAAAGCGATGCCATATTCGGAATCGTCATCGGGATCATCCATGCCTACCGCCAAAATGACGTCGTGGATGTCGTTCATCTCATTGACGAAAGCAAGGCGCTCTTCGTAGGATTTTTCTGTATCAATCTTCTCCACCGCACGGATCATCTTCTTTGTATAGAAGGTTACTGCAAAAGCGGTATAATGCTCTTTCTCTCCCATGGAAGCGCCTCCATAAAGCGCCTCATAGGCAAGGGTACCTTTCGTCAAGGTAAAAGCAGGAGAAAGAATAAGAGTGTGAAGAGTGGAAATAATTGCTTCTTTCTCCGCGTCGGAGGTTGTCTCGGTATTATAACGATTCACGAGATCAAGGACGGCTTCTTCCGTCTTCATCTGTTTCTCTTCAAAAGTACGAAGAAAGGTGCCGAAATAAACCTCGGCATAATCGAGAGTAACCGTAACGCCATTGTTCACCTTTGTCGGAAGACGAAGCGCCAATTCACTCGCTGACGTGAGATCCGGCGTCGAAATCGTGATCTCGCTTTCTGTCCCGCCGTCCGTTTCCTCGGTGAGTTTCAACGTCACGGTTCTTGCCTCTTTGTCGTAGAAAGTAGAAAGAGTATAAAAAGTCCCTGCGATAAGAATCATATCGGGAATCGTCGCGGTAATCGGCATGGCGTTCTTATCTGTCAGAGTGTATGTAGTCGTGCCTTCGGAAGAATCAAAGGCGAAGACGACGTGAGGTGTCTCGCTTTCATCTCCGATGTCAAGCAAGATTCGACCGACATTATCCCCATCAATGCGAAAACGAAAATTCGCGCCGAAACTGTCCTTTAACGAGGGAACCACATAAGAAACGTTAGTGGAGGCTTGCATTGCAATGATAGCAGTTCCGTCGCGAAAATCAAACGATTCCGGTCTCTGCACATTCAGCAGCTTTGCGTCCTCCGCGGAGTCGAAGGAATCGAAAGCGAAGGCTTTTGTCGTATCATAGTATTCGAGAATGTCGACAATCTTCCCGTTCCCCACTTTAGCAAAAGACGTGACGCAAAAGCAGGAGATGAGGACAGTCATCGTCACGCACGCGAGGAAGAGCTTCTTCACCTTTTTTTTCATGGCAGTCTCCTTGTGCACCCCCGAGGGGGAGATGTATATAAGTATATATATATTATATCATTCTGTTTTTCAAAAATCAACTTGGCAATATGGCAAAAAATCGGCAAAAAATTTGTTGCATTTGCACAATAAAAGTAACAGTTCGAAACATCAGAAAACTTGCAAAGACGCTCTGTGGTAACAAAAATATCCGACGGAAGTTCTTTCACAAAAGGCAAGGAGCAAACAGCCACCCGATGCGAAGGAGCGATATACGAGGCGACCTCACCGCAGGGTTAAGAGTTTTCTCTTGTCTTGACGACGGCTTTGCCCTCGTCGCGGCGGTGCTCGTCGAAGATGATCTCCCCGATGCTGTCGGCGACGATCTTTCCGCAGAGGGGGTTCTTTACGCTGTCGATGGTTCCCTTGACGTCGGCGTCGACCTCGGAATACTCGAAGGAGAGGTCACACCCTTCCATCGTGCAGTTCTCGAGGATCAAGCCCTTCGCATAGCAGAGGGGTTGCGTCCCGCCGATTTTACAGTTGACAAGGCGCAGATTCTTCGCGTACCATGCGAGATATTCGCCCTTGACGACGCTGTTATAGACTGTGACGTTCTCGGTCTCCCAAAAGGCATCCTTGGTATCGAGGACGCTATCGTAGATCGTGACGTTCTTACAATACTGGAAGGAATACTTTCCGTGGAGGGTGACATTGCGCAGGACAACGTTTTCACTATGGAGAAGGAAGTATTCTCCCGTGATCTCGGTATCCTCGATCGTCAGGTTGCGGCAAAACCAACCGAATTCCGGGCTGACGGCGTGACTGCCCGAGATTGTGATGTTCTCACATTCCCGCACCGCCTTGATCCCGAGGAGGTCGGAATCCTTAATGCAGACATCCTTCGCATACCAGAGCGCGGCACGGCAGGTATCGCGCAGGGTGCAGTGCGAGATCTCGGCATTCGTCATATGCCAAAAGGGATAGCGCAGAGCGAAGTCCGAGGAGCGCACGGTGACGTCGTGGCTCTCCTTCAGGGCAGATTCCCCGTCGGCAGGTCCCGCGAAGCGGCAATTCTCAACGGTGGCGTCGGAGAGTGCATAGAGGGCGCGCTCTTCGTCAAAGGTTGTTTCTCTGATCTGTTTCATGATTTCCTCGCATTTGTTATCAAACTATCCGAAGTATAGCACAGATCGGGGAGAAAATCAAGGCACTTTGCGAAAATCCGCGCGCTTTCGGAAAAATCTTCCCTGCCCCTCTTGTTTTTTTGTGTCCGCCGTGCTATACTGGTATCAACATTTCAAAAGCAGAGTAGGGTCACGAGCGTGAGTGCCGTGCGGACGGGGAGTTGCCGCACGGACGAATTGGGGAAGCTTTTTTCTTTCCCTGCGGTTCGTCACCCGCATCCCGCTGTTTCTCGGTGGCACCTTTCATAAAAAACCGGCGATTTTTTCGTCGGTCTTTTCCCTCCGTGAACAGAGATGAATCTGTCGAAACGGAGGTATTTTTTATGATTCGAAACAAACACAAACTTCCCCTCTTCCCTCTGATCTTCACCGCGGTCATGGTCGCGGCGAGCGTCATCCTCTGCCGATTTCTCGGCTTTTCCCCCTCGAATTCGACGGTCAGATTCGACCTCGGATTTCTCCCGCTTGCCGTAGTGGGAGAGCTCTACGGTTTTCCGTACAGCGGCATCGGCTATCTGCTCGCGGACATCATCGGTTCCCTCCTGCACGGCTATGCGCCGAACCCGTATATCAGTGCGTGCAAGCTGCTCACGGGGGTGTTCATGGGTGTAGGCTTTTACCGAAAGAAGGTGACACTGCTCCGCTCCTTCGTCGTCTTTTTCCTCAACGCCGTCATTGTCGGGGTGGGACTCATGCCGCCGATCTTCATTTTCGTCTATGCGTACACCCCCGAGGTGGCTTACGTCACGCGGGCGATCAATGCGGCGGTGACGATACCGGTACGGGTATTTACCTTCTATTTTCTTTGGAAAGCGTGCGGAGGAATGTTAACAAATATGAAAAAAAGACAAGAATCCTTTACAAATCGCGAGAAAAACGGGCAGGCGGAGACGTTTCGCTCCTTTGCCAACAGCTTTCAGGCGGTGACGGTCCCGGGGCTTTCCCGCATCCGTGCGTTGCTCGACGCGCTCGGGAATCCCGAGAAGGGTCTCCGCTTCATCCACATTGCGGGGACGAACGGAAAGGGGTCGGTGGCGGCGGATGTCGCATCGATCTTGGATGTCGCAGGGTACCGTGTCGGCAAGTACACCTCACCGAACCTTCTGCGCGTGAACGAGCGCATCGCGGTGAACGGTCGGGAGATCTCCGACGAAGCGCTCGAAGCGCTGCTCGAGAGGATCCGCCCGCTCGCCGACAAGGTACGGGCGGAGAGCGGGATTCCTCCGACACAGTTTGAGATCTGGACCGCCGCGGCATTCGTTTATTTTGCCGAGGAGAAATGCGACTATGTGGTGCTCGAGGTGGGGCTCGGCGGCGAGTTCGACGCGACGAACGTGATCCCCCGAAACGAGATCGCCGTGATCTCTCGTCTCGGGATGGATCATATGCAATACCTCGGCAACACGCTCTCCGACATTGCGCGCGCGAAGTGCGGAATTCTGAAAAGCGACTCGGCAACGCATCTTCTCGTCACGCCCGCGCAGGAACCCGAAGCGATGGCGGTCATCCGTGCGGCGTGTGAGGAAAAGGGTGTGACCTTGTGCGTGGCGGAGCCGATCTCCGAAGGCGCGGTGGGGTACCTTGAGCGCTTTTCGGTCGGGAAATACAAGCATCTGCTGACAGGAATTCCCGGGTATCATCAGGTCGAGAATGCGGCGATCGCCGTGACGGTGTGCGACGCGCTCGGCATCCCGGAGGAGGCGATCCGAAGCGGTCTTTCGAAGGCGAGGAACCCCGCCCGCTTTGAGATCCTGCGGGAGAATCCGACAGTGATCTATGACGGCGGACACAACGAAAACGGAATCCGCGCGCTCGTCGCTTCCCTCTCCCGCTATTTTCCGGACGAGGAAAAGTCGGTGATCTTCGCCTGCATGGCGGACAAGGAGACCGACACCTCCCTCTCCCTTCTCTCCGAGGGGACGGCGCACTTTTTCTTCACCGAGGTGAAGGACAATCCGCGCGCGCTTTCGGCAGAGGGGCTCGCCGAACGGGCGGCGGCGCTCGGGATCCGCGGCACAGTGTGCAAGACGGTGGGCGAAGCCTACGAGGCGGCGGTCGCCGAGGGACGTCTGACCGTGATCTGCGGGTCGCTCTATCTCTACCGAGATCTGATGCTCTATCTGAACACAAAGCACCGCGGAAATTAACCCTTTTCAAAGTAAAAAAACGGCACCTGCGCACCCCGTGACAGGTTGCCGTTTTTGTTAAAATGCTGCTTTTATGATGTGAAGCGGGAGAGCGGGATTTTTCTTTTCTCATATACTGACGGTGGAGGGATTTTCTCTCCGAGAAAAGAAAAAACAAGGAGTGTTTTATGGCAACCTTCACGAATCAGGCTCAGCTCTCCTACGGCGGAAACGTCGTCAACTCCAACATCACGACGGGCGAGATCGTCAGTACGCTCTCCATGACGAAGACCGCGCTCACGCGCACGTATCGTCCGGGCGAGAGGATCACCTACGTCCTCTCCGTCGTCAACAGCGGGATCGCCGCCGTCGACGGTGCGACGCTGACCGACGATCTCGGCGCTTACACCTTCGGTACGGGGACGCTCGTCCCCCTCACCTATGTGGCGGGGTCTGCCCGCGCGTTCCTCAACGGGGTCCCCGCCGCCGACCCGACGGTCACTGCGGGTCCTCCGCTCGTGTTCAGCGGTCTCTCGATCCCTGCGGGCGGCAATCTGCTTCTTATCTATGAGGCGGAGGCGAACGAATTCGCACCGCTCGGCACGGGTGCCGGCACCGTCAATACGGCGACGCTCACCGCGGCGGGTATCACGACCCCCGTCACGGCAACCGAGACCGTCACGCCGAACACGGCGGCAAGCCTTGCAATCCGCAAGGATATCTCGCCCGTGCCCGTGAACGAAAACGGAACGCTGACTTACACCTTTACTCTGCTCAATTACGGCACGGTCGCCACCGATGCGGCAGACAATGTGACCCTGACCGACACCTTCAATCCCGCGCTTACGAATCTTGTCGCGACGCTTAACGGTGCGGCACTTGCCGCGACGACCGACTACACCTACAACGAGGGAACCGGGCTCTTCGCCACCGTCCCCGGAAGAATCACGATCCCTGCCGCGACCTACGTGCAGAACCCGACGACGGGTGCCTACACGCTCACGCCCGGGACTGCGACGCTCGTCGTCAGCGGAACCATCTGACCTTTTCCTCTTTTTCCCGCTAAAAACCCCCGCCCGTCGGGAAACCGACGGGCGGGGGGTTTAATTTCAACGATAGCAATACTTTTTCATCACGGACTCATGCGATGCTTCCGCACAGTCTTCGAGCCAATGTCTTTCATAGAGATACTACGAAAAATCATAAAAAGATCAAAATTCATATCTGCACGCGGAAATTCCGTGCGCCCGCGCTTGACTTTCGGCGGCGGGTGTGCTACAATGGGGAAAAAGCGCGGCGGAGGTGCGGAAGATGAAATACGCGTTTTGCGGCGGAAAAATTCTGAGCGGCAAGCAGGATATGGTACCCGTAGAGGGGTACACGGTACTGGTGGACGGCGAGGTGATCGCGGACATTGTTCCCGAAACGGAGGCGGTACCCGATGGCTATCGTCGGATCGACCTCGGCGGGAAGTATCTCATGCCGGGACTCATCAACATGCACGTCCATCTGGCGGGTAACGGCAAGCCGCAAAAGAAACAGAGAGACAACGAAAAACTGGTGAAGACCATCATGGGTTCCGCACTGACGCGGGCGGTCGCCTATCGGATGGTGAGTGATTTCGCCAAAACGGAGCTGTACAGCGGCGTGACGACGATCCGCACGGTGGGCGGACTCGGCGACTTTGACACCCGCCTGCGGGACGAGATCGCCGCGGGACACAAGACGGGACCGCGGATCCTTGCCGCGGGGCGGGGCATTTCCGTGCCGGGCGGGCACATGGCAGGCTCGGTCGCCATGGCGGCGCACAACGTGGACGAAGCGCTCGCCCACCTCGCGGTATGCGAAAAGGAAAAGACGGATCTTATCAAGCTGATGATCACGGGCGGCGTTCTCGACGCGAAGGAAAAGGGCGTGCCCGGAGAGCTCAAGATGTCGCCCGAGATGGTGAAGGCGGTATGCGACAAGGCGCACGAAGCCGGGTACACGGTGGCGGCGCACGTGGAGTCGCCCGTCGGGGTGAAGGTGGCGCTGGAAAACGGCGTGAATTCGATCGAACACGGCGCCGCGCCCGACGCGGACATTCTCGCCCTGTTCAAAGAGCGCGGGGCTTATCTTTGCACGACGATTTCTCCTGCCCTGCCCTACGCGCTGTTTGACCGCGCGGTATCCTGCGCCTCGGAAGTGGAGCAATACAACGGGAATGTTGTATTCGAGGGCATCATCGCCTGTGCCAAAGCCGCCATTGAAAACGGGATCCCCGTCGTGTTGGGCAACGATGTCGGCTGTCCGTGGATCACACAATACGACTTTTGGCGGGAGCTGTATTACTTCCACAAGTATGTCGGTGTATCGAACGCGTTCGCGCTCTACACCGCGACGGCGCGCAGTGCGAAGATTTCGGGTATCGGCGACGTGACGGGCACCGTTGAAAAGGGCAAATGTGCCGACATGATCGTAACGGACGAAAACCCGCTCGATGACCTGCGCGCACTGCGGCATGTGAGCACCGTGGTGGCAAGAGGACGCTTGTACGAGCACCCGAAGGTGAAGGTCAAAAAACGGGTGGCGGAAGAGCTGGACAAATTCCTTTGATTTGAAAAAGGGCTTGTCCGCAAACAGGCATTTCAAAGACCTGTTTGCGGGCAGCCCTTTTCTTGCGGTACCTGCATCACTCGTCGCCGAGGCAAAAAAATCCGAACCCGGATCCACAAGGATCGAGTTCGGATTTTTGGTGCGGGTGAAAGGACTTGAACCTTCACGAAGTTGCCCCCACAAGAACCTGAATCTTGCGCGTCTGCCAATTCCGCCACACCCGCGTAGCCTGCTTTTGCGTTCCCGCTTACAGGTACTGGATTATTTTATCACAGGAAAACGGATTTGTCAAGACGTTTTTGAAGATTTTTCGCTTTTCGGGTGAAAAAATGTTTTTTTCACCGTCCGTCCGAGCGCTCATATTTTCGCACTGCGGGAAGAGCGCGGCATGAAAACGGGGGCTTTTTTGCTTTCGTATTGAAAAGCGTGGAAAACTATGCTACAATAGACGAAAAGGTCACAGGTGAGGAATGGTAGGACACATGAGAGATCTGTTTTATTTTTGCGGCAATCCAACATGCCGGGGGCGTCGGTCTTCCCTGCCGTCGGAGTGCCGAAGGTCAAGGAGGCGGAGGAATACAAATACGCGCCGATCTACCGTGACGGCAAGCCGCACGGCGAATTTCTGCCCGTGAGCTACGATGCGGGAGAATTCCTCTACATCGACAATGCCGCGGCATACGCAAGGACGGATGCCGCGGGAAAATCCCTGCTGACGGAGTATCAGAAAAACTGCTACTCAACGACCGCGCTGTGTACGACGCCGCCGAGCGGCGCCTTCGACTCGATCGAATGCCGCCCGAGGAGTACCGCCATTGCCGCGACAACTTCGCGGGGTTTGAAAATCAGCACATCAATGCGGCGGGATTCCGCATCGTCGCCCGGGGGACGGCGAAAAAACTCTACCGCATTTTGCGGGAAGAAAAGCCCCCGATCCTCGAAGAAGAGCTCGTTCCGTTTGGGGACGCGGCGGGGGTGTGAGCGCTGCAAAAAAACCGGACGTTCTTTGAAGGACGTCCGGTTTTTTGCGTTTGTGAGGGCAAGGCGGATCTCGTTACGGATCCGCCCGCGCCTTTTTGCTAACGACAGGTTTCGTGCAGGGTGCCGTCCCCTCCCATCAGGGCGGTCATCTCTTCGATGCGCTCGATGGGAAAGGGTGGCTCGCAGAGGGGCTTCATCGCGATGCTCATGAGCTTCATGGGGTTATCGTCCGCGGCGACGCGGTTCGACGACAGGGCGCCGCACCGACGGCAACGGTGAATGATCGCCCATTCCCCGCCCTTTCGCACCCAGACGGCGATCGGCTCCATGATGCCGCCGCAGTCGCTCTGTCTGTCTCCCGGCTCGATGTCGAGGTGGAGGCTAGACAGACAATTCGGGCAATGGTTGCGGTGATCGCTCCCCGCCCCGACGGGCGTGACGAGCCTTCCGCAGGTCTTACAAGTGAAGCTATCGTTACAGGGATGTGTTTTGTAGTAGCCTTTTTCAAAGGTTTTCCGTTTGTTTTCACGGTTCAAGGTTTTTCCTCCCGATGGTGATTTTATCACGTCTCCGAGAGGTATGGCGATGTGGATTTGCCGAACCTCTCGGTCAAATCACACAATCCGAAGCATTAGAAATAGATTTCAAACAGTTCTCCTATATTGATTTGGTAATTATAGGATAGCACGCGGGAGAGGATTTGTCAAGAGGGAGACGCAAATTCTTGATCTTTTCTCCCATAAAGCAAGAAAGGCGCGCCTTCAAAAAAGGGCGAAAATGTCCAATGGAGTATCGCCCGTATAGATCTTCCCGCTCCCCGCTTCCCTTACGGCGGATTTCTTTCCGATCTTTTGTTTTTTGACATCCGCTTGCCGATCTCGGCGCGGACGGTTTTTTACGTATTTTGAGCGTCCGTGTGGGCTTCTCCGAGGCAGGGGAGCTTTACGAGGTGCACCTCGTTTCCGTGTTCTTCAAGGAGGGTCACGAGGTCTTTTGCCGACAGATAGACCGTCGCGGTGTTGTCGTTCGGGTGGACGCCGATCTTCCCTTCTCCGCAAAGCAGATCTTCGTCGAGCCATACGGCGACCCGCCGCTCCGTGTCGTTCAGGATGCCGAGGGGTGAGACGGCGCCGCGCGTCAGGGCGAGGAAGGAGGAAAGCTCCTCCTCCGAGGCGAAGGTGAGGGGGCGGGTGCCGTATGCGCGCCGAAGGGCTTTGAGGTCGATCCGCTTCTCTCCCTTCATGACGATGAGGAGGTACGTCCGATGCTTATCGTCGCGGACGAAGAGATTCTTTGCCTCTGCGTCGGGATAGGGGAGCTCGACCTCTGCAAGCGCTTCCATGGTATAGACCGCGCGGTGCTCCACCGCTTCATAGGGGATCCCACGCTCGCGAAAGAGCGCGTAGATCTCTTCCTTTTTTATCATGCAAAAATCTGTTCCTTCCCTCATATTGGCGGGAATATCGGCTATATTGTACGGTTTTGTTTGCTATTCTGTTTCTTCCCGCGTGTTTTCATCCTCTTCGTCGTCGGCGACGATGTTTTTCAAAATGAATTCATTCCCGCGGAGGAGGACGGTGCGATCGCTCCCGCAATGCGGGCATATCTTCCCGTGCTCGACGGTCGTGTAGGTCTTGCCGCACGCCTCACAGAGGGTGACGGCGGGGATCTTCTCGAGGATCAGCTCGGCGTCCTTCATGACCGTCTCCTTGGAGACTGCCCAACGCCAGCAATCGAGAAGATAGTCGGGCAGGACCGCCGAGACCTCTCCGAGCTCGACCGTTACGGCGCGCACATGCGAGACGCCGTTGTCCGCCGCGATGCGGTTGACGCTTTTGATAACATGAAAGACGACTCCGAGCTCGTGCATGGTTCCTCCGTCAATTCGAGCCTTCGATCGGAAAGACGCTTTTCCCCCGCGCTTTTTCGGCGCGGGGGTGCGTTCTTTCATCGAAGGGGTATTTCAGATCTTACTTTGCCGATCTTTCGGCTTTCTTTTTCTTGCCGACGTTGTTTTTGTTGCGCAGGATGCGGAAGCCGCGCTTGACGGCATAGGGCAGAAGGACGCCGACCTTCTTCTCCGCGACGGTCATACGGCTCGCCTCGGGGAGGTCGCGCGAGAGATGAATGGCGTCGAAGGCGCACTTCGTCGTGCAGATGCCGCAACCGATGCAACGGTTCGTATCGACGATCGACGCGCCGCAACCGAGACAGCGCGAGGTCTCGATCTTCACCTGTTCTTCGGTCAGGGTACCGTGCGTATCGGCAAAGGCGTCCTTCCCCGCCGCGGAGAGGCTCTCCGCCTCCTGTCTGCCTGCGGTATCATAGCTTCCCACGAGGATGTCGTCGGTATCCATTTTTGCGAATTCCCTGCGGTTTCTGCCGATGGTCATATGTCCGTGCTGAACGTAGCGATGCAGGCTCTCCGACGCGGCGTGTCCCGCGGCGATGGCATCGATCGCGAATTTCGGTCCCGTGAGCAAGTCACCGCCGACGAAAATGTCGGGCTCGGCGGTCTGATAGGTGAGGGGATCCGCCTTCGGCGCGTTGCCTCTGCCGAGCTCCACACGGCTGCCCTTCAGAAGGTCGCCGAGCAGGACGCTCTGACCGATGGCGAAAATGACGGTCTCGGCGGGAAGGGTGATCGTCTCGGCATCGTCGTACACGGGGGCAAAGCGCCCGTCCTTATCATAAACCGAAAGGCAACGGCGGAAGCTCACGCCCGTAACGTGTCCGTCCTCCGTCAAAACGCGGGTCGGTCCGAAGGACGGGAAGATGCGAACGCCGTCTGCCTCTGCCTCGCGCACCTCCTCGGCGCTCGCGGGCATGGCATCCTTTTCTTCAAGGCACACCATACTGACGGTATCGGCGCCCGATCTTGCGGCGACGCGCGCCGCGTCGATGGCGACGTTGCCGCCGCCGACCACGACGACTCTGCCCGACAGGCTCTTTCCGCCGCAGTTCGTCTCGCGGAGGAAGTCCACCGCACTGACGGCGCCCGCCGCATTTTCCCCTTCAATGTCCGGGAGTCTGCCTCCCTGACAACCGATGGCAATATAGAAGGCGCGGTAGCCCTCGGCGCGAAGGTCATCGAGCGTGACGTCGCGTCCGACTTCGACGCCGCAACGGATGTCGACGCCCATTTCGCGGAGGACGTCGACCTCGGCGTCGATGATCTCTTTTTCGAGCTTATAAGAGGGGATGCCGTAGGTCAGCATACCGCCGGGGCGCTCATTCTTTTCGAAGACGGTGGGATAATAGCCCTTTTGGGCAAGGTAGAAGGCGCAGGAAAGACCCGCGGGACCCGCGCCGATCACGGCGATCTTCTCCTTCCAGCGTCCGAGGTTCGAGGCGACGACGATCTCGGGGACGAAGCGGTGCTCTGCCGTGAGATCCTGCTCGGCGATGAATTTCTTCACCGCGTCGATGGCGACCGAGCGATCCACGGTGCCGCGGGTGCAGGCTTCCTCACAGCGGCGGTTACAGATTCTGCCGCAGACGGCGGGAAAGGGATTTTCCCGTTTGATGAGTTCAAGCGCCTCGCGGTATTTTCCTTGGGCGGCGAGTTTCAGATACCCCTGCACCGCGATGTGGGCGGGGCAGGTCGCCTTACAGGGGGAGGTACCGCTCTCGTGGGTATTGATGCGGTTTTTGTCGCGGTAATCCTCGCTCCACATATGCTCGCCCCAGCTGTTGTTATCGGGGAGGGGTTGTTTCGGATATTCGACCTCCGAGCCGTCGGCGTGGCAGAGCTTCTGTCCGAGCTTGACGGCGCCCGCGGGGCAATATTCGACGCATCTGCCGCAGGCGACGCACTTTTCTTTATCGACGTGCGCGATGTAGGCGGAACGGGACATATTCGGGGTATTGAAAAGCTGAGAGGTGCGCAGGGCGTTGCAGATATTGACGTTACAGTTACAGATGGCGAAGATCTTTCCCTCGCCGTCGATGTTCGTGATCTGGTGGACGAAGCCGTTGTCCTCGGCGCGGCGGAGGATCTCCATCGCCTCGTCGTAGGTGATGTCCTTTCCCTTCCCCGTCTCGCGGCAATAATCCGCCATATCGCCGACGCCGATACACCACATTTCGGCATCGTCGGCGCATCCTTCGTCAAGAAGCTTCCGCCCGTAGCGGCAGGAGCAGACACTCGCGCCGATGTGACCTTCATAGCGTTTCAGCCAATAGGAGATGTGCTCGATGTCGAGCGACTCGTTCTCCATCGAGATGGCGCGCTCGACGGGGATGACGTGCATTCCGACGCCCGCGCCTCCGGGAGGCACCATGGCGGTGACATGTTCGAGGGGCAGGAAGGTCATGCGCTCGAAGAACATGGCAAGCTCGGGATGGCGCTGCATAAGACCCTTGTTCATATTCGTATATTCGGCAGAGCCGGGGACGAAGAGCGGGATCCAATACTCGCGGTTCTCCTTCTCACGCGGGACGTTCGGCACGGGACCGTCCGCCGTGTAGTGATCGCCGTAGTCGTACTCGAGCATTCCGAGAACGCCGAGGCGGGAGAGAAGGTCGTCGAGCGACGCGCGGGAGGCGTCGTCCGTGACCTTCGAAAGACGGCAGAGGTCGGCATAGGTATATTTGCGTCTGACCTTCATGGAAAGAAGGAGGTCGAGCGCGCGCTCCGACTCGTCCTTTGTCAGCTCGTCCTCAAAAATGCAGGCAAAGCCCCAATACTCGGGATCCTTTGTCGTAATGCCCGAAATCTTTGCGGGGATGCGGTCGGTGATCTTGCGCACGAGCTTCAAAAGCTTCGGGTTCGGGTTCTCGTCCCCGTAGTGCGCGGGCGTGTACTTTTTGCTCATTTCCGGCATGGTCTCTTCCTCTTTTCGTCGTTTTTGTCGAATTTTGTAAAGATTCGTTTATCTTTTGCTTGCTTTCCACGCATCGATCTCGGCGGAGAGCCAATCGGCAAACGCGCCGACGCCCTCACCGTTCTTCTTTGCGGCGACGGGAAAGATCTTCGCGTTCGGATTGCGCATTTTGATATTTTCCCTGCAACGGTCGAGGTCGAAATCGAAGGCGGCGAGGGTATCCGTCTTGCTGATCACGACGGCGTCCGAGACGCGGAAGATGAGGGGATATTTGAGGGGTTTATCGTCCCCTTCGGGCACGGAGAGGAGCATCGCGCACTTCACGGCGCCCGTATCGAATTCGGCGGGACAGACGAGATTGCCGACGTTTTCGAGAATGACGAGATCCAGCCCGTCGAGTCCGAGCTCGGTAAGTCCCTGTCTTGTCATATCGGCGTCGAGGTGGCACATGCCGCCCGTATGGAGCTGTATCGTCTTTGCCCCCGTCCGCTCGGCGACCGTCTTTGCGTCGATGTCGCCGTCGATATCCGCCTCCATGACGCCGATCTTATATTTTTTCGCGAGGAGGGGGATCAGGGCGGTGAGGAAGGTGGTCTTCCCGCTCCCCGGGCTTGACATCAGGTTCAGAAGGAAAACGCCCTTTTCGCGCAGGGTGTCCCGCAGGCGGTCGGCGTCGCGGTCGTTGTCCGCAAAGACGCTCTCCTTGATCTCAATGATCCGTATCGCATCCATAGTTGGTTCCTCCGGCAAGATTTGATCGATTTCAGTATACTATATTCCGCGCGCAAAGTCAACACCCCATATTTTAACTTTTTTCGCGCTTATGCGGGCGGGAAAATGCGGGAAATGTAAAAATTTTCCTCCGCTCCTTGCACAAACGAAAAAAATATGCTATCATAAAACCATAAAGCAAAAAAGCCGCGCTCGGCGGCGGGAGGGTGCTATGTTTGAGCGTTTGATCCGCGGGCAGATCGGAAAGCAGGAGGAAAAACTCGACCGCTTTCTTTCAAAGCATGAAAAGGAGCATCCCTTCCCCGAGGATGTCACGCTCGTCGCGGACCTCGACTGTCAAAGTGACGGAGTGGCACGGCACAGGATCGACGTCCTCCGTCCGACGGGCGTCGATGGGGTGCTTCCTGTCGTGCTCGACATTCACGGCGGCGGGTTCCTGCTCGGGAGCAAGGAGGTCAACCGCCTTTTCTGCGCCGATCTCTGCAAGCGGGGCTTTCTCGTCCTTTCGGCGGAATATCCGCTCGCGCCGGATGCCGATATTTTCACGATCCTTCGCGGGCTGTGCGACCTGCTACGGAAGGTTCCCGAGGTCGCCGCGAGGTTTTGCGGGGACGTGAGCCGCTTCTTCCTCGTCGGAGACAGTGCGGGCGCGTGGCTTGCCCTCTATCTTGCCGCCATGCAAAAGAGCGAAGCGCTCGCCGCGGCGGCCGGCGTCGACCCGCCGGACACGCCGCGCGTCTGCGCGCTCGGGTTGCAGAGCGGCATGTTCTACACGCAGAAGCTCGACAACATCGGTCTGTTTCTTCCCTCTCTCATTTACGGCAAGGGCTTCCGCCGGCATCCCTTCTTCCCTTACGCGAACCCCGAGCATACGGAGATCCTCTCGCACCTGCCGCCCGTCTTTCTCGTGACGGGATGGGGAGATTTCCTCCGTCATTACAGTCGGGCGTATGCAAAGGCGCTATGTGCCTTCGGCGTTCCGACGCACTTTCTCGATCTGAAGATGTCGAAGCGGCTCCCGCACGCGTACCCCGCCATTTTACCCGAGCTTCCCGCTTCGAAAGAGGCAAACGATGCGATGGCAGACTTCTTCAAAAACGTGTGAAGCAAGGATGATTTGACATGTATACTTTACATTATAAGACACCGGACGGTTTTTCCGACATGGAGATGCAGAGCGACGGTGAGGTGCTGACGCGGCTCGTGTTCCTCGATTCAAAGGATGAAGGAAAGCTCTTTTCACGCGAGGCGGGGGCTGCGTCTCTCCCGATCTTTCGTGAGACGGTGAAGTATCTCGACCTGTATTTTCGCGGGGAGGTGCCGAATTTTCTCCCGCGCTACCGACTCGAGGGGGCGACGCCCTTTCGCCTTGCGGTCTCGAAGTTGATGCTCGATATTCCCTACGGGGAGACGGTGACCTACGGGGCGCTCGCGCACGAGCTTGCCCGTATGACGGGAAAGGAAAGGATGTCCGCGCAGGCGGTGGGGGGCGCCGTGGGATGGAATCCGATCTGTATCCTGATCCCCTGCCATCGGGTGGTCGGTGCGAGCGGGGCGCTCGTCGGCTACGGCGGCGGGATCGAAAACAAGCGCCGTCTGCTCGCCCTCGAAGCGGCACACAGATGATCCGATACAAAACGCAAAGGACTGCCCGAAAGCAGTCCTTTGCGTTTTGTATCGATGAACCGTCGTTTTTTATCCGACGAGGGGCTTTCGGAAAAAGGTGACGCCGAGGGAGCGCCCGAATTTCACGGCAACGTCGTGCAGAGTGCCTTCGGGGAGGAAGCCGTGCTTTTCGTGAAAGCGGACGGAGGGTTCGTTTTCCGACGTGACGAGCGAGATGAGAGTGCGGATGCCGTAGTCTCCCGCGGCGGATTCGATCGCGGAAAGAAGCGCGTCGCCGATGCCGCCCCGCCGTGCGTTTTGGGCGACGTAGATCGAGAGGTCGGCGCTCACGCGGTAGGCGCTCCGCTCATTGAAAGCGGAGAGGTACGCGTAGCCGACGGTCTCTCCCCTCTCGTCCTTCGCGACGAGGAAGGGATAGGATGCCGTGATCTTCCGCACCCGCGCGCGGAAGGCGGGGAGGGAGAGTGGTTCTTCCTCAAGAGTATAGGTGGTCTGCTCGATATAGCCGTTGTAGATCGCGAGGCAGGCGGCGACGTCCTCCTCCCGCAGTGTTTCGACCATCATGCGGTCTCCTCCTCATCCTTTGCGGCGCCCTTCGCGCTGTCCATGCTTCCGCCGAAGACGAAGAAGCGCTGATAGAGGTACTCGGTGATGAAATTGAGCAGCATATTGATGCCCGTCACGAGGTACTCGTTCCAAAGTAAGGACACCGTGAGATATTGCCCGAGCAGGGTGGAAAGGGGGGTGAACACGGCGTAGTATGCGAGTACCTTTGCCATGGCGACGGGGACATTGCTCGCAGAGCGGAAGGTAAACTTCCGATTGAGCGTAAAATTCCAGAGGACGGACAGGGCAAGTGCAATCAGGTAGCAGGGCCAATACGGAAGGTGGCAAAGCTCATTGAGCAGAGCGAACGAGCCGAGCTGAATCGCGCCCGCACTGACGGAAAACGCGACGAAGGACAGCATACGAAAGAATTCCTTGCGGTTCATATCGATCTCCCTAATAAAAATAAAATTCGGAGAAAAACGGATAGGGGCAGTATAGCACAATCGGCGGGATTTGTCAAGTGGGAGCGGGCTTCCGTACCGATGCGCGGCGCGTGATTGCGGCGGGGGGGTGCTTTTTCTTTTCCGTTTCCGAACGGTGCCGCTTTCCGTTTTTCTCTTGTTCCCTGCTTCATCGGCGCTCTGCCCCTCGATCTCCCTTTTGACAAAGGGAGGATTGCACGAAGCAAAAAAAGCAAACCAATCGAAAACCTATAAAAAATGGCCGAGAAAGACAAATGATTCCCGGTCATTTTCTGTTTTTTGTTAAAAAGCTCTCGCAAACCGGGGTTGAAAACCGTTCTGCGAGAGCTTTTTTGTTTTATGCGGGGTTTGAAAACCGATTTGCAAGAGCCTTTTGCTTTATGCGTGGGGCGAAAACCGATTTGCGAGAGTCTTTTGCCTTATGCGGGGTTTGGAGCCTTCTCTTTATGCGTCTTTTTTCAGAAGGTCGCGGATCTCGGTGAGGAGCTCGATCTCGCGCTTCAGCCTGTCGGCTTCGGCACGGGCTTCTTCCGCTTTTTGCTCGGCTTCGAGTCTTGCTTTTTCTGCCGCCGCTTCGGCTTCCGCCTTCGCTTTCGCGTCTGCTTCTTCCTTTGCCTTCTTCGCAGCTTCCGCCTCTTCGACACCGATGCCTGCCATCGTCTTCAGATCGTTTGTCAGGCGGGACGCACGGGCAGACAGCCGATTTGCGACGCGCATCATGACAAAGAGGATGAAGGCAATGAGCAGAAAGTCGAGAATCGCCTGCAAAAAGCCGCCCCACATGATGGCGACTTCGGCACGGGTCACGACGACCTGTCCGTCGGCGCCGAGCTCGGTCAGCTCGGGGCGAATGACCCATTTTGCCTCGGCGAGCTCCGCATCACTCGTGAGGAGGGCGAGGATCGGGGAGATGAATCCCTTCGTAAACGCCGAGACGATGGCGGTGAACGCGGTGGCAACGGTCACACCGACCGCCATATCCACGACGTTGCCGCGGGTGATAAACTTTTTGAATTCCGACCAGAATTTTTTCATATCTTTTCCTTCTTTATGTATTTGATTTTTATTCTTCAAAAAGAGAGTCCTCCGACGGACGTTCACGCGTGCCGACCGTGCTTTCGTCACGGAAGAGATCATACACGCTCCGATAGGAGAAATCGCGGATCAGCGCCTCCGCCGCGGCGTTCGATCTTGTTGTAAAGGGGATGCGGATCGGCGCTTCCTTTACAAGATCGACGTAGTTGTCCGACCACTCGACCTCTATATTTTGAAAATCAAACTTTACATATTTTGCAAAAGCGGCGGCGGACACCGTCAAAACGAAGTCTCTGCCGCTTCCCTTGATCTCATAGGTGATGTCGGGATAGGAGAAGCGGAAGCTCCGCGGCGGGACCAAGAGCGCGGTGTCCGAAAAGACGGTATTCTGCCCGTCGGAGAGTGTGAAGGAGAGGTAAAACTCCTTCTCGTGTCCCTGCACCCATTCCGTAAGGTCGAGGCGGAGCGCCGCCGCGCACGAGACGGGAGGCGCCGCGACGGGAGAGGTAAACTCCTTTTGCACGCGGTTATACGCATCGGAGAGGAGGCAGGTCGCGTTTCCTCGGAAGGGGGCGGGCGAAAGGTTCGACAATGTGACGGTCAGGAAGCCGTCCTCGATCGTCGGGATCAGAACGGTCGGTGCCGTCGCACGGCGGAAGCCGTACCACGCCGCCTTCTTCTTCCCCGTCGAGTCGATGAGGGAGGAGGAGGTGCGCGTCTTCGCATCCGAAAGAGAGCCGAACATCAGGGGGGGCGAGATGCCGTCCTTCCCGCGCTTTTTGTAGATCTCCGTCTTTAACCTATCCGCCTGCACGATGCCCGAGAGGTAGACGAGCTTTTCCACCCCGTTCGCGTACGGGTAGGAAAGGCTACCCGCGTTCAGGATCCTCAGAAGGTCACCTTCGTGTTCCTCCGAGGAGATCATCGCATCGGAGAAGTAGTTCCACCCGTCGGCGGGAAGGTAGGTGCGCAGGGTGCTCATCGCGGGAAGCGAGGGGAAGGAGGCAAGAGGCAATTCCTTCACGAAGACGCAGGAGAGCGTCGGGTCGTACTCCTTCACACAGGCATCAAGCGGCTCGACAATGGATTCCTTGTCCGTATAATAACATAGGAGAGAAGGATGATGTGCGGTGCGTGCGATGAGGTCGTATGCCGCCCGCACGGCGTCCTCCTCCGCGGAGGGTGCGCACAGCTCCTGAAACACCGCGATTCCAAGGCGATCGCAGGACTCGTAGAAGGGTTCGGGGGGATAAACGCCGACGTCGGGAACGAAGAAGGCATTGACACCCGCCGCGGACGCCGCCTCCGTGCGGGCACGAACGCGGGCGGGCGTTTCGCGCGCGAGGATGGCGGTCGTCGGAAGGTACGCCGTCCCGCACGGGACAAAGCGGGTGCCGTCCGCCGCGAAGGCGAAGGAATCCTCTCCCCCGTCATCCATCGGAGCGAGCGCGCGGACGCCAACGGAGAGCCGCGTCGCATCGATCGCCTCGGCGTCACGGTAAAGCGTGACCGTCAGGTGATAGCACGCCGCCTCACCGAGACCCGCAGGGTACCAACGGGTAGCGCGGCGGACATTGACTTCCCCGCAAAAATCGGGAAGTCCCGCATAAAAATACTGTCCCGACGGGGATTCCACCGTCGCGACGGCGCGCGTTCCTCTTCCCTCTCCGAGAAGCTCGACGCGCACGCGGAGAAAGGTATCCTCTCCCCTCGTCTCGGCGACGACCCCGACGTTTTCGATCGCCACCTCGTCGGTCGTGATGCACTCGACGGAGCGAAAGATGCCCACGTCATCGAAGAAGGGGCGCCCGTGCGCGGCGGAATCCTTCTCCCTCGGCGGGAAGGTGACGGTCAGGCGATGCTCCCCGGGGGTCAGGTAGTTCCGCAGTTCGACGGTCGTGACGGCGTGCAGGTCGCAGGCGTCCGCAATCGTGCGTCCGTCGATGCCGATCTGTGCGGGGGCGAAGAGCCCGTGAAAACGGAGAAACACGTACCGATGCGAGAGCAACAGCTCGTCCGCCGTCAACGTGGCGGAAAAGGTCGCGCCGTGTGCGAGGATCTCGGCAATGCGCTCGTCGTCACCCGCCGCGCGCGGGGTCGGAGCCTCTCCGATCGCGGCGAGGGCGCTGACGAGCGAGCAGGGCGCCTTTACGTCGATCGGCGGCATGTCGCGATACTCGATCTGAAAGTCTGTCAGTTCCTTTCGCATACAGTCTCCTTTCAATTTTATGTTATTTGTAATGTATTGTTTTTATTTTGAGAGAATTTCATGCCCGGTTTCGGTGATCAGGACTTCGTACTCGATCTGTGCCGAGAGGCGTCCGTCCGCCGTGCGGATCGTCCAGCCGTCGCGCACGTCCTCATAGACGCGGGCGGTGCCGGCATTGATCATCGGCTCGATCGTGAAGATCATGCCCGGGACGAGGAGCAGTCCGCGTCCCTTGAGCCCCGTATGGGCGACGAAGGGATCCTCGTGCATCTCGAGCCCGACGCCGTGCCCGCCGATCTCGCGGACGACGCGGAAGCCGTGACGGTGCGCGAGGGTGGAGATGTCATAGCCGATGTCGCCGAGGTGCGAGGTATAGGGAGCGAGGTGAGAGACGGCAAGTTTCACCGCCTCCTCGGTCACCGAGATCAGCGTCCTTGCCTCCTCGGACACCCGACCGATGGCGTACATACGCGAGGCGTCTCCGAAATAGCCGTCATAGATCGTCGTGCAATCCACGTTGACGATATCCCCCTCTTTCAGCACGCACCGCTCGGAGGGGATGCCGTGACAGACGACCTCGTTGACCGAGGTGCACACCGCCTTCGGAAATCCCTCGAAGCCGAGGCAGGCGGGCTTCCCTCCGAGGGCGCGGGTCTCCCGCATGACAACATCGTCGATCTCGGCGGTGGTGATGCCTTCGGCAACGACCTTTGACACCGCGTCGAGGACGGCGGAATTGACCGCGCCCGCCTTGCGGCAACCCTCGATCTGTGCGGGGGTCTTTCTCATGCGGCGCGGAGGGACGTGCTCCCCGCGGGCGCGGTAGGGGGCTAATGCAAGGTCGGAGGCTTTATGGCAGGCGGCATAGGAAAGTCCGCTGCCGCAGGGACAGGCTTCATCGTCTTCGGGTATCATGACGGCTCCTTTTTTGAATGTAGGTTTCTTTCTTATTCATTATACCACCGTTTGCGCGTTTTTTCAACTCCTTTTTTTATGTGAATTTTCACAAAGCCGCTTTTCTCTTTTTGTGCATGTTTATAAAAGAATTTATTTTTTTAGCGAAAAAAGACCAGACTCCCTTGCAAACGAATAAAGAATATGATAAAATATTTTTTGCAAATATTATAGGAGGAGGTTTTCATGAAGAAGAAAATCCTGTTGTTTCTCGCGGTGTTATGCCTGCTTCTCGGGTTGACCGCCTGCTCTCTCGTCGGTGCGGATCCCTCGACCTGCGAGCATGTTTACACCAACGAGTGCGACGACACCTGTAACAAATGCGGCGCGGTGCGCGAAGCCCCGCACGCATATGAGAACGGTTGCTCCACAAAGTGCCCGAAATGCGGCAAGGAGAGAGTCACCGAGCACAAGTACGACAACGACTGCGATCCGACCTGCAACGTCTGCGGTGCGGAGAGAATCGTCGAAGGACACAAGTACGATAACGTGTGCGACGCGGTGTGCAACATCTGCGGTGCGACGCGCGACGTGCCCGATCATGTCTACGCGACGAAGTGCTCTCCGACCTGCACGGTGTGCGGACACGTCCGTCAGGTCAATCATACATATGCGTCCGCGTGTGCCGAGAAATGTTCGGTCTGCGGCGAGACGCGCGAACCGACCGTCGCGCACGAGTATTCGAGCGAATGCGACACAACCTGCGACAAGTGCGGAAAGGTGCGCACGACCGAGGTTGCCCACGAATACTTCGGCGAGTGCGCCACCAAGTGCAAGTGGTGCGGCGAGGTGCGTGCGAATAACACCGCACATCGCTGGTCGGGCGACTGCGACAGCGAGTGCAACGTCTGCCACGAAACAAGAGAGACCACCGTCGAGCATAACTATGACGGCAAAGACTGCCGCGAGACCTGCACGGTCTGCGGTGCGCGCCGCGTGTTTGATCCCGACAAGGAACAGCCGGAGCACACCTACGCCGGTCCCTGCTCTGACAGATGCTCGGTGTGCGGAGAGGCGCGCGAGGTCATCCCTCACAAGTTCTCCTCCGACTGCGACACGACCTGCGACAACTGCGGTGCCACCCGCACGGGAACGCCCGCGCACACCTTCCTCCACGACTGCCAGACGAAGTGCGAGTATTGTGACGGTGTGCGGGAGATGCCCGAGGGAATGAGCCACAATTTCGAGTTCGAATGCTCCGAGTTTTGCTCGGTCTGCAAAGAGGCGAACCCCGACCACAAGGCTCACGACTACGGCAACCTCCCGAATTGTAACGCGGAGTGCGAGAGATGCGGCGCGACGAGAATTCCCCCGCACCGCTATCTGTCCGCCTGCGCGGAATTCTGTGCCGACTGCGGTGCCGAACGTCCCAAGGATCAGATTAAGGAAGAGCACAATTATGGCGACCATGCGTGCCGGGAAACCTGCCTTAACTGCGGAAAGCATCGCTCCGCCTCGGGGAGTCACAACTATGCCAAACCCTCCTGCGACGAAGAGTGCAGTGTGTGCGGCGAGCTTCGCGAAGCGCCCCATATTTACTCAAGTGACTGCGACGAGGAATGCAATGTTTGCGGTCACAAGCGCAAGGCTCCGCATGGTCACACCTACTCGGGCGGTTCCGAGAGTTGTGACACGATCTGTAACGTATGCGGTGCCGAAAGAACCACCAAGACGCCACACATCCGCGAACATGTCTGCGACGACATCTGCAAGGTCTGCGGTGTAAGCATCGGACAGGAAAAGCCCCACATCTACCCTGCGGGCGAAGTGCGTTGCGATACGAAGTGCACGGTCTGCGGCAAGGAAAAGGGCGATCACGTCTACGGCGAGAGCGGTCTTGCCGAGGAGTGCGATACCACCTGTAACGAGTGCGGTGCGGTGCGAGAGGCTCCTCACTCCTATCTGAACGACTGCGCCACCGACTGTCAGCTCTGCGGACAGCGGACGCGCGAGAATCCTCCTCACAACTTCACCTACCGTTGCCAGACGAAGTGCGCGGATTGCGACTACACACGGGAAGCGGAGGCACATTCCTTCACCTACGAGTGCGATACCGAATGCCCCGTTTGCCACGAGACGCGCGAGGCGCATCACGAGTACGACAGCAACTGCACGCAGGAGTGCAAGTTCTGTCACAGAATTACCCGCGCGGCGGAGGACGTTCCTCATGAATTTGCGCATCCCGAGTGCGACGAGGTCTGCCCCACCTGCGGTGCGCCGAATCTCCACGCCGAGGGGCACGACTACAACGGCAGCCCAAGCTGTGACGCGGTCTGCAAATACTGCGGAAGAAAGCAAGGCAACCACACCTACGGCGATCCCAACATCGGTCTTGCCCCCGAGTGCGACGATGAGTGCAACGTGTGCGGCGACAAGAGGAAAGCTCCGCACTTCTTCGACCATCCGTGCGACGAGACCTGCAAGGAATGCGGTAAGGAAAGACTCGACAGAGACGAGCACAAGTACGCAGATGACTGCACCAAGATCTGCGAGGTCTGCGAAAAAGAGACGAGAGAGAACCCGCCTCACGTGTTCTCCTCCGACTGTGACGAGACCTGTAACGTGTGTGGCTACGTCCGCAAGGGCGGCAAAGGCGGAGAAAAAAATCCCTCGCCTCACAACTACATCCACAAGTGTCAGACGCACTGCGAGGACTGTGACCACGTTCGCGAAGCGGCGGAAGTAGATCACACCTACACGGCGGGACGCGAGCTTTGCGACACGGAGTGCCTTGTCTGCCATGAGACGAGAATTCCTCCTCACAAGTATGCAAGCAACTGCGACGAGAAATGCGATATCTGCCTCAAAGAGAGAACCCCGACGGAAGGTCACCACTACATCGAGCCCTGCGGAACCATTTGTACCGAATGTAACCAGAGAAGAGCGAGCGGTACTGCGCACTCCTACGACAAGGAATACTGCGACACGCAGTGCAAGATCTGCGGCGAAAGGAGAACCCCGACGCACTTCTACAAGACCGATTGCAGCGAAGAGTGCATGTACTGTGACAACGGTAAGCGCACGCATCTGAAGGATCACACCTATTCGGGCGACTGCGACGTCGTGTGCAACGAGTGCGGAGAAAAGAGAGTCTTAAACGATCCTCATCACGTATACGACAACGACTGCGATCCGACCTGTAACGTCTGCGGTGAGGAGAGAACACCACAGCCGCACGACTACAAGCACACGTGCTCCGAGATCTGCTCTGTCTGCGGCTACCACCGCACCGACGGTGCCGATCATAAGTACGGCGATCACAGCTGTGCAACGAAGTGCTCCGTGTGCGGGGAGAAGACGAGAAAAGACCCGCCCGAAAAGCACAAGGACGACAACAAGGACGGAATCTGCGATGAGTGCGGCGAACGCACTTCCACCGGCGATTCCGGCAACATGACCGAGGAGCATCCCTTCTCCTGATCGATCTTTCATTCACGAGGACTGTCCCGCGGGTGACTGCGGGACAGTCCTCCCCGTTTGTAGATCTGCCGCGCGGCGGCGGGTTCGCTTCAGGATCCCGCGCTTGCGGTATGCTTCTTTGGAAATGCCGCTTCGGCGGCGCCGGTTTCTTTCGTTTTCCGAACCGACGGAGCGATCTTTTCGCATTTTGAACCGACGGAGCGATTTTCTTCCTCCCGAATGTCCGAAGGCTAAGGCTCCGAAAACTTTCCGATCTAACACCGAATTTATCACCGAATTTATCACCGAATTTATAAAAGAAAGGCTTTCCGACGCGACGCGTCGAAAAAAACAAGACAATGAATTCCATCAAAAAGTTTTTCAAACTGGAAGAACACGGCACGACCGTGAAAACAGAGCTTCTCGCAGGTCTGACGACCTTCTTCGCCATGGTATACATCCTGATGGTCAACGCGGGCATGTTCACCGCGACGGGCGTATCCTACGGCGCCATCTACATTGCGACAGCCATCTCTGCCGTCATCGGTACGGTGCTGATCGGTCTGCTTTCCAACCTTCCCTTGGCGCAGGCGAGCGGCATGGGGCTGAACGCATTCTTCGTTTACACCGTTTGCATCGGCTTCGGATTTACCTATGCGAACGCGCTCGTGCTCGTGCTGATCGACGGTCTCGTCTTCATTGCGCTGACGCTGACGGGACTTCGCAAGAAGATCTTCGAGGCGATTCCCGACGCGGTGCGCGTCGCCATCCCGGCGGGTATCGGTCTGTTCATCGCGTTCCTCGGTCTTCAGAATGCGAAGATCGTGATCCCGAGCACCTCGACGGGTGTCACGCTCGGCTCCTTCAACCTTCTCTCCCAGCCTTGGGGCAACGTCATGCCGATGCTCGTCACCATCGCGGCATTCCTTGCCATCGCCATCATGGCGAAGAAAAATGTCAAGGGTGCGGTGCTTTACGGCATTCTCGGCGGTGCGGCGCTCTATTACCTGCTCGGTCTGACCGTTCCCGATTTCTATGCGAACCTCGGAATTACGCTTTCGAGCCCGTTTGACGCGTTCGGCGAATTCTTCAACGAGTCTTTCTTCAAGGTCTTCACCGAGGGCTTTGACTTCTCGGCTTACGCCGCGGCAAACGGCACGGCGAACCTCATCCTGATGATCCTGACCACCTCCCTTGCCTTCTGCATGGTCGACATGTTCGACACCATCGGCACGCTGTACGGCGCCTGCGCGAGAGGCAACCTGCTGACCAAAGAGGGAGAGGTCCCGAACATGGATCGCGCCATGCTCGCCGATGCTATCGCAACGACGACGGGTGCCATCTGCGGTACCTCCACGGTCACGACCTTCGTCGAGTCCTCCGCGGGTGTTGCCGAGGGCGGACGCACGGGTCTCTCCTCCATGGCGACCGCGTTCTTCTTCCTTGTGGCGATGTTCCTCTCCCCGATCGCACAGCTGATTCCCTCCTGCGCGACGGCGGCGGCGCTCATCTACGTCGGCGTCCTCATGATGTCCTGCGTGACGAAGATCGACTGGCAGTCGCCCGAGAGCGCGATCCCCGCGTTCCTCACGCTTGCCATGATGCCCTTCTCCTACAACATCTCCTACGGTATCGCCTTCGGTCTGATTTCCTATGTCGTGCTTCACGCCTTCACGGGCAAAATCCGTGAAATCAAGGTCGGGACATGGGTCATTACCCTGCTCTTCCTTGCGATGCTTCTCATGACGCACTGATCGGCGAAACAATCATCAAAAAGGACAGCCGCAAATCGTTTTTCGGGCGATTTGCGGCTGTCCTTTTTCTGCGCTCGTGCGATAAAACGGGACGTGTATCGGGGCGGTGTGCGTATCGGGTGGCGCGTGCGACACGGAACACAATCCGTTAAGAATGGAGAAAGAGGCGTTATCATAACAAATATAGAAAGAAACAGAAAATGAGCACCCGACCATAGAAAAAAAACAAAAAATGAGTGCCTGACCGTAGGAAGAAGTAAAGGCGGGCGTCCGACCGTTGGAAGAAGTAAAAGGCGGGTGTCCAAACGTTGGAAGAAACAAAAAGCGGGCACCCGACAATTTGTCGGGTGCCCGTGTGTGTGTTCGATCAATACATGCCGTCCATGCCTGCGGGGGCAGCGGGGGCGGCGGGTTTCTCTTCCTTCTTCTCCGCGACGACTGCTTCGGTCGTGAGGACGGTGGAAGCGATGGAGACCGCGTTCTGGAGAGCGGAGCGCGTGACCTTCGCGGGATCGACGATGCCCGCGGCGACCATGTCGCAATACTCTTCTTTGTAGGCGTCGAAGCCGTAGCCGATCTTGCCGCTCTCGCGGATCTTCGCGATGATGACCGAGCCGTCAAGGCCCGCATTCTCGGCGATCTGCTTCATCGGTGCGGTCAGGGCACGGGCAACGATCTGCGCGCCCGTCTTCTCGTCACCCTCAAGGGTGGCGACGACCTTCTCTACCGCGTCGATGACATTGACAAGGGCAGTGCCGCCGCCGGCGACGATGCCTTCCTCGACTGCCGCCTTCGTGGCGTTCAGCGCATCCTCGATGCGGAGCTTCTTCTCCTTCATCTCAACCTCGGTTGCCGCGCCTACCTTAATGACGGCGACGCCGCCCGCGAGCTTTGCAAGACGCTCGAGGAGCTTCTCCTTATCGAATTCGGAGGTAGTGACTTCAAGAGCCGAACGGATCTGCGCGACTCTGTCGGCAATCGCGGACTTCTCGCCTGCGCCGTCGACGATGATCGTGTTCTCCTTCGTGACCTTGACCTGACGCGCTCTGCCGAGCTGTGCGACGGTCGCGTCCTTCAGCTCGAGACCGAGCTCGGAGGTAATGACCTCACCGCCCGTCAGGATGGCGATGTCGCGGAGCATTTCCTTCCGTCTGTCGCCGAAGCCCGGAGCCTTGACGGCTACGACGGTGAAAGTGCCACGCAGTTTATTGAGCACAAGGGTGGTGAGAGCCTCGCCCTCGACATCCTCTGCGATAATCAGAAGCTTCTTGCCCGACTGAACGATCTGCTCGAGCAGGGGAAGGATCTCCTGAATGTTCGAGATCTTCTTATCGGTGATGAGGATCAGGCAGTCATCGAGAACCGCCTCCATCTTATCGGTATCGGTCACCATGTAGGGGGAGAGATAGCCGCGGTCGAACTGCATTCCTTCGACGACCTCGCTGTAGGTCTCGGCGCTCTTCGACTCCTCAACGGTGATCACGCCGTCGGCGGTGACCTTATCCATCGCGTCGGCGATCAGGTTGCCGATGGTATCGTCGCTCGCGGAGACGGCACCGACTCTCGCGATGTCCTCTCTGCCGCTGACCTTCTTCGCCTGTGCCTTGAGCTCGGCAACGGCGGCATCGGTCGCCTTGAACATACCTTTGCGGAGCACCATCGGGTTCGCGCCCGCGGTGACGTTCTTCATACCCTCGTGGATCAGAGCCTGTGCAAGCAGGGTCGCGGTGGTGGTACCGTCGCCCGCGGCGTCGTTCGTTTTCGTCGCGACCTCACGGACGAGCTGTGCGCCCATGTTCTCTGCCGCGCAGTCAAGCTCGATCTCCTTCGCGATCGTCACGCCGTCGTTCGTGATCAGGGGCGCGCCGAACTTCTTGTCCAGAACGACGTTTCTTCCCTTCGGGCCGAGGGTAATCTTCACGGTGTCGGCAAGTTTATCGACACCGCGGAGCAGGGCGGCTCTTGCGTCCGCACCGTAAAAAATCTCTTTTGCCATGATATGTCTCCTCTTTTCTCTTTCGTTTATTCCACAACGGCAAGGACGTCGGACTGGCTGACGATGCTGTATTCCTCACCGTCGAGCTTCACTTCCGTGCCCGAGTATTTACCCGTGATTACCTTTTCGCCGACCTTGAGCGTCATTTTGACTTCCTTTCCGTCAACGACGCCGCCGGGACCGACCGCGATCACCTCGGACACCTGAGGCTTCTCCTGTGCCGAACCGGGGAGCAGAATGCCCGCCTTCGTGGTTTCCTGCGCTTCTACGCGCTTCAATACGACCTTATCAAACAACGGTCTGAGTTTCATTGTGATTTCCTCCGTTTGTTTTGTTTGATTTAGCACTCAATAATTGTGAGTGCTAACCCTTACAGCTTATATTGTATACTAAGCGACCCGAAAAATCAATAGTTTTCCCGATATTTCACAATTTGTTAACATTTTCTTATCACACGAGGTCACGGCGTAAGATTTCGAGAATTTTTTTCTCTTCTCGCGAGACCTTGACCTGCGTGAGTCCCAAGGCCGCCGCTGTGCGCGACTGGGAAAAATCGCGGAAGTAGCGGAGGAGGATCAGCTGTTTTTGCTTCTCGGGCAGTTTTTCAAGCGCCATGCGAAGGGCGAGGCGGTCGAAGTCGCGGCGGGGAGCATCCTCGTCGAAGACGGTACCGCCGAGGGTGGTGGGGTCATCGTCGTCGTAGGCGTGCTCATCGAGGGAGCGGACGGGTCCCGAGGCGAAGATCGCGCCCGCGGCATCCTCACGGCTGACACCGACCGCGGCGGCGATGTCATCGATCGCGGTGCTCTCCCCCGTGTTCATTCTGCGCTCGCGCTCGGCGTTCAGGATGGCGGAGAGGCGCTTTTCCTCTCTCGACACCTTGATCAGCCCGTCGTCCCGCAGAAAGCGGCGGATCTCCCCGAAGATCAGGGGGACGGCGTAGGTGGAGAAGGCGCACTCGCGGGAAAAATCGAAGGTATTCATCGCCTTGACAAGTCCGACATTCCCCGTATCGACGAGCTCCTCGATGTCGCGGTAGCGTCCCGCGAATTTCCCCACTATGTGGTAGACGAGCGGACGGTTCAAGAGGACGAGCTCTTCCCCCGCCTCTCTGTCCCCCGCTCTGTACGCCTTCAGAAGGGGGATATTTTTATCGTAGCCGCTGTTTTTTTCCGTCGGGTGACTCATGCTTCCTCACGTCAGGTCACGGGTGAAGAATTTTTCTCATCAAGACGGTTGTCCCTTTTCCGATCCTCGACTTGACCGTCAGGGAATCGGTAAAGCTCTCCATCACGAGAAATCCCATGCCGCACCGTTCGCCCTCCGACCCCGTGGTATAAAAGGGCGTGCGTGCACGCTCCACATCGGGGATGCCGCACCCGTTGTCCGAGATCTCCACCGAGACCTCGCGCACGTCGTACAAGCGAACGGATATGTAGATGTAGCCGCACTCCCCTTCGGGAAGGTCGCGGTAGGCGTGGACGATGCAGTTCGTCACCGCCTCACTGACCGCGCACCGCAGGTCGGCAAGCTCCTCTACCGTGGGATTCAGTCCCGCCGCGAAGGCGGAGACGATGCTCCGCGCGACGCTCTCGTTTTCGCTTCGTGCGTCAAGGCGCACTTTCATTTCGTTGATGACCCGTTTCATTTCGGATTCCTTCCTTTTTTCTTTCTGCGCTTTCAGCGTCTGACGGTCACGTTCTTCATCCTCTCGACGCCCGAGAGAAGGATCAGGCGCTCGAGCCGCGGGGAAAGTCCCGTGACCTGTACCGAGGCGCCCATCTCGAGCGCGATCTGTGCCCGCCCGAGGATCAGCCCGATGCCCGAGCTGTCCATGAATTTCACCTCGGAAAAATCGAGGAGAAGCACCTCGGGATGCTGCTCAAACATTTTTTTATCGATCTTCTCCCGCAAAAAACGGGCGGCGTGGTGGTCGATCTCCCCCGGCAGCACTGCCCGCAGTTTATGTTCCTCTTCGAACATGCGGATCTCTTCATTCATATTCCTTGCCTTTCGAAAGCCTTTTTTCCTTTATTATAACAATCGGAAAGCGTAAAAGTTGTCATTTTGTGGCAGGGGGGAAAATTTTCCCGTCTTCCGCGTCGATGAGATGGAGCTTTTTCAGGATGTTTTGACGGATCCTTTGTTTTTTTCGCTTATAGGTGCTCTCGGAACATACGGCGCGGCTGTTCGCGTAGCCGATCTTTGCGCCGATCTCCTCGAGATAAAGGCGCGTCTCCTCGTCGTCGGCACATTCCTCGCGTGCTGCCTCGTAGACACGGGCGTTCAGGTATGCGTATTCCATCCGCACGCGGAAATTCCCTTCCCCTGTGCGGAGGATCTCCTCCCTGCGCGGAAAATCGAGACAGAGCCCCGTCAGGAGCGTATCGAGACCCGTGGGGAGCTTCAAAAGAGTATCCGACATCTGCTCTCCTCCAATTCCGTGCGGAGCTCGTCCAGCTTGGTTTCGAGTTCGCCGAGATGCTCGAGCGCCGCGCGGGATTCCTCCACCAGCTCCTCGAGGGAGGCGACAAGCTTCTTCGGCTCACCGCCCGTCGTACAGAGCGTTTCTACCACCATATCGCGAATGTTCAATTTTCTGTCCGTCTCGCGGATCTGCTCGGCGATGCGACGGATGTCCGTCCGTATCTCCCCCGGCGTGCGATACAGGGCGCCGTATGGGTATGCAAACTCTTCGTTTCTCATGTTTTCTTTCCTTCTTTTTTATAGTACCGTTTTCCGCTTTCGCAGTGTTTTTCCGTGTCGGTACCGTCTCCTCCCCGAAACGGATGCCGTCACTTTCTGTCGTAAAGTCACTTAGCCCGTGAATTTTCGTGAATAAGTAACTTGTTACGTGACTATAATAGCAGAAGAAAAGTCACTTGTCAAGTGATTTTTCGAAAAAAATAAGAAATTTTCGAAAAACTATTGCACATTGAGTGACTTTATGCTACAATATATTTTACAAAGTAACATGATACGTGATTTTTCGACAAAACACGAAGCATCACGACTTCGCACGGAAAGGAGTGTGCTATGCTATCCAATAATCTTCACAAGTTTCGTCGGCAATCCGGGCTTACCCTTGAGGAGGTCGCCGAAAAGATCGGGACGAGCAAGCAGACCATACACCGATACGAAAACGGTGTCATCTCCAACGTCCCCGCGGACAAGGTAGAGGCACTCGCCCGCGTGTTCGGTACCACGCCGTCGGAGCTCATGGGCTGGCGGGCGGACGGCGGCTTTTCCTATGAAAATCTCATGCCGGTCAAAGCAAAAAAGCTTCCGATTCTCGGACGAATTGCCTGCGGAAAGCCGATTTACGCCGAGGAGGAGCATGAAAGCTACGTTTTGAGCGATACGGTGCCGAACGCGGACTTCTGCCTCAAGGCAGTCGGTGACTCGATGATCGGGGCGCGCATTTACGACGGGGACATCGTCTTCATCCGCTCGCAGGAGAGCGTCGACAACGGAGAGATTGCCGCCGTCATCATTGACGACGAGGCGACACTCAAGCGTGTTTATTTTTACCCCGAAAAACAAAAACTGATTCTTTCCCCCGAAAATCCGCATTACGAGCCGCTTGTCTACCTTGGCGGGGAGCTCGACCATATCAAGATCATCGGGAAAGCGGTGGCGTTTCAGAGTGTTGTAAGATGATTTGGATAATTATGAATTATGAATTAGGTGCGGAGTCGGGCGATTGCGGGTTGAGAGTTTATAAAAGGCGCGGAGGGGACCGCGCCTTTTTGCTTTTTCGGTGATGATGGTTGCTTTCGATGTTTTGCGATTTTCTCTTCCCCAACGATTGGCAGAAAGCCGATAAAAAAGCGCAGGGTTCCTTGGAACCTTGCGCTCTTTTGTTTGTCATTGGGTTCTTGCCGTCCCCGGGGGTACGGGGACGGCAAGGTTTTTACAGGTCGGAGGGGGCAATCGGCTTGCCTGCTTTAACATAATCTTCCGCCGAGGCGGCGTAGGCGTAGAGTCTCGCGGCGAAGTCGGGGATGAAGTCCGCCTTGATACCTACGACGTAGGTATCGAGATCGTAGGAGCCTTTGGCAATGACGGTCGAACCGTCGGTATCCTTCGCGGTCAGGGTGAGGGGCTTTCTCATATCGGCAACCGACATGGTGACGAGGATGTACGCGTCACCGCCTTCGGTATAGTTGAAGTTATGGGAGACTTCCTTTCCGCTGTTGTCCGTATAGGAGACCGTCAGTATGCCGCGGAAGTCACTCTTGACACGGAAGGCGAAGGCGGGCGTGTCGTCAAGGCTCAGGCTCGCGCCGAAGAGGACCTTCGAGAGCGTGCCGAGATCTGCTACCTGTTCGCTGTAGTCCGGCGTTGAGGGCGTTCTGCCTTCGAGGAGGGCATCCACTCTCGCGGTGTCGCGATCTGCGGCAGGGGTGAAGTAGCAATATGCCGCGCGGATGTAGGCGAGCATATCTACGACGAGCTGTTCCGTCTCTTTGCTCGGGTCACCCGCGAGGAGCTTCTCCGCGTAAGCACAGACGGAAAGCGTCATGGTCTTCTCATACTCCGTTCCGTCACTCGACTTCGCGGAAATCACAAGGGAAATGTCGTTTGCCGCGTCCCTCGGGGTCATATCGGCGTAAGAAATCACGTAGTAGGACTTGCCGTCGCTCAGGGTAACGGTACTGTCGAGCGTGTATTCCTTGCCACCGAGCGTGACACCCGTAATCACCGTTGCATCCGCGGGGATGTACAGGTTGTAGGTGAAGTTTGCGGTGAGGGTAAGATTCTCCTTCATGGGAAGCAGGAAGACGAAAGTCGGAGATATCGCAACGTCACCCGTCAGAGGCGTATCGTACCGGTAAATGCCCGTGATGTACTTATCACCCGTCGGGATCTCGGTATCGTTCGTCGGGATCTCGCCCTTCTTCCAGAGCTCCTTCGTCTCGCTTGTACCGTTCTTCCACGTGACGGTCGCGGTATCCGCGCTCGCGCAGGTCTCATAGAGAAGTGTGCCGCGATAGGTAGTGTTGAAAATGGTGATCGCCATTTCGGTAGGAGCAACGCGAGCGTAGACCAAATCGTCGGAGGCAAAGGTCGTGTTGGCAACCTTCGCATCGGTCACGAAGCGACAACCCGCCCCGAAGGTAACGGGAAACTGAGCATGTACGTTGAATTTGCCTGTTTCCGCGAAGATCAGGGTGTTCTCGATGGTTGCGGTACCCGAGCTTGCCGTTTCGTTGTCCTTATGGTACTCGTCTGTAAGAGCAAAACCGCCTTTGATGTAGATCTCACTGTTCTTGATGGTTGCCGTGAAGCCGTTGCCAGAACGTGCGCCGAGGATGGCCTTGACTTCCGACGCGATAAAGCAATTGTCAATTGTCAGTTTTCCGATGCTGTGCTTGAATTGGAAGAGACCGGTGTTATCGCTGACATCGGCAAGGTAGGTAATGTTCGAGAAGTACGCCGTACCGTTCAGTACAAGAATTGCACACGTGCCCGACAGACGGAAATTCTCCCTGTCGTAGACGGTACCCTTGGCGTCCGTACCGACTTTCAGCGTGGAATTCTCCGACACCATCATCGCAAATCCGCCCGTATTGGAGCGAAGGTATGCGCCGGGCTTCGAGGAATAGACATACGCGGTCTTGCCGGATGCCACATCGATCAGGTTGCCGCGGCCTTCGACCTTGGTCGAGGTGGTGTAGGTGTGTCCGTTGATGTCAAGCTCGATACCGTTGCCGTTGAGGTAAAGCTCCGCATTCGGGATGTCGTAGTCGGTGTGCATGATGACACGGGAGGCATCGGTGATGGCTTCCACAGCCTTCTTAAAGGTTGCGAAGTCGGTCTCGGTGTACGCCTCGATCTTTCCGTCGGGGCGAATGACGACAAAAGACATTCTGACACGATTCACACGCGCGGTCGCTACGATGCCGGCGCCCGCCATGTAATCTTCTACCGCGAGGTTCGTAATGATGCCGCCGTTCATGACGTAGATCCACTCGCCGTTCGGGATGAAGGCATAGCGATCGTCCGATGTGTCAATGCTTGCGAAAACCACCGGGTTCGCACAGGTGATCGTCGTACCGGGGAGCCAGTAATCCTTCGAGGACACGGCGCCGCTCTTCCACTCGACGGTGACAACATCGGTCAGCTTCGCCGTGCGGTATGCTACGGTGTAGGTATGCGTCTTGCCGTTTCCGTCGGTGAAGGTCACCGTCGGTGCGTGAGCCACGCAGAGCTCGTTCCCTGTCGTAAAGCCGGAGGGCATATGAGTGAGTGAAACATTGCCCGAAAGGTTCAGGATAAAGCTACCCGCTTTTCCTACCGCGGCACCGTAAACAAGGGAGTCGGAGATATTCAGGCTACCCGTGCCCTCATCCGTGCCGACAAAGGAAGCGTCCATGCTGAGGTAAATTTTACATTTCGATGCCGTCAAATTGCCTGTGCACTCAGACTTCACGTTCATTACGCATCCGTTTGTAAAAATCGTCGCGTTCTCTAATGTGATATTGACAGAGCCGTAATCATTCATCGCGGTTATCGCACTTTTTACGTAGTAGATCCCACCGTCAACATGAAGATTGTACGTGTATATCGTCCCCTGTGACTTGCCATTGTCATAGAGGCGTGCAGCGTATATCGTCAGGTTGTCACCGACGTAAATGTTACCGTCGAGTGCCTTAACGGTACCGATGTACACGTGACTGCCCCCGCGACTGTAGTTTAGAATGAGATTACCGTCAGCATTAATTGCGGCGCCCTTTTTGCTTGAATAGATATAATAACTTTTCGTTCCTTTGAAGCTATAAAAATAATTTGACGTCGTTATACTATGTCCGTTTAAATCGATATATATATCGACAACATTTTCTTTATTGCTGGTATTGATGCCGACCGTGCCCGTCATATTCCTGCAAAAAGTAACAGTGATTCTCCCGTTTGCTTTGTTGGCGCCCAGTATCTCCAATCGTTTCCCGATTTCAGAAAAGCTCTCCGAACAGATATACTCTACCGTAGAGAAATAGGAAATGGTAGCGTAAACTTCTTTCTCTCTTTCCCCGATATGGTTCGCCTCGGCATAGATGGTAGCGCCCTTCAGAGAATCGGGAATCGCATCGAATGTGAGAAGATTACCTTTCGCATCCTTAAAAATCCATTTATCGTCCGTCGAAAAAAGCCAACCTTCAATGACAAGCCCATTGCGCGTTGGGACAGTGCCTACAAGCCACTTGCCAATCGTTCCATCCTGCCAGATGACAGTAACAAAATTTCTTTCGAATTCGGTATAGATGCTTGAGGTAGCGTCAATAGTCTTACCGAGGAATTTCGTCAGTTCTTCCGAAGGAACGAAATGCGTGGTTTTTGTCATGGTTATCAAACCATCGACAAGTTTTGTATTCGACGAACCGATTGCGGGAATCAGGCACCCTTCACCGATGACAATGCGTCCCTTCGCACCGGCGACGTTGACGTTACCGTCGTACACTTCGGTATTTGTCATATAAACCGTGCCCGAAGGGTCGGCACCTGTGGCACCCGGATCTTTTGTTACGAAACTTGCTCCTTTTCCGCCCATATGAATACGGCAATTCTTTATATGGATTTCCGCACCGTTTGCATTCTGGAAAGAGATAAAGGAACGTGTTGTGTAAATTTCCGCGTTAAGAATTCTGAAATCCTTCAGCCCGGTTCGTGTAATAATTGGCGCCTTAAAGTCGTTGAGGGTAGCGAAATAATGACCGCCGTCAATCGTAACGGGGTAGTCAAATTCCGAATTGATCAGACAACCACCCGACATAGTGAGATTTTCGCCCTTAAAAGTTTTGTCCAGCGTCGGATTATAAACGGTACCGAGGATAAGTTCGCCTTTCATCTTATCAAAGATGGCCGGAGTTGTTTTATCTTTGGCTGCGTAGCTCTGTTCTTTCCCGTCAATGACAACGGGAACAATGCGCAAGTAACCGCCCTTCTTCGAGGAATAAAGGCGCGTGGTCGCGGTGATCTGGAATGGAGAATACTTTGCTACGTCGGCATTTCCGTTCGATGTGATTGTATGTCCGTTCAAATCAATGTAAACATTGCCGACACTGATCGACGCCTCAACATAGTAATCACAAGCGAAAACAAAGGTTGTGTCATTCCTGGCACCCGTAAGAGCAGCAGGAATCTGTGATTCTTCTTTCAAAACGGTGACCTTCCCGTCCCTGCTATACAAGTATGCGCAATAGTCCCTCACCGTCTCGCTCTCCGGATAAACATCAAAATGTCTATCGATGTCTGCGGCAGTAACCTTTGTCAGCGGGATGCCGTGGATGCGGTCACGCACCCATTCCTTAAAGATGTGAAGTGTGCCGTCCGATAATTCCACCGCTGCCGTAAATCCAATGCCCGGGGAGGGCATCGAGCCATAGAGGGCAGGAACGTCTTTCACAAGGACGGTACCATCCAAGTTATAGAAGGTGTAGTATGCCTTTCTGACCGTTCTCGTGAAGACGTAAGTGCCGTTGCCCTTATCCTCCGCATCAAACCCCTCATGAGTGAAATCGCCGGTAAATCCGTTCATGACAAGGGTCATCGGACGATCAATGACAAGCACATTCGTAAGGTTTCGAAGAAGTTCTAAGGTCCCGCCCTCCCGAAGTACTGCGAGTGCCTCGGTGACACTGCCATACTCGACACCGTTCACGCGAGCCGCGGGCGACTTCGGAAGCTCATACTCAGTGCTCCACATAACGTCACGGTACATCTTCTGATTGAGATTGGTCATCTGATTGTCAAAGAGCTCGGAGAGAGAACCGTTATACGCCTTATCAAAAGTCTGAAGGGTGACGTTATCAAAGCAGAGCGTCGCGCCCTCGGGATTATTGCTCGCGGGAATGAAGCGGTAATCGTCGATCTTGACAATCGAAGGATTTCTTATCTCATTCCAGTAGTTTTGGCTCAGCGTAACGATACGTTCCCCGTTGATGAAGAGAGCGGTAGACAAATCGGTACCCGTTTTCCCCCTTGATTGTGACACGAGGGTGACATGCGCCCATTCTCCCGCGCCAAATTCAACGGATCTGCCACCCATAGAGAGTACCATTTTTCCGTTCTTGCGTGCAACGGTAAGAAGCGTTGAATAATAAGAGTTACCACCACTGTTTCTGCCAATCTGGTTGAATGATCCTTCCGCAACCACGTCCTCAAAAGAAATGTCGAATTCAACGGCAAAGTAAGAAAGGTTCTCGAGCATCGACTGACCGAACGGCATCGACATGTAACCTCCGGATCCTTTAGGATTGGAGTTGCCGGACGCATCAAGTGTAGCATAGTAACGATAATAGCCGTTGCCGTTCGCAAAAGCAATTCCTGACTTGCCGTAAGTTGCATCAGCCCCGCCCGGATGAGACATTCCGTCGCTTTCGCAGTCGTTCGAATAAACAATTTTTCCTGTAGTTGGCGCTTTTTTCTCTACATACGAGGGGTAAAGGTCAAAATGAGAATAGATCTCTCCCGCAGTAACGGCAGTCAGGGGAGATTCACCAAACACCAGCCATTCCTTGAAAACATGATACCCGTTTGCATCATCAAAAACAAGCTGCAATCTCGTTCCCTCGTAAATCGGAAGGGCACCGATGGGAACGGGAATGTCCTCACCTTCCGGTTCACCGTAGGGACCGTCCGGGTAGAAGGTGAAATACGCAAAGCGATCGGTCTTTCGGAAGGAATAAATGGTGTTTCCGTCCCGATCGAAGGTTGACAAAGCGAAATCCCCCGGCTTCCATGTGAATCTGTGGCCGTTGGCATTCACGGTAACCGCACTCGTAATTGTCACGTTTGAGGCATCATCGTAAAGCTTTACCTCATAGCCGTCCTTCGCGGCATCAAACGCCGCCTGTACGCTGTCATAGGCGGTCTCATAGCCTGCAAGATTATAAACACCTGCACGCGTCCTGCCATAGGGGAATTTATAGCCTTTGTGATAGGCGACATCGTATTCCGCCTCCTCGAGAGAATGTTCGTTTCCGTCAAAAAGTCCCGTGAGGTTACCGTCATAATCTTTTCCGTAAATCGCCATCTTTACGTTGTCGATGCACACGGTCGCATCGCTTACGGCCTGTTTGAAAGACTGAATGCGGAAGCCGACAAGGTTCAGCGACCCTTTATAAAGCACGGACTTCTGTGTAAAAGCGAGCTTTCCGTTCACGTAAGTCAGAAGAACCGAATTATCCTCTTCAACGACATTCTTATTGTCGACTTTACAATCGATCTGCAAAACGTATGTGATATGTACCCACGAATAGCTATCGCCGGGAATCTCGAAGGTTTCGTTCGTCGTTATGGCGGTAAGTTGTGCGATACCGTCCGCATTAGACGAAACGGACATGGTATGAGTTCCCCTTGCCGAACCACCCTCGCCACGCGTCATAAAGTATAGGTTTGTTCCCTTCCCCGACTCGTAGGTCGTTTCGGTCATCAGGTCGAAGTCAAGCGTCAAATATGCCCACGTACCATCGAACGCGTCACCCTGCGTTGCTCCGAAGTCATAGTAATTACGCGACGCCGTATAGATGTACGACAAGTAAGAGTTCCCGTCCATTTCGTTGGTATGAATTCTGCCGGATGCCGTTTCGCCGGTGTCACAATTGTCATCTATCAGGATTTTCTTTGAGTAATCTGCCGACGAAGCCACCGCAAAGACGCCGCAAAGCATCGCGAGGACAAGAAACAATATCACAAGTTTGCCCGTTTTTTTCATAAATCTCTCCTCTTCATAGAAAAATTCATCTATTTGCCCTATTTGCCACCGTACCGAAGACGTCTTCTTCGAGAAAGCGGCAGACTTATAGTTTTATATATATTATAGCAGATATAAAAAGAAAATTCCATAGGCAAAAGGACGATTTTCGCTCGCGTTTTATATGCAAAATATACAAAAGAAGAATTATGAATTAAGAATTGGTGCGGGGCTATGCGAGAGTTTACGGACGAGGGGTCGGCTTTTTTCAGGTTCACTTTGCAAAGAAAAAAAAAGAGCGTCGCTTTCGCTTCGCTCTTTTTTCGCTATTTTGTGAGGGGTCGGAGAATTCTTTCGAAGCCTTCTCGGCTTTCGAGCGGCGCAATGTCTCGCGCCAAATTCTTAATTCATAATTCTGAATTCTGAATTATCCCCTTACCAGATGAAGAAAGTCTCTCCGAGGAGCTTCAGAATGGCTTCGGTATAAAAGAAGTCGGCGTAGATAAGGTTCACGTGCACGCCCGCTTTTTCTTCCGACATGCCGGCCGGATAACGAATCGTACCATAACGAAGAACGCAATCGTTTGCAACGTCAAAGTTTGCAAAGCGATCGGTCATGGCGTGAAGGAGGTTCAATGCGGCGTGCATGTACATGCCGCCCTCGCCCTCGGGAAGGAGTCTCGCGAGCTCGAGCAGACCGCAGGCGGCGCAGGCGCCCGCCGTGGAGTCGTAATAGACGGGTTCTGCAGGAGCACGGAAGTCGACGCGGGGGAGCCAATCGTCACAGCAGTTCGCGATGAAGTAATGGGCAACGCGCTTCGCGGTATCGAGGTACTTCTCTTCCCCGGTATGGATGTAAGAGATGACGAAGCCGTAGAGCGCCCATGCCTGGCCACGCGACCACGAGGAACCGACAGCGCATCCCTGTCCGCCATAGGTGGCGACAACATCGCCCGTGTCTCTGTCATGTTCTACGATATGAACAACCGAACCGTCCGGACGGATATGCGTGCGCATCGCGTTATCGGCATGTGCCATGGCAATGCGCTTGAAGCGGTCGTCCTGAATTTCCTCGGAAGCAAAATAGAGAAGCGGGAGGTTCATCATGCAGTCGATGATCGTCCAGTTCTCGGTTTTTTTGTCTCCGAAATCCCATGCGCGGATATAGTCGCCGCCAAGAACGAAACGGGAAGCGAGGGTTGCCGCCGCGAACATTTCACGAGTACGAGAAGCCTTGTCTCCGGTCAGACGATAGGAAGCGCCCGACATGAGATGCCAAAGGAAGCCGACGTCATGATTCAAGCGATTATACTGTGCGAGGGCAACGTCCATCTTCTCTTCAATACGACGCGCGGTTTTCAAGTATTCTTCGTTCTTCGTATGGTTGTAGAGCATGTAGTTCATGCCGGCATAAAAGCCTGCCGTCCAGTCGTTCGGATAGGTCTCCGTCACGTCGTTATGGATTCCGTTCTCATCGGCAACAGTGGGAATCTTGTCGCGGGAGCGGACTGCCGTGGCGGCGAATTTTTTGTCAAGTTTTTCGAATATGTCTTTTGCCCACGCGGCGTTTTCATTCAAAAGCTGCTGATAATTTTTCATTGGGATTCCTTTCAAAATCATGTTTTTTGCATAGGGAAAGCCCCCCTCGTACAATGTATACGAGAGGGTATTTTCGATAATCTTACTTCGGTTGCTTGCCGATATAGGCGAGAATACCGCCGTCGACATAGAGGATTTGTCCGTTGACGAAATCCGACGCCTCGGAGGCAAGGAAGACGGCAGGTCCGCCGAGGTCGTCGGCGTCGCCCCATCTGCCCGCGGGGGTCTTCGACACAATGAAGCTGTCGAAGGGATGGCGGGAGCCATCGGGCTGTCTTTCGCGCAGGGGCGCGGTCTGGGGCGTTGCGATATAGCCCGGGCCGATGCCGTTGCACTGGATGTTGTACTCGCCGTACTCGGAGGCGATGTTACGGGTGAGCATCTTGAGTCCGCCCTTTGCCGCGGCATAGGCGGAGACGGTCTCGCGTCCGAGCTCGCTCATCATGGAGCAGATATTGATAATCTTTCCGTGACCCATTTTAATCATCGTGGGAATGACTGCCTTTGCGACAATGAAGGGGGCGTTCAGGTCAACGTCGATCACGGCGCGGAAGTCCGCCGCGCTCATCTCGATCATGGGAATTCTCTTGATGATGCCCGCGTTGTTGACGAGGATGTCGATGTTTCCGACCTCACGCTCGATCTTCGCGACCATCTCGTTCACCGCGGTCTCGTCGGTGACGTCGCAGACGTAGCCCTTCGCGTCGATGCCCGCCTCTTTATACGAAGCGAGTCCGCGCTCGACGAATTCGGGTTTGATATCGTTGAAGACGATCTTTGCGCCCGCGTTTGCCATCGCCTTCGCGATCGCGAAGCCGATGCCGTAGGAAGCGCCCGTGACGAGGGCGATCTTGCCCTCCAAACTAAAGCTCTGTTTGTTGCTCATGTTTCTATCTCCTTAGATTTTATTTTCGAAAAAGGGTCAGCGAAGCTCCTTGGTCTCGATATGATCCATATCGTCAAACTCCTGATTTTCGCCGCACATTGCCCAGATGAAGGAATAATTCTTCGTGCCGACGCCGCTGTGGATCGACCACGAGGGAGAGATCACCGCCTCCTCGTTGTGCATGAGGATATGGCGGGTCTCCTTCGGCTCGCCCATCATATGGAAGACGGCATCGTTCGGTCCCATGTCGAGGTAAAGATAGACCTCCATGCGGCGGTCATGGGTATGGCAGGGCATGGTATTCCAGTTCGAGCCGACCTCAAGTTGTGTCAGACCCATGGCGAGCTGACAGGACTGCATGACCTCGGGATGGATGTACTGGTTGATGACTCTCTTGTTGCAATCCTCGACCGAGCCGCAGGGCACCTTGCGCGCCTTGGTGATGTCGATCTTGACGGTGGGGTACTCTTTATGTGCGGGGCAGGAGGTGATGTAGAATTTCGCGGGGTTCGTCTCATCGACACTGCGGAAGCGGAGGTCACGATGACCGCGCCCGACGTAAATGCCGTCGCGGGGATTCATCTCATAGGTTTCGCCGTCGACGGTAATGACGCCGGCGCCGCCGATGTTGATGCAACCGAGCTCGCGGCGCTCGAGGAAGTAATCCGCGGCAAGCTCCTTGCCCGCCTCGAGCTTCAGCTCAAGCTTCACGGGCATCATACCGATCACGATGATGCGGTCGGTGTGGCTGTAGACCATGCGGATATTGTCCTTTGTAAAGAGGTTCGCGATGTGGAATTCCTCTCTCAGTCTGTCGGTGGTATAGTATTTTACGTCCTTTGCATTGGATGCGTCTCTGACTTCCATGCCTTTTTTCTCCTCTTTGATATAATTTCCGTAAATTTCGATCTGTGACAGGGCGGCAAAGGACAAAGAGCCGTCCTCAAGCCGCATCTGACGGAAGGCGGTGAGCTTCACCGTTCTCGTCTTTTTCTTCGGGAATTCGAAGGTCTGCCCTTCCTTTGTCCCGAGGAGGGTCAGGGGGATGCGCGACTTGTCCGAAAACTCGAGCGCCGCCTCCTTCCAATAGGTATCGTGGGGAAAATCCGCGCGAAGGTAGATCGTGACGTGTGAGACCTCGACCTCGCGACCGAAGTCGACCTCGTATTCAAGATCCTCGCGGAGTCCGCCGCCCCACGAATGGTAGGGGTAGTTCCCGTGTCCCGTGTTCTCGGTGATGCCATCGATGGCATTGCGCTCGAAGAAGCAGGGATCCTCACGCGTGACGAAGTTTGCCACGGCGTGGGGAAAATATTTCGCGACGTTGTGGCGGTCATGCGAGTTTAAGGAGATCAGGCGTTCCCCGTAGATCTCGGCATCGGAGAGCTCCCATGCCCGCACGCGATGATCCGCCCCGTCGAAGGTCCCGGGGGCATAGCACGCCACCCGTTCACGGTCAAAGGGAATCTCAAACTCGAATACACCGTCGGGAAGATAGACAACGGAGGGGGCAAGCGTCTCGGCAAACGCGAGCTTCACAAACTCGGCGCCGTCCGTCTCGAGACGGAGGCGGTCGCCGTGCTCGTATTCCCGATGAAAGGTCTCGTCGATCTCTTCACCGTAGGTACGCGCCTTCACTTCTCCGTTTTCGGAAAGCAATTTCAGACTTAAAATGAAGATCACCTCTTTCTATTGTCTTTATCATACCATATTCCAAATGAAAATGCAACCGTTTCGGCAAAATTTTTCCGTGAGCCGAATGACTCCGACTCACAATTCACAATTCACAATTCATAATTCTTAATTCACCCGAGCACCGCTTCCCTGCACTCCTCCACGGTCTTGAAGTAATAGTCGCAGTTTGCTCTCATGAAGGCTTCGATCTCGGGGACATCATACGCCCAGCCCGCGGCGGCAAAATCCACGCCCGCGGCGCGCGCCATGTCGTAGCCGGGTTTCAGATCGTCGATGACAAGAATCTCATCCGGCGAGAGGGAGAGGCGGCGCATGAGGTCGAAGAGGGTATAGGGACTCGGCTTCCTCTGTTCGGGCGGGAGATCCCAACCGTAGACGACATCGGGTGCGGGAAGGTCGTTTGCGCGATAGTCGCGCTCGATATTATAGGCGTAGGAATGAGAATCGACGGCGATCTTTCCGCCCGCGAGGCGAAAATCCGTGATAAGTTCCCGCATTCCCGCAAACGCCTTCGGAATATACGATTTGACATACTCGCCCCAAAAGGCTTCCTCCTCGGCAAACTCCTCGGCGCTCAAGCCGACCTCGCCGCGAAAAAACTCGGTCACGCCGGGGTCGAAGTTCTTCCGAAAATAGTCCTCGAGGGTATAGCGCGATGCGATCGCGGGCTTTTTGAGTTTCAAAAATTTGACGAAGCAGGGGTAATGAATGGTGGACGTGCTGTTGACGACGGTATCGTCGTGATCGAGAACAAGGCACTTGTATTTCTTCATTTTAACTCCAAAAATGTAACGTTCGGTGTATATATCGAGCAATCCGAGCGCTCGACGGTGACGGTTTTTCCGTGGAAAAGGAGCTCGAAGCGTTCCTTCGTCCCGCCGAAGGAGATCTCTTTCAGCGAGTCGCAGGCGCCGAAAATATCGTCGTCCTCAATCGTCTCGACGTCCTTCGGGATCGCGATGCGCAAAAGCGAAGAGCACCCCGCGAAGGCGTCGAAGCCGATCTCGCGAAGACCGACGGGGAGGATCAGCTGTTTTAAGGAAGTACAGCCCTTGAAGGCGCGTCTGCCGATCTTCGTGAGTCGCGCGGGGAGGTCGACCTCGGCAAGCGAGCGACACCCTTCGAAGGTCGACTCGTCGATGAGTCCCATGTTCGCCGAGAGCTTCGCAAATTCGAGCGCAAAGCAGGAGGCAAAGGCATTGAATTCGACGAGATAGCAGCTGTCGGGAATGGTGATGTCATGGAGGTTGAAGCAAAAGGCGAAGGCGCCTGCGCCCACGGTGGCGAGGCACTCGGAGAGGCGGGCCCTCGAAAGGGCGGCGCACCCCTCGAAGGCACCCTCCCCGATGCGCTTCACGCTGTCGGGCAGAATGACCTCGGTGAGGGCGGGACAAAATGCGAACGCCTCATCGAGCAATTCCTCGAGTCCGAAGGAGAAGACGACCTTCCTTAGATTCTTGCACCCCGAGAAGGCGGCGGGTCCTATGACGCGCAGCGACTTCGGGAGGGAGACCTCCTCGAGGTTTTCAAACTCGCGGAAGGCATTTTCCGATATTTCCACGATGCCTTCGGGAATCTTTACGCTTCGGTTCTCGGGAACATCTTCATAGCTCCCCGCAAAAACGACGGTCTTCTCTTCCCCGTCTCTTCCCGGGTCAAGGTTGGTTTTGAATTCCATATTTCCTCTAAAATGCAACGGATTGTTTGCAAATTACTTTAATTTTGCAAGAGCGGCGGCGAGGGACTCGCGCGTTTCGCGGTATTTCGCGAGTTTCGCACGCTCGGCTTCCACAACGTTGGCGGGTGCTTTTGCGAGGAAGCCCTCGTTTGCGAGCTTTGCCTCGACGCGGGCGATCTCGCTCTCGCACTTTGCGGCTTCCGCCGTGAGTCTTTGGCGTTCCTTTTCGAGATCGATCATATCGGCAAGGGGGATATAGAGATTGCCCGCGTCGGTGGCGATGGCAACGGCGTCGTCCGACGAATAGGAATCGGTGAGAATGACCTCCGAGGCGCCTGCAAGTTTCTCGAGAATCTTCTCGGCGGTGCGGAAGGTCTTCTCGTACTTCGTGACGACATAGAGCTTTGCCTTCTTCGACGGGGGGACGTTCATCTCGGCGCGGCGGTTACGGATCGCGGCGATGCAACCGATGATGCGGTCAACCTCCTCTTCCTCGGTCGGGAAGACGAGCGCCTCGTCATAGACGGGATAGGCGGAGATCATGATCGAGGGGGTATCGTGCGGAAGCGCCTGATAGATGTCCTCGGTGATGAAGGGCATATAGGGGTGAAGAAGCTTCAGAATCGCGGTGAGGACATAGAGAAGCACGCGGCGGGCGATCGAGGCTTCCTTTGTGCCCCGCTCGAAGATGCGGCTCTTCGCCATCTCGATATACCAGTCGCAGAAGAGATCCCATGTGAAGTCGTAAATCTCGGAGAGGGCGATACCGAGCTCGAAGTGCTCGATGTTCGTGCTCACCGACCCGATCGTGCGGGAGAGGCGGGAGAGAATCCATCTGTCCTCGGGGGCGAGCTCGGATGCGTCGGGCAGTTCCGCACTGTCCCCTTCCTCGAGGTTCATAAGGACGAAGCGGGAGGCGTTCCAAAGCTTATTGGCGAAGTTGCGCGCCGCCTCGAGTTTCTCATCCGAGAAGCGCATATCGTTGCCGGGGGCATTGCCCGACGCGAGGGCGAAGCGGAGGGCATCCGCGCCGTACTTCTCGATCACCTGCAAGGGGTCGATGCCGTTGCCGAGGGATTTCGACATTTTTCTTCCCTGCGCGTCTCTGACGAGACCGTGGATGAAGACGGTGGAGAAGGGCTTCTCTCCCATGTGCTCGAGCCCCGAGAAGATCATTCTCGCGACCCAGAAGAAGATGATGTCGTAGCCCGTGACGAGAACGCTTGTCGGGTAATAGCGGGCAAGGTCGTCCGTCTTGTCGGGGAAGCCGAGGGTCGAGAAGGGCCAGAGCGCGGAGGAAAACCACGTATCGAGCACGTCCTCCTCCTGACGGACGGGAGCGCCGCACTTCGGGCACTTTGTGATGTCCGTCTTCGAGACGGTCATCTCGCCGCAGGCGTCGCAATAAAAGGCGGGAATTCTGTGTCCCCACCAGAGCTGACGGGAGATGCACCAGTCGTGGCAGTTCTCCATCCAGTTGATATAGGTCTTGGCGAAGCGATCGGGGGTGAATCTGACTTCCCCTCTTTTCACGACTTCGAGCGCGGGCTTTGCAAGAGGCTCCATCTTCACGAACCACTGATCGGAGGTCATCGGCTCGACGGTCGTCTTACAGCGGTAGCAGGTACCGACGTTGTGCGAGTAGGGCTCGGTCTTCACGAGATACCCTTCCGCCTCGAGGTCGGCGACGATCCTGCGTCTTGCCTCATAGCGGTCGAGACCCGCGTATTTTCCGCCGTACTCTTCGTTAATGGTGGCGTCGTCGTTCATGACCTTGATAATCGGGAGGTGATGGCGTTTTCCGACCTCGAAGTCGTTCGGGTCGTGGGCGGGGGTGATCTTCACACAGCCCGTACCGAATTCACGCTCCACGTATTCGTCGGCGATGACGGGGATCTCTCTGCCGACGAGGGGCAAGATCAGGGTCTTGCCGACAAGGTGGCGGTATCTCTCATCCTCGGGATGCACCGCGACGGCGGTATCTCCGAGCAGGGTCTCGGGGCGGGTGGTAGCAATAATCAGGCTCTCGTCCGAGTCCTTCACGGGATAGCGGATGTGCCAGAAGGCACCCGGCTGCTCGGTATATTCGACCTCGGCGTCCGAGAGGGCGGTGCGGCAATGGGGACACCAGTTGATGATGCGGTAGCCACGGTAGATAAGTCCTTTGTTATAGAGGTTGACGAACACCTCGCGTACGGCGCGGGAGCATCCCTCGTCCATCGTAAAGCGCTGATGATCGAAGTCGCAGGAGGAGCCGAGCTTTTTTAACTGTTCGATGATGCGATTACCGTACTTTTCCTTCCATGCCCACACGCGCTCGAGGAATTTCTCCCGTCCGAGGTCGTAGCGGGTGAGGTGCTCGTTGACGCGGAGATCTTCCTCAACCTTGATCTGCGTAGCGATGCCCGCGTGGTCGGTGCCGGGCACCCACAGGGTGGAATAGCCTTGCATCCGCTTCGTCCGCACGAGAATGTCCTGCAAGGTTTCGTCGAGGGCATGTCCCATATGGAGCTGACCCGTGACGTTCGGGGGCGGGATCACGATGGAGAAGGGTTTCTTTTTCTTATCGGGGTCGGGCTTGAAATACCCCTGCTCGCACCACTCGCGATAGAGTCTGTCCTCAAAGTCGGCGGGGTTATAATTCTTCGGTAACTCTTTCATGTTCTTTCCTTTCGAATATAAAAATCGCCTCGGAGAACGTCAAAAACGTTCTCCGAGGCGTTATGTACGCGGTACCACTCGGTCTTCTCACTCTTCGCCTTAACGCGGCAGACGCCGAAGTCTACTCGGCTTTCGCCTTTCTTTTCGGTTGACGGACGCGACCTTCCCGCTTTTCCCGACATACTCGCACCGACCGTATGCTCTCTGCTACGCGGATGCGCGGTACTCCTCGTCCCCTATCTATTCCGATTATACCACGGGACGGAGGGTTTGTCAAGCATTTTTTTCGCGGAAGGCGGGCGTCGGTCTTTGCTGGGGGCATCGATCTTCGCGGAAGGCGGGCGCCGGTCTTTACGGAGGGCGGGCGTCAGCGGTATTCGGGGAAGATCACCTTGATCTCGGTCGTCATGGTGGCGTACGCCTCCTCGGCGAGGGCGTCGAAATCAACCTTTTCAAGCTCGCGCATGACATCCGAGAGCTTCGGCTTCGTGCGCGGGTGACGGGGGGTAAAGACCGTGCAGCAATCCTCATAGGGCAAAATCGAGGTATCGAAGGTTCCGTAGTGGCGCGCCTCGCGAACGATCTCCTCCTTATCGAGTCCGATGCAGGGGCGGAAGACGGGGATGTTCACCACCGAATCGGTGACGGCGATCGCCTGTAGGGTCTGAGAGGCGACCTGCCCGAGACTCTCGCCCGTGATGAGAGCGTCGGCGCGAAAATCCCGCGCGCAACGCTCAGCGAGACGCATCATAAAGATGCGCAAAAGTAAAGTAAAGTAGTCTTCTTCACACTTATCGCGCAATTCTTCCTGAATGTGCGTCAGAGAAATGACATGCACGTGGATGCGGGAGCAGAAGGCGCACATCTCCTCGGCGAGGGTCATGACCTTCTCCTTCGCACGCTCGGAGGTATAGGGGAAGGACTCGAAATGCAGTGCCTCGATCTCCATCCCCCGCTTTGCCATCATGCAGCCCGCGACGGGGGAATCGATGCCTCCCGAGAGCAGGAGAAGTCCGCGTCCCGAGGAGCGCAGAGGAAGCCCTCCGGCACCCGCCTCCTGTCCCGCGTGGAGATAGGCATAGTCCTCCCTGACCTCGACGGTAACGGTGACGTCGGGGGTATGCACGTTGACGCGCAGGCGCGGAAGCGCGCCGAGCACGGCGGCGCCGACCTCACGCGAGATCTCGGGCGAGGTCAGGGGGAAGCGTTTATCCGCCCGCTTTGCCTCGACCTTGAAGGTACGCTTCCCCGCAAGTTTCTCGGGGAGGTAGTCCCTCGCGGTCTCGAGGATGCTCTCCATCGTCTTCTCACACACGGCGGCGCGATTGACGCTCGCGATGCCGAAGACGCGGCGCGCCGCCTCGTACATGCCGTCCATATCGCAGGCATCGTTTTGCGGCTCGATATAGAGGGTGCTCTGGCGGTAATGGATCGAAAACTCGCCGTACGGGGTAGCGCGGCGGCGAAGCTCCTTTAAGAGCATCGACTCGAAATGCATACGATTCGCCCCTTTCAGGACGATCTCGCCGTATTTACAAAGAATGACTTCGCTGTGTTTCATGTAGATTTTTCGCTTTCCGTTGGATTTTCGTTTCGGTTTTTATTGCTTCCCGAGAGAACCTCGCCGTTGAATTTTTCGAAGGCGGCGTTCGCTTCCCTGACCATGGCGTTGATCTCGTCGAGATATTCTTTATATTTTTTCATGTACGTGGCGGCGGTCTTATTGTCCTTATCCATGTCGAGATAAATGACATAAGTCTCGGCGATCAGGCGATAGCGCTCCTCGTAGGTCTTCGCCCTTTCGATGTTCTTGATCGCGGCGACAAGATCGCCCGTGCCGTAGACTCTGTTCGGCTTCGTGCTGTCATAATCCGCCTGTGCTTTTCTCAGCCACTCGTCGTCCGTGATCTCCCAATCCGCGATGGCGCACTTTTTGTAGCCGACGATATCATCCTTTGCCGCAACGAGATCAAAAACAACGGAAACATCGAAGGAGGTAACGTCGTCTGCCTTGATAGCAAGCCGCTTTTGCGCAGTGGAAACTTTCGGATTTGCGGGGGAATTGACGATGGTGGACACAATTTGTTTTTCCTCCACCGTCTCGAATTTCAGAGTTTCATCCTCCGAGAGAAGGGTAGCGCGGAGGATGACCCGCTTCCCGACGGCGTTCAGATAGGAGAGGTACGCGGCGCGCCCGTCATCCGAAATATTGAGAGAGCAAATGCTAAGGTTCGGAGCGGCGAGCCATGTCAGAGAGGTGGGAGAGGAGAAGGCGATCTCATCTTGTAAGATCACGGTGCGACGGGAGTTGGTGAAGAGGAGTCCGCGCTTTCCCGACGTGCAGGTACTGCCGTACTGCACCGTCATGTCTGCGATGGCGTAGGAACCGTTCTCTTCGGAGACGAAATCGGTGATCGTGGCGTGCTTTTCATACTCGGTATTGTGCGTCTGTCCGAAGCGCATCGCGTAATCATCCGAGCGGATGATGATCGTATTGTGTGCCTCTTGAGACTTTCGGTAATATTGATAACGCCTCTCGGTTCCCCAATAGTTGCCGACGTTATAATCCTCTGCGCCCGCGTCGCCAAACCATAGTTTTCCGCCCATTTCAAGATAGAAGTTGCCCGAGTCGTGGTCGCCGTGCGTCGCGATGTTCGCGCCCGCGTGAAGTCCCGTGAAGGTATAGTCGTCACCGCTCCATGCCGAGCGCATTGTGACCGTCTCGATGCCCTTCATATAATAGTCGAGATCAGCGCTCTCCCCTTTTGTTTCGAAGAGTTCGGGAGTATAGAAGAGGATGTCGAAGAGAGTGCCGATGCCGTCCGTCCCGAGGTCCTCGTCACGGAAGGCGGCAAGGTTCGGATCCTTCCAGAGGCTGCTCGCACAATAGAAGAAGTCACGGTTCATGACGGCGCGCGAGCTGTCGTGATAGTTCCAGTAACGTCCGCTCGGAGAGGTGATGTGTTGTGCGAAATAATAGCTCTCGTGCAGTCCCACGGTATCTTGATAGCCGTAGGTCGTCCCCGCGGCGCTCTTGAGTGCCGAGAGCAGGATCATGTAGGTATAGGTGCCGTAATACCAATAGCCGGGGGACTCAATGTAAGCGCCGTCGGGCGCGTATTGGAGCAGGCAATTGACGAGACTCTCAAGCCCGGCGCCGGTAACCGTTGCCGCCGCTTCGCGATATTCATCGTACTCGAAAAGGGTGATGGCAGAGAGGATCATGCCCGCATTGCAGACGGTGTTCCAGTTATTTTTTGTTTCATAAAAATTGAAATTATTTGTTTTAGAATCCGGATGAATTCCGTCCTGCGGGCGTCCGAGCTTGACGATATAGCCCATGTAAAGCCCTTTTTCGTAAAGAATTCTTGCCATTTCATCCCGTTTTTCGGGTTCATCGTCGAAGGCGTGGTACGTCCAGTCAATGGCGAGGGAGACGGGAGAGGCGGTATCCGCGCAGTTTAGGAAATGGTTCGAGCCCCAGTGCTCGTAGTCACCGAGCAGGAGGATGCACCGATACGTCGCCTCGGCGTATTTTTGTTCTCTCGTGATCTGATAGGCAAAGGCGAGGTTGCGGGCGAAGTTCCCGAGGTTTGCCGCCATGTTCAGTCGTCCGCCGACGTCGCTCCCCTCTCCGTAGTAAGTATAATCCTTATCCCCCACCGTGGCAAGTCCGTGGGAATCGGTCTTCTCATAGGTGGAAGAGGAGGTCACGCGCCAGCCGCGCTCGTCATAGAGGGCATCGACGAGGTTACCTTCGGCATCATAGATCTCGGGAAGGAGGGAGCCGTCGGACGCAAAAACGGACTCGATTTTGATTTTCTTTTTCTCATAATCCTTTTTCCCATATTCAATTGTTTTTTCTATTTTCTTTCCGCCAAGTCCGAGAAGGCGCTTTCCTTCGGAATTGTAGAAGTAGTAGGGGTGGCGGTAATAGAGGGCGAGTCCCGGTTTCTCATACACGCCCGGCTCGGGGTAATCGGGGTTCAGCTCCTCGGGGCTCTCATCTCCCGTGACCTCGACAAAGTACCATGTAAAGGATTCCATCGCGTCTACCGTCCGCCGTCTCACCCATTCGCGCAGGCGGCGCTCGTTGGGGTCGGTAACGGGATCCTCTTCCTTCTCCGGTGTCAGCCAGAGGGTGCGGAGGGTATCGAAGCGGTCGGCATCGGCAAGCAGGCGGGGATGCACTCCCGACCCGAGATTCGCGGTCACGTCGGTGAAGACCTCTTCTCCCGTGGGATGGTCGAAGAGAAAGAGCGCGATCTTCTTGATCTCGAGCTCAAGGGTGGTCTTATCGTTCGTCTTATAGGAAATGCGCTCCGAGGAGAGGACCACAAGTCCGATGTCGCGGTCGAAATAGCTCTTATAGTCGAACATGGCACAGGCGGAGAGAATGCTCACATAGGGGACGCCTTCCTTCACGAGTACGGACTTCAGGAAGGGGGTCATTGCCGTCCCGTTCTTTTCCCACGCGGCAGAGCCCGCGGTGAGCGTCAGGGTATCCTCCCCCTGTCGAAGGGTGACGGTATCTCCGTCGATCGAGAGGTCGGCTTTCGCATACTTTGCGACGGCATCGAGAGGAAGGTAGGCGGTATCCGTCGCGTCCTCGGGCGAGAAGGGAGCGCCCTCCGAGGTATCCGCCTTGCCGCGCACCATGATGCGATCCTTGTCGAGCAGGAGCCAAAGTTCGTTTTTATAATTGTCGGTATTGTCCGCGGCGAGCACGGAAAACGTCGTCGCGAAGCCGATGGAGCAAACAAGAAGCAGGGCGAGAAGAAACGCGAGCGGGCGTTTTTTCATTCGGGTTTCCTACCTTTCAAAGGTTTCTTTTTACTATTATACCTTCTCGCGCGTGCTTTGTCAAGAAAGTTTTTATGAACAAAGGGAACGGAGAAGGCGTCTCGCCCGCGCGGCATCGGGGAGGGCGGCATAGACGACTCTGCGTCCGTAGCGTTCGACGAAGGCGTCCTCCCCCCATGCGTGCGAGGAGAGGGCACCGATCCTGCGGACAAGTTCCGCGCGGCGAAGGCAGATCTCCTCGACCTCCATCGCGTCGGCAGCGGTGTAGCAAAGGAAGATGCCCGCCTCTCCCCCGCTCTCGAGCGACGGGAGGAACAGGACGGCGTAGTCCTCTACCTCGTAAGGCCGGGCACCGAACAGATCCTCGTAAAATGTATCGTCGGCGTGCCCGCTCTCCCCTTCGGGGATGGAAGGTGAATACACGGTTCCCCCACCGTATGCGTCGGCGAAGGCGCGCATCCGTTCCTCCGCGCTCTCCTCCCGAGCGCAGGACGTAAGCGCGAAAAAAAGCAGAAGCAATGAAAAAAGAAGTGCGGCAAAGCGTCTCATGACAGTCTCCGATCCGTTTTTTTCATTGTATGCAAGGAGAGAGGGCGGAATTGTGAATTAAGAATTAAGAATTATGAATTATGAATTCGGTGCGAGGGGATGTGTTGATCTCCGGACGGGAGGAGATGCGCCGCGTACCCGTGGAACGAAGGCGACGGAGTGAAGCGCGGGGGCTTGTCGGTTTCGGACCGGAGGCCGTCGTATTTTTTGAATTTTTTCGGATCTTCGGCGAAAGAAAAAAGAGCATCTCTTACCGCAGTTCCCATAGGGAAATTCAGGTAAAGGCGCAAGGTTCAGAGTCAGGCGTGGCGTAATGCCACGCCTTTTCTCTTGCTGTTTGTCGGTTTCAATCATCGTCGGTGAGTTCGTCGCCCCATATCGGTCGGTCGATTGCTCCGACGAAATTGTAAAAGATTTCTACCGTTTGTCTGTAATATCCGTCGACTTTCGCTCTTTCGTGAACAACGACCTTATCGATGAACACGCGCAGTATTTCGGGCGTGAGTTCTTCAAAACTGTTATACTTGTAAATAAGCATCATAGCCTAAGTTTTGCTCCGCATTTGCTTCCAAAGTTTGCTCCCGCTATGGCGGGTAATATTGATTGTAATTTGTCATTGTTTCACCTCCCGAAAGACGACAAAAAAGCCGTTGATATTTTTTCTATCACCGACTTAAAACACACGTATTAAGTTTTTATTTTCGTTACATAAAGCACCTCCGATTTTGTATCCGCAGATAAAAAAATCCGCGCGATTTCGGTTGCCTTAAAACAGGCTCGTTCTTCGCACGGATTATAATCCCGATTATTTAATTTTTGGTCGATTTTATCCCAAAAATCGTATTACAACAAAACCCACGCCGAAATCTCTTTTTAACGATTTCAACGCCCGTCACGGAATTGCTACACTTAATAGCAACTCTATGGTAAACGACGGCAATTATCCTTTCCGAGTCCACAAAGGGGAACAGAGAAATCGGGCAACATCTTCACGCCCGACAACGCCTTACTTACGGCGTAATGGCTTGTCCTTACATCAAGTCGATTTTATTATAACGTAGAAACGTGACAAAATAAGATTTTGTCGGCGACTATCGTTGCCACGCTTTGTCTTTGTCAAATCGCCGTTTCTGTTGAAATATTGCGCTCGAAAACTCTTGCGAGCAAGTTTTCTCACTTGTACTATAACATACGGACATCTGTTCGTCAAGCGCTTTTGATAATTTTTTTGAAAACATAATAATCCGTATTCAGTGAAGGGCAAGGATTATGTTACGGTTGCCGATGAAAGCCGGAAGTTGACGTTTCCCGAACTTAAGATAAATGTTTCACGGCTTTTTTATTGCCGTCGTCTGCGCGGGCCTTTACTTTTTTCGTTCAAAGATAGGATTGCAATTTCTGTCGCGGCAAAAAAGCGTTGAGTAGAATAAGTACTAATTGCAAAAGCAATCAGTAAAATGTATCCATGTAATATGTAAGTTCTCCTTATAATATGCAAACCGAATGTTATCTCGGCGGCTTAAATTCAATGTTTAATCGTCAATCTTTATCATTCTGTACCCGATGCCGACGTGAGTTTGAATATATTGCGGCGAATCGGCGGACGGTTCGATTTTTTTGCGCAAAGTCGCCATAAATACGCGCAGGGAAGCGACGTTGCTTTCCCATGCCGCGCCCCATATTTTTTGTGTAATGAAAGTATGAGTAAGCACTTTCCCGACGTTTTTTGACAATAAGCACAGTAGTTTGTATTCGATAGGGGTAAGGTGGAGTTCTTCGCTGCTTAAATATGCACAACCTGCGCCATAATCTATTTTCAGATTTCCGTTGACAAAAACCGATTCGGATTTGTTTGTCGATTGTAATGCAAGAAGCCTTCTTTTCGTAACGCGGATTCTTGCGAGCAATTCTTCGACGGAAAACGGTTTTGTCAGATAATCGTCCGCTCCGGCATCGAGCGCGTCGATTTTGTCCTTATCTTCGGCGCGAGCGCTGATTACGATAATAGGCATTTCCGACCAGGAGCGTATTTTTCTGATAACGTCCACGCCGTCGATATCCGGTAATCCCAAGTCAAGCAGAACAACGTCCGGATTATGAGAAGACGCTTGCATAACGGCGCTTTCTCCGTTCGTTGCGGTAATATAATCGTAATCGTGCGTTTTCAAAGTCGTTCCGATAAGGTTACGGACGGGCGCGTCGTCTTCTACAACTAAAATCAGTAAGTTATTCATGAATTTCCACCTCCCCGACGGGCAATGTAAAGGTAAATATCGCGCCGTGCGGAACGTTGTCGGATATCGTTATTTCTCCGCCGTGCGCGTTTATGATGGATTTACACAACGAAAGTCCCAACCCGATACTGCGACGACAATCGGCAATTTTGTTTGCTCCTGTATAAAACATATCGAACACCCGCGATTTTTGTTCGCCCTCGATTCCGTTGCCGTTATCCGCCACGCTTACGCAGACTGTTTCTCCGTTTCTTTTTGCCGTAATCGTAATATGAGAATCGGACGGCGTGTATTTAATAGCGTTGTCTAAAAGATTGATTAAAACCTGCACGATAAGCCGAGCGTCCATTTTTGCAAGAAGCAAGTCGTCCGGCTGTATTACGGTAATTTTTTGCTTTTCGCTTTTCGTATGAATATGCTTCAATGCTTCGGTTATGACGTCGCCGACAAGTTCCGTCGTCAAAGTTATATTCATTCTGCCTTCTTCAAGGCGCGTTACCGCGAGCAGATTTTCAACCAGATTGATAAGCCAGAGCGAATCGCCGTAAATATCTTCGTATATTTGTTTTTTTGTCGCGTCGTCAATATCGTTGCCGTTTGAAATCAGATTGCTCGCATTACCCGAAATGGAAGTAAGCGGAGTCCTTAAATCGTGCGATATGGCTCGAAGTAAGTTTGCGCGCAACTGTTCGTTTTTTGCCAAAACGGCGGCGCGTTCTCTTTCTTTGGCGTTTACGATTCCGTCAACGGCAATTGCACATTCACCGATAACGGAAACCACAATGCTTTCGTCAAAAGAATCAATCGGTTTTTCTCCGACGAAAATGCCTATTGCTCCATAGTTTTTGCCGTTTTTACATATCGGAAAAAACGTATAGTCGCTTTCAGGACAAATATCCGTTCCTTTCCCTTCTTTTACGTTGTTTTTCGTTACTTGCAAAGCGATTTTCTCGCAGTCGGGCGATATATCGGCGTCGGGGCTTTCAGCCTGCGAAGCATGAACGTTTTGCGCCTTTTCATTCAATACAATTACGTTTCGATTTAGCAGTTTTTCTAATTGATTTGCCGTAACCCGAAATATTTCCGTTTCGTCGGACGCTTTCTGAATCAACCGGTTCGCATCGAACAGAATTTTTGTTCTGTATGCCGTTTGCGTTGCCTGACGCTCCCGAGTTTTCAGTTTTTCGGTTGTTCCGCCTATGATGAGAGATGCCGCAAGCATAATTGCGAAAGTGACGGGATAGCCGCTTCCGTATGCTAAAAACGAAAATCTCGGTTCCGTAAAAAGAAAATTAAAGACCAGAACGCTTGCAACGGATGAAAGAACCCAACAAATTTTGTTTCTTGTCAGTATAGCGGTAATCAGAACGCCGAGCATATAAATCGTAACGATATTTGCTTCGGTAAAACCGAGACCTGAAAAAAGATACCCGAGTAAAGTCGAAAATAACAGTAAAGCCGTTGAAGCCGTCAATTCTTTGAGTGTTTTTACAAAATGCGGTTTTTCAAAAAGTTTTTTCTTTCCTTTTGCCATAACGGCATCGCTGTCGGGAATGATATGTATATCGACGTCGGGAGCAAGCGATATCAGTTTTTCGATTAAAGTCGGTTTTCCTATAATTCTCCGCTTGCCGATAACGGTTCTTCCGATTACTATTTTCGTAACGCCGGAAAGACGGGCGTATTCCGCAATTTGAAAAGCAATGTCGTCCCCGCATACGGTAACTATCGACGCGCCGTTCGTTTCGGCAAAACGGATATTTGCAAGTAACCGTTCCGCGTCTTCCGTTGTCATAGATTCAGACGCGGGAGTTTTTACATATAACGCGGAAAAAGTCGCATTGAACGCCTTTGCCATGGCTGCCGCTGTCTGAATTATTTTCGGATTTGAAGGCGCGGAAGACAAACAAACCAGAATGTGTTCTTTGTCGTTTATATACTGCTTTTCCATTCGGTTAATCCGTATCTCCTTCGTTTTTTATTTCCTGTATTATATCATATTTTTTGAATAAAATCTACCTGAAACGACTTTTGTAATCGTTTAAGGCATCGATCAATTCCCGATTTTCTTTGTCAAAGATTATAATTGCGGCTTTTTTATGGCGGTTAAATATCAAAACACTTTCGCATTGCTTTGTATTGTCCGAGCACCAAAAGCGTTTCGTCTCCGGAAAGAATCGTGTCGGCGGTAACAACGGCATCGATTTTTCCGTTTTTCTTTGTAGCGATGATATTTACGTTGTATTTTCTGCGAATATCGATTTCCACAACGGATTTTCCCACCCATGCCGACGGAACGGAAACCTCGAATATCGAGCAGGAATCGTCGAGTTCTATGTAATCGAGAATGTGGTCGGATGTGTATCGGATTGCAGCCCATGTGGCAAGCTGTTTTTCGGGATAAATAATTTCGTCTGCGCCGTTACGCAGAAGAAATTTTGCCTGCACGTCCTGTTCTGCGCGAGACACCACCTTTTGCGCTCCCAATTCCTTTAATAAACAAGTCGTTTCAAGAGAGCTTTGAAAGTTGCCGCCGATGGTTACAATACAGACGTCGTAGTTTTTTACGCCGAGCGATTTCAATAGCGCTTCGTTTGTACTGTCGCCGATTTGTCCGTTCGTCACATAAGGCATAGCGTCGTTGACTCTTTCTTCGTTTTCGTCTACCGCCATGATTTCGTGTCCTAATTCGTGTAATTTCATTGCGATGTATTTTCCGAAACGTCCGAGACCTATCAATAAAACAGATTTTGTTTTCATATATAAAAACCTCCTTAACCGATTATAAAGACTTTTTTAGCAACCCTTAACCAAACCGATTTCAAGCGTCGGCTAACCGACAGCAATCGTATCCGTCGGCAACTTTGCCGCTTGCTTTTTATTTGCCCCGAAAGCGGCATATATCAACGTCATTCCGCCGACGCGTCCGAAAAACATAGATAAAATCAAAATCAATTTGGACGCCATTCCGAGCGTCGGGGTAATTCCGAGTGTAAGACCTACCGTGCCGACGGCGGAAGCGGTTTCGTAAAGGCAGGACGTAATAGGCAAACCTTCAATCGCGCTTATAGCCATTCCGCCTAATAAAAACAGGGTTATATACATTATAAATATCGCCGAAGCCGTCTTAACCGTTTCATCATCGACGCGCCGTTTCATCAGCTCCGCATTGTCTTTTTTTCTGAATACGGAAAAAGCGGAAGAAAATAAAACCGCTATCGTCGTCGTTTTCATACCGCCTGCGGTAGAACCCGGCGAACCGCCTATCAACATAAGAATAATCATCAGGTATAATCCTGTATCGCTGATCGCCGTAAGATCTACCGTATTAAACCCTGCCGTCCTCGGCGTTACCGATTGAAACAAAGAAGCAAGTATTCGTTCTCCGACCGGTAAATCGCCGAATTCAAAAAAGAAGAAGTATATCGCGGGCAAAACAATAAGCGCGACGGTTACAATCAATACCACTTTGCTTTGCATGCGATATTCTTTGATTCGCCACTTGTGTTTGCAAACGTCTTCCCATACCAAAAAACCGATACCGCCGATAATAATCAGCAACATAATCGTAATATTGACGATGGGTTGCGCCGAATATTGCGTGATAGAAGTGAATTTGCCGCTTTTCGTCCCCATAATATCGAACCCTGCGTTGCAAAATGCCGACACGGAATGAAAAATCGACAGCCAAATTCCTTCGGCACCGTAATCTATACAAAATACGGGCATCATAACAAGCGCGCCGAGAAGTTCAATCAAAAATATACCTTTGATTATAAATCCGGTCAGGCGGACTATTCCGCTCACGTTTGGCGCAGAAATTGCATTTTTCATCGTTTCGCGGCTGAACAGCCCGATTTTTTTGCCTGAAATAACGGCAAGAGCCACGGCGATAGTAACAACGCCCATGCCGCCGATTTGAATCAGCAATAATATAACGATTTGCCCGAATATCGTCCAGTGCGTTGCCGTATCAAACACGATAAGTCCCGTTACGCATACGGCGGACGTCGAAGTAAAAAGGGCATCGATAAACGATGTCCATTCGTGAGTTCTTGAAGAAATCGGCAAGGTTAGTAAAAATGCGCCGAGCAGAATAACTCCCGCGAATCCTAATAATATTATCTGAAAGGATGATAGTTTCCTTTTTAGTATTCCCATGCAAAAGCCTCGATTCCGTTTATTGGTATCATAATATCATTTTTTTCATAAAGATAGCATTAGGATTCTCGTGAAAGGTATTAAGATTGTATAAAGATTACAAGCAATATATATTCATCTTTTCTTTATGAAAAAAGGTTTTCGGATGAAATGATGTGAGCCTTTCTTTTTCGTTTGAAAGCGCAATTCTATAATTTAGTTTTAATAATTCCCTATAACAACTCCGCTTTATCGCTTCGCTCTTTTTTCTCAAATCAAAATTTCCCATTTTCCGTAGCGCTTGCCACTTTCGCGACGGATATAATTTTTATCCCGTAACGATCTTATCATTCGTTTGATCGTCGCGATGGATCTTCCCGTGGCTTCTACCATTTCTTGCTGTTTTATCATTGGGTTCTTTGCAATCAATTTTAAAACCGCAAGTTCTTCCAATGTGCAGTTCAAAGTATCCAATTGATACTTTGGAGCTTTTGGGTAGATACTTTGGGAAGTGCTTCCGCCCGCAGGATCAATGTGCATGCAGCGGTACTTCAGTTCGTAATTTGTACCGAGCAGAAGATTGGAAAAAAACAATTCCAAAAATTTCGTCGTGGAGCGAATGCCTTTTTGCAAATTGTTATAGTTTGCTCGGACCAATGCATTGTGAAAATACAAAGAGTTTACACGAAACGCATCGTTATTGACACGCAACCCGAAGGTTTTCATGTATTTTATCATAAACACGGCTGTGGCTCTTGTATTGCCCTCACCGAAGGGGTGGATCTGCCAAATATCCGATGCAAATTTTGCAAGGTGCTTTACCGCCGCTTCAACCGACAGCCCCTCATAAGTGAATTGCTTTTCCGTCGCAAAATCATAGTCTAAAGTTGCTTTTATGCTGTTTCAATCTGCATAAATTACGGTATCGCCGTCCAACACCCACTCTTTCTTTGTGATGTTGTACCGTCTGATCTGTCCTGCGTGATCAAACACCCCCTCAAAATTTGCACCTCATTTCCTGCTTGGTGATTTCGGCTCCATCGACGCTTAACGTACAAAGCTTACCTGCGGCATAAGAGTGAAAATGGCAAGAATTGTTTACAAATAATGCGTTAAAGTGACTTGCTTGCCGTACGATGCCGAAGCTCGTCCGCTTACAGTTCTTCCGCCTTAAATGTTGTATACCCCTCGTAATAATAGCTATGGTCGATGCCTTTCCTATCGACTTCACGGCTATCCACATCATCGGTCAGTGCGTTTTTCAAAATGTATCGAGCATACCGCTTTCAAAAAGCGCAAGCGCCGCTTTCTTGCCGATGCGTTCTTCTTAGCGGGCAAGGTCGGCGGAATTTGTCAGTCCCAATTTATTTTCAAGTGCCATATCACGCCTCTGAATGATCGCTTCGCTCTTTTTTCGCTGTTCCGTACGGGGTCAGACCATTCTTAATTACAAAATTATTTTTTTGAGTTTTCGGCGAGGAGCTTTTGCTTGATGTCCCAAAGCTTCTTTGAAAGGTCGACGTAGTAGCGGTGGGGATTCTCGAAGCGTTTGACCTCATCCCAAAGCGTCATAATCTGCGCCTTGCAATAGGTGCGGATGTCGTCGATGTCGGGGGAGGCGTACACGCACTCGCCGTTTTTGAAAACGGGGACGAGAAGCTCCTTCGCGGTGTAATCGGTACAGGTCTTTCGCTTCCATGTTTCGACAGGGTCAAAAAGCTCGAGCGGCTCGCTTTCGTCAACGGTCTCGTCATAAACGCACATGAGGTCGGCGGTCGCGGTACCCGTCGCTTTGTCGTAGATGCGGTAGACCTTTTTGAAATGGGGATTGGTGATTTTTTCGGGATTTTCCGATATTTTAATCTTCGGGACGACGACGCCGTTTTCTTCCTTGGCGACAAGCTTATACACGCCGCCGAAGACGGGGTCGGATTTCGCGGTGATGAGACGCTCGCCGACGCCGAAGGAATCAATCTTCGCCCCCTGCTGAATGATGTCGCGAATGATGCTTTCGTCAAGGGAATTGGAGACGACGATTTTACAATCGGTAAAGCCCGCTTCGTCGAGCATTTTTCTCGCCTTTTTGGTCAGGTAGGCGATGTCGCCCGAGTCGAGGCGGATGCCGCAATGGGTGATGCCCATCGGGACAAGAACCTCGCGAAAAGCGCGGATGGCATTCGGTACGCCCGAACGGAGGACGTCATAGGTATCGACGAGAAGCGTCGCGTTCTGCGGATAGATGCGGCAATAGGCGACGAACGCCTCATACTCGCTGTCGAACATCTGCACCCACGAATGTGCCATCGTGCCCGTGGCGGGGATGCCGTACACCTTATCCGAAACGGTGCAGGCGGTCGCGGCACAGCCGCCGATATAAGCGGCGCGGGCACCGAGAATCGCGCCGTCGCTTCCCTGCGCGCGGCGGGAGCCGAACTCGGCGACGGGACGGCCCGCCGCGGCACGGACGACACGGTTCGCCTTGGTGGCAATGAGGGACTGGTGATTCAGCGCGAGGAGAACGTAGGTCTCAATAAACTGCGCTTCAATCGACGGGGCGCGCACGGTGAGAATCGGCTCCCCCGGGAAAACGGGCGTCCCCTCGGGCACGGCGTAAATATCGCCCGTGAAGCGGAAGCCTGCAAGATAGGAGAGAAATCCTTCGGAGAAAATTCCCTTTCCGCGGAGGAAATCGATGTCGGAGGAGGTGAAATGCAGGTTCTTGATATAGTCAATGACCTGCTCGAGACCCGCCGCGATCGCGAAGCCGCCGCCGTCGGGGATCTTACGGAAGAAGACATCGAAATAGGCGATCTCATCCCCCTTGCCGAGCTCGAAATAGCCGTTGCCCATCGTAAGCTCGTAATAGTCGCACAGCAGAGTATAATTTCTTTCGTTCATGGTGATCCTCTTTTCTTATCGGGAAAACATGTGTTTTTGAAGGAATCAAAGCTCGAGCTTCATATCGCCCTCGCGGATCCAACCGAAGCGGCGCATCCCCTCGGAAAACAGGAGGGAGAGCACGGCGGGAAGGACGATGCAGGTCAAAAGGACGCCGACGATCGAATTCGCCGTAAAGCCCATATCGGTGAAGATGCCGATCGGTCCGACGAGTCCGCAGGTGCCCATGCCCGCGCTGACGCCCGTACATTCGAGCTTGAAAAGGCAGGTAGCGATCGGCCCCGTGATTGCCGCGGCGAGCGTCGGGGGGATCCAGATCTGCGGGCGCTTGACGATATTGCCCATCTGGAGCATGGAGGTACCGAGCCCCTGCGCGACCACGCCGCCCCACCGATTCTCACGGAAGGAGATCACGGCGAAGCCGACCATCTGTGCACAACAACCCGCGGTCGCGGCGCCGCCCGCAAGACCCGTGATGCCGATCATCGCGCAGATCGCCGCGGAGCTGATCGGCAGGGTGAGAATGACGCCGACGACGACCGAGAGGATGATGCCCATTAAGAAGGGCATGACCTTCGTGGTCTCGTTGATGAAATTGCCGAGCCCGTAGACGACCCACGCGATGGCCGGGCAGATCAGGGCGGCAAGTCCGACGCCGGTGAAGATCGTGACGACGGGGGTCACGAGAATATCGATCTTCGTTTCCTTCGAGACCATTTTTCCGATCTCGACGGCGACGAGGGTACAGAGGAACGCGCCCGCGGGCCCTGCCGTGACCGTCTTTTCCACGCCGTCAAGCAGGAAGACGGTGGAAATCCCGTTCCCCGCCAGCCCGACGGCTCCCGCGGAGAAGAGGACGAGGGGCGGTGCCTTCAATGCGGTGGCGACCGCGATGCCGAGGACGGCGCCCGTCGCGAGGTTCGCATACTTCGCCATCTCGGCGAGGACGCTCCAGCCTATGTAGGTATTCAGCGTGGAAAAGATGGTGCCGATGAGCAGCGAAGCGAACAATCCGAGTGCCATCGTTCCCATGGCGTCCACGAAGTAGAGCTTCGGCGAGAGGGTGATGTTCTTTCGCTTGAGGAACGCGCGAAAGCCTTTGGTTTCTTCTTTCATGTCTTTGTTTCCTTTATGTTTTTTTTGCGCCGTTCGGCGTCAATGTAATCCTGTAGGATGATCTCGGCGGAGAGGGTATCGACCGCCTCGCGCCGCCGCTTTCCGTAGGTCTCGGTCGCGCCGAGGTAGCGATACGCCGCCATCGTCGTCATGCGCTCGTCCGAAAGCTCGACGGGCAGTGAGGTCAGCTCCGAGAGGAGGGAGACGAAGGTACGCACCGTGCGGGCGCGCTCCCCTTCCGTGCCGTCCATGTTCTTCGGCAGACCGACGACGATCTTCACACAGCCGCGCGACTCGGCTTCCCTTGCCACGCGGAGCGCGGTATTCTTCATGCCACCTTCCTTCACGGTGGCGATACCGCTCGCGAGAGTGCCGCTCGCGTCACATTCCGAGAGTCCCGTGCGGACGTCCCCGTAATCGACGCCGAGATATTTTCCGTGTCCTTTTTCCATTCTCACCGCGGCGTTTTGCCGTCGTCCTTTCCGGGAGAGCCCGATTTCCTTGTCCTATTATACTATTCTTTCCCTGTTCTGTCAAGTTTTTTCTCGTTTTTGTTGAGTTTTTTCTTCTTTGCACTTGATTTTCGATTTCAGGGTATGGTATACTAAAAAAAACTTTTTCTGCGGAGTGTCTATGAAAAAAAGGTTCGGAATTTTTTGTCTTCTGCTCGCGCTTCTTTTCTCTCTCGTCGGATGTGGAAAGGATACGGAATACCCGCCCGTAGAGAGCACCGTGGAGGAGCGGGAGACCGTCATGACGCTGACGGACGGCAACCGCGCGATCGACGTCCCCTACGAGCTTTACCGCGCGCTGTTCCTCACCTATCGCGAGGAGTTCGACGGCGGGGACGTGTCCCTTTGGGCAAAAGAGGGGAGCGACGCGCTCCTCGAGGCGATCTCGAAAAAGATCGTCGGGCGTGTCTCGGAAATTTACGCGGCGATCTCGGTCGCGCGGGACATCGGCTTCGACGCCTACGGAAAAGAGGCGGAGGACAAGATCAAAGCCTACATCAAGGCGGGTGTCGAGGGCGGCTACATCGACGGGATGAGCGTCGAGGGGCACGGCACCTACGAAGCCTACCTTGCGTATCTCGAAAGTATGCATCTCAATTATTCGGTTCAGGTACTTCTTTTCCGTTATTTGATCTCCCTTCGCGCCGTGCAGGACTATTATCTCGGCACGGTGGACGAATACGGAAACGAGGTGACAGCCCCCGTGCTCGTACCGACCGAAGAGGAGCTTCGCGACTTCTATTTCGGGGAGGAGAGCGTGCGCGTCCTCCGCATTTTCCTTGACGGAAAAAGCTATACGGCAGAGCATGCCAAAAAGATCCGCGACACCATCGCAGGAAAGAAGAGCGAGTCCGCCGTCGCCGCCTACATGATCGGTCAGACGACGATGCCCGGGAGCGAAGTGCGCAAGGGATATACCTTCGGGCGCTACACGCTGGAATCCGCCTATTACGAAGAGGTGACGCGTGCGGCGTTTGCCCTTTCCGTCGGGGAGACCTCCGCGCCGATCGCCACGAGCACGGGTGCGGAGACGGGGTATTATATTCTGTACCGCGGTGCGAAGAGCGAAGAAAATTTCGCGGATGCGAAAGACTCAATCAAGGAAAACTATTTACAGAATGAGGTCGGCAAAACTCTCGCCGCAAAGCGGGATTCGCTCGGAAAAAGTGCAAAAATGACAAAAACGGTTGACATTTTGTCTGTTCTCGGAGGAGAAAACGCATGAGACGCGCGCAATACAACGATTGCAGCGAAGAGGAGTTTCTCGCGAAGACGGTCAGCCTTTCCAAGCATACGATCTCCGAAGATCTGCTGATCTCTTCCCTGTTCGCTTACCTGTCCGAGAATTTCCGCGGGGTGTATCACACGGAGGAGATCGAGGTCGCGGGCGGATATCTGCACTTCGCGCCCGAGGGCTTTGCCTACTGTCTGCGCCATCTTCTGCGCGCGGGTGAGGAGCACGGGAGTGTCGGCATCTCTTATCATTCGAAGCCGTCGCCCGTTTTATGCTTATCTTTACCGCGGGTCATTCTTCTGACGGACGACATAAAGCGGGAGATCCGCAGTGTCGCGGCTTCTTCCGACATTTCTTTTTACGGGCTCGGAGACAACCGCTTCTGCCTGCGGTTCGACCCGGCGGAGCGCCTGCATCTCTCGGTCTACGCGCCCGTGGAGGACATTCTCCTTGCCGCATTTTCGCGGATGCTGTCTTCCATCGCGCCGAAAAAGAAGGGGGCGGATCGGTAGCCTTCGGAGGAAAGGAGCTTTCGTTTTCGGCATTTTTCGACAGAGGTCGCTCGGGGGAGCGCTATCTTTCACTTTTCCATATTTTGTATTTTTTCACGCAGCGAGGAGCAAATTTCGGTTTGCTTCTCGCTTTTTGTTTTCCCTTATTTTGTTACACATATCGGACGGCGTTTTTGCGCAAGTTAACAACGTGGCAAATCTGTTGCCGAGTATTCCGAAAAGGATTGTGTGACGATGAAAAATAACAAATTCCGTACCTTATCTATATTTCTCGTGATTTCCCTTCTGCTGTTCTCCGCGTTTTCGCCCGCGGCGTTTGCCGTATGCGAGGGGGGACGGGCGAAAGATGCCGTCCCTCTGCCGATGCCGAAGGAGGGCGAGCGTCCGACGGCTCCTTCCGCGGCGGAGGGGGACGACGCTTTGGTTTCTGTGACGTTGGAGGATGCTACCGCTTTTGCGGGTGCGGAGACCGCGATCTCTTCTTCGGAGGATGCCGTGCCGACGATCGCCGACGATATGAAGGTCTCCTCCCGCTTTCTCGAGCTTCTTCTCGGGAAGGGCGAAAAAAAGAAGACGCTCTCTCTGATCCCCGGCGGGAACATCTTCGGGGTGAAGATCCGTCAATGCGGTGTCAGCATCACCGAGATCACGGACAACGTTGGAAAAACGCCCCTTGCCGTCGGGGATGTAATCCTCTCGGTGAACGGGGAGAGCGTGAGCGGTGCCGCCGACGTAAGTGAAAAGATCCGACGGTCGGAGGGAGAGATCGTTCTTCGGATCCGCCGCGGAGGGGAAGAAATGGAGCTGACCGTCACACCGGAGGGCGGATCGGGCGCCGCAAGGCTCGGGATCCTCGTGCGGGACGGTGCGGCGGGAATCGGTACGGTGACTTTCATCGACCCCGAGACGGGCGCCTTCGGCGGGCTCGGGCACGGAATCTGCGATCCCGACACGGGCGAGCTCATTGAGATGGAAGAGGGGACCGTGACCAGCGTGATCCTCGGCGGGGTGCGCCGCGGAGAGAGCGGAAAGCCGGGCGAGCTTCACGGCGTTCTCAAGCGCGATGTGATCGGCGGGCTCTGCGAAAACAGCGAATGCGGAGTCTTCGGTGTATTCCGCGATGTGGACACATCGGCGGAAGCGATCCCCGTCGGGACGCGTGACGAGGTGCACGAGGGGCGGGCGACGATCCTCTCCACGGTCAAGGGAGAGACGCCGATGTCCTACGAGATCAACATTCACGAGATCCATAAGAATGCGGGAAACACCAAATCCTTTCGCATTACGGTCACCGACCCGACCCTGCTCGCCATGACGGGCGGGATCGTGCGCGGAATGAGCGGCAGTCCGATCCTTCAGGACGGGAAACTCATCGGTGCGGTCACGCATGTGATGGTCGGCGACCCGACGGAGGGGTACGGCATCTTTATTGAAAACATGCTCGCCGCGATGCCCGAGGAGACGGTGCCGGAAGCGGCGTAACGGAGAATAATTCAGAATTAAGAATTATGAATTATGAATTGTCTTTTATTCTCGCGTTGTTTTGTTGATTCGGATAAGGCGAGAAAAACGGTGTTTGCCTTGCGTGAAGCCTTTGGAAAAAGGTGCGCGGGCGGATGAAAAAGCGATACAAAGCCCCTTCGGCATGTGCCGAAAGGGCTTTTGCTTCGGGTCGGAAATCCTTCCCTTAGAAAATCTCGGATATTAAGCCGGAAGCTGATCGTATTGAGAATTCTTCAGCTGATTGAGGTAGTTCTGTTTGAGTTCGGCAACCTCTTTGTATCTGGTTGCCGCATCGTCGAGCTGATAGCCTGCATTCTGAATCATCACATTCCAACGATTGGTATCCGAATCGCCGTTGACATTCTGATAGAAGAAGCCGATGGCATCCTCGAACGCCTTATCGAAGGAGGAACGAACGTTAGCACGAATGAGCTCAAGCATCTCTACGTTACCTTCCAGACCTTCTCCCCCTGCTACGCCATAGGTCAGGGTAGTGTTGTAGTACTGCTCAAGGATATCGTGCGAGTGGCGCGACTGATAATCAAGGAAAGCGGTACACTGTGCAAACTTCGTCGTGGTGTTGGAAACGGCACCGACACGACCGAGGTTATGCACCTGCGTGAGATAATTCTCGGTGTGTTCTTCGTCCTGCTTATAAAGCGGAACGGGAACAACGCCAAAGCCCTGACCACCGTTCTCCTTCATACCCTGATAAGCATCATATTCGAGAGAACCGACGCAGATAACGCCGCCGAAGAGAACCATATTTTCGACAAATCTGTCGCGGATCGCCTGGAGAGAACCCGAAGTATAACCTGCAGCATTAGCCTGCGGATTGCTGACGGCGAGAACGCCCGAGGATCCGAAAAGCTTAGAAAGCCGGCTACAGAAGTCGACGAATGCATCGTTCGGAATCGGGTAGGTATCGGTGGACTCCGTCTTATCCTCGTTCCACTCGCGCTCGATAATGGTTACCGAAGTGGTATACAGAAGGCCGGAGGACGAAAGACCCGAAGACGATGAAACGGCAAAGCCGAGACGATCCTTCAGCGACTTCCCGCTCGTTGAATCGGCGGCGGGCTGATAAGCAGCACCGGAATATTTGATCAACGCATCATACGTCCAGTCCTTGTTCTTTACAAGCTGGAAGAGGTCATCGATATCGTACGTGCCGTCCTTATTAAGATCGCTCGTAAGATCCTTCTGGTTCAAACTCTCGAAGAGCGCACGGCTCACGGGAACGACATAGAAAGCACGCACCATGTCGGTGAAGTAGTCGGAAGAAAGAAGATACATCTTCTTCTGGTTCAACGTCAGGGACTGCATGTACTCATACATATATCCATGCGCGTCGCCGACCTCGGTTGCATAGAGACGGTCTTTTGCAAACTCGAAGTGGTTCGCGCGAAGCGTCGTCTTGAGGTTCGCAAACACACCCTTCAGAGAGGCGTTCATCATATCGTAAACGAAGTTACAATACATATCCGCTGCGGAAGATGAGCCGGAGTTAATCTCCGTTACAATCTTCTCCTGAACGGCAGACCAGTTATAATCTTTTGAGTTATCCGGGTAATAGAGATACGCAATCTCCACCTTGGCATATTCTTCCGCCGCGAGATTTCTCTCTCTGACGAGCTTGTCGATACGGGTATCGTATGTACCTTCACCTGCGAGGTATCTCTCACAACCCGAAGGAAGCTCCTGGTTGTTTGAGCTGTTCGTCATACGGTAGAGCAGGTCGGTGGTGTCCCATGTGAAGATGGTGTTCATCCATCTGCCACAACCATCGCACTTGTCGTCACTGTCCGTATCGACATGTGCGATTAGTATCGCACGGCAGATGTCGCACTGCGCGTTTTTGTCGGTATCGACATGCGTGCAAGACAAATGGCAGATCTCACACCCGTCTCTGCCGCATCTCGCCCTGTGGCGGGTGAAGGCTTGTTCCCCTACCGTTGCGACCTGCGGTACCTGAATATACTCTGCGGCGTAGCAACCGTGGAATGCGTAGGCGCCGATGCTCTCGATGCTGCTCGGAAGATTGACACTGATCAAGGAGGAGCAATTTTCAAACGCCTGCTCGCCGATCTCCACCACGCCGTCCGGGAACGTCACGCTCTCAAGATTCGTGCAATTCCAAAATGCGCCGTCTTTTATCCTTGTCACACCGTTCGGGATTGTGATGCTTCGGATATTTTTGCAACCCGAAAACGCTCTTTCCCCGATAATCTTCGTGCCTTCATGAATGGTATAAGATCCGGCATCCTGCACGGTTGCTACGACCAAGAGCAGATACGGATTCTCCGCGTTGCCGAAATAGCCGATATTTCCTTCCACCGTCAACCGGATCTGCGTGCAATTCAAAAACGCCGTCCAATCGATGTCAATGTCCGTGATGCTGTTCGGAATACTGAAATTCATTAACGATGTGCATCCGTCGAAGGCGTACTCGTCGATCTGCATATTGGTGATGCCATCGGCGAGGACGATGTCCGTCAGATTCGTAAACTCGTAGAACGCGCGGGGGAGAATTCTCGTCACGGCTTTTCCGTTATGCGTTGCGGGAATGGTGATCTTTTCGAGAAATGCAGTCTTCCCTCCCATAACGCCATATGTACCGTCGGGAAGCGGATAGAAATCCAGTCCTTCGGGAGTCGCTTCCAATTCGCCGATCTCGCCGACCTTCACGGGATGATCGGGGGCGTCGGTATAGGTAATCCACAGGGCGCCGTCGCGGATCTCCACATTCAGAATCCCTCTGCCTGCGTCACCCTTATCACCTTTGTCGCCTTTTTCCCCGGGGTCGCCCTTGTCACCTTTATCACCTTTTTCGCCCTTCGGTCCGACGAGCTTTGCAAGAGTGACGAGGTCGTACCATGCTTCGGTGCCTTCGTAGCGCCATTGTATCACGGTGTCGGTCGTGCGGAATTCGATGGCGAGTCCGCGCACCGCCTCGACAAACTCCGAAAGCGTGCCGGTGAATCCGTTTTTGACCGCGACATCAAACGCCGTGCTCAAGGTATAGATCCCGGGCTCCTTCGACTCCTCTGTCGGTTGCTCTCCGCAAGCCGCCACGGACAATAAGATCGCCGCGACGAGCAGGAGCAGAGTGGTAAAACGAAACAGTTTCTTCATTGCAGTCTTTCCTTTCTTCCATAATTAAGATGAAATCTACCATGTTTGACTATATCAAGAATAGCATATCTCCCCCGAGTTGTCAACCTTTTTTCTTCGAGTTTCTGTTTTGTTGTTTTCTTACGGGTTTCTTTCGTTTTGCTCCGATATAGGTGCATTTATAGTATAACATCATGGTATGATAATGTCAAGGGGTTGCGCCGAAATCGGTGCAAATTGTAGGATGAACGCGAAAATTCAGAAGAAGGTCGGGCAGAACATACGGAGGCTACGCAAGACGTGCGGCATGACGCAGGAGATCCTTGCCGCAAAGCTCCAAGTCAGCGGATGCGACATTACGCGCAGCACGGTGGCAAAGATCGAGGTCGGGGCACGGCATTTGTACCCGGATGAGATCATTGCGCTCCGTGAGATCCTGCGGGTATCTTATGAGGAGATCTTCGATATTTCAGAAAATTGACTATATTTCTTTACAAAATTTGATTTTTTATCGGCTCCCGCTCGGAAGGATGACTTTTTTCCGAGCGGGAGCCGCTATTCTTTTTTTGCTTTATATTTTGTGCTTTTCCGGATCGTTTTTCTATTTCCCGCGAATTCCCGAGGCGTATTTTATTGATGTTTTCTCTTGCCGAGCCTTGATTGTTTCGGGTGAAAATGCAAAAGTGTATTTTTCAGGCTCTAAAATTCTTTGAAAAGTGTAATTTTTATACCTTGATTTTCTTTGAAAAGTGTATTTGAAGACGGTATGGGATGCGCGAAGATTCGGGTGGATGGTTTATTTCAGGAAAAAGGCGAGCCCGCAGCTTTCGGATTGGGGGAAAGCAAGCGGGCTCGTGATTTTATCTGCATATGAGGGGTGATCGCGTGAGGCGGAGATTCGTGCTATTCCATCATTTTCCGAAGTTTCCCGATGGCGCCCTTTTCGAGGCGGGAGACCTGCGCCTGTGAAATGCCGATCTCGGCGGCAATTTCCATCTGCGTCCTGCCCTTGTAAAAGCGGCGGGTGATGATGCCGAGCTCGCGCGGGGTAAGCTTTTTGAGCGCTTCTTTCAGAGAGATATTTTCAACCCACGTATCGTCGGTCGACTCATCATCCTTAATCTGATCGATGACGTAGACCGAATCCTCGCCGTCGTTATACACCGAGTCGTAAAGGGACATCGGCTCGACGATAGCTTCGAGGGCACGGGAGACGTTCTTCTCGCTCTCGCCGAGGCGGGCGGCGATCTCGGGAACGGTGGCATCGCGCGCTTCTTTTTTTGAGATTTCCTCCCTGACCTGAAGCGCTTTATACGCGAGATCTCGCATCCCGCGGCTGACGCGCACCGAATTGTTATCGCGAAGATAGCGTCGCACCTCACCGATGATCATCGGTACGGCGTAGGTGGAAAAGCGCACATTCAGCTCGGTATTGAAATTGTCAATCGCCTTGAGAAGTCCGACGCATCCGACCTGAAAGAGGTCGTCGACGCTCTCGCGCCGCGCCTGAAAGCGTCCGATGACGCTGAGGACGAGCCGCAGATTCCCCATGACGAGCTCTTCCCTCGCCTCGCCGTCGCCTTCGTGCGCGCGCTTTAAGAGGATCTGCTTTTCTTCCTCCGTTAACGTCTTTAACCCCGAAGTATTGACACCGCAAATTTCGACCTTACTTGTTCGCATCGGGCAAAACTTCCTTTTCCTTATCTGTGCGGATCTTTCGGAGCTTCTCTTCTCCTTCGGATCTCGGATAGCGAAAGTATTGCCCGCAGTGCCGCCCTTTACACGGCGAGACGGTTGGAAATAAAAGACAGTTTTGAAGACGGAGCCGCGCAAACATTCGGGGGAAGGTTCATTTGATTCGGTGTTTTCGGCAAATCTCGGATTTTTCACGCTTCAAAAACCATACGAAAAACGCCTCCCGCAAAGGAAGGCGTTTTTCGTATGGTTGCGTCTATTTCGATGTCACGGCAATCGGAGATTTGCCATGTCTCGCCCGTCTTCTTACAGCTCGTTGCCCTGTCCGTCGAAGAGCGGAAGCTTTCCGAGACAGATGATGTCGTGACGCTCGATGGCGTCGCCCTCGGCGAGAATCGCCATCTTACCGACGATCTGACCGCCCGACTGCTCGACAAGACTTTCGAGCGCGTGGAGAGAGCCGCCCGTGCTGATTACGTCGTCGACGATCAGAACGCGCTTACCCTTCATGTACTCGGCATCGTCGCCGTTGATGTAAAGGGTCTGCTTCGCCGCGGTGGTGATGGACTGCACCTCACACTTCACGACGTCGCGCATATAGAGCTTCACCGATTTTCTCGCGAGGATGTAGCGGTTCTTCCCCGAGAGGCGGCACATCGCGTGGATGAGGGGAATTCCCTTCGACTCCGCGGTAATCATGACGTCATGCTCGGGCGCCTTGCGATAGAGTTCGGCGGCGCAACGCTCGGTAAGTTCGACATCCCCGAAGAGGATGAATGCCGCAATGTTCATATTGTCGCCGATCGGGCAAAGGGGAAGATCCCGCTCGATTCCCGCGACTTTCAATCTGTATACCATAATTCGTACCTCACTATCCGATTTTTACCTTATCCAGTATACAACACTTTTTCCGTTTTTTCAAGAGTTTTTGCGCAATTTTAAGAAAAGTTTTCCCGAAAGCAGTGAGGGGACGAGATTCCGCTCGTCCTCTCGCCGCGAAAGTCTACCGGATACTCCGAAATGAGAGACATTTTCGGAACGTTTTCTCTATGCGTCACGAAAGAGAGGCTGTTCTTCCGAAAGACCTGCACTTTGGCGAAATTCAGAGCTGCCGTACGTGGCAGCTCTGAATGAAACGCTGTGAATCAAGGTTCGAAGTAGTGCTTGACTTTTCCCACAAACATGCCAACCGAAATTCAAAGTTCATGCACACGAAGAAACGATACCCCGACGTATTTTCTTTATCACCCCATAAACCCGACAATCAAATACTTTTTTTGTTTTTCAAGCAAGTCTATCTTAAATAAAGGCTTATCGAAAAAAGTCTACCCGCATCCTCCGGACGCGGGTAGACAAAAATAGTTTAAAGCTCGGGAATCTCGACCTTGATCTCATGGCCGAGCGCCGCAGACTTGGAAATGCCATCAAGAATCGCCTGGTTGTAGAGGATCTCGGACGAGGGAACGGGAGCGGTGCCGCCGTTCTTTACCGCATCGAGGAAGGTACGGATCTTCTTATCGAAGTTCGAGGGTTCGCCTGCCGCGGGGAAGATCTGCGGGATCTTCGTCTCGACCTGCTTGCCCGCCACTTCATGATAGAGAACGAGATCGCCGCCGATGGTGCCGTTCCAGCAGTCGGTCGAAGGAATACGGAGACCGCCCTTGGTGCCGAGAATGATGGAATCGCCGGGGGTATTGATGTTCATCGCCCATGCGATACGGAAGTCAAGGATGATGTCGCCTTCCATACGGACAAAACCTGCGGCAAAGTCGTCGACCTCAAACTTCTTTGCATACTCGGGATGTCCCGTTCTGACATAGTTACAATAGTTGGGATCGGTGCCAAAGAAATTCGACTTATAGCCCGTAACGGTGAGGGGCTTCGGATAACCGACGGCATTCAACACCATATCAAGCGAGTAGCATCCGATATCGCCGAGAGCACCGAGACCTGCGGTCTTGTCTTCAATGAAGGTAGTACCGAAGGGAGTCGGAATGCCGCGACGACGACCGCCGCCCGTCTGAATGTAGTAGATCTTACCGAGGACGCCCGAACGGACGATGGCTTTCACCATCTTCATGTTCTCGTCCATTCTCGGCTGGAAGCCGATGGAGAGAATCTTTCCGCTCTTCTTCTCTGCACGGATGACCTCAACCGCCTCTTCGGTGGTGACGGTGAAAGGCTTCTCAAGCAGGACGTTCAGACCCGCGTTCAGCGCTTCGATCGCGCAGGGCGCGTGCTGACGATTGTATGTACAAATCGAAACCGCGTCGAGCTTCAACGATTTATCGGCAACCATTGCCGCACCGCTCGGATAGCACTTGACATTCTCAAGACCGTACTTCTTGAAAAACGCCTCCGCTTTTCCGGGGATCAGATCGGCACCCGCGACGATTTCGACATCGGGTTGTCTCAGGTAAGACTGCATATGTGAACCGGCAATCCAACCGGTACCGATAATACCGACACGAACCTTGCGTGTCGCATCAATCGTCTGCTTTTCCTGGTTCTTTTCAAACGCGTTCAAATCAGCCATGATAGCTTCTCCTTTATTTTCGGGATAGATTTCCCTTTCTGTTTTTATTATACATGCTTTTTTAATAATTTTCAAGGGGGATTCTTGATTTTTTGTTGTACGATTTTGACTTTTTTGGGAAAAACGCATGGTTTTTTTCGACATTTCGGAAAGGTTCCCGTCGAATTGCCCGCTTTACGGTCGGGGGACGGGGATCCAACGAAAGGGAAAAAACCGCCCCTGCGCTTCTTGTCGGAGCGCGGGGGCGGTTTGCGGTCAGGTAATCTCTTCGAATTCTTCTTCGTACTCGTCGTCGGTGAGACCTGCTTTCTTTTCCCTTCTCGTTTTGAGAAGATCGAAGACGGTGCCGATCGCCATAATGACGGCGAAGGTGGCGAGGTAGCCGAAGATCTTTCCATCCGCGCGATAGGCATCGTATGCCGAATAGCACATGAAGACACAGCAAAGGAGGGCGAGCGCGGGCATGACAAAGCGCTTGACGGGCGAGAGTTCGCGGCACTTGATCATGACGGCAAGGAACATGGGAATGTAGAAGGCATAGAGCGTGATGATGGAGACCTCATCCCCTTCCCATGCGAGGAAGTCGGGGATCGGAGAGCCTTCCGGTTTACAATAAAAGATCTGCCACTGGAAGAGCCACACGCCGCAGAGGATCAACCCGATGATGGAGGAATTGTGCGGCATTTCGGTCTTCTCGTCGATGCGGGAGAAGATCTTCGGACAGGGACCCTCGCCGCGGGCGGCGAGAGAATACATACCGCGGCAACAGCCGAGCATGAGTCCGTTCATCGTACCGAGGCAGGAAATGACGAGGAAGACCATGACAATTGTACCGAAGACGGGGCTGCCGAACAGGGCGGTAAAGACGACGGAGGGGAGGTTCCCGCCCGCGCCGACGATCTCGGAGGGGGTGAGAATGCTGACCGTACCGAGGAAATAGAGTAGATAGACGGAAATCACGATCGCCGAACCGAGAATCAGCGCGACGGGGAGGTTTCTTTTGGAATTTTTCAGCTCGGAATTGATGGCGGTCGCGATGATCCAGCCCTCATAGGCGAAAGCGAACGCGGCAACCGCGGCGAAGAAGCCGCCGCCCGACCCGCTCGGAATCTGCTCGGCAAACGAGGCGACGGTCGTCCCGCGCACGAGTCCGACGATCGTACCGACGATGGCAAGAAGTCCGATGGGAATCAGCTTGATGATCGTGGTGGAGACCTGAAAATATCCCGCGAGACGGGGAGAGAGCGCGTTGACACCGTAGCCGAGAAGGAGATACAGGGCGGCAATCGCCAGATGCTCCCCGCTTCCGACGGCGAAGCCGACGAGTCCGCAGGTATACATGGCAGAGACCCATGCGAGCGTGGAGGTCAGAATCGGATAGTACATGGTCGTCATAAACCATCCGACGTAATAAGCAAAGCGTCTGCCGAGGGTTGCCTCCGCGTAATCGACGACGCCGTTGACCTTTTCAAACTTGTTGGCAAGCGTGGCGAACACGTAGGAGCAGATGACCATGACCGCGCCGACGGCAAGCACGACGGCGAGGCTCATCACGGCATTGCCGTTCGTTTTATCAAAAACGGTCGTTGCCTTGAAGAAAATACCCGAGCCGATAACGATGCCGACCACCATGCAGATGGCGGTAATCAAGCCGTACTTTTTCGTGAGATGTTGCATAAGAATGTCTCCTTATAGAATATAGAATGTAGGTCTGCGGTTCTTGTGCTTTTTGTTATGTCGGGCACATATAAGAAAGACTATCGCAGTTAAAATCTTCCCCGGCTACTTCTACGCCCAAAACATTTTTAGCCCTTGCAAAAAGATAATCAAGGTCATTATACGAATCTGATTAAACGGGGTAGTATTCTAACGCTCTATGTTGAGCTTTATTCCAATCGTTTGACCTTCTGTTAAGTTATCTTTAACTTCTCGAATTGTCCGCTTTTATTATACAACTTCACTTTTTAGCAAAAATCGGAAAGCGAAGAAGTAAAAACTCTCCGTCGTTTTGCGGCGGAGAGTTTTTGGTGGAGACGAGGGGGCTCGAACCCTTGACCTCACGGATGTGAACCGTACGCTCTGACCAACTGAGCTACGCCTCCGAATTTCTCCGACGTGTCGGAGAAGTTCGAGTGCCCCATCTCTGTGGGGTGCCCTGCACGCGACCGAAGCCGCGCAGTTTTTTGGTGGACCTGGTGGGATTCGAACCCATGACCTCTGCGTTGCGAACGCAGCGCTCTCCCAACTGAGCTACAAGCCCGTACCATTCTTCGGAAGAAAGAAATGTTCGCTTCATTTGCTCTCGCGGTGAAGCGGATGAAGAGGCGAAAGAGGTTCTCGCCTCCCGGTTCTTTGCGTGGGGTTTGCGAGATCGATGCAAGAAAAGGTACTTCTTGCTTCTTGCCTTTTCTGTTCTCTTCTTTCTCTTTTATTTTTGGTGGAGCATAGGGGATTCGAACCCCTGACCTCAACACTGCCAGTGTTGCGCGCTCCCAACTGCGCTAATGCCCCGAACACATGCTATTTTACCATAGACCGCAAAGTTTGTCAAGGGGGTATTTGTATTTTTTCCGATTTCTTGGAGTCTGTTTCCCGACGATCAAAATTTTCTTTCTTTTTTCATTTTCCTCTTGACAAACAGATTTAGAATGATTATAATATTATTAGAATAATTCTAAATTTAAGGAGAACCCTATGAAACAGAAATTTTTTGTATGCCGTACCTGCGGTAAAATGGTTGCTATGGTCAAAGAGAGTGAATGCCCCACGCTTTGCTGCGGGGAGAAGATGGTCGAGCTGATTCCGGGCGCGAAAGACGCATCGAAAGAAAAGCATGTCCCCGTCGTGCATGTGGACGGAAACCGTGTGCATGTACAGGTCGGTGCCGCCCTGCATCCGATGTCACCCGAACATCTGATCGAATGGATTTCCGTCCGTACAACACGCGGAAATCAGCGTCACGACCTCGCGGCGGGAGACACACCTGAGGCGGAATTTCTCCTCTCGGAAGGAGAGTCGGTAGAGGCGGTCTACGCTTACTGCAACCTCCACGGTCTTTGGATGACGGAAATCTGCAAATAATTCTTTGCAATATGACGTGATCTCACAAACGTGAAGGGGCTGTCACATTCAGCATTTTCCGTATGAAAACGAAAAATGACCGAGAATCATCTTGATTTTCGGTCATTTTTGCATATTGATTTCGGATTTTCGTTTTATGCGCTTCGTGCGACAGCCCCTTTTCCTATGAAACAACATCGGGCGTTCGCGCGAATTCACTCTTCGTCATATCCCCTTCGCGAAGGTCGTGGTCAGATTCCCGAGATAGGAGGTATCTCCGATAGATTCGGCACGGAGGATATCTCCGTCGGCTAAGAGGATCGAAGTCGAGGCGTTCGGCACCCAGCGGAGCTCCTGCATCGTGCGTCCCGTCGCAAGGGACAGCAGAACGCGCACGGGGGTCGCGTGAGTGGCGAGGAGGACGGTCTTTCCGTCGTATTCTTTGACAAGACGAGCGAACGCAGGGAGAACCCGTGCGCGGACGTCCTCGACGGATTCCCCTTCGGGGCAGGCGCCGTGATCGATGTCGCCAAGCCATACAGCGAGTGCCTCGGGATATTCCTTCCCGATGTCCTCGTAGGTATGCCCCTCAAAACGACCGCCGTAGATCTCGCGGAAGGCGGGCTCCCGTCGGATCGGGAGCCCCTTTTCCTCTGCGGTCGGCGTGACCGTCGCGACGACGCGGGAAAGATCGCTCGAGACGATGGCGTCGAGCGGAAGATCGCGCAGATGTTCGGCAAGGCGGCGCGCCTGTTCCCTGCCCGTATCGGTCAGCCCGATGTCGAGCCGCCCCGTAAAGGTGCGGTCGCGATTGCTCTCGCTCTGTGCATGACGGACAAGATAGATCTTGGTCAAAGGAGCTCTCCCTTCTTTTTCTTTTCCTCTTTCAACAGTCGGAGGTAGTATACGGGCATGGCAGACCAACCATGGCAGAGACTGCCCGCACCGTCAAAATCCTCCGCTCCCTTCTCGGTCTCCCGGAAGGTGGTGGCACCCGCATCGAGCATCGGTACGTATTTTTTCAGGATGTCCGACAGGATCAGATCCTCGTATCCGCCGACCGAGAGCAGAGCGTCATAGAAGAAGGTGGTCATGGAAAGCGTGATCGGGACGAGCATGTCGTCGGTGAGCATCCGTTTGGCAAGAGCGGCATCGCCGAGCCCCGCGAGGATCGCCATGGAATTGCCGAGGACGCTGTACGTCTCGTCCCGCGTCGAGAGTCGATAGAGCCCGCGCTCCTCTTGATAGAAAGTGTGACGGATCGCCTCGCGCATGGCTTCGGTATCCGTCTTCTCCCCGAAGAGGGCGTCGGCATACGATACGGCACGCAGGTAGGCGAGATTCAGAATCAGATCATAGGATCTCGGCGCGTGAGGCCTGTCTTTGTCCGCCTCCCCGCTGCTTCCCTCGCTCCATTCGTAGAAATTCCACGCGGGCGGCGGGAGAAGAGGAATGAGCCCCGTCTCATCGACGGACTCGCGGAAGAAGGCGAGAATCCTCTTTACGGTCTCCTCCGTCTCGGAGAGGATCGACGTGTCTTCGGTGAACTTCACGTACTCGGCAAGCTGAATCGGATAGATCAGAGAGAAAAAGGGAATGGGGAGAACGATGCCCGAGGGCGCGCAGATATTGAGGAGCCCGCAATCGAGCTGAGACTTCGCGAGGAGAAGAAGATTCTCCCGCTGAAATTTATGACCGCGGAAGGCAAAATAGCCCGCGAGCATCTGATTTCGGCTGTCCAACGCGTAGAGCGCCTGCTCCCGCCACGGGCAGTCCTCATAATGCTCGTGCATACAGCATTTCAAGGTGTAGACCGAGGTATCGTAGATATTTTGTAACGTTTTGTTTTCAAATTTGATCTTGTTTGCCAGTACGGGAAATTCTACGGGACGAATCCCGAGATATTCGATATGGATCTTCTTCGAATTGACAAAGAGGTATCTACCCGCAAGGCGGCGGTAGGGATTCAGATAGAGATTGCGTCCGACCCCCGCGCGGAATTCCACGCTGAAATCGCATCCCGGTAAGAACCTTTGCACTATGCCGTCCGTCAGATGCTCGGCATAGGAGATCGTGAGCTCACATTCTTCCTCCGCAACGATGTCCATGTCGAGAAAGCCCACCGTCTCGCATCCGAGGTCGACAAGATACCCGTCCTCCCTCTCCGTCAGGGTGATCGGGCGTCTTGCTCCCAGCTTCAGATTCGGAAGCTCGCGCTCGCGGCAGGTGAGCGTCTCGTATACGGTCGCGGGCACCGCGCGTCCCGCATCGCAGAACACGGTATTGTCATAATAGAAGGAATCGCCGAGTTGCGGAGTTATGCGCTTACAGTACCCGCTCCGATAGTTGAGATTGCGGGTGCAACGAACCGTCCCGTCGCTCGTGAGAAGCACCTTTTTCCCACATTCGACGGTGAAGGCAAGATAGGCATCCGAGGCGATATAGGTCTGAGTATCGGCACCGCCGTGCCATGCGGTGATCTTCAGGGAATTCTCCTTTTCGCAAAAGGAGGTGATGTCGAAGACGAGAGCTTCCTTATCCTCGGGGAAATTCTGACACGCGCCGAAGGCACAGAGCGTCCCGTTGCAATAGGCGGCAAATTTATCGTCCGTCGAGATCTTGAGAAGGACCTTCTCTCCCTTCGGTGCCTTAAAGTCTGCCGTAAAATCCATGTATTCGTCGCGGGTGTTGCGTCTTTCTCCCCATATGGCTTTTGCTATCATGGCGTTTTCCCTTCCCTTTGTTGTTTCGGTATCAGAGCACGGTCTCCATGCCGATCTTCTGCACCTTCATGCCGAGTGAATCGTAAAAGCGGCGCGCGCTCTCATTCCCCGCCCACACGTTCAGTGTCACGTTATACGCGCCGATACCGCGTGCAAAGGTCAGAACATGCTCATACAGCGCGTGCCCGATGCCGCCGCCGCGCGTCTGTGCGTCGACGCAAAGATCGTCGATATACACCGTGCGGTAACCCGTCGTCGCGGTATCCTTCGTGTGGTCGAGAACGATGCAGAAGGCGTAGCCGAGCACCTTTCCCGCATCGTCAAAAACAAAAATCGGGCGATCCTCATCCTTCAAAATCGTGAGAAGCTCCTCGTCGGTATACTTTTTTCTCCCGTCCCGAAACAAATCGGGGCGAAGTTTCGCATGGATGCGGTTGACCTCGATCAACAGCCTGTCCAGTGCAGGAATGTCCTCTTCCGTCGCGCGTCTTATCATGATCCTCTTCGCCTTCTTTGCGTTTGATTTTCTTTCCTTAATTGTACCATATCTTTTTTGTTTTTGCAAGAGATAAAAGGAAAATGCCGAAAGCAATCGAAAAAATAGCAGGGACACGTGAGGGTGATCGGAATGGTAAAATCAAAACACTTACGACGGCGTCAATCCCGATGCCCCCCGAATAAACTGTTATTGTCAGTCATTCTGACGATTCCTCCCGTGTGTTTTAGTTTTGGTTGGCGAACCTTCTCTATTGCATCACAGGAGGAATACTTGTATCTGAGATCCTTTAATTCGACGGTGGTGGTTTTTCGCTAAAGGCTACAAAGAAATACCGGGTAGAAATCAATCTACCCGGTATTTCTTTGTGTAAGCCAAAACGACACCGAAGAACAATATCGTGTTCGGATTATACTGCAATGGTGACTCGTGGCAGAATCGAACTGCCGTTTCAGCCTTGAGAGGGCCGTGTCTTAGCCGCTTGACCAACGAGCCGTTTTTTGCTTGCATGTTATTGTAACACAGATGCGCGGATTTGTCAAGGGGCTTTTTGATTTTTTTTGATTTTCCCGTTGATTTTTCGTGCTACTCTGTGCTATAATAGTAGAAAAACGGGATTTTTATGAAAAAACGCCGATTTTTTCGGTAGTTCTTTCGAAAAAAGATTTGAAAATTTCGCGGTGTCGGGTGCTTTGCCCGCCATTCGCGCCCCGTGATTTCGGAAAGGAACCGTACCGCCATGAAGCTCGACAGTCTCAATCCCTATGTCAGGCGCGCCTCCCTGCTTGAAAAAAGCGCCGCGGGCGATTTTCGCACGGCGCCCGACGCGCGCTGCTTCTTCTCCCTTTCGGGAGACATTGCCATCGAGATCGAGGGGGAGAAAAAGCGGCATCTGACCCCCGGGAATTTTCTCTATCTGCCCGCGGGAACGGTGTACAAGCTCAAAAGCAAGTACTTTCGCGCGGTGGTGTTGAATTTCGATCTGACATGTGAGCCCGAGGCGCCCGCCGAGCGGCTTTCGACACTTTCCCACCCTCTCTCCGACGCGGATGCCGCGCGGGTGCGGAGATGCGCGGACGCGTCCCCCTTCGACCGTCCCCTCTTCATCGAGGACATGGCGGCGGAAAAGGACGCCTACCTGCGCATGGCGAATCTGTTCGTGAGTGCGCTCGGAGATTATCGGGCGACCGTATCCGCGCTCCTCAAATTGCAGCTTCTGCGTGTGGCGGAGATCACCGACGAAAACGCGCTCCCCACCCGCATGGTGGAAGCGATGGATGAATACATCCGTGAGCACTGCGGCGAGGAATTGTCCAACACCGAGATCGGCGCGATCTTCGGCTATCATCCCTTCTATGTCAGTCAGATGCTAAAAAAGAAGGCGGGCATCACCCTGCATCAATATATTATCGCCTACCGTCTGAAGGCGGCGCGCACCCTGCTTGAAAACACCGACAAGACCGTGATCGACATCGCCGCCGAGACGGGCTTCACCGATGCGTCCTACTTTACCAAAATGTTCAAGGCTTCCTACGGAGAAACGCCGAAAGAATTTCGGAATTCTCTGAAAGAAGAGCTGATATGACAATCATTCTTTACATAACGGAAGTTTATCATGCTATCCAAGAATCAAAAACTCATTCTGACCGTGACGGATCTGAACCATCTCGGCTACGGTGTCGCGAAGCCGGACGGCTTCACCGTCTTTGTATCGGGTGCGGTGACGGGAGAAGTCGTCGAAGCCGTCGTCATTAAGGTCAATCGCACCTATGCCATCGCGAAGGCGGTGAAGATTCTCTCCGCCTCGCCTCTTCGCACCGACGCGCGGTGCAAAAATCCCGTATGCCATGCCTGCGCTTATCGGGACATCCTCTATACGGAGGAATGTCGTCTCAAGGAGACGTCGGTGCGCATGGCATTCCGCAAGGCGGGGCTTTCGTCGGTCGAGGTGGCGCCCCTTCTCCCCTCACCGCTGACGGCGGGCTATCGCAACAAGGCACAATACCCGATCGCATCGGACGGCAAGGGGGGCTATCTCATCGGCTTTTACGCGCCGAAGAGCCACCGTGTCACCGAGGCGGCGGACTGTCCGCTCGCCACGCGGGGCTTTCGGGAAATTCTCGGGACGCTCCGCGTCTTCTTCGAGGCGCACCGTCTCACGGTCTTCGACGCCGCGAGCGGACGGGGATTGCTACGGCATGTATATCTTCGTCGCGGCGAGGTCTCGGGCGAGGTCCTGCTGACCCTTGTCGTCGGGGAAAAGGTCTTCCCTGCGGAGGGGGAGCTTGTCCGCGTTTTGCGGGAGGCACACCCCGAGATCGTCGGGATTCTGCTTAACTTCAACAGTGAAGACACGAACGTGATCCTCGGGCGAGAGTACCGCCTGCTTTGGGGGCGTGACAGAATGTATGACACGCTCGCGGGTGTGACGCTCGGCATGACGGCGCCTTCCTTCTATCAGGTGAATCACGCGGCGGCAGAGCTTCTGTACGCCAAGGCAAGGGAGTTTGCCGCCCTCACGGGGCGAGAGACACTTCTCGATCTGTACTGCGGGGTCGGCTCCATCGGATTATCGATGGCAAAAGACGCCGCCGAGGTCATCGGCGTGGAAATCGTGGAGAGCGCCGCCCGCTGTGCCGAGGAGAACGCCGCGGCAAACGGGATTGAAAACGCGCACTTCTACGCGGGGGACGCCGCCGACACCGAAGGGCTTCTCCACCGTGCGGAAGAGTTGCGCGGTGCGCCGATCCGTCCCGATGTCGTGATCCTCGACCCGCCGCGCGGCGGATGCGACGAGCGCACGCTCGATTTCGTTTCTTCCCTGCGTCCGTCAAGAATTGTTTACATATCATGTAATCCGGAGACGCTCGCGAGAGATGTCGCACATCTGATCCCTCTCGGATATGTGCCGGGAATTGTCACGCCTGTCGATATGTTTCCGGGGACGGGGCATGTCGAGGCTGTGTGTTTATTGTCCAAACCTCTCAAAAAGAAACTGTAATGATCACGCGTGAAACGCGTGGTATGCACCGGCCCTTCAAGGGCAAAATGCTTGCAGAGCCTAAAGGCTCATTGAAAAAGTTCGCCAACCGCAAATACTTTTCAGGCAGC
>CAKROZ010000003.1 GCA_934373635.1 uncultured Eubacteriales bacterium
GCTCCGAAGAAGACAACGAAGAAGGCAGCCGAGGAAAAGGAAGCCGCTCCGAAGAAGACAACGAAGAAGGCAGCCGAAGAAAAGGAAGCCGCTCCGAAGAAGACAACGAAGAAGTCGACCGAGGGCACTGCGGAAAAGCCCGCAAAGAAGACAACAAAGAAAGTAGCCACCAAAGAATAATTTCATAAACCACATAAAAACAGCCGTCGGTCATGTCACTTTGCCTTGACTGTCGGCTGTTTTGAACCGAAGAAAAGGAGAAAATTATGGCACTTGTACCAATGGTAGTTGAGCAGACCTCCCGAGGGGAGCGCTCCTATGACATCTATTCCCGCCTGCTTAACGACAGGATCATCTTTCTGTCCGACGAGGTAAACGATACGACCGCATCCCTTGTGGTCGCTCAGATGCTCTATCTCGAGGCACAGGACCCCGACAAGGATATTTACTTCTACATTAACAGCCCCGGCGGCTCCATCTCTTCGGGCATGGCGATCTATGACACCATGAATTATATCAAATGTGACGTCTCCACCATCTGCGTGGGCATGGCAGCGTCGATGGCGGCGTTTCTTCTTTCCAGCGGAACGAAGGGAAAGCGCTTTGCTCTCCCGAACGCGGAAGTGATGATTCACCAGCCGCTCGGCGGTATGCAGGGGCAGGCGTCGGACATCAAAATTCACGCCGACCATATCCTGAAGATCCGCGATAAGATGAACACTCTTCTCTCCGAGCAGACGGGAAAGCCCCTCGCCACCATCCGCAAGGATACCGACCGCGACAATTTCCTGAGCGCGGAGGAAGCGAAGGAATACGGTCTCATCGATAAGGTCATTACGAAGAAGGAAATCAACTGATATGTCGGGTAAAACAAAAGGACGCCATTGTTCTTTCTGCGGGCGGAGCGAAGAGGAGGTCTCTCTCCTGATCCCCTCGCAGGAAGGTGACTGCTACATCTGCGACAGCTGCATCGATATCTGCTCCGAATTCATTGAAGAGCATTTTGCCCCGCCGAAGACGGAAAAAGAGGAAGAGACACTTTCCTTCTCTTCCCTTCCGAAACCGATAGAGATCAAGAAAATGCTTGACGACTACGTGATCGGGCAGGATGAGGCAAAGCTCGCGCTCTCGGTCGCCGTCTACAATCACTATAAACGGATCCTGACGATGAAGGAACCCGAAAAGAAATCGGGACGGGGAGCAAAGCGCAAGGCGGCCTCGGAGTCCGCGGAAGCATCGGACGGCGTAGAGCTTCAGAAATCCAACGTTCTGCTTCTCGGTCCGACGGGTGTCGGAAAGACCTATATCGCGCAAACGCTCGCCAAGAGCTTCAAAGTTCCCTTCGCCATCGCGGACGCGACCACGCTGACCGAAGCGGGATATGTCGGTGAGGATGTAGAGAATATTCTGCTCCGACTGATTCAGGCGGCAGATTACGATATCGAGCTTGCCGAGCGCGGCATCATCTATATCGATGAGATCGACAAGATCTCCCGCAAGGGAGAAAACCGCTCGATCACCCGTGATGTCTCGGGCGAGGGCGTGCAACAGGCACTTCTGAAAATTCTCGAGGGTACGATCTCGAATGTTCCCCCGCAGGGCGGACGCAAGCATCCGAATCAGGAATTCATTCAGATCAACACGAAAAACATTCTCTTTATCTGCGGCGGTGCCTTCGACGGGATCGAAAGCATCATCGAACAGAGAAAGGGAAATCAACAGATCGGCTTCTCCACCGAGAAAAAGACGACTAAGGAAAAAGTCATGCACGGAGTCTACAAGGACGTCACCGCGCACGATGTCGTAAAATACGGCCTGATTCCCGAGCTTGTCGGGCGTCTTCCCGTGATTGTCACGCTGGACAATCTGGACGAAGACTCTCTCGTGCGGATCCTTAAAGAGCCGAAAAACGCACTCTACAAGCAATATCAGAAATTGCTCGGCATGGACGGAATCCGTCTGACCTTTGAGGAGGATGCCTTCCGTGCGATCGCCCACATGGCGATCGAGCGTCAGACAGGCGCACGCGGTCTTCGCTCGATCCTCGAGAGGATCATGATGCGACCGATGTTCGAGCTTCCCTCCGAGGAGGGAGTCGAAGAAGTCGTTGTCACCCGCGCATTCGTGGAAGGCAAGGAACCGCTTCGCATCATCAAGAAAAGCGCATAAAAAATACGGCTGACAACCATTCGGTTGTCAGCCGTAATTTTTTACGCGAACATGTTTTGCCCGACCTTCAAGAATATCTCCGAAGGCGGGGTGAAAAACGAGGTCGGGAAGTTTTTCTGTCCGAACGAAGAGAAGCGAATCGCAGTCGCGGCTACCGAGAGAAATTTTTTCCCAAACGAGCCGCGAAAAACTTCTGTTCACCCGGTGTCCGAACTCTTCGAAGACGCTTCAGGCATCAGCGCGCGAGCTTCCGATAAGCGAGCGGGCGCATGTCCATGTATTGCTTAAAGATTTTATGGAAGTAGTTGGGGTTTGCAAATCCCGTCTCTTCCGCGATCTCCGCCATGGTGCTCTCCCCTTCCGCGAGAAGCTCGAGCGAGCGGTGGATCCGCAGGTCGTTGATATAATCGACGGGCGTCTTACCGATGCTCTCACGGAACATTTTCGTGAAGTAATCGGGCGAGACCATCATCTGCTCGGCGAGACGATCGACGTAGATCTTCTCTTTATAATGTGTCTCGATATGCTCGAGGATCGGGCGCATACGCAACACGTTATGGTAGATCATGCGCTCCTGCTCATTCTTCATCCCGCAATAGTGACGAAGCAGAGCCGTCATCATCAGATAAATGTTCGCACGGATCGGGAGCTTATAGCAAACATCCTTGCCGAGAAATTCATCGTAGGAGTCCTGCATATAATGCGCGAGCACGTCATAAACGGCGTGCGAGGGACGGAATGCCGTGATGCGGTTCTTCGACTGGATATAGAACATATAGAGGATCTCGGTATCGAAGCTCTGCATGTTCGCCTCGAGGATCGAGGTGTCGAACACCACACCGCGCACCGTGACGCCCCCCTCCGCGCTCTCCACGCGGTGCATCATGTCCGCGGGGATATAGAAGAAGTCCCCCGTCTCGGCGGCGATGGTCGTGGTCCCGATACCGACGGTCGCCTTCCCTTCCACGATCTCGAGAATCTCCATCGCCTGTGCGTGGCGGTGCGGCTTCAGAACGCCGCCCTCGCCGCTCTCGCGAAAAAATGTGAAAGGCACTGTTTCGTTTTGCATATCAATCTCCGTGATTTATATTCATTCGTCTCCGAAAAGCGGGAGTACATCGAGATGCGGGCAGCGTTCCCGTCGGTCGAAGCGAAAAGACGCAGACCGCAGCCGTGGTTTCGGACACGGAATTCGCAATGAACGCAGGAAATCGTTTCGCTCATGTGATGTGCTCGGTATTTTCGGAGGTGACCTTCAAGCTATGGATACAGTATAACAGATTCCCGAACATTTGTAAAGAGAATCCGACAAAAAATCCGATATTACGTGCTCTCGAATTGCGCGTGGTAGAGCTCACTGTAAAATCCGCCGTGCGCGAGAAGCTCGTCGTGCGTTCCCTGCTCCACGACATCGCCGTCACGGACGACAAGGATTCTGTCGGCGTCGCGGATTGTGGAAAGGCGATGCGCGATCACAAAGCAGGTGCGCCCGCGCATCAGGGCGAGCATGGCATCCGAGATGTCCTTTTCCGTTGCGGAGTCGACATTGGAGGTCGCCTCGTCGAGAATCAGCATCGGCGAATCCATGAGCATTGCCCGCGCGATGGTCAGAAGTTGCTTTTGCCCCTTGGAGACGGCATCGCCTTCGGTGATTACGGTATCGTACCCGTCGGGGAGTCCCTCGATGTAGGTATGGATCCGTGCGGCACGGCAAGCCGCCTCGACCTGCTCCCGCGTGACGCCTTCTTTCCCGTATGCGACATTCTCGAAGACCGTCCCGCGGAAGAGCCACGTCTCTTGAAGCACCATCGTATACGCGGCGCGCAGACTGTCACGGGTAAAGGAATACATATCCTCTCCGTCAAGCAGAATACTGCCCGCATCGATATCGTAAAAGCGCATCAGAAGATGGATGATGGTCGTCTTCCCCGCACCCGTCGATCCGACGATCGCAGTGACGGAGCCCGGCGATGCGGTAAAGGAAAGATCCTTCAGAACGGGGCGCGTCGGGTCGTAGCCGAAGCGCACATGCGAAAAGCGGACCTCACCGCGCGGCGGCGGAAGCGCACGTGCCCCTGCTATATCCGACGGCTCCGCCGGCTCGTCGATCAGGCGAAATACGCGCTCCGCCGCGGCGAGTGCCGACTGAATATCGGCATAGATATTCGCGATCTGGTTGATGGGCCCCGAAAACTTGCGGGAAAGAAGGACGAAGCGGGAGAGTCCCTCGAGGGTGAGTCCTCCTCCCGTCATATACAGAATGGCACCGAAAATATTGACGAGCGTCATCGAAAGGTTGTTGACGAAGTTGACCGAGGGTCCCGCCATCGTGCCGTTCGCCTCCGCATCGACATATGCCCGCGAGGCGGCGAGGTTCTTTTCCTCAAAGCACGCAGTGACCGCCTCCTCGGCGGCATAGGTACGGATAACCTTCTGCCCCGCGATCATCTCTTCGGCATATCCGTTCATTTCGGCGAGTGCCGCACTCCGACGGCGGAAGAGGGGGCGCGTGATCTTCGAGATGATGTGCGTCAGCAGAACGGAAAGCGGAATGGTGACAAAGAAAACGATCATAAGCTTCGCCGACACCGTAATCATCAGGATGAACGAATAGACCACGGTAGCAAAGCTCGAGATGATCTGCAAAAAATCGCTCGACAGAGATTCCCCGATCGTATTGACGTCATAGGTCACCGTGCTGACGATCTCGCCCGCCTGATGTCGGTCGAAGAAGCCGACGGGCAGCGCCACGAGCTTTTTATAGATGTCCTCCCGCATTTTCGCACTGATGCGCTGGGAGAGCTTCAGCATCACGACCGAGAGAAGATAGGCGATCCCCGACGACAATACATAAAAAAGCACCATAAGGAGAAGATATGTATACACGTCTGCCGTCGTTTCACCCGCGATGGCGCCGATGGCAGAAGCGGCAAGAGAAGTGCCCGTAATGGAAAGCACGCCCGAGACCACGGTCAGAAGGATCGCGGCAAGGAGCGTCCATCTGTCATGGGACAGATACCGCCAGAGCCCGCGATAGATATAGGCGATGTCATGTCCGCGCAAGAGGTCGCGCCCGCCCGTCCGATTCTTCGGGGTAAACTGTGACGGATTCTTCATCTCTTCACCTCCCCTGTATCTCGGCGACGGCACGGTATTCCGCATGCGTCTTCATAAGCTCTTCGTGCGTGCCGCCTCCCGTAAGAGTGCCGTCCTTCAAAAAGAGGATCTTATCGGCATCTTTTACGGTGGCGATCCGCTGTGAGACAAGGATCGTCGTTGTCTTCTTACGCTTTCGCAGAGCGCTCCGAAGATCCCTGTCGGTTTTGTAATCGAGCGCGCTCGTCGCATCGTCGAGAACCAAGATCTCGGGAGAGCCGTAGAGCGCACGGGCAAGCGTGAGACGCTGTTTCTGTCCGCCAGAAAGATTCGCTCCCCTGCCGTCGATATGCGAATTTACGCCTTCGGGAAGCTCGTTTACAAAGGTATCCGCCTGTGCCGTATGCAGTGCGTCGAACACGGCGTCCTCCGACCGCTCGCGGAAGAAGACGACATTCTCCGCAACTGTGGCGGAAGGAACGAAGTCATACTGAAAGCAAACACCGAATTTCTTTCGAAGCTCTGCATACGGGTAGGTACGGATGTCCCTCCCGTCAAGCAGAATCTGCCCCTTGTCGGGATCGTAAAGGCGGAGAAGCAAGGAGATCAGCGTGCTCTTTCCCGAGCCCGTCGCGCCGATGATACCGAGTGTCTGCCCGCGCGCAAGCGTGAAGGAAACGTCGCGGAGATCGGGGGCCTTTTTATTGTAAGAAAAGCTCACATGCGAAAACCGCAGATAGGCACCCTCCTCGCAGAAATCCGCCGCGGGAAGCGTCGGCATACGGCTCTCGGTCGAGAGGACCTCGGAGATCCGTTTTGCGGACGCCATACAGCGTGAGAGCTGAATAAAGATACGGGTCATCATGATCATGTTGTTCAGAATGACCGTGAAATAGGTCATAAAGGACAGAAGCGTACCCGCGGCGTGAAAGCCCGTATGCGTCGCGAGAAGCGTGCCGATGAAGATCACCGCGCAGAGCCCGAGATTCAAAAGAAGGTCGCAAAGCGGCTTCGTCAGAGACAGCAGGCGTCCCGCCTCCACTTCCTTTTTCTCAAGACGGCGGTTGACACGGCAAAAGGCGTCGGTCTCGTATTTTGTTTTCGAAAGCGCCTTAATGACACGGATCCCGCTCGCGGTCTCGTCCACCTTCCGCACCATGCCGTCGAGGATCTCCTGCTCCTCATAATAAAGAGGGGTCGCCTTCTTTGTCACGAGCCACACGGAAAGAGACACAAGGGGGAGCGTCGCGAGCAGGGCGACGGCGAGTCTCGCGTCGAGGATCAGGGTGATCACCACACCGCCGATCAGGGTGATGGGCGCTTTGACTCCGAGGCGGAAGAGTCGCGCGAGGAATGCCGTCACGTGGTAGGTATCCGTCGTCAGGCGCGAGGTCAGGGAGGGCGTGCCGTAGCTGTCGATCGCGGGCGCATCCAGCGTCACAGTCTTCAAAAACAAGTCATGCCGCAAATCGCGCGCTACATATCCCGACGCTCTCGCCGCCGTGCGGTTGCCGAGGATATGAAAAAGAAGGGTCTGAAGAGAGAGAAGGAGCATCAGAACGCCCGCACCGATCACCGCACCGAGGTCTTCCCTCGGCACGACGTCATCGATCATATAGCCGAGAAGCGCGGGAATAAACAGCTCGCAAAAGGACGCGATCGTCTTGAAAAGCAGGCAGACGAAGATCTGTGTGCGATAAGGGCGCAGGTATCCCGAAAGCGTCTTCATGCCGATTTCTCCTCTCTTTTGAATTTAGGTATTTTTCTTTGGATTACGTAAGAATACTTCTCTCCTCGCTCGGGTCGGTCGTAGTGCTCTATCTTCTGACACGTCTCATCGGACCGCGACAGGTCACGGAGCTTACGGTATTTGATTATCTGAACTCCATCACCATCGGATCGATCGCCGCGGAGATGGCATTAACCAAAACGCTCCCCGATTTTCTGGAAGCGCTCATCGCGACGCTCGTCTACGGCATCGTAACGCTCGGGATCTCCTATCTGACACAGTTTTGTCCTCGTCTGCGTCCAATCCTCATCGGACGATCGCTAACGCTCTTTTCGGGCGGTCGCTTCGACAAAAAGAATATGAGGAGATCAAAGCTCGACCTGAACGAATTTCTCATGGGAGCGCGGAACGCCGGTTACTTTTCCCTGTCCGAGGTGGAATGTGCGATTCTCGAGCCGAACGGAAAGATCAGCTTTTTACCGAAAAGTGACGCGCGCCCTCTGACACCGAAGGATGTCGCGATAGAGACCGAAAAAGCCGAGGCGCCCTTCACCGTGATCATGGAAGGGAAAATTCAGGGCGAGACGCTCGGTCGCGCGGGATTTGACGAAACGTGGCTGACACGCGCGCTGTCCGAGCGCGACTCCCGTGCCGCCGAGATCTTCCTCGCGACGGTGACAGAGAGCGGAACACTCGAGATCTTTCTTGAAAAAAAGAGTCGGCACGCGGGATAAGCCCGGGTGTCGACTCCCACAAGAACAAATATCGAAACGGATCAATAGAAGGTGGCAACCTCTTGTGCGGGCTTTTGTGCCCGCTCGATCTTCGTGACCGTCAAGACGGGGCCTTTGCCACGATAGAGCTTTGAATACTCGGCCGCGAGCTTTCCCTCCACCGTCACCCAGTCGCGGGTCTTCAGGGTCAGGTCTCCCGTCCCTTTTGCCACGACGCCGCGATAGGCGATGTCCGCCTCGCAACAGGTCATGATATGCCGTCCGATGGCATATTGCGATTTCGGGAGCGAGGGGTCGAGCGCGACGATCCCCTTGAAGCGAACCGTCTTGCCGTCGTATTTGTCGAATTCCTCACTCATATCGCGGTAGAAGAGCGCGAAATCCTCGTCCCGGATCTCGATCACGGGTGCCGTAATATCGAACGGAAGAGGATCCTCAATGTCGTCGAAGGTGATCTCCCCAGCGGTGTCCTCGTAGCAGATATTCGCCTTACGGCTGATCGTGCGGACGAGCTTATGAAGCTCGTTTTTATCCGTCTTTTCGCTCGTGCGGTTGAACACCACCATCTCGGCACTTGTCAGCTTGTCCACGACGAGCGCGCGCATGTTGGCGTTGTAAGAAAGGATAGTCGTCGAATCCGCGATAAAAATTTCCTGATATACCATGAAATTTTCAGGCAGAGCGTTATAGAAACGATCAAGCTGCCACATGCCGTTGTACTCGACGACGAGGATGTCCGCCTTCGCCTGCTTCTGCCTTGCGAGCAGACGGTCGGTCGTCAAGTCCTGTTCGTCGTCGAAGGAGGCAAACGAAACGTTATCGCCGAAGGCGGTAGGATCATACTCTTCCTCGCCGTCCTCGCAACGCAGGATCAGATACTTCTTCTTTTTATCGTTGAAGTTCTCGTCCTCCATGGTCTCGGTGATAAACTTCGTTTTCCCTGCCTCGAGAAATCCTGTAAACAGATATACGGGAATATCCATAAAAATCTCCGTTCCGCCGCCGATGCGGCAAAAGTCCGAAAAGCGTCCCCGCCTTCCGAAAAAAAGCAGTGCGCGAGGCGACTCCGATCAAAGCCACCTGCGCGTCATGTGTCGGTCTTACAGTGCAAACAGTGTTTTGAGCGCGTCGCGGTCGATCCCCGAACCGATCACGCAAAGGCGTCCGATGATTCCCGCCGCGCCGTAGCGGATATCGATACCGCCCGGCACATAGTCGAAGTGAAGCCATCTGCCGTCCTCGGCGGGTACGATTCCCTTTGCGCGCAGGATCATGCCGTAGGTGTGATCCTCGTCGAAAGCGGAGAGGATGTCGCGGAGCTTCTCCTCGGTAAAGGTATGCGTCGTCTCGGCACCGAAGCTCTGGAAAACCTCGTCGGCATCATGATCGTGATGATGGTGATGTCCGCAGGAGCAGTGCTCGCCGTCATGGTGATGGTGCTCATGCTCATGCTCGTCCTCGTCGTCATCATCGTCGTGGTGGTGATGCCCGTGGCAGCACTCGTCCCCGTCCTCGTCGTGGTGATGGTGATGATGATGCTCTTCCTCGTGCGCGAGAAGCTCGAGTGCGTCCTCGAGTCTGTCCTTTTGCTCCATGGCGGCGAGAATGGTCTTGCCGTCCAGCTCGTTCCACGGGGTGGTGACGATCGTCGCCTTCGCGTTGTGGGTGCGGAGAAGCGCTACCGCTTCCTCCACCTTTGCCGCAGGCACCACGTCGGTGTGGGAAAGAACGATGGCGGAGGCGTGCTCGATCTGGTCATTGAAAAATTCGCCGAAGTTCTTCATATACATCTTGCACTTGCCCGCGTCCGCGACCGTGGTAAAGCAATTGAGCTCCGCCTTCTCGGGATCTGCCGTCGAAGCGGCACGGATCACGTCGGAGAGCTTACCGACGCCCGAGGGCTCGATGATGATGCGGTCGGGGTGATACTCGTCGATCACCTTGGCAAGCGCCGCTCTGAAATCGCCGACGAGCGAGCAGCAGATACAACCCGAGTTCATCTCGGTGATCTCGATTCCCGCGTCCTTCAGAAATCCGCCGTCGATCCCGATCTCACCGAATTCGTTCTCGATCAGGACGACCTTCTCGCCCGTGTACGCCTCGGCGATCAACTTTTTGATAAGCGTGGTTTTCCCGGCGCCGAGAAAGCCCGAGAAAATATCGATCTTTGTCTTTTTCATACAGGTCACGCTGTCATAAGACAGCACTCCTTTTAATATTATTTATTTATATTATAATCCCCTTCCGCGGGATTGTCAAGAAAGGAAACATGAAAAATGAAAATTCTTTTTGTCAACGGTTCTCCTCACGAACACGGTGTGACCGACCGCGCCTTCGACGAATTCCGAAGCATCGCAAAAGCGGAGGGGATCGACACCGAGACCTTCTGGCTCGGCACGTCTCCGATTCTATCCTGCATTGCCTGCGGTCTTTGCCGTCGGACGGGGCGTTGCTTCTTTGAAGACGGAGTAAACGAGCTTGCCGCGCTCGCGTCCTCGGCGGACGCCTTTGTCTTCGGCACTCCCGTCCATTACGCGGGGGCGAGCGGTGCACTGAAATGCGCGATGGGCCGCCTCTTTTATTCCGCATCCTCCGCCCTCTCGGGGAAGCCCGCGATCGCCCTCGCCGTCTCTCGGCGCGGCGGCAACGTATCGGCGCTTTCCGAGATCGAAAAATTTTTCACCTTCTCGGGAATGCCGATCGTCAGCGGAAATTACTGGTGTATTCTGCACGGAACAACAAGAGTAGAAGCGGAGGAGGATCTCGAGGGACTTCAGACTCTGCGGATTGCGGCGCGGAACCTTGTCTTCCTCACCCGCGCGATCGACCTTGCAAAAAAGAGCGGCATTCCTCTCCCGACGCCGGAGGAAAAAATCAAAACCTCCTTTATCCGATAGGATGCCGCACTTCGTTTATTTTCGCTTTCTGAGGAACAGTCGCCGAAATACGCGATAAGAAAACCGATAGATCCCGTGGATCACATAGCGCACGGGGTAGATCGCCGTCCACACCCGCACATACACGCGATAGGAGCGCTCGTCTGTCGTATGATGCTTCCCTCTCCTGACGAATTCCGACAGGATGCCGACGACGCGTCCCTTCGGCACGTATTCCGTCACGTACGTGTTATCCCCGCGGATCACATATTTTCCGTTTCGCTGTCCGATCACGCGGTGGAGGATATAGCTGTCTCCTCTGCCGCGGTACAAAACGGCGTCATACTTTTTCGCCTCCCCTTTGAGAGGGAGAATAAATACGGTGCTGTCATGCGTATGAAAAAGGGGGCACATACTGGTTCCCTTCGTTTCGGAAACATAAAACCCGCGCTCGGCAAATGCGGTCAGAACGGCATCGCGGCTCATCGCGTGCGCCTCTGTCCCGTCGAGAACGTCCTCTGTCATCGGGTGTCCCCCTTTCTTCGTTTTTCTGTCAGTATATCACATTTTCTCTTTTCTGTCAAGCGGGACGCGTTACATTCCGTAGCTTGTTGAATGTTGTATTTGTTGCAAAACACATCCAACGGATGTATGCGTTTTGTTTTCATGAGATGCGTAAACTCCGCCCCGTTATCTGTTTGCAGAATGTTCGGAGCGTAGCCTCTTTTTGATTTTTTCGAAAAACTCTTGACATTTTCGAGAATTCGTGCTATAGTATATGTCGTTCATATGTGAGCTCTTCACGCACCCTTAGCTCAGTTGGTAGAGCAACTGACTCTTAATCAGTGGGTCCAGGGTTCGAGTCCCTGAGGGTGCACCAAATGCGGACGGTAGCAAAAAGCATTGAAATCTTTTTGCTACCGTCCGTTATTTTAGTACACATATTGTTTCGGTTAAAATTTTGCGTGAACATCAATCTGCGGAAAAGGGATGTGGATTTGCTCGCGGTCAAAGGCGGATTTTACCCCTTCGAGAAGATCGAAGCGTGTGTCCCAATAGTCCGCGGTGCGGCACCATGCGCGGGTGGTGATGCGAATGCTGCTGTCTGCGTGCTCGCTCACGCGCGCCGACGGTGCGGGATCGGCAAGGACGCGCGGGTTCTCCCGACAGACGGTCAGAATGACGTTTTTCGCCTTCTCAAAGTCATCCTCGTAGGCGACGGAAAAAACGAGATCGATACGACGCGTCGGTTTTTTCGAATAGTTTACGATCTCGCTTGTCGAGAGATTTCCGTTCGGCAGATAGACGACCTTATTATCGGGGGTTCTTATCTTGGTATTGCAGATGAGGATATCCTCCACCGTACCGCTGTACCCGCACGCTTCGATAAAATCATCGTCGGCGAAGGGACGCGTAATCAAAAGCAGAACGCCGCCCGCAAAATTGGAGAGCGTGCCGTTGACGGCAAGCCCGAACCCGACGCCGAGCGATGCAAGGATCGCGGCAAAGCCCGAGGTATCGAAGCCGAGATACCCGATCATGGCGGCGACGACCACGACCTTTGCCACGACGCGGATGATATACGACAGGGATTTATAGAGGGTCTTATCGACTTTCCCCTCCCCGATGCGGCGCTCTGCGCGTTTTCCGAGTTTCTTTGCAAACCAATTGATAAAGGCAAAGGAAAGAGCGAGAACGACGAGTGCGACAAGCAGACGGACGCCGCTTTCCCGCACCCATGCGGAAATCGTATTCAACAGTTCTTCCCGACTCATATCTATCCCCCGCTCTCCTTTTCCGGACGAACCTTTTTGTACAGGAAAGGTTGCGCACTTTTTCGGAAAATATACGGGTATACAAAAGTGACCGCCCTTCTTGCCTGTTTCGCAAGGAGGGCAGTCGTTTTTCTTTGTCAGGCTTCCTTCTTTCCGTACTTCGGGTGATAGCGAAGCATACGGATCGAATTCAGGATCGCGAGGATGGCAACGCCGACATCGGCGAACACCGCCCACCACATACTGACGAGTCCGAGAGCACCGAGGATCAGGATCGCCGCCTTTACACCGAGAGCGAAGACGATATTCTCCTTCGAGATGAGGAGCGTCTTGCGCGCGATGGCAACTGCGGCGGGAAGACGGTCGAGAGCGTCGGACATAATGACGACATCTGCCGCCTCGATCGCACTGTCGGAACCGATACCGCCCATGGCGATACCGATATCCGCGCGGGCGAGGCTCGGTGCGTCGTTGATGCCGTCACCGACATAGGCGACGCCGTTTCCCGCGGCGGTCAGGGCTTCGAGATACTCATACTTCTGATTCGGGAGAAGCTCTGCATTGACCTCATCGATCCCGAGCTCGTGACCGACGCGTTCCGCGTTCTCTTTTCTGTCGCCCGAGAGCATGACGGTCTTCTTCACGCCGAGGGCGCGAAGGGCGGCGATTGCTTCCTTCGCCTCGGGTTTGATACGGTCGGAGACCTCGATTCTACCGAGGTATTCACCGTCTCTTGCCACGAAGAGAACGCCCGCACCGACCGTAAGATCAAGGTCGGCATGGCGGATGCCGGCTTCCGCGAGGAGCTTTTTATTTCCGACGAGCACGGTTTTTCCGTTCACGACAGAGCGAACGCCTTTTCCGGCGATCTCTTCCTGCTCTTCCGGATGGGCGGGAGAACTGACCGCATCAAAGAGGCAAAGCGCCATCGGGTGATGCGAGCCGTACTCCGCGGCGGCGGCAAGAGAGAGCAATTCATCGGACGTGACGCCGACGGGATAGACCGCGCGCACCTTGAAGGTACCGTCGGTCAGTGTACCGGTCTTGTCCATGGCGAAGGTCTGCGCATGGGCAAGCGGAGAGAAGGTGTTGCCGCCCTTATACAGAATTCCTTGGGAGGCGGCGCCGCCTATGCCGCCGAAGAACGCCATCGGAACCGAGATGACCAACGCGCAAGGGCAGGAGACGACGAGGAACAGAAGTGCACGGTGCATCGAGTCAACGATCGGCATCCAACCGAAGATCGGGGGGATAAAAGCGAGCAGAACCGCACAAGCGACGACGAAGGGAGTATAATATCTTGCGAATTTCGTGATAAAATTCTCTTCCTTCGACTTGCGGTCGCCCGCGTTTTCTACAAGGTCGAGGATGCGCGCCGCGGCGGAATCCTCCGCGGGACGGGTCGCAGAAAGATATAGGGTGCCGTTCAGGACTACCGTGCCGCTATCGAGCGTATCATCGGGACCGACGCTGCGCGGGATGGATTCTCCCGTCAGGGCGGAAGTATCGACATCGGCAGTGCCCGAGGTGATGCGGGCATCAAGCGGCACACGCTCTCCCGCGCGGATGATTAGCGTTTCACCGACTTCTACGTCATCGGCATCGACGCGCTCTTCCTTTCCGTCGCGGAGAACGGTCGCCTCATCGGGACGGATGTCCATGAGGGAGCGGATGGAATTTCTCGAGTGTTCGACGGCACGTTTCTGAAAATACTCGCCGACGAGATAAAAGATCATGACGGCAACGCCTTCTTCGTATTCCCCGATGCACACGGCACCGATAGAGGCGATCGACATCAGAAATTTTTCATCCAAAAACTTTTTATGCAAGATTCCGCGAACGGCATCGACAAAGACCTCGCCGCCCGCGATCACGAGTGCAATGAAATAAAACACAATGGAAAGCGTGGGAGTGCCGGCGGCGTCCGCGCTCACATGGTCGATGATAAAGGCGGGAACGAAAAAGAGAAGCCCCGCGATGATCGGAAACAGAGGATTTTTTATGAGTTTACGGAGTTTTTTCATATCGGTACCTGCTTTCGTTTCGACGGGCCTGCCGTTTTGTCGGCAAGCCCGCGGTTCGGATCTTACTTTTCGACGACGACGTCGTCCTCGCCGAATTCCTTGACGCTCTTCTTCACGAGCTCGAAGGCGGCATCCGCGTCAAGCGACGTCTCGATGCTCAGCTTCTCGGTGAGGAAGTTGATCTTCGCGGAGTCGATTCCCTCCTGCTTCTCGATCATCTCGGCGAGCTTCAGCGCGCAATTGGGGCAGTCCAGACCTTTGATGGAATAACGGATCTTCATTTCGGATATCTCCTTAATATAAAAATTGTTTTTATTCGTTGATATGTTCGAGTGCCGTCTCGATAATGCTTCTCACATGGTCGTCCGCAAGGGAGTAAAACACATTCTTCCCCGATTTGCGATAGGTGATGAGGTCACTTTGCCGCAATGCCTTCAATTGATGGGAGACGGCGGACTTTGTCATCCCGAGAAGCTGTGCGATGTCGCAGACGCACATCGGCTCGCCGTCGATGGCAAAGAGTATGCGGATCCTCGTACTGTCCCCGAGAATCTTAAAGAAATCGGACAGATCGTAAAGAACCGACTCCGTCGGCATGTGGCGTCTCTTCTCTTCCACAACCTGCGTATGCACTTCCTCGCACTCGCAAAGAAGCTCGCCCTCTTTCTCTTCCGCGGCTTTCCATTCCATGTGCTTCGCCTCTCTTTCGGTTGAAAGGTTGAACAATTGCTCAACCGTTGGTTTTATTATAGCAGACGATTTTTCGCTTGTCAATAGGTTTTCATAAAAAAAATTCCGAAAATTTTTCGGAATTTTTTTATGAGGGGGTCGCGGTGCTTTCTATCCTTTAATAAAAGTAATAAAAGGGATGCGCCGCGAGGTATTCTGCGATCCTTTCTGCCGGAATGGCGGCGGTATACAGGAAGTTTCCGTCCTCGTCGTGCAGAACGGCGAAATCCAATCCGACAAGGTGAAGCTCCCCGTCAAGCACCGCGCCGCCCGAGGAGCCGTGGTCGGAGGGGGCGGTATGAAGAAGGATGTCGAAGGTCACGGCGGACACTTCCCCTTCCGCATTCGCGAGGGGGCGGTATGCCGACGTTTTTCCATAGGTCAGCGTATTGTGCTGTCCGCCCGGCTGACCGATGGCGGCGACGGTGATGTTCAGGTCCGGAGAGTTTGTCGCGAGGGTCAGGGTCGACAGCTCTTTGTCCGGGGTAAAATAAAGGACGGCGAGGTCATAGGCTTCATCCGCGGAATTGAGCGTCGCTTTGTAGTGGTTTCCGTAGCAATCCGTAACGGTATATTCGGCGGCGATGTAGCCGCTTTTTCTCACGTTATGACAGTTTGTCAGGAGGAAATACATCCCGCCCGAGTTTTCGATCAGGGCACCGCTCGCGATCGAGGTATCGTAGAAATACGGCGAGCGGTAATGTCGGGTCACTACGGTGACGTTCGCCGACATTGCCTCTTTCGCGATGCGGTTGGTCAGGGACGCGTAATCGGTTCCGTACCGCGCCGTCAACGTCATATCGGAGCGGACGGGAGAGGAAAAGTCGAAGGAAGTGCTTTTTTCCGACAGATACCATCCGAGAAAGGTCTCCGACATTTTTTCGGGAGCGTCGGGGGGAGTCACGTGTCCTCCGTCGGTGCACTCGCGCGTCGCGAGCGTTTCGCCCTCGGCAGACAGAAAGGTAACAGTATGTATCGTCTTCTCACCGTTACAGGAGGCGAGCATCATCAAAGACAGGATCAGACAGAAGATCAACGCGAGTCGGCAATGTTTTTTCATGCAAGGTTCTCCTTTTTCGCGCATATACTTACGGCATAGAACCAGTATAGCACAAAAAGCGCGTTTTGTCTACCGCTTTTTTCTCTCTTTTATAAATTCGGAAGAAAAACGAACGAAAGAGGACATAACGGCAGGAATTCATCGATTTCTTTTCATTAACGCCGTTTTTCTCCCGAAAGCGAGCGCAAAGGGTGAAATCTTCCACAAAGGCGGCTTGACAATTTGCGTTTTTTTTGGTATACTTATGATATTTAGCGGAGTTTTTTCGCAATTCGAATGAAAGAAAGGATTTTTTCTCATGGACGAACCCCCTCGACGAGGCAACGGGCAGATCTGTCGTTTCTCTTCCCCGTTTCCACCCCTATGTATGGCAGGCTGTCGTTTCGCGCCGCCTCTTTGCCGTCGGAGTGCAATCTACCAAAGCACCGGCAAGGCTCCGGATATTTTCCATCCGTCAAGAATTCGCCTTTTGCGCTCTTTTCTTGCAGACCCATTTCACGAAGATTTTGATACGGAGGAAAATTTCCCGATATGTTAGTGCCTATTTTATTCCAGATCCTATTGATATTTCTGAACGCGGTTTTCGCCTGTGCGGAAATTGCGGTTCTCTCTCTCAGCTCGACGCGGCTCGATAAGCTCGTCGACGAGGGAAACAAAAATGCGAAAAAATTACAAAAGCTGACCAAGGTTCCCGCAAAGTTCTTATCGACGATTCAGGTCGCGATCACGCTCGCGGGATTTCTCGGCAGTGCGTTTGCCGCGGATAATTTCGCCGTGCTCATCGTGGATGCCTTCCGCGGGACGGCGTTCTTCGACGCGGTGGGAGAGAATGTGATCCGCACGGTCTCCGTGGTTCTCATCACGCTTCTTCTCTCGTTTGTCACGTTGGTATTCGGTGAGCTCGTGCCGAAGCGTGTCGCTATGCGCAAATCCGAAAAGGTAGCGCTCGGGATGGCGGAATTCCTCACGGGGGTATCCGTGATCTTCGCGCCGCTCGTATGGTTACTTACAAAAACGACGAACGGTGTGCTGAGACTCCTTCGCATTGACCCCGACGAAAGTGACGAGGAGGTCACGGAGGAAGGCATCCGCATGATGGTAGATGCAGGCAGTGAGAGCGGTGCCATTGAAGAAGACGAAAAAGAGCTGATTCAGAACGTGTTCGATTTCAACGACATTACGGCGGGCGAGATCGCCACGCACAGAACGCAGATGGTCGTTCTGTGGGAGGAAGACGAGGTTGATGTGTGGAATCACACCATTGTCGAAAGCGAACATACGTACTATCCCGTCTGTGGCGAGACAATCGACGACATTCTCGGAATTCTCAATTCGAAGGTTTATTTCCGCCTTGCCGACAAATCCAAGGAATCGGTGAAGGCAAACGCGATCTTCCCCGCCTACTTTGTCCCCGACAGCATGGCGGCGGACGATTTGCTCCGCGCGATGAAGCAAAAAAGCGAGCGCGCGGCAATCGTGGTCGACGAGTTCGGCGGGACGCACGGACTTGTCACGGTCAACGACCTCGTTGAGCGGATCGTCGGCGAGCTTGGCAGTGACGAAAGCATCGACGAGATCGCCGAAGTGGAGGAAAACACCTATCGGATTCTCGGCTCGACCGATCTTGCAAAGCTCGAAGAGCTGACGGGTCTCGAATTCGATTCCGACGCGACGACGGTCGGTGGTTGGGTCACCGAGCAGTTCGGAGATCTGCCGAACCCCGGCGATTCCTTTGAATATGAAAATCTTACGGTTACCCTGAGCGCGGCAGACGAACGGCGTGTGCACGAGGTCATCGTCAAGATTGATCCGAAAAAATCAGAAGAAGAGGAATATGCGGAAGCGACAAAGGAAGAAGAGGTTGAGAAATAATTCCGCCCCCGCTTCGCTTTTCATTCTCTGAAATTATCTCTTTGTTTTGTCGCATTTTCTTGACAAATTTCCTAGGAGTCCACTTGGCACGATTTTTTACAAGCAAACGATACTGAAAGCACCCAGCATTTTGCGTCAATTCTGTTAAAACTTTCGTGAATTTTCAAAGCAAATTCCGCCATGGAGTTTGCTTTGAAAATTCGCAAAGCTTTTTGTTTTCGATTTATTTTGCAAAAATCTCTTGACAAAAGCAGAATAATCATGTATAATGATATGCGTCCACAGGGGTATAGCTCAGTTGGTAGAGTACTGGTCTCCAAAACCATGGGTCGTGGGTTCGAGTCCTTCTGCCCCTGCCAAAAACTCTCGCGCGTCAGTGCGGGAGTTTTACTTTTTCGCTCTTCCTCTCTTCGCCTTTCACTTTTTCGGGAGTTTTTGGAGAAGCACGGACTCGAACGCATTTTTCCATTCAGAAAAATACGGGTTCTCCGACGGCTCGGAAATATAGTCAAAACGCGCGCTCATTCTTCGCTTCGTTTTTCCTTATTTCCTTCGGGCGTTTCGCCTCGCTTACCTCCCGCCCCTGCCAAATGTAGTGGTCTATAAGTCTTTTCTTATAGACCACTGTTTTTGTATTTTCGCCCTTCTAATTTTTGAAAATTAGCAAAGGCACTTATAGACTGCTGTTTAAAAATAAGAAATCCAAAAATTCTTATCTGCCGACACACTCTCAAAAATCACCCAAAAACGAAATTTTGTTGTACGCATATTTGCATGAATATTTTACCAGTTATATTCCACCGTTAGAATGGTAAAATAGAAACAGAGTCCGGAGAAAGCGAGTCCTGCAAAGCGATTCCTTTCTTTGCAGGCTCAATCAATATAGATCTAAAAAATTAAACAGGAGATTCTATCCATGTCTAAGAACAAGGTTAATGTTCCCGAAGCAAAGGCTGCTCTTGAAAGATTCAAGATGGAAGCTGCAAACGAAGTCGGCGTAAACCTCAAGCAGGGCTACAACGGTGATATCACCGCTCGTCAGGCCGGCAGCGTCGGTGGTCAGATGGTTAAGAAGATGATCGAGTCCTACGAGAATTCGATCAAAACCAACGGCTAATTTTCCGCTGAAGAGTTTTGTTTTCATTCCCTCCTTTTTTGTGACATTCGTAAACGTGTACTGCTAACTTTATCCGCCTGCTGTGCCCGCGGTTAAAGGACCGCGGCGCCCCGAGTTTTCGGAGCGCCGCGGTTTTCTTATTTCAAAAAGAGGAAGTAGGCGCCGACGGAAAGAAGCACCGTGAAGAGAGAGGAAAACAGGTTGACGAGGTCGTTATCGAGGAACGGAAGCCCCGAGACACGTTCGGTCTTCATTCCGTGGCACTCGGTCTTCTCCGTCAAGCGACGGCAGACAACGCAACGGTACTTCACCTGAAAAAGCGAGCCGAGGAAGCTGTCGAACACGGAGCCGAGGAAGGCAACGCCGCCCGCGATCAACGCGCTAAGCGGTGACACGACGCCGAACAGGCAGGTGAAAAAAGAGAGTGCAAACGCGCAAAGAAGCGCCGTGCCCGTTCCGAGCCATGACATCCCGCCGCTCATCCCCCGCTCTCCCCGACGGAATCGGAAGAGGTCAAACGTAGCGGGAGACAATACGCCGATGGCGGATGCCGCGGTATCGGCGAGCGCCTCCGCCATGCCCGCAACGAACGGCAAAAGAAACATCGGCTTCCATGTCGCGAAATAGAAGACCGCGGACGCCACAGGCAATACCGCGTTGGCAAGAACCTGATACGCATCCCGCCGCGTTCCCTTCGCCTCTCTCGCGGCAAGGAATTTTGCTTTTTTCTCCTTCTTCACGCCATCCGCTAAAAGGGCGACGACAAAGAAAAACAAGAGGGTCAAAAAGCCGAAATTGCCGAGGGCGACGGAAACCGCCGCATCGAGAAGCAAAGCCGACGCGACGCCGCCGGGGGTAAGCGCTTTCCACCGCAGAACGATGAGAATGACAAAGGGTGTCGCGAGGATCGGAACGAGATAATTCCCTGCCTCGGGCACTTTCAGAAAGAAGAAGGAAAGCGCCGCGGCGGCAAAGGTAACGGTGATATTATCGAATCCGTGCGAAGTCAGAAGCTCGGCTCCCGTCGCGAAAGCACCGATGGCGAGCGCATGAAGGATACCGAGCGGCGCTCCGTAGCTCAGGAACAGGAGAAAAGAGGTCAGCGTCGTGACGGCAAAGCAGGTCAGTGAGCCGAACAGCGTCTTTTCTCCGAAGAGCTTCGGATTCTTTTTCCGAAACGCCTGTCCGACCGTCCCCGCGAGTCCGTCGCCGAAGGAGGTCGCAAACACACCGACGCCGAAGGACAGTGCCAGATCGGGTACAAAATAAGTAACGAGAGCAAGCACCGACATCGCGACGGCATAATACACGGTGCCGAGCGCGTTTTCTCCGTCGGATGCCATCATCGGCAAAAGCCGCTTGATGTAAACGAGAAGCAGAAGCAAAAAGAACAGAACGCACACCGCAAAGAAATGTAAGCTCGTCCCCATGAAGTGATACAAGATCACCCATTCGAACGCCACGAAAATGTGGATGAATTTTCTCGTATATACCTTCGGTACCCCGAAGCGATAGAGCAATGCCGAGGCACCGACGACCAGCGCTACATAAAGAATCGAAAATAAATAACCTAAGCCTATCATAACCCTCCCGTTCCGCTGCCTTGGCGGCATCAAACGATATTCATTCTTTTACCGAAAACGCCGCCCGACAGCGGGTATATCGGCTGTCGGGCGGCGCAAAAATCAAATTTCCTCCGCCTCGGTCCCGCGCGAGTCGTCCTCTTTCGTTTCCTGCGGGATCTCTTTTCCCGGAATGACGATACCACGCGTCATGGCGCGCTCGTTCTCTCTGTGCTTTTCCTCGATCAATTGCTTTTTCGAGGCGTGAAGCGCGTCGAGGTCGGCGCGTATCTCCTCACTCACCGTACCGTCGGAAAGTGTAAGGAAGCGTTCGAACACGTCGGGATAGACGAATACTTTTTCTCCCCCGCCGAATTTCACCGTAAAATATTTTCCGTTTTGAGACGTGACAACACCTTCGCCGAAGACCTTGTGCTTCACCTTTGTCTGTTCAAGAAGCATTTTGTTTACCGTTTTCAAGCACCCGTGACTGCGCCGTTTGGCATACATCCCGGGCGATTCCCTTTCTTTCTGAGTTTGAAATGAGGCAAGCCGAAGCTCCGTCGGTCGCAGAGATCCGCGACGGGACGGAGGCGTGTAGTTCTTCGATGTCTTTTGCCGAAAGCACGTGCACGGTCATTTCGCGCACTCGACTCCCATGCGAAAAGCGAGAGCAATTATAGCAGATAATTATTGCTAAAGTATGAATATGGGGAAGATTTTCTGAATATTTTTTCTTTTTCCGAAAATCCCCGTCATTTTACACGGAAAATGCAGAAAAAAGTATGCATTGCTACAAATCGTTTTGCCTCATAGTATCTCAAGTTTATGCAAACATATACAAAATGTTGTCTTGACTTTCCGCCTTTTGGACTTCTCGGAAAAACGGAAAACCCGCACCCCCGAGGTGCGGTCGGCGCCTCGGGGGTGCGGGTTCGGAATACACGATCATTTCAGACGGATCATCGACTCGTTCCACATCTCGGGAGCATCGTATCCGAGAAGGTTCACCGTCGTGGCGGCGACGTTGGAAAGTCCGAAGGAACCGTCCGCCTTCACCTCATAGTGATCGCGGTAGAAGTTATCATAGATGATGAAGGGCACGGGATTGAGCGTGTGGCTCGTCTTCGCCTTCAGGCTACCGTCCTTATTGTGCTTCGGCTCGCCTGTCTTCTTATCCATCTCGTACATTTCATCGGCATTGCCGTGATCCGCCGTGATGAACGCAACGCCGTGCAAGCGATCTACTACCTTCAGAAGACGTGCGATCTGAAGATCGAGTGCCTCCATCGAGCACTCCGTCGCAAGGAAAGAGCCGGTGTGTCCCACCATGTCACCATTCGGAAAATTGACGCGCAGATAGCGATATTTGCCGGATTCGAGACATTCGATCAGCTTATCGGTGATCTCGGCGCATTTCATCCACGGACGCTGTTCGAACGGAACCACATCGGAGGGAACCTCAATATAAGTTTCAAGCTCCTCGGAGAATTTTCCGGAGCGGTTTCCGTTCCAGAAATAGGTGACGTGCCCGAATTTCTGCGTCTCGGAAATGGCGAGCTCGGGAACGCCCGCACCGACAAGATATTCACTCATCGTATTGGTGATCTCGGGCGGATTGACGAGATAACGGCTCGGGATGTGAAGGTCGCCGTCATATTCGAGCATACCCGCATAAACCACCTTCGGCACGCGGTGACGATCAAACTTATCGAAGTCCGCACCGCCCTCGAATGCCTTGGAGATCTCGATCGCACGGTCGCCGCGGAAATTGTAGAAGATCACGCTGTCGCCGTCCTCGATCGTACCGACGGGCTTCCCGTCCTTCGCGATAACAAAGGGAGGAAGATCCTGGTCGATCACGCCGAGCTCCTTACGATAAGCGGTGATCGCCTCTTCCGCCGAGGCAAACTGTCTGCCCTCACCGAGGACGTGGGTCTGCCAGCCGAGGTCGACCATATGCCAGTTCGCCTCGTAGCGGTCCATCGTGATCTGCATTCTGCCGCCACCCGATGCGATGGCAATATCGATACCCTGCGCTCTGAGCGCCGCGAGATATTCTTCGAACGGAAGAACGTAGTCGAGAGCGCTCGTCTCACCGACGTCGCGCCCGTCGAGCAGAATGTGAACGCGAATGCGCTTCACGCCGTCCTTCTTCGCGCCCTCAATCATCGCTTTCAGATGGTCAATGTGCGAATGTACGTTACCGTCCGAGAACAATCCGAGAAAATGGAGGGTAGAATCGTTTGTCTTCACATTCTCTACAAGGGCGTGCCATGTGTCGGAGGTAAAGATCTTCCCGCTCGTGATTGATTGCGAAACGAGCTTCGCTCCCTGCGCAAAGATCTGACCCGAGCCGAGCGCGTTGTGTCCGACCTCGGAGTTGCCCATGTCGTCGTCGGTGGGAAGTCCGACGGCGGTTCCGTGTGCCTTGATCTTCAATGTGGGATAGGTCGCCATCAAGCGATCGAGCGTCGGCGTATCCGCCGCCGCAACCGCGTTCGCCGCATTCGCGGGTGCAAGTCCCACGCCGTCCATCACGATGGTGAGCAGCGGACCCTCGATGCCGGCAAAATGTGCATTCTTTTTAAGTTCTGCCATGATTTATAATCCCCTTTTCTTATTATTCTTTATATATCCGCTTCGTTGACGTACAGATGACCGTATTCGCCGATAAAGCGTTTTCTCTCGGCGAGTGCATCCCCGAGAAGGATATCGAACATTCTCGCCGTCTCCGCGGCATCCGCGGGAGTCACGGCGACGAGGCGACGTGTCGCGGGACACATGGTCGTCCGCCACATCATCTCCGGCTCGTTTTCTCCGAGTCCCTTGGAGCGTTGCAGCTTATATTTTTTGTCCCCGAGTTTTTTCAGGATCTCAATCTTTTCCGCCTCGTTATACGCAAAATAGGTGTCCTGCCCGCAGGTGATCTCAAAGAGCGGTGACTCCGCGATGAAGATCTTCCCCTTCTCGATCAGGGTCGGGAGCAGACGATAAAACATCGTCAGAAGAAGCGTGCGGATCTGGAAGCCGTCCTCATCCGCATCGGTGCAGATGATGATCTTATTCCACTTCAAAAGGTTATAGTCGAAGGTCGCGAGTTCGCCGGGCTTCTTGGTCTTGACCTCGACGCCGCAACCGATGACCTTCAGAAGATCGACGATGATATCGCTCGCGAAGATCTTCTCGTAGGTGCTCTTCATACAGTTGAGCGTTTTTCCGCGCACGGGAATGATCGCCTGAAATTCAGCGTTTCTTCCGAGCTTACAGCTCGACATTGCCGAATCGCCCTCCACGATATACACCTCGCGAAGCTCGGGATCCTTCGAACGGCACGGAACAAACTTTTCCACGCGATTGGAGACATCCATCGTGCCCGTGAGCTTTTTCTTGATGTCGATCTTCGTGCGCTCGGCAGATTCCCTCGCCCGCTTATTGACAAGCACCTGCGACACGATCTGCGAGGCGATGGCGGCGTTTTCGGTCAGATAGATCTCGAGCTTTTCCTTCATGAACTCGGTGAGCGCCTTGGCGATGAAGGCATTGGTGATCGCCTTCTTCGTCTGGTTCTCGTAGGAGGTCTGCGTCGATGCGGAGTTGATAATGATGGTGAGGTTGTCCGCGATGTCGGCAAAGGAAATTTTCGACTCGTTTTTATTATACTTGTTCTGCCCCTTGATATACTTATCCACCGCGTAGGTAAACGCCGTGCGCACCGCTTTATCCGGGGCGCCGCCGTATTCAAGGTAAGAAGAGTTATGATAATATTCGGCAGAACCGCTCTTTGCAAAGCAGAAGGCGATCTCCGCCTTGAGCTTATAATCCTTCATATCCTCACGGTCTCTGCCGCGAGTCTCGATCTTCCAGAGCACGGGCGGTGTCAGGGTGATCCCCTCCGTGATCTCGGAGAGGTAGTCGGCAATGCCGTGCTCGTAATAATACTCGCTTTTCTCAAATTTCCCGGGAGTCGTCTCCTGCTCGAGGATAAAGCGGATCCCCGCATTGACGAACGCCTGACGGCGGAGCGTCGCGTCGAAGAAGGAGGTCGGAATATCGATCTCCTTAAACACGTCAAGGTCGGGACGCCAGCGAATAACGGTTCCCCGCATTTTTTGTGATGTCGCGGAAATGGGTGTCACCTTGAGTTTTCCGACGGGCTCGCCGCGTTTGAAATTCATCTCCGACAGCGTTTCCCCGTTATAGGAACGCACGTTCATGAATTCACTCGAATACTGTGTCGCCGTCGCGCCGAGTCCGTTCAAGCCGAGGGAAAATTCATACGCGGAATTTCCGTCGTTGTTATCGTACTTTCCGCCCGCGTACAGCTCGCAGAAGACGAGCTCCCAGTTCCAGCGCTTCTCTTTCTCGTTATATCCGAGCGGAACGCCGCGCCCGCAGTCCTCAACCTCGATGGTGGCATCGAGAAAATGCTTGACCGTGATCTTATCGCCGTAACCCTCGCGCGCTTCGTCCACGGCGTTTGCGAGAATCTCGATGAACGCGTGTTGACAGCCTTCCAAGTCGTCGGAGCCGAATATGACGGCGGGGCGCTTCCTGACGCGCTCGGGACCTTTGAGCGATTTGATACTTTGGTCGTTATATGCAACTTTTTTATCGGTCTTTTCTGCCATGATGCCCCCCGTACTTTTGTTTTCCGACTATATATTGTAGCATATCTCCCGCCGTTTGTCAAGGTTATGCGATAACAGTTTTTCCCTGTGTTTGTAGTAGTGAATTCCCAAAGTAAATTCCACAGTGGAATTTGAAGTGGAATTTACTTTGGGAAGGATTTTGTGGTAGAATTTAGTCTGGGAAAAGGAGGTTCCAGACAATGAACAACGAAAAACGAAACAAGCACATGACACCGGACGAGCGAATTGAAATTCAGGAATGTCTCCATTCAAGGCAATCGGAGAACGGATCGGAATTATGAAAGAGAGAACGGTGAGAGTTATACCTGCCTCACGGCGGAGGGAGACAATTTTGTCGGCGGCGCAGTGAAACGCGCCGAGTTTTGCGGCATTGAGATAAAACAGGTTCCGACCAAAAAAATCTATCCGAGAGGATACGACGGTAATTTCAATCTGACGGGAATGATTTTAACCGCGCTTTACAACGATACATCGAAGAACCGCAACATAGACGTTCAAGGTGCGCTTGATGACGGAACACTCAGGGTTTTGCCCGTTGATTTCAGCGTGATCGGTGTAAGAAAAATCACCTTGGAATATCAAACGGGAACGAGAGCGGCAGTGCATCCTTCAGCATAGCGGTGTCCGACGATACGCGCGATTTCGATAAATTGACCGGCATCTCCGTAACTGCGCCGATAAAAACGAAATATGTCGTCGGCGATCCCTTTTCGACGGAGGGCATAACACCGGCAATAAAGAGGACATGGATCGCTTTGAAACGCTGTTTATTTCCTCCCGCCCCGATAGTAAAACTTACGTAGACGGGAGCGGAAATCTTTCCGTCTGCTATCACAATTACGTTCTGTCAAACGTGTATGAAGGAACGTGCACGGACGTCGGATACCGTATTTTTTCCTGCGAAAACTGTGACGATGCATATGCCGAAACGATTGCCGCAAAGGGACATCATTACGGAGATCTGATTCCGGAAATACCGGCAACCACGCAGGATTACGGTGTGATCGCACATTATACATGCGCAAACTGCGGAAAGTATTTTGACGAGAATCTCCGCGAAGTCGGCGTTCTTTACATCGGAAAGACCGGCGCGCAAGGCGAAAAGGGTGACAAGGGTGATCCCGGAACCCCGGGTGACAAGGGCGATAAAGGAGATGACGGAAAAAAGAGCGGTAATGCTCTGACCATCATTCTCGGCATCACATGCGGAGGCTTGTTAATCGCCGTTTGCGTTCTTCTTGTGATCCTGATGAAGAAACGTCGGATTGTCTGAACCGCGGAAAACGCGGTCGGAACAGGAGCCGTCAAGAGCACCTCACATCTCGAAAGCTGTCGCAGATCGGGATAAAAATCTGATCAAATCTGATGTCATCCCGAAAAGACAAACCTGTCGGAGTAAAAAAACAAGAATATTTTACGGGCGCAACATACAGATTCCCTAACTTTCTCGATGTTGCGTCCGCAATGTAAGGAGTTTCGGTTATGAAAAAAAGAGCTATCGTTGTTTTGATGGTCTCATTATGGATCTTGCTACTTGTGGCTTGAGAGAGCGACGCTAACGAAGAATACCATAATATCACCGCACGGAATCATGCTTACAGTATCGGCGTGCAAAGCATTACAATTGAGGGAAATTCTCTGAATGATGCACCGGAGGTCGTTTTCAAGGCAAGCATTTCACCTGCCGACATTGTGCTCGGTGACGCATTGAAAGGAAAGACCGTAACAAAAGTCACCTACAACGGGGAGTCTTCGATAACGGTGGAGGTGTCCGGCAATACCGAGGCAAAAGGCGGAACGGATGTTTACGGGAGCATGAAAATCAAGCATAGCGGCTTGGAGAGCAAAGGCGAATCCGTTTGCCTCGTGTCCGTTCTCTCCCCGGAACTTTGCGTTTCGTCGACGATGAGCAACGCAAGCAAAAAAGACGGGGTAACGATTTATAACGTCGTAACAACCTTCTATCTCCCCGTCGGCGAGTTTACCGATACCGTGAACGCGGAAAATATCATGCTCGGCGAAGGCGTGACGGGGGACCTGACCGTCGAACTTACCGAAGGAAGACTTACCGTTGCGGTCAGAAATTGCAACACGCAGCATCCGACGGTAAAAATCGGTGCGGACGTAACGACAATCGGCAAAGAAGTTACGGTGAAAATCGGATCGTACAGCGGCGTTGACTTTTAGAATTTTCCGACGAAGGCAACGGATGAGCCCCGCCCCCCGGCTTGCAAAGCCATCCGGTACGGTATGTCGGCAATCCCTCGAAAGCGGCGATTGTCCGACGGGCCCCCGAAAAACGAGAGCCCGTCGGACAAAGGCACTCTCACACCCGCGGCAGACATCGACGGGTGTGGGAGCTTTTTTATGATAGGGGGAAACGCTCTTCGCAAAGTCGTGAAGAAAAGCGAAAGAAGGCGCCACACCTGCTTCTCCCCTCTTCGGACGCTCCCCGACGGACACGGTAACTCACGAATTTCGAATTCTCCTTCCCTGCCCCGGAAACCGTAAGAGCTCCGTCCGATTCATCATTCCCGTAACGGATTGCAGGGCATACGAATACATTCTCTAAAAAATTTTTAACTTTTTTCTCGAAATACCTTGACAGGCGAGGTATCTCCGAATATAATATGTATCGGAAGGAGGAAAACGTATGTCCATTACATCCGACCTGATACGGGGCAACACCGACACCATCATTCTTTCCTGCCTCGAACGGGAGGACAGCTACGGCTACCGCATCAACAAGACCGTGCGCGAGATCGCGGGCGGTGAATACGAGATGAAGGAAGCGACACTGTACACCGCGTTCAAGCGACTCGAAGAGTCGGGCTCGATCACCTCCTATTGGGGAGAAGAAAACACCGGCGCAAGACGTCGGTACTACCGCATCACCGAAAGGGGGCGTGCCGTCCTCAAGGGGTTGCGACGAGATTGGGAGATCTCGAAAAATATCATTGACAAACTGACAAAGGAGACTTAGACATGGAAGAAAAAATTCAAAGCTACGTGAATGGCTTCTTCCGCGACGTGCCGAAGAGCGAACGCGCCGAAACCATCCGAAGCGAGATCCTGCAAAACCTGCTCGACAAGTACAGAGATTTGAAAAAAGAAGGAAAAGACGACGAGGAAGCATACGCCATCGCCATCTCCTCCGGCGGCGATCTCTCCGGCATTGTCGCCGACTTGAAGGGCGAAAATGTAAAGTATTCTTATGCTTATGAGAAACAATTCGAGAAAGTGTACGACAAGCAGTACAAAAGAGAGAAGAAAAAGTGTGCGACCTTTTCCTCCTGCCTTTGGCCGATCACCATCTGTTTTTATCTGATTTTCAGCATCCTCGTTCCGCAGGTGTGGAGCTTTTCGTGGATAATCTTTATCCTCGCGGCGGCAGTCAACAATCTCTTCGCTTACTTTGTATTCAAGAGCAATCCGAAGAGGAAAAACGATGCCCTGAAAGGGACCATATGGCTCGGCATCGTGTCGCTGTATCTGATTCTCAGCTTTACCACGCGGCGCTGGGACATCACGTGGATCATCTTCATTCTCGGCATCGCGGTATCGAATCTCGTGCGCGCCCTGACGGGAAAGGATGAAGACGGCTATGACGACGAAGAGGAGGACGACAAATGAAGAAAACGAAGATCATCGTATGGTCGATCGTCACGCTCGTCCTGATCGCCCTTCTGGTTCTCTTATTCTGCCTGCCCGGCATTTCCCCGATCAACGTCATCGCGGGGTGGAGCTACCGCTATGCCGACGCGGACAGCTATACCGCGGGGGGCGGCGATTTCCCCGCCGACGGGATCACATCGCTCGACATCGACTGGGTGGAAGGCTCGGTTCATCTCCTTCCCTCCGACGACGGAAACATTCATGTAGAAGAGACTTCCACACTCTCACTCGATAAGCCAGAGAATCGGGTGCATACGCGTCTGTCGAACGGCACGCTCACCGTCAAGTACGCAAAGAGCGGCAAGCTTCAGGCAGGGATGAAAAAGACGCTGACCGTCCGCGTTCCCTCCTCTCTGAACCTTGCAACATTGAAGGTCACGACCGTCTCTGCCTCCCTTGACGTACGTGGGGCGGCATCGGAGAAGGTCAGCCTTTCGACAACGAGCGGCGACATACGCATCGAGGGCATAAATGCGAATACCTTCGAAGCCGACACCACGAGTGGCAGCGTCACCCTCTCGAATGTCACCTGCCGTGCGCTCGATGTCGACACGACGAGCGGTGACATGATGCTGGACGGTATTTCCTGTGAAACGCTCCTCACCGACAGCACGAGCGGAGGCCTCCGCTTTGAGGGGAAAGCGATCACCGTGCACGCGGATACCACGAGCGGCTCTGTCCGTCTCGTCCCCGATGCAACCGTTATCACCGAGATCGATGTCGACAGCACGAGCGGCGACGTCACCGTCGTCCTTCCCGTCGGCGCGGGCTTTGCCGCCTCACTCGATTCGGTCAGCGGCGATTTCAGCGGAAATTTCGACGCGAGATCGAACGGCGGGATCTACGTCTACGGCGACGGAAAGATCAGCATCTCCGTCGATAGCGTCAGCGGAAATCTCAGAATTGAAAAATAAACCGAACACCGACGAACGGGCCGGTTAACACGACAAATAAAGAAAAGTATCGGAGCTGTGGCAAGCAGGTCTTCAAAAACCTATTTGCCACGGCTCCTCACTCCCGGTAATAGAAACCACTTCGCCTTGTAAAACTCAGAAGTGGTTTCTTTTCTACATTTCGTCGCTGATATTTACCAAAGTCACGGCAGATAGATCTCCGCATGAGCGCCGCGCGCATCCTTTGTGACGAAAATTTTCTTTTCGATCTTCTCTTTGAGATAGGGCACGTGCGAGATCACCGCCACGAGTCTGTCCCCGTCGGTCAGGCGTCGCAGAGCCTCGTATGCCGCGGCGAGCGCGTTTTCGTCCAGTGTGCCGAAGCCCTCGTCGACAAAGAGGGTGTCAAGGCGGATGCCCCCCGCCCCCGACTGCATCTCGTCCGAGAGTCCGAGCGCGAGCGAGAGGGACGCCATAAAGGTCTCCCCGCCCGAGAGCGTCTCCACGGGACGGCGCGTGCCGTTCCGATGATCGAGCACGTCGAGATCGAGCCCCGACGCCGCGCGGTTGTTCAGCGCGCCGATGCGGCGGCACAGCTCGTACTGCCCGTCGGTCATGACGGTGAGGCGAAGATTCGCGCGTTTTAGAATCCGATCGAAGAACACCGCCTGCACGTAGGTCTCGAGCGTGATCTTTTCCTTTCCCGCGATCGTACCGCCCGCCGTGTCGGCAAGCGTCTTATAGAGCACGCGCCGACGCTCGGCGTCCTCCGCCGCGGAAAGTCCCGCCTCCGCCGCCGAAAGCACGCGTGAAAGCGTCGCGAGGGCAAGCGTTCTTTCCTCCGCGCACGCCCGTGCGCGCTCGGTTTCCTTTCGTTTTTCGTCGAGGAGGGCGGAAAGCTCCTTTGCCGTATGCTCGGGGGCTTTGCCGAGCGACTTTTGTTTCGCTTCCCTCTCCGCCCGCTTCGCCGCAAGTGCCGTGACCGCCCTCTCTTTTTCTTCCTTGGCAAGGCGGACCGCCTCGCGAAGGGCGGTTTCTTTCTCTTTGGCTTCTTTTATGGCGGCAAGTGCCGCGTTCTCTGTCGGATAGACAAGGCCCTCTCCGAGACTCTTTACCGTCCGCTTCTTTTCCTCAATGCGGGAAGAGCTGCGAGCCCCCTCCTCCGTGAGCATCCGAAGTGCCGTTTCCGCCTCTTCGAGTGCCTGCCTGTCCTTTGCGAGCGACTTCCCCGCCGTCTCGCAGATCGAAGCCCTCTCCCGTGCCCCTGTCAGCGCGGCATTTGCTTCCTTGGTTTCGGTCTCTGCGGTGCGAAGCGCCTCTTTGGTATCCCCTCGAACGGAAAGCGCGTCTCTCTTCTTTTCCGTTTCGCGTCTCGCCGCTTCTTCCGCCGCGGCGGCGGCGCCCGCAGAGGAGGCGGCAAGACGCTCCGCCTCCCCGAGATTCTCCGCCGCAAGGCGTGCCGCCTCCACCTCCCCGTCGCTCGGTGCGGAAGCGGGGGACGTCGCCTTTTTCGGATGGTGCAAGGAGCCGCAGACGGGACAGGGCATCCCGTCGGTAAGCCCGCGCGCAAGGATTCCCGCCTGCCCGTCCAGGAAGGCGCGATACAGGGCGTGATAGGTGCTCCGTCCTTCTTCTGCCGAAGCCGCCGCCCCGCGGTAGGCGTCCGCCGCGCGCTTTGCCTCCGTCTTCTTTTTCTCCCATGCGTCCTCTTCTTCTCCGAGGGAGAGAAGGGCGCGATAGCGTTCCTCCGCCACCGTCGCCCGCCGCTCGGCGAGATGTGCGGCTTCCGCGGCTTCGGGAAGCGCCGCGGCACGCGCTTCCGTTTCGGTGAGTGCGCACCGTTTTTCCTCCGACGCCGCCCGCTTTTCCGTAATCTCTTTTTCAAGCGCCGAGAGGGTCTTTTCCTCGGCGTCGATCTCCGCCTTCAGGGCATCGAGCCTGCGGTGATCGGGCAATTTGGCTTCCGTCGCGGCAATCTCTGCGTGGAGCGTTTGCGCTTCCGTTTCTTTTTCGACGGCTTCGAGACAAGCCTTTTCCGCCGCAGCGAGCCGTCCCTTTGCCGCTTCCGATTCCGCGGCGAGCCTGCCGAGCTCCTCCGCTCTCGTTTCATATTCCGTAGCGAGCGAAAGCGCGCGTTCGGCGCTCCGCTCCTCCTCTTCCCGCACGGCGAGCGCCTTTTTCGCCTCGCGGCACCGCTCGTCCGACACGACCGAGAGCCGCTCGAGGGTAGGCAGAATATCCGCCGTCGGACATTCTCCCTCCTTCACGCGCCGAAGCTCCTCGGCATACGGGTCATCCTCGGGAAGGGTGAGGGTGGAGAGCTGTCCCTCCACGGTCGCCATGCACATTTCCTTTTCCTTCGTCACGGAGGACAATGCCCCGCGCAGGCGGGTCAGAAGAAGATCATAGCGCTCGGTGCCGAAAATGCTGCGGAACAGGACGCGTCTATGCTCGGTCGACGCGGTGAGAAGCTCGCGGAAATCCCCCTGTGCGATCATGGCAATGCCCGCGAAGCGCTCGCGGTCGATGCCGAGAATGTCGCGGAGCCTCTCGTTTACGTCCTTCGGTCGTGTGACCACCTCCCCGTCGGGAAGCGTCAGCACCGCCTCCGCAGGACGAAGGACCTCCCCGTTCCCGCGCTTTGCAGGGCGGGCGTAGGCAGGCGAGCGGCGCACCGTATAGACGCTCTCGCCGATGGCAAAGGTCATCTCCACGTAGGTCTCGGTCGCAGGTGTCGCGTAGCGGGAGCGGAGCATGGAGGGCTCTCTCCCCTTCGCGCTCGCCTCGCCGTACAGGGCGAAGGACACGGCGTCAAAGAGCGTCGTCTTTCCCGCGCCCGTGTCCCCGCCGACGAGGACGAGACCGCTCCGCCCGAAAGCTTCGAGAGAGAGCTCCGTCCGCTCGGCATACGGTCCGAACGCCGAGAGGGTCAGTTTCAGGATCCTCATGTCGAAAACACCTCCCCGATCATCGCGGTCAGGATTTCTTCCGCCTCTTTTGCCATCGGCTTCCCGTTCTGAATTTCATAGAATTCCGCAAACAGCGAAGAGGGGTCGCGCATCGGCAGGTCTTCTTCAAAGGAGAGTGCCGCCGCGGCGCGCGTGCGGGCGTTGTCGTAGGCGATCTGCATGATATACGGATAGCGACGGCGAAGTTCGGAGAGCGCGTCCGGCACGTCCTCCTCGTCGGTCAACACCACGCGGTAAAAGGCACTCTCGTCGGCGTCCGCAGAGATCAGGTCGGCGAAGCGTCCGTGAAGCTCCCGCATCGGGCGGAGGGGATGAAGCTTCCGCTCGGAGATCGTCACCTCCCCGTCTCCCGAAAGCCCGACGACGGTAAAGGACTTTTCTCCTCCGATCTCACCGAAGGTATAGGCGAGAGGCGCGCCCGCATAGCGCGTGCGTCCGTCGCGGAAGGTGCGTGCGGTGTGAATGTGCCCGAGGGCAACGTAGGAAAATCCGTCGTATGCCGAAAGCTCCACATTGTCGCTCCCTCCAACGGAGATCAGCTCGCACGCGCCGTCGGTCACGAACTGGTGCGAGAGAAGCACGCGTCGCGCCCCCGTATCGGCGGGAAGGTCGGAGAGTGCCGTGCGGACGGCATCGGTATAATTCTCTATCGTGCGGTCGGGATAGACCCGTCTGACATCGGCGGGGCGGACGAAGGGGAGCATGAAGATCTCGACCTCGCCGTAGGCGTCCGAAAGGCGGACGGGCGTGAGAGGCGCGCGAAAGCCACCCGCGATATAGACGCCGCTCTTTTCCATGAGAGACGCGCCGAAGGACAGGCGGTCGGCGCTGTCGTGATTTCCGGGGAGGATCAGCACCTTACACCCGAGCGCCGAAAGTCCCGACACGAAGGTATCGAAAAGGCGCACCGCCTCGGCGGAGGGCGTCGGACTGTCGTAAATATCCCCCGCGAGCAGTACCGCGTCGGGGGTCTCCTCCTCCGCGGCGGCAAGCACCTCGCGGAGGAGATACCCTTGATCTTCAAGAAGGGAGAATTCGCACACGCGAATTCCGAGATGCAGATCGGCAAGGTGGAAAAACTTCATCGTACTTCCTTTCGTTTCAGCGTGCGGAGATATTTTTTGTGCTCGTCCGTCACGCGATAGGACTCGCACGCTTTGACAATTGCTTTGTTATGTACCCATAAAGGTAAATAATTGTTTTCAAAATACGGGATTGTTGCCTCATATTGTTTCGCAAGCAGGGTGGCGAGATACCACGCGCACATCATGCGGATGTAGTATTCTTCTCTGTCAATTTTTGCGATGCGCGCAAGGTAGCTCTCGTCGAACGCATCGTCCGAAAGGTAGCGGAGATAGAGCCCGATGCCGACGCGCACGGTATACGGACGGGCATCGGAAAGAAAGCGCTCCGCGTCCCTTGCAAGACGTGGCAGATCCTTTTTCAGTGCGGGCATGGTCATCTGATCGGCGGTCGCCCAATTGTCGACCGAGGGCAAAAACGCGCACAGCGCCGCCATCGTCTCGTCATAGCTCCGATAGCTGTCGATCAAAAACGCGTGCAGTTGCTTTTCCTCAAAGGTGTCCGTCGTGAGTGCGGCGATCGCCTCTTCCCTTTTTCCCTCGGCGACAATGCGCTTGGCGATCCCGCGCAACACGGGCGTCCGCACCCCGAGGATCTCTTCTCCTGCGAGGGTGGGAAGCAGTCGCCTCTGAAACTCTGCATACTCCGCGTCCGCGTATGCCGACAGTTCGTTTCGTATCTCTTCGTTTGTCATGGCTCCTCCGCAAAAAGGGGATCGGTTCGCCCGCGGGTCGTTCCTCTGCTCTTCAAAAGCTGCGGCGGGCATTGCTGTGGTTTTCTTTTATTTTATCACACCTCGCGGAGAATTGCAAGAGAAAGCCGCGCGAATCCGCCTGAAAAAGCACCATGCTGTCTCTCCTCTGCCTCGCGCTCTGAAAGGCGTAACGACAGCTTTCGTTTTCGCTTCGCCGCTCTTGCTCCATACCGCAACGGCGGCTTCCCTTTTTCCGCGCCTTCAAGCCGCGGCGGCGATTGCCTTTTTTCCCGTCGCGACTTCAAACCGCAGCGACGGCTATCTCTTCTTCGCCGTGCCTCCGAGTAGCGGCGGCGACTGCTTTTTTCCGTTGTTACTTCAAGCCGTAGAGGTCTTTTTCCGCCGCGTGCTCCAAGCGCTATGCTCTTCACGTCACTTACGGCAGAAAGCGCAAAAACGGGAGTGCCTTTTGCACTCCCGTTTTTGCGGAAAATATGTTACGGTGCGACGCGGTAGTACACGGTCTCCCCGTTCTTCACACTGCGGAAAAGATAGACGCCGTTGTAGTCGGAAACGGAGATGATCGACGCATTCATCGTGATGAGCGCCTGACCGTCCGCGGGATAGAGCGTGTAGCTCGTCTCGGACGAATTCTCCGAGTAGCGGACGATGTAGTATTCGTCTGTGATCGTCTCGATGCTCTTCGAATCGAGCTGAGGCTTCGAGATCACTTCCTTCAGGCTGCCCGTATAGTAATAGATACTGCCGTCCGCCTTCTTGAAGAAGACGCCCGTCGCGGTGTTGCGGACTCCTCCGTCGGAGAGGTACGTAAGCCCCTGCGCGCTGAAATCGAACGCCACCGTCAGGTCGAAGTTATACAGCTTGCTCTCGCCGAAGATGTACTTGTTGTTTCCGCCGCGGATGCCCGAGATGTCACCGAGCACCGTCCCGTCCTTTTTGACAAGGACAGCCGTGCCCGCATGGGTCTCGTAATAATAGAGATCCTTCGCCACGGGCTCGACCATCTGCACCATGTCGGGGAACATATCGGTTAAGGAGGCTTTCGCATTCGCGTTTTCGTCCAGGATCACGTACTTGACGCTCCTGCGCGCCGAATCGACTCTCTGATCCTTGATCTCATAGACGCTCGCCACAACGTTGACCTTCTCGGTGAAGGCTTCAAACCATTCTTTCTCTCCTGCCACGGCTCTCGACCACATCGAATCGAAGATATAGTCGGTCTTGATCTGCGAGGTGCGGTTCGCCTTCACGTCGAGGATCTCGGTCACAAGTCCATGCTTTGCTCCGTTTTCGTCGAGGAGATCGTACTTCTCCGCATGATCGGAGAGCGCCGTCGTGTACTGGAACAGCAGCTTGCCGTCCGCCAGAATGCCGACCGCATTCACCGTCGCATAGGAGGGGAAGCGATAGGACGCCGCATACGCGAGCGTCTTGTCGTACACCGTCACCTGCGTTTTATCGTTGACCGTGCGATATGCGTAATAGTAGGTATCCGTCATTTCCCGAATCGAATCGAGCACCGATTCTCCCGCGAGCTCCTGCCACTCGGACACGGGCGCATAGCTCTTATCCGCCGCCATGCGATAGCAGGTTCCGCCGAAGAGGAAGAGATCGACTGCCGTCGTATGTACGTCCTCGATGCGGTCGACGGACGCGATCTTCGTGCCGTTCTCGTCATAGAGCGTCGTGACGAAGGTATCGTTCCCGCCGTCCTCCGCAAAATTGCGCACGGTCGTCGTGAACAGCCCCGCCTCATACATCTCGACCTGATAGAAGTCTATGTGTTGGAGATAGGTCTTCTCGTCGTCCCACGTGAAGGTGTAGATCATCTTATCGCTTTCCATGTTGTAGATCATGTCCTTCGCGGGGATGTCCGTGTTGTTCGCGCCGCGTGACGAGGCGACGTACAAATGCACGAATTTCCCGTTCGTGTCACGTACCTCCGCGCCCTGCGCACCGATGTCGCTCACGCGGGTAGGGATCTTCGCTTCGGGCTCGTAATTTCCCGTAAAGATCTCCTCCGGCTTCGCCGCCTGCAATCCGCCGCCGCAGGACGAAAGGAGCATCGCGACGACAAGAAGCGTCGCGGCAAGAAAAGTGAGTTTCGCTTTCTTCACAATCATTTCCTCCGTATTTTGTAGGATACAAAGGCGCACACCGCGCCTCGTCTATGCACAGTATAGCATAAATGCAAAAAGATGTCAACATATTTTGTGAAATTATACAAAAAAGAGCGTCGCATGAGCGACGCCCTTATTTGAAAGAAAAAGCGAAGAAGTATAGAGGGGGTGAGTAGAACGGAGCTTTCGTTCGTTCCGAATTCCGCAATTCTCAAAGTGCTCCGAAAATCCATAACAGCAGTGCGCCGAAGGCACCGAGAAGCAACAGGCACGGTAACACGAGGACAAAAAACGCAGAAATCAGCATTGCGAATATATCGGATTTCCCGAGCTTCTCCTCCTTCATCGCCTCTCGGAATTCCTTCACCTTTTCGGGATCGGGCTTTTTCAGGCGACGGAAAATCATGCCTCCGCCTCTCCTTCCTTTCTCTCCTTGACGGACTTTCTTTCCATCTTCGGAAGCTCAAAGAGGTAATTGCCCTTCTCATCCACCTTTCTGTCTGCAAAATGGCAGGCAAGGAAGTGTCCCGGCTCGATCTCACGCAGAGGGGGCGGAACCCGCTTGCAGATGTCACATGCCATATAGCAACGGGTATGGAATTTGCATCCCGACGGCGGTTTGATGGGCGACGGAATGTTTCCTTCGAGAATGATGCGCTCTTTCTTGAGGCTCTCGATGTCGGTGCTCGGAATGGAGGAAAGCAGGGCGATCGTGTAGGGGTGGCGCGGGTCATTGAAGATGGTCTTCGCATCCGCGAGCTCCACGATATTTCCGAGGTACATCACGCAGATACGGTCGGAAATATAGCGGACGACCGACAAATCGTGCGAGATGAACATATAGGTGAGGTGTTCTTTTTCCTTCAGCTCGAGAAGCAGATTGATAATCTGCGACTGAATCGAGACATCCAAAGCGGAAACGCACTCGTCGCAGACGACAAACTGCGGCTTGACCGCGAGGGCGCGGGCGATGGAGATACGCTGACGCTGACCGCCCGAGAACTGGTGCGGGTAGCGGTGAAGCATATAATCCTGAAGTCCGCACTTGCGCATGACCTCAAGGATATACTCCTTCATTTTCGGTGAGCCATGCTTATAGAATTTGTGTGTGACAAGTCCTTCCTCGATGATCTGACCGATGGTCATACGGGGATTCAGCGAGGAATAGGGATCCTGGAAGATGATCTGCAAGTCCTTGCGGAGCAGACGCATCTCGGAATAGCGAAGACGCGAAAGGTCGATGCCGTCGTCAAGCATTTCCTCATAGCGAAGGAATTCCTCGTCGGACAAATACGGCGCCTTCGCCTCGGCAATCCTGCCGTCGATTTTGACGACCTCCGCCGTGGCCTTGTCCTCTTCCTTCTGCAAGGCTTCCGCCTTGTTGCGGAAGGATCGGATCTCTTCCTCGGCCTTCGCGCGCTTTTTCTCGTCGGTCTCTTCGGCGAGCTTTCCTTCCAGTGTCTTGATCTCAAGGTCGATGTCCTTGATCTCCTCGGCACGGCGGGTGGCGGCGACCTCGTAAAGCGCGCGCTCATAGAGAAGTGCTGCGCCCTTCTCGGTATCGCGGACGATAAATCCGCCGAGAATCTTCACCACGTGTGCGAGTGCGGTCTCCGCCTCCGCCACGGCGAGATTCTTATCCTGGAGGTCGAAGAAGGTCGCACCGTCGCCGAGCGCGTCGCATTTTGCGATCAGCTCGTCGGCGTGTGCGCGCGCCTTCTTCATTTTCTGAATATACTTATCGGCGTGCTTTAACGTGTCGAGCACGTAATTCGGTGCCACCGACGCACGGGTGCGTCCGTAGTACATCGTCGTACCTGCGGTCTGCTCATAAAGCTGGAGCAGAACGCGTCCGAGCGTACTCTTGCCGCATCCCGACTCACCGACGATACCGATGGTCTCACCGCGCGCGATGTCGAGGGAGATATCCTCGTTCGCGCGGACGTAAAGCTGTTCCTTCTGGAAAATAGAGGACTTCGCAATGGGGAAATATTTCTTCAGATTACTGATGGACAGTAAGTTTTCTGTGTTCTTCACTGCATCTTACCTCCTTTTCGGGATAGAAACAACGGATGAGCTGCCCGTTCCCCGCGTCGATGAGCGCGGGCTCTTCGTTCAGGCACTTCTCGGTGCAGTATTTGCAACGGGGGGCGAATTTGCACCCCTTCGGCAGAGCGAGCGGGTGCGGAACAACACCCGGAATCGGCTCGAGTTTCTCATCGATCGCGTCGAGACGCGGGATCGAGTACATGAGCCCCTCGGTATAGGGATGGCTCTTTTTGCAATTGGTGAAGATCGTGTTGGCGCTCGCACGCTCTACGACCTGCCCGCAATACATAACGACAACATCGTCCGCCATCTCGTTGATAACACCGAGGTCGTGCGTGATGAAGATGATGGAGGTCCCGTTCTCTCTTTGCAGATCGTTCATCAGACGAAGGATCTGTGCCTGAATCGTCACGTCGAGCGCGGTGGTCGGCTCGTCGGCGATCAGGATCTTCGGTCGGCAGGCGAGCGCCATCGCGATCATCACGCGCTGACGCATACCGCCCGAAAGCTGATGCGGGTACTGCCGCATGACCGCCTCGGGGTTCGGGATCTGCACGTCGTAAAGCATCTCGACGGCGTGCTCCATGGCTTCCTTCTTCTTCATTCCTTGGTGGATCATGAAGGGTTCGGCAAGCTGACGCCCGATGGTGAAAACGGGGTTCAGTGAGGTCATCGGCTCTTGGAAAATAACCGAGATCTTGTTCCCTCGAATGTCGCACATCTGTGCCTCCGAGAGCTTTGTCAGATCGGTCCCCTCAAAGAGTACCTCGCCGCTCGCGATATAGCCGTTTCCGTCGAGAAGGCGGAGGATGCTCATCGCGGAGACGGATTTTCCCGAGCCGGATTCCCCGACGATACCAATCGTGCGGGCAGGCTCAAGCGTATAGGACACATCGTTGACTGCCTTCACGATGCCTTTTTTTGTGGTGAAATAGGTGTGCAGATTTTTCACTTCAAGCAGTGGCATTCCCGTCACCTCCCAACATCGGATTTCGGATCCATCACATCACGGAGCGCGTCGCCGATAATGTTGATGCAAATGGTAGTTATCATGAGGAAGATGGAGGGAAAGACCCACAACCACCAGTAATTCTGTATGACAATGGAGTTGTTGGCACCGTCGAGCATGTTACCCCATGTGGGACGCGGAAGCCTGACGCCGAAGCCGAGGTAGGAAAGCGACGACTCCGTCAGCATACATCCGGCGAAATCCAAAGTCATGGAAACAATGATGATGGAAATGACGTTCGGCAGAATATGCTTGAAGGCGATTTTACTCTCCTTGACACCCATGGCTTTTGCCGCCGTGACAAATTCCTTTTCACGCTCGGCAAGCACCTGCCCTCTGACAAGTCGGGCAAGCCCCGGCCACGAAAGAACACCGAGAATCACCATAATCAATACGATTCTCGTGGTTTCCGAAAGTCCGAGCTGCTGCACGATAAGAGAGAGAATGAGTGCGAACGGAAGAAACGGAATCGCCGAAACGACCTCCGCAATCCGCATGAGCAGCATATCCAACCACCCGCCGAAGTATCCGGAAAGGCATCCGACAATAATTCCGATGATGGAAGATATAATGACCGCAATGGCACCGATGGTCATCGTCAGACGTCCGCCGTTGACGATTCGCGTCCAAATGTCCCGTCCGTCTTTGTCGGTCCCCATCAGATACCCGCGCAGGCCCCAGGTGGCGAGCAGCTTCCCGTCGGAATCCACCGCATAGTTCTGAAAAGGTCCAGTGAAAATCTCCGAAACGCCCGAGAGGTTCTTCGGCGTCGCGGACTGCTTCCATGTGTTGCTGCCCCACGAGAGGACCGTCCCCTTGTCGGTGATGGCATTGTAATGCTTCTGTCCGGCGGATACGCTGACAAAGCTCTCGTCCTTCGGCGGAATCGGCGTGAGGTCCTCTCCGCTTCCCATCGTACCGGAGGTCACGACACTGCCGTCACTCAAAACAAACGCGCAGGAACTGGCAGCGGCGGCAATATCTTTTACAAGCAGCCCCTGTTCTTTCAGATATTCCTGTAGTTTTACACGCGTTTTTACGCCATCAATGTAAACATTTGCGTACTTAAATGGATTATTTGCGCCGACATTAAAGGTTCCGTCCTTCATGAGGAGGACTGCCGCATTGTTGGTGAATACCACTTTTTCGACGCCGGTCAGATTCTTGACCTCCGTCATGTTGGTAGCACCGATGCTGTGGTTTCCCCACATATACAGCTTCCCGTCATTCATGACGATTGCCGTCACCTGATTGCCGCAGACCACCTGTCTGACCTCGTTTGCATCGAGCTTTCCATTCAGAATAATGTTCGGTGCATAGGTATAAATAAACATGTTGCCCGGCTTATCCTTCGGCGGCTCGCCGTATTGCGCATTCGTGTTTACGCCCCAGCCGTAAACCGTGCCGTCCTCCGCGATGGCAATGCAATGGTCGGTGCCTGCCGCAATGTGAACGATGCGATTGTTCTTCACCTCATCCGGAATTGCGGACAGATTGGTAAGGAGCAGCTTGGTATCTCCCCAAATATATACCTTTCCCGATTTGGACAGACCGAGCGTAAATTTCGACGCAGAGGAAATCTCGGCAATCTCTCCTCGCATTTCGGAGGGGACCGCCATCATATTGAGACCGGGGGCGACATATCCCTGCGTTACTTCATAGTAAGCAAGATCGAGCGGATAGAAAAGCGGTCCGATCAGCATCACAAGAAAGACGAAAAGAAAGATGATGAGAGCACCGACCGCAAGCTTTTTTTGAAAAAACGCCTTCAGTCGTTGCTTGCCGGGACTTAAAATCTCTTCCACCGCAAAAACATCGTTCTTCTTTTCGTTCTTCTTTTCGTTCTTCTTTTCTTTGTTCTTCAGCTCACGGAAAAGCGTATTGCTCGCGCCGAAAAACGCGCGCTTCAGCCAATTCCAAAGCGTTCCGAAAAAGCGAACGATCACATTCGGTTTGGTTTCCGTGCACGATACTTCGGTAACGGCGGGTGTATTTCGTGTTTCGTTGCTCTTTTTGTTTTCTTCCACGATTTTCCCTCCTTACTTATTTACGCGCACACGCGGGTCAACAAGACCATATGACAAGTCGATGATCAGATTTCCTGCCAGACCGAGAATCACATAGAACATCTGCAATGCTATCGCTACTTCGAAGTCATTGGTCCGCAATGCGTTAATATAGAATTTTCCGAGACCGTTCAGACCAAACATGGACTCGATAATCAGCGAACCGGAAAAAATACCGAGGAACCACCCGATGACAAGCGTCACGATCGGAATCAGCGCATTTCGCCACGCGTGGCTGTATATCACGACCTTCTCCTTCAGCCCCTTCGCCCGTGCCGTGCGGATACAGTCCATGGAAAGTGCCTCAATCATCGAGGAACGTACATAGCGCGTCATTCCGCCGAGCGAACAGAAGGTCATCACAATCAAAGGCAAAGCCATATAATAGAGCTTATCGAGAAACAGACGAAAGCCCGTATAATTTGAGTTTGGCGTACTCATTCCCGAAACGGGAAAAATCTTCAAAATAACGGCAAAGAGCCAAATGAAGACAATGGCAATGATAAAGGTCGGAATCGAATACCCGACGATGGAACCGACCTGAATCACCGTGTCCCGACGACTTCCCTTCTTTACCGCACAGAAAATCCCGAGAGGAATCGTAATGCCGAGAGCGAGAATCGTCGCGAATATATTGATAAATACCGTGTTTTTCAAGGGCTCGGAAATAATATTGATAACATCCGTCTTAAATTCGTAGCTGTAACCGAAATTCCCCTGAATCAATCCGTTGAAGGTGCCGTTGAGTGGCGCGAGGCCCATCCAATACAAGTAGCGCATGACAAGCGGCTCGTCCAATCCCATTTGCTTTCGCAGGGCCTGATACACCGCCTCATATCTTCCTTCTTTTTGCAGCTGAACCGCCTGACTCGAGAGGCGAAGCTGCGCATAGTCAATGTTGATGCAATTGAAAATGATAAAAAGCAGAAAAGAGAGGATCAGTGCGACAAGCAGAATATAAAAAATTCTTTTCAGTATATACTTGACCATAGTTTCTCCTTTTGACCAAAAGTGCTACGACGGGATGTCGTAGCACTTTTGGTGACGGTGCTTCGCAGACGGCGAAGCCGTCCGGGCTGTTTGAAGATATTACTGAGCAGTCTTATCGTAGCAGTAAAGAATCGCGTCGACGGCACTCCAGTCAGGGTTTACTTCGTAATTCGCGATCTTCGAGTTGTAGAAGTCGTGATAGAGATCGGAGTAAAGCGTGATTTCGGGAAGCACTTCATTCCAACGAATGATATACTGCTCCCAATACTGCTTGAATTCCTCTTTGGTGTTTGCCTTGTATACCATGTTCCAGGAAAGCTCGTCGAGCTCCTTGTCGGCAAAGTACCCTTGGTTACCCTGCGCCATATACATATTCCATACCGCAAGAATCGTCGCGTTCTCTGCGTCAGAATACTTCGCGGCATCCGCCTCCGTATAGGTGGCGCCTTCGCAAGGCGTAACACCAGCAAAGGTAATGTTGGAAAGCGAATACTTCGTCATCCAATAGCCCGCATAGTCGTAAACCGGAGTAAAGCCCGTGCCGAGGTTGAAGAGGCTGTACTGCGGATTGTTCTCGAACGTATCCTTTCTGTAAAGCGCATTGAGAAGCACGGGGAACTGAACGACATCCTGGTTGATGACCATGCCCGCCTGCGCCGTCGTGGGAGCTTCCTTCAGCATCGTGACAAGCAGCTCGGATACGGGGTTGTCGGTCGTGGAGCACCAGCTGAGTGCCAAAGGCATATAGTAGTCTTCCCCGACTTTCACCGTCTTATAATTGCCGCTCTTATAGGTGGCGTTGCCGTTGATCGCCGCTTCCGCCGCGGTCAGCTTCTTATAACGGGTACCGCTCGTATACGCACTGCCGTCGGCGGCGTATACCCATCCGTCCTCTTTCAGAAGCTCCATCGCCTGATCCACGCTGAACGCATAAGCCTTCAGCTTGGGCTCGAGATCATCCTTCGTCTCCTGATACATCCAGCTGGCAAGGCCGTAGGGTCCCTTCACAAGACTGCCGTAGCCCTTCGTGTAGGTGGAGGCAAAAGCGGTTTTATCGAGCAGATGGCTCAGAGCGTGACGCACATTCTTAAACTGCGTCGGACCGTAGTCGTTGACGAGCTGAAGCTTGCCGTAGCCCGCTCTCAGATAGTTGGTGTAGGTAAGCTTTCCGTCGCTCAGCATGGCAGCCGCAAGACCGGAGTTAATCTCATCACCGCCGGAAACGCCGGAGATGATATCCACACCGCCGCTCTTCAGAAGGTCCATCTGTGTCTTCGTAACGACGAGTCTGTAGGTGATATCCTTGATATGAGGCTTCTGACCCTCGAAGTTGCCGAGATACTGTGTATTGATGGTCAGCTTCGCGGTCTTTTCACCCTTGTTGAATTCCACAAACCTATAAGGACCGGAGCAGGGACGCTCGGGCGTTGTATCATAACGCGCCTTTTCAATCTGCGCCGCCTTCACATAGGTTTCCGTTCCGTTCGCGTCGGTCGTCTTTTCATACCACTTTTCGGTAAGATACGCACCCTGACCGTCGTCGCGGACATCCACATCCGCGCCGAGCCACAGCTTCAGCGGATACGGAGAGAATGCCGCATAGGTGTTTTCATAGTAGTACGGGAAAAACTCTGCCTTCATCTGATACGAGAAGGTGTACTCATCGTACAGACGGATTCCCGTAAACGGTGTGGGAGAGGTAGCGACATTGAAGGCTTCGTTGCCGACATACGAGGTTCCGCTGACCGCGGTTACCCCGGCACCGAGACAGACGGGAGACGCCATCAGAAGCGAGTAGGCGACATAGTCCTTCGCGGTGATCGGTGTGCCATCGGAATACTTCAGATTATCGTTAATGGTAATCTTGAACGTCTTGCTTCCGTCCGCATTGTCGATAATCTCTTTATTCTTGACAACGACCTTTGTGTCCCAGACATACTCGCCGTTCTTATTCTGCTGAACGCACGAATATCCGTTGGTGAGGGTACGGATGTCCTTATCGGCGGCATTGTTGCCCCATGCGGTACTGACAAAGTCACTGCCGGACAGCTCGGTGGAGTTACCGATAATGATGGAACCGCCGACCTTGACGGTATCTTCGGTACCCGGATCGGGGGGCGGTGTCGGTTTGTCGCCGCAGGAAGCAAGAATTGTGACAACCATGCACAACACCATGAGCAGGGAAAGAATTCTAATCTTTCTCATTTTGGAATTTCCTCCTAAATAAAATTATATACAGACGGTCGCACCGTGTATATTTCAAAGAATCGGGTTGCCCGGAAGCGGGATCGCCCCGGACGGTATTTGCTTCATCCCGCAAAAGTGACGCAAGGGAGACAAGCAAAGGCGTAATTGTTCTAACTTATTTTTCATTATAGCACTTACATCGCAAAATGTCAAGCGGTTTCTGAATATTTTCTCTATAAAAATTCATAATTTCCGGTTATTCATCATAGTGTCTTTCGAAATGCAACAAAACCTGCATTTTCTTGCAATTTTTGATTCATTCCACCTGCATTTTATCCGCCGAGGTAGGCGCGCATGACCGCTTCATCGTGCAAAAGCGCGTCGCCGCTTCCCTCTCGGACGATCTCGCCGATCTCGAGGACGTAGGCACGGTCGGAGACCGAGAGCGCCTTTTTCGCGTTCTGCTCCACGAGCAGGACGGTCGTCCCCCGTCGGTTCACCTCCTCGATCATATCGAAGACGCCCGAGACGTAAAGTGGTGAAAGTCCCATGCTCGGCTCGTCGAGGAGCAGAAGCTTCGGCGCCGACATCAGCGCGCGGCTCATGGCGAGCATCTGCTGCTCTCCCCCCGAGAGGGTACCCGCGATCTGATTTCTGCGGTCTTTTAAGATCGGAAAATGCGTATACATTTCCTCGAGGCGCTCCTCCATCTCGCGGCGGCTCCCCTTCACGGAGTAGTAGCCGAGCTTCAGATTTTCAAGCACCGTCTGCTCTCCGAAGATGCGGCGCCCCTCGGGCACCTGCGCCATCCCGTAGGAAACGAGGGTATGCGCGGGCGTCGCGGTGATGTCGCGTCCGTCCATCGTCACCCTGCCTCCCGCCTTTGGGAGCAGTCCCGCGAGCGCGTGCATGACGGTGGTCTTCCCCGCGCCGTTGGCGCCGATGAGGGAGACGATCTCTCCCTGCTCGACGGAGAAGGAGATGCCCTTCACGGCTTTGATGAGACCGTAGCTCACCGACAGGTCACAAACTTCAAGTAATGCCATGGGATCTCCTTTCTACGCGCCGAGGTAGGCGCGCACGACTTCGGGATCGCGGAGGACGGTCGCCGTCTCTCCCTCGGCGAGGATCTCGCCGAAGTTCAGGACGGTCAGTCGGTCGCAAAGTCCCGAGACAAAGCTCATATCATGCTCGATCAAAAGAATAGTAAGGTCGAAGCGGTCGCGAATGAAGCGCACCGTTTCCTGAAGCTCCGCCGTCTCCTGCGGGTTCATGCCCGCGGCGGGCTCGTCGAGGAGCAGAAGCTTCGGATGCGTCGCGACGGCGCGGGCGATCTCGAGCTTTCTCTGCTTTCCGTAGGGAAGCCCCGAGGAGAGCGTATGCCGCTCCTCGTCGAGTCCGAACACGCGGAGGATGTCTCTCGCTTCATCGTGGATCTTTTCTTCCGCGCGTCTATGGCGCGGGAGGCGGAAAATGCTCTCGAAGACGGTACATTCCGCGCTGTTGCCGAGTCCCGTCATGACGTTGGAGATCACCGACATATTGGAGAACAGGCGGATATTCTGAAAGGTGCGGGCAATGCCGCGGCGGTTGATCTCGATCGGGCTCCTGCCCGTCAGATCCTCCCCGTCGAGGAAGAAGCGCCCCGTCGTCGGTCGGTAGACGCCCGCGAGCAGGTTGAAGACGGTGGTCTTCCCCGCCCCGTTCGGTCCGATGAGTCCGTAGATCTCGCCTTTTTTAATGCCGAGGTTGACCCCCTGCACCGCCTTCAGACCTCCGAAGGAAATGCCGAGATCGCGGGTCTCGAGAAGAAGCTCACTCACGGGGCTCACCTCCTTTTCCCTCCTGTCCGGGTCTATCGGGCGTGAAGGCGCGGTCGGGCTGCATATCGGTCGACAGGATCGCGTCCATCGGAATTTTCGTCGGGATTTTATCCCATGCGGCGCTCTCGCTGTCTTCCTCCGCCTTTTTCGGGAAAAGGCGTCTTGAAAGTCTTGTCCAAAGCGCGCCGAGATTATACTTTTCTCTCACGCGGCGAAGCGCGGGTGCATTGTTCCAGACGACGAGCAGGATCAGGATCAGTGCATAGATCAGATTTCGGACAGCGGCGTCGAGAGAGAGAGCCGTCGTCAGCTTCACGTCGATAAAGGTCAGGGCAGCAGCGGAAAGCAGGGTGCCCGTAATGTTGCCCATGCCGCCGAGCACGACCATGACGAGAATGTCGATCGACGTATTGAAGGAGAAGTAGCCGTAATCCACGGGTGAGGTATGATGTGCATACACGACACCCGCGATGCCCGCGAAGAACGCGGCAATGACGAAGACCGTCAGCTTGTATTTCGTGACGGCGATGCCCGAGGTACGGGCGGCGATCTCACTGTCGCGGATCGCTTTAATGGCTCTGCCGTGCTTGGAATCCATGAGATTCTGCACCACGAAGAGGGTCAGGAGCACGAGAAGAAGCGCGGGGATATAGAGCTTCGTTCCGAATTTGACGGAGGAGGTATCGAGTCCGAGCGCACCGCCGAACGTCGCCTGATTGCGGAACACCGTGCGCACGATCTCGCCGAAGGCGAGCGTGACAATCGCGAGGTAGTCCCCCTTGAGTCTAAGGGTCGGCACGCCGATGACAAATCCCGCGAGCGCGGCAGCGAGACCGCCGATCACAACCGAAAGAAGCAGGACGACGATACCCGAGCCGATCGCGCCGCGGAGCGCCACGGCGGCATATCCACCGATGTACGCACCGACGCACATAAAGCCCGCATGTCCGAGGGAAAGCTCCCCGAGGAAGCCCACCACAAGGTTCAGCGACACGGCGAGGATCATCGAGATCGCGATCTGCGTCAGGAGGTTTGCATCCGTGCGTTTGAGCACCCCGAGAAGGTCGAGAGCAAGGAAGATCAGAAGCAGGGCGGCGGCAATCAGATAGTTTCTGTACTTTTTCAGAGAAAAGCGGAAGGTCTTCATCTCACACCTTTTCCTTTCTCTGCTTACCGAGCAGACCGTTCGGCTTCACGAGCAAGATCAGGACGAGAATGCCGAATTCGATCGCCGTCGTGTAGGAGGAGACGGCGGGAATGCTGTTGCATACCTCTTCGATCACGCCGAGCAGGATGCCTCCGATCATCGCCCCGGGGATCGAGCCGATGCCCCCGATGACCGCGGCGGTAAACGCCTTGATACCCGGCATGGAGCCGAGGGTCGGCGTGATGCTCGGGATCTTCATGAGGTAGAAGATACCCGCGAACGCCGCAAGGAGGGAGCCGATGGCGAAGGTCAGCGAAATGATGGCATTTGCATTGATGCCCATGAGCTCCGCGGCGCCCCTGTCCTCCGAGACGGCGAGCATGGCGCGTCCGAGCTTGGTCTTCTTGATAAAGAGCGTCAGCACCGCCATGATAAGCAGGCAGAGCCCGAGAGTCAGAAGCGAGGAGATCGGAACGTCGGTGGAGAAAAGCTTCACCGTGCCGAAGTTGCCGATGGTGACCGGTTTGGAGTCAGTGCCGTAGATCAGCTGTGCGATGCTTTGAAGAAGGTAGCTGACCCCGATGGCGGTGATCAGCACCGCGAGGGGGGATGCCCCGCGCAGGGGGCGGTAGGCGACCCGCTCGGTCAGAATTCCGAGCAGGGTGCAAAGCACCGCCGCCAGAATACAGGCGGGGATCACCATGCCTGTCAGCGCCATGCCCGAGAAGAGGGCGTAAGCCCCTACCATGATGATGTCGCCGTGCGCGAAATTCAGCATTTTCGCAATGCCGTACACCATGGTATACCCGAGCGCGATCAAAGCATACACGCCACCGAGGCATAAACCGTTAATCAATATATTCATGCGTTGTCATTCTTTCTCTGATTTTCCGTGCTGTCAGCGTTCCACCTTGACGATCTGCGGATCTTTCTCGCAGGAGCCTTCCTTCGTCCACGTCATGTTTTTGCCCGTGACGCCCGAGTAGGTAAAGCCGCCGCCCGTCAGCGTGGCTTTCAGAATCGTGCCGAGCTCCTTTGCCGAGATGTCGACATTCTTCACACCCGCCGCCTTCATTGCCTCGTAAATGATCATCACGGCATCGTAGCCGTCGGCGGCAAACTGGTCGGGCGCCTTTCCGAATCTCTCGGTATACGCCTTGACGAATTTTTCGACCGCGGGCTCGGTGCTCTTCACATCGAAGGGAGTGCAATAGCGGATCTCCGCGGTGACCGAGTCGTCGAGCTGGCTCTCGATGGTATCGAGTCCGTCACAGCCGAAAATCGGGACGTTGTAGCCCTGCTTCGCCGCTTCCTTCGCGATAAGCCCCGCCTGCGTATAATAGATAGGAAGGAAGAGGACGTCGCACCCCTCCCCTTTCAGCTTGGTGATCTGTGCCGAGAAGTTGGTGTTGCTGTCCTTGGTGAAGGAGGTCTTCACAAAGCCCTTACCGAGCGTCTGCATCTCCGCCTCGAATGCCTTGAAAATGCCATCCGAATAGGTGTCGCTCGTGTCATAGATCACGCCGATCTTCCGATAATCCTTCGTCAGCTCGTGCGCGGCGATGGTTCCCTGCTGCGGGTCACCGAAGCAGACGCGGAAGATCATATCGCCCGTATCGATGACCTCCGCCGCCGAAGCCGAAGGGGTCAGGGTGAACACGCCGTCCGCCTGTGCCACACCGGCGAAACTCTTGCAAGCACCCGAGGTCACGGCACCGATGGATGCCTGCATCCCGTTATCGAAGAGCGCGTTGTAGCCGTTTGCGGCTTGCATTGCCTCGGAGGTATCGTCCTTCATATCAAAGGAGAAAAGAATGCCGTCGATGCCGCCCGCCGCGTTGATCTCGTCGATCGCGATCAGGGCGCCGTTGCGCACCGAGATGCCGTATGCCGAGGTGTCCCCCGTCAGGGGTCCCGTCGCACCGATCTTGAAGGTGCCACCCTTAAAGCCGAGCTTCACATCCGACCCACAGGATGCGAGCGTAAGCACCGCCGTCACAAGAAGCACAACGGCTACCAAAGCGGATAAAAATCGTCTGACCTTTTTCATAGTTTTCTCCTCTTTTCTTTTGTTTTTTTGACTTGCTTTGAAAAAGTTGTTCCTATTATACCGATTCTTCTCCCTTTTGTCAATAGTTTTTAATATTACAATTTGTCATACCATCCGTGTTGTTTCAAATATATTAAACATAATATCCTCATTGTGCAAAAAACAAGCGCCCCTTTTGTCTGTTTTGACGAAAAACGTCATGTGAAACGCTCTGTCAAGTCCCTACATCAAAAAAATTTCCATGCAACGTTTGAACTGTTACAGATCAGAAATGCCGCTAAAGTCTAACCACGTGAGAAAGTCTCACCTAAGACTCGACGGATCCTCAGTATCCGATACCCTAATTAACATTCCTTTGTAGCGCGCGCTTCGCAGAGCTCGACGAGATCCCAATAGCATCGTATTCACCGCTTGCTTTTGTTCCAAATCTGGAGAAGCAAAACGCTTTATCAGCAAAACAAACACCACATAGAAACACGGAAGAGATTTCCACTTCGCTACACTCCGTTTCAATCTCTTCCGTGTTTCTACGCCATCTTCGGCGACCTTATTCTATTCTCTTTTTCTCCGCCCGGGCTATTGAAAAAAGCCGGTTTTGCAGAGCCAAATTTCAACCGCTTACGATTAAAAGCAATTTTCTGATAACGACGTTATTCTTCAATTAGATTTCAATCGCACTAACCGGCGCATCAAAATTTATGCTTTTAAAGTATTGCGGTATACCGTCATCTCCTATTCTGAACATCGAAAAATTATTGCTGAATTGGTTGGTGCAAACGGCAAATCGATCGTTAGCAAGAAGGGTAAAATCACGTGGTTCTTTTCCGTGGCAATCCGTATGCGCAGACACGGTCAAACACTTACCATCCGCCCTGAGCGTAACGATGCTCCCGCTTGAGCGTTCTGTCGCGTAAAGATGCGTGCCATCTTTAGATATTTTGATTGCCGCGCCCGCGCCGATTTCGCGGTATTGCCGTGGCATAATCGAGACGGTATCTAAAAGAGCAAGACGTGGTGCATTCCACGAAAAGATACTTATACTTCCACCCATCTCGTTTATGCAATATAGATATTTTTCATCTTTAGAAAACACTATATGTCTTGCGCCCGCGCCGGCGGGAACGTACGCACGAGAAATTTCATTGAGTCTGCGATCATATACAAAAATAGCATCAAGTCCTAAATCGCAAGACAGCACAAACTGTTTATCTTGAGAAAAAACCACTGAATGAGGATGAGGAGACTTTTGGCGATTGGGATCGATACCATGTCCATGATGAACAGAAAGAGTGTCAGGAGAGGCAAAAACACTCCCGCTAGTATAATTTGCGCAATACACATCTTTTCCATCCACGGCAATATGACAAGACACTTCGCCCTTTGTGGATTGTATCTCTGTAAGACGCTCGCCACTTCGCAAATCATAAGCGGCAAATCCGCTTTCCTTGCTATTCTTAAAGGGATATCTGAGAACCGCCCATAATTCATACCCATTCAATTGCAGGAACATCGGAGAAGGCATAAGAATTTTTTGGATCTCTTCTACTTCTCCATCTTCATACAAGCGGAATTTGTAAGAACCGCCGTTCTCTGTGCAAGAGGCGATATAAAAATCAGAGAGCGCTTTGGGTGTCATTGGGATCTCCATAGATTGCAAAGTGATACTCCTCGCTCCAATCAAGATCTCGATATGCCGCCGCACGTTCATCGGTCTTGATGAACTCCATCAACAAATCAAGCATCTCCTTCGTCCATGTGTTTTTATCAATCTGTGCAGTAGTAAATTTGTTTTGGCTGATCATTTCAAAACCAAAAAGATCCTTTACCTGAGTTTTTGCGGCTCCGCCTACCACTTCTGCCACAAGATGCGAAGGAATGAACAAAACGCCTCCACCTGCACCGAATACTACGTCACCCGGCATACATACAGCATTACCAATTCTGGTAACGGTATTATATCCTGTCATAATGAAATCGCGTATGGGCGTCGGATCAATACCGCGAAAATAAACCTGTGTATTTTCAACCTTGTTCATCTGCTCCGTATCGCGTACTCCACCCCAAATGACAGCGCCACCGTTTTCATTTTTGGTTTTATTCTTTAATGCCGTCGTAAGATTTCCACCGATAAACGTTCCTTTATAGATCTTATCATACATGTCAATTACCGGAACATCATATTCCATGAGGTTATCGATAACCCATTGGTTATATGTTCCCGTCCTACCCTCGCTCCGACCGATATCCTTGGTGTACGCATCAAGATCCGGACGGTAAGGACAATATGTGGCGGTTACAGCTCGCCCGATCAGCTTTCTGCCGTCATTATGAAGTGTATGGAGACGCCCCTCAAACTGGCTCTCATATCCCTTTACGAAAATAGGTTTCCAAACCTCTTCCAAGGTAAGATTTTTCAACGCCTTAAGGTATTTCTCTTCAACCTTCGGACGTCCATCCGGCAAGCGCTCTCCCTTCCACATAGGCGTCAGTGCAATAATTTCATCTCTGTCATTGAATTTCATAATTTCATTCCTCCATCAATGTAAATATCTTCTCCGGTCATATATCTGCCCGCATCCGAGCAAAGCAACAATGCGAGTCCGGCACAATCATTCGCCATGCCAACGCATCCCATTGGGATACCGTTTATCACTTGCTCCCTATAGTCATTATCAGCGAGCGCTCCGCAGTTTCTCGGTGTTTCAATAACGCCCGGGGCGACATTGTTTACGGTTATTCCAAAAGGAGCCAGTTGCTTGGCAAGATTTCTTGCCATATTTTCTTGTGCCGACTTCGTAGCCGCATAAACTAACATGTCTTTATGCGGTTTTCTTTGCTGAACGCTACCGACCGTAATGATACGTCCCCATCTTTGCTTCTTCATATACATAGCATATTTTTGAATCAATTTCAAAGACGATTTAAAATTGACGGAAACTTGTCGGTCAAACTCATCATCGGTAATCTCATTCCATGCCTTTCTAACCTGAATTGATGCATTCAAAATTAAAATGTCAACATCGCCGGTTATTGCATAGAGTCTGTCCGCACAATCCGGCAACGAAAGATCGCAAAGTGAAACTATAGAATTAGCAATTTGCTCCGACGCTCTGTTTGCCTTTTCTTCGTTTGTGCCGTTGATAAATACTTTCGCACCTGCTTCGGACAAGCACTTTGCAATTGCAAAGCCGATTCCCTGAGTTGCCCCCGTAATTAATGCCTTTTTTCCTGTCAAATCAAACATTACCGTTCTCCTTACATGCCAACAACATCTTTTTTCTCGTCAAACAGCAGATCATAATCCAAAGGCTTCGATTGAATACCGAGCTCCTTTTCAATACACTGAACAACCTGATTGGTGATAAGTCTTGTACCTTCTTTCGTATAAAAATGCGTTTGATCGGAATGATACGCCATCTGGTTATCCTTCAGTAAAGCATAAAGATCGTTAATCTTGCCATCGTGAGCCTTTACAATCTCCACTGCCGCCCGATTGTATTCTTCTGTATCCGCATTTGTTCGTTTGTATTTATATGTCTTAAAGAATTCTTCGTTGCAAGGTGTGGAAGTAGCAAATACAACAGTTGCTTTCGGGTACAAAATGTGAATCATATTGCAGATTCGTTCAACATTTTCTTTATACATATGAAGAGGGATATGATGCTTGCCATCGATCATTATCAAATCGTCCCAAAGTCCTGCATTCCAGTGAACCAAGTCCACGTCGTCACCGCACTTCATGATTTCTTTCCAGTCCAAGAGATGCCTTAAAATATGTGCCGAAAAACGACAGTTATCCTCCGGGTAATAAACTTCCGCCACGCCATCAAATGCCATTTTTACATATTTATCGTAGCCCTGTCGAATCGAATCACCTATCAAAACAATTTTCATTTTTTATCTCCTTTAAAATAAAAATATTCGGTATTATGCGGGCTCGTATTGTCATTTTCTATAATCGCTACTTTAGCATCCGGCATCATCGATATCGCATGCCATTCTCCGCATTTTACGTTATAAACCTTGCCTATTTCCATAGGAACCTTTTGCATATCGGTTCCTACGTGCAAAGCGGCCACGCCTTGCAAAAGAATAAATACCTCATCGGTTTCGATATGTCGTTCTCTTTTACAAAGATTTTCTTCCCGAAGTCTCTCGCAAAAATTTGCGATGGCGACACGCCATCCCCCGTAAGATATCAACGGATAATATCCCTCGCCGTTAAACTCTTTAATCTCAAGTGTCATCTCGAATACCGTCTAAAATTCCTTTCAAATAGCCAATCGCAAACAACCTCCCCATTGCATCATATCCGGCAAGAGTCGACCGTTCTCCGGCCATAGTCGGCACATGATCCACACGAATCGGCACATTTACGCCATTCTTCACATAAGCCCGCATCACCTTCGCCATATCAATGTCACCGTTATCATGAAAAGTTTCACGAAAATGCTCAGGTTTTCCCGTGGTATTGCGAAAATGTACCATAAAAATACGATCGGCAAACTCCTCGATGGTTCGTTCCAAATCTTCCCCCATAATGAAATAGTTCGCCTGACACATGGTAATTCCGAGGCATTCGCTGTTTACAAATCCATAAACGGCTTTTTTGATATTTTCCTTGGAAATCATGATTCGTTCCACATCCCCAAGGCGAGGCAGTGGCGGATCGTCCGGGTGAAGGCCTAACTTAATGTTATATTTTTCGGCATACGGAACGACCGCCTTTACAAAGTATTCGTAATTTGACCAAAGTTCGTCTGCCGTGATTTTTGCACTCGTAGGCTTAAAGTCCTTAATATTGAATTCGGTCACCTTCGCGCCACCGCGCTCGGGAAAGGCGGAATTTGTGCGAAGCCAACCTATATGCGCCATGAAATTGAAGCAAATGGTATGAATTCCATGTGCTTGCATATGCGGAAACATGGAAATCACGCGCTCTATACTTTGGTCGCGAAATGCATCCCCTCTTTTAATATGCTCGTGAAGTTCATCCGGCATGGGTTCAATGGCAACAGGGGTGATACCAAAATCCGTAAAGCCCTTGATTACCGAGTCCCAATGAGAACCGTCGGCGTAATCAAATTTTCCATCCTCGGGTAAACGAATAACACCTTTTGTCACTCCCGATTGAACGGCAAAATCCCACGTAGCATCATGCACACTTTTAAAGTAGTCTGTTAAAATCATTGTTTCTTCTTTCATTAAGACAAGGTTTCTCTTGTAAACGCCGAGAATTCCTCGCTCATTTCTCCACACACTCCCTGCTTATTCACAGCACAAACACGATAGTAATAGCAGGTGTGTTCTTTGAGTCCGGTATCCTCGTATCTACCTACTACATATTCTTCGGGAAGAACATCTGCGATCCATGTGTCATCAGAAGGTTCAAATCCCGATTTTTCACTTCGATACAGTTTATAGTGAGAAAAATTCTTCTCCTTATTCGCCCCCCAAAGCAAATATAAATGTCCGGAATTTTCACCGGCGGCAGCATAGGGCTTTGTAATAAGCCCCGTGTATATCGACCCGACGGGCGCAGGTTTGTTCTCGTCTAACGTAGGAATATCACGCGGTTTATCTTTGATTCGAATTGTGTTCTTTCCAATTCGGAAGGTAATAAATCCTTTTTCGGGTACTTTTGTAACCGGTCGTTCATCCACAGATGAGGGCTCTGCATCAAGTTTAACGGCAGGATTTTTCCCATCGTACTCGCCATAAAATCTTGCAATCACACCTTTTCCGTCATCTGCGCGTTTCAAACAAATGAACCGCAAATCAGTATCGAACTCCATAAAGGTATGTGAAGCCACAGGCAAAACCCCGTTTTGCGTAGATATCGTTATCGTCTTAACCGGATTTACAAACGTTTCCGCCATCTGCGGAATCTTTGCCGCTTTGTATCCGCCTTCGTAAGAAGTAATGGAATAGCGGAACCGATAATTTAGGTGGCTTCCTCCCGCCGTGTGCATTTGCAACCAATCGTTAGCAACGTAAGAAAAGATCTGGGATCCGTCTCCTGCCTCTCTAAAGTCAGTTTTGTCGGGATGAATGTGATCAAACTCCGTTATATGCGAGTCCTTCATCATAAGCGCTACACCAAAATCATCATTTTCCGAACAGCACCATTCGTTAACTGCCATATAGACGTCTGTACCGTGCCCGGTAACGTCCTTCGCATACTCAGCAACTGTACCGTTGAGATGGCAAAATCTTCGGCAGTTTTCTACGCGGAACGGGAAAGCATAGTACATGTAACGATAATATCTGTTGTTGTTATACATATCACGGACATGGTACAGCTCGTTATCAATATCGATGCGCTTTTCGTAATTCATGAGCGTAACCGTCTGTACAATTTGCGCGCCGGTGTTTTCCTCGAGTGTCCTTGCTATCACTCGGATGCGCTCATCATCCTCGAGCAGCTCGAATTCTGCCCTTTTCGGCGTTACATAGGTTTGATGGTTATCTTTTGTATAAACGAGTTCATTTGCGTGGAACGTATTTTTGTCATCCAAAAGCTCACGTTGAAGTGTCTTATCATAAATTGACCGCATCGAACCGTTCTCTGCGAATGCAATTTTATAATACTTATTCTCGATGGTAGGAGAAATTTCGGGAGTCGATCGGCTAACCGTGAAAGGCGCAAAGTCTTTCTTGGGCACAGAGCGATACCCGAAAGCGGGAATTGTAACGAGTGCTTGTTTTGTTCCGTCATCCGATGTGATAAGTTCTGTTCGTTCCAAGTTTGTGGGATTGAAAACCACGACACAGTCTTCAGTGGCTTTAATCTGGGATGCGATGGTCTGCAAAGCAAGATTTTCTTCATCCTTTGCCGTTCTCAGTGCCCTATCAATCCAATCCCTGTGCTGCATCCACGTTTCATAAACTTTTCGTCCCTGATACCCGCTTGTACCGTAGGAATGCTCGTCGTTACAGAACAACCCTTCCCATGCGTGCCTAAAATCGGTTGCCGGATAGGCATAATTTTGATCGATCATTCCGGCAATCGTTGACCATTTTTCCGCGTTTGGCAGACCTCTGTCCGCTTCAAATTTTTGCGACATCAGCTCCGGAACGGTAAGCGGATGCTGATACCAGCCACCCGTGATGTCCCCTTTCAACACAGGGATTTGATCCCCAAAGCGCTCTCGCAAGAGATCAAATGGCTTGTTAGGATCTCCTAAGGTACGAACCTGAGGATATTTCCATTTTTCGTTCCAATCTCTGATTTGGTTTGTTACATACAGATCAGGTTCTTGATCGTCCCAATAGCAAACAAGCATCCAAATATCATAAGGAACGCGGGTTTCAAGCAGTTGCAACCGTCTCCACATCTGCTCTTCTATATCGCCAATAACCAATTCCTTTTTTTGGGGATCAAACGGGCGACTGGATGCGCTCGGGAAAAAGCCAAACGCCTCAGAGTAATGTGCGCATCCCCAAATAGTTATTTGCTCGCCTGCATCGCTTTCCCAATTAAAAACCATAGGAAGCGAAGACTCGAGGCGAAGATCAATTCTGGATCCGCCTCCACCTGCACCGGTATTCCATATATATTTGTTCTTAGTCCTGTCATAAGTCCATATCGTGGATGGCAACGGATTCCATTGATTGGGAGCAAAAATAATATTCTTATACCCCGCATCGGCATAACTTTGTATCATTGACCACGGCAAGCCGTTATTGTCTACCATTGAAAGCGTTTCGCTTCGAATCCCCCACTTTTCCTCCTGCAAGCGTTTTTCGTAGGTGCTTCGGCACATCTCTTCCAAGCCGTAGGTTTGAATATGATTTCCGGCGACGCCTACACACAATCCGATTTTTCCTGTTTGGACATAATTCTTCACGATACGGTTCGCCGCTTCTTCCCCGCGATCCATCTCGTAGTTATTCCAAAACCAGGTTCCCTCCATTGTATAGCGATATCTGTCGTTCTTTTCTCTGTCCGCCGTCTGATCACAAAGTGTGGCGGCGCCATCGACAAATTTTGACGAATGATACCGTTGTATGTATTGAGAATTGTGCAGACCGATATCTGTATGAGAAGATATCATAATATAAAGCGTCCATTTTCTGGGTTGTTTCCAGAATGCCTCTGTTTGAATCAAAACATTCCCGGACTTGTCAGATATTTCCCATGTCGCATCAAAGGATTCCGACTGAACGGGCAACATAACGGGGACAGAACCGATCCCGCCGCTAAGTGATATAGGCATTTGAGTGACAATTGCCACCCCATTTTTATAAACCGATAATTGCAGATGTGCCGTCTCACTGCATTCGTATTGAAGAATAACTCGCTGTTTGTCCTCTTTGGAAATCAAAGAGGTTGTCACAATCTTTAGTTTTGATACGGATATCATCCGAGAATCTCCTTTATCTGATTTTTACCTAATTATAACATAAAAATAATATATAAAAAATCCATAATATTAGCACAAAAGTTAAATATCTGACACTTGACATTTCATTTTCAAGATGCTACAATATAAAAAAACACAGACCGAAGGTAAAATTTATGGTTCCGCAAATCGAGATAATCGACATTATTCTGCTTAATCGGACAAATTTTCATTTTAAAACAGAAAACAAGGCCTGTCACGTACTCACTTGCAGAATTGAAGGAGAGAGCTTATTTTTTTACAATCAAAAGGAACATCTGATAGAGAGGGGAGATATTCTATATATTCCCTCCGGCGCGTCTTATTCCCAGGTTTGCGAGCGCGAAACCATAATATGCTTTCACCTGAATATATCCGGGGATGTATCTCAAAGGATGGAAGCCTATTTGATGACTGAGCGGAACAAAATATGTGATTTGTTTATAAAAGCTGAACACCTTTGGAAACAGAAGGGTTTCAATTACGAACTTAAATGTATGTCAATTGTTTACGAAATCATTTCAAATATCCAAATTTGTGAGACAACACAATCTCGCGGGCATTCCTCACTGCTGAATTCTGCCATGTTATATCTCGATGCGCACATTTTTGACGCGGATTTTTCATTGGAAAGACTGTGCCATGAGGTGCATATCAGTCAAACCTACCTCAACCTCCTTTTTCAAAAAAACTATCACTGCACCCCGATTGAATATATTCACAGGCAACGTATTAACCGAGCCAAACAATTACTTCTTGTAAGCACCTTTTCAAATGAAGAGATCGCAAAACTTTGCGGATTCCGCGAAGTAAAATACTTTTATGTCATTTTTAAAAAACAAACAGGTTTAACGACAAAGGAGTATTTAAAGCATCGAGATATCGCATTAAAGCAATAAAGAATTCGCATCCTATGAGCAGAGAATACATAATTATAAGTCAATTGAAAATGGCGAGATTCCCTGTATTCTTTTTCTCCGAGTGGGTACACTTTCTGCGAAAGGAGGTATCTGCCGATGGAAAACGATACCGTAAAGCTCCTGCGTGAATGTGACGCGGGAATCAAAATGGGGGTCGGGGCGATCGACGACGTGATCGAGCATGTGAAAAACGAGCGCTTCCGCAAGTTGCTCGCGGAATGTAAAAAGGATCACGAGGTTTTGCGCGAGGAGCTTGACCGCATGTTGGTCGCAAAGAAGGACGACGGCAAGGAACCGAATCCGATGGCGAAAGGCATGTCGTGGCTCAAGACCAATATGAAAATGGCTGCGAAGCCGACCGACGAAACCGTCGCCGATCTCATCACCGACGGGTGCAACATGGGAGTAAAATCCCTGCACCGCTATCTGAATCTCTACGGGGCGGCGGATGAGAGCTCCCGCGATATTGCGAAGCGACTCATCAACACGGAAGAGCGTCTCGCCGTGGATATTCGCTCCTACCTTTGAAAAAAAGCCGACCGACGCCTGTTCTCCACGTCGGTCGGCTTTGCTTTGATATTTTATTCTGCCCTGCTTTTTAGTTATGAAACAGCTTTTTTGTCTGATATTTCGGCTCGCAGGTCAGATTGACGCCCAGTTTTCGGAAGGTGCTCGTATCCACCTGCGAGAGAATGACCGTGGAATGTACCTCTGTATAACGAAGATCGGACAGATGCGAAAGGGCACGCGCGGCGATCTCGCTGTTCGCGGCGGTGACGGCGAGGGCGATCAGAACCTCATCCGTATGAAGACGCGGGTTGTGATTGCCGAGGTTCTCTACCTTCAGTTTCTGAATCGGTTCCAACACCTCGTGGGCGATGATGTCGGTCTCCTTATCGATACCCGCAAGCGTTTTCAGCGCGTTCAGAAGCGCGGCACTGGAGGCGCCGAGAAGTCCCGAAGTCTTCCCCGTGACGATGCGTCCGTCGTTCAATTCGATGGCGACGGCGGGCGCGCCCGTTTCCTCTGCTCTCGCAAGAGCGGCTTCGACACAAGGTCTCTTCTCCTGTGAGTGGCAACCGAGCTGCTGCATCAGAAGCTCGATCTTATGGATCTCGACGTCGGAGCCGTTCCCTTTCCTCTTATTACAGAGGGCGCTGTAATAGCGACGGACGATCTCCTGTGTCGCCGCCTCACGCACCGCATCGTCGTCATAGATGGCGAAGCCTGCCATATTGACGCCCATATCGGTCGGCGATTTATACGGACATTCGCCGAGGATTCCGTTCAGCATGGCTCGAAGTACGGGAAAGACCTCGACATCGCGGTTGTAATTGACCGTCGGGGTGCCGTATGCTTCGAGATGGAAGGGATCGATCATATTAACGTCGGCGAGGTCGGCAGTCGCCGCCTCGTAGGCGAGATTGACGGGATGATTGAGCGGAAGGTTCCAGATCGGGAAGGTCTCAAATTTTGCATACCCAGAGCGGACGCCGCGCTTGCTCTCGTGATAGATCTGAGAAAGGCAGGTCGCCATCTTTCCCGACCCGGGTCCCGGTGCCGTCACGACGATGAGGGAGCGCGAGGTCTCGGCGTACTCGTTTTTTCCGTAGCCTTCGTCCGAAATGATGAGCGGAATGTTATACGGATACCCCTCGATGGCATAATGTTTATATACGGGGATTCCGAGCCCTTCGAGCTTTGCGCGGAAGGCATCGGCAACGGCGCTCGCACGATAGCGCGTCATGACGACCGAGCCGACGTAAAGTCCCGCGGCGCGGAAGGCGTCGATGAGACGCAGGACATCCAGGTCGTAGGTAATGCCGAGGTCGCCGCGCACCTTATTCTTTTCGATATCCGCCGTATTGATGGCGATGATGATCTCCGCCTCGTCTTTCAGCTCCGTCAGCATACGGATCTTACTGTCGGGGGCAAATCCCGGGAGGACGCGGGAGGCGTGAAAGTCGTCAAACAGCTTTCCGCCGAATTCCAGATAGAGCTTCCCGCCGAAGCTTGCGATCCGCTCCTTGATCTTTTCCGATTGCAATTTCAGGTATTTTTGATTGTCGAAACCTTCTTTGAACATAAATCCGTCTCCGTTTTTTTACTACCTCAATATTGTACCATATCTCGGGTGGTTTTTCAAGTGGAAACGCACATTTTCGGACGATAAGAATCCACAAAATCCACGGGGATTTTTTGTCGGATTTGCCACGGAAATTCTTCGGGCTATTGCAAATCTCCCCGTTTTATGCTATACTGTCTTTACACTCTCCCGAAAGGAACTTTTATGGAAGAATTCAACAACGACGCGGGACTTGTCTCCGCGGCACTTTCCGTCACTTCGGGCGATCGCCGCGCGGCGCGGCGCACCTTCTCCCGCATTGCCATTTCCCTTGCCGCTTATACCGCCGTTTCTTACGTCGTGATCCTGCTTCTGCGTCTTCTTTTGCAGGTGACGGGGCTTTCCTCCGTTGTTGCCGACAATATCTGCCTTTCGTGGGTACTCTCGGTGGCGCCGATGTACCTTTGCGGACTGCCCGTGCTTTGGCTCATTGTCCGCGGAATGCCTGAATACACGCCGAGGGGAGATTCCCTGTCCGTCGGGAATTTCTTCATCCTGTTTTTGGTTTCCCGCGCGTTTCTCACCGTCGGCTCGCTTGTCAGTCAGATCCTTGTCGGAATCCTCGAGCGCCTGCTCGGGCATGAGATCGCCGACACCACGACCGAGATGGTCGAATCCACGCCCGCGTGGCTCTTGTTTTTGCTTGTCGTCCTGCTCGCGCCACTGGTTGAGGAATTCATCTTCCGCAAGCTGTTCATCGACCGTCTCGGCTGTTACGGCGACAAAACGGCGATTCTCTTCACCTCCGCGCTCTTCGGTATCGCGCACGGGAATTTCTATCAGTTCGTCTATACCTTCCTGCTCGGTCTGATCCTCGGGTATCTTTATACGCGGACGGGTAAGATGCGTTGGTCCTTCCTTTTGCACGCGATCACGAATTTCCTCGGCTCCGTCGTTGCGCTCCCGATCCTGAACGCGATGCGGCGGCTCGAGGAACTGTTGGCGGAGGAGACACCGAATCTTCCGGAGCTTTTGGGGCTTTCTTCCCTCGTTCTCTCTTATTCCGTTCTTCTCTACGGTGCGGCGATCCTCGGCGTGATTTTCTTCTTTCTTTACAAGAAGCGGATCCGCCTTTCGGAAGGTGAGTTCCCGCTCCCCGGCAAGACGCTCCTTGCCGCCTCGGTATGCAACCTCGGGACGCCGATCTTCTTCCTCGTTTCGGTGGCGGAATTCGTTCTTTCGGTTCTTCCCGGGGCTTAACGCTGACATATACAAAAAATGCGGAGACCGTCTCCGCATTTTTTGCATAAGGAATTCCGCCTCCGCATACGATGAAATGAAAAATTCATTCCGCGGAGGTTCCTATGGCAGACCAAACCATTTATCAGGATATAGCCAAGCGGACGGGCGGTGACATCTACATCGGTGTCGTCGGTCCCGTCAGGACGGGAAAATCGACCTTCATTCACCGCTTTCTCGACAGCGTTGTTCTGCCGAACATCGAAAACGAATATGACAGAACGCGCACGCTCGACGAGATGCCGCAAAGCGCCGGCGGAAAGACCGTGATGACGACCGAGCCGAAGTTCGTCCCCGACGAATCGGTGAAGATCCGCGTCGGCGAGGACACCGAGTTAAACGTCAAGATGATCGACTGTGTGGGCTACATGGTGGACGGTGCGCTCGGCGGCGAAGAAGACGGCGTGATGCGCATGGTGAAGACGCCGTGGTCGGAGGAGGAAATGCCATTTACCCGTGCGGCAGAGATCGGAACGGGAAAAGTCATCGGCGAGCACTCCACCATCGGGATGCTGGTAACGACAGACGGCACGATCTGCAACATTCCGCGCGAAAGCTATGTTCCCGCGGAAGAGCGGGTCGCCGCTGAGTTGAAGGCGCTCGGCAAGCCCTTTGCCATCGTTCTGAATTCCGCGACGCCCGAGGCGGAGAGCGCCCACACGCTCGCCGCGGAGCTGGAAGCGAAGTACGATGTACCCGTCGCTCTCGTGAGCTGTGAGGCGCTCGATAAGGAGGACATTCGCGGAATTCTTTCACTTGTGCTCGGCGAATTTCCCGTTCGCTCGCTCACCTTTTCTCTTCCCGCGTGGACGGGAATCCTCGACGCGGAGCATCCGCTCCGCCGCTCGCTGCTCGAGAAGATCGACGCTTTTACCGACGAGATACATAAGCTCGGCGACATTGAGAAAGCGCTCGACAAGGTGGATGGGATCGCACGCGTTTCGGTCAACGCGGGAGACGGTACGGGAGAATTCTCTCTTCCCCTTGAAAACGATGTCTACTATCGGACGATGAGCGAGCTCTGCGGTCTTGATATTACGGACGACCGTTCTCTCATTGCGACGGTATGCGACCTTGCGAAGATCAGAAAAGAATACGAAAAGGTAGAGAGCGCCTTGAAGGATGTCAACGAAAAGGGTTACGGCATCGTGATGCCCGATCCCGAGGAGCTCGAGCTTGAGGAACCCCGTCTTGTTAAGAGTGCGGGCGGTTGGGGCGTCAAGGTCGCGGCGCGTGCGGACTCGATCCACATGATCCGCGCGGGAATCAAGGCGGAGCTGAATCCCGTGGTCGGCACGGAGGAGCAATCCGAAGAGGTCGCGAAGCATCTGATGACGGAATTCGAGGAAGACCCGAAGAAGGTCTGGGAATCCAATATTTTCGGAAAGTCGCTCTATGATCTCGTGAATGAAGGGATGAAGGCGAAGTTAATGCACATCCCCGACGATTCACGCGAAAAGCTCGGCGAGACGCTTGAGAAGATCCTCAACGAGGGCTCGAACGGACTCATCTGCATTTTACTCTAAAAAAATCCCCCGACATCGATCGGGGGATTTTTTTGAAGGTCAGCGCTCTTCTCGGAAATAGGCAAGTCCGAGAGAGGCGGGCGGTTGGGTCTCGCGCTTCTTACGCACGCTGATGAGGATCAGGACGATGATGGTTGCAACATAGGGCACCATCTGAAGCAACGGCTGAATCTGTGTCGATACATTGATGATGTTATTGAGAATATAAAGTCCGCCGAAGAGGAAGGAGCCGAGGATCGCTACATTCGGCTTCCAAACCGAGAAGATAACGAGAGCGACGGCGAGCCAGCCGCGATCGCCGAACGCGTCATTCGACCATGTGCCGTTGACATAGTCCATGATGTAATAGAGACCGCCGAGACCGGCGATCATACCGCCGATGCAGGTCGAGGCATACTTATATGCCGTGACATTGATACCGGCGGCATCCGCGGTGCCGGGATTCTCCCCCACGGCGCGCAGATGAAGACCGACGCGTGTCTTCTTCAAGACATACGACGCAACAAGTGCGATCGCGATCGCGAGGTACACCATGAAACCGTAGGACAGGAAAACCTCACCGAAGAAGCCGAGGTTTTTCGCGAACGGGAGCGATTTCTTATAGAATTTCGCAAGGCGGATCAGGGCGATCGACGCGGTCTCACTGTGTGACAGCTTGACAAGCGAGCCGCCGAAGAAGTTACCGAAACCGACACCGAAGGTCGTCAGGGCAAGACCCGTGACATTCTGATTGACGCGAAGGGTAACCGTCAGAAAACAATACAGAAGTGAGGCAAGCCCAGAACCGAGAAGCGCGGAAAGAAACGGAATCAGGATCGCGAGAATACCGACAATCGTCGTCGTGCTCTCCTGATAGAAGAAACCGCCCATAACGCCGGAAATCGCGCCGATGTACATAATACCGGGGATACCGAGGTTCAGGTTTCCCGATTTTTCCGTAATGATTTCACCCGTCGCGCCGAGAAGAAGGGGTGTTCCCTGTGTGACGGCGCTCTGAATCAGATAGGAGATCATTGCTTATCCTCCTTATTTTTCTTAAAAAAGGCTTTCAGGCGTGCGGTCGGGACGAGCTTATACTGAATGAAGAATTCGCAACCGATGATGAAGAACAGAAGGATCCCCGTAACGATGTCCGAGAAAGACTTACTGATCTCAAGCCCTGTGGAAACGGCGATCGCGCCACCGTCCAGCGCGGCAAGGAACAGAGAGACGAAGATCATGATAACGGGATTGAATTTCGAGAGCCACGATACCATGATGGCGGTAAAGCCCATGCCGCCCGCGGTATTGGAAGAGATGTTCTGCGCCGAGGCAACCATCAGAAATCCGCAGATACCGCAGACAAGCCCGGAGAGCGCCATCGTACGAATGATAACCTTTTTGACATCGATGCCGATGTAGCGTGCGGTATTGCGGCTTTCACCGACGACCGTCAGCTCGTATCCGTGCTTACTGTATTTCAGATAGAGATGCATGAATACCGTGATCAGGGCAACCACGACGACATAGATGATGTACTTACGGACTCCGGACGCGCCGTTAAAGAACGCACCGATCCGCCCTGTCGGATCGAGCTGATAAAAATCGATACCGGCGCTGAGTTTATTCCATTGCCGCATGAAGAAGACAATCAGCTGCATGGCGACATAGTTCATCATCAGAGTAAAAAGCGTCTCATTCGTATCCCAGTGTGCCTTGAAAAATGCAGGAATGATCCCCCACAGGGCACCCGCGACCATGGCGGAGACGAACATAAGGATCAAGAGGAGCCAAAGAGGCAATGCCTTTCCGTAATACATGCAGATCGCAGTGGCAAGTCCGCCCATCAGGACCTGACCTTCCGCGCCGGTATTCCAAAATTTCATCTTGAACGCGGGTGTGACGGCAAGAGAGATGCAAAGGAGAAAGGACAGATGCTGCACGGTAACGAGGAAGTTGTCCGTCGTGCCGAACGCCCCGAAGATCATCTGTCCGTAAAAGTCAACGGGGTTGACTCCGGTCAGAATGGTGGTCAGAAGTCCGCAGAAAATCAGAGCGAGGAAGATCGCGGCGGCACGGACACCGATCGCACGCGACATGGAAAGTGCCGGATTCTTTTCGATATGGAAGAGGGGCTCACGCTGCTCTTCTTTCTTTTTTGCTTCGGTATCAGTTTTCATTTCCGTCACCTCCCGTTCCGGTCATCAAGAGACCGACTTCTTCTTTGGTTGCGGTGCGCGCATCCACGATGCCGGTGATCTTGCCGGATGCGATCACGAGGATACGATCACAGAGCTCGAGGAGAACATCGAGGTCTTCCCCGACGAAGATCACGGCGGCGCCGTTTTTCTTCTGTTCATTCAGAAGATTATAGATCAGATAAGACGAATTGATGTCGAGACCGCGTACGGGATATGCCGCCATCAGCACTGTGGGGGCGGCGGCGATCTCACGTCCGACCAGCACCTTTTGCACGTTTCCTCCGGAGAGGCGGCGGACGGGTGTCGTCGTACCGGGCGTCACGACCTCGAGGTCACTGATGATGCGCTCGGCAAGAGATTTCGGCGGTTTTCGGTTGACGAAGACCGAATGTCCCTTCTTATAGCTTCTGAGCATCATGTTGTCGGTGATGTCCATGTTACCGACAAGTCCCATGCCGAGACGATCCTCGGGAATAAAGGAAAGTCTCACGCCGAGCTCGCGGATCTCGAAGGGAGTTTTGTCACAGAGGTTGAGGGTATCTTTACTTTTCGGATCGTGGTAGAGGATCTTTCCGTCGGTCAGAGGTTGCAGTCCCGCGATCGCCTCGAGAAGCTCACGCTGTCCCGAACCGGCGATGCCGGCGATTCCGAGGATCTCCCCGCTGTTCGCGATAAAGGAAATATTGTTAAGGACTTTGACACCGTCCTGACTCTCGCTATTGAGGTTGCATACTTCCAGGCGGTTCACGGGATCCTGCGGATCGTCGCGCCCGATGTTCAGACTGACCTTCTTTCCGACCATCATCTCCGTCAGGGCGGATTCGTCCGTCTCTGCGGTGTTCACCGTCGCGATATGCTCTCCTTTTCTGACAACCGCGACGCGGTCGGAGAGCGAGAGGACCTCGTGCATCTTATGCGTGATGATGATAATGGTCTTTCCGTCATCCCTCATTCTGCGCAGAACGGCAAACAGCTTCTGCGTCTCCTGCGGGGTCAGAACGGCAGTCGGCTCGTCGAGGATCAGAATATCCGCACCGCGGTAAAGAACCTTCAGGATCTCAACCGTCTGCTTTTCCGAGACCGACATTTCGTATATCTTCTTATACGGATCTATTTCGAAGCCGTAGCGCTCGGTGATCTCCGAAACGCGGGCGGCTGCTTTTTTCAAATTGTATTTTTCCCCGTCGTCGATGCCGAGGATAATATTCTCTGTCGCTGTAAATATATCGACCAGTTTGAAATGCTGATGGATCATTCCGATATGGTAGCGGAACGCATCCTTCGGCGAGCGGATCAATACCGGTTCACCGTCTACAAGGATCTCTCCTTCATCGGGGTAATAAATTCCCGCGATCATGTTCATGAGTGTGGTCTTTCCGCTTCCGTTCTCTCCGAGAATGGCAAGAATCTCACCGTGGCGGAAATCCATGTCGACATCGTGGTTGGCAACGACATTGCCGAACCGTTTCGTGACATGGCGGAGTTCAAGTGCAGGAGGCGTATTCGTCATAAAAATCTCCCATCGTGAGCAAAAGCCCGGAATAAAAGGATACAAGGCGGGGCAAATTGCTCCGCCTGTATCTTTTCGGATAACTTATTTATTGCGCTCGGTAATACCGTCGATGCGAAGATCGAAGTAAGGAGCCGAACGCTCGGTGGACTCGTTGAAATAGCCGTTCTTGATCACTTCGGTCTCACCCTTGTAGTCACCGAGGTCGATGACATCGGCAAGGTAGGAGGTAACTTTCTTACCTTCCACGGTGAAGGTTTCGATATCGAAGACATGAAGGGTGCCATCCTTGAGTTTAGCGGCGACTTCCTGAATCTTCTTGACGGTACCGGGAGCGGCGACCTGACCGTTGATAACGCTGAGGACGACGGAGCCGGTCGAGATATCACCGCACCAGTTCTTCTCAAGAGTCTTATTGTTGACAACGCAGTCTATCATGTGGTAGTAGTAAGGCGACCAGTCGATCGCGGAAGAGATGATGAAGGTGTCGGGGCAGCTGGCAACGGTGCTTCCGTTGTAGGAGACGTTCGGAACGCCCTTCACTTCGCAGGCGTTTGGAGCACCCATGGAGTCGGCGTGCTGGCTGATAAGAACGCACTTATCGACATTCATGAGGGTCTCGGCTGCGACCTTCTCGGAGGTCTCATTGTACCAAGAGGAGGTGTAACGGACTTTCATGGTAGCGGAGGGGCAGATGCTTCTCGCACCGAGGAAGAAGGAGGTATAACCCGAAACAACCTCGGCGTAGGGGAACGCACCGACGTAACCGATCACTGCCTCTTCCGCCTTGATCTTGCCGGAGTCGATCATTTCGTTGAGCTTCATACCTGCGGCAACGCCGGCAAGGTATCTGCCCTCATAGATGGAAGCGAACGCGTTGTGGTAGTTGGAAAGCTCCTCTTCGACAAGGGCCTTCGTACCGGTAGCATGACAGAAGGTAACATTCGGAAACTCTTTTGCCGCCTTGATCATGTTGGCTTCATGACCGAAGGAGTCGGCGAAGATCACGGAGCAACCGTTGTTGACAAGTCTCTTTGCCGCATCGTAGCAGGCAGTGCCCTCCTCGGCGATGTTCTTCTCAAAGAGAACCTGGCTGTCGGAAAGGTTGAGATGCGCCTGGATCTTCTTCGCCGCGTTGATGAAGTTGAGGTCATAAGTGGAGTTCTCGTCATGGAGAGTGATGAAACCGACCTTGAAATCCGCGGGAATGTCAAACTTCTCGCCGAGAGCTACCGCCTCGAGAGGTGCAACGTCGGGATCCTTCTCCGTTTCGTTACCGCCGCAGGACGCGAGGGCGAGGGTGACGCCGAGGCAGAGTACGACTGCCAGGACCAGGGACACGATTTTCTTGAACATGAAATGTTCCTCCTGAAAAAAGTTTTATTTATTACAGGCATTTTGCCGTGTAACCGGAAAATAAAAGTCCATAAGGAGATTTTGAGTCCTTATGGGCGGAAAGTGACGGTGTCATCCGTCATGGTCTCGATCATGGCGAGCGAGTCCACGCGGATCCCCTCCGCGCGCAGCTCGTCCCCACCGTGCTGAAACGACTTTTCTATGGCAATGGCGCAGCCGACGAGAGTCGCACCCGCGTCATCGATAATTTTTTTCAGTCCCTTGATCGCATTGCCGCAAGCAAGGAAATCGTCGACGACAAGGATCTTGTCGTCCTTCGAAAGATATTCCTTCGCCACGGCGGCGGTATAGGTGTTCCCGTGCGTAAAAGACGCGATCTCAGCCGTGTAGACGTCCTTCGACTGATTGGCAGACGAATGCTTTTTCACAATGACGGCGGGAACCCCGAGAGACTCGGCGGCGAGGACGGCGATTGCAATGCCGGATGCCTCGATCGTCAGGATCTTCGTCACGCCCGCGTCACGGTAAAGACGCGCGATCTCATGCCCGACCTCGGCAAGAAACGCCACGTCGAGCTGCTGATTCAGAAAATTCCCGACCTTCAGGATGTTGCCCGGAAGGACCTTGCCGGATGTCAGGATCTTCTCTTCCATTGCTTTCATCGGAAATTCTCCTTTTCTCTTACTAAAACAAAAAACAGACTCAAAAATCAAGTCTGTTTTCCAAAAATAAAAACGAATAGCAGGCACACCGACGATATGACGGTGTACCATGGGTCCAATAGTCGCAACTTGGCGTGCGGTAGAAACATTCGGGCCATTTTATCCGAACCTATATTGGAAAACATATGAAGTTGTGAGGGATTTTTGCTTACGACTTATTATACCATTTTTCGTCGCGGAATGTCAAGACGCAATCTTTCGTAAATAATCACAAGACAAACGGCTTTGATTTGTGCATTGTGCCTATATTCTCGAGGACTGATCGGAATTCAGAATGACAGAAAGCAATTTTACAAAGTTGCTCTCCGCTTCTTCAAGCGTCGTATCGTTCGTAAAATAGTAATCGTAGCGGTAATTCTCTACCCCGTCGTCCGAGACATTGCCGTAATGCAAGCTCTCCTTCGGAAAGCGCGTACCGCCGCGGATCAGCAGCGTTTTCGCGACGCTGCCCGTCGCACGGACGAATTTCCCGATCTCCTCCGGCTCGCGGATGTGAACGAACATGATCTCGTCCTCTCCCTCGAGGAATTCGCGATAGCGCTCCGTCAGCCAGACCGTGGGATAATCGTTATATTCGACGCACAAAAGCTTCAGGTCGGAGAGAAATTTTCTTCCTTTGGGATCCTTCGCCCCGTCCCATCCGCACATGGAGGCGATCTCCTTGATGGGGGTGATGGACGACACGTTCTTTACGCGAAAGTGCTTCGCCGCAAGCTCGCAAAGGGTATCCTTACCCACGCCGCCGACGCCGTTGATGACGAGAACCGCTTTTTTCACTCTTTCTATCCTCTCTGTCTTCTCTGCTTTTTACCTATCATAGCACATCGCGCAAAATTTGTCAATAACTTCACGCGCTCCTCTTTACTTTCGCCGCGGAATGATATATAATAAAGGAAAACAACACTCGGAGGGCTCACATGAAAAAGGAACGCTTCGGTACGCTTCCCACGGGGGGCGCCGTGACCGCTTACACATTGCAAAACGAAGATGCCACGCTCCGCGTCATGACGCGGGGAGCGACGATCCTGAATTTCCGTGTCTACGGTCGTGAGATCATCGGCGGCTTCGACACGCTTGAGGACTACCTGCTCGACGGCTCACACCAAGGGGCTCTGATCGGTCGGGTGGCGAACCGCGTGGGGGGCGCCTGCTTTACCATGGACGGGAAGGACTATCATCTGCCGAAAAACGACGGTGAAAACTGCCTGCACAGCGGAGACGGCTTCGACCACAAAAACTTTGAGGTCCTGGAAGCCGACGAGCGTCACGTCCGCCTCACCTATCACTCCGCGGACGGCGAAGAGGGCTTTCCCTCCGCGCTTGACGTAACGGTGGAATATCGTCTTGAGGGGACTTCCCTTCTGATCGATTATACCGCGACGCCCGACGGGTGCACGCCGATCGCGCTGACGAACCATTCTTATTTCGATCTCGACGGCTTCGGCGATACGATCGAGCATCATGTCGCGACGATCTATGCCGACCGCTATACCGAGGTGGACGAGACGCTGATCCCGAACGGGAACCGTCCGGAGGTGGCGGGCACCGCCTTTGACTTCCGCACGCCGCACGAGATCGGTGAACGCATCGGCGGAGATTTTATCGGCTACGACCACAACTTCATTCTCTCGCCGAAAACGAGCGAGGTGCTCTTCGGCAGGTCCCTCCCCTTGGCGGCAACCGTGCGTGGAAAGGATCTTTGCCTTTCTGTCTATACCGACCAACCCGGCGTCCAGTTCTACATCGGCAATTTCCTTGCGGGAAAGCCGGATTTCCGCGGCGGCGTGAAACGGTGCCTGCACGGCGCGTTCTGCCTCGAGACACAGACCGAGCCCGACTGCATCCGTCACGGAATCGGCTTCTACGATAAAGGGGAGGTATACCGCCACACCACTGTATACCGCGTGACGAAGGCATGAAGCTTCGGTTTACCGGTACCCTCTACGGAGACTGTACGGTAAAGAAAAAGACCTCCCGCGATTTCAGACGGCGTGCGTCTCTATTGATCGACGACCGTCTGCTCATCGACGCGACGGCGGAGCTTGCGGACTTTATCGACTTTTACGGCTTCCCCGAGCTCTGGCAGGACATCCGTGCCGTTCTGATCTCCTCTGCCGACCCGCGGCTCCTTTCTGCCGAAACGCTGTCCCGCCTTGCGCGCGGGCGGGAGATCACGGTCTACGCGCCGCCCGAGGCGGAGGAATTCTTTCCTCGGGAGGAAAATCTGCATTTTGTCCCCTTGCGCCCCTTTTCAATGACCGACGTGATTGACTACAAGGTATTCGCCCTGCCGACGGACACGGTAGGCGAGTACAATTACGCCATTTGCCGTGACAGAGCGATCCTTTGTCTGCCGCAGGGCGGGATCCTGCCCGCCTCGGTCCTGCGCGCGCTGAACGGCGTGGTTTTCGATCTCCTGATCGCAAACTGCCCTCTGCTCGACGCGCCGCCGACGGAGGAGATCTACCGTCACGGCTCCCTTACGGTATGGAGGCTCATGCGTAACGTACTCACCGCGTCGGGCAATCTCGGCGAACGCTCCCGCTTCCTTCTGACCGCCCTGCCGACGGACAAAAAGCGTTCGATCCACGACGAGATCTCCGCGCTTGCGGCGGAGGAAAAGATGACGGTCGCGTCGGACGGATATTTTCTTACCTTCTGACTTTTTTCCGTCACGGGGATTGACAAGGCGCGTGTACCGTGGTATAATATTTTCCGTTATGAGCAAAGGTGTTCATTTCGCACCGGGAGAATTCTCCCTATCGCGAAGGACGCCTTTTCTTTTTGATTTACCGTGCATTTTCATTCTGCCACGATATTTCTTCTCGATATTCGATTTATTGTCAGGCAAGCAAAAAGGGTGAAAAAACGGTCGAAAGAAACGACAAAAAATCCCCTCGAAAAAAGCGCGGATTTGTTGAAAAAAAACAGTAGAAATCCGTCGCGTCTTGTGCTATAATAGGAAAGTATTGATAAAAACGAAGCCCTACCGAAAGGCGGAGAAGACATGGACTACACGAAAGATGAAATCGCGCAATACGTCACGGAACGCGACGTGAAGTTTATTCGCATGGCATTCTGCGACGTTTACGGAAAGCAAAAGAACATTTCGATCATGCCGAGCGAGCTTGAACGTGCCTTTACGGACGGGATCGCCGTCGACGCCTCCGCGATCGCGGGATTCGGCGGTTCGGTACGCTCCGACCTCTTTCTGCACCCCGACAGCTCGACGCTTTCCGTCCTTCCCTGGCGTCCCGAGCACGGCAGAGTTATCCGCATGTTCTGCAATGTGACGCATCCCGACGGGACGGGCTGTGCGTCGGACGCACGGGCACTTCTGATGCGTACCGCTAAGGAAGCACGGGAGGCCGGCTACGCCTTCTCCTTCGGGACGGAGATCGAATTCTATCTCTTCCGCCTCGACGAGGAAGGAGAACCGACGAAGATCCCTTACGACCGCGCGGGATATATGGACATTGCGCCCGAGGACAAGGGCGAAAACGTCAGGCGCGAGATCTGTCTGACGCTGGAACAAATGGGCATCACGCCCGAGAGCTCACATCATGAGGAGGGTCCCGGGCAAAACGAGATCGACTTCCGCTACGCCGACCCGACCACCGCGGCGGACAACGCCGTGACCTTCCGCGCCGTCGTCAACACGATCGCCGCGCGAAGCGGACTCTACGCCGACTTTTCCCCGAAGCCGCTGCCCGACACGGCAGGCAACGGGATGCACATCAATCTTTCCGTCAAAGCCGCGGACGGGAAGGATCACACCTCCGAGATGATCGCGGGAATTCTCGCCCACATCTCGGAAATGACGGCATTTCTCAACCCCTCGGAGGACTCCTACCTCCGTCTCGGCAATCATAAGGCGCCGCGATATATCTCCTACTCCTCCGAAAACCGCTCTCAGCTGATCCGGATCCCCGCCGCGTCGGGAGAATTCTGCCGTCTCGAGCTCCGCTCCCCCGACCCGACCTGCAATCCGTACATTGCCCTGACGCTCCTCATCCGTGCGGCGATCGACGGAATCGGGCGTTCCCTCGTTCCTCCGCCGCCTGTCGAAGAAAATCTCTTTGACGCGCCCGCCGAGGTGCTCGCCGCCTATCGTTCCCTGCCCGCGACACCGACGGAAGCAAAGCGTGCGGCAAGGACAAGCGAATTCATCGCATCGGTGCTCCCGAAGGAGATCATCGACGCATACACCGAATAAGAGCCGAACATCAAACGAAGGAGGAGAGGTATGGACATTCCCGCGCATCTTTACAGTGCACTGCTCGTGTCCCCTGTCGGAAAGCTCTCCGCCTCGCTCTCCGCACTCCTGTCGGAGCTCGGCTTTTCTCCCGTCCTGACGGAACAGAGCGCCGTCGGCGCCCGACAACGAGTCACCGAGGCGGGATATGACATCGTTGTGATCAACACGCCCCTACCCGACGAGTTCGGCACACGTCTCGCGCTTGACCTTGTGGAAGACAGCACGGTCTGCGTCCTGTTGCTCGTCAAAGAAGAGCATTATTCCGACATCGAAGCCCGTGTCTCTCCCTACGGTGTTCTGACCCTGCCGAAGCCGACTTCCGCCGCCGCGGTATCGCAGGCGCTTGCCCTTTTGCGGGCTACGAGAGAACGGCTCCGCCGCTTTGAACAAAAGAATGCGACCATCGAAGAAAAAATGCAGGAGATCCGTCTCGTGAACCGAGCAAAATGGCTCCTGATCGAAAACCTGAAAATGACGGAAGCCGAGGCGCACCGCTACATTGAAAAAACGGCGATGGATCGCTGTGTCTCGCGCCGCGAGATCGCGCAATCCGTCATCAAGACCTACCATTGATCCCAAAACGTATTTTAGAGCTTGCAGAAAGGCTGGAAATATTTTATGAAGAAGTACATTTTTGTCACGGGCGGTGTGGTTTCCGGACTCGGAAAAGGCATTACCGCCGCTTCGCTCGGCAGACTGCTCAAGGCGAGAGGTCTGAAGGTCGCCGCGCAGAAGCTCGACCCCTACATCAACGTAGACCCCGGTACCATGAGTCCGTATCAACACGGCGAGGTGTACGTGACGGAGGACGGTGCGGAGACCGACCTCGACCTCGGTCACTACGAGCGCTTCATCGACGAGGATCTGAACAAATACTCCAATCTGACCACGGGTAAGGTGTATTGGAACGTACTGAACAAGGAGCGTCGGGGCGAATACCTCGGTTCCACGGTACAGGTCATCCCCCACATCACGAACGAGATCAAGGATTTTGTTTACCGTGTCGGAAAGAAGACGGACGCGGATGTCGTGATCACCGAGATCGGCGGTACCATCGGCGACATCGAATCCCAGCCCTTCCTCGAGGCGGCAAGACAGATCTCGCTCGAGGTCGGACGTGAAAACAGTCTCTTCATTCATGTGACGCTCGTTCCCTTTCTGCACGGCTCGGACGAGCATAAGTCCAAACCGACGCAGCACTCGGTCAAGGAGCTGCAAGGAATGGGCATCAACCCGAACATCATCGTTCTCCGCTGTGACGAACCGCTCGAGGACGCCATCTTCAAGAAAATTTCTCTCTTCTGCAACGTAAAGCTCGACTGTGTGATCGAGAACATGACGATTCCCTGCCTTTACGAGGCGCCTCTCATGCTCGAGCGCTCGAATTTCTCCTCCGTCGTCTGCCGCGAGCTCGGCATCGAGGCACCCGCCCCGAAGCTCGCCGAATGGACCTCCATGGTCGAACGGATCAAGAATTCGACGGCAGAAGTGACGATCGGACTTGTCGGAAAATACGTTCAGCTTCACGACGCCTATCTTTCGGTGGCGGAGGCGCTCCGCCATGCGGGCTATGCGCTCGGTGCAAAGGTAAATATCCGTTGGATCGACTCGGAGACGCTGAACCGCGAGACCTATCAGGCGGAGCTCTCCACGCTCGACGGCATTATCGTGCCCGGTGGCTTCGGCGGGCGCGGCATTGAAGGAATGATCCTCGCGGCAAAGTATGCGAGGGAGACCGGAACGCCGTATTTCGGCATTTGTCTCGGTATGCAGATCTCGGTCATCGAATTCGCACGGAATGTACTCGGGATCCGTGACGCGAATTCGGGTGAATTTGACGAGCAGTGTGCGCACAAGGTCATCAACTTCATGCCCGGTCAGAGTGACGACGTAGACAAGGGCGGTACACTGCGTCTCGGCGCCTACCCTTGCGCAATCAAGGAAGGCACCACGATGGCGCGTTGCTACGGGGCGCATGAGATCTCCGAGCGTCACCGTCACCGCTACGAATTCAACAATGAGTACCGTGAGGCGATGGAGAATGCGGGACTGACGCTCTCGGGTCTTTCTCCCGACGGCAGACTCGTGGAAACGGTGGAGCTGTCCGATCGTCCCTTCTTTGTCGGTGTACAGTATCACCCCGAATTCAAGTCGCGTCCGAACCGTCCGCATCCCCTGTTCCGCGGATTTGTCGACGCATCTCTGAAAAATCGCAAATAAGGAAGGTTCTCTTATGCACGATACCTACGAAAATCCGCTCTGCCGACGCTACGCGAGCCGCGAGATGCAAGAGATCTTCTCGGACGACAGAAAATTTTCGACGTGGCGAAAGCTCTGGGTCGCGCTCGCGGAAGCCGAGCAGGAGCTCGGTCTCCCCGTGACGGACGAGCAGCTCGACGAAATGCGCGCGCATATTTACGATATTGACTATGACACCGCCGCGAAGCGGGAGGCAGAGGTACGCCACGACGTCATGGCGCATATCTACACCTACGGTCTCGCCTGCCCGACGGCAAAGCCCATCATTCATCTCGGGGCAACGAGCTGTTACGTCGGAGACAATACCGATGTCATTTTAGCACGCGACGCTCTGCTTCTCATCCGAAAAAGACTCCTTTCGGCGATCAACGCGCTGTGCGTGCTTGCCGACACCTACAAGGACACGCCGACGCTTGCCTACACGCATTTTCAGGCGGCGCAACCGACAACCTTCGGCAAGCGTGTGACGCTCTGGATTCAGGATCTTGTCATGGATCTCGAGCATCTCGATTTTGTCAAGGATCATCTGAAGCTTCTCGGTTGTCGCGGCACGACGGGAACGGGCGCGAGCTTTCTCGAGCTCTTCGGCGGTGATGCCGAAAAGGTGGAAGCGCTCGAAAAGAAGATCACCGAAAAACTCGGCTTCTCCGCCGCCTACGATGTCAGCGGACAGACCTATACGAGAAAGGCGGATTATTTCGTTCTCTCGGTGCTCTCGGGCATTGCGCAGAGCGCATGGAAGTTCTCGGGCGATATCCGACTTCTCTCCCACCTCAAGGAGGTGGACGAGCCTTTCGAGGCGGGGCAGGTCGGCTCCTCCGCCATGGCATACAAACGCAACCCGATGCGCAGCGAACGGATCTCCTCCCTTGCCCGCTTCGTCGTTGCCGAAGCCGTAAATCCCGCGATTACCGCCGGGGTGCAATGGCTCGAGCGGACGCTCGACGATTCGGCAAACCGCCGCATCACCATTCCCGAGGCGTTTTTGGCAACGGACGGAATTCTGACGCTGTATACCAACATTGCAAAAGGGATGCGCGTCTATCCGAAGGGAATGGAAAAGCATCTTGCCGAAGAGCTTCCCTTCATGGCAACCGAAAACATCTTAATGTTCTGTGTCAAGCGCGGCGGAGACCGCCAGACGCTTCATGAAGCGATCCGAAAACATTCGGTCGCCGCGGGACTTGCCGTCAAGGAAGAGGGCGCGGACAACGATCTTCTCGACAGAATCGCCGCCGACCCGACTTTCGGTCTTACACGCGACGAGATTGATCGGATCCTCGCCGAATGTGACCTGACGGGTCTCGCGAAGCGGCAGACCTCGGAATACCTCGGAAAAATCCGTCGACTGCTCGAAGAAAACAAATCCGCATTTGACCCTGCCGCCACGGCAGAGGTCAATGTATAAAAGAAAGGAACCGTAACATGCTTACATCCATCGTCGGTATCAACTGGGGGGACGAAGGAAAGGGGCGCATGGTCGACCTGCTCTCCTCCGACTACGACATCATCTGCCGCTATCAAGGCGGCAACAACGCGGGACACACCGTCGTCAATGAAAAGGGCAAATTCATTCTGAATCTTCTCCCCTCGGGAATCCTGCGGGAGACGACCGTCAACGTGATGGGCAACGGCATGGTCATCGACCTCGAGCATCTCGTCGGCGAGATCGGCAAGCTGACCGAAAAAGGCATCCGCGTGACGCCCGAAAACCTGAAGATCAGCGACAAGGCGATCATCTGCCTTCCCTACCACAAGCTTCAGGACATTATGGAAGAGGAACGGCTCGCGGACAAGAAGTTCGGTTCCACGCGCCGCGGCATCGCTCCCGTCTACGCCGACAAGTACATGAAGAAGGGCCTGCGGATGGGCGACCTCTTCGACTTTGCGACACTGGAAGAAAAGGTGCGCGATATCGTCGAGTGGAAAAACATTACGGTCACGGGTTACGGTCACGCGCCGATTGATGCCGAAGAAATCATAAATTGGCTGAAAAAGTACGGCAGTATTCTTCTTCCCTATGTGACGGACGTATCGGGCTACCTTTACGACGCATGGAAAGGCAAGAAGAATATCATGTTCGAGGCGCAGCTCGGTGCGCTCCGCGACATTGATTTCGGCATTTATCCCTACACCTCCTCTTCCACTACGCTGGCGGCTTACGCGCCCATCGGCGCGGGGATCCCCGGAGTGCCCGTCACCGATGTGGTGGGCATTATGAAAGCATACTCCACCTGCGTCGGCGAGGGTCCCTTCACGGCGGAAATGTTCGGCGAAGAGGCGGAGCGCCTGCGCGAGGCGGGCGGCGAATACGGAGCGGCAACGGGCAGACCGAGAAGAGTCGGTCCCTTCGATGTTCCCGCATCCCGTTACGGCACACGCGTTCAGGGCGCGACCCGCATTGCTCTGACGAAGCTGGACGTTCTCTCCTATATGAAGAAGATCCCCGTCTGCGTCGCTTACGAGATCGACGGAGAAAGAACCACGGAGTTCCCGACCGGTGAGCGCCTGAAGAGAGCGAAGCCCGTGATCGAGTATCTCGAGGGCTTCGGCGATGTTTCGCACTGCCGCACCTATGAATCTCTTCCCGAGGCGGCAAAGCAATACATCCTCTATCTCGAGGCGGCGGTCGGCTGCTATATCGAATACGTCTCGGTGGGCGCCGAGCGCGACGAATACATCAGAATCAATTGACGGAGGCGATCTATGGCATCTCAAACCGTTCTTATCCTCGATTTCGGAGGACAGTATAAGGAATTGATTGCACGCCGCGTGCGGGAATGCAAGGTATATTCCGTTGTCAAGGCGGGCGATATTTCGATCGAAGAGATCCGCAAAATTTCCCCGATCGCCATCATTCTGACGGGTGGTCCGAACAGCGTTTACCGCGAGGATTCCCCGCACTGCGACAAGGCGATCTTCGACCTCGGGATCCCGGTGCTTGGCATCTGCTACGGCACGCAGCTTCTCGCGTGGTCGGTCGGCGGAGAGGTCTCCCCCTGCGAGGCGGGCGAGTACGGAAAGACGCGCATGACGGTATCGACGGCATCTCCTCTGTTTTCGGGACTGAGTGCCGAGGAGGTGGGGCTGATGAGTCATACCGATCAGATCACAAGGCTTCCCGACGGATTCGTTTCGATCGCGCATACGGACTCCTGCCCGAATGCCGCCATTGAAAATCGGGAGCGTCGCCTTTACGGCGTGCAGTTCCATCCCGAAGTGGAGAGCACGACCAACGGAACCGCCATCATCCATAACTTCCTTTACAACATTGCGGGTGCGGCGGGTGACTACGACCTCGAAAACCTCGAGGAAGAGCTGATCTGCGCGGTGCGCCGCCAAGTCGGTGACGCGCACGTGCTTCTCGGACTGTCGGGCGGCGTGGATTCCTCGGTAGCGGCGGCATTGCTTTCGAAAGCGATCCCCGGTCAGCTTCACTGCATTTTCGTCGACCACGGTCTGATGCGTAAAAACGAAGGCGACGAGGTGGAGAAGGCATTCCGCGGGCGCGACCTTCACTTCATCCGCGTCAATGCCGAAGAGCGCTTTCTGAATGCGCTCAAGGGCGTGACCGATCCCGAGCAAAAGAGAAAGATCATCGGTGCGGAATTCGTCAAGGTGTTTGAAGCGGAATCGAACAAGCTCCCGCACGTCAAATATCTGGCGCAGGGCACCATTTACCCCGATGTCATCGAATCGGGCGGAAACAAAGCCGCCACCATCAAAAGCCATCACAATGTCGGCGGTCTGCCGAAGGATATGAAATTCGTCGGTGTGGTCGAACCTTTGCGCGGTCTTTTCAAGGACGAAGTGCGTGCGCTCGGTCGCAGGCTCGGACTTCCCCGCAGTTTTGTGGAGCGTCAGCCCTTCCCCGGTCCCGGACTCGGTGTACGTGTGATCGGTGAGATTACGAAGGAGAAGCTCGAAACTCTGCGTGAGGCGGACGCAATCTTCCGCGAGGAGATCCGTCGCCACAGAGTGAAAGCCGACCAGTATTTTGCGGTGCTGACCGACACCCGTTCGGTCGGTGTTGTCGGTGACTTCCGCACCTACGATTATACCGTTGCGCTTCGTGCGGTGAAGACCTCCGATTTCATGACCTGTGAATACGTGCCAATCCCGCATAAAGTGCTCGGCATCTGCTCCTCCCGTATCGTCAACGAGGTGGAAGGCGCCGGACGTGTCGTCTACGACATCACGGGCAAGCCGCCTGCCACCATTGAATGGTGCTGACGTAAAAAACGGGGGCCTTTCGCTCCCGCAAATAGAATTTTCCCCGAATTTTCAAAGCGGGCATGAGATCCTCATGCCCGCTTTGCTCTGTTTTCGAAAAGATGCCATATTGATTCGAAAGTGTCGATCATTCGAAAATGGTCTTCTTTTTCCCTTTTGCGTTTCTCGGCCATTCGCGGATGCGGGCGACGTACTCGAGATTCACCACCTCGATGCCGTCCTTATGCTCGACGATCATGCCGCTGTCGGACACCTCCTTGATCGTGCCTTTGACGGCGGAGTCGATTCCCGTCAGGGTATAAATGATACATTCCTTGCCGACAAACTGTTTTGCCAATTCTTTCATTGCGTTTTTCTCCTTATTATGTTTTTTATGTTTTACTATATGTCTTGCAATAAAGGTTCTTTTCCGCTTCTCTCTCCACAGAAGGAGCAAAGCGATGGCGATCGGAATTATCCAAATAGTATTGTGCATATTCTTCTCCCGAGAGACGCGTCCCGCGCCCTTATTTTTTCGTATGGCGTATATGTCGCGTGTTGGCGGTACGTTCACCGTTTCGGCGCTGTGTTCGGTGATCGCCCGTTATCTTGACAGCTTGTTTTTCCCGCCCGAATATTTGATCGCTTCCCTGTTATATACCGTCTGACCGACGAGCCAGACGACACATACCGCGAGCGACGGCAAAAATCCGATGTCGAAGATCAGGGCTCCCATGGCAAGCAACAAGGAAAGAATCGCGCATACCTTGCCGGTTGCCGTATATGCCTTATATGCGCACTTGCCGACCAAGAGCTTCTCCGCCTCGTCCATGCTCTCCATCCACTTTTTCTCAAAATCGGTGTCGTAAACGGAGCCGTCTTTTTCGGGATTGATACGCTTTGTGGCATCTACGCATTTCTGTGTGATGAGGATCGTTTCCGCGATGATACAAAGCATTGCGAAAACGGCAAGGAAAAACAACACCGTCGTTTCCCGCCCCTCAAAGATCGAGAAGCCGCCCGTGTACGATGCCGCGAGGAGAAAGCACGCGAAAATGAACGCCGTGTTCGTCATCCACAGGACGACGGAAAGTTTCTTATCGATGGCTTCGTATACATCTTCGTCCTCCCCGTCCCATGAATCGATCCGTTTCTTTGCGTCCCGATACATCGGCAGGCAGACCGACGGCAGGCTCACCGCAACCGCCGTCATCAGCGCAGGCGCGATATATGTGCCGAAGAATCTGCCGATGTCTTCGATCCCGTCGCGCAGAGTGTTAAGCCCGTATTTCGAAGCAAGATACCCTCCCGCGAAGCCGACGACCACTGCAACTACCATGAGCAGAATAAATTTCGGCAACGCCTTGCGATTATCGCTTTTGATCTTATCATTTCCCATTTTTCGTTTCCTCCTCCAAATAAAAGATCTCTTCTACCGTAACGCCGCAGATGTTCGCGATGGTCAGCGCAAGAGTGACGGACGGCGAATAGTCCCCCCGCTCGATCAGGCTGATCGTCTGCCTCGAAACACCGCACAAACGCCCCATTTCCTGCTGATTGACGTTCATGGCGGCTCTGCGCTCTTTCAAACGATTTCGCAGTACCATAGACACCTCCGTTTGACAAGCATGTTTGTCGATTTGACAAATATCCTTGTCATAATGTATTATACACCGAAGGTTTTGATTTGTCAAGGGGGAGAAATTTTTTTACAGCGACAAAAAGCTCACGGGCTTATCCGTGAGCTTCTTGTCGTTTTCGGTTTTCCGCGAAGCGTGTCGAAAGCGGGCAGTCCTATCCTCCGATAACCGTGAAGGATGCGGATACCCGCAAGGCGGTCGCTTTGCGCTTTTGGTTCGGGCGCGAGGTGTTTTACCCCTTTTCCGAATAACGGCGGAGCATCCGCTCTTCCCACGCTTCGGTAAAGGCAACCTCTTCGGGAGTATGAAGGTAATGCTCCCCGCCCGGGTAGAGGCAAAGATCTGCACCGCTCAATCGTGCATAGCGCTCCACCGTTTCGCGTCGCACCGTCTCGTCCCCCGTGGCGTACAGAATTGCCGTCCGATCAGAGATCTTACCGACGGGATGCGCGCGAACATAGGTGAGATATTCCCACGAGAGCGTCTGCCCGAAGTCGGTAGGGATTTCCTTCTCCTTTTGCAATCGCTCCTCGTCGACGCCCGCAAGGTGCATCATGGAGAGGATCATATCCTCCATATCCACAAGCGGCGAAGAGAAAAGACAGGCGCGGAGCGGCGCATTCTCAAAGGAAAGAAGCGAAAACCACGCACCGATGCTGACGGCGCGAAGCGAAACGCTGTCAAAGTGCTCCTTTGCGTAGCGAAAAAGTGCGGCAAGTTCTTCCGTGACCACCCACGGTACAAGCTTTTTGCCGTCGCGGCGCCCGCCGTGCTCGGGAAGGTCGATGCCGAGTGTCGCGTAACCGAAGCGGGAGGCGATGTGATGAAAGCGCTCCGCTTCCGCCTTACTTCCGCACAGACCGTGAATATATAAAATGACGTCTTTTGCCCCTTCGTCATAGAGGACGGCGGGGGCATTTCCAATCAAAAACTCGGTTTTCATGTATCGCTCCGATTCATTGAATTTCCCGATACGCGCCGCAATGACAGCGGAAGGAGCGGAACCCCTCACGGGTCAGACCGAGAAGAGTGTCCATTTCTGCCGCGGCATTTTCATAGCGTCCGTTTGTATGGTGGACGAGAAGATAATCGACCGAGCGGATCTTCCCCGCCTCTTCCCTGCAAAAGCGCCAGACAGGGGGCGCAAGCGAGAAGACCCGGATCGACGAGCAGATCGTCACGTGAGAATACGACGAAAGGTCGATATCGATCTTTCGATCGGCATCTTTACCATTTCGTTCTTCGTCTCCCGTATCAAACATTTTTTGCTCATGCCAATGTCGATAGCGCCGCGATAAACTCCTTTGGCTTCTCGATATGAATCGCGTGACCGCAATCAAAGCGGAGGTGCCGGCAGTTCGGAATCGACCGCAAAACGTGTCTGAGGTCACTTTCTCCGAGCGCCGCCATCAAGAGATCGTCCTGCCCGATGACTGTTTTTGCCTTCAGTAATAAGGTTTTACAGCGGATGCCGCGAAGCAGCTCTTCATGAGGAATTCCTGCGTGAAAAGAATCGGTATAGAATGCCTCACCGAAGAACCCGAAAACCGAACCTCCGTGATATTGTGCCACGGCACAAAGTGCACCGACACCGGATGCCGCCGCACCGACAATGCAGAAGATTCCCGCGATTTTTGCCAAGGTTTGAAAGACCTTGCAGGTCTTCTGAATGATTTCGAGCGTTTTCACGACATGTTTCTCCTTATGTTAGCTTGTTTTTTTACTTTTCGGGTCTGTTCGGCGTTTTCGGAATACATGTTCCTATCGCAAGTCCGACGAGCATCCCGAGGGATATTCCGATGCCGATATAGTTTTTCGTCATTGTCCCGACGAGCAGACCGAAGCACATCCCGAGGCACATGCCTTTCGTGCCGTAGTCCTCCTCTTGTTTTTCCTCTTTCTTTTCCCTTTTTACACCCCGAACGATCAAAATAATGATCGATACGCCCATTGCCACCCATGGCGCGGCGGCGCGAAGAAAACTCAAAATTGCGTTCATGTTATTTCTTTTCTTTATGTTTGATGATCTGCCAAAAATTTATCTGCCCGCGACAGGCTGTTTTCTTTCACCTTTTTAAGAAAGTCCGCATGGCGAAAAAAACAACCTAACGTTCGGTAGCAAGATCTCGATTAAATTACGGTCGTGTCACGGCGGACACGAGCCGTAGTATTTTGCGGGGATTTTCGGAATCCTCCGCGTTTCCTTCAAAGTGCCTAATTCATGCGACCTTGTTGCTTTCAAAACCCGAAGGGGGTATCTTCTACGTCACTTCATACGCAGTGTATTCATGATCGAGCTCGTACCCGAGTTTTTCTGCGAGGCGGACCGAGATCGGATTTTGCGCATCCCAACTCGGATACAGCCCTTCTTCGAGACAATCGAGAATTAGCGCCGAGCAAGCGACGGTCGCCAGATGCTTTCTTCTTTCCGACTCGGCGGTATCGACCTCGATCTCTATTCCTTCCCTGTAACGCGTGTAAGAGGAGGCGCCCGATACGATGTTTCCGTCCTTCAGGATCACTACACCTCTACCGAGCTGCAAGAATTTTTCTTTGCTTTCAAACGCGGCGACAAAATCCCTTGTTACGGCGCTTTTAAGGCATTGATCATAGATCTCCGCATCTATTCTTTTTAGCTCGTAGCCGTTCGGCAACCTTTTCATTTCGTTTCGGAGCGTCGCGGGATCAAACACGGTATCTTTTTTGATTGCATAGCGTGTCACTTTTTTCGCCGACGGGTAACATTCTTCAATCAGCCTTGTCCACTCATCGTCCTCGGGAATCATGATCGAAAGCCCGTTCGGTTTGTTCTCTACGATCTCCTTATCGGGAATTCCCGCATAAAAGCCGAAGCAACCGACATATGCGAGCGCCGATCGCGGTCGTTCCGTGTCCGAAACGTAAATCTTTCCCATGACATTTTGCAGGCACGAAAAAATCAACGTTTCGTTCCATCCTGCAAACAATTCTTTGACTTTCGTGGTATCTTTTAATTCACAAAGCATCGGTATCACCGCTTTTGTTCGATTAGTTTCTTTCCCATCTCAACTCTCACTTCGTGCCGTTCCGGGTCTGTGTTGGAGTAAGAATACAGATCAAACCCGACAATATCGAAGTCGTTCTTTTTATAGAACGCGATCGCGTTCTCATTGCATGACTGCGTTTCCAAGATCATCATCCTTGTGCCGAGGGAGATCGCCGTTTTCGTAAGACACTCCATCAGTGCGGAGCCGATTCCCCTTCCTCGTTCCGAAGGCTCAAACACGCAGATATTGCTTAAACGAAAGCGATTGTTCCAACTCTCCGGCGCCCCTTCCGCAAATCCGAGCAGGTTCCCGCCCTCAAAGGCGCCGAATGCCACGGAATTTTCCAACCATTCGGCAAAGAAGGCATCCTCGAAGGATTTTTCGACGATTGCGGGAAAAGGCACATACCGTATCCGAAAACCGTCCTCGGAGGCGCAAATGTCATAATATCCCTTTGTCCGATAGCGAGCGGTAAATTTCTTTCCCGCGTAGGTTGCTTTATCTAACGGTCTGATCTCCACGGGTTATCCTTTCTCCCCTGCGCTGTCGGGACGATAAAGGGCGAAGAATTGCCGAACATGCCGTTCGATCAGCCCCATCACCTCGTCTTCACGCTCCGGTTTGCGGTCGCAGAGGTTAATCCAGACCGAGATCGGAAGGCAGAGCTGCGCCGCCATGATTTCGGGATCGCTATCGGTAAGTCTCCCCTGACGGACAAGAAATATCACGAGTCCCGTGAAATAACGCATGACATCCGTGTAATTCTGCTTGGTTTGCAATGCTTTCAGCTTCGGATTCTGAAATTGTTCGATGGTCAGCATCTTACGGGATTTTTGAATCTGCGGATCGTGCAGGATAAAACGAACGTGCCCCTCGATCATCCGTATTGCCATATCGGGTGTAAGGCTTTGCTTCTCCTTCGTAAATGCAGGATCCTCCCAATCTGCGCGTGCAAAGATAGAATGCTTTTCATACTGTTCCAGAGCATCCTGCGTCAGTGCATCGAGAATGTCCTGCTTGCTTTCGAAATGGCTGTACATGGTTGCCTTACGGATGCCTACCATGTCCGCGATCTGCGCGATGGAGGTTGCTTCATAGCCTTGTACCGAAAACAACTCCAACGCCGCTTTCAATATCTCTTGCTTTGTATTTCCCTTTTCCACCATATGCCCTCCGATGATTTTCCTTTTTGCACCTTTTCTATTATAGCTTCCGACCGTTCGGTTGTCAAGTGCTTTTTGCGATTTTTTGAGGATTTTTTAGAAAATTCGTCTTTCTGCCGTGGAAAACACTCAGGACTTCTTGTTCTCAGTGAAAACACCACTTGTCATCTTCGACCTTTTATCTTCAATGGCAAAAAACGAAAAAATTTAGGGTTTCGATGCGTCAGTTACAATTCTATCTATCAACAACTTAATCACTTTTTCTATGCTTTTTTCGTTTTTAGTCTCACATCAATTGTAACACTACAGAAGTATTTTCGCACTTTTTCACAAAAACTTGACAAAACGGATTTTGTCTGCTATAATAGAGCCGTTGCCTATTTATCGGGCGAAGATCTTTCTTTTGTTCGGGTGAGAGAATATTGCTTTCGCCCGAAACGTCGGAAAATTCCTTTTGTTTGGCGTGAGGGAACATGGCTCTTCGCTTTGACACGGAGAATATTACCTTTTGAGCTTTTGCACGAAAACATACCTTTTTGTGCTTTAGCACGGGAGAACGATTCATGATCTATCATTTTATTCTGAATCCGAAATCGGGAAAAAAACGCAAGGACGAGCGGTTTGAAAATACCATCAAAACGGCATGTCAGTCGCGGCATCTGAATTATCATATTTATTATACGACGAGCATCGGCGACGCGACGGAATATGTCCGTTCTATGGTCAAAATGTCGACCGAGCGTCAGCGCTTCATCTGCGCGGGCGGTGACGGCACCATCAACGAGATCGTCAACAGTGCACCCGAAAATCCGAATGTCGAATTCGGCGTGATCCCGAACGGGTCGGGCAACGATTTTTCGCGTAATTTTACCCATACGGAGCTTTTCCGCGACATCGACGCTCAGATCGACGGCGATACCGTATCCCTCGACCTCATCAAGTGCAACAACTCCTATTGCGTCAATATGGTGAACATCGGCTTTGACTGTGCCGTCGTGCAGGAAGCCGCGAGACTTAAGCGGCTGAAGCTCGTTACTCCCTCTGCCTCCTACATCTTCGGCGTTGTCGTCGTTCTTTTCAAAAAATACGGAACGAAAATGAAGCTTGTCTTCGACGACGGCGAGGTCATCGAACAGGAGCTGCTTCTCACCGCGATCGCGAACGGTCAGTATTGCGGCGGCGGCTTTGACGCCGCGCCCCGCGCGCTTCTGAACGACGGATTGATGGATGTCTGCATCATCGACAAGGTTCCGCGCATGCGTTTTCTTCGTTTGGTCGGCTCCTATAAAAAGGGCACCTATTTCGAAAGTCCCGCGGCGATGAAGATCATTCGTTACCGTCAGGTTCCGCACTTCCGCATGGAATTTGAGGCTCCCCTGCCCGTCTGTATCGACGGCGAGATCACGGGCGCGAAATCCATCGAGTTTACCGTGATCAAAAACGGCTTCAATTTCGTCATTCCGAAAGGCTCGGACATGAAATACCGGACCGTCGACGACTGCCTGAAAAAATAACTCTCCGACAGGACTTTGCTCTATGGGAATTTTCCGTAAACGGCCGCTGTGCATGATACTTTGTATGATGCTCGGCGGCTTCGCGCTTTTCCGGAAGCTCGAGGGGACCTTAACGCTTCTGGTGTTTCTTCTCGTCTTCGTCGCGGGCGTCGTCGCCTTTCTTCTCCGACACAAGACGGGTGTCTTCCTCTCGGTCCTTCTCGCGTGTCTTTCGCTATCCTTTCTCTGCTCTCACCTCTACTTCGATCTGTGGTATTTTGCCGACAGGCGGGTATCGGGTGAGCGGGAGATCGAAGCGACCGTCATTGAGATCGGATACGCGAAGACCTACGGCGCGACCTTCCTTGTGAAGACCGAGCCGATCGACGACATCCCGCTTTCCCGCTACCGTCTCACCGTACATACCGCCTCCGACGCCGCCGACCTGACCCTCGGCGAGAGGATCCGCTTTCGCGCCGAAATTCTTCCCGCAGAATCATCGGACGGAGCGACGGACGATCTTTCGATTTTCGGAGACGGGATCTCAGGGTGTGTCGAAATTGACAACTATACTTCACTTTCAAAGAATGAATCGCATCCGTTACGCCTGCTTTCGCGTCTTCGCACCGATGTGTACGGATTACTCGAGCGGGTCGGCGGTGAGAGCGTCGGACTCCTCGCTGCACTCTTTCTCGGTGACAAAACGGGGCTTTCGGGAACGGCAAAGCTCGACTTTCGGCGCATCGGAATTTCTCATCTTTTAGCCGTCAGCGGCATGCATCTCGCGATTCTCTCCGCCTTTCTTCACCGCCTGCTTTCAATTCTCGGTGTCGGGAAGAAATTCCGCATCGGTGCGGTCTCTCTGTTCGTCCTTTTCTATATGGCGCTGACGGGATTTTCTTCTTCAGTCCTCCGCGCGGGGATCATGCTCCTGATCGCATCCCTGCTCTTTCTTCTCGCAGGAACCTCAGATCCTCTGACGACGCTATCCCTCGCGGTCTTCCTCCTTTGTCTTATTACGCCCTATTCGATCTTTGATGTCTCGCTCCTCCTTTCGGCACTGGCGACTCTCGGCATTCTTGTCGCGCCGAAGCCGAAGGAAGAAGGAAAACGGCACCCCGTCCGACATCTGATCCTCTCCTCCGCGATCTCCGTCCTTCTCTCCTTCTTTGCCGTCGGCGCGACCCTTGCCGTCACGGTCTTCGTTTTCGGAAGGCTTTCTCTGCTCTCCGCGTTTTCTACCCTGATCTTCGGCTTTTTGGTCGAAGGATTCATGATCCTCGGCATCCTGTCCTTGCCCTTCGGTACTTTTCTTCCGACCGAGGTGCCGCTCTCCTTTCTGTCGAAGATCATCTTGCGCCTTGCGGGCATCCTCTCCGATCTTCCCTCGGTCTATCTTGCCGCGGACTTCCCGATCACGGAGCTTCTGACCCTCCTCTTCTCGATCGCCTTCTTCCTCTTTCTTGTTCTTACGGTGAAGCGCCGCCGTCCCGCACTTCTCCTGCTTCTTTTGCTTTTTCTCTCCGTCTATGTGAGCGCGGGCGTCTCGTCCCGACTCGCTCTGTCCACGGACAGCTCCGAATATCGCTCCGACACGGCGGGCGACTGTATCGTTACCCTTTCGGACGCCGAGGTCTCGATGCTCCTCACACCGAGCGCCACGGAAGAATTGCCGATCGACGCCGCCCGCGAACATCACATCAATGAGATCGACCTCTTGTTTATCCCTTCCTATTCGGCAAAGCTACCGACACTGTTGCGTAAGCTCTCCGCCTCCGTCAAGCTCCGATGCGTCGTTCTCCCGATGCCGAGTGACAACGAGGAACGCTTTCTTCTCCACGGGATTGAAAGCACCTTGGCAGAGCCCCGCACCGAATGCCGTCTCATTCCCGAAAACGGCGAGATAGACTGCGGCAGTGCAACCTATCGGCTCCTTGTACGGGACGGAAAGCGAGTCATTCTCACCCTTACCGCAAAAGGAGAAAAGATCGCTTATCTTTCCCGCGGCGCCGCGAAGGAAGATGCCGAAACGAAGCGCGCGTTTTTCGGTGCGGGATCGATCATTTTCGGTAGCGACGGTACGCGCTATCGGAGGCCCTACACCCTCGACCTCGATGCCGCCGATGCCGAGCGCGTTCTCCTCGGCTCGGACGATGTGCAGGTCTCGGAGGAAAAGCTGAAAGCTTATCTTGCCCGCGGGAATTTCTTACTGCTACACCCCGAAAAACTGCGGCTGTATTGATTTTTGACCCGAAAAAGTCGCTTTTCCGGAATTTTCATAGCAAAAAAACTCCCCGTCCCTCGGCGTTTCGACACCGAGGGACGGGGAGTTTTAAGTTTTTTCAGACGTTGAAGAGAAATTCGACGATATCGCCGTCCTGCATCACGTAATCCTTGCCTTCACTGCGAAGAAGTCCTTTTTCCTTGACCTTGTTGCGGTCGCCCTCGCGGACGAGATCGTCAAAGGAAACGACCTCCGCACGGATGAAGCCACGCTCGAAATCGCTGTGGATCTTACCCGCCGCCTGCGGAGCCTTTGTGCCGCGGGTGATGGTCCATGCGCGCACTTCCTTCGGTCCTGCGGTCAGGAAGCTGATGAGTCCGAGAAGCGAATAGCCCGACTTGATGAGCTTGTCAAGTCCGCTCTCCTCGATGCCGAGATCGGCGAGGAACGCCTTCTTCTCTTCTCCGTCAAGCTCTGCGATCTCTGCCTCGATCTGCGCGCTGACGGCGATGATCTCGCTTCCTTCGCTTGCGGCATGGGCTTTCAGCTTTTGATAGCCTTCGTTCTGCTCATAGGCGCCGCCTACCTCGTCCTCCGAGACGTTCGCGACGTAGATGATCGGCTTCATCGTGAGAAGGCGCGACTCTTCGATCATTGCCGCCTCTTCCTCCGAAAGTCCGATGGCGCGGGCACATTTTCCTTCGTCGAGCGCCGCCTTGACCTTTTCCAAAACCTCGACCTTGCTAAGCAAGGACTTGTCGCTCTTCGCCGCCTTCGCCGTGCGGTCGATGGCGCGCTCGACGATCTCGAGGTCGGAGAGGATCAGCTCCATATTGATGGTCTCCACATCGCGCATCGGGTCGACCGTGCCCTCTACGTGGATGATATCGCCGTTTTCAAAGCAACGCACAACATGTACGATCGCGTCGACCTCGCGGATATTGGCGAGGAATTTATTGCCGAGACCTTCGCCCTGCGAGGCACCGCGGACAAGTCCCGCAATGTCGACGAATTCGATCACCGCGGGGGTAAACTTCTCGGGATGGTACATCTCGGCGAGCTTATCGAGACGGTAATCGGGAACGGCGACGACCCCGACGTTCGGGTCGATGGTGCAGAACGGGTAGTTGGCGGACTCCGCCCCCGCGTTGGTCAAAGCGTTGAAAAGGGTACTTTTTCCGACATTCGGAAGTCCCACGATTCCGAGTTTCATAACGATCTCCTACTCTGTTGCCGATTTTCATTTTAAGGATGCAGATTCGGTTCATTCTGCGTTTTCGTACAAAGGATAGTATATCACACTTCACGAAAAACCGCAAGGGTTTTCCTTGATTTTCTTCGAAAAGAAATTTTTTGTGATGATCGTCAGAGCATCGCTTGCGACGGTCGTGAGGACATCGTTTGTGATGGTCGAGGAAATCGCTTGCGACGGTTGCGAGGGTAGCGCTTGCGACGGTCGTAAGGACATCGTTTGTGATGGTTGTGAGGGTAGCGCTTGCGACTTTCATGAGGTCATTACTTGTGCCGGTCGTGGGGGTATCGCTACGGCAGGAGGCGCGTCTCGATTTTTGCGGGATCCTCTGCGGTGAAATTTTCGGGGCGGCGGTTTTGAGAGCCCGAGGGCGAAAATCGAATTCCCTCTTCGACCCGAGCAAATTTTTTTCTCGGGGAAAATGTTATTTTATGCAAAATCGGTCAAAATTTTTTAATAATAGTTTTATAGAAAGGAAGAAATTATTCATCATTTGTTCTTGACATTTGTCTTTGCTTTCGGTATAATGTAATTGTTAAGATTTTAATGTTTTTAACAAAGTTAACAAATGGAGGAAATCAAAATGGATAGCAAGCTTCTCGTCATCGACGACGACCCCAACATCTGCGACGTCCTGAAAATCTACTTTGAGAATGAGGGCTACAAGGTCAAGACCGCGACCGACGGCTCCGAGGGCATCAGCTTCTTCAAAATGTACGAGCCGGATCTCGTCCTGCTCGACATCATGATGCCGAAAAAAGACGGCTGGCAGGTCTGCCGCGAGATCCGTGAGATGTCCTCGAAGCCGGTCATTATGATCACCGCGAAGGGCGAGGTCTTCGACAAGGTTCTCGGACTGGAGCTCGGCGCCGACGACTTCATCGTCAAGCCGTTTGATATGAAGGAGCTGTCCGCGAGAGTCAAGGCAGTGCTCCGCCGTTACAACGCGCATACCAAAACCTCGGACGACGAGGTCGTGAAATTCGAAAATATCGAGATCAGCCTTCAAAAATACGAGCTGAAGCTCAACGGCAAGGCGATCGACATTCCCCCGAAGGAGCTTGAGCTTCTCTATTTCCTCGCCTCGAATTGCAACCGCGTTTTCACGCGCGATCAGCTCCTCGACAAGGTGTGGGGCTTCGACTACCTCGGTGACTCCCGCACGGTGGACGTCCACGTCAAGCGCCTGCGCGAAAAGCTCGAAGGCGTCTCCGACAAATGGTCGCTTAAAACCGTCTGGGGTGTCGGCTATAAGTTTGAAACGATCTCGTAATCAATCTTTATATTGAAGCAGAAAAAAGTCCCGAAAATTCGGGACTTTTTTTCTGCCGGGTTAGTTTTTGTCATATCGAAAAACTGTATAGATTCTGCATCGGTTCGTCGAGGTGATGTAAATCACATTTTCTCTATTATTCGACACAAATGTTTCCACAACAAAAATTCGTGTTAGACAAAGCATTCAATCGGCTTCCAAACATTTCGATTTGCAACATCTTCATCCCAAGCAGTATTGGACAAATAGAGTTGTGTACCGACAGCGCGAACAAATCCCCATTTAATTTCCTGATGACGGCTCGCATACTCTTTTAACGCTTCAAATTTATGGCGCGCGTATTTGTCGATATTATTTGAATTCCCGTCGGCACTCAAACCGCCTTTCGCTTCGACAATCCATAGATACCCTGATTTTGTTTTCATTATGTAATCAGGATAGAAATTGTTTCGTCTAAATCCTTTGCGAAATACAATACTGAAGAAGTCGTCACCTTTATCGCCGTTTTTGTAATAACAATCCACGGCAGGATATGTCTCGCACCATCTTTCAAATTCTATTTCAGAGACCGTTCTATTTGGAGCAATCAATATATTATTGCCGTAGCCGACAAATACGTTTTTATCGCAAACCGCAGTCGCAGCAATTTTCTTATGTTGTTTATAATATTGTTCACTCGGAATAAACCAGTCTGAAACAAGAATTTCCGTTTCTTCGATTTCCGCAATGCTGTCCTCGCTGATTTGGCTGAACACTTCTATCAAACGGTCTCTGTTATTTACCAAGAAGGCATTATACTCTTTCAAGCTTAATCCATCTATCAGTTTTTTATTCTGCTCATAATCCTGTTCCTCCTTCGAAAGGATATTCGTTTGTATATCCATAGGAGCGAACAAAATGCGTAAAGCATTGTTAGAAATATGCTCGTCGACACCGATAGCGCTTGCAATCCTTCTCTTTGCATCACGAATAATAAAACCATCGTCGTGGTTGTTTATCTGGTGTTCGCCGCTGAATTTTATACTCAGTTTTGTCATATCGTGAGTCGTTCTCGCAACGCCTTCAAATGCCTCGGATTTCAACAATGTACCAAAAACATAGCCTTTAGTTCTTGCCATTTCGTTTTTATCGAGTTTCCCATTATGATCGATGTCGCATTCTTCAAGCATCCGATTTCGCACGACTTCGACAACAGCTTGCGGATTTACGGCAAAGCGATCACTTCCGTTGAGGCATTCTTTTTTGAGAACAAAAGAGGGTGCAGTTACTTTACGCTTATATTGATAGGTATAGAAAGAATCGCTTAAACTGCTCGTCAATCCCTCGTTAAATTCACTGTCGAGAGTATAAACATAGCAATTATCTATCAAACCGCAATCATAATGTTTGCGTTCGGGCATTCTACGGATTCTTCCGACAGTTTGAACGTTGAATCTTTCGGTACCGCCTTCACGAAGTTTTACAAGTATTTTGGCTCGAGGACAATCCCAACCGGTCGCAATTGCTTGCTTAAAAAGCAAGAAAGCATATTGTCCGTCAAGTTTTTTGATTTCCTCCGGATTATCCGGATGATCTCCACTAAACCAAGAAGTAACCAAGCCCGATGTCTCCGGATAGCCCAAATCTTCCAACGCGCGCTTAACTCTTAAAATCCATTCGTCAGAGCCGTTAGGAAATTGAATGATAACAAGCGGACGGATTTTCAAACCGCGTCTATCATATTCCGCCTGTATTTCCACGCGTTTTTTATCTGCCAAATCAATAAGTAGCAAATCGTCATCGAGCCTGTTATTCTCTTGTATTGCTTTTGAAACACCTTCGTTAATGGATATGCCCGCAGCAATCAAACCTGCCCCGATTACTTCATCGTCCGTAATAATCTCGTTGTGGTCACCTTTACTGATCGGTGTGGCGGAGATTCTTAATACATGTTTCGGTTGAATGTTGCCGATATATTCGTTTGCGGTATCTTTATATTTATGTTCTTCGTCTATAAGCATAAAAATATCGATTGCGCTATTATGGCACGAAAGCACTTTGGCCATTAAATCTTTATGCTCACCTTCACGCAAAACCACGTTGGATTTTTTGTTGATTTTATCCCAGTTAATGAAGAAAACCTGTCCTCTCGGATCCGGTTCGGTAATAAAATCATATACATCGCCGTAGGAAATACCCGAAGTTAACTCTTTGAAACTGTCTGCCGATTGTTTATGAAGCCCGCCGGCTCCCGGACAAAGCCACAAAAATGCCGTATTTGGGTTTTCGTCGAGATAATCGTCAATAAATTTACTCACTAAAACGGTTTTACCGGCACCGGTAGGCGCGGAAAGTACAATTTCCTCATAATCCGCACATTTGCGAAGTAAGTTTTCTTCGTGCTTTGACTGAAAATCGTACAATTTACCTAAAAACATTATTCCGATGCCTCCCTTAATTCTTGTCCGAAGTATTCTCTCGGTATGTACTTAAAACTCTTTTGTGCGAGCAACCTCATTTCTTCCACCGACAACACCATATTTTGATTGAGCCAAACATTTCTAATCTTCTTAAACGCTTCGGCATCCAGAATATGTTTGTTGAAATCGTCTCGGTTGAGGATAAGAACATTCTTCACGCCGTCAACCTCTTGTGCCGTCTGCAATTCTATCATTTCCTTGATATGGAGGCAAAGCACGTTGCTTAACAGATAGTCCTCCGGCTTTCGCGGAGTCCAATCACATTTGAAATATTTTAAATTGGCAGGTATTCCTGCAACATGATTACCTTTTTTTGTAATACCAATGATTTTAAGTATATTATTTTCAATAACCCATTTTATCTCATCATATTTTTCGTTGTTGGCGGAAATAATTTCTTCCGCATTTTCTATTGTTTTGTTTGTTTTTTTTAAGACGGTTGGAGTTATTTTTTGTTCAAAAAGAGTTTCTTTAACATCTTTATTATGTATAAATCCTTTGATTGCAGCGACTAAACGGGGATATGTAACTGACGATGCAATGCCATTTTCCTCGCAAAACTCTTTCCACTCATTAGAAGCAATATCAATTTTTCCGTGAGTAGCTTTGAATTCTTTTTCTTTCTTCTCTCCAACCTCATTATTCGTGCAAAGAATAAATCGGCGATTTCCGCCAAGTTCGGCATTAAGCATCAATGTCGCATGTCCGGTTGTTCCGGAACCTGCAAAGAAGTCAACAATTATTGCATTCGGTCTGTATAAAGTTACCGCGCGAAGACATTCATACGTATTATAGACCGATTTAGGGAATGAAAAGTCATTCTTTGGAACCATAGCGTTAATCAGTTGTGTTCCATATTCGTTTGAATCATATTTCTTGTCAACCCAAACAGTGCGGTAAGGAGCATAATTTTTACCTAATTCAACATCGTATATTCCATTTATTTTTTTAACTCTAAGAAGATGTTTGATATTTACAACAGAGTCAGTATTATATCGCCATTTACGTTCTGTTCCTTGAATGTCAATAGGGTAAATCGAAATAGTTCCATCATCATTAAACACATTACGACTGGGATGAAAATCTAATTCGTGCGTCATATTAGGACCAAACCCGACTATCGTCCCATCGGGCGTGACATTAATGGCATAAAAGCAAGTGGCAGCATCCGTTCTCAAAGACTCATGACCATTGTCTCGCAAATCACGCCAATCAATGTCCTCCTCGGCAACAGAGCAATCTTCTATAACCTTATATCCTTTTTTATAAACGAAAATTGCAAATTCATTTACATATGAAAAATTATCGCCCTGTACTCCGCGCGGGTTATGGACAATCGTAATAGGATCAATGGAATAATTTTGTCCGAACACATCTTCCAGCAATAACAGGGTCGTGCCCAATTCGTTTTCATCTATAGCACAAATCAGCACTCCATCATCTTTTAATAGTTTCTTCGCAAGCACAAGTCTTACATTCATCATACTAAGCCATTTGCTATGACGATAAACATCTTTTTTATCCACATAATTATTATTGTATTTCCAGTCTTTTGCACCCGTATTATAGGGAGGATCAATATAAATGCAATCCACATTTCCCTTATGTGTTTTTTCAAGAAGGTAAAGCGATTGTAAATTGTCCCCCTCTAAAATAAAGTTGTACGGCAATTCGGTTTTTTCTGAAAGACAACGTGATTTATCTTCCGTAAATACAGGAATATTTGATTTCAATATTTCATCGACTTGTTCCGTATGTTCTTCCCAAACAAGCCCAAACTTTTTATCTGTTAAAAAATTCTCTATCTCGTTGAATGCACGGATAGAGTCATCGTCACTATGTGTTTTTTTCAATTCAGCTAAAAATGTTAGCATTCGCTCTCTTTTTTTCTTTGAAATATTTCCCATTATTTACTCCCTAACCGATTATTTTATAATTCTTTATGTCTTTTTATCAATCACTCAAACCCTGTCAGCATAAATCATTATATCACAAGAAATTGGCTTTTTCAACACTTTCATTGCAAAAGCACAAAAACGAGGGGCTCGTGCTTATGCGACAGCCCCTTTTTTTGATTCTTGCAGGAATCATACTTTCTTTTCCTTTGCACCGATGGCATCAAACAAAAAGAAGATGTCAGACATCAAGTTTCAGCTTCCCGTAGGCGACGCCGCTCGCGGGGACGACGAGCTTTTTACACTTTTGCGCGTTCTCGCCGAGGTCGTCGATGCGCGTCGTGGCGAAGTCTGCTTTCGCCTTCTTCGTGAGCTGTATGAGCTGCGTACCGCCTGCGGTACGCGTGGTCATTTCGGTCACGAGGGTGCTCTTGATGAGAATTCCCTTTCCGTTATCCGCCTTGATAAAGATGGTGAGGGGTGTTTTCTTTTTCTCATAGAAGGCGGCAATCGGGCGGGAGGTCGCGCTGAAGGCGCCCGAGATCTTCTTCCGTCTTGTCTTCGCCTCATATGCCGACATGGGGACCTTTACGCCCTTGCCGTTCTCGAAGAGATAGATCATCTTATCCTCGGGAACGATGTCATAGATCATCTGTGCGCCGACGACGTGCTCGTCATCCTCCATCGACAGCTTTGCGGGGACGTAATCGCCCATCTGCGACGCCTTCGTCAGGTCGAAGTCGGCGACGCGGGCGCGGTAGATCTGCCCCTTGTCGGTGAAGAACAGGACATCGCCGCGGTTGTCGGTATCCTCCTCATAGATGATGAAGTCACCTTCCTTGAGCTTATGCTCTTCTGCGGCTCTTGCGGACTGCACCGAGAGCTTCTTGAAGTAGCCGCCGCGGGTGAGGACGAGGCGGCAATTGTAATTTTCGAAGAAGAGGTCTTCTTTCGTGACGGCGCTCCCTTCTCCCTTCTCGGCGATCTGCGTTTTTCTCGGCTTGCCGTACTTCTTCTTGATCTCTTGGAGTTGGGCGATGATGCGCGCCTTCAATTTGATCTCGTCCTTCAAGGTCGCTTTCAGCTCTTCGATCTCCTTTTGCAGACTCTCAATCTCCTGCACGCGGTTGATGATATACTGACGGTTGAGGTTACGCAATTTGATCTCGGCGATATACTCCGCCTGCTTTGTCGACAGGTGGAAGCCCTCGGCGAGGTTCGGCACGACGTCCTCTTCCTTCTCCGTACTGCGGATGATGCGGATCGCCTTATCGATATCGAGCAGGATCGCGGCAAGTCCGAGGAGAAGATGAAGTTTATCTTCCTTCTTTTCCAGTTCGAATTTCAGCTCGCGGGTCAGGCAACCGACGCGGAAGCGGATCCACTCGGTGAGGATCTCCTTGACGCCGAGCTGCATCGGCGTTCCGCCGACGAGGATATTGAAGTTGCAATCAAAATTGTTCTCAAGCTCGGTCGCGGCAAAGAGCTTTTGCATGACGACATCGGGATCGGCGTCTTTTTTCAGATCGAAGGTGAGCTTGAAGCCGTTCAGGTCGATGGCGTCGCGGACGTCGGTCACCTCGCGGAGCTTCCCCGCTTTGATCATGTCCGCCGATTTTTTCATAATGGATTCGATGCAGGAGCTATACGGGATCTCGAGGATGTCGATGAAATGCTCCTTGCGATTGATCTCATATTTTGCGCGCATACGGAAGCTTCCGACGCCTGTCTCGTAGATCTTGCGCATCTGATCTCTGTCATAGAGGATCTCGGCGCCGCCCGGGAAATCGGGCGCCTTGATGATATCGAGAAGGCGGTCGATGCTCGTGTTCGGATTTTTTAATAGGGCGACCGTACCGTCGCAGATCTCGGCAAGGTTGAAGGAACAGATCGAGCACGCCATACCGACGGCGATACCGAGGTTCGGCGAGACGAGAATGTTCGGGAAGGTCGTCGGCAGAAGCGTCGGCTCCTTCGTGGTATTGTCATAGTTCGGCACGAAGTCGACGGCGTTTTTATCGATCCCCGAGAAAAGCTCGTTACAGAACGGATCGAGCTTTGCCTCCGTATAACGTGAGGCGGCATACGCCATATCGCGGGAATACTGCTTACCGAAGGAGCCTTTGGAATCGATGAACGGATGTAGCAATGCCTCGTTACCGCGCGTCAGACGCACCATCGTCTCATAGATGGAGGAATCGCCGTGCGGATTCAAGTGCATGGTCTGTCCGACGATATTCGCACTTTTCACTTTCTGCCCGGACATAAGTCCCATTTTATACATAGTATAGAGGAGTTTTCTATGTGCGGGCTTGAAGCCGTCGATCTCGGGAAGCGCGCGAGAGATGATAACGCTCATCGCGTAGGGCATATAGTTCTTCTCGAGCGTCTCGGTGATCGGCTGGAGGGTCGGCGCCGCTTCGTTCAGTTTATAGTCTTCTTCGGTGGTTTTCTTTTTTGCCATGACTTGTCCTTTTCTCGGAGTTTTGTTCTTTGCTTCGGATATGCGGCGATCAGAGCTTCACGATCTGATGCGCCGCGGCGCGGATCATTCGGTTATATAAGGCGAGCCCGACGCCGCTCGCGGGCGGCAGGGGGGCATAGATGGCATCGTAATTTTTCTTATCCGCCTCTCGGAGGAGATAAAAGAGGCGATGCGCCTGCGACAGCTCGTCCGAGCGGGCGCCGAAGTCGTAGAGATCGGCATCAGGAAGCGTCTCGCGGAGGGATGCGAGATCCTCACTGTACGCTATGACGGCGAGCTTCCATTTTCTGTCCGCAAGATAACGGGCGACGGCATCCCGTGCTCCGTCGAGCAAAAACACGGGGCACTTCGGCGCGTAGTGGCGGTATTTCATTCCCGGAGAAAGAGCGACTTCCCCTTCCTTCAATTGCTCGGTCACGGCGCCCGCGATATGCACTGTGGGAACGACCGCGGAAAGCTCCTCGGGTGTGATCCTTCCCGGTCGGAGAAGGGTCAGAGAGCCATCGTCCTCGATCTTCACGATGGTGGATTCGAGTCCGAATTCCGAGGCTCCTCCGTCGATGATCATATCGACGCGCCCGCGCATGTCGTCAATGACGTGGGCGGCGCTCGTCGGTGAGGGACTGCCCGAAAGGTTCGCCGACGGGGCGGCGATCGGCACGCCCGAAAGCTCGATCAGGCGATGCGCCACGGGGTGAGAGGGACACCTGACGGCGACCGTATCGAGTCCGCCGCGCGTCGTCTTCGGGATATTGTCGCGGGAGCGGAGAATGACGGTCAGGGGTCCCGGCATGAATGCCGCGGCAAGCTTATCGTAGATCGGAGTGGTATACGTATAGGTCGCCGCGTCCTCGGGTCTTGCAATATGGATGATCAGGGGGTTATCGGACGGTCTGCCCTTCGCGGCATAGATCTTTGCCGCGGCGGGAGCACTCGTCGCGTCCGCACCGAGTCCGTACACCGTCTCGGTGGGAAAAACGACCAGCCCGCCGCCGCGGATCACGGCGGCGGCGCGGACAAGATCGGCATCGGCGCGCGCGTCCAAGGGGACGGCGCGGATCAGTTCGGTTTCCATGGATAGGCTTACTCCTCACCCTTCAGTTTTTCCGCCGTTTCGACCGCGGTCAGCTCCTCGACGAGAGGATCGATCCCGCCGTTCATCACGTCATCGAGCGTATAGAGCGTGCGGTTGATCCGATGGTCGGTCACGCGCGACTGCGGAAAATTGTAGGTGCGTATTTTTTCGCTTCGGTCACCGCTGCCGACCTGACTCTTTCGGGTGGCGGCAATGCCCTCCGTTTGTTCTCTTTGTTTGATGTCATAGAGCTTGGTTTTCAGAACGTGGAGCGCGCGCTCTTTATTCTGAAGCTGACTGCGTTCGCCGTCACATTCGACGACGATGCCGCTCGGCTTATGGATCAGGCGAACGGCGGATTCGGTCTTGTTGATGTGCTGACCGCCCGCTCCGCTCGATTTACAGGTCTCGAAGCGGATGTCCTGCGGCAGGATCTCCACCTCGATGTCCTCCGCCTCGGGCAATACGGCGACGGTGACGGTCGAGGTCTGGATCCTTCCGTTCGACTCGGTGACGGGGATCCTCTGGACACGGTGAACGCCGCTCTCGTATTTGAAAGCGGCGTATGCGCCCTGTCCGATGACCGAAAAGGTGATCTCCTTCAAGCCGCCGAGCCCCGTCTCGGAGAGGTTCAGCACCTCGATGCGGAAGCCGCGGCGTGCGGCATACATCGAGTACATGCGATAGAGATCGGCGGCAAAGAGCGCCGCCTCTTCCCCACCCGCGGCGGGACGGATCTCGACGATAACGTTTTTCGTATCGGAAGGATCCTTCGGGATAAGGAGGACGCGAAGCTCGTCAAAGAGGCGGCGCTCCTCCTTTTTCATGGTGAGATATTCTTCCTCCGCGAGTGCGCGAAGCTCGGGCTCGGCGTCCTCCGCATGCATCAGCTCCTCCGCCTCGTCTCTTGCCTTTACGGTCTCTTTATACTCGCGGTACTTCCCGACGATCGGGGAAAGCGCGCTGTACTCCTTCGAAAGGTCGCGGTAACGGGCGGCATCGCTCACCGCATCGGGCGCCGACAAGAGGCGCTCCACCTCGCGGAAGCGGTCATTTGCTTTTTCGAGTTTCTCTAACATTTCGGGCTTTGCTCCTTCTCCGTTTGGTCAAATCGGGAGAAGTGGGCTATGCGAGAAATGCGAGAAATGCCTCATAGGTCGAATAGACGTCGCCCTTGGAGACGACCTCATAGGGGGCGTGCATGGAGATCACGGGGACGCCGAGGTCGACCGTGGCGATGTTGTGCTTCGAGATATACATGGCGACCGTTCCGCCGCCGCCCGCGTCCACCTTTCCGAGCTCTGCCGTCTGCCAGATAACGCCGTGCTCGGCAAAGAGACGGCGGATAAAGCCGACGTACTCGGCGGAGGCGTCGTTGGTCCCCGACTTTCCTCTCGCGCCCGTGAATTTGCTCATCGCGGTACCGCAGGAGACGATCGCGCTGTTGCGCTTCTCGTACACGTCGGCGAAGTTCGGGTCGTAGGCGGCGGTCACGTCGGCGGACAGGCACATCGAATGTGCGCGAACCACGACGGGATTCTTACCGAGCGAGCGGGAAAGTTCTTCCATGATGTCGACGAGGACATCCGACTGCATTCCCGTCATGCCTACCGAGCCGATCTCTTCCTTATCCGCGAGAATGACCATTACGGTATGCTTTTTGTCATCGCTGTCGAGCAGTGCGGTGACGGCGGGATAGGAGCAAACTCTGTCGTCGTGTCCGTAAGCGGCGATCAGGGCGCGGTCAAAGCCGACGTCCTTCGCGCGGAAGGCGGGAACCAGCGAAAGCTCCGCGCTGATGAAGTCCTCCTCCGTGACGCCGTACTTCTCGTTCAGAAGCGAGAGGGCGGTCAGCTTGATCTTATCGGTCACATCGGGATCGTCGTACGGAAGACCGCCGATGAGGATATTCAGCGTTTCGCCCGCGATGGCGGAACCGAGAGGCTCGGTGCACTGCTTCGCACCGAGGTGGGGCAGCAGGTCGTTGATATAGAAGATAGGGTCACCCTCGTCCTCTCCAACCGAGACCCTGACACATTCACCGTCGGCGCGCACCATGACGCCGTGAAGGGCGAGCGGGATCGCCGTCCACTGATACTTTTTGATACCGCCGTAATAGTGGGTCTTCATAAAGCCCATGCCGGCATCTTCATAGAGGGGCACCTGCTTCAAGTCGATGCGGGGAGAGTCGATGTGCGCGGCGATGATGCGGACGCCGTCCGACTCGAGATCGTTTTCTCCGACGTGGAGGAAGACGACGCTCTTTCCGCCGTTGTTATAATATTTTCTGTCGCCGACCTTCAGCGTATCGCCGAGGCGGTATTCGGTATAGCCCTTCTTCTCTGCCATGGCGATCGCCGTTTCGGTCGCTTCACGCTCGGTCTTCGCTTTGTCGAGGAACGCCTTATAGCCTTCGGCATACTCGTACATGGTACGGATGCGGGCGGCGTCCGCCTCTTCATATACGTTTTTCTTTTTGTAAGAGAGCGCTTCGAGCATTTCCTGCCCGCGGCTCTTTTTCTTGTCTTCCATGGGGTTCTCCTTTTCTTATTTCTTATTTTTCTTCGAGAATTTTCCGCACGATACGTCCCGCCGCCTCGGCAAGCTCTTCGGTATCGCCGTTGTTGATAATGTGATAATCGGAATGAGAGATCAGATAGTTATCCGAAAACTGCGTTGCGAAGCGGAGGCGCGCCGTCTCGCGATCGATGCCGTCACGCACGACGATGCGGGACAGACGGACGTTTTCGTCCGCGCTGACGCATACGACGGTATTACATTCCGCGTCAAAGCCCGACTCGAAAAGCAACGGGGCGTCGAAGAGGACTGCGAAGGTTCCCTTCTTCTCCTCTTCCGCAATTCTGCGTCTGACCTCTTCGAGTATGTAGCGATGAGCGACGGCATTCAGTTTTTTCCGCCGTTCCTCCGCCCCTTCGCCCGAAAAGACGAGCTCCGCCGTCTTCGCACGATCGAGCGCGCCCTCCGGTGTCAGAACCTCCGAGCCGAGCGCCTCCGCGATCTCCTTCGTACACGGAGAGGCGTGCGAGATCATTTCATGATAAATGGCATCCGCGTCAAGCACGGGAATCCCCGCCGCCGAAAAAATCGCCGCCACGGTACTCTTCCCGCTCCCGCTTCCGCCGCAAAGACCAATGATCTTCATATACAAATCCTGCTTTCGTTTTGTTGCCTTTGCCGTTTTCACGGTGGATGGAATAAAATTTACCATAATATTATACAATAATTTTTATCCCTTTGTCAAGAATTTTCCTGTCATTTCTCGCAAAACGACATATAATTTAATGAAAACCATTCAAAACGGGAGGAACCTCATGCAAAGAGAGGACGGCATCGCCACAAAACGGCGGTATTTTGCCGCAGCAAACGGCATTTTCGGATTTCGGAATTATTTTTCGCGCGTATTCGATTCTTCCGCGTATCGACGTATTTTTGTTCTGAAGGGCGGTCCCGGAACGGGAAAAAGCAGTCTGATGAAAAAGATCACGCGGGCGTTCCCCGACGGGGCGTATCGGACGGAGGCGATCTTCTGTTCCTCCGACCCCGATTCTCTCGACGGTGTGATCGTCGAAGGCGTGGGCGGGAGGGTCGCCGTGCTCGACGGTACGGCTCCGCACGAGAGGGACGCGGTGATCCCGGGGGCGATCGATGAGCTCGTCAACCTCGGCGACGCGTGGGATGCGGGCGTTCTCGAGACGCAGCGCGAAGAAATTCTCGCGCTCACGAAAAAGAAGAGCGCGTGCTATGCGGACGCGTATCGTTATCTTGCGGCTTTCGGAAAAACAATAGAATATTCTTCGGCAGAAAGTGAAAATTGCAGGCTCGGAGATCTGCGAAAAAAGATCCGCTCGCTTCTTTTTGACTGTCGGGGAGAGGGTGGCGGGACGTCGTGTCGGCTGATCCGCGGCTTCGGTTGCCGGGGTGAGGTATTGCTCCCGACCTTCCGAGTGCTGTCGGAGAGGGCTTATCTGCTTCGCGGGTCGACCCCGCACAAGGCGCGCGTGCTCGCCGAGATGCTCCGCGTTTTCGAAGAGGACGGGATCCCTGCCGTCGTCGCGCCTTCCCCGCTCGACCCGAGGCTTCTCGACGGGATTCTCGCACAGACGGAGGGGATCTCCTTTTCGGCGGTGGGAGAGGACGGAATTCCGTTCGATGCCGACGAATTCTTCGCGGAAAGAACGTGTGAGCGCGAGGGAGAGCTTTCCCTTCTCACGCTCGCGAAGGAAAGCTTCGCCTCGGCGTCGGAATTCCATTTTGCCTTGGAGGACATTTACAAAGAGGCGATGGATTTTCGCGTGATCGACGAAAAGACCGAAAAAATTCTCGAACGGATCGGGAGTCTGATCGGTTAAAAAGGCGAAAATGCTGCCCCGATCCCGGAGATTTCTCCGAAATCGGGGCAGGCCATTGACTTTTCATAAAATCTATGGTAGAATATCGAAGAGACAAAAAGGCTTGTCTCTTTTATCCGAGGCTCTTCACGAGTCGTTCGGTGTCCTCGGCAATGACGAGCTCCTCGTTCGTCGGTATCATATAGACGGCGACGCGGGAGTCCTCTGCCGAAAGCTTAACGGGAGTCGCACTGTGACCGAAGTCGTTTTTCGCGGGATCGAGTCGGATACCGAGGAATTCGAGCCCTTCGAGCGCATGCGCGCGGATATAGGGGGTATGCTCTCCGATACCGGCGGTAAAGATAACGGCATCGAGTCCGCCCATTGCGGCGGCGTAAGAGCCGATGTACTTTTTCAGCTGATAGCAGAGCATATCGAAGGCGAGCTTCGCACGTTCGTTCCCCTCCTTCATGGCACGCTCCACGTCACGGGAATCCGAGCCGACGCCGCTGATACCGAGGAAGCCGCAGGATTTATTCATGTAGGTATCCATCTCGGCGGTGGTATATCCCTTCTTCTCCATCAGGAACGGGACGATGGCAGGGTCGATGGAGCCGCAACGCGTGCCCATCAGAACGCCGTCAAGCGGAGTGAAACCCATCGAAGTATCGATGCACCGTCCGTCCTTCACGGCACTGACGGACGAGCCGTTGCCGATATGGCAGGTCACGAGCTTCGTGCCCTCGGCGTCGCGTCCGAGCAATTTCAGAGCCTCTCGTGCGACATAGCGGTGCGACGTACCGTGTGCGCCGTAGCGGCGGATTCCGTATTCTTCATAGACGTCATAGGAAACGCCGTACATAAAGGCTTCCTTCGGCATGGTCTGGTGGAAGGCGGTATCGAACACGAGCACCTCGGGGACGTTCGGCAGTGCTTCGAGACAGCCGTAAATGCCCATCAGGTGCGCGCCCGTATGCAAGGGGGCGTATGCTCTGCACTTTTCGAGCGTGCGGATCACCTCGTCGGTGACGAGGACCGACTCGCTGAAATAGGGTCCGCCGTGCACGACGCGATGCCCGACGGCACCGATCTCATCGATGGAGGAAAGGCAGCCGAGCTCGGGGTCGACGAGTGTCGAAGCGACGAGACGGATTGCCGCGGCGTGATCCTTCATCGGAACTTCCTTCTCACACGACTTCCCTTCCGCCGTCTTATGAAGCAGGCGGGAATGATCGATGCCGATGCGCTCGCAGTTACCTTTGGCGAGTACGTCGCGGGTCTCGGTGTCGAACAGCTGATATTTTAAGGAGCTCGACCCCGCGTTTACAACAAGAACTTTCATTTTGTATCTCCGTTCTGACGCGCTCCGCAAGAATTCCCCGATCGGGATTCTGCCGCGCGTCGGTTGATCGTATTTATTATACACCCGTTTTCCCCGCTATGCAAGAACTTTTTACCAAAAAGGAACAGAGAAGATGAAAAATGTCGCCATCGTCGCGGAGTACAATCCCTTTCATACGGGACACGCGTACCACATTCGGAAGATCCGCGAAGAATTCGGCGAGGATGCGACGATCATCGCACTGATGAGCGGGACGTTCGTGCAACGGGGCGACATTGCCATTGCGGACAAGTGGGTGCGTGCCGAAGCCGCCGTGCGCGGCGGAGTCGATCTCGTGCTCGAGCTTCCCTTTCCCTATTCCGCCGCGGGGGCGGAGTTTTACGCGGATGCCGCCGTCTCTCTTCTTCTGTCCGTCGGAGGGATCGATGTGCTTTCCTTCGGCTCGGAGTCGGGCGACCTCGACACACTGACCCGCATTGCCTCTCGTATGCAAACAATGGAATACAAAAGCGCGCTCTTATCGGCGCTCAAGGAAAAGAGCCCGAGCGGCTATCCCGAAACGGCGGAGGCGGTCTATCGTTCCCTCTATCCGAACGACCGGACGGAGAATTTCTTTCGTCCGAATAACATTCTCGCGGCGGAATACCTGAAAGCGCTCTCGAAAAGAGGTGCGTCCGTGCTTCCCCACACCGTTAAACGGGCGGGAGCGGACTACACGGCGACGACACTTACCCCGGGGGTACATCCGAGTGCGACGGCACTGCGGGCACTTTTGCGTTCGAATGACCGGACGGCACTCGAGCTTATGCCTCGGGAGAGCGCCGACGTCTACCGCGCGGCACTGCTTCGCGGGGAATGTCCCGCGGATGCGGAGCGTTTGTCCCCCGCGATTCTTTCTTTCTTTCGGTTAAACCCCACCCCGACCGTCTCGGATATCCGCGACGCGACGGGCGGTTTATATACCCGCCTCGCGAAAAAAAGCCGCGAGGCAACCGGCATCACATCTCTTGCGTCCCTTTCGGAAACCAAAAAGTACACCAATGCGCGAATCCGGCGTGCCATGTGGTTTTCCTTCTTCGGCGTTACCTCCCCCGAAGTATCGAAAGCCCCTGCCTATACGCAGGTACTCGCATTGAACGGGCGCGGACAATCCTTCCTGAAAAACGCAAAACGCAAAGCAGACATCCCGATTCTGACCAAGCCCTCCGCCATAGACGCACTGCCTCCCGAAGCCATTCCCGGGAAGCGGCGCGCGGACGCGGCGGACGAGGTTGCGGAGCTCGCGATGCCGAAGCCGAGAGCGGCGACCGCTCTTCTTCGGCATACGCCGTTTGTTCTGAAATAGCGATTTTTGCGGAATCTTCACGGCGTCTCTTTTTGTCGAAGCACTTTACAACGGAAAAAGGGTCTGCTATGATAGTTACGGAAGGTGGACATGCCGCCGACATTTTCCAAATCTCAACGGAAAGGAGACTTTACACATGCTGAATGCAGATGGCATCAAGGGCGGTTTTCTCGAATATAAGGGAAGACCCCTCGTTCGACAGGAAAAGGATATCTACTACGGAGACCTCGCGGAAAATTATCACGTACATATGATGATCATGACCGAGCGCGACTCCGGGAACGGGGACGAAATTCCCGACAAAATCGTGGTTCAGCTTCTGCGCCGCGACGGTTCGCCCGAGAAGCAATCGCTCTCGAACGGGCTCGCCGACGCGCTGGAGACCGCGGAAGCATGGCTCGACCGCTACAATAAGTAAGCGGAGCGCCGAAACGGGCATATCCGAAGGAGGGTATGCCGGGAGGTAACCCCCTCGGGGGGTACGGACTTGCAAAAAAGAAAGGAATGGCAAACATGAAAGCGACAAAAAGCGGCAATCTCTACCGTGTGATTGTCCTCATCCTCGTCGCCACCGTCCTTGTATGTGCCGTAGGCTTTGCGGCGGACGGTTGGCACAAATCTCCTGCACCGGACAGCGGAAAAACCGAAGAAAATAACGGTAATACCGATGAAAATACAGACGGCGGCAAGACGGGCGACTCTCCGAACAACGAAAAGGAGGAACCCGTCATTTATATTCCCAAATTTATCGATGCGCTCACGGGGCTCGAGACCTCGGAGACACTCGCAAAGACGCGTCACCTCGCCTTCGTCACGGAAAACACACAATATCTTTACGGAATGTCGAGCGCGTCCCTTGTGATGGAATTCCCCTATGAGGGGGGCGGGACACGCTATCTCGTCTATCAGAATCATCCCGAGGTGCTCGGAAAGATCGGTGCACTTGGTCCGTCGCGCGGCTACATGACCTCGCTCGTGAATTCCTTCGACGGAATTCCCGTCACGGTCGGCTCCGACGACCCGAAGAATGTCAAGAGCGCCGAGACGATCCCGACGCTCGACCTCTCCCGCTCCGACTCGTTCGCGTATACCGAGAACACGGTCTTTCATTATACGAACGGGGATCTGATCTCGGCGGCGCTCGCGTCATCGGGCATTTCCACCGTGCGGGGGGAGGACAGCGTACTTCCCTATGACTTTTACGAGTTCGGCAAGGAACCCGTCCCGAGCGGAAAGTCCGCTACGACCGTCCTTCTTCCCTACTCGCAATCCAACGAGACGGAGCTTTACTACAACGCGGAAGCGGGGACCTACTGCTACTCGAAATGCGGCAATCGGAAGATCGACACTCTGAACGGTAAGAACATCACGTTCAAGAACGTGTTCCTGCTCTTCGCCGATGCCACGACCTACGAAAAGGCGGACGGCGTGACAACCGTGCTCGATACCGCCACATCGGGGAGCGGCTACTACATCTCTAACGGAAAACTCGTCGATTTCACATGGAAGGTGACGGACGGAAGGATGGTATTTACCGGAACGGACGGAAACCGTCTCACGGTTGCCCGCGGGAACACCTACCTCTCCTTCTTCAAGTCTTCCATGAAAAGATCCATTACCATTCAATAAGCTATTTTTTCGGGGCGATTTTCATTCTGCCCCGATTTTTTTATTTTCTTTGAATATTTTTTCATATTGCGGGAACACTCTCGGAAGAAAACGAAAAAGAAAGGCTCTTCGATATGAAAAAGAATATTCTGCTTCCGATCCTCGCGATCTTAGCCGCGACACTGCTGCTCGCCGTCATGCCGACGGAGGCGGACGCCGCCATCTACACCGACACGATCCGCCTGCATGTGCTCGCAAACTCGGATAGCGAGGAAGACCAAAAAACAAAGCTCGCGGTGCGGGACGATCTGCTTCTTACATACGCGGAGGTGCTCGGTGCCTCCCGAAGCATGGAAGAAGCGGAAGAGACGGTGCGCTCCCTCCTCCCCGCCATGCGCGAACATGTGAACGGCTTTCTCGCGGCGCGGGGCGCGGATTACGGAGCCGAGATCACCTTTTCGGTGGAATGGTACGACACGCGGGTCTACGAATCCTTTACTCTGCCGTCGGGATATTATCCTTCCCTGCGCGTCCTGCTCGGTCGGGCGGACGGAAAAAACTGGTGGTGCGTAATGTTCCCGCCCCTCTGTCTCGACATGGCGACCGAGGATGCCCCCGCGGACGACGGGCTCGGCGCGTACAGCGAGAGCGAGCGCCGTCTGATCTCGGGCGAATATCAGGTTCGCTTCAAGCTACTCGAGGTCATCTCGGGCGCGTTCCGATAAAAAGTGCGAAAACCCGTTGCATTTTTCCGCATCTTATGGTATGATAAGTAGGAAAGACGAAACGGAGGGCACGGTATGCAGACAAAGAAAACGGACGGTCGGGTGATTGCGGAAAACCGCAAGGCACGGCACGATTATTTCGTCGACGAAGTATATGAGGCGGGCGTGGCTCTCTACGGTACGGAGGTCAAGTCGATCCGGGCGGGCGCCGTGAATCTGAAGGACTCGTACTGTGACATCCGCGACGGTGAGATGTACGCGCTCGGCGTTCATATCAGCCCTTACGAGCAGGGGAACATTTTCAACCGTGAGCCATTGCGGGAAAAGAAGCTTCTCATGCATAAAAAGGAGATCATGAAGCTCGTGGGTCTTGTGACGCGGGAGGGCTACACGCTCGTTCCCCTTTCCCTTTACTACAAGGGGTCGCGCGTGAAGATGGCAATCGGTCTCTGCCGCGGCAAAAAGCTATATGACAAAAGAGACGACATGGCGCGTCGGGATGCCGACCGCATGATCGAACGGCAGATGAAAGATCGACGCGGGAACGGCGAGGACTGAAAAGAGGCTGTCGCATAAAAAAAGAAAAAAGCGGTTATTCAGCACCGAAAGGTATTGAGTAACCGCTTGCTTTGTTGTATAATTAAGTGGAACCAAAACCAAGAACAAAGCAAGGAAATTGTGGCACAATGAAGAACAAAATCAAGTAGTAATGCCATTAAATTTGAAAACTTCTGTTCTGAAAGAAAGACCATTTACGCCAGCCCAATATTAGGCTTTTTTATACAGGAAAAATGCTCATGCAACAGTACCTTTCGCTATTTTCCGCTATCGCCGTAATTGGAAAGTACGCGGGCGGATGGGTCTGTAACGGCACAACCTTTCCACTTTGGATTCGGAAGCCAAAACCCCGGTATCATCTCCGCCTGACCGGGATAATAAGTTTCAAAGATGTCCCGATAAAGCAGGGATTCCTTGGTATACGGGACGGCATAGGAGTATTTTCTGCACCCCGCTTCGAATTCTTCGTCCGTGTAACGTGTTTCCGCATATGCCTTCAGATCATCGACCATAGAGTGCCCCACCGCGTCGGAAAATGCGGCTTTTTCCCGCCACAAAATGTGAGGCGGCAAGAGCCCCTCCTTTTCGAAAGCATGGCGAAGAAGATACTTTCCCTTTCCGTAGGTATTCATTTTCAGTGCGGGAGAGACCGCCATTACGTAACGGACAAAATCGAGATCACCGAACGGAACACGCGCTTCGAGAGAGTTTTCCGAGATGCAACGGTCGGCGCGCAAAACATCATAGGCATGAATCTCGCGGATCCTCTTCTCGGATTCTTTCTGAAATTCCTCCGCGCTCGGTGCAAAATCGGTATATTTATAACCGAAAAGCTCATCCGAAATCTCTCCCGTCAAGAGGACGCGGATATCGGAAGTTTCATGAATGCTCTTGCAGAGGAGATACATTCCCATGCTTGCGCGAATCGTCGTGATATCATAAGTGCCGAGAATGCGTATCACCGTCGCGAGAGAACCTATGACATCATCGGGTGTCATGTAGACCTCGGTGTGCTCGCTTCCGATAAAATCGGCAACATCGCGAGCGTATTTCAGATCAATCGCATCCTTTTTCATCCCGATGGCAAAGGTACGGATCGGCACTCGGCTTTTCTTCGCCGCGATTGCCGAAACAAGGGAGGAATCCAAGCCTCCGGAAAGAAGATACCCGACCTTTGCATCCGAAACAAGCCGCTTTTCTATTCCACGCGTCAATTTTTCGCGGATGTTCCGTGTGACGGTCTCGAGATCGTCCGCAAGGACATGCGTTACCCTTGATATGTCTTCGTAGCAATGAAACACACCGTCCTCAAAATAATGTCCGGGCGGAAACGGGAAAACTTTCTTGCAAAGCGGAAGGAGGCTTGACGGCTCACTTGCAAAAGCAATACTCCCGTCCGCACCGTAACCGTAATAGAGGGGGCGGATGCCGATAGGATCCCGCGCCGCCAGAAACTTCCTTTCGGTTCCGTCGTAGAGGATCAGGGCAAATTCCGCGTCGAGCATACCGAACATTCCCGTACCGTATTCGCGGTAGAGCGGAAGAAGAACCTCACAATCCGAGTTGCTACGGAAGCGATACCCCTTCTTCTCTAACGTGCGGCGCATCGCTTCAAACCCGTAAATCTCACCGTTGCAGACCAAAAAATCGTCATCAAGGGAAAAGGGTTGCATCCCCTCGGCTGTCAATCCCATAACGGAGAGGCGATGAAATCCGAGAAGTCCGTGACCGGTATCGACGATTTTTGTATCGTCGGGCCCTCGAGCCACGGTCGCATCGAAAGCACTTTCGAACAATTCACGGTCAATGCTGCCTAAATATCCCATAACGGAGCACATGGATTCTTCTCCTTTTTTTCAAGAATGTTTTACCGTGTACTCCGCAAGCGGGATCTCACGGTTTGCGTTATCTTACCCCGAACAAAAGATCGGCGTAAGTCGGGAAGGGCCAATACTTCCCTGCTGTTTTTGTTTCCGCCTCGTCACAAACGGCACGCAAAGTTGCCATCTTCGGAAGGAGATCATCGCGGATCTTCTTTGCGGCTTCGGTGATGTCCTCGACGGATTTATAGGCGATCTCGGCGTTTTCAAGCTCGGTGACGGCGCGGGCGATCTCCTCGGTGAGAGAAGAAAGCTCGGTGACCGTCCGCTTCTCGTAGGTCTCGGTCAGGCTCGGGCATACGGCGAGCTTTTTCGCGTAGGTATCGGCGAGGGAGGCGGTGTATTCTTCGACGGCGGGAAGGATCTCCTTTCTCGCCATATCGATCATGGTGAGGGCTTCAATATTGACGGTCTTGCAATAGTTTTCAAGGGTGATCTCGTAACGGGAGAGCAGCTCGGGGATGGTGAAGACGCCGAGGCTCGTGAGCATGTCGGTATTCTTCTTTTCGAGCAGATACGGAAGGGCGTCCGGGGTGGTGCGGAGATTCAGAAGCCCGCGCTTCTCGGTGGCTTCACGGATCCACGCATCGTCGTAACCGTTGCCGTTGAAGATGATACGCTTATGCTTTTTCACCGTTTCGCGGATCAGAGTGTGAAGCTCTGCCTCGAAGTCCTTTGCCCCCTCGAGTCTGTCGGCATACTGACGGAGGGATTCGGCGACCGCGGCGTTCAGCATGATATTTGCACAGGCAATACTGTTGGAGGAGCCGAGCATACGGAATTCAAACTTATTGCCCGTGAAGGCGAAGGGAGAGGTACGGTTTCTGTCGGTGGTATCGCGGATAAACTTCGGCAGAACGTGCACGCCGAGGCGCATAACAGTCTTCTCCGCTTTGTTATAGGGCGTTTCATTCTCGATCGCGTCGAGAACGGCGGTGAGCTCTTCTCCGAGGAACATGGAAATAACGGCGGGAGGCGCCTCGTTCGCGCCGAGACGGTGATCGTTCCCTGCCGTGGCGACCGAGAGACGCAAAAGATCCTGATAATCGTCGACCGCCTGAATGACGCCGCAGAGGAAGAGGAGAAATTGAGCGTTTTCGTACGGAGTCTCACCCGGCGTCAGGAGATTGGCGCCCGTGTCGGTCGCCATCGACCAGTTGTTGTGCTTGCCGCTTCCGTTAACGCCTGCGAAGGGCTTCTCATGCAACAGACAGACGAGCCCGTGACGCGCGGCGACCTTCTGCATAATCTCCATCGTGAGCTGATTGTGATCGGTCGCGATATTCGTCGTCGCGTAGATCGGAGCGAGTTCATGCTGTGCGGGGGCGACCTCGTTATGCTCGGTCTTCGCGAGGATGCCGAGCTTCCAGAGCTCGCGGTTCAGGTCTTCCATATACGCCGCGACACGAGGCTTGATTACGCCGAAATAATGGTCGTCGAGCTCCTGCCCCTTCGGCGGTTTTGCACCGAAGAGCGTTCTGCCGCAGAAGACGAGATCGGGACGCTTATCGTACATTTCCTTATCGACGAGGAAGTATTCCTGCTCGGGCCCGACGGAAGTGCGCACGCATTTGACATCTGTATTGCCGAAGAGACGAAGAATCCGAAGCGCCTGCTTGTTCAGCGCCTGCATGGAACGAAGGAGGGGCGTCTTCTTATCAAGCGCTTCCCCGCCGTAGGAACAGAAGGCGGTGGGAATGCAGAGCGTCTTTCCCTTGATGAAGGCATACGAGGTCGGATCCCACGCGGTATAGCCACGCGCCTCAAAGGTGGCGCGGAGTCCGCCCGACGGGAAGGAGGAGGCATCGGGCTCGCCCTTGATGAGCTCTTTTCCCGAGAATTCCATCAGGACGCCGCCGTCGGGCGCGGGAGAGATGAAGCTGTCGTGCTTTTCCGCCGTAACGCCGGTGAGTGGCTGGAACCAGTGAGTGAAATGCGTCGCACCGTGCTCGAGCGCCCAGTCCTTCATGGCGTCGGCGACCGCATTCGCGACTTCACCGTCGAGGCGTGCCCCCTCGTCAATGGTCTTCTTCAGGGATCTGTAAACCGAGGCGGGCAGTTTTGCCTTCATCACGCGATCGTCAAATACAAGACTTCCGAAATAATCCGATATGGTTTCCATACTTCCTCCAAAAAAACGAAAAAAGAGCGAGAGAGCCGTCCGTCGGGACGCCATTGCCTCGCTCGTTTTCGTATTCAAAATAATATCATCAGAAAAAGGGCGTCTTCGAGAAGTCTCTCAAAGAACACCCTTGCCCTTATGCGAGTATTATAAACGCTTTTTCCCCGCTTGTCAATACCTTTTTTCAAAAAATCCGAAAAAAATTTGTTTTCCCCTTGACAAAAGGGGGGGCATCCGTTATAATAATCTCAAAGCGTTGAGAAGAAAAAGTAACTTCGTCGGAAGAAGCACAGAGAGCGGGCGGTCGGTGCGAGTCCGCGGATAGCCGCGAAGCGAATACCTCTTTGAGCACGCACCGAAGTCCGCCCCGCGGATGCGTAGGCTGCGTCGGGTTCGCCCGTTAGCGCGAGGGACTTTCTTACGGAAGTCTTTGAGGTCTCCTTTCGGAGACGAAACAAGGTGGTACCGCGTTTTTTACGCCCTTGGGAACATTCCCGAGGGCTTTATTTTTTTGATTTTATAATATTGCCATACGGCGAGAGGAGATTCTTATGAAAATCTATGAAGAGCTTGTCGCACGCGGGCTGATCGCCCAAGTGACGGACGAAGCGGAGATCCGAGAGCTGATCAATGAAGGAAAAGCTACCTTCTATATCGGATTCGACCCGACGGCGGACAGTCTGCATGTCGGACATTTCATGGCGCTTTGCCTCATGAAGCGCCTTCAGATGGCGGGCAACCGCCCGATCGTGCTGATCGGAGGGGGGACGGGCTATATCGGCGACCCGTCGGGACGCAGTGACATGCGCTCTATGATGACGCCCGAGACCATTCGCCACAACTGTGAATGCTTCAAAAAGCAGATGGAGCGTTTCATCGAATTCGGCGAGGGAAAGGCGCAGATGGTCAACAATGCCGACTGGCTTCTGAAGCTCAACTACATTGAGCTTTTGCGTGATGTGGGTGCCTGCTTCTCGGTCAATCGGATGCTCGGCGCGGAATGCTACAAGCAGAGGATGGAAAAGGGGCTTTCCTTCCTTGAATTCAACTACATGATTATGCAGTCCTACGACTTCTACCATCTGTTCCGCGAGTACGGCTGCAACATGCAGTTCGGCGGAGACGATCAGTGGTCGAACATGCTTTACGGTACGGAGCTGATCCGCAAAAAGCTCGGCAAGGATGCCTACGCCATGACCATCAATCTGCTTCTCAATTCGGAGGGCAAGAAGATGGGCAAGACGCAGAGCGGTGCCGTCTGGCTCGACCCCGCAAAGACCTCTCCCTACGATTTCTTCCAATACTGGCGGAATGTGGATGACAAGGATGTCCTCAAGTGCATCCGTATGCTGACCTTCCTTCCCCTCGAAGAGATCGACAAGATGGACAAGTGGGAAGGCGCGAAGCTGAACGAAGCCAAGGAAATTCTCGCTTACGAGCTGACAAAGCTCATCCACGGCGAGGAGGAAGCGGAAAAAGCGAAGGCGGCGTCCCGTGCGCTCTTTGTCGGCGGAAGCAGTGAGCTTACGCCCTCGGTCGAGGTATCCTCCGAGATGCTGGTCGACGGCGCCGTCGATGTCAATTCCCTTCTTGTTCTCGGCAAGATGGTTCCCTCCCGCTCCGAAGGCAGACGCGCCATCGAACAGGGCGGCGTCACCGTCGACGGCGAAAAGGTGACCGATGTCAAAGCGACCGTTTCGGCAGAGGCTCTGAAAAACGGCGTGTTGGTCAAGCGCGGAAAAAAGAGCTTTGTGAAGTTCCTTTTGAAATAATTATCAAGCAAAAAACGGGCATCGAATCGGATGATTCGATGCCTCATTTTTAGCCTTTAGCGAAACACGCACCACCGGAGGTGGTGGAATTAAAGGACTACGGATACAAGTATTCCTCCTTTACTTGGATTTTTGAAAAAGCCACGTTTACGGCATTTTCAATATTCTGTTCAAGGTTGCTGCACATTCAAATCGTTTTTTACAGCGAGACATGTCCTTTGATCTTCTGACAAAAATTTTATTGTCTGACGGTAAGATTTTCTTTTCGTTGAAAATCTTCGGAGACGTTTTTAGAAAGAGATTATTCCTTCGTGCCTTCCGCGATTTTTTCTTCGATCCTGTCCGCCGCCGCCTCAAGCTCGGTGTTCTCGAACAGCTCGATCACGCCCTTGTCGCAAAGGGAGGCGAGCTCGGGGTCGATCGGGAGCTTTGCGAGAACCTCGGTGCCGTGCTTTTCGGCGAGCTCGTCGATGTGGCTGTCCCCGTAGATCTTATATTGCTTTTTGCAATCGGGGCAGGTAAAGTAGCTGTAATTTTCGATCAAGCCGAGAACGGGAATGTTCATCAAATCCGCCATGTTGATCGCCTTATCCACGATCATCGAGACGAGCCCCTGCGGACTGCTGACGATCACGATGCCGTCGAGCGGCAGGCTCTGGAACACCGTCAGGGGGACATCTCCAGTTCCGGGCGGCATATCTACGAACATATAGTCTACCTCGTTCCATACGACGTCCGTCCAGAATTGCTTTACCGTCCCCGCGATCACGGGTCCGCGCCATACGACGGGCTTTGTCTCGTCGTCGACGAGAAGGTTGATGCTCATGACCTCGATCCCCGTCTTGGTCACGGGGGGGAACATGCCGAGATCGCTCCCCTGCACGCATCCCGTCGAAAGACCGAAGGCGCGCGGAATCGAGGGCCCCGTAATGTCCGCATCCAAAATCGCGGTGCGGTAGCCGCGGCGCCGCATGGTGACGGCAAGCATGGAGGTGACGAGGGATTTTCCGACGCCGCCCTTTCCGCTGACGACGCCGATGACGTGTTTGATCTTGCTTGCCTTGTTTTCGGGTGCGAGAAGGGAGCCCTCCTCGCACTTTTCCTTACAGGTCGAGCAATCGTGTGTACATTCCGACATTTCTTTTCCTCACTTTTTTTAAAGGGTATCGAGAGCGATTTCACCGTCACGCACCGACAGGGCGATACCGATGAGCTTATTCTCGTAATGCCCGATGACCGCCGCGGCGATCGCGTCCTCGATGTGACGCTCGATATAGCGGCGCATGTTGCGTGCGCCGTATTTCTCGGAATAGGAGCGCTCGGCGACGAGGGTGAGAACATCCTCCCCGTAGGTCAGGCGGATCCCCTTCTCCTCCGAGAGATACTTTTGCAGATTCCCGAGCTGAATGGCGGCGATCTTCACGAAATCTTCCTTTGAAAGATGGCGGAAGGTGATGATCTCATCCACGCGATTCAAAAATTCGGGACGAAGGAAGGAGGCGAGCGCACGCTCGGTCTTTTCCTTGCTCTGCATTTCCTTTGCCGTCGAGAAGCCCGAGATCGCGGAGGAGGTCTCGCTCCCCGCGTTCGTCGTCATGATAATGACGGTGTTTTCAAAATTGACGACTCTTCCCTGCGCGTCGGTGATCCTGCCCTCGTCAAGGATCTGAAGCAGGATGTTCATGACGTCGGGATGCGCCTTTTCGATCTCGTCGAACAAAACGACGGAATACGGGCGGCGGCGGATCTTCTCCGTCAGCTGTCCCGCCTCGTCGTAGCCGACATATCCCGGCGGTGCGCCGATAATACGGGAAACGGCGAATTTCTCCATAAACTCGGACATATCGAGACGGATGAGCGCCTCGGGCTGTTTGAAGAGCTCACGCGAGAGCACCTTGACAAGCTCGGTCTTTCCGACACCCGTCGGACCCGCGAAAATCATCGACACGGGGCTCTGACGGTAGGAAACGCCCGCCCGCTTCCGCTTCACGGCGCGGCAGACGGCGCTCACCGCCTCGTCCTGCCCGATGATGCGCGAGGAAATTCTTTCATAAAGACCCGTCAGCTCGCCGAGCTCGTTCTTCTTGATATCCGACGCGGGAATGCCCGTCCAGATCTCGATCACGTCGGCGATATCCGACGGAGAGAGCGAAAGATTCGAGATCACGGGCGAGAGCGCCTCCTGACGCTCCTCGAGGCGAAGCTCCTCCACTTTCAGATCGGCGAGCAGCTTATATCTTTCCTCATCTGCCGTGCCGTCCTTTTCCTGCGTGGCGGCATCGGCGGCGGCCTCCGCCGCTTCTCTCTTCTTCGCGAGGGCGAGAAGTTCTTTCTCGTTGCGCTTATATTCGTTCAATTCGGGAGAGGTCAGCGCCGTGCGGGACGCCGCCTCATCGATCAGGTCGATCGCCTTATCGGGTAAAAAGCGGTCGGTGATATACCGCTCGGACATCGTAACGGCAAAGCGGGCGGCATCGTCGGGGATCTTGACCCCGTGGAATTTTTCGTAATAGGAGCGGATCCCCTTGATGATCTCCACCGTCTCTTCGACGGAGGGTTCCGTGACGGTGATCGGCTGGAAGCGGCGCTCGAGCGCGCTGTCCTTCTCGATATACTTGCGGTATTCCTTCAAAGTGGTCGCGCCGATGACCTGAATTTCCCCGCGGGAAAGCGCGGGCTTCAGAATATTCGCGGCGCTCATACTGCCCTCGGAATCTCCCGCACCGACGATGTTATGGATCTCATCGATCATCAGGATGACATTCCCCGCCGACTTCACCTCTTTGATGAGTCCGAGGATCCTCGACTCAAACTGCCCGCGGAACTGCGTCCCCGCAACGAGAGCCGTCAGGTCGAGAAGCCAGATCTCGCTCTCGCGAAGCCGCTCGGGCACCCGTCCCTCGGTGATGCGAAGGGCAAGCGCCTCGGCGATGGCGGTCTTTCCGACGCCGGGCTCACCGATAAGACAGGGGTTGTTCTTTTGTCTGCGGCAGAGGATCTGAATGACGCGATCGAGCTCGCGATCACGTCCGACGATGCGGTCGAGTTTCCCTTGCACCGCCTTCGCCGTCAGGTTGGTGGCATAGGCGGACAGGAATTTCCGATTCGCATTCGGCTTCTCCTCCGCTTTTGCTTCCTTTTTCTTCGGGGCCTCCTTTGCCTGACCGAACGGGAAGCCGAGCCCCGAGAAGATCTTCGGCAGATCGACCGCGGGCGCGCCGCCGTCCTCCCCGCCCGAAACGGACTCGTCCGTCGGAGAAAGAAGTCCCTCGACCTCGTTGTTCATCGTTTCGATGTCGTCCTCGCTGATCCCCATCTGTTTCAGCATATCGTTGATGGGCTGGATCCCGAGCTCCTTGGCGCAGAGCAGGCAGAGCCCCTCATTCACTTTTTTCCCGTCCTCGAGGCGAGTGATAAACACCACGGCGGGACGTTTTTTACATCTTGCACATTTCTGTATTTCCATGCGTATTCCGTTCTCACGACCCGATATCAGAAGCTGAGGATCAGGTCAAGTGGGTTATATTGATTCAAAAACCGATAGAAGAAGCCGCCCTCGAAATTCTCCGCCCATGCGACGCCCTCAAACAGTGAGGTGTCAAGCACGAATGCGAAGAGGGATGCGAGTGCCCACGAGATCAAAAACGCGAACGCGCCCGAGAACAGCACACCGACGACCTTGTTGACGATCGAAACGGGTCCGATACGAAAAAGAAGATCCACAAGCCAAAGCACCACGCTGAAGATCAGAGTGCAAAGAATCAAAAGAGCGACAAAGGAAAGTACCGTGGAAACGATATCCACGACGGGCGCCGTCAGCGTCGAGGTCAGGCTGTCAATGACGTTTTCCCCGCGGGACGCCGCCTCCGACACGTCGATGCCGAAAAGCCCCGCGGCAAGTTTCAGGACGGTGGGAAGGGTCTCCCCCGCATTCTCCGCCGTCACGTCACCGCAGTGCGTGCGGATATAATCCGCGACCTGCCGCGTCACCGGCTCCGAGATCAGGGGACGAAGCACCCGCTCCGAAAAGAGGGAACAAAAGCGGAAGGAGCAGAACAGGGTGGCGAAAAACTTAACGGGACGCCCCACCGTCCTGACAAATCCCCTCTTATATCCGAGGAAGATCCCGAGCAGAATGATAAAGATAAGAACGATGTCAAGAATATACTTCATAAAAATCTCCTTCTTTCGGATGGTTTTCGGGAGTCTTCAAAGAACGATTCCCTATTAGGATTTCCGAAATATTATACACCATGCGCGCACGCTCTGTCAAGTCTCACGGGCGAAAAACCACATTTTCCTCCCCGAACACGGCAAAAAGCCGCCGAAGAACCCCCTCGTCGGGTGAAAGGGTCGCACCGCGATAGCGGACGTATTTTCCCGTCGCCCCGTCGTACAGGACGACCTCGCAGTCCCCGGGATGGAGGGAGCAAAGGCGCAGCAGCGTCCCGAGCCGTTCATCCCCCGTCGAGGGAACCTTGATAAACAGGCGCGCCGGCTTTTTCTCCTCCGTCTTTGACTTCTCCGACCTTTCCCCGCGGTCTCCGCCCGCCTTCGCGTCGAACTCCGCGTTCCCGAGAAGGCGGCGCACCGAGGAAAGCAAGACCTTTGGCGCTTCCCCCTCTTCGAGAGAGAGCGTTCCTTCAATGAAGACCGCGTTTTCGGGTGAGAGCTCGTCCCCGCACTTCGCATACTGTCTTGCGAAGACGATGACCTCGATCTCACCGTAGGTATCGTCCACGCGCAAAAATGCCATGGTATCTCCGTTTTTCAGGGTCTTTGTCTTCTTCGCCGTGATGATGCCCGCAATGCTCACCTTGGCGCGGTCGCGGTATTTGGTGGCAAAGGCTTCGTTCTCCTCCGCCGTCTCTTCGAAAATGTCCGAGATTCTGTCGGGAGACAGGGAGACGATATGCTTCGAATAATTATCCGCCATATGCCCCGAAAAATACATGCCCGAGCTCTCCTTTTCGAGAAGCAAAAGCTCTCTTTGCGAATATTCGGGGATGTCGGGGTAGACGAATCCGCTCTTCTCCCCCGCGGCGGGGGCAAGCGAAAACAGGTCGAGCTGTCCCGAAACATTGTTGCGGGAGCGGTCGTGCTCGCCGTCCACGATCGCCTCATACGATGCGAGAAGCGCACTGCGCGGAACGCCGAGCGAATCGAACGCGCCGCACTTGATGAGCGATTCCATCGTGCGCTTGTTGATCTCCGCCTCCGACAGTCTGCCGACGAAGGAATCGAAGGAACGGAAGCTCCCGTTTCTCCTCTCTTTCACCACCGCATCGGCGAACTGACGCCCGACATTTCGGACGGCGAGAAGACCGAAGCGGATGTTCCCCGAAACGACAGCAAAGGTCGCCTCGCTCTCGTTGATGTCGGGGGGCAGAACGCGGACGCCGTACTTTTTCACGTCGGCGATGTATTCCCGGATCTTCACGGGAGAATCGAGCACGCTCGTCATGAGCGCGGCAAAATACTCCGCGGGATAATGCGCTTTCAGATATGCCGTCCGATAGGAGAGGATCCCGTATGCCGTCGCGTGGCTCTTATTGAAGGCGTACTTGGCAAAGCTCACCATCTCGTCGAACACCTCCGAGGCATCCGCCTCGGAGATCCCGTTCTTCTTTGCCCCGTCGAGGAAGCGCTCCCGCTCGGCGAGCATGACGTCTTCCTTCTTCTTCGCCATCGCGCGGCGGACGATATCCGCCTGTGCATAGGAATAACCCGCGAGTGCGCGACAGATCTGCATGACCTGCTCCTGATAGACGATACAACCGTAGGTGACGTCGAGAATGGGAGCGAGTGCGGGAATCTTATAGACGGTCTTCTCCTTCCCGTGCTTTCGCGCGATGAAGGTATCGATGGAGTCCATAGGTCCCGGGCGGTACAGTGCGATACAGGCGATGATGTCCTCGAGCGAGGAGGGCGCGAGTCGCAAAAGAACCTGCTTCATTCCTCCGGACTCAAGCTGAAACACACCGTCCGTCCGCCCTTCGGAAAGCAGGCGGAAGGTGGCGGGGTCTCCGTCCGGGATCTTCGCGATATCGAAATCGGGAACGCGGCGCTTCACCGCCTTTTCGGCATCGTCGATCACGGTCAGATACCGAAGCCCGAGAAAGTCGAATTTCACGAGTCCGAGCTTGGCATCCGTCGTCATGTCAAACTGCGTGACGACGCCCGTTCCGCTGTAAGACAGGGGCACGTATTCGTAGGTCGGCTTCTCGGTAATGACAACGCCCGCGGCGTGTGTCGATGCGTGACGAGGCATCCCTTCGAGGCGGCGGCTGATGTCGATGAGGCGCTTTACCTCGGCGTTGTCGTCATAAAGCGCGTGAAGCTCTTTGCGCTTCAGTGCGTCGTCTATGGTGATGTTCAGCTCCCGCGGAATCAATTTCGCCACGGCATCCACCGACGCATACGGCATCCCGAGTGCCCGCCCGACATCTCGCACGGCGGCACGGGGGGCAAGCGTTCCGAAAGTCACAATCTGTGCGACTTTATCCTCACCGTATTTCCGCTTGACGTAATCGATGACCTCTTCCCGTCTCTCATAGCAGAAATCGATATCGAAGTCGGGCATGGAAACGCGCTCGGGATTCAGAAAGCGCTCGAACAGAAGATCGAAGGCGATGGGGTCGACGTCGGTAATTCCGATAAGGAACGCGACGAGAGAGCCCGCGCCCGAGCCTCTGCCCGGTCCGACGGGAATCCCGTGACGCTTCGCATAGGAAACAAAGTCCGCCACGATCAGAAAGTAGGCGTCAAAGCCCATCTTGATAATGACCGAGAGCTCGTATTCGATGCGAGAAAGATAGGTCTCCTTCGAAAATTTCCCGAACGAGATCCGCCCGTCCGCGACAAGGCGGTCAAAGCCGCGGTAGGCGTCCCGCGTCAGATTTTCCGCGTGCGTCATGCCCCCCTCGGGGGTGAAATTCGGAAGATACAGCTTTCCGAACTCGAAGTCGAAATTGCATTTTTCCGCGATCCGAACGGTATTCTCGATCGCATTCGGAAAGGCGGAAAAGAGCGTCTTCATCTCCGCCGTCCCGCGAAAATAATACTCGTTGGTCTCAAAGCCGAAGGGCTTTCCCTCGGTAATCACGTTGTTGGTCTGGATGCAGAGGAGTGTCGCCTGAATATCGGCGTCCGAGCGTTCGAGATAATGCACGTCGTTGGTCGCGACCAGCGGGATCCCGTACTTTTCGGAGATGGTCTTGAGCCCGAAGGCGACCTTCCGCTCGTCGTCCATGTGGTGATTCTGCACCTCGAGATAAAAATCCTCGCCGAACAGCGTCTTCATCTCGAGCGCGGTCTTCTCTGCCTCGGGCATACTGCCCGCCAAGATCAGGGACGGGATCTTTCCCGCAAGGCATCCCGACAGGGCGATCAGTCCCTCCGAGTGCTCCCGCAGAAGATCCATATCGATGCGCGGACGCATATAAAAGCCGCTCACGAAGCTCTCGGACACCATGTAGCAAAGGTTGCGGTACCCGACCGCATTCTTGCAGAGCAAGATCAGATGATGTCCCGAGGAATCTCCCCGTCCTTCTTTCAGAAAGCGGGTTCTCGGTGCGACATAGACCTCACAGCCGATGATCGGCTTGATGCCCTTCTCTTTCAGGGCAAGGTAAAAGTCCACCGCGCCGTACATGACGCCGTGGTCGGTAATGGCGACGGCATCCTGTCCCTCGGCGATCGCCTTCGCCGCAATTTCCGAGATGCGAGCGGCGCCGTCGAGCAGGCTGTATTCGGTGTGCAAATGTAAGTGGACGAATTCTCCCATCTCTTCCTCCTTGTTTGGCGGGCTTGTCCGTGCGACAGGTGCCGTCATGCCCCCTTCTGCGTGTCGAAATTACGGTTTTTGCGGCTCGGCGAGCAGCTCGTCCGCAAGCTTCACGATCTTCGAAAGGCGATGCGAAAGCCCCGATTTCGTGATCGGCGGCACCGCCTTCTGTGCGAGCTGATAGAGCGAAAGATCACGATAAAGCAGACGGAGCCTCGCCGTCCGTTCCAGTTCCTCGGGCAGGCGGGACAGCAGCTCGCGGCGCTCGAGCTCTTCAATCTTCGCGATCTGGAGAGCACCGGCGACGACCGCCTTCTGAATATTATTGGTCTCGCAATTGGCGACGCGGTTCGCGTTGTTGCGGAATTCGTTTTCGATCTTGAAATTCATGAACAGAAACGCCGTGCGGTTCATCCCCGCGAGGGCGAAGTAGTCCTCGATTGATGCGGAATCCCGAAAATAGAGAAGCTGCTCCTCCCGTCGCTTTGCATATTTCGGCGAAAGCCCTGTTTCCTCAAAGAACAATCGGAACAGATTTGTTTTGCTTCCGAATGAAAATTCGAGGCAGAATTGTTTTTTCGGATCACTGACGCGTCCGGCGGCATAGAAAATTCCCGCAAAAAACGCGTTTCGGCAACCCGTGCATGTGAGGGACGGATAGTAGAGGATCCCCTCCTTGTTGCGCAAAAGCAGGCGCTCGGCACTCGGAGAGAAAAAGGAGATCTCCCGTCCGCGCCCGCCGAGCGCGGGAGTCGTCACATCGGCATCCCGTCCGAACGCCTCCGAGATCAGGGGCAATAGTGCCGCCGCGCTCTCGTCACCGTCCGTCCGGAGGAAGATCTTTCCCTCCCTGCACTCGCCTTTGGAAAGAAGGATCCCGACAAGAAAGCTCCTTCGACAGCACGGCAGTTTATAGGATTCTTTCAGAACCGCCGCTTTTTGTTCTTTGGAAAACGACATGCGGCATCTCCTCTCCCGATTTTTGTATTACAGCATACGGATCTCCGTTTTCAGGGTGACTCCGTATGCGCGTTCGACCGCTTCTTTTACGGTATCCGAAAGCATACGCACATCCGCGGAGCGTGCACCGCCCGCATTGACGATAAAGCCCGCGTGTTTTCGCGACACCTCGGCGCCGCCGATGCGGTATCCCTTGAAGCCGAGGCGATCGATATAATAAGCGGCGGATGTCTCCCCGACACGCAAAAAGACGCTGCCGAGACTCGGCATACCGACGGGCTGTGACGCGCGTCGAAGTGCCGTCAGGCGGCAAAGCTCCGCCTGTGCCGTCTCTCTATCGAAGAGAGGCGCGCGGTATACGGCGGAGAGCAGGATCTCCCCGTCCTCCTCGCAAAGGCGGCTGTGCCGATAGGAAAACCGCATTTCCTCGAGGGAGAGCGTATAGACCTTTCTCTGCGGTACCGAATAGATCTCACAGGACAAAAGGGCATCCGACGTTTCATAGCCGAAGGCGCCCGCGTTCCCGCGCACGGCGCCGCCGACCGTCCCGGGAATCCCCGCAAGAGACGGAAACGCCATGCGTCCCTCTCGAAGCAAGAAGCGGGAAAGCGCCGCGCCGACGACTCCTGCCGACACCCTGGCGGTGTCGCCCGAGAGGGTGATTCCCTGCATGGCACGGGTGGATAGGAAAACGGCATCACACTCCCCGTCGGGCGGCAATGTATTCGTCATATGCCCGACGAGGTACCACGGGTACTTCTCACGAGACAGGAAGTCCGCGACAGCGATGAGGTCTTCTTTCTTTTTCGGTGACAAAAAGGCTCTGCACGTACCGCCGCACCGGATTGAGGTGTGGCGGGAAAGGTCTTCCCTCTCGGAAAACGGGATGTTTTTTTCTTCCAAAAATTCCGACAGCGTCAAGGTTCTCTCTCCCGGGGACTCGGATGGGGCAATTTACGCGTCCCGAAGCCGTATATCTTCGGAATTATACGTTGTCCGGCTCCGCCGTATCTCCCGCGCGGAGCATATCCACGGCGGCACTCCGCTGAGCATCGGTCACGGAAATTCCACCGAGAATTCGGGAAATTTCCGCCACGCGCCCGTCAAAATCGAGGACGCGCACCTGTGTTTCCGTCGCGCCGTTCACGTCCGTTTTGCTGATTAAGAAATGCGTGTCCGATAGAGAGGCGATCTGCGCCGAATGGGTCACGCAGAACACCTGTGCCCCGCGGGCAAGCTCCTTCATCTTGATTCCGATCTTTCGTGCGGTCTTGCCGGAGACGCCCGCGTCGATCTCGTCGAAGATCAGGGTCGGAACGCCGTCCTTTTCGGCAAGGGCGCACTTCAATGCCAGCATAATTCTGGCAAGCTCGCCGCCCGACGCGATCTTCGCGATCGGCTGAGGGTCGGCGCCGCGGTTGGCGCTGATGAAGAATTCCGTCTTGTCGGCGCCGTTCGGGTAAAGCACTCTTTCTCCGCCGACCGTCTCCTGCCTGACGGAGGCGAAGAACACGACCTTCGGCATATCGAGGAAATCGAGCACTGCCTTGACTTCCCCTTCGAGGCGGGACGCCGCCCTTATTCGGAGCGTATGAAGCTCCTCCGCAACGGCAAGTGCCCTGCGGTAACGGCTCTCCTTTTGCGCGGCAAGCTCCTCGAGTCTGCCGTCCGCGTCCTCGAGTGCCTCGAGGTCGTGTGCGGCACGTTCGCGAAAGGCAAGAATGTCCGCCACGGTCAGCCCGTATTTTCGCTTCAGCTTCGAGATCTTGTCGAGACGGGACTCGATCGCATTGAGCTTGTCGGTCGGGTCACCCCCCGCATCCTCGGTAATAGCATATGCCTCCTCGGCAATATCGTCCACGCTGTAAAGAATATCCCGCAGGCGTTCCGCATATTCGCCCGCCGCCGGAATCACGTCGGCAATCTGCGTCAGGGCGGCAACACTTCGGTCAAGGAGGAAGGAGACGCTTCCCTTTTCGCTCCCTTTGAGAGCTTTGAATACAAAGGATGCCTGCTTCATAATCCTCTCGCTGCTGCGGAGCTTTACCTTCTTATCGACCAGTTCTTCTTCCTCTCCGTCATGCAGAGAAAGCGCATCGATGTCGGCAATCTGATATTTCAGCATTTCGGTCAGACGTTCTCTTTCTCTTGCCTGTCCCGCGAGTGTTTCGAGCTCCCGCTTCGCCTCGCAATAGGATGCGTATGCGGTCTTATATTCCGCGAGCTTTTCGAGCGTTCCGCCGTAGATATCGATGAGCTCGATATGCCGCTCGGGATTCAGAAGCGACTGCGTGTCGTTCTGCCCGTGAACGCTCACAAGGTACGGGGTTACCGCGCGGAGAAGAGCAAGACTGATTGCTCGCCCGTTGATTCGTATCTGCGACTTTCCGTCCTGCGTCAGGGTACGCTGTATGAAAATATTGCCCTCTTCGTCGGGGGAAACACCAACCTCGGAAAGCTTTTCCGAAATGCTCTCGGTAAACTCCCCGAAGAGCCCGCTCACCGTCGCGGCATCGGTGCCCGTGCGAATCAGATTCTTATCTGCCTTTGCACCGAGAAGAAGATACACGCTGTCGATAATCATCGATTTTCCCGCGCCCGTCTCGCCCGTCAGGGCAGAAAAGCCGTGAGGAAAATCCAGATCTACCGAGCGGATGACCGCGATATTTTCAATATGCAAAGAAAGTAACATAACTCCCGTTTCCTTTCTGTTTGTCGGCTGCCCGACAGGATGTCGCTTTCTGCCCCTTACCTTTTCTTAAACACATCGTAGAGCTTTTCTCTGATATGCTCCGCCTCTCCCGCGCGAGCGACAAAAAGAATGGTGTCGTCTCCCGCCACACTGCCGAGAATCTCCGGCAGGGAAAGTCCGTCCACACAGCTTGCGAGCGCGTTTGCCATACCGGGAAGCGTGCGCAAGATGATGATGTTATCCGAAATCTCAATCCTTGTGATCGCAGCGGCGAGAGTCGAATTCAAAACAGGGGTCGGCGGCTCCTTTCTGAGGTTCGGCAAAACATATTTATAGGTTCCGCGCTCGGTCAGCCCCTTGACGAGCTTCATCTCCTTGATATCGCGGGAAACCGTGGTCTGCGTCACGTCGAAGCCCGCCTCCTTCAGGCGTTCCTGCAACGTGGTTTGCGTATCGATTTCATATTTCTCGATAAGCTCGAGAATTTTATTCTGACGGGTACGTTTCATAATGATGTCCTTTCTGTATTCGGCGGGTTGCACCGCCCCGAAAAAAATCGGAAGGCACGGGGCACGTAAGCCGCACATCGGTTATATTTCTTCCAGTTTCCGCATCTTCGAAAACAGTGCGGAAAAGGTATCGTTTTCACGGAAGGTCAAAAGTTTCAGAGAGCGCTCGGCGCGACGGATCGCGCAGGTCTCCCCGGGATAGAGGGTGTCGAACGGTCTTCCGTCCACTGAGAGTCCGAGGGGTACCTCACCCGCGGTGAGAGTAAGTCTTTCCTCCGGAGAAAATACGATGGAGCGATTGAAGAAGGAATGGGGGCAGACGGGGGTCACGGTGATCGACGGGACGCTGTGCGCGACGATGGGACCGCCGGCGGAAAGCGAATATGCGGTAGAGCCCGTCGGCGTGGAAAAAATCAGGCCGTCCGCGCGATAGGAAACGCTCTCCCCCGCCTCGGTATGAAGGCGCAGTGTCGCGAGCCCGACCGCGCCGTCATGCGACGCGAATACCTCATTGACCGCATAGCGCGCGGAGGGCACTTCCCGTCCCTCCCGCAAAACGGAGACGGTCAAAAGCATCTCTTCTCTGACGGTATACTCGCCGCGAAACAGACGGTCGAGTCGGTCAAGCTGCGAGGGGTCGAGCTCGGCAAGGTAGCCGAGCTTTCCGAGATTGACGCCGAGGACGGGAACACCCGCCGCGACGGCATCGACCGAAGCGTCGAGAATCGAGCCGTCCCCGCCGACGACCAAGAACAGGTCGGGGGCGTCGGGAAAGCTCTCCGAGGCGAGCGTCGGAAACGTCCCGCGGTACTGCGGCGGAAGTGTGACCGTCGCGCCGTTTTTCGACAGGCGGTCGACGATCTCTCCCGTAACGCGGAGCGTCGGGTCTTTTTTCGGATTTGGCAACAGAGCGATTCGCTTCACGGCTGTCTCTCCTTTCGGGATTCCCCTTTGGTAAAATGAACGAGATATTCGGTATTTCCGTCTCCGCCGAGTATCGGAGACACCATCCTGCCCCGAACGGCAAAGCCGTATTGCACGGCAAAGGCACACACGCGGCGAAGTGCGTCCTCGCGAAGCAGCTTGTCCTTCACAATTCCGCCTTTCCCGACACCGGAGCGTCCCACCTCAAACTGCGGCTTGACAAGGCAGACAAAATCGGCGTTGTCGTCGAGCGTGCGATAAACGGCGGGAATGATGTGCGTGGCGGAGATAAAAGAAACGTCCATCACGCAAAGGTCGGGAACATACGGAAGGTCGTCGCGCGTCATATATCTTGCATTGTAGTTTTCCATCACGTGGACACGACGGTCGGCGCGAAGAGAGGAAACGAGCTGTCCCGACCCGACATCGGCGGCAATCACGCGCTCGGCACCGTTCTGAAGCAGGCAGTCGGTAAAACCGCCGCTCGACGCACCGATGTCCAGTGCATACCGCCCGCGAACGGGAATTCCGAAGGTGAGAAGTGCCCCCTCGAGCTTGTACCCGCCTCGCCCGACATATTTTTTTCTGCCGTGGTCGAGAAAAATCTTCTCTTCCCGCCCCGTCACGTCGAAAGCGGGCTTCGTGATTGTCTTTCCGTCCAAGAAGACCGCGCCGTCCGAGATGAAGGACTTCGCCTCACTGCGGCTCCCCGCGAATCCGTTCTCGAACAAAAAAACATCAAGTCTCATCGGGAGCGGCAAACGGGGCGTCGGTCACCGTGCCCCCTTCTCCTTCTGTCAGGATCCGCACCTTCTGCTCGGCGTCCTCCAGCCGTTCGTTGCAGAAGCGGACGAGTCCGACCGCCTCCTCGTAGGCGGCGAGCGCCTCGGAGAGCGGAAGAGAGCCTCCCTCCAAGCGTCGGACCGTAGCGTCGAGCTTTTCCATTGCGCTCTCGAATGTCATCGTTTCGTCTTTCATTCTGTTCTCTCCCCTTCGTATGGTTTGGATTCTTTGATGCTTGCGACCGCCACGCCGTCGGCAAACAGGAGGGTCAGGTCTTCCCCGACACTCGCCTCGCGCACCGAGGAGATCGGGTGTCCGTCACGCTCTGGCACGCAAAAGCCGCGGGTCAGCACCGACATCGGATCGAGTGCCTGCGCCTTCCCCGCAAGGAGTGCGAGAGACGCGCGCGCTTTTTCCGTGTTTATGCGCACGGCGGTATCTGCCCTCTCGCGAAGGGAGCGTACCGCGTCATAAAAAGGCGTCAGGATTGTCTCGGGCTCCGTGAGCGGACGGCGGGCGGCAAGCGCGTCGAGCCGTTCCCTTTTCCGCCCGACGAAGGCGGTGAGGGCGGCATCGAGCCGATCCTTCGTCCTGTCGAGAGAAAGCAACAATTCCTTTCGGTCGGGGACGGCGATCTCCGCCGCGGCGGAGGGAGTCGGCGCACGCAGGTCGGCAACAAAATCGCAGATGGTGAAATCGATCTCGTGCCCGACGGCGGAGATCACGGGAACCGTCATGTCGTAGATCTTCCGCGCGAGCGCCTCGCTGTTGAACGCCCAAAGGTCCTCGATGGAGCCGCCGCCGCGACCGATAATGACGGTATCGCAAAGTCGGCTCTCCTCGAAAAAGTCAAGGGCGGCAAGGAGAGAGGGCACCGCTCCCTCCCCCTGTACGAGCGCGGGATAGAGATAAATTTTCGTTGCGGGAAATCTGCGCGCGGTGATATGGAGAATGTCGCGGATCGCCGCGCCCGTCGGCGAAGTGATAACGCCGAGGGCACGCGGAATCTTCGGAATACTGCGCTTATGCGCTTCGTCGAAGAGTCCCTCTGCCCGCAGTTTTTCTTTCAGTTGTTCATAGGCGAGATACAGGGCGCCGACGCCGTCGGGCTGCATCGCGTTGACATAGAGCTGATAGCTTCCGCCCTTCGTATACACCGACACCGAGCCGAACAGAATGACGCGCATCCCGTCCGCGGGTCGGAAGGCGAGGCGCGCGGCGGCGGAGCGGAACATCACCGCCCGTATCTGCCCCTCCTCATCCTTTAAGGAAAAGTACAGATGTCCGCTCGTATGGGACACGAAATTGGAGATCTCCCCCTTCACCGTCACGCGGGTCAGGCGGGGATCCGCCTCCATCATCGACTTGATATAGCCGTTCAGCTCGGAGACGGAAAAGGGCTCTGGCGTCTGCCGTTCCCTGAGCGAGGACAGGTCCATGGGGTTCTCCTTTCTAAGAAAAGTCGACGCCGTATCGTCTCGCCGTGAGCGCCGCGATCCCGACGGCGTTGTCCGCCGAGAGTGCGGGAATCGCAAACGCCGCGTCAAAGGCTTCGGCAAGGCGTGCTTTCAGAATCGAATTGCTCATGACCCCGCCGACAAAGAGGACGGGGGCGTCGCCGTTTTCAAGGATAGCGCGTCTTGTCACGCCCTCGATGGCGTCGCAGAGATACGAGAGGGTGAACGCGGCGGTGAGGGGTGCGTCGTTTGTCTCGCGATAGAGTTTCTCCGCGAGATTTTCAAGTCCCGAAAGGGACGCATACGTGCTTCGGATCCTCGGATGCTTTTTCGGCAGGGGGGTCTTATTTTCCTTTGCGAGCGCCTCAAGCGGAGCTCCCGCGGGAAAGGGCAATCCCATCATCACGCCGATGCGATCGATCGCCTGCCCGGCGTGAAGATCGTCCGTCCCGCCGATCTCGCGGGTGAGAAATTCATCCCCCGCCATGCGGACGGAGAGAAGGTCGGTCGTCCCGCCCGAAATATGGAACGCGTAAAAATCGCGTGCAAGCAGATCCCACCGCCCCGAAGAAACGATCGCCGCCATCATATGCCCGCACTGATGCGAGAAAGAATAGAGTGGGACGTCCGTCGCGGCAGAGATGCTCTCCGCCGCCGCCCGACCGACAAGGAAGCAGGGCATGTAGGAGCCCTCTCTCGCGCGCGGACGCGTGCTCACGCCGACGGCGAGGAGAGGACGTCCGCGAAGAACGTCCTTTGCCTCCTCCATTGCGGAGGGAAGATTTTTGACATGGGCGAACACGGCGTCCGACTGCCGCAGTCCGCACTCCCCGCTCTTCACGGGAAGAGGGCGCTTGATGTTGGCGAGCACCTCACCGGCGACGGAGAAAATGCCGACCGAGGTGGTATAGTTGCTCGTATCGATCCCGAGAAAAACGCCCCGCTCGGGCAAGGGACGAAAGGCGTCGCCCGTGAGAGAAGAACACATGTCTCCGCTCATTCCTTTTTCCCGAGTTTATCGGCGGCGGCATTCAGCACGCCGTTGACGAAAACATACGCCTTTTCATCGTCGAATTTTTTCGAGAGTTCGATTCCCTCGTTGATCGTGACCTTCGCGGGAATGTCCTCACAGAACATCAGCTCGTACACCCCGAGGCGAAGGATCGCCGTCGACGCGGTGGAGACGCGCTCCCGCTTCCATCCGACGAGGCAATCGCCGATCACGGCGTCGATCTCCTCGCGATGCTCGCGCACGCCGAAAAACACCCGTTTGACGTAATCGTCGGTCTCGAGCTCCCGCTCCTCCGTCGCAAGGGTATAGATCTCCTCGGCGTCGTCGTTCTTTCTCGCCGCGTCCTCAAAGAGAAGGAGAAAGGCGTTTTCCCGCGCGGTTTTTCTGTTCATGGTTTGCCTCCGAAAGATATAAATAAAGTTTCTTAAATATTATAATATTTTTTTTTCGCTTTGTCAAGGCGTTTTTCCCTCTTTCGCGAAAAAGTGTATTTCCCGTCGTAAGGACATGAAGAAAAGGAATTTTTCCGTTTTTCCTCTTGAAATACGGAGGCGGATATGCTATAATCGTAGTTAGTTTGCCGCGGCACGCGCCGCGACCTTATCGGAGGTACTCCATGCGCCGAGTATTCAGGCTGATCGAGACGGGGGCACTCTATACCGTCCTCATCACTTCCCTTTTCATGCTCTTTTCCGCGCTTTCCGGACTTTCTTCTCCCGCCATTACCGCAGGAAGATTCTTTATTATCCTCGGTTTCGGAATGTTGCTTTCCGTCGCAGGACTTCTCTTTGAAGTGAAGAATTTGCCTTATTTTGTAAAGCTTATTTTGCATTATGCGGTTGCACTGGTTGCTTTTATCCTGCTTTTTGTTGTCATCGGCAATCTTGCGGCGCGCGGTGTTGCGACGGTTTTTGCCGTGTCCGTGTTTTTTACCGCGCTGTATTTTCTCGTTTTCTTTCTCGTTCGTCTCGTCCGCCGTCTTCTTGAAAAGCACACGGGCGACACCGAAAAAAGAGACGGGACGGGAGAGGAGAAAAAGGACGAGAACGGCTATACGCCCCGCTATCGCTTATGAATTTGAAAACTTCCTTCTTCAATCGTAACGTCTTAAAATTCATTGCTTTCGCGACGATGCTCGCCGATCATGCGGCAGTGCTCCTCTTCGACGGATTCCTTCCCCTTCGCATCATCGGGCGGCTTTCCTTCCCGATCTTCGCCTACATGATCGCGGAGGGATGCCGTTACACCTCGAATCGGCGCCGCTACTTCTTGCGCCTCTTTGTGCTCGGCGTTCTCTGCAATCTCATTTATTTTGTCGCCTCGAAGCAATTGACCTTCTCCATTCTCATTACCTTCTCTCTGTCGATCCTGCTCATCTCTGCCGTCGACGCGTTTCGCTCGCAACGGGAAACCGGGCACATCCCCGTGCTCCCCGTCCTCGGCATGGCCGCCCTGATCGCCGTCGCGTATTTTCTCGGCGGGGTGACCTCTCCTCTGCGCACCTTCGGCGTCACGCTCGATTACGGAATTCTCGGCGTTCTGACGCCCGTCCTTCTCTATTGTCTTCCCGAAAAGCGGGAGAAGCTCGTGATGCTCGGTGCGGCAATGATTGCCGAAACGCTGTGCACCGCATGGTATCAGGTCTTCTCTCTTCTCGCAATTCCCCTGCTCTATTTTTATAACGGAGAGCCCGGGTCACCCCGATGGAAATACTTTTTCTATCTCGGCTACCCTCTTCATCTTTTACTCCTCGCGGCGCTCTCGATGCTTCTCTGAGCGTCGGTGCCGCGAACTTTCCGCGGGCGTGGCGGAATTGGCAGACGCGCCGGACTTAGGATCCGGTGGGCAACCATGCAGGTTCGACCCCTGTCGCCCGCACCAAAAAAGCACCCGGCGGGTGCTTTTTTTCGAAGGCGCCGATATTCGCCCCCGTGTCCCGCTGTCAGAGATATGACAAAACGGGTACGCGGGTTTTGCGGCGCTCCCGACAACGAAAACGGGCTGCCGCACGAATCGCACACCAAGCGTAAATTTGAATCCATATACAAAAATGACCGAGAAATCAAGATGATTCTCGGTCATTTTTCGTTTGTATATAGAAAAAATACTGAATGCGACAGCCTCTTTTATTGCCGAATGCGGCCGCCTCTTTTATTACCGAATGTGTCAGCTTCTTTTGTTATAGGGAACCGGTGATGTCGAAACATCCGCGGGCGCGAAAAACGCATTTTATTTCCATTTACTTTCTTACTTCAATTTGTTTCGGAAGCGTACTACTCTGCGAAATAGTTCCGAATGTCCTCTTCGCTTTTGCGGAAGGTTCCCATGACCATGTTTCCCCTGCCGCCGCCCTTGCCTTCGAGGGCGGCGTTGATCTCTCGCACCGTCTGCGAGAGATCCCCCCCGCGCACGGCGATCAGATAGGAAAAACCGTCCTTCGTCGGGGAGAGCGCCACGATCTTGCCGTCGACCCGCCCCATCGCGGTGTTGGCAAAGGCGCGAAGCTCGTCATAGCTCGCGTCGGGAAAGACGCGGACGAGGTTGCCCTCGGTCCTCGGAAGCTCTTCGCCTTCCTTTTTCATCTGACCGAGCCGCAGCTCCCGATAGGAACGGGTAAGGGCGGCGGTATCGGCAAGAAGCTTTTCCGTCGCGGTAACGAGCTCGGTCTGCTTTTCCGACAGGAGGGCGGACAGTGCCGCCGTCGTGCGATAGCGCATACGGTAATCGGCGAGTGCGCGAAGTCCCGCCTTCATATGCAGACGGACTCCGCCCTTGTATTTTTCGGCGTCCAGAATTTTGATGCACCCGATCTCCCCCGTGCGGGCGACATGGGGCGCACAGCAGGCGCAAACATCCACGCCCTCAATCGTCACGATGCGGACGTTCTCGGTCAGGGCGAGCTTCGACCGATAGTTCAGCTCACGGAGCACCGCCTCGGGGGGATATTCCGCAGTGACGCGAAGGTTTTTCATGACCGCCTCGTTTGCCAAGGTCTCGATACGGTCGAGCTCCTCTCTCGTCGGCACGCCGTCAAAGTCGAGCGTCGTATCCTCTGCTCCGAGATGAAAACCGACATTGTGATAGCCGAAATGCGAGAAGAAAAGTCCCGAGAGGATATGCTCCGCGGTATGCTGCTTCATCTTGTCGTAGCGTTCCGCGAAATCGAGTCTTCCGACGGCGCGGGCGCCGACAGGAAGGGGTGCGTCGGTGATATGGAAGATCTCCCCGTCGGCAAGGCGCGCGCCGAGGACTCTCACTCCGTCGAGCGTCCCGGTATCCGCGCTCTGTCCTCCCTCTTCAGGGAAGAAGGCGGTGCGGTCGAGAAGGATCTCGTAGCGGTCGCCTTTCTCTGTCGCGCCGCGCACGGTCGCTTCAAATTCCGAAAGATATGCATCGAAATCGTAAAGTTTTGTTGTCATATCTCCCCCTTTTCGATCAGACAATTTGGAAAATGTAGAATTTTAAGTAATAGGTCTCGGGGACGTTCCATAGGATCGGATGGTCGGGGCTCTGCGTGCGTGCTTCGATCTGTTTTAAGGTAACGCCCGCCTCCTCCGCGGCGTTGTGGAGCATCTGCCGAAAATAGGTTTCGGTCATAAAGTGGGAGCAGGAACAGGTGGCAAGGTAGCCGCCACGCGGCAGAAGACGCATCGCCTTCATGTTGATCTCCTTATATCCGCGGATCGCGTTCTTGATGGTATCGCGACTTTTGGTAAAGGCGGGCGGGTCGAGGATGATCAGGTCGAAGTCCCGCCGCTTTTCGGCAAGGCACGCATCGAGATAATCAAAGACGTCGGCGCGCAGATAGGTGATCTTTTCTTCGAGCCCGTTCTTTTTCGCATTCTCTTTCGCGACCGCGAGAGCGTCGGCGGAGACGTCCACACTGACGACCGAGGCGGCGCCTCCCTTCGCGGCATTGAGCCCGAAGGAGCCGGTGTGGGTGAAGGCGTCGAGGACGTGCCTCCCCTTCGCGAGACGGGCGACGGCAAGGCGATTGTATTTCTGATCGAGGAAGAATCCCGTCTTCTGCCCTTCGGCATAGTCGACGGTATAGACGATGCCGTTCTCGGTAATCTCGGTCTTCCCGCTCTCCGTGTCGGACAGTCCCTCGGCGTGATAAAAGCCCTCGTATTTTTCAAGTCCCTCGAGCGTGCGGATCTCGCTCCCGTTCCGCTCATAGATCGCGCGGATCGTCTCCCCGCCCTCGCGGAGGATCTTCACAAGAAGGGAGAAAAGCATCTCCTTTCTTCGATCGATGCCGAGGCAAAGCGTCTCGGTGACGAGAATGTCCCCAAAGCGGTCGACCGTCAGCCCGGGAAAGTAATCCGCCTCCCCGAAAATCAGCCGACAGGCGGAGAAATCCTCCCCCATCACCGTGCGCCGATAGTCGACCGCATGGCGAAGACGCCGCTCGAAAAACGCCTCGTCGAAGGTATCGTTCGCATTTTTCGATATGACGCGGACGCGGATCTTCGAACGGTCGTTCACAAAGCCCGTGCCGAGATATTTTCCCTTTGTTCCGAAAACGTTTACGAGATCCCCGTTCTCATAGGGGCGGTCACACGCCGTCACTTCTTCTCCGTACACCCACGGATGTCCGCCGCGAAGCGCGGTCTCCGCCTTCGGCGTTACGGTCAGTTTCGCAAAATCCATCATAATCAAATGTCTCCTTCTGCAAGGCAAAATACATGCGGAGTCAACCGCTCCGAAAACAGGCTCCACGGATATTCCTCCGTGCGGGGCAGATCGAAAAGATCCACCGTGCGCCCGTCATACGAAAAGGAAAGGTGCGCGGCGTACAGGGCGACGGGGCAATTGTCGCGGCTCCCGTACTTTTTATCCCCCGCAAGCGGCATTCCGCGGGAGGAAAACTGAACGCGGATCTGATGATGTCTTCCCGTCAGAAGACGGACTGCGACGAGCGCTTTCCCCTCCCCCTCGGCAAGGCGCCGATAGGTGAGCTCCGCGGGCTTCGTCCCCCGCCGTTCGGAGGAGACGGCATAACTTTTCCCCTTTGCCGCGTCCTTATAGAGATAGTCGAAAAACTTCCCCTCGGGAGCGGGAATACCGTCCGTAACGGCGAGATATTCCTTCGTGATCTTACGGTCGCGGACGAGCTCCGACAGGCGCTTTGCCCCGCGCGGTGTACGGGCGAGAACGACGAGCCCGCCGACCGTCCTGTCGAGGCGGTGAATGAGATACAGCCCGTCCGCCTCGCCGCGCGACCGTAAGGTCTCGGCGGCGAATGTCATGAGATCTTTATCTCCCGAGGGGTCGGGCTGTGTCGGGATGCCCGCGGGTTTGCTCACGATGAGAAAATCTTTTTCAAGCAGTAAGATGTCTGTCACGAGGGCTCCTTTCTCCCGTTCGGGTGCGTGCGGGGATATTTTCGCAGGAAGAGCGACTTGTCCTTCCTTAAAAAATACGCAAAATCCGACCGCACGAGAGGTGCGGTCGGATGCGGCGGGAAGGTCAATCCGCCTTTTTCGATTGCATTTCGAGAATACGCAGGATCACGGGTGCGAGGATCAGATTGAAGCCGACCTCAAAGAGGAAGTTCGCCCCGACCAGCCCGAGAAACGCATAGGCGACCACGTTGTTCCCGTAGTCCTGCGCCGCCCACTGTCCGAGAAGATCCCAGAAGAAAAGGCGACAGCCGATGAGAAAAATCCCCGTATTGACAAGCGGGCAGACGACGGCGGAGACCGCGGCGGAAAGCGTGCGGTTGACGCGGGCAAGCGCACGATAGACGAGTCCCGTAACAAGTCCCGCGAGCGCGCCCTTGACGAGCACCGTCACGATGGTGCCGAAGGCGTTGAAACCGTAAAAGAGAGCCGCGTCGCCCGACGCGAGAACGGCGATACCGAAGACCAAACCGAGCCAAAGTCCCGCGAGAGGTCCCGCGAGCGCCGCGCCGAGAACGATGGGTACCAGCACGACGGAGACCGTAAAGGTACCGAGACGGAAGCCCGAGAAGAAAAACTGAAGAACAAAGACCAAAGCCGTCAGAAGCGCGACATAGGTGAGCTTTTTCACCTCAAGGCTGTTTTTCGTAGATTTCATGTGACACTTCCTTCATTTTTACTGGAATCATTATACCATAGCTTTCCCCTTTTTGCAATACCCTTTCCCGAAGTTCGGCAAAAGGCACAAGAAGCCGAATTTTCCCATACGGGCTGCCGTGCATTTCGTGTCATTTTGCCCCGAGGCTCCGCGGAGGGGCGGAAGGTCACTTTCTTTCCTTTTTCGGTACGGTGCGGGCGCGGACGGCTTCGCCTCCCGTCAGGGCAATCATTTTCACCGCCTGCAGGCTGAAATCGTCGGCATATACCGTGAGCGGTTTATCGATGACGCCGCGGGCAAGAATTTTCAGGTACCCCGTATCGTAGGGAATCAGGGTCTTTTCCTTCAAAAGATTGATGTCCACGCGCTCACCGCCACCGAAATTGCGGCTGAGCGTATCGACGTTGACGACGCCGCGGCGATTCCCGAGGGTCGGGATCGTCACCTCCTCGGAGGTCAAAAGCTCCCGCGCGAGGGCGTCGGTGATCAGGGCGTCCGCCGTCTCCGCGCACACCGCTTCCCCGACAGGCTCCTGCTTTGCGGGGTCTTCCCCCGCGTCCCGATTTTCAAGCTCTTCCTCCGGTTCTTGGTTTGAAAGGTCTTCCTCCGACTCCTCCGTCGAAGCGGAGGGCGGCGAAGGCAGATCTTCTTCCACGGAGGGCGTCGGGTCTTCTTCCCCGTCGGGGGCCTCTTCGATCGGTTCCTCCGAAAGCGCGGTCGCTTCGCCGGCGTTTTCGTTTGTCGTCTCCGTTTTCGGAGATGTCTCGGTCTTCGGTGGTGCGGCGGATATGTGCTCGGAGGCGAGGACGGCGAGGCGCTCCGCTTCTCTTGCGCGTCGGGCACGGCGCTCCTCACGGGATAGGAGAATTCGACAACGGATCTGCTCCCGCTTGGCATAGAGGAACAGAAGAAGCAGGAGAATCAGCAAGCCGAGAAGGACAAAGAAGAAGACGGTGCGGATCTTCGCGGGCGAGAGCTTTGCCGTGCGCAGGATGTTTCCGCCGGAAAACTCCACGGTATAATCGGGATTGTCGACGGTCAGAACGAACACATCGTCCTGCGCGTGAAGGCGCAGGAGAGGATCCTCCCCCGCGAGAATCTCACCCGAAACGAGGGTGACGAACGGAAGCGCGGGCGCCTCCCCGCGGTAGAGCGTCACGTCGGACAGCTCATATACAAGCCTGCGCGGGAGAACGACGAAGGTCGTGTTGCATACGGCGCCGTCCTCCGACGCGTTGCCCTCAAAGGTATAGTTTGCGGGGTCGGTCAGGCGGAGGGTCACCGTATACGTCCCTGCGTGCGTGCCGCTCTCGGTAAAAACGACGGTGTAAAGCGGCGAGTCGGGAACGGTCGGTACCTTTTCCGTACCGTCATACTCCCATGCAGACAATGCGGGAGGCAAGACTCCCGCGCGCAACACCCTGACGGTACGGGAGAGGGTGCGCGGCGCGTCATAATTTTCAAAATCGAAGGAAAGCGTCGCCGTCACCGTATACTCGCCCGCAGACAAGAGCTCCGCGCCGTCGTAGGAGGAGACGGAGAAGACGCTCGGCAGATCGGTAAAGAAGATCGTATGCGTCGTGCCGTCGTAGACGAATTCTTCCTCGGATACTCTGACGGCAGAGAGGTCCACCGACCGCTTTTTTACCTTGACGGGAACGCGCTCGGTCAGCGTACCGCGGGAAAACCCGACCGTATCGTCCGAGGTGCGAAGACTGTCGCCGTTCCGATAGGAGATGAGGATCTCTCGTGTGTCCGCCTCCGTTACACTGCCGTCGTTATAAAAGATCTGCGCGGTGAAATCCGACGGAGAGAGGGTATCGAAGGCGACAAGCTCGTTTTTGCAAAGCGTGATGCGAAGCGAGACCGGAAGCACCTCGAGAAGGGTCAGGATGACGCTCTCGCCGATCAGGGCGCGATAGTTTCGGGACGCCGCCACCTCCGCGCGCATGTAATACGTGCCGTGCGAGCGTGGAAGGTCGATCTCGTGCTCGAGCGTACTATCGGAGAAGAAACGAAGGGTGGCGTTCCCGTAAAACGGCACTGCCGATCCGTCAAAAATCGCGCTTTCGTAAATTTTTGTTGGCAAAAGCGTAGTTATCCAATGGTTTTCCGCGGGGAGAATACAGAACGTCGCGGTGTCGTTTTCGATCATGTAATCTTCGCAAAGCGAGCTTGCGAACGCGGTATATTCACCCGCGTCGACCATCGCGCCGCTCACCGAAACGTCAAACGCTTCCGCACGCGCCGTGGGGAGACATTCCCCGCCCGTATAGGTAAAGGTCAGCGAGTCCCAGACGACCCTTGCGGGCGCAGGGGTGATGCTGACGGCGCTCACGATCTCGTCGGGCGCCTTATAATTTTCGCTCGTCGTCGTAAAGGTGATGCGGACGATGCATTTTCCTTCCGAAACGTGTGTGACCGTGCGGTCGAAGACGGGAATCGGCACCGAGCCGTCGGCACCGACGGGGAGCGTGCCCGTCATGCGCGGGACGCGCGCCGTCCCGTCGTACACGAAGACGGACTCGGGAAAGGCGTAGGTGAGGGGATATTTTGCCCGCTCGATGACCCAGACATACGGCGGGATCACGGGCTCTTCATAGTTTCTCGTATCATAGGAGAGAGTCACCCGCGCCGTGTATGTTCCCGCGTTTTTGCCCTCGGCATCCGCATATCCGATGACGCCGACGCCCGCGGGAAGCCCCGTGAGTGTCACGCGTTTTATGCTGCCGTCGTACACAAAGCCGACATCCGACCACGAGACCGACGACAAATCGTATGCCGCCTTGGCAACGGAAAAGAGTGTGGTAAGTCCGAGGAAGGAATAATTCCCGTCGCTCGGGCAGGCGGTCGCCGTATACCCTTCCCCCGCCTCGCTTTTTCCGCCGAGGACGGGAAGTTTGATCTTCTTTCCGAAAACGTCGATGTACCACGCGTCGGGACAGCGCGTCTCCCCGTTATAGACGAAGGAAGTGTTCCCGAAGAGGATCTCCGTCTCCTTTGGCAAGAGCGTCAGCGACGCCGTCATGGGAGGGGGCGTAAGATAATCCTCGCTTCCGCTCCGGAAGGTGAGCGTCAGTGTATAGTTCCCCGCATCGGTGCCTCCGCCCGTGACCGAGGCGGAGAGGCGACTGCCGTCCTCCCCCGTCGGGAGCGTGCCGACGGGATCGATCGTATGAAACACACCGTCATACACAAAGGTGCGGTCGGGAAAAGAGATACCGCTCATCGGGTAGTCCGCCGCCCGCACCGTCAGGGGCAACGTCACGTCCGCGCCACAGTAGGAAATGAGAAGATAGGGTGAGCGCACATGAAACGACGTCGCTCCGTCGGGATAGGCGAAGGTGAGTGCGGAAAGTGCGACCTCCTCCTCGCGGCCGTCGGAATATGTGGCATAAACCGAAAGCCCCGCGGGAAGAAAATGCTCGAAGGCACGGTACTCGCACTTCTCGGGCAGTGCACCGACGCGGATGGAGAGCACCGTCACTTCCTTCACCGAAAAGGGGACGGGCAGAGAGCGAAGGGCGGCGTAATCCGCCGTTTCTTCTACCTCGACACGTAAGTAATAGCGCCCCGCGGTCTGCGGCGGGGTCTCGCGATAGTCCCCGTCGGGTGCCGACGCGTAGAAAAATTTCGATGTGCCGAAGCGCGCACGCGCAAAGGGAGATGCGCTTCCGCTCTCGAAATAGTCCGAGATCGTCACCTCGCCGAGAAAGGAATTCTCCGCTTGGAGAATGTGGAAAAGAAGCGTCACCGACGCATCCTCCGTCCCGACGAACGCGCGGTTTTCGGCATCCGTCAGGGTGAGGACGAGAGGATACTCCCCCGCGTGGACGCCCCCTTCGTTTTCCGTCACGGTATAATCCGCGGTGTCGAAAAGGCTTGAGGTCTGACGGGCTCCGTTATAAAATTTCGAATCCGCCGTCGGAATCTCTACGAGTTTTTTCCCGATCTTCACCTCGACGGACGGTGTGATCACGGTGACGGAATCCCGTCCTTTTGTAAATGTTATTTTACAATAATAGCTTCCGTACTCGGAAACGTTCCGTAGTTTCAGCGTTTTTGCGGAAGATTTGCAAAGGACATCGTTCCGATACCATTCGAAGGAAAAAAGTCCTTCGGAGGCAAGCTCGTGCGATAGCGAAGAAAAGGTAAGATCGTGCAGTTCCCCGTCATACGTAAAGGTGAGCGCCGACAGGGAGAAGGTCGGCGGGAGGAGGGAGAATTTCGCATACAGCGCGGTATCCTCCGCCGGCGGAGCGGAAAAATCCATCCTTTCCGTCAGGGCGGTATCGACGTACCAACCGTCGAAGGTGTAGCCGCGCTTTGTCGGCGGCTCGGGGGGCGTCAGCGTCTTGCCCGAAAAGCCGGAAAGAACGCCGCTCTCCGTCCCGTCTACGTAGCAGGGATAGCGGTACGGCAAAGAGACGGCGAGGTAATTTCGCTCATCGATCGTCTCGCCGAGCTCGCGATAGACGAGGGGGCAGGAATTCCCCTTTTCGTCGTATAGCGTGATCTTCGTCTCCATCCCCGCGACGGCGCCGTAAAACGCGAGCGTCTCCGTTCCCTTTTGAAAGCTCGTTAAGAGTCTGACTCTCATCGTTCCCGAAAAGGGGACATTCTCTGCCGTCAGGGTGATCGGGAGAGTCGCGGCGGCATCGACCTCTTGTCCCGAAAGCAGGGCGCTCCCGCCGAGGCGAAGCGTGCCCTCCGAATAGACCGCGACGCCCTCGGTATTGCGCACGGCACCGCCCGTGAGCGTGACGGTGCCGAGAAGGTTCTTCACCGCGGCATTCTCCCCCGCCGTGAGAATCTCGCCGCCCGTCATGCGAAAGAGCGCATCGGAGGCGTAATCCAACGTCACGGCGCATCCCGTGCTCTCGATATGACCTGCGGAAAGGGTGAGCGTCCCCTCCTTGACTCGAATCCCGCCGTCCGAAAAACGAAGGGTGGCTCCCGCGATCTCCGCACTCGTGCCGTCGGACAGGATCAGTCCCGCGCCGTCCGTAAAGGTCAGCGTGCCGAGGATCGACAGCCGCTTTGCGGAAAGTGTCAGTGTCTCCGTCAGCGTGACCGAGGAAAAGGTGACGCGCGCGCCCGTGCTCGGAAGCATGGCGATCGTCTCGGTGAGGCTCCCTCGTGCCGTCTCGTTCCCGTCCCCGTCGAGCAGTCGGAATTCCCCGCCCTCCGAGCGCAGCTCGTAGGTTTCGGCTGTTGCAGAAAGCACTGCAGGCTCCTCCGTATTGCTTTCCGTGCTCTGCGAGGAGGACGTCTCAAAGGCGCCCGAGGTCTCCGCTTCGGGTGCTCCCCGCCCTTCTGCCTCCGCGGCATCGACGGACACGGCAAGGCAGGTCAAAAAAAGCGTAAGTAATGACAGGATAATTCCGATTTTTTTCATAATTCCTCCGAGGTTATAACCACTTTTTGATAAGTATACCATTTTTTACCACTCTCCGCAAGGGTCGGAGGAATAAATATATCGGGAGGATCCCGCCGCATGTGACGGTCTTTGCGCGGAAGGGAAAGAATACGGGGCGGAGCGACAAAAACCGCTTTTTTGGTTTGTATCCCTGCGCAGCGTGCACTGTCCGAAAACGAAAAAGCGGGCAGACCCGATGCAATGCTCGGATCAGCCCGCACGCCCCCGTTGGGGTGCGAATTATTTTTCCTTATAGTAAAGCATACAGTGGCAATAGCCCTCGAAATTCGGGTCGGCGATCTGCTCGCGAAACTCCTTGCACATGCACTTGGTATCTTCGTTATGCGCAAGGCGGCAGGGGCAATAGCCACCGTTCTTCTTCATGGCGTCCTTCAGAAGCTTTACCGTCTCTTTGTCTTCGTTCAGGCGTATCTTCATTGAAACTCCCGGATCAGCGCCTCGAGATTCTCCTTCGGCACGTAACCGACGGACATATCGAGGAAGGTATCGTCCTTGACAAAGGCGACCATCGGAATGCTTTCGACACGGAATTTCTCGGCGAGTTCTCTCTCCTCGTCGACATTGATCTTACAAAACTTGACATCGGGATGCTCTTTTTCAAGCTCCTCGAGGATCGGCGCGAGCATCCGACAGGGGGCGCACCATGTGGCGAAGAGGTCGATGACGACGAGACCGTCGTGCTTTTCGACTTCGGCTTCAAATGTATCTTTGGTTAAAGTGAGCATATTCACTTCTCCTTTCACTCGTTTGTTACCAGTATACCACACCCCCGCCTTGAGGTAAAGAGGAAAAACAAAAATTCACGGAAAATTCAAACGAATTCTTTTTTTCGTTACAAATGCGTTGTATAATAGATGAGGAAATCGAAAAAGAACCGAGGTCACGCCATGCAACCCTATGAAATGAAAATTACCGCCGACATCCACGACGTCGACGAGAACGGTATCGTCCGTACCTCCGCGCTCATGCGCTATATGCAATCCGCGGCGCAGTGCCAGCTGACCGACAACGGCATGTCCTACGACGAGCTGAAAGAGAGGAAGCGCGCCTTTTTACTCTCGCGCATCCGCCTCGAGCTTGACGAGCCGGTGCGCGCGTATGCGCCACTCGTCGCCTCCACCTTCCCCGCAGAGAGCCACGGTTACAGTTTTCTTCGTTTTTACCGTCTGTCCTGCGACGGACGCGAGATCGGCCGTGCCGCCGCCGTGTGGGCGCTCATCGACACCGACACCCGTGCACTGGTACCCGTCAGCGAATTCCCGCTCGGGCTCCCCTGCCTTTCTCCTCTCGACATTACGACGACCCGCTTCTGTATGCCGACCGAGCTCCGCCGCCTCGGCTCCTATGCGGTCACGTATGCCGACCTCGATCAGAACGGGCACATGAACAACACGAGATACCCCGACATGTACGCAAACTTCCTGCCCATGCGGGGAAAGCGCATCGCCGCCGTCTCCGTCAATTATAAGCGCGAGGCGCCGAAGGGCGAGGTGCTCGATGTCTACTCCTCGGGCGGGCGGGACACTGTATATTTCCGCACGATACGCAGCGACGGAGAGATCAATTCGGAGGCGGAAGTACATCTTTGTGACATTTGATTGCAATTCTTGCGATCGTTATGTCTTTTTGTTAAAACGTAAAAATTTATCTTTTTCTCCCAATCTTCCGGTTTGCTCGTTTGACGTCCTCTTTTTCGAGGCATTGCCTGACGCATATTTACTTCCGGGCGCAACCCACACCACGACTCAACCGAGTAAAAACTAATTCCATACTTTTTACACAAACTCTTCATGGATGCTCCGGCTTCGTGTTCTTTCTTGATTTGCAACCTGAAGCTTTCCGGATAATGCCTCATACCCTTTCTTCCTCCATGCAAAAACCTCCTGCGGTAGATATCCTATTCTACCGCAAGAGGCTTTTTGTTATACATACGGTCTTCTCACCAGAGAAAACCGCGCGACGGTGATTGATCTTCCTTACATTTTCGAGGATGAATTCCATTCCTGATACGGTCGAGCCGATGCTACGGGAAATTCCCGTCGTACAGTATGTACCGTGAAGAGCAAACGCCCTCCGTCACGCTTCCGAAGACAAACCTTCGGTTCTGCGGCGGAGGGTGGTTGTTTTTTGCTCTAAATGAAGAATAACGTCCAAGAAGGTAATGAAAACGGAGGACTCAACAATTAAAATATAGACTTTTATTAAAATCAAGTAATACACCTCTTGACAAAGAAAAATGTGAGAGGTATAATAAAGCAAAAATTGTCGAATTTGGAGAAAATAAAAGAAAAACGTC
>CAKROZ010000004.1 GCA_934373635.1 uncultured Eubacteriales bacterium
CGGATATGAAGTGTTGTGCGAGAAAGCTCCGGGAAAGCCGAATGGCTATTGTGTTGCCGATCGCAGTTTTAACGTATCGGAACTTCGCATTCTTAAACGATGAAAGCGTGAAAATAATAATAGCGTGAATTCTGAAGCAGCCGCTATTGATTTTTATCACGAAAAGTGCTATAATAATTATGTCGTCAGGAATAGTGACTGTAAGTATTATGTTAAAGGAGTTGTAAGTATTATGCTTAGAAAGAAATTATCTACAATTGTTTGTGCGGTGCTTTTAGTGATAACGTGCATTGGATTGGTTGCTTGCGGAAATAACGACGGAGAAGAAACTTTGAAGCCGCTTCACGACAGCTCAAAATGGTTTACCGAAGAAGAACTGTCGGCAAAAGGACTTACGGGGTTGCCTGTGCCGACCGGATTGTCCGGGGAAATAAAATCAAGCGACGCTTGGTATAATGACGGATATTCGTTTTCGCAAATTTGCCCGGACGAAGCAACGTTCAATGAGAATGCGGAGACATATTTTTCGTATTTTAAAACTCATTATGACGGAATGTTCGGTAAGCCGCGAAGCGAAAAATACAGCATGAGTACAAATGAAAACTGGTATATCATAGAACAAAAGAGCGCTTTGTCTGATTATTTCGATGACAATCCGAGCAAATTGTATAAGTTTTATTACATCAGAGACAATACTTTGCATGATGGATATTTTACAAAAGGTTCAGTATGGTTCTTTGAAATGCGCTATGAATTTGATACCGATGTCGGCGGATACAAATTCAAGCTGTTTATTGAAAATGCTGATTCTACTCATAACGGGATTTATACGAACTATTACAAAAAGAGATGAGATATTGCAAACATTGCCTTGCCGATGGAGCTTTTTGCGATTGAACCGCAATACATAGTGAAAAGATAAGTTTGCAAAGCAATAATGAGGCTGAAACTAACGCGACGCGCTACGCAAACAGTCCGGTGGACTGAATGCAAGCAAAGCGGGAGCAATTTATAGTTGCGACCTGTTTGTGTCGCAAGTTCGCGGTGACGAAAGTCACCAAAGGCGCTTGCCGTCTGCCCTCTTGCCCTCTTGATCGGGGAGCCAAGTGTGATGGTCTATAAGTCTTTTCTTATAGACCATCATTTTTGTATTTTAAGGGCATTTTCGCCCCTTTTTGAGCAATTTCATAGCAAATCACCAGACCGAGTAACGGAGAACCCGTTGCCCGGTCTTTTTTTATGTCTAAAAAAAGCGTAATTTCACACTTGAAGTCTGCCAGACGATAAGCACCGCCCGGCAGGACCTGAATATCAAAACTGAATTAAAAAAACTTATTTATAGCATCTATGACTTGAACAAGGCGAATACGGCATACAACAAGAAAGCGGACTAATCTCCGCGGGGGAGTGGTCTTCGAAAAGAGAGCCGCTCCTCATACCGCCTTCGTGCGCCGTCGGAGCTTTGCAAGCCGTAGCTCTCCCCGCGCCGCGGGCGGCAGGAAGGGAGAGCCTTATGAAAACAAAAGCAGAATTGCCGAGCTGTCCCGTGGCGACCGCCGTCTCTTTAATCGGAGGAAAGTGGAAGCTCTTGATCCTCCGTAACCTGAAAGCCCGCCCGTGGCGTTTCAACAAGCTTCTGCGCGACCTCGACGGCATCTCGCAGAAGGTGCTGACCGACAGCCTTCGGCAGATGACGGACGACGGACTCGTGTACCGGAAGGATTATCGGGAGCTCCCGCCGCGGGTGGAGTACGGACTGACGGAGCTCGGGCGGAAGATGCTACCGATCATCGATGCGCTCGCCGCGTTCGGAAGCTATTATCGGTCGGTGGTAGAGGAAGAATACATGCGTGAAGAAAAGCGTCCTCACGAGTCAAGCATTTTATAAAACGACGAAGAATGAAAACAAAATCCGCCGCTTAAAAGCCTCCCCTCAAAAAAAGAAATGCACGCGAAAACGCATGCATAGGTGAATTATTCTTTACAAAAACTCGTTTTATGCGGGTATACGCCTGTCAGTGGAAGAGCGAATCCCATAGCGTGTCGGGATCGAAGCCGAAGACCTGCACAAGCTCGAGCTCATCGGAATTGGCGAGCGTGTAGGGGAGGATGATCGAGTTCGTGTTCTCCACGAGCTCCACGCCCACGGCATGGTAGGCGTACCATACGAGGTGCGCGCACTGCGTATTCCGAATGGATTCGTTGCTTGAAAAGACGCCGACAAAGGCGTTGTATGACAGGTTTGTGAGGTGCTCCTTGGCGTAGCTTACCGCCGCGGCTCTCGTCTGATCGTCCGTCTTCGGGCGGAGGATCATGAAGGCGGCGTGGTCGGTGAAATCATCGGTACTCCCGAAGCGCGAACAGTCGCCGTATGCTTCGGCTTGCAGTACCTCTCCCCGCGTAGCGTCGGTCACGATCCCCACGTGTCCCATGCGGAAGGCGGAGAAGTGCGTCGAGGAGGTCAGGATGATATCCCCGTTCTCGAGATAAATGTTGACGGCATGTCTGCCGTCGGGGAGAAAGTCGGTACACATCAGGGGGGCGAAGCCGTCGTGCTCGATCTCCCAGTCCGTGAAGTATTGCTTCTGTATGGTGCGCACGCGGGAAATGCCGCCGACGCCGTGCTCTCTCGCACGGTCAATGCCGATCTTGGTCAGTCCCGTCTGTCGGTACAGAAGCGCGTAGTCCTCCTCGGTGAGACCCTCTTTTTCTAAGATCGCGGCGACGTCGATGCGCTCTTCGGTCGGATGATAGATACGGACATTGGCATCGGAAAAAACAAACGCTACCCAGAAAAGCAAGCATATGATGAGCAGGATCGAAATGACAGAGAACAGAACCGCAAGAAATGGGCGGCGCGCCGCAGAACGTCTCATGTCGTTATCTCCTTTTTTGGAAATGGTTTCCGTACACCGTTTTACCGTTAGTATGCCCGGATATGTCAAAAGGATAGCACACCCCGCGCGATTTGTCAAGCAAAATCCCCGCATCCGCGGTGCAAAACCTCCCTCCCGCCCGAAAATTTACAAATCGTCTGCTTTTTCTCTCCGTTTCGGAGAGAAAACTTGACACTTTTTTTCGGATATGCTATACTGGTTTTATAGATACCATGCCGCGATAGGCGGGAGGAGAAACGGAAAAATGAAGCATAAGATCAGTATTTGCATCGATGAATTGCAGGGGAAATGTACCTCGCGCACTTCGGTAAGGGCTTCGAGTATGAAACGGCGGAGTTCGGCGTCAAGGTGTTTCGGAAAATGCTTCGCGACCGCTACGGGGACGAGGCGTAACCTGATTTTCTTCAAGGAGGCTGTATGAGGAACCGTACCTTCCGCTCTCTGCTTTTTCTGCTCACCTGTCTGGTGCTCGTCACGGGTGTGCTTACCTCGTGCGCGCTCGGTACGGGGAAGACCTGTGTCGCCACCTTCGTCGTCGATGGCACGACCTGTCGGGTCGATACCGCGTACGGCAAGGTGCCCGTCTACCCGAACGGAACACCGACGAAGGAACCGACCGAGGCGACGGAGTTCGTTTTCACCGGATGGTCGCCCCCTCTCGGAAAGATCACGGAGGACACGACTTATACTCCCGTCTTCGAAGAGCACCCGCGCACTTTCGATGTGTCCGTCACCGTCACGCCGGAGGGCGCCGGTACGGTCACGGGAGCAGGAAAGACGAGCTACGGAAGTGACGTCACACTGACGCAAAAAGAAAGGAAGGGCTACTGCTTCCTCGGATGGTATGAAAACGATCTCCTCCTTGAAACCGACGATAATAAGCAAACAAAACTTTGCAATATCACTTCGAATCGAACGATCGAGGCGCGTTATGAGCCGATCTCCCTCACTGTCGAATACAGGCTTCCCGAGGGGGCGACGCATGAGAACCCGACGACCTACGACATCACGATGGGAGAGGTGACGCTCACCCCCGCACGGCTTGACGGCTACTTTTTCGGCGGCTTCACCACGGAGGTGGACGGTGGCGGGGAGCGGATCGAGGTGCTCACCTATGACATCGTGGCGGCGCATCCCGTTCTCTATGCGAGCTTTGTCAAGACGGCGAAGGCGACCTTCATCGTGACGGGTGACACTCTTCTGCGCATCGAGAAGACTTTCACCCACCCTGCGGCATGGACGCCGCCCGAGAACCTCGGCGAGGGGTGCGGAATGAGCGCCTACCGCGTGCGGCGGTGGTTCGCGGACGCCGAATGCAGAGAGGAGGCGGATCTTTCTCTTCCCGTCACCGACGGCGCGACCTATTACGGCGTGTGGGAATACGTCGGGGACAGTGGATTTTCTCCGTATTTCGACAAATTCACGGCGGCAAGGGAGAGCGGCACACTGGCAATCTCCTCCGAAGACGAGCTTCTCCGCTTTTCGGAATTCGTCCGCTTTTACAACACGGAGCAGCAGATCGAACTCCTCTTCGACGGAAGCTACCGCCCCGCCTTTTCAAGCGAAAAGGCGCTTTCCTCCTATCTTCAAACCTTGCTTGCAAAGGGGGAATTTCCGAATTCCTTCGGGCTTAGCTTCACCTACACGCGGGAGGCGCCCTATACATTAAAAAGCCTTTTCTCTTCGGCAGACATCACGGAGGAAGGGACGCGCGTCGCCGATCCCGCGGGCGAGGGACTCTATACACAGTATGAGCACATCGGGCGGATCTCTTCCTCGGGACGTGCGGCGGACTTTGACGCCTTCCCGATCGAGAATATCTCGGCGACCCTCCGCGTCGAGACCTCGAGTCAATTGGTCTATGCTCTGGAGCACGGCTATCGCCCGATTCCCGTCGCGGGCTCTGCCGCCGAGCGCGTTTACCTTGCCGCGAAGGAGGTCCTTCGTCGGATCGTCGACGACGAGATGGACGATTTTGATAAATTGCGTGCCATCTACGAGTGGCTGATCCTGACCGTCCGCTACGACCACAAGGCGGCGAGTGAGATCGGCTCCGACTGGCGCTGCTACGATTCGTGGTACCCCGAAGGCGTGTTCTTCCGTCACACGGCGGTCTGCGACGGCATTGCGAAAAGCCTTCTGATCCTCGCCCGCATCGAGAACATCGCCTGCGTGCGCGTCTCGGGACAGATGAAGGAAGGCGACGGTCACGCTTGGAATAAGGTATATTATCGGGGCGCATGGTACGGCATCGATGCGACGCACGGCAACTTTTCGGGGGACGGCGGGGAATACCTGACCTATACGTCCTTCCTCTTCTCGGATGCGTATAAGGCGAAGACCTGCGATTTCACGGTCAATCCGAAAACCGCGACGCCCGAGCACGGTATCGGCTTCGATATTTACGCAAACACGGCCTACGGCACGGGCGCGCAGGCGTGCGACCTTCGCATCAACGACATGCAGGAGCTTGCACGCCTCGCCGCGATCGTCAGGGCATATACCTCCGAGGCGGCGCGCTACGACGGCGTTACTTCACACGACTTCGCCACCGTCGAGATCATGATTGACGAGAGCTCCGGTATCACCGTCGGGGCGGTGTGCAGCGCCTTCGGCGTCTATCGGTATTTTGCCGAAGAGGGCGAGGGGGAAATCACAGCGTATGTTTTTCTTCTGCCGATAGGATAGTTCAAATTCAGAATTAAGAATTATGAATGATGAATGATGAATGATGGATCGGCTTTCGCGGGTGCGGTTTTCGCTCGCTTTTCGCCGACGGAATACCGCATGAAAAATTCCACCCTGCTGCTTTGCAGGGTGGAATTTTTGCTATCGTGTTTTTGTTTTTTGTCGTTCCTTCACAGGGGGCACGTCATTTTGCCGATATTACGGGACTTTTTTCTTTTTTACTTTTTTGGGGCGACGCTTGCTTTTGCGCGGCGGAGCCATTTCAAGCCCTCGGGCGAGAGGATCCGGTCGGACGGGTCTTTCAGCACCCGCCGCTCGATCTCATCCACCATCGCGCGGATGTCGAAGAGCATGAAGTTCGATTCTCCGCAGAGAGCGTCGCACTCGAGCCCCGCCTCGGCGAGCACTTCGCGCCGCGTGTCAACCGACATTCGGTGAGGGGAGAGGGAAAAAATATGTAAAATCTTGCGCTTACGCTTCGCCGAAGAAGCAGGCGAGCGTGCGCCCGATCTCCCCGTCACGGAATTCCCGGTTGTGATTGCCGGGCGCCTCGCGGTAGTGGTGAGAGGAGAGGGAAAATATATGTAAAATTTTGCGCTTACTCTTCGCCGAAGAAGTAGGCGAGCGTGCGCTCGATCTCCCCGTCCCAAAATTCCCAAGTGTGATTGCCGGGCGCTTCGCGGTAGCGGTGAGGGACGTTTGCCCCCGCGAGAATTTCTTCCATCTTGCGCGTGCAGGGAAGGAGAGAATCCTCGGTGCCGCAGGAGAGGTAGAGCTTACTCGGAAGGGTGCCTTCGCGGATTGCCCGCTCGGCGAGGGCGTAGACGTCGTTTTCGGAGCCCGCGATCTTGTCGAAGGGGCCGAACACGTCCTCCCAATAGTCGGAGCCGACATAGACATGGCGGGGACTCGCGGGGTTCATCGCGCCCGAGAAGGACGCGGCGCCGCAGAACGCGTCGGGGTTGCGGAGCGCGATCTTCAATGCGCCGTACCCGCCCATTGAGAGCCCCGCGATGTAGTTCATGTCCCGATCGGCACTCATCCCGCGGAAGAAGGAACGGCAGACGGCGGGCACCTCCTTTGCGACATAGGAGTAATAATTTCCGCCGTGCGCCATGTCGCAGTACCAGCTGCGGTGCGCGTTCGGCATGACGACGGCAATGCCGTAACGGGACGCGTAACGCTCGATTGAGGTGCGCCGCATCCAGATCGTGTGGTCGTCCGACAGCCCGTGCAGAAGGTAAAGAGTCGGGAAGGTCTCGCTCCGCGTCCCCTCCATGCCGATCCGTGTCTTCGCCGATTCGGGCAGAACGACGGCAAGCTCAGACGCCATGCCGAGCGCGTCGGAATGAAAACTCAAGGTCAAAAATGCCATAATAACCTCACAATTGAAAAGTATTCTTTACATATAAAAGCAAAATCGGATGTCGAGAATGTCGACGGGATGCCGCCGACTTGCTTTTGTGACAGACGTCTCGCTCTTCTTCGCAAGCGCGCCGTCGGGGGCGCTTTTTGCGGATACACCTTCGGGCGGTCGCATCCGCTCTCTTCGCAGACGCCTTCGGGCGGTCGCTTCCGCCTTTTTCAAAGGAGCATCTTCAGAGTCAGTCGCTCTCCGTCTTTTCCGCTGGCAGTCTGCCGTAGAGGGCGGCGAGGGTACGGAAGGCAGTCGTATCGATGCCCGCGAGCTGTTCTTTCGTGACGCGGAATGCCCAGTTGTTTTCCGCCGTGCCGGGGGTGTTCAGACGGGTATCGCACCCGAAGCGCAGAAGATCCTGAATCGGGAAAATGAGAATACCCGCGTGGGACGCGTACATGGTGCGGAACACGTGGTCGATGGCATCGCCGATCTCCTCCCCCGCATAGCCGATATAGTCGAAGACATGGCGGCGGGTGGCGGGGTCGAGCGCGAAGAGGTAGCCGAGCAGGGTATCGTTGTCATGCGTCCCCGTGTAGGCTATGCTGTCGTTTTCGTAATTGTGGGGAAGGTGCGGGGACTCGTCTCCGAAAAATCCGAACTGGAAGACCCGCATCCCGGGGAGCCCCGACGCGCGCAGAAGCCGCTTCACGGCGGGGGTGATCTCGCCGAGGTCTTCCGCGATCAGAAGGGAGTCGCCCGCCGCCTCGCGGAGCGCACGCACGAGCGCCATGCCGGGGCCCTTGTGCCAGACGCCCTCTCTCGCGGTGCTCGCCGACGCGGGAATGGCAAAATAGGATTCAATGCCGCGGAAGTGGTCGATGCGCACGCCGTCGAACAGCTCGCACATAAAGGAGATGCGCCGCCGCCAGAAGGCGAAGCCGTCCTCCTTCATTCTCTTGTAGTCGTAGAGCGGGTTGCCCCAAAGCTGACCATCGGCGGAGAAGTAATCGGGCGGGACACCTGCCACCTTGGCGGGTTTTCCCGTCTCGTCAAGGAGAAAATTCTGCGGAGAGAAATAAACGTCGGCACTGTCCTCGGCGACATAAATCGGCAAATCGCCGACGATGCGCACACCCTTTCGGTTCGCGTAGTCCCTGAGTGCCTGCCACTCGGTGTATGCCTCGTATTCGACGAATTCCCATGCCTCGCGCACGCTCTCGTCGGGCGCGTCGCATTTCCACAGGGTATGGTGACGCTCACCGTTCGCCGCGCGAAGTGCCATGAAGCGGCAAAAGTCCGCCGTCTCGGGGTGCGCGGCAAGAAAGGCGTCGATCTCTCCCCGCTCGGTCACGCGCGACGCCGCGCGGAAGAGCAGAGGGAGCCTCTCCGCATCGAGGCGGGAAAACTCGCAGGTGTAGGAGACGCGCTCCCTTGCCGCGAGGCATTCCTCCTCGGTGAGAAGCCCCTTTTTCCGAAGGGTGTCGAGGTCGATAAAATTCGGATTCAGACTGAAAGAACTGTAAGACTTATACGGGGAGTGGCAGTCGTCGGGCAGGCAGAAGGGGAGCACCTGCCAGACCGAGAAGCCTCCACGCACGAGAAAGTCGACGAAGCGGTACGCCTCCTCGCCGAACGCACCCTCCCCGTATTTCCCGGGGAGCATGGAGATCGGCATCAGGACGCCGACGGCTCGATTTTGCATAGGTTTCCTCCGATGGTTTTGTTATGGAAAGAAAAGTTTACTTTTTGAAGTGGTTTGCATATAGATCGCAAAGAGAGCCGAGGATGTTTACCACGCTGTCCATCCCCTCGATGCTGGCGTGCTCACAGGGTCCGTGGCAGGCGGCACCCCCCGTGCCGAGGTTCGGGCAGGGCAGACCCATAAAGGAGAGCCTTGCACCATCCGTTCCGCCACGGATCGGGTAGACCGCGGGGGTGATGCCCGCGGCGCGGGTCGCCTCCTTCGCGAGGTCGATAAGGAAGATGACGGGCTCGATCTTTTCCTTCATATTATAATAACTGTCCTTGAGGGTGAGCGTCAGCGTGCCGTCTCCCCACTCGCGGTTGAGCCGGTCGGTGACCTCTCGGATAACTCTTTTTTTCTCTTCAAAGCGTTCGCGGTCGTGGTCACGGATGATATAGGTGAGCTTCGCTTCGGCGACTTCTCCCGTGACCGAGATCAGGTGGAAGAAGCCCTCGTAGCCCTCGGTCTTCTCGGGCACTTCCTCCGCGGGAAGAAGGGATTGAAACTCACAGGCGATCGCGCCCGCGTTCTTCATAATGCCCTTGGCAGAGCCGGGATGGACGTTGAAGCCCGTGATGTGCACGACGGCGGAGGCGGCGTTGAAGTTTTCGTATTCGATCTCACCTTCGAGCCCGCCGTCTACCGTGTAGGCATACGCCGCACCGAATTTTTCGACGTCGAACGCGTCCGCACCCCGTCCGATCTCCTCGTCGGGGGTGAAACCGATGCAGATCTCCCCGTGCGGACGTCCCGAGGCGAGAAGCTCCTCGGCGAAGGTCATGATCTCGGCGACGCCCGCCTTGTCGTCCGCGCCGAGTACGGTCGTACCGTCCGAGGTGATCAGGGTGCGTCCCTTCATTTTCGCGAGATGGGGGAAGTCCGCGACGCGGACGATACGGGTGCTCCCGTCCGACCCGCGGAGGGTGAGGTCGCCGCCGTCATAGGCTTCGTGAAGGGTGGGGACGGGCGCGTGACCACAGAAGTCCGAAACGGTGTCCATGTGCGCGATCAGCCCGAGCGCGGGGACCTCCTCATAGCCCGCCGTCGCGGGGATCTTTCCGTAGACGTAGCATTTGTCGTCGACTTCGGCATCGATGCCGAGGGAATGAAGCTCCTCTACGAGCAGGCGGGCAAGGTCAAACTGGCAGGCACTGCTCGGCGTGCTCTCGCTCTCCTCGTTGCTCGGCGTCCATACCGCCGCATATCGCAGAAGTCTTTCGTAAGCTTTCATGATCTATCCTCCGTATCATAACTATTCTTTGCATTTTCTTATTGTTTCATGATAAGATCGGTAAAATACCGAAAAGCAGTCGGGATCGCATAGGTGTCCCGCAGCTCCGACGGACGCGCCGCGACGAAGCCGTCGGGGATCCCCTCACATTCGACGAGATACCCCGTCATGTGCCATTCCACATGTGTGAAGATATGGATCGCCTGACCGACGGGCATCGTTTTTTTGCATGAAATACCGAGTGCACAAAGCGCGTTTTCCACTTCCTCCTCGCGGAGCGTCCCCTCTCTCGACGGGTATTCGTACAACCCCGCGAGCAGTCCCTTCGGCGGGCGACGACGGATCAGATACCCGCCCGCCGTATGGCAGAGGAATACCGTGCGCTCTTCAATCCTGCGCGGCTTTTTCGGCGATCTCGCGGGGAGAAGGGAGACAATGCGCCCCTTTCGTGCAAGGCACCCGTCGCACAGCGGGCAATGCTCGCAGTCCGCCTCGCCGTTCGGAATACAGACGTTTTCGCCGAGCTGCATGAACGCTTCGGTCAGACGCCCCGCATCTTTTCCCGAGGGGTAGCGGGCGCGCAGAAAATCCGCCACCTGCTTTTTCGTTTTTTCGAGCGTGATGTCCGCGTCCGACGCGTAATAGCGCGCAAAGACGCGAAGCACGTTGCCGTCCACCGCCGGCTCGGGGAGCCCGAAGGCGATGGACGCGATGGCGCCCGCGGTATAAGCGCCGATGCCCGTGAGGGAGCGGAGTGCCTCGACGCTTCGCGGCAGCTCACCGTCAAACTCCGAGAGCAGACGGAGCGCCGCGCGTTTCAGATTCTTCGCGCGGGAATAGTAGCCGAGCCCTTCCCACAGCTTCATGAGACGGTCGTCCGACACCGCCGCGAGCGCGGGGACGTCGGGCAGCTCGGCGAGAAACCGCTCGTAGTAGGGAATGACCGCCGCCGTGCGGGTCTGTTGAAGCATGATCTCGGAGATCCAGACGCGGTAGGGCGTCGGGGCGTTCCGCCACGGCAGGGGCTTTCCGTTTTCGGAAAACCACGCGAGAAGCGGCGCGACGACCTCGCGGGAAAAACGCTCTTTTTCTTCGGAAAGCAACTCTTCCATCAGATGCCGAGGTACCCTTTCAGTACCTTCAGAGTGTTCTCCACCCCAGCCTTATGGCTTCTCTCATAGCCGTGGCTCGCGTACACGCCCGCACCGATGAGACCGTGACGGATGTCCGCCCCGCCCGCGAGCGTCGCCTCCACATCCGAGCCGTAGTGCGGGTACACGTCCACCGCGTAGTCCGCGCCCTCCCGCTTTGCCGCCTCGATGAGTTTGCCGACCACCTCGTAGCTGTACGGTCCGCCCGAGTCCTTGGCGCAGACGGAGACCTGCCGCTCGGTGCAGGTGAGTCCGTCGCCGACGCATCCCATGTCCACACTGACGGCTTCGGTGACGCCGACGGGGACGGATGCCGCGCCGCCGTGTCCCACCTCCTCGTACACGGTGACATGTACGTAGGTGCGGCGGGCAGGATTCGCGCTCGTGTCCTTCATATATTTCGCGAGTCCGAGGAGAATGCCGACCGACAACTTATCGTCGAGGAAGCGGCTCTTGATGTACCCGCTTTCCGTCACGCGACTGCGTGGCTCGAAGGCAACGATGTCCCCGACCTCGATGCCGAGTGCACGTGTCTTCTCCGCCGAGTCGGTGTCCTCGTCGAGCACGACCTCGGTCGTGTCGAAGGAGCGCTTCGTGTCCGCATACGCACCGTTGACATGCACCGACGCGTTCGCAAGCTGGAGCGTCCCCTCATATACGTTTCCCATACGGGTGTAAACTCTGACATTTTCACATTCGCCGTTCTCGGCACGCATACCGCCGAGGGGTGTCAGACGGAGCCGCCCGTTCCCTTTGACCTCGGCGACCATGCCGCCAAGCGTGTCGGTGTGTGCTTCCAAAAGCAAAGCATTGTTTACATCTTCGCCTCCGAGGTCGACGAGAACGCCGCCTTTTTCGGTGATAGTGGCAGGGAATCCGAGTGCCTCGAATTCCTCTTTGACAAAACGGACGGCTCCGCTCGTGAAGCCTGTCGGGCTGTCGATGGCGAGCAGCTCGAGACATTTTGAAACGGCAAATTCCGTATACGCTTTCATTTTGTATCCTTCTTTCGTTTTGATTTTTTGTCGGGGCGCGCGGGATTCGAAGAAGGCATCCGCGGCACGCTCGCGACGGTGTGTTTTCCTCCGCGATGCGGGCTTTCCGATGGTGTTTGCAATAGTGCTTCCCGATGCAGACCTTTCGAACCTCGGGGACAGGCGACCGTGCGCCGTCTTCCTCTGCGTGCGGTTCGGGACTTCGGCAAAAATTCTTCCTTATATATGGTAGCATAAAAGCGCCCCGTTGTCAATCGCGCGGGCGAAAAAATCTGTGTCGGTCGGGTCTTTGCATGAATGGTTTTGAGCGGCACTCGGAACGCGGCACGTCCGTCGGACAACGAAGGCATAAGGGGCACGGATGATCTTTTCAAAAAAAACGCCGCCCCCCTTGACAAATGCAATTCTTTGATTTATAATACCAATATACTATGTTGGTAGGTTGATTCTACCGAAAGAGAGGATACGAACATGTCACATATTTATACATCCGCCGCCGAGCTCATCGGGCGCACCCCCCTTCTTGAGCTGACACATATTGAAAAGGAGCTCGGTCTGAAGGCGAAGCTTCTCGCGAAGCTCGAGTATTTCAACCCCGCGGGCTCGGTAAAGGATCGTGTTGCCCTCGCGATGATAGACGATGCCGAGCGGCGCGGGCTCCTGACGCCCGAGTCGGTCATTATCGAGCCGACCTCGGGCAACACGGGCATCGGGCTCGCGTCGGTCGCCGCCGCGAGAGGGTACCGTATCATCATCGTCATGCCCGAAACCATGTCGGTCGAGCGCCGTCAGCTCATGCGGGCATACGGCGCCGAGCTCGTCCTCACCGAGGGCGCGAAGGGCATGAAGGGCGCGATCGCCAAGGCGAAAGAGCTCGCCGATACGACCCCGCACGCCTTCATCCCGGGACAGTTCGTCAATCCCGCGAACCCCAAGGCGCACGAAGAGCACACGGGTCCCGAGATCTACGAGGACACGGACGGGAAGATCGATATCTTCGTCGCGGGCGTCGGCACGGGCGGTACCGTGACGGGCGTCGGACATTATCTGAAATCGAAGAATCCTGCCGTTCGCGTCGTCGCCGTGGAGCCGAAGAGCTCCGCCGTACTTTCGACGGGTGTCGCGGGCGCGCATAAGATCCAGGGCATCGGTGCGGGCTTCGTACCCGATGTGCTCGATACCGCCGTCTATGATGAGATCCTGCCCGTATCGGACGAGGACGCGTTCGAGGGCGGACGCCTTGTCGGCAGACGGGAGGGCGTGCTCGTCGGTATCTCCTCGGGCGCGGCGCTCCACGCGGCGATCGAGCTTGCGAAGAGACCCGAGAACGAGGGGAAGACCATCGTCGTTCTTTTTCCCGACACGGGCGACCGCTATCTCTCCTCTCCCATGTTTGCGGAGAAATAAACGGGATAAGAAAAAGAAAATACGGAAAAACGGTAGAAATCAAAGATTTTTCCCATCATCAACAAAAGAAAAGGAAACGAAAGAATGAAGGTTCTTGTCGCGATGAGCGGCGGCGTGGATTCCGCCGTCGCCGCCAAACTGCTCACCGAGGCAGAGCATACGTGCGTCGGCTGTACGATGAAGCTCTATCACAATGAGGACGCGGGGATCCCCGCGTCGCATACCTGTTGCTCGCTCGATGATGTGGAGGACGCACGCGCCGTGGCGAATCGCCTCGGGATGCCCTACTACGTCTTCAACTTCTCGGACGACTTCGGAGAGAAGATCATCGATAAGTTCGTTAGGTGCTACGAGTGCGGCGTGACGCCGAACCCCTGCATCGACTGCAACCGCTATATGAAATTCGATAAGCTCTTTGACCGTGCGACGGTGCTCGGGTGCGATCACATCGCGACGGGGCATTACGCGCGCGTCTCCTTCGAGGGCGGAAAGTACGTTCTGAAAAAGGCGCTCGACCCGACGAAGGATCAGAGCTACGTTCTCTATGCCATGACGCAGGCACAGCTTGCACGCACTCTCTTTCCCCTCGGGGAATATCGAAAGACCGAGACGCGCCGCATCGCCGCGGAGGGCGGACTCTCGAACGCGGATAAGCCCGACAGTCAGGACATCTGCTTCGTCCCCGACGGGAATTATGCGAAGATCATCGAGCTGCGGACGGGGAAAGCCCCGACGCCCGGCAATTACGTCGACCGCGAGGGACACGTGCTCGGACGGCACAAGGGAATCGTGCACTACACCGTCGGACAGCACAAGGGGCTCGGCATCCCGTTCCCAGAGAAGCTGTACGTCACAAAGATTCGCCCCGAGGACAATACCGTGGTGCTCGGCAGGGAAGAGGAGCTTTTCCGGCGGGACGCGCTCGCGGGCGAGGTCAACTGGATCTCGGGAGAGACCCCGACATCTCCCTTCCGCTGTCGCGCGAAGATCCGCTATCGCAAGCCCGAGGAGCCCGCGACCGTGACCCCACTTTCGGACGGGCGGATCGCCCTTCTCTTCGATGAGCCGCAACGTGCGATCACCCCGGGGCAGGCGGTGGTTCTCTATGACGGAGACGTCGTTCTCGGCGGCGGCGTCATTCTGCGGGAGGAAGCCCCTTCTTCCCACGACACGGGTTCCCCTGCCGCACACACGTCGGAAGAGCGGAACGCCGAGACTGCCGCGTGCGGGGAGGCGAACCTATGATCTCCACACGCGGAAGATATGCGCTTCGCGTTCTCATCGACCTCGCCGAGCACGGGAGCGGCTACGTCCCGATGCGGGAGGTCGCCGCAAGGCAGGACATCTCCCTGAAATACATCGAGAAGATTCTGCCCGCCTTGGTCGGCGGAGGCTTTGTCGAAGGGGTGCACGGAAAAGGGGGAGGTTACCGCCTGTCGCGTGACCCTGCGTCGATCTCCGTCCTCGACGTGCTCCTGCTCGCCGAAGGGGATCTTGCACCCGTTTCCTGCCTCTGTACGGGAGCAGCCCCCTGTCCGCGCGCCGCGTTCTGCAAGACGCTTCTCATGTGGAAGGGGTATGAAAAAATGACAAAAGACTACTTCGGAGGTATCACCGTTGCCGATCTCGCCGGCACGGAAACGGCTGGAGATTTTGCTATATAAGCAAAGAATTATTTACAAAAATAAGAAAGGAAAGGAAAAATATGGAAGAGATTCAAACCATTGCGTCCTTCAAGGTCGACCACGATCTGCTTCGAGAAGGTATCTATATTTCGCGTGTCGACGGCGACATCACCACCTACGATCTGCGCACACGCGTGCCGAACGCGGGTTCCTATATGGACAACGTGACCATGCACACGGTGGAGCATATGGTCGCGACCTATATTCGCTCCTCCGAGATCGGTGACCGAGTGATCTACTTCGGTCCGATGGGATGTCGGACGGGTTTTTATCTTCTCGTGCGCGATGCGAAGGAGGACGAGGTCCTCGCGGCGCTTTTTCACGTGTTGGAGCAGGTCGTCTCCCACGAGGGGCGCGCCTTCGGCGATACCCCTGCCGAATGTGGAAATTATCGTGAGCTTGACCTCGATGCCGCACGGCGGGAGTGTGCACGCTATCTTTCGATCTTAAAAAACAAGACCAACGATTTTCGTTATCCGACAAAGGAGGGAAGGGTATGATCGGTATCATCGGCGCTATGCGTTCCGAGGTGGACGCACTGCTTCGTGAGATGAAGGATGCAAGGGAAGAGCTTGTTTCGGGCAGTCTCTTTACCCTCGGACGCCTTGAGGGGAAAGATGTCGTGATCGTCCGCTCGGGCATCGGGAAGGTTGCCGCCGCGACCGCCGCCGAGGCGATGATCCTGCGCTACGCCCCGAAGCTGATCGTCAATACCGGGGTCGGCGGCTCCTTATCCGCAGACCTCTCGGTCACCGACATCGCGATCGCCGACCGCGCGGTGGAGCACGATATGGACACGACCGCCCTCGGCGATCCCGCGGGGCTTCTTTCGGGCATCAATGTGATCTATCTTCCGTCGGATGCCGATGCCGTGGAGAAAATGCGCCTTGCGGCAGAGACGCTCGGCTACCGTGCGAAGGTTGGTACGATCGCGTCGGGCGATCGCTTCGTCGCCTCTGCGGCGGAGAAGGAAAGGATCGTCTCTCTCTTCGGCGCGATCGCCTGCGATATGGAGGGCGCGGCGATCTCGCACGTCGCCTATCTGAACGGAACGCCCGCCGTCATTCTCCGCGCCGTCTCGGACAACGCGGACGGCTCCTCGCATATGGACTATCCGACCTTCCTCGCGGATGCCGCCGCGCGCTCTCACGCTCTGCTTTTGGAATTTTTGAGACGCACCTGACCCGATGAAAAGGGCAAAACGCATAAAGCTCCCCCGTCCCTCATACATTCAAGTAAAAGGGGACGGGGGAGCTTTTGCCGTAAAGACGTGAAAGACGCGTTTTCCGAGGGGAACGCGCTCGGAGTCTTTCGTATCGGCTTCCTTCGGAAAATTTTCATCGTTTGTGCAGTCGCCTCGGCGGCGGAATGGGGCGGTCTATGTCCGAAGAAAAGAATCAAGGGAACGAAAAGGTCTATCGCGAGGAAGGGGTCGCCTTGCTCGTATTGCGGCGGGAGGAGGAAGCCCTGCCCCCGCTTTTGACACCGCGCGCCGAGAGGAGGCTCCGCGGCTTTTCGGACGCGCTGTGGCGGGAGGTCCTTTCGCACACGGAGGGGGAGAGCGTCCCCACTTTGCGCGCGGCATACCTTGCGAACGAAGATGCGAAAAAGCGCTTCACCACCCGCCCGCGGTGCGTAAGATACAGCCTGACCTTTTCTCTTTCGGAAAACATACTGTTCCTTCGCAGAAGGTACCTCGTCACACACCGCGCGAAAATGCTGTTCTCCCTCGACGATACCTTTCGTTTCGACGCGAAGACCGGCTATCTTCTCCCCGAGAAAAAGAGTGAGAAAAAGAAAGAGAAGGGCAAGAAACGAACCTTACGTTTTTCTCAAAAAAAGAAGGAAAAAGCGCAAGAAAGCAAACAAATATAGTCATTATAAATGCGAACTTGGAAAAAAGCACACCGTATGTCAGGACTTTTTCACCGAGTCCTCCGCCCAGAATTTATCGAGAAGCATTTTCAGCCCTTTGGCGTCGCCGACGAATTTCAGCCCGCGCCAGAGCGCGGGAATGCTTTTTTTGTAGAGCGGGTCGGAGAAGCGGTCGTCGATCAAAACGATGACGCCGCGATCCTCCTCGCGGCGGATGACCCGCCCGCCCGCCTGAAGCACGCGGTTCATGCCGGGGTAGACGTAGGCGTATGCTTTGCCCGCCTCGTATTTTTCGTCGAAATAGGCGCACATGGATTCCCGCTCGAAGGAGACGGCGGGCATTCCCGTGCCGACGATCACCGTGCCGATGAGGGAGTCGCCCGCGAGGTCGATGCCCTCGGAATAGACGCCCCCCGTGACGCAGAAGGCGACGAGATAGGACGGGTCGGGGCTTCGGAAGGCTTCGAAAAACGCCTCGGTGTCCTCCTCCGTCGCCCCGCGCTTCTGTTCGAGGACGCGGAGTCTCGGGTATTTTGCACGAAAGGCGGCGGCAAGCATCGAGTTATAGGCGAAAGAAGGGGTGAAGACAATATAATTCCCCCGCTTTGCCGAGACGGTCGCCGCGATCACGCGCAGGACGGCGGGGAGCGTGCGCTCCCGCTCGGAGAGGCGGGTGCCGATCTTGTCCATGATCGCCACCGAGAGCTGTCCGCGGTCGAAGGGGGAGGGGAGCGTCAGCGTTTCGTCCGCCCCGTCCGCACCGAGCATGGCGCGGAAATAGGGAAGGGGGGAGAGCGTCCCCGAGAAAAACACCGCACTGCGCCCGAGGCCCAGCCGTTCGGAGACGACGTGTCCCGTATCGACGCAGAAGAGTTTCAGAGAAAGCCTCCCGTCCTCGTAAAAATAGAACGCCTCGTATCGGTCGTCAAAATAGGACAGGATCTTGTGAAAACGGCGGACGGCTTCGTAATACTGCCGCAGGGCGGAGAGCTTTTCCTCCTTCCCCTCTTCCTTTGAGGAAAGGGTCAGGAAGATCTCCTTTTCCGTCGCGGCGCAGAGCGCGTCGAAGATCGGATAGATCCCCGAAGGAAGCTCGCGCGAGTGTGCCGCACCGACTTTTTTCCCGTCCTTCCCCTCGCGGATCTCGGAGGAGAGATAGGGAAGGATCGTCGCACGGAACCGCTCCGTCGCCTCCGCCGTCGCGTGACGGAGCGCCGCGTGCTCGCCGAGGGGAAGCGCCTTCCCCGCGATCTCCTCCTCGGAGATGACCGCCGAGTACATGGAGGCGGCACGTTCGGGGAGGTTGTGCGCCTCGTCGACGAGGAAAGCATATCGGCCTCCCTCGGTGAAAAAGCGCTTTAAGAAAGCGAACGGGTCGAAAAGATAATTGAAGTCGCAGATCACGACGTCGGCAAGCTCCGCGTACGCGAGGGAAAGCTCGTGCGGGCAGACGCCGAACGTCTCGCCGATGCGCCGAAGCTCTGCCGCCCCCACCGTGGGGCGTTTTTCTTCCGCCAGCGCGAGTACGGCGTCGGCGAGACGGTTCTTTTTCGTGAGGGGACAGGCGTCCCGCCCTGCACGGCAGATCGTCTGCCGCTCGCAGATGTGCTCCTTGGCACTCAGCGTCACGGCGCGCACCTCGGCGCCCGTGCGCGCAAGGTCGAGGAGGCAGTCCTCCGCCGCCTTTGCCGTGGTGCGCTTCGGCGTGAAGTAAAAGATCTTGTCGCATCCCCCTGCCGCCATGGCGCGGAGCGCGGGATAGAGCGCCGAGACGGTCTTTCCCGTCCCCGTCGGCGCCTCTGCGAAGAGTCTGCCCCCCCGCTTCACGGTGCGGAACACCGCGTGGATGAATTCCTCCTGTCCCTCGCGCAGCTTTCCGTAAGGAAAACGGAGGGAAGCGAAGGAGGGGAGCCTGACCGTCACCCGCTCGATCTCGGGGGCGGCATAGCGAAGGAGCGCCGTGCGGCACTTTTCGAAAAAGCCCTCGAGCTTCTTTTTCGTCACCCGCTCCTCGGTCTCGTAGGTCTCTCCCGTCGCGGGACGGAAATAGAGATAAGAGAGGGAGAGGGAAGAGAGCTCGTGCTCCGAAAGATAGGAGAGCGCCGTGATATAGGCTTCCCCCCGCGCCTCGGCGACAAGCTCCCGCCCGGGGTGCGACGGTGTCGCGTCGCAGGGCACGGCGAAGAAGAGCCGCCCCCCCTCCGCGCGGTCGGCGACCGTGCGGACGACGGCGCGGTATTCACCGAGCGAAAATTCGTATTCCGAAAAAACGGGCGCGTACCCTTCGAGAAAGGCGCTCTTCGGCGAGTCCTTCAAGATCTCGGGCTCGTCCTCCTCGAGAGGGAGCGTCTCGGAGATGCCCCGCCTTGCCCGCGTGACGAATTCCCGCACACCGAGCTTCAAAAGTTCTTTTTCCCGATCGTAGATCATACGGCACCCCCTCTCCGAAAACGCGATCTTCGATCTCTCCGCTCCACTCTTTGTTGCAAAGCGGTCACGGAAAGACCGAACGCTATCTTACCCGTTATTATACCACAACTTCCCCCGCGCGTCAATCGTCGGACAGAAAAAAGCCCGCGCACCGGTCGGAAATTTTCTCGTCCTCTCGTCACCCGTTTAACGAGAAAAAGCGAATAGACTTCCGACACAAAAAAGTCATGCCGACGTGTCCGCTTTTTGCCAAAAAGTCACCGCGAAAAGGAAAAAGAAACCGCGCCGCGGGATATTGACTTTTTCGGGCGCGCGTGCTATAATAAGTAGCAGCGCACGAAAGGAGGCGACGCCGATGATGAGACCCGAAGAAAAAGCGGAATTCCTTTCTCTCCTTGCCCCCCTTCTCGCACATCCGAAGGTGGACGAGATGAAGACCTATATTCAGCACGGGAGCGTGACGACCTACGATCACTGCTACGCGGTCGCCGAGGCGTGCTTTCTGTATGCCAAGCGGCACCCGAAGGGGCTCGACCTCCCCTCGCTCGTGCGCGCCGCGTTCCTTCACGACTTCTACCTCTACGATTGGCATAAGCCGGGGGACGGCTCCCATCACTTCCACGGCTACCGCCACGCGAAGCGCGCGATGGAAAACGCGAAAGCGGAATTCGGCATCTCCGACGAGGAGGCTGCCATGATTTTTTCCCACATGTGGCCCCTCAACATCACGCGCATCCCGAAAACGAGGGAAGCATGGGTGCTGACCCTGACCGATAAGAAAATCTCTTTGATCGAGACCTTTGCAAAACGAAAAGCGAAAAGAGCCGCCGACAAGACAAAAAAGGTGCAGTAAAAAGGAGAATTCCCATGAGAAAGACAAAGGAAGTCGATTTGACCGAAGGCTCAATCTTCCTCAAAATATTGATATTCTCCCTTCCGCTGATCGCAACGAACGTTCTTCAGCTTCTCTTCAACGCGGTCGACGTCGCCACCCTCGGTATTTTTGTCAGCGACGAGGCGGTCGCGGGCGTCGGCTCGACGGGCGCTCTTGTCAACCTCATCGTCGGACTGTTCGTCGGCATCTCGACGGGTGCGAACGTTCTGGTCGCGCGCTATGTCGGGAAGCGGGACGCGGAGCACGCGCACCGCGCGGTCGGCACTTCCGTCGTGATTTCGGTCGCTTTCGGCACGCTTCTCGCCGTGATCGGATGGTTTTGCTCTTATACCTTCCTCGAATGGATGGAATGTGACCCCGAGGTCATCGATCTTGCCGCCAAATACATGCGTATCTATTTCCTCGGTATGCCCATCATCATGCTCTACAACTTCGCGGCATCCATTCTCCGCGCGGTCGGCGATACCGTGCGCCCTCTGATCTACCTCGTGATCGGGGGCATCGCCAATATCGGACTCGATATTTTCTCGATCGTCGTCCTCGGACTGGACGTGGAGGGCGTCGCCATCGCGACCGTCGGAGCACAGCTCATCTCCGCGATCCTCGCCATGATCGCCATGGTGCGGGAGACGGGCTATGCAAGACTTGAGAAAAAGTATCTCCGCATCGACGGTCCCGAGCTTCTTACCATGATGAAGATCGGCGTCCCCGCGGGACTTCAGGGCTGTATCTTCAGCATTTCCAACGTGCTGATTCAGTCGACCTTCAATTCCTTCGGTAAGCTTGCGATCGCGGGAAACACCATCGGGAGCCAGATCGACGGGTTCATCTATACCACGATGTACGCCGTGGCGCTCGCCGCCCTCTCCGTCGTGAGTCAGAATCTCGGGGCGGGGAAACTCGATCGGGTGCGCGCTTCGGTGCGCTGGTCGATGGCGATCGCGGTCGGCATCGGAATGCTCGTCGGCGGTGCGGCGCTCCTTTTGCGTGAACCGCTCGCGGGGATGATGTCCCGCGACCCTACCGTGATCGAGTATGCCTGCCTGCGTATCGAAATTTTGGCGAGCACCTATTTTCTCTGCGGCATCATGGACGTCTTCGGCAACTCGATGCGCGGTCTCGGTGAGTCGACGCTCGCCATGCTGATCTCCCTCTTCGGCAACTGCGTGATTCGCGTGATTTGGGTCAAGACGGTGGTGACGATCCCCGCCTACCATACTCCCGAAATGCTCTACATCATCTACCCGATCTCCTGGGCTCTGACCGGTCTTGTCTATATTCCGTTCTACTTCCGTAAGATCTCGAAGCTGAAGAAAAAAGGCGCGCTTGCCGCCTGATTTCGGGCGGTGCCCCTCTTTCGGAATCCTTTCACATTCACGCCGCCCCTCGGCGGCAAACGGAGATTTCCTATGAATATTGTGTACGACTTTTTCCACAACCACCTCCTCTGGGCGTCCATCGCCGCGTTCTTTGTGGCACAGACGATCAAATTTCTCCTCAGCTGGGCGGTGGAAAAGAAACCGCATATCTCCCGCCTCTTCGGCGACGGCGGGATGCCGAGCGGACATTCCGCGACGGTCATGTCCCTTGCCACCATGGTGGGCTATACGACGGGCTTTGACCGCCCGTTGTTTGCCGTCGCGATGATCCTTGCCATCGTCGTCATGCACGACGCGAAGGGCGTGCGCCGCGAGACGGGGAAGCAGGCGACCTCCATTCTCCTTTTGTTCGATACCATCAACAAGCTCTTAAAAAGCAAGGACAAGATCGAGCAGGAGGAAAAGCTCAAGACCCTCGTCGGGCACAGTCCCTTGCAGGTCTTTTTCGGCGCCCTCGTCGGCATTGCCGTCGCGGTGCTGTATATCGTGATCCTCGGTGTCCCGTCGCTCTGCTACGCGGTGTAAGGGAGCCGAGGCGCATATTTTCTTCGTGAATCAAAATTTTATATAAACAGAAAGAGGACGGATGTATGAAAATTCTTGTCATCAACGCAGGCAGCTCGTCGCTGAAATTTCAGCTCATCGACATGGAGAATGAGCAGGTCATCGCAAAGGGAATCTGCGAGGAGATCGGCGGCATCTCGAAGTTTAAGCTCAAGGTACCGGGCAGAGAGGATTATACCCCTGCGGCGAATTTTCCGACGCACGCGGAAGCGCTCAAGCTCGTGCTCGATACCCTCGTCGACCCCGTTCACGGCGTCATTTCCTCGGTCGATGAGATCGGCGCGGTCGGACACCGCGTTCTGCACGGCGGAGAGAAGCTCTCCGGCTCGGTGCTCGTGACCGAAGAGGTGAAGAAGATCATCGACGAATGCCGCGACCTCGGGCCCCTCCACAATCCCGCGAACCTCAAGGGCATCGTGGAGTGCGAGAAGATCATGAAGGTGCCGCAGGTTGCCGTTTTCGATACGGGCTTCCATCAGACGATGCCCGATTACGTCTACATGTACGCCCTCCCCTATGAATATTACGAAAAGTACAAGATCCGCCGCTACGGCTTCCACGGCACCTCGCACCGCTTCGTTTCCGCGCGCTGTGCCGAGCTGATGGGCAAGCCGAAGGAAGAGGTGAACGTCGTCACCTGCCATCTCGGCAACGGCGCGTCGGTCAGTGCCGTTAAGGGGGGCAAATGCTTCGATACCTCGATGGGCGTCACCCCGCTTGAAGGCATTATGATGGGGACCCGCTCGGGGAACATCGACCCCGCCATCATCCCCTATCTCATGCGCAAGGGAGAAGTCACCACCGCCGACGAGATCGATAAGATGCTCAATAAGAAGTCGGGCATGCTCGGCGTCTCGGGCGTGAGCAGTGACAACCAGCTCATCGAGCGCGGTGCGAGAGAGGGCAACGAGAGATGCCGCCTCGTCGAGAAAATGTATTGCCACCAGCTCACGAAGCTTGTCGGCGGCTACATTGCCGCCATGGGCGGCGCGGATGCCATCGTCTTCACGGGCGGTATCGGTGAGAACAACCCTCAGTATCGTTCTGCCGTTTGTGAAAAGCTCGCCTTCCTCGGTGTGAAGATCGACGAAGAAAAGAACAACACCCGCGGCAAGGAGATCGAGATCTCCACGCCCGACTCGAAGCTCAAGGTCTACGTCATTCCGACCAACGAGGAGCTCGTGATCGCGAGAGACACACTCGCCATTGTCAACGGAATGAAGAAGTAATTTTCGGCAATTTGTAAAGAATTCTTTGCTAAAACCGCATAGAACTCTCTCGGAGGTTGCAAAATGTATGATGAATTGACCGAAGTCGATATCAAAAAAATGCAGGAAGAGATCGACTACCGCACCTCGGTCCTCGGTCCGAAGCTTCTCGCGGAGTTGAAGCGGACGCGCGAATTCGGCGATCTCAGCGAGAACGCGGAATACAAGGAGGCGAAGCGCGAGAAGCGCAGAAACGAAGGACGCATCCGCTACCTTGACAACATGATCCGCACCGCGCATATCATTGAAGTAGAGAAAAAATCCGACCGCGCCGCCCTGTTTGATTACGTGACGATCTACAACGAGGCGCGCGGAGAGGAAAAAAGCATCCAGCTCGTGACCACCCTGCGGCAGGATGCCCTGCACGGCTTCGTCAGCAAGGAGTCTCCCCTCGGCAGTGCCGTCATGGGGAGCAAGGTCGGGGAGCGCGTGACGGTGAATGTTTCACCGGGGCGCTCGTACGTGGTGGAGATCCGCGCCATCGAACGAGGGGAGGATAACGAAGACCTCCCCATCAGCGGTTATTAACGGAAAGGTTTTGAAAACTCATGCCCGAACTTTCATTGGCAAAGCTCAATGCGCTTGCCGCCGACCCCGCCCGCACGGTAGCGACGGCAGAGGCGGAGTATCACGAAAAGATCGAACATGCCGCAAGCGAGGTCCTCGCGCGGGGCACGCGCGCCGTATTGCTCGCGGGTCCTTCGGGCGCGGGGAAGACCACGACGGCGAATCTGCTCGCCGACGCCATCCGTGCCGAAGGGCACGCGGGGCTCGTCCTGTCGCTCGACGATTTCTATCTCGACAGCGCCGACCCGCACTATCCGAGAAATGCGGACGGTACGCGGAATATGGAGTGCGCCGAGGCGCTCGATCTCGACGCGGTGCGAAGGACGCTCGGCGACATCCTCGCGGGACGCCCCTTTTCGGTGCCGAAGTACGATTTCAAATGTTCTGCCCGCACGGGCATGACCGACTATCCCGCCCTGACCGACGGGTGCGTCGTGATCGAGGGGCTTCACGCTCTGAACCCGAAGATTGCGGGAGACCTTTCGACCGACGCGCTCCTTCGGATCTTTGTCAGCGTGTCGACCAACCTTGTCGACGACGACGGGAAGCGCGTGCTCTCGGGACGAAAGTTTCGCTTTGTCCGCCGACTGGTGCGCGACAGCCTCTATCGCGGCGCGACGGCGATGCATACGCTGACCCTGTGGCGACAGGTGCTCGAGGGAGAGGATGCCTATCTTTATCCCTATAAAGAGAATGCGGAGCTGTTCTTCGACACCTTCCACATCTTTGAGCCGGGGGTCATGCGCCCCTTTGCCGAGCGGGTCATGAGCGAGGAGTCTCTCACCGATCCGTACATGCGCGCCGTCGCCGACGCTCTCGCGAAGGTGGCGCCGATCCCGGACACCCTCGTGCCCGAGACCTCCCTGATCCGTGAATTCATCCCGGGCGGAAAATACGAGCATCTCTATTGAAGCAAGGCGCAGAGAGACGTCCTTTCGCCGAACAGGAAAGCGTCGGGGACGGTAAAGGGGAGTCAGCCTTGAAATGAATACGGACACGAGCCCCTTTTGAAAAGCAACCCGCAAAGCACGCGGCAAAGATAAGCTCGCGTGAATAAGATCACCCCCGAGACGGTGCAAGACCCGGCTCGGGGGTGATCTTTCATATTGCGGAGAGGGGCGGTCGGTGGAAAAACGCCTGTCCGACGTTTTTCCGACGGATAAAAAAAGAGAGAACGACACTTTGCCGTCCTCTCCCGGGTTTCGGGATGATTATTTTTTCGTGACACGCTTCGTTTTTTCGAGTGCGGACAATTTGTTCTGCTCGGCAAGCGCCTCGTCCTCCTTCGAAAGGAGAAGGGCGATGATCAGCGCGATGTTGTAATAGAAGAGGGGGTAGATCATGAAGGCGAATACATCGAGCAGACATTCGGCGAGGAACATCAGGATCGCGATGCCGAGGAAGCTCTTTTCGAGCGAGGGATGGCGGAAAAAGGGGCGCAGGGTCATGATGCGGTAAAGGGCATATACGACAAGTCCGACGACACCCGTCGACGCGAGAAACTGGATCGGCGTGTTGTGCACCATGACGGGGAAGAGGGAGATGCCGTAGTTGTTCAGAAGCTCGAGCGCCTCGATGAAGAAGCCCGCACCGAAGATCGGATTCTTGCGGAACGCCCACATCGCATTGCGCCAGATCACGAAGCGTCCGTTGTCCATAAAGCCGCGCTCGAAATAATCCGAGAGAAGGCGCATGATGTTTTCTCGGAAGAGAACGAAGCCGACAAGCGCACCGATCAGGAGAAGGAGACTTCCGACGCGGAATGCCTTTCGGTTCTTCCCGTACACGCAGCTGATGATCAGACAGCAAAGATACGCGATGCCGCCGAAGAGAAGCGCGTTGCGCGACATGGTGAGAATGACGGCGGCGAGAAGTGCTGTTGCGATGAGAAAATGAAACAGAGCGAATTTTCCTTGGATCGCGCGGTAAAAATTCAGGGGGATGAGAACGGAAAGCACGGTGCCGATCGTAGTGCAGACGCCCCAGCCCATGAAGATATAATTCTTGACGATCTGTCCCTTCTCGTTGATGATGTTACCGTTCAGGAACATTAGGACGACTTCCGCGATCAGAAGCAGGGAGATAAGCGTCGTGATATAGCAGAAATAGGAGAACAGCTCCTTCGGATTCTCCCGCTCGAGCCCGTGATACATGAGGACGAAGAAGAGAAAGAAGGAGAAGACCTGGATCCCGCCGAAGAGAAGATTCATCGGCGTATACTTGTCCGCACCGAGCCCGTTCAGTAAAAAGATCGCGGACAGGCAGAGCAGGGGGAGGAGCAGGGGCGTGTTTTTGAACCCGATGCGCCCGAGCAGTCCCGTTTTCACAATGTAAAAGACAAAGCCGAAGAGCAGGAGGGCGGCAAGACAAATGACGATGATGAGTCGCGGCCCCGTAAAATAATAGTCGGAGAGAACGGGCGAGCAGGGGGTGTTCTTTACCGAGACCTGGTAGATGAAGGTTAGGGCAAAGGGGATCATCGGACGAAGAGAGTCCGAGACCATCAGAGCCAGAACGAAAAGGCAACAGCCGAGGATGTTGATATAGAATTCGTAACCGGTCATGTGCCCGATGAAAACCATCAGACAGACCGATACGGGATACGCGTAGCCTTCAAAGAAGGACGCGAGCTTTTCCCGTGCGCAACGCACAAGCTGCATGACCGATCACTACCTCCGTCGAATTTGCGCCGGATAGGGGCGTTTCATTTATTTTACCACAAATTCTCCGCTTTGTCAACCGCCTTTCTTTATATGCACGCAAAAGAAAAGGAAAATCCACATTTTTCATTGACAAACCCTGCGGAAAATGGTAGAATAAACACACATTCCGAGGAAATGAGAGGATATCTTTGCGATGGATTTTGAAAAAAACAGGCATACGATCGAGGACACGCTCGGTTATCGCTTCCGCGATCCCTCTCTTTTGAAGCAGGCGTTCACCCGCACGAGCTATTGCAACGAGGAAAAAATGCGCGGGGGAGAGGTTCCGCAGTCGAACGAGGTGCTCGAATTTTTCGGGGACGGAATTCTTTCCGCGGCGATCATCACCTTCATGATCCGCGATTTTTCGACGCGCTGTCCCTTCGGGATCCGCACGGCACTTGCCGAAGGGGATTTTTCCAATATCAAATCCCGCCTGAGCGATAAAAAGAATCTCGCGAAAAGTATGCGGGAACTCGGACTCCAAGAGTATCTGATTTTGGGCGCGGGAGACGCGAAGACGGGCGCCGCCGACGAGCCGTCGGTGATGGAGGATCTCTTCGAGAGCATTGTCGGCGCGGTCTATATCGACAGCGGGTGCGATCTGTCGGTCGTTCTGCCCATCGTCTCGCGGATGCTCGATGTCGGCGAATATCTTACGAAGTCCGGCGACGCGGTGAAAAGCCCGAAGAATTCGCTTCAGGAATTCTGCGCGGATAAAAAGCACCGTCTGCCGTCCCCCGTCTATACCGTCGTCGCGGAGAGCGGCCCCGAGCATAAACGTACCTATGAATATCTTTGCACCGTCGGCGGCAAGTCATACGGTCGCGGCGTCGGAAAAAACCGAACCGTTGCCGAAAGCGCCGCGGCAGAGGAAACGCTTCGTATGCTCGAGGCGGAATGGGCAGGCGCCGACGCCCCGCAAGCGAAGACGACGAGCGTCCCTGCCTGCGAGCGCCTTTCGAAATACGCGGCGGGCCGCCGTCTGCCGCCTCCGCTCTACGAGGATCTCGGCGAGACGGGCGGAGACGACTACGAGCGCTACTATCGCGCCGCCTGTCGCTTCGGAAGTTATCATGCCGAAGGGAAAGGACGAAGCAAAAAGGAAGCGAAAAACACAGCCGCCGAGCATGTTCTCGCAAAGCTAAAAGAACACTGAACTTGCAAAAAATGCAACGTATTCTTTGCAAAAATGATATAAATCAAAGCCACGCAGGGGCTGCCGCAATGCGAAAGCCCCTGCGTGGCTTTGATATCGGAAGGCTATGTGCCTTTTGCACCGCCTTTCACTGTCACTATGTCAGAATCCCGTCATTCGGGCATCAGGACGCCGTAGTTGCCGTCCTTCCTTTTATAGACAACCGCGGTCTTTCCCGATTCGGCGTCACGAAAGACGAAGAAGGTGTGACCGACGAGGTTCATCTGTAAGATCGCCTCGGGCACCGTCATCGGCTTCTCGTCGTAGGTCTTCGTCCGCACGACGAACTCGCCGTCTTCCGCAATCTCTTCCTGCGGCTCGGCTTCCGTCGGGCGGAAGGCGTCGCGGCGCACCGTCTTTTCGAGACGCGTCTTGTTTTTGCGGATCTGACGCTCGAGACTGTCGACCGAACGGTCGAGCGCCGTCTCGAAGGTGTCGCTTTCCTCCTCACTGCGGAAGGTCACATTTCCGTAGCGTATCGTGATCTCGACGATCTTGACGCCCTTGCGCACCCTGCACGTGATCTGTGCCTCGGTCTCGTCGCCGAAAAATCTGTCGAACTTGTGCAGCTTCCGCTCGATGGTGTCGCGGAGACTGTCGCGGACGTTCATCTGTTTGCCGGATACCGAAATTTTCATGAGATTCACCCCGCCGTGATGGCGGTCCTTTCTCGGATCGTCCGACGGAAAGAGGAAACTTCTCTTTCCCTCGGCACTTACAGTATATCATAGTTTCTGTGAAAAGTAAATAGCATATTCGTGAAAATTTAAGGAAATTTTGTGAATGTTTGTCGCGTCTCCGAAAAAGAAAGCCGCCGACAGGCTCCGAAAAACCTGTCGGCGACATCCCGATCGCGGGAAACAAAAGAGCAAATGCGGGACCCGCGCCAAACCGTGCGCTTCTTCCCGTAAAAACTCAAAGTCCTCACAACCGACCAAAAATCATGAATTCGGGATTATCATACAGTCCGAGTTTTCACTGATAATTCATAATTCTTAATTTTTAAGCCCATCCCATGGTCGTGGGTTTCGGCTCGCGGATGATGGACTGCTTCAAAAATTCCACCGCGTGGGCAAGACCCTCGTCGGGCGTCATGAGCGAATCCTCGTGCTCGATCGACATCACCTTGTCGTAACCGACAAGACGGAGCGCGGAGATCATATCGCGCCAGTAGTCGAGACCGTTGCCGTAGCCGATGGTGCGGAAGATCCAGGAGCGGTGAGCCTCGTCGCTGTAATGCTTGGTGTCGAGGACGCCGAACTTCGCGGTGTTGTACTTGTCGATCTTCGTGTCCTTCGCGTGGAAGTGGTAGATCGCCCCTTTCAGTGCGCGGATGGCGGCAACCGGCTCGATGCCCTGCCAGATGAGGTGCGAGGGGTCAAAGTTGGCACCGATCACGTCGCCGACGGCGGCGCGGAGCTTCAAGAGCGTCTCGGGATTATAAACGCAGAAGCCGGGGTGCATCTCAAACGCGATCTTCGTTACGCCGTGTGCCAGCGCAAAGGCGGACGCTTCCTTCCAATAGGGAATGAGCACCTTGTTCCACTGATAGTCGAGAACGGCGAGGTAATCGTCGGGCCATGCGCAGGTCGCCCAGTTGGGCGTCTTGTCCTCGGGCGAGCCGCCGGGGCAGCCGGAGAAGGTCACAACGGTGTCGATGCCGATCTTCTCGGCGAGAAGGACGGCGTTGCGGTAGTCGTCGTCATATGCCTTCGCAATCTTCTTGTCGGGGTGCACGGGGTTGCCGTGGACAGACAACGCGCAGATCTCGAGTCCGTGCTTTTTGAAAGTGGCGAGCCAGTTTTCGAGTGCCTTTTCATCCTTCAAGAGGACGGCAGGGTCGCAGTGCGCCTTTCCGGGGTAGCCGCCGCAGCCGATCTCAACCGCCTCGATGCCGAGCTTCTCGAATTTCGCGAGCGCTTCGTCGAGCGGAAGGTTGGCGAACAGGTTGGTAAGTACGCTGAGTTTCATATCATCGGGTCTCCTTACTGTTTTTTCTTTATTATAACAGGCTTTTTCTCATTTTTCAAGTGCGAAAAGAAAAATTCTCGCCATCCCCGCAAAATCGATTGACAGGTCAGCAGTGTTGTGATATAATAAGACATACTTCGGCGGAAACCGAAACGCCGCACAAGGAGAAAAAGATGCAGGATCTGACCGAAACGAGACTGTCACGCAAAGAGATCTATCACGGAAAGGTGCTTCACGTCGTGGAGGATACCGTAAAACTCCCGAACGGGGAGCAGGCGACACGGGAGATCTGCCTCCATGTCGGCGCGGTGTGCGTTCTGCCCCTCCTCTCCGACGGCAGTGTGCTGATGGAGCGGCAGTTCCGCTACGCGCACGGACGCGTGTTCTTCGAGATTCCGGCAGGGAAGCTGAATTTCCCCGAGGAAGATACCCTCGAGGCGGCGAAGCGGGAGTTGCGCGAAGAGACGGGCGCCGTCGCGGGGACGTATACCTTCCTCGGCGGACTCGATACCTCTCCCGCCCTCGTCAGCGAGAAGATCTCCATGTACCTTGCCGAGGACATCACCTTCGGTGAACGCGCTCTCGACGAGGACGAGTTTCTGGAGGTTGAGCGCGTCCCACTCGATACGCTCTACGAGATGGTCATGCGCGGCGAGATCCGTGATGCCAAAACGCAGATCGCCGTCCTGAAGACCCGCGCTATTCTTGAAAGACGAAAAAGAGCACAAGCACCGTTTTTGTGAAAGACCGAAACAAGCAGAGATTCAACGACGTGAGGTGCAGACGGCGTAGCATCAACAAAGAAAATCAAAATGAAATCAAACGAATTTACGATAAAGGAGAAACAATGGAAATCTCGCAAACCATATCTTACGCCATTTACGGCATCGCGGCACTCTTTCTTCTGATCGGTGTGATCCGCGGACTTCTTCGCGGATTCGGAAAGGAATTTCTGAGCCTTCTGACACTGGCGCTCTCCACCGTGGCATCTTTTGCCCTCTGCACACGCGCATACGCGCAGGTGCATGAGTACCTCGCCGGAAAGACGGTCGGCGCCCTCCTTGCCGAGACGCAGTGGCAGCTTTCGGACACGCTCGCGGACGCACTCAACAATCTCAGCGTCGATACCGCGGAGATCATCTTCGCGCTTCCGATCACCATCGTGGTGCTTCCCATCGCTTTTGTCACCTTAACTTTACTTTTGCAGTTTGTTCTCGGCATTTTGCGCCTGATTATCGACCTCATTTTCTTCCGCGGGAAGAAAAACGGCGCGAGCCGTCTCGGCGGTATGCTTCTCGGCGTCGTGCGCGGCGGTGTCGTCGCGGCGCTCTTGCTTCTGCCGATCTCGGGGCTTCTCTCTCTTGCGAAGGACTCGGTTGCCATCGTGCGGAGCGAGGCGGGCGCGGACGCGCAGGTCGTCACCCTCTATAACGACTACCTGAAAGAGAGTGCGGAAAACAACCCCCTGCCGACCCTTGTGATGCAGGCGGGCGGAGAATATGTCTGTTCCTCTCTCGCGACCGTGAACCTCGACGGACCGCGGCAGGACATGCGCGAGAGCTTCAAGAGCCTCATCGGTGCGGCGTGCGACGCCTCTTCTTTGAGCGGCGCGGATTTCACCGCCCTGACACCCGAGAATGAGGAAGCGGTGCGCTCCCTCGTCTCCCGCCTCGGAGAGAACCCGCAACTTGCGAAGCTCGTCGCGGGCTTGGCAAAGGCGGTGTCCGAGGCATCGGAGCAGGAGAATTTCACCCTGAATCTCGGCGATCCCTACGACGGCTTCGTTCTGTCCTTCCTTCATATTTTCAGCGACAGCAACGCAAGTAACATCGAGGGGGATGTGCGCACTCTCGCCGAGGTCTATATCCTTCTTTCGGACAACGGGGTGCTTCCCGCCTTTACCGAAAGCTCGGATGCCGTCGTCGATAAGCTTATCGTCAAGGACGAAAACGGCGAGACCGTGATCGCGAAGGTGATCGCCGAGCTCCGCGCCAACGAGCGGACGAAGCCCGTCGTCGCCGAGCTGACGAAATTCTCGGTCTCCCTGATGGCGGGACAGGTCGGCATCGAGGGGGTCAATGAAGAGACCTATGAGAGCGTCAAGAGCGGCGTCAAGGAGCTTCTCACCATCAAGAAGGAGGAGAAGACCGACGAAGAGTATAAGGAAGATGTCAAGAGCATCCTCGACAAGACCCTGAAGGAAAACGACATCGAGGTGTCGGAGGAGATCGTCTCCGAAATGGCGCAGTACGTCTCCGACAACTACGAGGAGCTACACATCGACGAGCCGGAGGGTCTCGACGACGATAAGATCAGCGACGTCCTGCTCTCCTACTACGACGCGTACCTGAAATATCAGGCGGGCGAGCTCTCGCCCGAGGACCTTCCCGAGCTTCCGTAAACAAGCACCGCGATCCCGAAGCCGCAATGAGCTTCGGACAAAATCAAAAAACGACGAAAGGGCTGTCGCATCTTGGTCTTCGCCAGACCATTTGCGACAGCCTTTTTTTGCCTTCGGGATTGCTTTTGATGCGATAGCCGCGAGATGGGAAGATCCATGGCTTTGCATCGTTTGTTCAGACATATTTTCTCTTTATCACAGATCCAAGCTATTCTCATCAAGAAGGAAATTGCATATTCCCATCGTAACGATGCCATCATCGTTTCGTCTGACTTTCATGTTATCACGCACGACGATAATTTTTTTGAAGGAGTCGTTGATGCTTTTGAGAGAACGTTGCTCCTGCTCGATTTTTTCGGGATTCGACATTGAAAACGCCGATTGAATATAGTATTTTTGGCTTCCCTTCGTTGCTACGAAATCAACCTCAAACTGTTTTTTCGCGGACTTTCCTTCTTTGTCTTTTCCGTAATACTCAACAGTCCGACATCAACGCGAAAACCTCGAATACGAAGCTCATTATAAATGATATTTTCCATAATATGATTTTCTTCGGTCTGCCTAAACTCAAGACGGGCATTGCGAAGCCCTATGTCCTCAAAATAATATTTTGCGGGAGAATTGATATATTTTCTACCCTTGACATCATATCTTTTCGCCTTACTTACGAGGAAAGCATCAATCAAATAATCAAGATACTTTTTCAAGGTTTTATCTTCTCTGGATTATTTGCACCGATGGTGGGACAAGGTATAGTTGAATGATTTTTACCCTTTAGATTTTCATTCTCGCGGGTAGAATTATCCTCGCCGGAGAAATTCGCGGGGCAGAGAATATTGGTATTTAAGAGTAATATGAGTTGCCAAGATGCTTTTTCGCATGAGAAAGAAAGCAAAACTGAAAAGCTACGCCCCTATCACGATTTGTGATAGGGGCGTAGTGTTGCTATCTATTGTTTGCAATTTTGCGGTTTAACCTATGGTATAGATCAGATCGAGCGGGGCGAGGGCGGCGGCGATCTTCTCGGTCTCGGGGGCGAGCTCCTGCTTTGTCAGGGTGCGCTCGCGCGAGAGGAAGGAGAAGCGAAGCGTCAGCGTCGCGGCGCCCGCGACCTCGTAGACATCGTGCATCTTCACGTCCGAGAGCAGGGCGGGGGACGCCTCGTGCGCCGCGCGCTTCACCGCGTCGAAGTCGACGGCGGAAAGGTCGGCACGGAAGGTCATGTCGATGTCGATCGCGGGGAATTTCGACGGCTCTGCGTAGCGGATCGGCTCCGCCTTGTGCTGCGAGAATTTCTGCGTGTTGATCTCGAAGAAGGCGAGGTTCGCTTTCTTGTCGATCGCCTCGCGGACGGTCGGATGCGGCACGGAGAGCACGCCCACGGCTTCGTCGTCGATGAGAATCTCATAGACGTTCTGCGGGTGCGCGTAGTCGGGAAGATCTTCCTCTACGCGGCGGAAGGTCGCCGACTTGTGGAGCAGGTCGCGCGCGATCTCCGCGACGGCGTCGCGCATTCTGTAGAAGAGCGTCTCCTCGCTCTCGGTGCGGGAGAAGAGGACGGCGCCGAGCTTCTTGTACTCGTTGCAATCCCCGTTTTCCTTCTTGCCCTCGACGGTGTGCCCGATCTCGAAGAGTCCGAAGGTGTCGGCATATCCGCGGTTGTCCTTAGCGAAGGAGAGGAGCGTCGGGATCATCGACACGCGCAGGTATTGATGATCGGGGGTCTGTGCGTTGATGATGCGGACGTTCTCGGGAGTCGCAATGCCGAGCCCGCGGTTGCGCGCGAGATCCGACCAAATATAGGAATGTACCTCATGCATACGGTAGCTCTTCACGAGCAGATCCTTCATGCGGTCTTCGTCGGATTTTTCCTTTTCCTTGAGGATCGGGTGCAGCGCGTTCTTCGAGGTCTTGATCTCGAAGTTATCATAGCCGTAAATACGGGTAATCTCCTCGATGATGTCGGCGCGGATGGTGACGTCCTTCGTCGCACGGAAGGAGGGGACCTTCACGGTGAACTCGCCGTTCTTCTTCGAAATCTCGAAGCCGAGACCCGTCAGGGTCTTCTCGATCTGCTCCTCCGAGATATCGATGCCCGTGTAGCGGTCGACATACTTCTTATCGAAGGTGAGGACGATCTCGGGATAGTGGCGCACATAGCGGTCGGTGAAGGAAGAGACCACCTTCGCCTCCTTGTCATAAAGGAAGAGAAGATTCAGAAGGCGCGCCGTCGCTATCGGGCAAAGCTCGGGGTCGAGCATCTTCTCGTACCGCATCGATGCGTCGGTGCGGAGTCCGAGACGGGTCGTCGTCTTGCGCACGCTGACCCCGTCGAAGGTCGCGGACTCGAGAAGCAGGCTGTCGGTATCCTCCTCGATCTTCGAGGCATCGCCGCCCATGACACCCGCGATCGCCACGGGCTTGTCATTCGAGGTGATCATCAGCATCTTGTCGTCAATGTTGCGTTCTACGCCGTCAAGCGTGCGGAATGTAAAGTTTTGTTTGAAAGTCTGCGCTTCAATGCAGTCCACCTTGCGATTATCGAAGGCGTGCATCGGCTGCCCGAGCTCGAGCATGACGTAGTTTGTCAGGTCGGCGAGGAAGTTGATGGCGCGGGAACCGCAGTAGTAGAGGCGGATGCGCATATTGACGGGCGAGACCTTGCGGCGGATATTTTCCACCTTGATGGCAGTATAGCGATAGGCAAGCTCGGTGGCGCGCACGTCGACCTTCACGGGCGGCAGAGCGTCGAATGCCGCGAGGTCGGCGGTCGGCACGGGGAGGAGGGGTCTGCCCGTAATGGTGGCAAACTCACGCGCGATGCCGTAATGTCCCCAAAGGTCGGGACGGTTGGTCAGCGACTTGTTGTCTACCTCGAAGATGATGTCGTCAAGGTCATAGACTGTCTTCAGATCGGTGCCGAGCGGGATCTCGTCGGTGATCTCGAAGAGACCCGAATGATCGTCGCTCATACCAAGCTCGGCTTCGGAGCAGCACATACCGTAGGACTTGTAGCCCGCGACGGTGGCAACGTCGATCTTGTGTCCCGAGACGCAGCCGCCGACGGTGGCGAAGGGAACCTTCATGCCGACGCGGACATTCGGCGCGCCGCAAACCACGTCGACAAGCTCTTTGCCCGTATTGACCTTCAGAAGATGCAGTTTTTTGGAATCGGGATGATTTTCGACCGAGGCGATCTCCGCGACGATCGCGCCGTAGGTGTCCGCGCCCTTGACGTAAATGTCCTCGACCTCGGCGGTGGAAAGGGTGAAATTGCGGATCAGCGCCTTTCTGTCAAGCCCCGAGAGGTCGACGAAATCTCCGATCCAGTTCATGGATAAAAACATGGTACGTTCTCCTTTCCTTACAGGGACTCGAATTGCGAGAGCGACTTGAGATTGCCGCTGTTGAAATCACGGATATCCTTGACGCCGTACTTCATCATGGCGAGACGGGTCAGACCGAGACCGAAGGCAAAGCCCGTGTACTTCTCGGTATCGATGCCCCCTTCACGGAGCACGTTCGGGTGAATCATGCCACAGGGGCAAAGCTCGAGCCAGCCCGAATTCTTGCAGGACGGACACCCGGCACCCCCGCAGATGAGGCAGTTGATGTCAAGCTCGAAACCCGGCTCGGTGAACGGGAAGAACCCGGGACGGAGCCTGACCTTGATGTCCCTCTTGAACACCTCGGAGAGCATCGTCTTCATGAAATAGATGAGGTTGGAGATCGAGATGTTCTCGTCGATCATCATGCCCTCCATCTGGAAGAAGGTGTTCTCGTGGCAGGCGTCGGTCGACTCGTTGCGGAAGCAACGGCCGGGGAAGATGGCGCGCAGGGGAGCACCGTATTTTTTCATGATGGCGTTCTGCGCCGCGGAGGTCTGCGTCTTGAGAAGCTGACCGTTCTCGAGATAGTAGGTATCCTGCATGTCGCGGGCAGGGTGATGCTTCGGAATGTTCAGCGCCTCGAAGCACTCGTAGTCGTCCACAATCTCGGCGTAATCCTCGATCGTAAAGCCCATCCCCGTGAAGACCTCCTCCACCTCGCGCGTCGCGAGCGTGATCGGGTGATAGGAGCCGAATTCCCGCTCGGCGGCGAGAGTCGGATTGTACTTTTTCGCCCGACGGATCTCGGCGTTCAGCTTCGCCGTGCGGAGCGTCTCCTTTGCCGCGGCGATCGTGTTTTCCGCCTCACATTTGAATTCGTTGATGAGCTGCCCCGCCGCCTTCTTGTCCGAGGCGTTCCGCAGATCTTGCATCAGCTCGGCGACAGAGCCCTTCTTGCCGAGGAAGCCGACGCGCACGCTTTCGAGCGTCTCTTCATCCTTCGCATCCGCGAGCGCGGCGCGAAGACGGCTTTTGAGTTCTTCGATTCTTTCCTTCATACACAAGTCCTCATTCCTTCGGACAGGGAAGCCTGTCCGTCTTTTCTTTTGCGCAAAAATAAGCAAATTCCGGATAATACACAATTATACCCCACTTTTCGGGGTTTGTCAATGCTTTACTCACCGATTTTTCAAAAACGCGATTACCTTTTCCGAGAGCACGCCCGAGAGGTCGCCACCTTCGGCGAGAAGCCGCCGCGCGAGCGTCGAGGAGACGGCGCGGTATGCGTCCTCGCAGGGGATGAGCTCGGTCGTGACGCCACCGTGCGAAAAATTCCATTCCGCCTGCACCTTCTCGTAGGCGAGGTCGGTCTCGTTCCGATAGCCCTTGAGGATTTTTCCGATGCGGTGCTCCCGCATATAGTCGATGACAAGCCCGCTGCTCTCGGTGACCAACACGTTGTCAAATTCGTCGGTCGCGAGCATGAGCATCGCCATGCGCTCGGAGAGGGAAAAGGTCGGTGTTTTTTGGGGATTTACGAAAACGGTCACGAAGACCTCCTCGTATTCCTCCGTCGCACGGCGGATTACGGCGAGATGCCCGAGCGTCACGGGGTCGTAGGTGCCGGGCAGAATGACACGCTCCCGCTTTTTCTCGCGCGGAAGAGAAGACCCCGCCGCGGGAGAAAATTCCCCCGCGATCTCAAACGCCGCGGGAGAAGAGATAGCTCCCTTGCCGCCCGCCGTATCGCAGATGCCCTTTTCCTTGCCGTCAAACTTGCAGAGAACGCCGCACTCTTTTGTATCGTTTCCTTGCACCGAGAAGTCCCGCACGCTCATGCGTCCACCTCCCCCTCGCCCGCCGCGTTCGCCCCGCGGAAGAGCAGGATTTCAATGCCCGTTTTCTTCCCGTAGCGCGTGGATTTCAGAATCTCGAATTTTCCCGCCTGCTCGGGGGAGAGAAGCTCTTCTCCGCATTCCGCGACGACAATCGCACCGGGGGCGAGGAGCTCTTCCTTCACCAGACGGACGAGGGCGTCGGTGCACGCCTCCATGGCATAGGGAGGGTCGAGAAACACGAGGTCGAAGGGCGCGGTCTTTCCGCCCGCCTTCCTTAAATAGTTGCGGTAGTCGCTGATGAGCGTCCGACACCTGTCCGAAAATCCCGTCGCGGCGATATTCTTTTTCACGACGGCGATCGCGTCCGCCGAGGAGTCGATGAACATCACGCTTGCCGCTCCGCGCGAAAGCGCTTCCAGCCCGAGCTGTCCGCATCCCGCGAAGAGGTCGAGCACCCGCCGCCCCTCAATATCGAACTGAATCGAAGAGAACATCGCCTCCTTGATCCGGTCGGAGGTCGGTCTTGTCGCATCTCCCTCTAAGGTGATGAGACGTTTTCCCTTGGCGGAACCCGTGATGATCCTCATGATTTTTTCTCCTTATGAAAATAATTATATACATTTTCTGCATCTTTTTCGGAAATTCCCTTGATCTTTGCCAGCTCTTTTACACTGCTTGTCTTTACCTTTGCGAGAGGCATCACCGAAAGAAGCAGCTTTGCCTTCGCGGGTCCGATCCCCTCGATCTTCTCGAGCGTCGAGTGCGTCAGTCCCCGCCGCTTGGACGCGCTTGACGCGCCGACGGCGAAGCGGTGCGCCTCCTCCTGTATCTTGAAGATCAGGGCGTAGACGGGCATTTCGGTCGCGATGGAGATCTCTTTTTCCCCGTCGGTCAGGGCGCGCGTCTTGTGAAAATCGTCCTTCACCATACCGTAGGTCGGGATCTCGAGGTTCATCGCCGTGAGCACTTCCCGCACCGCGTGAACATGTGCGGCGCCGCCGTCGATCAGAAGCACGTCGGGCGTCTCGCCGAGAGATGCCGAGCCGTCCCCGATGTGGGACAGTCTGCGGGAGAGCGCCTCCCGCATGGAGGCGTAGTCGTCGGCGCCCTCAGTCGTTTTGATACGGAAGAGACGGTAGTCGCTCTTTTTCAGTCTGCCGCTCTCGTAGACCACCATGGAGGCGGTGATGGCTTCGTTGCCGTAGTTGGAGATGTCGTATGCCTCCATGCGGCGGGGTAGCTCGGGCAGTCCGAGCAGGGTCGCAAGGCGGGCAAGACTCTTGTCCTCCCGCTCTCCTTCGAGGCGGTATTGTCTTGCCGCCTCCGCCGCGTTCTCTTCGGCAAGCTCGCACAGTCGCCGCCCGTCCCCCCGCTCGGGCGTGCGCACGGCGACGCGGTGCCCCGCGAGCAGACAGAGGTATTCGGTCAATAGGGAGAGCGCGTCCTCCGAAAGAGGAAACGCGAGCAGGACCTCCCGCGGGATCCGTCCCGAGGTCTCGTAATGCGAGGCGATGAGGGAGACCTTGCCGTCCTCCTCGGTCAGGGCGTCCGCGGAAAGAATGAATTCGTTTTTGTTGACGAGCGCACCCCCGCGCACCGAAAGAAGGGAGAGCACGCTCTCGGTGTCGGAGACAAAGAGGGCGAACACGTCGCGATCGAAATGCTCGTCCGAGACGACCTTTTGCTTTTCGCGAAGCATCTCGAGAGCGCGAAGACTGTCGCGCAGGGTGGCGGCACGCTCGTATTCCTCCGCCTCGGCGGCGCGGTACATGTCCTCTTCAATGGTCTTCGCCGTTTCGCGGATGTTGCCGTCGAGCACCGATTCCGCCCGACGCACGAGGTCGCGGTATTCCTCGGCGCTCACCCGCCCCGTGCAGGGGGCGACGCATCTGCCCATATCGCGGAGCAGGCAGGGACGATCCCGTCCGATGTCGCGGGGGAAGGACCGCTTACAGACCGCGAGGGCGAAGATCTTCGACACCGTCTCGAGTGCGGCGTGCGCGCCCGCCGAGCCCTGATAGGGACCGTAATAGCGCGCGCGGTCGCTCTTTCTTTCGCGGGTGACGAAGAGCTTCGGATATTCTTCGTTCGTTACTTTAATATAAGGATAGGATTTCGCATCCTTCAGCTTGATGTTGTATTTCGGGGTGTGCTTTTTGATGAGGACGTTCTCGAGTGTCAGCGCCTCGATCTCGGTATGGCAGAGAATGTAGTCAAAGTCGGCGACAAGGGACACCATCCGCTCGGTCTTCGGGGTGTGGTGATTTCCCGTAAAGTAGGAGGTCACGCGGTTTTTGAGCTTTTTCGATTTTCCGACGTAGATGATGGCGCCGTCGCGGTTCTTCATCAGGTACACCCCGGGCGTCTCGGGCAGGGAATTGGCTTTGTCGCGCAGACGTTCAAGCGTTGTCATGGCATCTCCTTTCAAAAGCTTTGAATACGGAGAAACGGGGCGTCACTCGTGACGGGAACGCGTGTTTCACGTTCTCGGTAGAGTGACGCCCCGTTTCCGTATGTGACACCGTTCGGGGGTCACATGTCGGCAAAACCGCCGTCGATCAGCGCGGCGAGTCCGTTTACCGCCTCCGCCTCATCGGTTCCGTCCGCGATCAGGGTGACAGCCGTCCCCTTTACGATGCCGAGCGAGAGAACGCCGAGCAAGCTCTTGGCATTGACGCGGCAATCTTCCTTTTCCACCCAAATCGAGCTCTTGTAGGAGTTCGCCTTCTGGACGAAGAAGGTGGCAGGTCTTGCATGCAGCCCCACGCTGTTTTGAATGCTCACACTGCGAGAAATCATAGTTTTCGCTCCTTAGCCGTTTTCAATACACCAAGTATATCAAATTGTGAAAAAAAAATCAATACTTTTTTCGAAAAAAACGAAAAAAGCGGAGATTTTTCAAAAGAAAGGGCAACTTTTTTCACTTTTCGGCAGAAAAACGGGAGCGCCGCCCCACCTTTCCGACCACCTGCATTCTCACCGCGGCAGGAAATAAGATCCTTGCCGCTTTTTCTGCGAGATAATTCCGATTCGGAATAAACATTAAAATATTATAAGTAAATGTCGAAATCGGATAAAGTATTAACAAGAGATGTACGATCCGGTACATAGATAATCGGAAAACACACATTTTTCTGAATTCTATCATGAAAACGGGCAAACAACAGATATCAACCACTAAAAATACAAACAAGAGCATCGGAGCTGTTTGGCGCCGATACTCTTGTTCGTTATTCTGTCAGAGTGTGTCTGACTGCGTTTTTTAAGCAAATAGCATTTCTGAAAAATGAAGGTGCGAAAACAAAGGCGAGAAAAAACGATCTCATAGCTTCTGTTTTGTAAATGAAAGTTTGAAATCATTCGCAATTCATCATTCAGGGCTCTTGATTTTAAGAAAATTTGTCCGAGATCAGAATATCGGCGACCGACGCGTCGGCGCTGCGGTCGTCTCCGTAGTAGATGAGCCGCTCGTCTCTGTCCTTTTTCGCAAGGCGAAGGGTCGCGGAGCCGATGCCGAAGAGGACGAAGAAGAGGTAGAACATCAGGGGACTTGCGAGAACGCTCTCGGTCATGCCGTAGATCAAAAGGGAGAAGAGCGCCACCGTCACCGCGAAGGCGTGCGTGCCGACCGAGGACGAGGTGAGGTATCGCGCGTAGGAGGAGAGATGTCGCGCTCTCACGACGAGAAGCAGGAGGAAGAAGAAAAGGCAGAAGACCCCCGCCTCACAGCCGAGGCCGAGGAAGAGATTCCCCGCGTCGGATGTCGTAACACCGTCGTGCAGATATTCCGAAAGGGCAGAGCGGAAGGTATCGGTTCCGACGCCGACTCCGCGGAAGAGATGCTCGCGGAAGAGGAGAAGAGAGGCTTTCAGCTTCGCCGTATAGGCTTCCGCCCCCTCGGGAAGGAGAAAGGAGAAGATCGCGTTCCGTGCCGCGGAGGGCAGGAGGAAGACCGCATAGGGCAATATGACGAGAAGGGCGAGCCACAGTCCGGGGCGCCTCCTCGCCGCCTTCAGAATGGCATAGGCAAGAAGGGAGAAGAGAAGCGCCGCCCACGCCGCAAATACCCCCGTGAGAACGAGCGCCGTGGCTTGCAGCAGGGTCAGAAACAGGCAGGAAAACCGCAGGGACGCTTTTCTCTGGCGGTCAAGCGCGCGGGAAAAAGTCAGGATGATGACCGCGAGCAGATAGACGGCGAAGATGTCCGGCGTCGAGAAGGTGCCCGTCGCATGTCCGTCGACAAGCCCCGAGATCTCTCGACCGAACCAGAGATACGCCTCTTTTCCCGCGATAAACTGGTAGACGGCGAAAAGAGAAATGGGCACCGACGCGTAGATCAGCGCGTGGAAGATCCCGTCCACCAGCCGTCGGTTCGAGATGAGGTTGCCCGCAAAGGTGAAGCCGAAGAGCAAAAGGGCAAGATACCCCGCCGTCTTCAGAGAAGTGAGCCCCGCGAACGCCCCGCCGACAAGCAGGGTAAGGGCGAACAGGAGAAGAACGGCATCGTATTGCTCGAGGTAAAACACGCGGTTGCCACGCGCAACCTTGCGCAGAAAGGAGAGCAGTCCCGTGAGGACGAGTGCCGCGAGCGCAAGGGAAGGATGCGGGAAGATCGGAAAATAGGGGAGAAGAATCAGGGTGACGAAAAAGGGAAATTCGGGCGCCGACAGTGCAAGAAAGAAGAAAAGAATCGCGGGTGGTAAAAAGAGCGCGAGCGGCATGGAGACAAAGAAGCCGAAAAGCGCGACCCCCGCACCGAAGAGCGCGGATACCGTCGAAGGGAGGGAATCGACCGCCTCGGCGGGGTGCATCCGTCGAAGGCAAAAGAATTCGAAAAAGAGCGTGTCGGTCAGGGAAATCTCCTGCAAGACGAGACAGAGCGGGCGCCCCGAGAGAAGGAGCGGCACGGAGACAAGCGCCGTGACAGCACCGACGATCAGGGGAAGAAAGACATCCGCTCCCTCTACGGAGTAGTATTTCGAGAAGTGAAGAAGGAGGGTCAAAAGACCGAAGGAAAGGAGATAAAAACCGACGGAACGGCAGGAAATGTAAACAATTGATTTCCAAAACCCACTGATTGCGTGATAAAAACGGGTATTTTGCAGAGAGTACCGACGCCTGCCGAACGACAGACCGCTGATCTTCTTTGCGTAAAAATTGCGTCCGAGAAGACGGGCAACCCGCGCGTCGGAGAGCGAGCTCTCTCCCTTCTCATAGCCGGACAGAAGTTTTTTTAGAGGGGCAAGCTTCATGGAGCGCCTCCTTTCTTCGTGTGATGCGTGTTAAGGTGTCTCCCCCTCGTCGGGGGCTTTTTTCGGTTCGACGGAGCGCTTCTTCCGCTTTTGCTTCGGGCGGAGCGCTTCCTCATACTCGGGATGAAGTGCGAGAAGCTCGGGGCGGCGCTCCCGCGTCACCCTGACCGCCTCCTCGAGACGGTAGCGGTCGATCTTCGCATGGTCGCCCGAGAGAAGAACTTCGGGCACCTCTTTGCCGCGGAAGACGCGCGGCTTCGTATACTGCGGATATTCGAGAATACCCGAGGCGATGGATTCTCCCTCATAACATTCGCTTGAGGAGAGCACGCCGTCGATGAGTCTCGACACCGCGTCGATCACGATGCAGGCGGGGATCTCGCCCCCCGTCACAACATAGTCGCCAATTGAAAGCTCCTCGTCGACAATCTCGTCGAGGATGCGCTGATCGACCCCCTCGTAGTGTCCCGCGAGGAAGATCAGATCGTCGTAGGCAGACAATTCCTTCGCGACCCCGTGGTCAAAACGTCTGCCCTTCGGGGACATGTAGATGACCCGCTTTTTGTGCCCTTCGGGAATTGCTTCGCACACGGCGGAAAAGCAGTCGGCGATCGGCTCACACGCCATGATCATGCCGACCCCGCCGCCGAAGGGGGTGTCGTCCACCTTGCGGTGTTTATCTTTCGAATAGTCGCGGATGTTGTAGGTGCGCACACCGATGATCCCCGCCGCCTGCGCCCTACCGAGAATACTCGCGTCAAGGACGGCGCGCACCGTCTCGGGGAACAGCGTCATGACATGGTAGGTCATTCTTCGGAAAAGAACCCCGGGATCGGGCGGATGAAGATACCGCGCTCGAGGTCGACCTCCTTGATGAATTCTTTCACATCGGGCAAAAGGACATCCCCGTGCTCGGTCTCTACGGTATACATCTTTCCCTGCGGGACATCGGTGACGGTCTTGACGGTTCCGTAGCGGCGTCCCGTGTCGATATCGAAAACGGGCAGACCGAACAGGTCGGCGATAAAATACGATCCCTGCGGCAGAGGGATGTCCTCTCGCGCAAGGTAGAGCGTGACATTCTTCATCGCAAAGGCGTCCTCCCGCGTGTCGCACCCCTCAATACCGAGGAGCACCGCGTCCCCTCCCGCGAGGGAGGCGGAGCGCACGGCGCGCTCTTCATATCTACCGTCCGGAAGACGGAGAAAAACGCGCCGCCGTTCGGCGAGGACCTTCGGCGAGTCGCAGTGGGCAATGACCTTGAGAATTCCGCGGACTCCGTGCGCCGATACCACGGTGCCGCCTTCCAGATATTTTTGTTTCATGCCATCTATTTTATCATATTCGAACGCGAATGTCAAGAGGCAGGGGAAATGCGTCCGAAAAAGAGAAAAAACCGAAAAATTCAAGCAAAACCGGTAAAAAACAAAGAACGAACCGACAAAATGGAGCTCACCGCGGCGTCCTCGTGCTTGAGGCACCGAAAAATGCGAAGAAAAATCGCCGCGGCATGCGAAACATCCGCACGTCGCGGCGAGCGTATTTTCCCCTCTCCGATCACTCCGCATCCGAGCGAAAGCGCAAAGACACGATGGAGAAATTTACTAAAACCATGAAAAAACAAAGATTTTTCTCATGATGCGACAATTCTTCGGTACAGGGAGGCATAGGAGTGCTCCATGCGCGGAACGGAAAAATCGCTCGCATAGCGCGCCGTCGCTCCGCGTGAGAGAGCCTCCATGCGTCCCGCGGAGGAAAGCAGCGTCAGAATGACCTCCGAGAGCGCGTAGGAATTGTCCGCGGGGAAGAGAAGTCCGTTGTCTCCCTCGTAGATCACCTCCCTCATCCCCACCGTGTCGGTAGCAACGGTCGGGACGCCGATGGACATCAGGGAGCACGCCGTGAGTGCGGAATGTTCGCTTCCCCGCGACGGGTCGACATGCAGAGTCAGAAGTCCCGCATAAAGTGCCGCATCGGCACTCCGTGGCAGAATCGCCACCTTCTCCCCGATACCGAGGAGGGAGGAAAGGCGGCGGAGCTCTCCTTCTCCCTCGCCGACCCCGACGAGGAGAAGAAAGGTATTCGGACATTTTGCCGCCACCCTTGCGAACGCGCGCAAGAGCACGTCCTGTCCGTCCGCGCGGTCGGCTCTTCCCTTGGAAAAGGAAGAAAGTCCTCCTTTGGCTTTTTTCTCTTCCGAAAAAGAACCGATCACGATCGCGTCCCGCGGAATACCGAGCGCTTCCCGCAGTGCCGCGCATGTCGTTTCGTCTTCCTGTTTCACTTTCGGGACGCCGCTCGGGATGGTGATGACTCGCTCCCGCGGAATTCCCTCTGCGAAAAGATGCCGTCCGCCGACATAGGCGGTCGTGACGGTCAGCGCGGTGAAGGCGTTGTACAGCTTCGCACGCAGACGGCGAAGACGCGCTCTCCCGTCGGGGAAGCCGTGTCGCGTCGAGATCAGGTGCGGCACGCCCGCCAGTGCGGCGCCGACCCGCGCCGCGAAGCTGCCGTGCGTATGAACGATGTCGGGCTTCGTGCGGAGAAAATACGCCTCGAAGCGTCGGATGTCCGAAAAACAGAACCCCGTCCGCCCCGAGATCGGCAGTGCCGTAGTGAGTAGAGGCTCTCCCGCGAGACGGGAGAAGATCGGTGCGCCCGTCGGCGCCACGACCTCGACCTCGAATTCGCGCGACAGCGCCGCGGCAAGATAGGAGAGCTGGAGCCCCGCACCCCGCAGCCGTCCGTCCCCGATGACATGTACGATCTTCATATCAGACTCCCTCATGATATAAAATATGTAACATCGGCTGTATCTGCCCGCGAACGCACCTTCACGAGCGTCGCCATGCCGCCGCCTCGGGTTGTTTGCCGTCCGCTTTGCAAACACCTTTCGCGCAGATTTTGTTACATTCTTTTTTTCATCCTTCCCACACGAAGAAAAGATATTCGTATCCGCACATTTTTTTCTGAGAACCCATCGGGAACATAAAAAGCAGGGACATTTCCCTCGCCATGCACATTTTTCTGAGAAACCCTCGGGAAAATAAAAAAACGGGGACATTCCCCACCCGTGCATGCTTGCCACAGAGCGAAAAGGGAGATGCCTCCGTTTCGGAAAATTTTTCGTATCGGTATTTTCAGATCGGTTGCTTTCCTCTTTTTTTCTTAAAATAGGCTTGGAGCAGTCCGCGCGCCTCCTCCTCGAGCACGCCGCCGACCACAACGGGCGTGTGATTCAAGGGGACGCGTGCAAGGTCGAGGCAGGAGCCGAAAGCTCCGAAGCGCAGGTCCCGCGTCCCGTAGACCACGCGGGGGATCCTCGCGTTGACGATGGCGCCCGCGCACATGGCGCAGGGCTCCATCGTGACATAGAGCGTCACCCCCGGCAGACGCCATCCGCCGAGGACGTGGCACGCCTCCTCGATCGCGAGGATCTCCGCGTGGTGGGTCGCACACTTCGATTCCTCCCTGCGGTTGGAAGCACGGGAGAGAATCACACCGTCCCGCACGGCGACCGCCCCGACGGGTACCTCGTCGCGCTCGGCGGCTTCCTTTGCGAGGGCAAGCGCCTCTTTCATAAAATACGTATCGTCAAGTTCCATATTCACCTCATGCACAAAGAGCAATTAAACGGAGAACGGCAAAGAAAACGCAGAGGACTACAAGCGATAGAATGAATTTTGTAAAGATAAGTTTCTCTTTTTCCTCGTTTTTTGGAAAGAACATCTCGCGGTACGCCTCTTTTTTCCAAAGAACAAAAAGGAGCGAAAGAAGAGAAATCCCTCCGAGCGAGAGGAAGAAGATCCATGGTAAATTCCCCGTCTGACCGAAGCGGAGGAGCAGAACCGACAGCGCGTTGTTCCCGAGATGGAAGAGAATGGAGGGAAGCACGCTTCCCGTCGCGAGATCGATCGCGGCGAAGAGAATCCCCGCCACGAAGGCATAAGGCATTTGGAAAAAGTCGCAATGTGTCAGAGAAAAACAGAGAGCGGAGAAGAGGATCGCTCCCCGCCTTCCGTAAGGGGAAAGATAGGTCAGGGGAAGATAGCGGAAGAGAAATTCCTCAAACAGCGCGGGCAGAAGGATGTAGGTGAGCAGGATCTCAAACACATCCCCCGTGAGCACAGTCCCGTTTTGCACTCCGAAGATGCCGAGAAGCAGGGTCGTCAGGGCAGATATGCCGAAGAGCAAAAGCACCGTCGGGCAAAAGAGGGGAAGAGTGAGCAGAAGCGTGCGCCCCCCGATGCGGGGCGGACAGACGGAAAATGCCTCTTTTCCTCCGCCTGCAAGCCGAAAAAGGAGCACAGCAGGCAGAAGGTAGGACAGCACATAGAAGAACGTCGATAGAGGAGAGGAGAGGCTTCCCGACAGGCGAAGCCCGAGCAGAAAGATCAGATATGCGAAGACGAAAAGCTTTTGTACGCGTTTCATGTCGTTACCTCGCGGGACGCTTTTCGCCCGATGCCCCGTCCGTATCGAAGAAGGGGAGAGACGCGTCCGAAAAACGGAGCTTACAGCGTAGCGTGTCCGCCTCCTCAAGACGGACGCGGATGCGGTCGCCGAGACGATAGGTGACATCGCGGGAACGCAGGGTTACCGTCGCCTCGTCATAGAAAAACATCCCGGGCAGGGTCGAGAGCGGGATCAAGCCCTCTACCGTATTGTCTAACATCGCGAACACTCCGAAGGAGGTCACCGAGCTGACCGTCGCGGAGAAGACCTCTCCAACCTTGTCCCGCATATAGAGCACTTTATAAAGATCCTCGATCCGTCGCTCTGCCGACAGGGCGCGGAGCTCGCCGTCGGTTGCCGCGGCGGCGACACGGTTGGCGTAGGAGACATATTTTTTCGGGCTCTCCCCGCCGAGGAGTGTCCCGCGCAGGATCCTGTGCACGGCAAGGTCGCTCACCCGTCGGATGGGAGAGGTGAAATGACAGTACAGAGGCAGCGCAAGTCCGAAGTGCCCTTCGGCACGCGCGGCGTATTCCGCCTTCGCCATCGAGCGGAGCATGACATAGGAGACCGCCTCGGAGATCCCGCGCTTCTTTGCTTCGTCGAGAATACGTGAGAGCGCCTTTGTAGTCACTGTGTCCTTTTGAATATAGGAGGTATTGAAGCCGATATTGTGAAGAAAAGTTGTCAATTTTTCTGCTTTTTCCTCTGACGGTGCCGCATGGACGCGGTAAACGCAGGGGATGTTCTTCTCGGTCATTTTTCTTGCGACCGCCTCGTTTGCCACGAGCATGAACGCCTCGATCAGGCGTTCGGCATCCCCACGTTCCCGCACGCGGATGTCGCTCGGCATCCCGTCTTCCCCGAGGAGGATCACGGGCTCGGGACGGTCGAGGGTGATGGCGCCCCGCACTTCGTTTTTCTTTTCGAGCAGACGGTAGAGCCGCCGCATTGCGAGTAGCGTGCCGTATACCTCGGCGTATTTTTCATAGAAGGGGGACGTCTTCGCGTGCGCGAAAAGATCGTTGACCTCGGTATATACTCCGCGCACACGGCTGCGGATGACGCTCTCGCGGATGTCGGTCGAGAGAATATCTCCCGCCGCCGAGAGGGTGATGAGCGCGGAGAGGGCGTATTTTTCCTCGTTTGCGTTCAGGGAGCAGGCGCCGTTTGAGAGTGCGGGCGGGAGCATGGGCACCACCTTGTCGGTGAAGTAGACGCTGGTACCCCGTGCCATCGCGGCGCGGTCGAGCGCGGTCCGCTCCTTCACGTAGTGCGAAACATCGGCGATGTGCACGCCGAGCAGATAGCCGCCCTCCTTCGTGCGGGTGAGGGATACCGCGTCGTCGAGATCCTTCGCGTCCGCCCCGTCGATCGTGAACACGATTCGCCCCGTCAGGTCGAGCCGTCCGTCCTTGCGGACGATCTCGCGCGCGGCACTTTCCGCTTCGGCGAGCACTTCGGGGGAGAATTCGACGGGGATGCCGCATTCTCCGAGGATCGCTTCATAATTTGCGTCTTTGCTTTTCGCGGAGCCGAAGACCCGGATGATCTCACAGGCGGGCGCTTCTCCCACACGACGCAGAAGTCGCGCCTCCACAAGGTCGCCTTCCTCCGCGACGAGTCCTCCCTCAATCTCGGGAGAGAAGGGAAGTCGCGTATTTGTCGGTGAAAGCCGCGTCACCGTGCGGCGGTAGCGTCCGACGGCTTCTCTTGCCCGTACCACCACGCCGTACAGCGTGCGCACGCCCTCCTCGATAGAGAGCACCCGCCCTTCGGTGCGGACACTACCGTCCGAGGAAGGAAAAATCCGATAGGAAATCCGCACGCGGTCGCCGTCGATGGCGCCCCCCGTTTGTCCCGCGGGGATGAAAATGTCTTTGTCGCACACCGCCTCGTCGGGCGTGACGAAGCCGAAGCCGCTTTTCGTCCCCGAGAAGGTGCCGACGGTATTCTCACGGGCACCTCCCGCGGAATGTCGACCGAAGGACGCGCGGCGCGTCTGCGCTTTCCCCCTCTTCGGTCGGGAGGGGAAGCCGTGCGGAAAGGAACGTCCCTTTCCCGCTTTTTGTCTGATGTTTCTTTCTTTTTTCATCGGTCACTCCGATTGTTTTGATGTACCGTGCCGCCCATTTCGTCTTTTCAAAAGACCGGTTTCCTGTTTGCACCTTTGACGTATGGCGGCGCTTTTTTCTTTTCCGCAGGTGCGTGCTCTTCCGTTCCGCCCGGCGCCGCTTTCCTTGGATTTCGCGTCGCCTTCCTTGAATCTCGCACCGTTTTCCTTGAATCTCGCGCGGCGTTCGAGTTCCCGTTCGTCACTCTGTTGCCTTGCACGGCAACGCATCCGAACAAGACCGAAAAAGCAAGATCTCAAAAAAAATCGGCGCTGTCGCACCGATTTTTTATAATGCAATTCGCAGGAAGAAAACGAATGATCACCGATTCCGTTCGCCTAACGGAGAACAAACTCGCGTCATCGAAAAGGCAAGCCCCGTTTTATTTGCCGAACACCTCGGAATAGGAGGAAAGCTTCTGCCACTGGTCGAACGCCACGACCTGCTCATAGTCGGGCTGAATGATATAAACGATCAGAACAGCGAGGACAAAAACGATACCCGCGATGAGCGTCCATTTACGGAGTTTCTTGTCGGTGCGGGCGACATTTCCCTGACCGTAGTAGGTTTCGGCACCGCCGGCGATGGTGGGAGACAGACCGTCTTCCCTCGTTTTCTGGAACATCACGGCGACAACGATAAAGAGCGCCGCGATCAAAAGAATTCCAAGCAGAATGTACTGGAGAACCATGTTTTTATTTCTTTGCACCGAGGGTGCGAAAGCCTTTCTACCCTGTATTTTATCCTGATACGGGTATTTTACCATATTTTTTTCGAAAAAGCAATACCTAAACGCAAAAAAACACCGAGAAGACGAAAACTTTTTGTAAATACTTGGATTTTGAGAGAAAACGTCCCTTCCTCGGTTGACAAACTCCCCGCGATTTGCTATAATTTTGATGGCTTGCGCCGCCGCGGGGCGGACGCACGGGCTTTGCCGCTTTGGCGACGGAAAGGAACGATATGATCCGAAATCTTCTTCTCGACCTTGACGATACGATCCTCGATTTTCACCGCGCGGAGAAAATCGCGCTCACCCGCGCATTGACCGAAGCGGGGGTGGAAGTCACCGATGCCCGCCTTGCGCGGTACAGTGAGATCAACAATTCCCGCTGGCAGCTTCTCGAAGAGAAGAAGATCACGCGCCCCGAGGTGCTCCTCTCGCGCTTTGAGATCTTCTTTCGAGAGCTCGGCATCGATGTCGACGCGCACGCGGTCGAGCAGACGTATGAGCGCTATCTTTCCGTGGGGCATTTCTTCCTGCCGGGGGCGGAAAAACTGCTCGAGACCCTCTTTCCGCGCTATCGTCTCTATCTCGCCTCAAACGGCTCGGCGTCGGTGCAGGCGGGGCGCATCGCGAGCGCGGGTATCGCAAAGTATTTTCGGGAGATGTGCATCTCCGAGACCATCGGCGCGGACAAGCCCGACCCCGCGTTCTTCCGCTACGTTTTCTCGAAGATCCCCGATTTTAAGGAAGAGGAGACGATCATGCTCGGCGACAGCCTGACCTCGGATATCCGCGGCGGATGCGGTGTCGGGATCCGTACCGTCTGGTATAACCCGAAGCACAAGCCCGCGCGAGCGGACATTCATCCGACCTACGAGATCGACGACCTCTCACTCTTCTCGCCGCTGATCGAGCGCATCTCGACGGAAGACGATAACAAGAATAAGTAATCAATTATTTACATAAAGAAGGAATTATCATGTATTACGGACACGAGATCAACGAGAAGACGGTCACTCTCGCCGAGCAGGCGGAGAGGGATTGCCTCCCAATCTTCAAAAAGATCGAAGAAAATTGTATGCGTTGCAGTGCGAAGGTGCTTCGCGCCTTTCAGGATGCGAGAGTGTCGACCGCCGATTTTATCGAGGTCACGGGCTACGGCTACACCGACGACGGCAGAGATAAGCTCGAGGAGATCTACGCCCGCGTCTTCGGCGCGGAGGACGCCCTCGTGCGCCCGCAACTCATGTCGGGCACTCACGCGCTCGCCGTCACACTCGGCGGACTTCTGAAGGCGGGGGACACCCTCGTCTATATCTCGGGCGAGCCTTACGATACCCTCCGCAGTGTCATCGGCACCGAGGGCGAGAGCCGCAATTCGCTCATCAAGTGCGGCGTGAAGTATGAGGAGATCCCCCTACTCGGGGACGATTTCGACCTCGACGCCATCCGTGCCCGCATGGCGCGCGGAGACGTGAAGGTCGCCGCCATTCAGCGCAGCCGCGGCTACGCGAGACGGAAAAGCCTCGTGATCGATAAGATCGCCGAGGCGATCCGTGTCGTGAAGGAAGCCTCTCCCGAGACCGTCGTCATGGTGGATAACTGCTATGGGGAATTCACCGAGGACAGGGAACCGACCGAGGTCGGCGCCGATCTCTTTGTCGGCTCCATGATGAAGAACCTCGGCGCAGGCTTTGCCGTCAGCGGCGCGTACGTCGTCGGGACGAAGCGCGCCGTCGAGGATGTCGCGGAGCGCTTGACCGCCCCCTGCGTCGGGAAGAGCCTCGGCGCGAACTTCAATCAGCTTGCTTCCTTCTATAAAGGCTTCTTCATGGCGCCCGCCGCCGTTGCCGCAACGCTGAAAAGCATGACCTTCGCCGCGAGAATGCTCGAGCTGGCGGGATTTTCGGGCATCTCCCCCCGCTATGACGAGCCCCGCACCGATATTGTACAGACCCTCGACCTCGAGAGCGCGGAAAACCTGATCGCCTTCTGTCGCGGCGTTCAGCTCGGCTCCCCGATCGAGTCCTACGTGGAGCCCGTCCCCTCCGAGACTCCGGGATATTCGCATCCCGAGATCATGGCGGCGGGTACCTTCGTCACGGGCGCAACCAATGAATTCAGCTGTGACGGTCCCCTCACCCCGCCCTATACCGCGTTCATGCAGGGCGGTCTGACCTATGAATACGGGAAGCTCGGCGTCATGCGCGCCGTCTCCGAAATGCTTGAAAAAGCAAACAACACATGACAAATTCGGAGAAAATATGCTACATTGTCGGTGCGGGCGAAGGCTTTGTACCCTTTACGCCGAAGGAGGGCGACTTCGTGATCGCCGCCGACGGCGGGTATGATACCCTCATGCGTGCGGGCATCCGCCCCGACCTTTTCGTCGGAGATATGGACTCGCTCACGGGCGAGCCCGATACGATGGTCGAGCGTCACCCCGTGCGGAAGGACGATACCGATACCGCCCTCGCCTACCGCGCGGGCGCCGCGAAGGGGTATCGTCATTTCGTTCTCCTTGCCTGCGTCGGCGGCAGGGAAGCGCATACCTATGCGAATCTCTCCCTTCTCGCGGGTGCGCGCCGCGAGGGCGCGCGCCTTTTGCTCGTCGGAGAGCGGGAGACCTCCTTCGTGATCGAAAACGAGAGCGTCACCCTGGCCCGTCCCGCGGGCTGTCATCTTTCGGTCTTCGCCTTCGGCGGGGAAGCGCGGGAGGTCACGCTCCGCGCGCTGTCCTATCCCGCCGAGCATCTCACTCTGACGCCCGATGTCCCTCTCGGCGTCTCGAACGCCTTTTGCGAGGCTCCCGCCACCGTTTCGGTCGGGGAGGGAAGACTGCTTCTGATGTGCGAGCGCGCCTCCCGCGAGATCCCGACGGATATTTTCGACGGATTTTGCGAAGGGACTTGACAAACGGGCAGACCTGTGCTACAATGTTACCCGTCAAACAGAATACCGATCGGGGGTGCCGAAAGGCTGAGACGGAGAGATCCGAACCCTTATGACCTGATACGGATTATGCCGTCGTAGGGAGATTGCAAGCTCTTTCCATGATGATTGCCGCGGAGGTCGTACTCTGCGCGGCAATCATTTTTTGTTCGCAAAACGCGAACGCAAGGAAAGGAAATTCCAATGAAAACAGAAAAAAATTCCCAAACCGTCCGCGCCATGGTGGAGAGTGCCATCATGGTAGCCTTTGCCGTCGTCCTCGGACTCTTCAAGCTCTTTGAGATGCCCTTCGGCGGCTCCATCACCTTTGCGTCCATGCTTCCGATCGCCCTTGTCTCTTATCGCCACGGGCTGAAGTACGGTTTCGCCGCGGGGCTTTGCGAGGGCGTTCTCGAGATGCTTCTCGGCTTGAAGAACCTCTCCTATGTTACGGGCTGGGTCTCGGTGGTCGCCGTCATTTTGCTTGACTACCTGCTCGCCTTTGCCATGATGGGCATCGCGGGCATCTTCCGCGGGAAGCTCGGAGATCAGTCGGGCGAGCTGCTTCTCGGCTCTCTGATCGGCGCGGTCCTTCGCTATTTCTGTCACGTCATTTCGGGCGCGACCGTGTGGGCGGGTCTTTCCATCCCGACGACCGCCGTCCTCGTCGGCTCCATCGGTTACAACGCCACCTACATGCTCCCCGAGACGATCGTCTTGCTTCTTGTCGCCCTTTACCTTTCGGAGATGTTCGACTTTACAAAGCCCGTTCCCGTGCGCATCACACGGAGACATAGCGACACCGTTTCCTTCGCGCTTTCCGCATCGGCGGCGCTCTTTGTCCTCGTCGCCCTCGTCTTCGATGTCGGAAGCATTTTCGCCGCCATGCAGGGAGAGGGCGGATTTGACTTCTCCGCCGCGGGGAATGCCGATTGGACGCTCATCTTCGGCATCAGCACGGCTGCGCTTGCCGCCGCGGTGGTGCTTCTCTTCGTTGCCCTGACCCGCGTGATGAAAAAGCAGGGCGAACAGAACGAAAAAGCGGAATGATCCCCGTCCCGAACGATCGCCGAGAGCCGCCTGAAGCCTCTCGGCGATCGTTTTTTTGAAACGGAGAATTTCCCGAAAAGCGCATCCGTGCCCCCGCCGACCCGTGCCCCGTGCAGAAACGCCCGAACATGACGCCCGAAAAGAAAGCGGGCAATATCCGAGAAAAGCGCGGAATCGTCAGAGCATCGCGGCGATCGCATCACCCCGGGGTCCGAATATCCCACTCTCCCTCGCAAACGGAATCGAGGAAGTTCCGCATCGCCACACGGAACCCGTGAACAAAGGAAGCACGTTTCTCCGCAAAATAAAGAGCGCTGTATGCGTCGTGGAGCTCCTCGAGGTCCTGCCGTTGCTTTTCGTTCAGCGTCTGCTCAAACGCGATATATTGCTTCCCGCACGACTCGGACAGGCGCAGATACTCTCCGTCGCTTTCGCAGGGGCGCTCGCTGATGTCGAAACTCCCGTCATACAGTCGGTCAAGGATCCACATACCGCACCCCTCCTTTCGCGCCCATGCAAAAACGAAATGTCGAAAATTTCCCGCGCAGGCAAAATGTTGAAAAGATTTTTTTCCCGCATTCTCATGTTTTTCATTCTCGCCGCCCTGAAAGAGGATTGACCGCGCGGCGAAGACGAAAAAAGCAATTGCTTCCGAAACGGAAAGCAATTGCTTTTTTCATATCAAAAAAATTCCGCCGTAGTTTTTTCAGATCCCCATCCGTTTCAGACAGTGGTCTTTCATAAAGGCGGCGATCTCCCCTTCGTCCCGATCCTCGTAATACCCGACAAGCAGACGCTTGAACTCGGGCACGTCCTTTTCGGGGATAATCAGCAAACCCTGCGCCTTTCCGATGAGGTAGTGATTGGCGAAGATCACCGCCGCCCGCTTGGGGAACTTTTTTATAAATTATCCTATCAAATGTTCCCCAAAAATACAGGGGGGCACGAAAAAATATTTTACCGCGAGATACATCGAAAAAGTACCCCCGTTCCGAAACCCGTGCAAGGGCTTCGGAACGGGGGCTTTTCTGAATTTGAACTTGTCAGTCGTCAAGCACCTTCGCGACTTCGAAACTCGATTCGCCGAAGGCGTAGAACCACGAGCCGACAAGACAACCGCGCATGAGCTCGGGGTCCCCCTTCACGGGAAGGGAAGTGAGGCACCGCAGGCTCTCCCCGTCGAAGCGGAAGACGAGGTATTGCGGCATCTGTGAGAAAATACCGAGCCCGAGGACAGATGCCTCGCGGTCGATGGCGTAAGCCTTGTACTCGTCCGCATACTGCGTGTTGGCGGTCAGATAGCGGGCAACGCTCCGCACGCCCGTCTCGGTCTCTTCGTAGACCTCGATCTTCAGCGAGAAACGGTCCGCTCCCTCGCCGATGCCGAGCAGGTAGTCGCCGAAGGAGACGAGGGAGGTGGAGAAGCCGTCGATCGTCCCCGTGTCCTTTACCGTGATGTCCGAAAGGTCGGAAAGATCGAAGAAGAAAACGGGGTCGGTGTTGAGGATCGAGGTGCAGACGTAGAGGCGGTCGCCGTCAAAGCGCGCGGAGCGCACGGACTCTCCCGTCGGGGCGAAGCGGCGGACCGAAGCGACACACTCGCCGCTCTCGAGAGAGAAGCAGAAGAGACTCGCACTCGAGCCTGTCTCGCCCTCCGCCTCGGAGGAAACGAGCACCGAGCGGCGGACCGTCGTGACCGCACGCAGGATTCCGTCCGCCTCGTCAAGGCAGAAGCGGTTCTCGACCGCCCCCTCCACCACAATGGTGGGCTCCGCCGTCAGCGTACCGCCCGAATAATTGACGCGGGCAATGTCGCTTTTGAGAACGGTTTCCTCTCTGCCGTGCTCGATGGCGTTCGTCTCGTAAAATGTGTGCGTTGCGTAGATGCGCGACTCCGAAACATAGACTTCGCGGGCATAGGAGAGAAACGCCGCGGTGTCGGGTGTCCCGCCGTCAAACGGCAGACGCGTTACCACCGTATAAGAAAGAGAAGAGAGATCGTCCCGCGGCAAAACAATGTTGTCGGCGGGAACGGGGCAGAAGGTGCCATCGGAGCGGACGCCCGGGACAAAGGACTCTTCCTTTGAAAAATCGATGTCGGAGGGCGTGTAGGTCGTCATCAGAAGATACGCGTCCTTCGTCTCGCGCACCGTCTCGTAGGAGCCGCTCACCGTCAGCCGCTCTCCCTCGGTGATATGAGAAGGATCCGAGACGTCGAGGGGGACGAGATCGACGAATCTGTTCCCGTCCTTCGTGCGGTAGGGGAAAAACGACGTGACCGTCTTTCCGTCGCGGGAGAGGAAGAACTCCGCCTGTGTCGTGTACGCCGTGCGGAGGTCGTCTCCCGTCCTCCCGATCGTGTACGCGCCGACCTCGGCGCTTTGCTCTTCTGCGATCGAAAAGACGCGGAGCGTCGCGCCGTCAAGGTAGAAAATATGATCCGCCGTGCGGGCGATGCGGTTCGCCTCTCTCACCCCTGTGGTCTGATGATCGGTGATCTCGACCGTGGCAGAGCCTTCGGAAGTCCCCGCATCCGTCGGCGGGGGCGTGCTGTCGGGCGCCGTGACGTCCCCGCTCGCCTCGTAGCTCTTACGTTTTTCGTTGTAGGCAGTCATTTTTTCGATCACGGGGTAGTAGGCGCTCCCCGAGTAGTCGGGTCTTCCGAGGGTGGCGACCAGCGTGATCGCGACCGCCGAGAAGAGGAGAACGAAGGATGCCGCAAGGGCGACGGGCCTGAGATATGGGGGACGGCTTTTTTGCTTTTTGACGGGTGATCGCTCGGTCTCCCCGTCAGTCTCCCGCGGCTCCGCTTCCTTGACGAAGCGCTCGCCCGCTTGAGACAACAGGTGCACGATCTTTTTTTCTTTCATGTCAGATACCCTTCCTTTTTCATGAAGTCGGAGAACGCTTTTTTCGTCCTGTGTAAAATGATCTTTACATTTGACACGGAAAGTCCGGTCTCTTCGGCGATCTCGTCGACGCGGCAGAAGTACCAGTAGCGCTTCATGAACACGACTCTCGCAGGCTTCGTCAGCCCGGCGAGAAAGGCGTTGACCCCCTCGCGCAGGATGAGATCCCCCTCGGGGTCGGCTGGATTCGGGGTGTACTCGTCACGGTATTCCTCGCTCGTCCCGTTCTCGGGGGTGCGGCGCTTCGCCTTCCGTCTTTCGAGTCGGTTGATCGAAAGATTGCGCACGAGGGTACCGAGATAGTGCCTCAGGCTCTCGGGTTTTGCCGGCGGGATGCTCTGCCATGCGCGAAGCCACGTGTCGTTGACACATTCCTCCGCATCGGCATCCGAGCGCAGGATCCGATAGGCGATGCTGCGGCAGTAGGCGCCGTATTTCTCTTCGCTTTCGCCGAGAGCGTCCTCCGAGCGTGCGAAGTAGAGCGCGACAATGCGTTCGTCTTCCATAAGAGTGTCCTTTCCGCGGTGTTTTGCGTTCTCTCACCCGAAGAGACAGAATTTCCTTCGGGAAGGTTACAAAAATCGCCGTTTTTTGAAAAAAATCCTTCGGGTGCCGAAACGGGACCCGAAGGAGAAGGGAGATCGAAGAAGATAGCCTATTTTGATTCGTTAAAATCCGGATAAAGGCTTTTGAAAAAGCGAAGGGTTCTCCTTGCGGGTGGGTTTTCATTATATCATAGAAAAAATCGGAATGCAAGTGGGGTGTTTTGAAAATTGATATCGCCAAGCTTTCCGCTTTCGCAAGTTTTTAAAGAATGGGCAGACTCGAAAAAGAAAAGATTCTTACAGGTTGGCTCCGCTCTCTTCATTTGAGCCGCTTCGTGTTGGCGCGGAGGACAGAAACGCGCGGATGAGCCGCTCCTTCATCGAGAGCCACGGGAGCTTGATCTCCGTGACGTAACGGTACCCGACAAGGTAGCCGCGCAGACCGACGCCGAGCATTGCCGCGAGCTGAAAGATGCCCTCCGCGATCTCGGCGACGCCCATCTCCTTGACGGACACGGCGACCGAAACGGTGAAGAACAGGGAAAAGAGAGAGGGGATGAGCCCGCCGAGAAGGCGGCGCGCCCGCGAGGCGGCGGGATTTTTCACCCGCTCGCATTTTTCGGATGCCCCACCCGCGAGCATTCCCTCCGCAGAGAGGGAAAGAGGGCGGATTGCCTTTACCCGCAGAAAATGCAGACGGTCGAAGAAGCCGACGGGCTTCCCGCCGAGAAAGGCGAGATAGTCGTCATAGCTTTTTCCGTAGGCGAGAAGCCGCCGCTTCCTGCGGTAGGCGAGTTCGTCCTCCGCGTACCGTCCGAGGAATTCGGCAAAGTCACCAAGCCTGTCCGCCTCCACCTGTCCGAGTGCGTCGGAGAGCATGGCACTCGCCGCGCTCCCCCTCTCCCCGAGGAGAGCGAGAGACTCGCCTTCCCCTTCAAGAGAAAAGTAAATGACCGACGCGCACATCGCAAAAAGGAGCGCCCGCAGGGTGAATTCCTCCCCGAGAATCTCGGTGAAGCCGATGTCGGTAAAGGTGAAGATCCCCGCCATCAACAGCGCGAGCGCCGCGATGGCTTTTCCGATATGCTCGATCAGCGCGCGTTTTCCGCGATCGGCGAGCTCTCCTCCGGCGAGAAGGGTGTCTTCGAAATTTTTCATCGGAGCCCCCCTCCTCTCCGTGCCTTCCCGTCGTGTCCTTCTGCAGAGCGGGCGCCCCCGTCGGTGAAGCCTTCGCACTTGCAAGAAAAGCCTTCGCGTCCGCAAACGTAGTCTTTATGTCCGCAAGCACGGTCTTCCCGCCCGTGAGCGTAGTCTTTACGTCCGCAAGCACGGTCTTCCCGCCCGTGAGTGTAGTCTTTACGCCCGCAAGCATGGTCTTTACGTCCGCAAGTATAGTCTTCGCGGGACGAAAGGTTTTCGCAAATGTCGTCGGCGTTTTTGCGCACGACTCCCCCGCCGAAGGCGAAGAAGCCGCACGAATTTTCCCCGACGGGCAGATCACGGTTTGTCATTTCGATGCTCCCCCTTTCGGAAGAAGTAGGAGCCGACAAGGTTTCCGCACAGCCCGAAGAAGGAGACGACGATCATCTCGTCGGCAATACTCGAAAGCAGCCAAAAGAGGCAAAAAGCAAAGAGCCAGAGTTGCCATACCGCGGGTGAGGTGAGCCGACGCTTCACCCACCGGTAGAGGGGAAGCGCGGAGAAGAGAAGAAGCAGGAGCACGAAGCCCGAGAGCGCCGCCCGTCCTCCCGCCGCGCGGAAGAGGGGAAAGTAGGCGAGCGTTGCCCCCGCGGGGGGCAGAACGGAGAAGAGCAGTCCGAGCAGGGAATAGAGGAGACGGCTTCCGTTACGCTTCATCGGGGGCTCCTTCGAGCGCCGCACGCATTTTTTCCATGCGCCGCGCGACGAGTTCCTTCTGATACTGCGGCAGGGAGGAGGACGAGAAGATGTCGTAGAGCAGCTCCACCTCTTCGAGAAGGAGAGATTTCAAAAGCTCGATCTCACCGGATTTTCCCAGCAGTTCCTCAAGCGTCTCGCCGAATCCGCGCACCGAATCGGTACACTCGCGGAAAGATGTAAGCATGATTTGTAATTGATTCTTTACAAATTCTGCGTTTTCGGCAGATTCCGTGCCGATTTTTTTGCTCTCTTCACCGATTTCCTTTACTTTGTCGGAGAGGACGCCGACCCCGCCGCGCAGCAAGGGAAGCATCCCGCGCTTATAGGAAAAGGCAATGACAAGGGTGCCGAGCGCGGCGAACGCGCCGAACACGGCATCAAGATTCTGCGCAATGTCGCGGTAAAGAAGGGCAAAGGGATTTTCCTCCGTGCTCTCTCCCGCGATCTCTGCGCTCTCGGCACAGACGCCGACGGTAAAGAGGGCGGCGATCAGTGCGAGCAAAAGACAAAAGAGAAGAATTCGTTTTTTCATTCTGTGATCCTTTCATAAATAGATGATTTGCGTCTCGCCGTGAGGTGGTTCTGACGCGAGGGTCAGAGGATCGTCGCTTTGCCGAGTCGTTCCTCGAGCGCCGCGAGCTTCTTTTCCGCTACGCCGAGACGGGAATCGAGGAGGGCGAGCGCCTCCCCTACCGCGAGCGCGTCGTCGTCCGCACCGATCTTACCCCGTTCGACGCGGATCGGCGTGCAGAGGACGGTTCTTCCGGGGAGGAAGAGCAGGGGCGTCGTTTCCCCCTCGGCGAGAGACTCGCGCGGAAAGTGTGCGGCTCCGTCCCGAAGAGGGAGAATGTGTTTCCCGAGGCGTACCGTTCCCTCGATCCCTTCGCCGAAGCAAAGGCGAAGATCCGCGCCCGCGCGGTCATAGCCGACGGCGTAGGGGAAGGCGCGTGGGCCCAGAATACGGTAATGAAATTCGGTCATCGGGCACCTCCTCCGAGCGGTCGGAACACGCGGCAGGTCGCCGCGCGGTTTTTCATGGGATGATTTCGCTTCATAAATGGTCGTCCTTTCTGTTTTGTGCGGCATTCGCGCGTCATGCCGACGCAACGCCGCGCACGATCGCCTGCTTTGTTCCGTCGTACCAGAGGAGAATGTTGTAGTGCTTTCCCGCGAGCGGGGTGAATACACCGCCACTCGTGTCGTCACCCGTGAATTTGCACTCTTCGTCGGTGTAGAATTCGGGCGCCTTCGTGCCGGAGTCAAAGACAAGAATCGCGTAAAAGTCAGCCTCCGGCGCGTCGGGAAAGAAGTATTCCACCAAGCCGTCTTCAATCGTCGCGATGCGGTACTCGACCCCCGCTTCGAGCGTGCCGTAGGAAAGTGCACCGCTCTTGACGGTTCTTTCCCCGACTGCCTTCAGGGCGGAAAATTTGTTTTGACCGTTCCCGACGCGCAGTTGTACGCGTCCGTTCGCCATTTTCAGAAAGGCGATCTCACCGTCCTTGAGGGGGACGTCATATGCCGCCCATTCCTCAGGGGTACCGCGGAGAAACTGGAAAAAATGATACATAGCTTGAAAAACTCCTTTTTATAGTCTGTCGGGACGCTCGTTCGGTTTGCCACAGTCGATGTAGAGACGGACCTGTCCGCTCGTGAGATGGGTATGCCATGCGAGCAGGTCGCGAAGGTAGGTGCCGAGGGTCGAGGTGCCGAAATACACCGTCTCAAAGAAGGTGCCGTCGGTGAGAGAGGTAAAGAAGCCACTCAGTGTCTGCTCTTCGGTCACCCCCGTTTTGTAGGTGGAGGCAGAGAAGGCGTTTTTTTCGATCTCTCCGAGCTTTCCCTCCATTTCGTCAAGTTTTGTTGACAAATTCCCGCTTCCGCGGGGAATCACTGTGAGAATGTCGCCGTTTTTCACATCGGAAAAGAAATCGGAGATCGTGTAATTATCCTTGATCCCCGTCTCCGTCGAGCCGGTGACGATCGTCGCCTTTACCTCGTCGATTTTGTCCGATGCCTCGCTTTTTGCGCTCACGAGATCGCCTTCCATCTTTGTAAGACGCTCTTCGAGCTTGCCGCCGTCCGTCACGAGATAGTCGGCAAAGGCGCCGCTTTTGATATCGGCGAACATGTCGGCGAGCGTGTGCGTCTGCGTAATGCCCGTGCGGATGCTTTTTTCACGGAGCGTCGTCTGCAATGTCGCGATGTTCTCCCGCATCCCCTTCATGATGGGGCCGAGGATGCCCGAGGAGGTGACGAGCACCTCGGAGAGTGCGCCGCTTCGCACGCCCGCGAGAAAGTCCGCAAGCGTCGGGAAGCCGGGAACCCCCGACGGCATTTTCTTTATATGCTCGTATGAGGTCGCGTCGTCGATCTCCCCGTCGATGCGGTCAAGACGTTCGGAGAGTTTTTCTTCCCCCGTCGACAGATACCCCGCGAGCGCGCCGCTTCCGATGTCGGCGAAGAGATCGGCGAGGGTGTGCCCCTCTCCGAGTCCCGTCGGCATCGCGTCGGCAAGCGAGCCGTCGCCCGCGGCGGCAATGTCGTCGAGCAGGGAATTGAAACGTTCGATGAGAAAGAGGGGCAGGCGATCGAACGCCTCCTTCATTTCCGCCGCCGTGTACCCTCTGCCGCCGAACGCGCCCGAGGCGTTCGGTCGGGAGGGAAGAGAGGAAACGCGAAGAGCGGCGATCTCCGCGTTTTTGATTTTTTCGGTCGTCATAAGAGTTCCTTTCGTCAGGTTTCGCCCGCCCGTATCCTTCCGCGCACGCGGAAGCGGTAGGCGATGGTATAAATCCCGAAGGGAGAGCGCGAGGCGTCCGACGTGACGGCGATCTGCTGTTCCGTAAACCGTCTCGTCCGCAGGGCGAGCGGGACGGTGAAGGTGTCGTTTCCCGAGAGCGCGAGCGCCGAGAAGTCCACATCCGAAAAGGAGAGAAAGCCCGCGGGCAGGATCGCCTCCTCCCGCAGAAGTTCGCGGTCGGTCGCGACGGAAAGCGAGAGACGGGAGGACGCATAGCTCTGACATTTCAGAACGAGCGAGTTCTTCACCATGTCCTTTGCAAGGTGGGGAATTCCGCAGTCGTCGAGTGCCGTCATAAGCTCGTAGTGGGGCGCATGCCTGTCAAAGTCGTAAAAATCGGGGTGTATCACCCGCGAATAGCGTGCTTTGTAGGCATCGGCGTCAAAGTCGCTCCCGTTTTTGATCCGATCGGGCGGGACGCCCCGCTTGTCGGTATTGAAGACGCAGATGTCCCCGTTTTCGCTACCGAAGAACAGAAGCTCGTCGACCGAGCGGAAGGCGACGGCGGGATGATAGGTGCCCCCCGTGAATTCCTCGGTCGGATAGACCTCGAAGCGGTTCTCCCCCGATTTCGTGAAGTACACCGTCTCTCCGTTCTCCTCCGTGACGCTGTAAACGGTGTCGGTCACGGGTGCGTCGGGTGTCGGATGGGCAAGATAGCCCTCCCTCGCCGTCGGCGTGTAGCGGTAGACGCGCGTGTCCCCCGTATAGGTTCCGATGCCCGAGAGGTAGTACCACTCGTACTCGGTGCCCCCCGTTTCGTGTCGGTAGGTCGCGCGGGAGTCGGCGAGGTAGACCCTGCCGCCGACCGCCGCGACGAGATAGCCGCAGAACACGTCGAGCACCACGGAAGAAAGCTCCTCCGTGAGCAACTTCGCGTTGATCGCGTGCGAGCGGCAGACAATGCTCCGCGCAAGGTTCAGCGTCTGCTTCGAGAGCGCCGAGATGCCCGTTTCCGAAACGAACAAGGGGTCGTCGAAAAAGGAGATCGCCCCGCCACACGCCGATAGCCCTGCGTGAATGTAGGAGGTCGGATAGATCTTCGGTAACAGGTCGATGCCCGTCTCCTTCGGGATGTGGTAGTAGATGCTGCCGCCCCCGTCGTCCCCCGCTTTGAAGACAACCAGAGCGTCGCCCGTCGAGAGGAGCGCCTTCGTCGGATAGGAGCCCACCCCGTCGTTGAAGTAATTCAGAACGCCGAAGTAGGTCGGGTCGTTCTGTCCCGTGTTTCCTCTCGCACTGTAAAATACCGTGTTCGGGAAGGCGGGATTCCCCGCGAGGAAGACCCGCCCGTCGAATACCTCGGCGGCAAGACAGCGCGAAATCGCCGAGGCGCCCCCGTCGGTAAAGCTTCCTCCGGAGAGAAAGTTCGTTCCCGCCGAACTTTCCGAGTATTCGGAGGCAGAGAGGGTGCCCGTGATCGAGATCTCCCGATCCTTCATGAAGTTCCGATTGTTCAGGGCGAGCAGGAGCCCCGCGATGTGTGAGCCCTCGGTGACGGTGGTCACGGTGTAGTCCGTCGTTCCGTCAACGCTGACCGAGACCGAGGAGGCGGGCTCGCAAAGGGGGAGATACATGGTGAGCGAGGGGCTCCACGTGTAGGTGTCGATCTGATGGTCGCTGCTCGACGGCGCCCCCTCGATCTTCGCGTATTCCGCCATGCCGTAGGCATAGTGGATCGTCATTGCGGGACAGCCCGTGAACGCGTTCGCACCGACCTTTGCAATCTTCTTTCCGAAGTGAATGACCGTGAGCGAGGTGCAGTTCTGAAAGGCTTCGTCTCCGATCTCATACAGCTCCTCGGGGAGATAGACCGTCGTGAGATTCGGACAGCTCGAAAACGCCTTTTCCCCGATGGTGAGGACGCCCGCCGACATGCGCACCTCCGTGACGGGGGTAAGCCCCGCGAAGGCGTCTTTCGCGATATGCGTGACGCGGTAGGTCTTACCTCGGATGGTCGTGAAATACGGAACGTAGACCACGCCGGTATTCGCGCGTCCGGGCCCCGAAAGCTCGCAATACCCCGCCTCCTCGTCGATGATGTTGTATAAGAGTCCGGGGGAACCGTAGGCAAAGAGGGAGGGAGAGCCGACGGCGTAGCGCTCCTTGAATTTGCATGTCAGAAGGTTCCGTTGCTCGTAAGGCTCGCCGTTGATGTAGGTCGTCGGGACGTAGGGGGAGTATTGCCCCTCGCCGTCTCCGACGATCTTTGCCTCGCCGCTCTCCGACACGCGGAGCATGTGCGTACCGTCAAGAATAAAGAGACAGGAACCCGAAGGAAAGGAAACGCTCTTGTGCGCGGCAAGCGTCGCGATGGCGTGCGGCGTCGAGAGCGTGTCCCGCTCCGCGACGGGAAAGCGGTAGAGCAGTGTCCCCGCGTGAACGAGCAGGTAATCGGTCTCTCCCGCTCTCTGCCTGTGAAGCCCGTAGATCCTCTTTCCGAGCGAGAGGATCTTGCGGAAGCCGGGGACGCTTTCCGTGAGCGCCGCGCCGACCCCGTCGTAATCCCGCCACATGTTCGTCAGGCGGGAGAAGCGGTTGCCCGAAATCCGACTTCCGTCCCCGGAAAAATCCACTCCGCGCATTGCCGTATAGCAGCGGCTGTATTCGGTTCCGCTTTTGTAATTATAGCTTGATTTGTAACTCATACTTTACAAAACCTCGCTTATGCCCATTGCAGAACGTCGCGGTAGGCGGTGTCCAGATTCGGAGAACCGGTGTATTTCAGAGCGCTGATCCCCGCGCGATAGAGATTCATGTAATACTGAGAGCGCTCGGGCTCGTCGTCGAGCCAGAGGTAGGAGGCGGTGAGCAGGGGCAGAAGGTGTGCGGCGGGGGTGGGCACGTCGATGACGCCTGCCGGGTCGTCCGACACGATCTTCGACGGTGCGCGCCGATAGCGGAGCGTGACGCTCCCGTGATAGTCCCGCGGCAGCATCAGCGTGTCGCCGTAGACCGACGCCCCCGCGATCGGTGTGCCGTCCCCGTCCCGCACAATGCCGTCGGGGCAGAGAAAATCGGCGGCAAGCGCGCGAAGGGAAAAGGTGCGCAGGGGCGCGAGGGTCGGAATGTCCTCTTTCTCGGGCGGGCAGGCGTCAAAGACGGCAAAGTCCCGCACGGTGTAGTCATACGCACCGCAAAACAAGAGGTAGCCCGCCTCTCCCCGGTACTCCTTTACGAGCACGGAGGGCGCGTCGAATTCGCGGGGCGTCTCTCCCTCGGGGCGGTAGCTTCCCCGTCCGCCGACGCGGAAGCTGTAGCTCTTTCCCGAAAGGGGGACGGAAAGCTCCGTCCCCGCAGGATGAAAGATCTCCCTTCGGCTCTCCCGCGGCACCGCCGCCTCGCAGAAAACGTTCAGCTCGCCGACGGCGGGATATTCCGTGACAAGGAGAGCAAGCGCCCGCCTCGCGGCATACAAGAACCGTTCGCCGTCCCCGATGCCTCCCTCAAAGCCGAGGGCGGCACATTCTTCGGCAAGTTCCCGATAGGTCATGGGAGGATCCTCCTTTCGGGTTACAGAGAGGTCGCGCCGGTAACGGCGTCCTTGCTGTCGACGGCAAGCAGGATGTGCTTGTAGGTGCCGAAGCCCACGCCGAAGCGGCATCTGCCGTTCCAGAGATAGTTGCCCGTGTGGTTGTCCACCCAGTTCGTGACGGTGAGAGGCACGCGGTTGTAGAACATGTTGCCCGAGAGGTTTTTGTTCGCCTCCGAGGACATAATCATCACGCGGTCGTCGCTCGTCTGCCAGTTCGGGAGTACGACGATGTTCCAGTTGCCGTACTGAAGGTTGATGTCGTTATAGCCGTTGCCGAGCGCGCCCTCCGAGCCCGCGACCTTTTTCGCGATGATCTCGGCGGCGGGACGGTTGCCCGGCAGGATCAGCGTGTCGGCGGTGTAGCCGAGCGCCTCGCCGTTCTCGTCCTTCATGTTGCGGAGCTTGACGGCAAGCTCACCGAGCGCTTCCTCGAAGACGGCGGCTGAGCGGGTGCGGCTGTCCGTACCGCTTGCGAAGATGTTGCCGTAGAAGTAGTTCGACTGCACACCCTTCGTGTCTCCGATGCCGTAGTCGTGCGAGGAGGAGAAGAGCGCCTTCCCGTCGGGCGCGCTCAGGTCGAGCGTCGCCTTCGCGAAGCTGCCGCTCGTCGCCGTACCGTTTGCCAGCGCGTATTCACAGATCTTGTGAATGGTCTTGTAGTAGGCACGGGTAAAGTTTTCGGCACGGCGCTTTGCGTCCGCACCGACGCCGTAATTCGCGTCCTCCATCATCTCGGCGGTGATGACGAATTCCTTCGTAAACTGGATGTGTTCGATGAATTTGCGGTAGGTCTCCGCTACGGTGTCGTTCTCCGCGCCGTTGCCCTCTTCGGTGGCACGGAAGACGTCGAATTCGTTCTGCCCGACGATCGTCTCGCCGAAGCGATTGCTCTTTTCGATGTTGAAGAGCCAGTCGGCGATGCCGCCCTTCTTCGTCAGAAGGTCGCTCTCATGCTCGATGACCATTTTGATCGGCGTCTCGAGCTTGCCGATGGCGGCGTTCGCGGTACCTGAATATTTCGAATAAAGTATCATGGTTTTCTTTCCTTTCCAAATGGTTTTATCGGAAGTTCACGCGCACGGTGTCGCCCGACGCCGCGGCATGGCAGAGGTCGACGATCGTGGCGACGCCGCTCGTGGTCGTGGCGGTGACGCCGTATGCCGCGCTCGATGTGCTGTCGACGGCAAGGGTGACGGCGCTCCCGACGACAAGACCCGTGGGCGCCACCGAAAGGGGCGCTTCAAAGATCACGTCGGGCGTGACCGCGTAGACGGGGACGGTCGCCTCGCCCGCCGCCGCATCCGCGGCGGCGATGTAGGTCGGCTTCGAGGTCGCCGTCGCGTGAGTCAGGGCGCCCGAGGTGAGGACGAGCGCGTCGCCCGCGTGATAGGCGGTCTCTGCCGTGGCGGGCAGACGGAAGATCTCGGGAACATTCGTTCCCGCGTTCAGAATTTTGACAGGTCGGAACATGGTGGTATCCTTTCTTATTTCGTGACTTTTTGATAGAGGCGGTGAAGCTCGGCGTCGCCGAGACCGAAGAACAGCTCCCGCGCCGCGGAAAGCTCTCCCTCGCTCATGCCGTCGCCCGACGCGCGCACCGCCTTCGGAACCGCGCTGTGAAGATGGGCGCGGTTGTCCTCCCGCGGCATCCGTCGCGGGGTCGTGGTGGCAAGATATGCCTCTCTCGCACTCAGACCGAGATCGCGCAGAGCGCCGTAGCGCGCGGGATCTTCAAGCTCGGTCAGGTCGCCGAGGGAGGAAAGCTCGGGGAATTCCCGCTTTAAGGCGAGAAGGTCCTCCGCCGCGAGCGCGGCGTAATCGACGGGAGGCGTGATTTTCTTTTGCATCTCCTCCGCGTCCGCGGACACCTCCGCCTCCTTCGCACTCTCCTCCGCGGGTGCAGTTTTCTCGGGGGATGGGAGGTCTGTCGGTGCGTCGGTGCCCGCTACTTCCGACGCGTCCGCAGGGAACGCGTCGGGCAGACTCTCGTTTGCGATCTCGCTCGTCATGGCTTAGCCCTTCTTTCCGACGCGCAGGTCGGAGCCTGCCGTCTTCGTTGCCTTCGGGTCGCCCGATGCGACGTTCTTCGGCGCCGCAATCTTGCCGCCCTTGTTGGTTGCGTAAACAGAATCCTTCATAGGTCTTTTCATCGTAATCTCCGTTCCGCGGCTTTTCGTTTTTTGAAAAGCCGTCAATTTGTTAAGTTTTTTTTGCGTTTTAGTACTTTTTCGCTTCCGCTTCAAGACGGCGACGCAGATAATTGGTATAGGATTCGTTCGGCTCGCGATCGGGCTTTACGGTCTCCGATTCGCTTGCCTTTCCGTTGACCTTCTCCGCGTAATCGCCGAAGGTGCTTGCCTCCTCGCCCGAAAAACCGTAGCTCTTCGCATAGGCGGTGGCACCCTCTCGCCCGAGCCCTTCCGTGAGAATGGTGCGGTAGAGGGCACGCTTTATCTTTTCCTTGGCGAGTGCGATGCCGCCTTCGGCGGCTTCTCTTGCCGACGCCTCGTCGAGCCCCATGCCGAGCGCCCGCCGATAGGCGGCGTCCGCGTCGAGCGTCTCGCTGTCCGCGATGGTCTTGTACGCCCGCTCGAGCAGGTCGTTTTGCGACTTCCGATAGGCGGAAAGATAGCTTTCGTAGCCGCGGCGGTTGGCTTCTTCTCCTTCGCTTGCCGCGCGGTAGGCGGCGTTTTTCGCACGTGCTCGTTCCGCGTATGCCACGCCGTCGAGATAATCGCCGTAGCCCGAGGAGGACAGTCCGAGGGAGGCGAGCCGTTCGGCTCTCGCGCCGTAGGTGCTCTTCGCTCTCTCGTAGTCCGCATTGATGTCGGCAAGCCGCTCGTCGAGTGTGACGCCCGTGTCGGTGCCGTAGGAGGAGAGCCACTTTTCATAGCTTTCCGCCGAGTTCGAGAGCTGCTTGTTGCGTACGTACTGTTTGAGAAAATCTTCGAGTGTTTCGCTCATACGGTCTCCTTTCTTTGTAGGTCGGACGTCGCTTGTTCGAGCGTGTCGCCGAAGTATTCGACATTCTCTCTCGCGTAAGGGTAATGCGCCCGCTCCTGACACTGCCAATACCGAAGCAGGGTCATCGGGTCGGACGGATCGCCGAGTGCGCCCGCCCGCAGATTCTCGAGGTTCTTTTCCCAGATCTCCTCGCGTCTGCCCTCGATGCCGCCGTTCGGATCGATGGAGAAGAGGTAGCCGTCATCGTAGAAATACTCACCCGTTTTCGTGTCGTATTCGAGAAAGTCGTAACGGTTGAACATTGCGTCGTGGATCCGTCCGTAGGCGTCACGGTAGGAGAGCTTGCGCGGCTCGTCCGCGAAGGCGAGAAAGTGTCGGAAGATCAGGCGGTCGATGTCCGCGTAGGCGGTGTGCTTCATCTTCCGCTTGGACTCGAGACGTCCCGATGCCTGACGGATGCGCAACTCCCGCGCATACCCCGATTCGTTGCCCGTGTAGTTGATCCCCTGATAGGCGTCCGAGATGCCGAGTGTGCGCTTGGCGTGCGAGTACAGGCGTTCCGCTTCCGCGATGTCCTGCGAGATGTCGGGGGTGGTGTCTACCTTACCGTATTGCGAGGCGCTTTCCCCGGGCTTCATGCGGATCACCTGACCGAACACCGAGTTGTTCAGGCTGACGGTCGCGTCCTCGGGGAGGACGGGGGTGACGCCCGCGCGCAGAAGCTTCTGAAGAATCCGCGTCTCCACCTTGTTGATCGCCTGTTGCTCGGGACGGATGTATTCGCAGTCCGACTGACCGAACAGGCTCTTTTCGCCCGAGGTGTTTTTGCGGATGACGACGGGAAAGTCCTTCGGCACGTAGTAGGGAAGCCGCGTCCGCTCCATGCGGAAGCCCTCCCCCTCCGAGATCGGACAGCCCGCGACGTCCAGCACGGGGGAGAGGGAAGAGATCACCGTGCCGTCCGAGAGAGCAATGTCCCGGTCAAGCACCTCATGCGTCTCGTCGGCGAGCACGAGGGCGGGCGTCTTGCAGACGCAGAGCCCCGCTTCCCGCCCGCAGTTTCGGCATATCTTCCGCTTGCGGCGGTAATAATTCGGAAGATCGAGGAGCGCAAGCTCTCCCGAAAAAATGAATTCTCCGACCTCCCCCTCCTCGTCTTTGTAAAAGCAGAGAATGACGGTGACCGCCTCACCGGCATCCGCCGAGGGAATCTCCTCCCATTCGATGTCCGCCCGCGCGAGGTCTTCCTCGCTCACACCGTATCGGCGCATCAGCTCCGCCTTCGTCGTGACGAAGCGGAGAAAGCAATAGTCCATGTCCGAGATCTTCGTGATGTTCGGCTGAGGAATGAAGTCACGGGGAGACAGACAGGAGACGCGGATGCCGCCGAGGTCGCCGCCCTGCCCGACGGGATTTTCCCATTCGACGAGGAAGACACTGCCGCCGTAAATGTAGGTGTAGCGCTCGTCCATGTCGTTCATTTCTTCAAAAGGAAGCATGTCGCGCACGGAGGCGCAGAGCCGCTCGACGGACTTTGCGTTGCGGTCCTTTTTCTCGCTGTAGCAGCTTGCCTCAACCTTCGGGGGCGGAATTTCGGAGGAGACCTGACTTTCGACGATCTCGTAGGTGATGTTTCGCACGGTGCCCGCCCGCTCTTTCGACCCGTCAAGCTCGTCGGAGCCGCGGTATTGCTGCATATGACGCAGAAAAAGCGCGTCGGTCTCGGCAAAGCGGTCGCGTGCATTTTCGTAAAGAGTGCGGAAATAGTCCGTCCGCGCGGATTGGCTTTGTTCTTTGTTCATATCGGTTCTCCGTATTTTTTCAAGAGATAATTCCGCGCTTCGGCATCCGCCGCCTCATAGTCCTCCCACATGTCCGCCGTCCATACGGTTCGTCCCGCGGCGGGCGCCTTCTCCGCGGGCCGCGTGTAAAAAACGGCAAACCCGCGCAGGGCGTCGGGCGCGTGCGTGATCTCGTGCGGCTCACTTGCGCAGTCGCTCGGGCGCCGACGGTCAATCTGTAAGGCGGGCAGGCATCGGATGATCTCGGTACAGAAGGAGAAGATCTTCAGCCCGACCCGCCCGCCTTTCTCGGCGAGAAGCTCCTTGATCGCGAGCCAGCCGCTCTCGCGGTTGTTCGAGGTCTTGGTAAAGGTCACGCCGAAGGAGGAAAAGAGCGCCGCCTTGGACTTTCCCGTCTCCTGCGAGCGGGAGAAGAGATCGGGCGGCGCGAGCGTCGCGTAGATCTCCTCCGACGCGGGTGTGCGGGAGAGAATTGCCTCGGCGGCTTTTCCGATGGGAAGATCGGACTCGCAATACTCGCGATAGACGTAAGCACATCCGTCGGGAGAAAGCGCGATCCAAAGACAGGCGAGGCGGTCAAGCCCGTAGTCGATGGTACGGTACTTGCGCCAGGAGGAGGGGATCGTAAACGGCTCCGTAACATGGAGCCGCCTCGAAAATTCGGGAAAATACTGTCCGTCGAAGATGTCCCACTCCCCGTAGAGGAGCGCCTTTCTCTCCCGCTCGGGCAGGGCGAGGAGCCGCTTTTTGTACATCGGGTCGGCGCGCATCAGAAATCCGTTGTCTTCGATCCGCGCGGGGAGGAATACGCGGCGAAGACCGTCCCGCCCCGTGAAGGGAACACCCGCGGGGGAAGGATCGATAAAGCGTGCCTTGACCCATGCGTGCCCGATGCCCCCGGGGTTTGTCGAGGACTTGATCTGCCGAGGGAAGTCCGTCGCCCCGCGCAGGCGGGAAAGCAGATAGATGTATTGCCCTTCGGTAAAATGCGTCAGCTCGTCAAAGCGGATGACATCGTATTCGGCACTCTGGTATTGGTACACGTCATTTTCCGTGGCACAGTACCCGAAGTCGATGAGTGACCCGTTCGCAAATCTGCCCGTGTGGGAGGAGGCATGATAGGAATATACCTCTTTCGGATAAAGAGAAAGACTCGTTCGGATGAGGGATTTCTCAAGCTCGGGCAGCGTCCGTCTCAGGATCAGTTGCTTCGAGCGCGGATACTTCATCGCGTAAAGGAGCGCGTCCACCAGCTGCCCGTAGGATTTTCCGCCTCCCGCCGCCCCGCCGAACAGAACCTCGGATTCTGTCGCATCAATAAAAGATTTTTGCCTTTTTGTAACTTCAAGTTTACACTTCATGCTTGCGACACGACTTCGAGGGTCAGGGCGAGACTGTTATCTTCGGCGGAGGCTTCACTCTCCTCCGTGAGAAGAAACTTTACGAACGAAGGGTCATAGTGACGGCATAACGCTTGGTCAATCAGATAATCTCTGCGGATTTCGTTGCACTCTCTATACACCCTGTCGAAGGCTTCATCCTCACGGTACGCACAAAGCTCTGCGACACGACAGCCCGATATCCTCGCGAACTTTTCAAAGCTCGGGGCTCCCTCACCGTCGAACTCCGTAAAATAGCGGAGCATCCGACGGGCGAGCCTTTGGCGGGCGGCGTCGCCCTTCGATCCGTCCTTCATCCCGGTCTTCCTCCTTTCCTTTCGATCTGCCTTTGATCCCGCGTTCCGGACCGCTCTCTCAAAGGCATCTCCAGTATAACAAAAAATCGCCGCCCCGTAAGTATGGGCGGCGACCGAAAGTCAAAGGATCTTTGATAAGGTTTTTAAGGCAGGTTGCATAAAAATCCCGAAGCTTTTCCGAATACGGTGCATCGGAAGGACGGAACGGTCATTTTTCAATGGGAAATTTTGCATGACGCGATCACGTTTTTCATGAGATTTTGATGATAAAATGTAAGTGCACGTTAAATCATCTTAAATTTTCGGGAAAAATGAGAGATCCGCGACGGGAGATCAAAGTGCACGTGACGGACTTTTTATGTCTCTTTTACATCACGATCTCATAGAGGGAGAGAAGCTCCTCCTCGATCTCACTTTTGCGTCGGTCGAGCTCGGCGGCACGCACATAGTCGGTCTGCGCCTCGCCGAAAAGCTCGCGGTCGATCTCGTCCGATTCCGCTTCAAGGGCGGCGATGCGCTCTTTTGCGCGCACGATCTTTCGCTCGGCGGCGCGGCGCTCGGCGTTTTCCTTCTTCTTTTGCTCATAGGCGAGCTTCGCGTCGGTCGGAGGGGGAGGGGGTGTTTCTCCCTCCGTGAGCGCCGCACGCTTTTCGCGCAATTCCATATAGGCGGTGTATGCGTCCTCGTAGCTCTCGAGCGGGTAGTCGAACATGCCGTCCTCCCGCTCGGGCGCGAGCTCAATGATCCGCGTCGCCAGTCGGTTGATGAAATAGCGGTCGTGCGAGACCGCGATGACCGTCCCCTCAAAGGCGGCGAGCGCGTTCTCGAGCGCCTCGGAGGAACCGATGTCGAGGTGGTTGGTCGGCTCGTCCATCACGAGGAGATTCACTTTTTTCAGAATGAGCTTGGCAAGCGTCAGCCGCGCGCGCTCTCCTCCCGAAAGGGCGGAGATCTTTTTCGTCATGTCGTCCGCTCCGAAGAGAAAGAGCGCGAGCGTCGAGCGGAGCTCGAGATCCTTCTTCTCGGGATAGGTGTCGTGCATCTCCTCGAAGACGGTCTTTTCTTCGGAAAGCCCGCGGTTCTCCTGATCGTAATACCCGATCTTGATGTTATAGCCGAGCGTCAGCTTTCCGCCCGTCGGCGAGAGCCGTCCGCAGATGAGGCGCATCAGGGTGGATTTTCCGCACCCGTTCGGACCGAGGAAGAGGACACGTTCTCCCTTTTTAATATAGAAGGTAAGATTGCGAAGCAGAGGCGCCCCGTCGTAGGAGAAGGAGAGCCCCTTTGCCGTCAGAACGTCTCCCGCGCTGTCCTCGGAGGAGAAGGAGAGACAGATGCTCTTCGGGTCATCCGGCAGCCTCTCGATCTTTTCCATGCGGGCGAGCTGCTTTTCCTTTGAGCGGATCGTGACGAAGTTGTGCTCGCGGTTGCACCGCCGCTGAAATTCGATGTTCGCGCGGATCTTCGCGATCTCCTTTTGCTGTTCTTTGTAGCGCTTTTCGACCGAGGCGCGCTCCTCCTCCATCGCTTCCTTCGCCCGCGTGTAGCTCCCGGGGAAGAGCTTTGCCCGCCCGTATTGGATCTGCAGGGTCTTTGTCGTCGTGCGGTCGAGAAAATAACGGTCGTGCGAAATAATGAGAACCGTCTTTTTGTAGCTGGCAAGAAAGCTCTCGAGCCACGCGAGCGCGTCGATGTCAAGGTGGTTGGTCGGCTCGTCGAGCATCAGCACGTCCGGCTCAGTCGCGAGCAGACGCGCGAGGGCAAGCCGGGTATATTGCCCGCCCGAGAGCGTGGCGATCTTTTGCGTCAGCTGTCCCTCGGTAAAGCCGAGGCGGAGCAGCATCCCCCGTGAGAGGGAGCGGAAGCGGCTTCCCCCTCCCGCCTCATAGCGTCGGCGCACCTCATCGAGAGAATGAGAGAGGGCAGAGAGCCTTGCCTCGTCGGTCTTCGGCGCGGAGGCAAGCTCACATTCGAGACGGTCGATCTCCGCCTCGTCCGCGAGCAGCTCGGGGAACGCCGTTACCATGTAGTCGAGCATGGTGTGGTCGGCGGGGAGGGCGGAGAGGTCCGGATTTTGCTCCAGCATGCCGATGCGGTGTCCTTTTTGCAGATAGACCGCGCCCCCGTCGGGAGACAGTGCGCCCGCGATGATGCGGAAGAGTGTGGTTTTTCCCGCACCGTTGACGCCGACGATACCAACCTTGTCCCCGTCATTGACGGCGAAGGAGACATCGGACAGAATCACATCGGTGCCGAAGGCGAGAGAAAGGTCGGAGACGGAGAGTGCAATCATGGCATGTCCTTTCGGATAGGAAACTTTCTTTTGTTATTCTACCATAAATCAAAAGGAAAATCAAGAGTGCGCGCAGATAGGAGGAGCATACTGCATAAATATGCAATCCGCGTGCATGATGACAGGAGATACAAAATCCGTGCCTGCCGAAACAAAGGTTTTATCTTTGCGAAAACTCCTCGAAATTCTTTGAAAGAATCGAAAGTATCCTTATTTTTTGAGCAAGCTGCACAAAAAAACGCATGCCCCTCCTTTTGTTGCATAAAAATTCAATAAATACGAATTTTTTTGCAAAAAATGCTTGACAAATGCAGAAAAGAGGTGTATAATGAGTCCATCAAAAACAGACGGGCGCACCGCCCGCGGAACGGAAGGTAGTATCCAATGAAAAAAATTCTCTCTTTTCTTCTTTGTCTTGTCCTTGCGACGGGGTGTGCTCTGACGCTTGCCTCCTGCGGGGAAGAACAGCTCGTCGTGTACACCGAGGCGGGCTTTGCTCCGTTTGAATATGTGAAGGACGGTAAGATTGTCGGTGTCGATGTCGACATCATGGAGCTTGTCGCGAAAAAGCTCGGGAAAAAGCTCGTTGTCGAAAACGTGGAATTCGATAAAATCGTTGATGCAGTCCAAAAAGGTACGCTGACGAATGTCGGCGCCGCGGGTCTTTCTATCAACGAGGAGAGAAAAGCAAAGGTGGCGTTCTCCAAGGAGTATTACACCGCAAACCTTTATGTTATCTATGAAAAGGCTGCCGCCGCAACCTATGAGAGCACCACGACCGATAATGTCACGGGCATTTATTGGGATAGCCTGAAGGGCAAGACAATTGCCGTGCAGAACGGCACGACCTCCGATCTCTTCCTCGCCGACGAACTGGACGGCGGGACGCTGAAGGACAGCGGTGCGAAAAAGACCGGGTTCTCACTCCTTGCCTCCGCGCTCTCCGACATCGGACTGAACAGTGACGTGCTCATCATCGACGAGCTGCCCGCAAAGAAGCTCGTGGAAGGAAAGGACAACCTTGCCTGCGCACCCCTCTATTGGAAGGGTGAGAACGGCGATGCCGATGAGGCGGCGTGCGACACCTATGCCATCTGCGTGACGAAGGGACAGACCGAGATTCTGAACGCAATCAACGAGGTCCTCGACGAGCTCGGCAAAGAGGGCATCGATGCACTCGTTAAAAAGCACCTCGGTGTGCAGTAAAAGAGACGAAACCACGACGAAAAGGGAAGGGTGCGCCCTTCCTTTTCGTCGCCTTCTTGTGTTTTTCGGGAAATTTACAGATCAAAGGAAATTTGCTATGCTAAGTGACATCGGGCGGATCCTCTCCTCGGGAGAGATGCGCGGATATATTTTACAGGGCTTTTTCAACACCCTGCTTCTTGCCGTAACGGCGGCACTTCTCGGATTGGTTCTCGGCTTCATCGTCGCGATCGTCAAGATCGCCGCCGAGCATAATAAATATATGAAGATCCCCGCCGCGATCTGTCATGTATACACGACGGTCTTCCGCGGGACACCCGTCGCGCTCCAGCTGTTTATCATGGTGTTCGCCGTGTTTGCGATCCCGGGCTTCAAGCCCTATGCGGCGATTCTCACCTTCGGCATCAACTCGGGCGCCTACGTCTCGGAGAACATCCGCGCGGGCATCGAGTCGGTGGACAAAGGACAGATGGAGGCGGGACGCGCACTCGGTATGAGCTGGGGGCGGACGATGATCCGCGTCGTTCTGCCGCAGGCGGTAAAGAATATCATCCCCGCCATCGGCAACGAGATGATCGCCCTGTTGAAGGAGACCTCCATCATCATCATGATCGGCGCGACCCCGGGGACAATCACCTTCGACCTGAACGCGGCGGCGAATACGATCTACCGTCAGATTCCGAACTATCTCGCGAGTGGTCTGATCGTCGGTGTCTGCTATCTCGTCATTGTCTATCTCATGGTACTCGGCGTCAAGGTCGTGGAAAGGAAGTTAAAAGCAAGTGATCAGCGTTAGAAATATCTATAAAAATTTCGGCAAGCTCTCGGTGCTCCGCCGTGTCTCCTGCGAGATCGAAAAGGGAGAGAAGATTGCCATCATCGGACCCTCGGGCGGCGGAAAGAGCACGTTGCTCCGCTGTATGAACCTCATGGAGGAGCCGACCTACGGCGAGGTGTGGATCGACGGCGAGCTTCTGACCCCCGTGGACCCCTATCTGCATTTTGACATCATCCGCAAGTCGGAGAGCTATAAAAACCTGCTCGCGGCGCGCCGCTCCGAGCATCCCGAGGAGGATGCCGCGACGGCAGATGAGGCGGTGATCCGCGACATCAAGGAGCACGACCTCCTGAAGCCGAAGGAGGGGAAGGACTATCGGAAGGCGATCGCGGCGCTCGAAGGGGAAAAGCGCATCCCCATCGACCTTGCCCGCCGTCGCATGGGCATGGTGTTTCAGCATTTCAACCTCTTTGCGAATCTCACCGTTCTCGGCAATCTCATGCTCGCTCCCACCGAGCTTCACCTCCTGACCAAGGAAGAGGCGGAGAAGAAGGCAATGGGACTCCTCGAGAGGATCGGACTCGCCGATAAAAAGGACGAATACCCGGGACGCCTCTCGGGCGGACAAAAGCAGAGAATTGCCATTGTCCGCGCGCTCATGATGTCCCCCGAGGTCATGCTCTTCGACGAGCCGACGAGCGCCCTCGATCCCGAGATGGTCGGGGAGGTCCTCGACCTCATCCGCGACCTTGCCGACGAGGGCATGACGATGGTCATCGTGACGCACGAGATGGGCTTTGCCAAGGAGGTCGCCGACCGCGTGCTCTTCATCGCCGACGGCGGAATCGCCGAGGAAGGCACACCGGAAGAGATTTTCTCCCACCCGAAAACGCCTCGCCTTCAAGAGTTTTTAAGTAAGGTTTTGTAAATGAATATATACAAAAAGGAAGTCTGCTCGACTTCCTTTTTGCTTTTGTATCGGATTGTGAGATTCCTGACGGGAATCGATAGTCGCTCTGTCTTGCGTCTCTGCCGATTGGCACGAGAGCATCGATATCAACAGAAATAAGAGAATCAAGAGACGCGGGGAGATTCCGCGGGGACGCTTTTTTCATACAGCACTTCGGGAGCGATATCGATTTCTCCGTCAAGCCATGTAGGCACACCGTAATCGATGTAGACATCCTTAAATACCGCAAGGTCGGCAAGCGGTGCAAACGCAGGTTTGGAGAGCAACGGCGTGCAGTCGAATATTTTCGCTTCTCCTGTATTGAAGCGCACCCATAGCTTGTAATCGTTCATCGGGCGGACTCCGCAAAGCTTCAACATCGGTGCGGCATTTTCTGCATAAGCAATTCCGTTCTTTATAATCATCGAGATGCTCCTTTGTCAACGGGAATTTTATTGCCTCTCCAAAATGGCAAGCAGCTTTTGAAAATCCTCGGGAAGAGGGCACTCGAAGCTCATGACCTCCCCCGTCCTCGGGTGACGGAAGGTCAGGCGCTTTGCGTGGAGTGCCTGCCCGTGCAGAAGGGCGGCGTGCTCCTTTTCGAAGCGGGTGTGCCCTCCGCCATACAGCGTGTCGCCGAGCAGGGGATGCCCGAGCGATGCCATATGGACGCGGATCTGATGCGTGCGCCCCGTTTCGAGATGTAACTTTAAGTAAGTGACGGTGCCGAAGTCGCCGATGACCTCATAATGCGTGACCGCGCGGCGGGCGGTGTGCGAGCCGTCCCGGATGACCGCCATTTTCTTGCGGTCGACGGGATGCCGTCCGACGGGGAGGTCGACCGTGCCCCGCTCGTCGCGGAATCCGCCGTTTGCCAAGGCGTGATATTCTCTTTCGATGTGATGCCCCTCAAGCTCGGCGGCGAGGGCGCGGTGCGCCGCGTCGTTTTTCGCCACGACGAGAAGACCGCTCGTGTCCTTGTCGATGCGGTGCACGATGCCGGGGCGGAGGACTCCGCCGATGCCCGACAGCTCCCCCTTGCAATGATAGAGAAGCGCGTTGACGAGCGTCCCGTCGGGATTGCCGGCGGCGGGATGCACCACCATGCCCTTCGGCTTGTTGATGACGAGAATGTCCCCGTCCTCGTAAACGATGTCGAGCGGGATGTCCTCGGGGAGCGCTTCCGCCGGGACGGGCTCCGCCTCCGTGACGGAGATGACGTCTCCCGCGCGCACCTCATACCGCTTCGGAAGGCAAACGCCATTCACCGTGACCTCCCCCGCCTCGATCCTCCTGACCGCCGCGGAGCGGGAGATCAAAGCGAGGCGGGAGACGGCAGCGTCCAGCCGTTCTCCCGCCTCGGTTTCGGATATGTGAAATATCATGTGTCCTGTTTTTCCTTCTTTTCATGAAGAATGTCGAGAATGAGAGAGAGGACGAGCAGTCCCGCTCCCACGCAGACAAAAGAATCCGCACCGTTGAAGACGGCGAAGTGGATCAGACGGAAATCGATGAAATCGATCACGTACCCGAGCGCGATGCGGTCGATCATGTTGCCGATGCCCCCCGAGACGATCATGGAGAAGGCGACCGTCGCGAGCGTCGTGCGCGCGTAACCGAAGAAAAGGTAGAGCGCAATGCCGACGATGGCGACCGTTGAGAGAATGAGGAAGACCCATCTCGCGTCCTTCATCGTGCCGAAGGCGGCACCCGTGTTCTCCACATAGGTCAGGTGCAATACGTTCTCCCACAGGGGAACAGTGTCGACGGGCATCAGATACCGCACGGCGAGAAGTTTCGTCAGCTGGTCGAGCGCGATCCCGCCGAGGATGATGCCGATCATCAGAAAATAGGTGCGAAGTGGCAGTTTTTTTATCATGGGGTTCCCCGCTTTCTCGAATTTTCGGGCGCTTTTGTCAGAGCGCGGGCAAAAACATCTGCGCGATGGCGATCAGAAGATAGGCGAGACTGAACGACCAGTCGATCGGAGAGTCCTGCCCGATGTTGAACCGCACGAGGAGTGCCCGCACGGGGACGATGAACGGCTCGGTGATGATGGCGAGGAAATTCAACAGGCGGCTGTCCTCGTCAAAAATGAAGAAGGACAGCAACATGCGAAGCAGCATGGCGAAGGAAACCGCGGACAGAAGCAGGTTGATTGTCCGCGCGAAAATATCGAGGATGACCAAGACGGCTCCTTTCCGTATTCAAAGAATGTGAGATTTATTTTTCGCTGACATCGACGTCGCGGGGGGTGACGATATAGGTCGTCTGCGCCACCTGCTTGATCTCTCCGTCGGTCGAGTAGGTGACACCGTTCAGAAAGTCGAGCATACGGATGACAGACGCACGGTCAAGTGCCTCGAGGTTCAGAACGACGGTGCAACCCGCGAGCAGATAGTCTGCGATCGTGCTGACATCGCCGAAGGAGTCGGGACGGACGACCTTCAGCTCGATGTTGTTTTCCGTTCCCGTTTTGATGGACGAGGCGACGGGCGTCGGCTCGGGCATCGGTGCGTGGGTCTCTTCTCTCACGGGAGCGGCGGCGGTCGCGTCGTAATCCCGGAAGGAGATCTCCTCGGTCTGTTTTGCTTTTTCTTTCAGTTTGTCGGCCCATTTTTCAAACATTTTGTTTTCCTCCTTACCTGTGGACGAACAGACGGCGACCGACGCGCACGAGCGTCGAGCCCTCCTCCACCGCGACGCCGTAGCTGTCGCTCATTCCCATGGAGAGAACGGGGGAGTCGGTATCATAGCCGTATTGTTCACCGATGGTATCAAAAATTTTTTTGGTGATACGAAAATAGGGGCGGGATGCCTCGGGATCCTCCGAGTACGGACCCATCGTCATGACGCCGCAGAGCGACAGGTGAGAAAATCCGCGCACCGCCTCGTAAAAGCGAAGCGCGTCCTCGGGATCGATCCCGCTCTTGCTTTCTTCCTTTGCGCTGTTGATCTCGATCAGCACGGGCATCCGGATGCCGAGCACGGCGGCGCGCCGTTCGATCTCCTCGGCAAGGGGAAGGGAGGAGAGGGAGTGGATCATCGCGGTGACGGGCAGGATGCTCTTGACCTTGTTCGTCTGCAAATGCCCGATTTCGTGCATCCGCACATCGTACCCCGCCCCGTCGAGCAGGCGCTTTCTGCGAAGCACCTCCTGCGGTCGGTTTTCCGCCATGTCGCATACGCCGAGGGCGGCGAGGGCGAGAAGCTCCTCGTCCGATGCGCTCTTGGTCACGGCGACGAGCGTCACCTTGTCGTCCCGCCCCGCACCGTGGCGCAGGATGGTGTCGTTCACCGCCTCGAGATTTTTACGAAGATAAGAGAAGGATTCCATAATTTCCTCACGAGGGGACAATGCCTCATCATGTAGTATAGCCTATTATAGCATAAGAAAGGAAAAGATTTCAAGTCCTTTTGAAAAATATTTTCAAAGCAGAAGAAGAGAGTGCCCGAAAAGCCTTGATTTTGTGCCCGGAATGTGTTATACTGGTATCAATTTACAGCGTGCGGCAAACGGTACGGCAGGTCGCGGAAAGGAGCCCCATGCACGAAAAGATCACGGGCGCATCCTTGCCCGCCCCCCTCGCGCTCGCCTATCTCGGCGACGCGGTTTATTCTCTCTACGTCAGGCGCCGCCTCATCGCGGGCGGATGCGAGAAGTCGGGAGAGCTAAACGAGGCGGCGCTCGGCTACGTGACCGCAGAGGCACAGGCGACGCTTATGCGGAGAGTGGAGCCTCACCTCACGGAGGACGAGCACGACGTGTTCCGCCGCGCATCGAACTCGAAGAAGCTCCGCCGCCCGAAACATGCGAGCGCGTCGGATTACCGCCTCGCCACGGGCTTTGAGGCGGTGCTCGGAATGCTCTTCTGGATCGGGGACACCCCCCGCATCGACGAGCTCCTACATGTCGCCGAAGAGGGCGCCACGCAAGACGGCGCCGAAATCAAAGAAAAGGAAGACTGACAATGATACGCAAGATCAAAGGTACGATGGATCTCTTTCCCGAGGATACGCTCCTCTTCCGCCATATCGAAAACGTCATGAGAGAGGAGGCGGAGGCATACGGCTACGGAGAGATCCGCACGCCGATGTTCGAGAATACCGAGCTCTTCGTGCGCGGCGTCGGCGATACGACCGACGTGGTGCAGAAGGAGATGTATACCTTTGCCGACCGGGACGAGAACCGCTCGATCTCCCTTCGCCCCGAGGGCACGGCGTCGGTGGTGCGCGCCCTGATCGAGGACGGCAAGTGCTCCGAGCCGATGCCCCTCAAATACTATTATATTATCTCCTGCTTCCGCCACGAAAAACCGCAGGCGGGTCGCAGTCGCGAATTTTTCCAGTTCGGTACCGAGATGTTCGGTGCCGATACCCCCGCCGCCGATGCGACGGCGATCTCTCTCGCCGCGTCGGTGCTCCGCCGCCTCGGACTGTCGGATGTCAGACTGCATCTCAATTCCATCGGCTGTAAGCACTGTCGCCCGAATTACCGCGCCGCTCTGGTGGAGCATTTCAGAGCGCACGAGGCGGAGCTTTGTGACACCTGTCACGAGCGCCTCGAGAAAAATCCTCTCCGCCTTCTCGATTGCAAGAATCCCGCCTGCCACGCCGTCGCCATGACCGCGCCCCGCACGGTGGACTACCTGTGCGACGAGTGCCGTTCGAAATTCGAGGGCTTGAAGGCGTGCCTCGACGGCATGGGCATTCCCTATACCGTCGATCCCTCCATCGTCCGCGGACTCGATTATTACACGAATACCGTCTTCGAGTTTATCGCCGAGGGCATCGGCGCGCAATCGACCGTCTGCGGCGGCGGGCGCTACGACGGACTCGTCGCCTCGCTCGGCGGCCCCGATCTTCCGGGTATCGGCTTCGGCATGGGGCTGACACGCGTGATTCTCGCGATGAAGGAAAAGGGACTCTGTGACCTTCCCGCTCCCGCGCCGAAGGTGTATATCGCCGCGCTCGGCAGTCGTGCCGCTCTTCGCGCCGTCGCCATCACCGAGAGACTCCGCCGCTCGGGCGTGTACGCCGAGTGCGACCTCGTCGGAAGAAGTCTGAAATCGCAGATGAAATACGCCGATAAGATTCACGCCGCCTATACGCTGATCCTCGGCGACAGCGAGATCGATACGGGACGTGCGAACCTCCGCAATATGACGGACGGAACGCAGACCGAGGTCGATATTGACAACTTTGATTTCCATTGACCATAGTTTTTCCCCTTTTTACCGCACTTACTTTCGCGGAAAACGGGGAAGTCCGAAAAATGCGTGCTCTCCGAGAAAACGGTCGGCGGCGCATTTTTCTTTCCGCAAGAAAACGGAGGGTATCGCCATGAGCAAAGAGAAAAAAAGAATTCCGCCCGACAGATCTCTGTTTTTGCCCGTCAGCCCCGAGGATGTCAGGGCGCGCGGGTGGTCGGAGGTGGATTTTGTCTACGTGACGGGGGATGCGTATGTCGACCATCCCTCCTTCGGCGTCGCCATCATCAGCCGCGTCCTCGAGGCGGACGGCTTCCGCGTCGCCATCCTCTCCCAACCCGATTATAAGAGCACCGCGGACTTTACCCGCTTCGGCAGACCTCGCCTCGGCTTTCTCGTCACGGCGGGGAACATCGACTCCATGGTCGCGCATTATACCGTTTCGAAGAAAAAACGCTCTTACGATTATTACAGCCCCGGCGGTGTCATGGGGCGCCGCCCCGACCGCGCGCTGATCGTCTACTGCAACCGCATCCGCGAGGCATACGGCGACGTGCCGATCCTTGTCGGCGGGTTGGAGGCGTCTCTTCGCCGCTTCGCCCATTACGATTATTGGGACGATCGCGTCCGTCGGAGCATCCTTGTCGATTCCCGCGCCGACATTCTCATGTACGGCATGGGGGAGAACATCGTCCGCCGCCTCGCCGCACTTCTCGACCGCGGCGTCCCCGTGAAGAAAATCCGCGATGTCCGCGGTACCGTCTACCTCGGGAAGCGGGGGGACAAGGTGTTTTTCGACAGTGTGGAGGTCGGGGATTACGATACCCTGAAGACCGATAAGCACGCGTATGCCGACGCCTTCCGCCTTCAATACATCAATACTGATTCGGTCGCGGGACGCGCCGTGATCGAGTATTACGGCGATAAGATGCTCGTCGAGAATCCGCCGATGCCCCCGCTCGAGAGGGAGGAGCTTGACCGCGTGTACGCGCTCCCCTATGTGAGGGATTATCATCCGGATTACGAGGCGCTCGGCGGTGTCCCCGCCATCACCGAGGTGAAGTTTTCCGTCACGCACAACCGCGGGTGCTTCGGTGCCTGCAACTTCTGCGCGATCGCCTTCCACCAAGGGCGTGAGGTTCGCTCACGAAGCGAGGAGAGCGTCCTCGAAGAGGTGAAGAAGATCGTCGCCCTCCCCGATTTCAAGGGGTACATTCATGATGTCGGCGGTCCGACGGCGAATTTCCGCTATCCCTCCTGCGATCGGCAGAAGACCGAGGGCGTCTGCCCGCGGCGTAAATGCCTCGCACCCACGCCCTGTAAAAATCTGAAGATCGACCACACCGAGTACGCGCATCTTCTACGCGAGATCGAGAAGATCGAAGGAGTAAAACGGGTGTTCGTCCGCTCGGGCATCCGCTTCGATTATCTGATGTACGACCCCGACCGCACCTTCTTCCGTCAGCTCGTGACGCATCACGTCTCGGGGCAGTTAAAGGTCGCGCCCGAGCATTGCTCCGACCATGCCCTCACCATGATGGGGAAGCCGTGCATCGCCGTCTTCGAGGCGTTCCGCGACGCGTACTTTTCCTATTGTAAAGAGGCGGGGCTTGAGCAGTATCTCGTCCCCTACCTCATGTCGAGCCATCCGGGGACCACACCGGAGGATGCGATCACCATGGCGCTCTGGCTGAAAAAATGGGGCTACTCGCCCGAGCAGGTGCAGGATTTCTATCCCACCCCGGGCACGATCTCTACCGTGATGTATTATACGGGCATCCACCCGATGACGGGAAAGAGCGTGTACGTCACCACCGACTACCACGAAAAACAGCTGCAACGCGCGCTTCTCCAGTATGCAAAGCCCGAGAACCGCAACCTCGTGCGCGAGGCACTGCGAAGAGCGGGAAGAGAGGACCTCATCGGCAACGGACCCGAGTGCCTCGTCCGCCCCGCCTTCGGTCAGGGGGAGAGCCTTCCCACCGCCGCCGAAAAACGCAAAGCAAACCTTGCAAAAACGAGAAAGAATTCAAAGAATACTTCCCATCCGAAGAAAAACGCGGGCATCCCGCCGCAAAGCGCGGAAAAAAAGAAGAGCAAGCTTGAGCGCGTCTTCGGAGACGACGCCGTGAGGATCCTGCGCGAGGCGGAGCGCATGAAGCGGGAGGGGAGCGCGAAACCGAAGAAACATAACGCTCCCCCCGCGAAGAAGAGCACCCCGACACCCCACGCGTCGAAGAGGGATCCCCGCGGGAACTTTGCTTCCGCGAAAAAGGAAAAAAACGGAAAGAAAAAGAGATAAGAGTAATTTTTACGAACCAGAATCGAGAAAAAAGAGGGCAGAACGCCCGTTCGGAAAAGGGTATGCAAAATCCTCCCGGAATGAACCCGCTCCCTGCAAAAAACGGAAAAGGATAGTTTTGAGTTTTCCACATTTTGAGATGTGGATATTGTGGAAAACCTGCCTGTCCGAGGGGGAAAACCACGGGATCTCCCCCTCCTTCGCGGCTTTTTCGGAGGAAGTTATCCACAATACCCACAAATTCCGATGTGGAAAACTTTTTTTCACCCATCCGTCAAGGGTTGCAAAAATGCGGGAATCGGAAAGAAAAAATCCCGCGTTTTCCTCCGCTTTTTTCGCCGCATCCCCGCCGCTCCGAGCGGCACATGAAAATATACATCCTAAAAAATACGAATCCCGACCGTCGGGTGAAGGAAGAGCCATGCAAGAGCAAACAGAGAAAAAAACAAGATACCTACGGGCGAAGCGACACCTCTTCGACATCGTGTACGGAGAGCGCCTGAATCCCGAGCAGAGGACTGCCGTCTTCACGACAAAGGGACCTCTTCTCGTCCTCGCGGGCGCGGGGAGCGGAAAGACGACGGTGCTCGTCCACCGCGTCGGCTATCTCATCAAGTACGGCAACGCCTATTTTGACGAGAGCCTGCCCGAGGATCTCTCGGACGGAATGCTCGCCGCGCTCGAGGCAGCGGCGTCCGAGCCGCCCGAGGTCATCCGCGAGATCTTGCCGCAGTTTATCGAGAAGCCCTGTCCCCCGTGGGCGGTGATGGCGATCACCTTCACGAACAAGGCGGCACGCGAGATCCGCGAGCGGCTCGAGGAGAGCTTCGGCGACCCCGCCGTCACGGCAGAGATCACGGCGGGCACCTTCCATTCGGTCTCGGTGCGCATCCTGCGTCGCTTCGGCGAGCGGCTCGGCTACCGCGCGGGCTTCTCGATTTACGACACCGACGATAAAAAGCGCCTGCTCACTTCGTGTATGAAAGACCTCGGTCTCGATGAAAAGGTTCTCTCGGTCAAGGCGGTGGCAAACGCCGTCAGCATGGCAAAGGACAGGCTTGAGACCCCGGAGGAGCTCACCCTCGGCGCCGACCCGCGTGAGCGGGATATCCGCCGCGTGTACGCCCGCTATCAGGAAAAGCTCATGGAGTATAACGCCGTCGATTTCGACGACATCATCATGCAGGCGGTACGCCTGCTCGAGCGGGATGAGGAGGTGCGTTCCTATTATCAGAATCGCTATCGCTACATTCTCGTGGACGAGTATCAGGATACCAACTACGCGCAGTTTGTCCTGACGAAGCTCCTCTCGGATAAATATCGCAATCTCATGGTCGTCGGCGACGACGATCAGAGCATCTATCGCTTCCGCGGCGCGACGGTGGAGAACATTCTGAATTTCGACAAGACCTATCCCGACGCGACGGTCGTGAAGCTCGAGCAGAATTACCGTTCGACCGAGTGCATTCTCGACGCGGCGAACGCCGTCATTTCGCACAACAGCGACCGCCATGAAAAAAAGCTCTGGTGCGAGAAGGGGGAGGGCGAAAAGATCGTCGTCAAGGAGACGGAGGATCAGATCTCCGAGGGACGGTACATCGTCGACCGCATCACCCGCGCCGTTGCGGGCGGACGGCATTATTCGGATTTTGCCGTGCTTTATCGCGTCAACGAGATGGCGCGCTCGCTCGAGGGTGCGTTCACGAAGAGCGGCGTCCCCTACCGGATCCTCGGCGGACAACGCTTCTATGATAAAAAAGAGATCCGCGACATGCTCGCCTACCTTTCGCTCACCGCCTCGACCGACGACGACCTAAGGCTTAAGCGCATCATCAACGAGCCGAAGCGGAAGATCGGTGCCGCCACCGTGGACGCGGTGGAAAGCATCGCCCGCATGAACGGCATGTCGATGTATACCGTCATGTCCCGCGCCGACGAGTATATCGCCCTTGCCAAGAGCGCGGAAAAGCTCAAAAGTTTCGTTGCCCTGATCGACGGACTGCGCGAGAGGGAGATGAAGCCCTCCGAACGCATCGAAGCCATCTTCGAGGAGAGCGGCTATCGCGCCATGCTCGAGGCGGAAGGCTTCGAGGGAGAGGGCAGGATCGACAGTGTGAAGGAATTCGTGTCCGCCGCCGCCGAGTATGAGGCGCGCTGTGAGGAGAATTCGGTCGCTCCCACCCTTCCGGACTTCCTCGAGGAGGTGTCCCTTGTCAGCGACGTGGATAAATACGACGAGACGGCGGATGCCGTCGTGCTGATGACCGTCCATTCGGCGAAGGGGCTCGAGTTTCCCGTCGTCTTCTTGGCGGGAATGGAGGACGGCGTTTTCCCGGGAGCACAGAACCTCGGGGAGCGGGAGGAGATGAGCGAGGAGCGTCGTCTTGCCTATGTCGCCATCACCCGTGCGAAGGAAATGCTTTATATCACTCACGCAAAGTGTCGTATGATGTACGGCAAGACGGCGTATAACCCCCTGTCGGTCTTTGTAAGAGAGGAGATCCCGAAAGAGCTTCTCTCCGAGGAGGTACCGAAGGCGCCGCCCCCGCGCACCTATCCGTCCCACACGGCGCGGTTCGGACGGGAGGCACCCCGCCTCTCGGACGAGATGCGCCGCCGCCCCGATATGGCGCCCCGCCCGAGGGGAGCGGGGAACTTCGGCATCGAGAAATTCCCCGTCGGCACGCGGGTTCTGCATCCCCTGCTCGGGGAGGGGACCATCCTTTCCGCAAAGGATATGGGGGGCGATGTCTTGTACGGCGTCCGCTTCGCCGACGGAACGGAAAAGAAGCTGATGGCGACCTTTGCCAAGATGAAAAAGTTGTAAATGAAAAGAAAGGGTTACATATCGTGAAAAGATGCTGTATATTTGATATGGACGGCACGGTGCTTAACACATTGCCGAGCATCACGTTTTTTATGGATCGCACGCTCACCCGTCACGGACTTTCTCCGATCGGGGAGGAGAATTGCCGCCGCTTTGTCGGCAACGGCGCACACATTCTCGTCGAGCGCGTGTTCGATTTCCTCGGACTCGACAAAGGAGATGCCACGCTCTTTGAGACGATCTATCGGGATTATAAGGAGAGCTACGACGCCGATCCGCTCTATCTGACGGAGCCGTACCCCGGAATTCTCCCCCTTTTGGCCTCTCTCAAAGAGGAGGGGATCGCCGTCGGCATCGTGTCGAATAAGCCGCATACCGCCGTCCTCCCCCTCGCCCGTCACTTCTTCGGCGACCTTGCCGCGGAGGTGCGGGGCGCGGTCGACGGCGTTCCGCTGAAGCCCGATCCGACCGCCGTGCGGGAGGTCATGCACCGCCTCGGAAGCACGGAACGCGCGACCGCTTATATCGGAGACAGTGAGGTGGACATCGCGACGGGACACGCCCTCGGCGCTGCCCTGACGGTCGGCGTGCTCTGGGGTTTTCGGGAGAGAGACGCGCTTGCGGGCGCTGACCTTCTCGTCTCGCACGCGGAGGAGCTTCTTCCCGCGGCTCTCTCTCTTCCTTTGTGAAAGATATACAAAGCGCGCGCGTGCAATTTGACAAAGAAAGAAAATATTTTGAAAAGAAGGCGGAGGGGCATGTCTCTCCGCCTTTACTTTTTTCTTTTCGCGTGTTAAAATAAATCAAAACGCTTCGAATAAAGGAGAACGAGGAATGAAACGGTTGCGCTTGCCCGCCGTTCTGTTATTTTCGCTTTTGACGCTCACGCTGTTTCTGTTTTGCGCGTGCGCGCCTTCCGACGGCAACGGAGGAGGCGGGGAGGAGAAAACCTATCGCGTGATGCTCACCGTCCCCGAGGGCGCGACCGTTCTCGGTAAGAACCCCGTCGAGGTGAAGGAGGGCGGGAGCACCACCTTCCGCATCACCATCGGAAAAGAATATGTGTTCACGGGCGTGAGTGACGGCATTTACGACCCCGCGAACGGGACGTTGACCGTCTCGGACGTCAGGGAAAAGAAGAATATCACGCTCTCCCTTCTTCATGTCGGCTACGATACGACCGAATCCTATTATTATTCTTTTGTAAAAGGCAGCGAGAAGGATACGACGAGTGAAATCGGCGGTCAGATGTTATTCGCGGGAACCGAGATCACCGTGCGCGCAGGGGATGAGGATCGCCTGTTCGCGGGCTGGTCTTTCTCGAAACTCGGATCCGATTCCTCGGTCATTGTCTCGAAGGAGAGGGAATTCACCTTCCGCCTCTCTCCCGATCTCACGGCAGGAAAGACGGTGACACTCTACGCCAATTATACCGATACCAACCGACTCTACTATGACGCGAACGGGGGCACGGTCAACCGCTCGTCGGCGAACATCACGGAAGGGACGCGGGAGGACACAGAGAGCAATCCGCGCTACTATACGGCGACCGTTTCCGGCACGTCCGTGCTCGTCTTTATGAAGCAGACGTATCTCGACTATTGCGAGAGCGCTTCCGCCTTCTGGGATGACGGCACCTTCCGACGCGAAGGCTATCTTCTGAAAGAATACAACACGAATCCGGACGGCAGCGGGGAAGCGTACAGCCCGGGATCCAAGGTGTATCACGTCACGGGGGACGGCTCCTACCTCACCCTCTATTGCATTTGGGAAAAATGCGCGGATTCCTCGCTCTTCACCGTCGAGGACACGACCTACGCCGCTCCCAAGGGTGTCAACCGGAGCTACATCCCCGAATGGTGTGAGCACGGCGTGAAGATCACGGGCTATACGGGGTCGCTCGGCACTCTCGCCATCCCCGAGACCATCGACGGAAAGAAGGTCATCGGCATCGGCACGGGTGCTTTCGTAAACGCCTCCTTCGATACACTCCTCCTCCCGCGCACACTCGAATTCGTCGAGGACGGTGCCTTCGTCGGCTGCTCCTCCCTCACGACGCTCTATTTCCCCGACAGCATCTATTCGATCAAAAATGAGGCGTTCGATACCGCCACCTATCGGAATTTCCGTCACTTCATCGTCAACGCGACGATGGCGCCCCGCCTTTCGGAAATCGACTGGGGTGCCATGTCGATCAAGCTCTCTCGCCTCCTCGCGAGCGGGGATATGAACCGCATCGTGATCGTCGCGGGTTCCTCCGCGTATCAGGGACTCGGCACCGCGTATCTCGAGCGCCTGCTCGATAACCGCTATCGCGTTATCAATTTCGGCACTGCGAGAACGATGAACGGCGCTTTCCTCCTCGAGGCGATCGCGCCATACGTTCACGCGGGCGATACCGTCCTCTTCGCTCCCGAGAACAGCACTTATATGATGGGCGAGCGGGAGCTTTACTGGAAGACCGTCTACCTGACCGAGGGCATGTATAACCTTTGGCGCAATGTCGATATCTCGAAGTATACGAACGTTTTCGATGCCTTCACCGATTACAATCAGAATCATAACCGCTATCGGAATCCCCCGAAGACCTACGAATCGGTGGTAAAGCGCGCGCCCTCCATGGATAAATACGGTGACTGTCAGGATGCGAGACGCGCGTCCTATTGCGGAGAGAGTAGCCAGCAGTATCACGACACCTACTACGTCACCATGAACGAGCGCTATAAGTCGAAGTACGAAGGAGATTGGCAGGACGCCGGCAATCAGGCGGCAAATAAGGACTACAAGGACCCGAACAACAAGACGTGGGCATCGATCACCGACGCCTACTTCGTCGAGAGCATGAATCACGCCATCCGCAGCGTCAAGGAAAAGGGAGCGGGCGTGTACTTCTCCTTCTGTCCCGTCGACGCGGATAAGCTCGTCGACGAGGCGAGAGATATCACGCACTTCGCCGCCTACGACAAGATGATCGCCGACACCTACGAGTTTGACGGCGTTGTCGGCACTTCGGTCGATTACGTGATGGCGCATAAATATTTTTACGACAACGCCTTCCATCCGAACGACTACGGCAGGACCTACCGCACCTACACCCTCTATCGGGATCTCTGCGTGGTTCTCGGGATCTCCTCCTCCCACGGCATGAGGGACGTCGGCACGAGTTTCGCCGGGTGCCTGTTTGAGTCGGGGGAGATGACCCCGCCCGATATTTTTCGAGGTGAATCATGATCTTTTATACGGTTCCGTACGTGCTCGCGGCATTTCTTTTGATGCTTATTTTGCATATTGCCGCTCTGCTTTTTCACGACCCGGGCGGAAAAATTCTGTCTTATGTAAATATAGGTTTGCATATCGTCTTCGTGTTTCTGCTTCTTCTCGGAAAGGTGCCGCTCGAGGAGTCGGTGCTCCTCTATATGATATCGGTCACGGTGTATCTCTTCGGCGGTGCGCTGTCCGCACGCATCGGAGCGAAAAAAGCGGGGAGTGAGCCCGATGCCGATGCCGCAGAGGAGAGCGGGGAAGCCCCCGATCGGTCCTCCGATGAGAAGGCGGCGTCCGTGACATCCCCGACACCCGCTCCTGACGGAAAGGAGGACGCGGCACATGACCTTTAATTCATGGGAATTTCTGATCTTCTATCCCGTCGTTCTTCTTCTGTGGTTCACCCTGCCGAAGGTGTGCCGCCGCCCGATGCTCCTGATCGCGAGCTATTTCTTCTACATGTGCTATCAGGCGGAGCTCGTCTTCCTGATCTTCGCGACCACCCTCATTTCGTGGGGCGCGTCCTTCCTCATCGAGCGGAGTCAAAATCGGAAGCTGCGTCGCGCCGCGCTTGCCGTGACGCTGATCGTCTGTCTCGGCGTGCTCTTCTTCTATAAGTATTTCAACTTCTTCACGGGCACGGTGTGCGGGCTGATCTCCCTCTTCGGCGGGACGGCGGAGCCGATCGTCCTCGATCTCATCCTGCCGGTCGGCATCTCCTTCTATACCTTCCAGACGCTCTCGTACGTGATCGACGTCTATCGCGGAGACATCCGCACCGAGAAGAATTTCTTTTGGTACGCGCTCTACGTCTCCTTCTTCCCGCAGCTTGTCGCGGGACCGATCGAGCGTCCCGAAAATCTCCTTCCGCAGCTGAAGGAAGACCATACGTGGAACCGCGACGACGCCCTGAAAGGGGCGAAGCATATGCTCCTCGGCTTTTTCAAGAAGGTCGTCGTGGCGGATACCGTCTCGGTCTATGTCGATGCCGTTTACAATCGGCCGTCGGGCGCGACGGGACTCGGCGTCGTTCTCGCGACCCTTCTCTTCGCCGTGCAGATCTATTGCGATTTCTCGGGCTATACCGACATCGCCATCGGTTGCGCGCGCGTCATGGGCATCCGCCTGATGAAGAATTTCGACCACCCGTATACCGCCGCCTCAATCCGCGAATTCTGGGCGAGATGGCACATCTCCCTTTCCACGTGGTTCAGAGATTATCTCTATATCCCCCTCGGGGGCAGTCGGTGTAAAAAGTGGCGTCATATGATGAACCTCTTTATCGTCTTCCTCGTCTCGGGACTCTGGCACGGTGCGAACCTGACCTATGTCGTCTGGGGCGCCGTTCACGGGCTTTATCAGGTGACGGGAGCGCTCACGCGTCCCGCGCGTGACCGTCTGCTCACCCGCGTCGGACTGTCGGAGCGCTCGGCGGGCGTGCTCGCGGTGCGCAGATGCATCACCTTCCTTCTCGTTTCCTTCGCGTGGATCTTCTTCCGCGCGGGGAGCATTGCCGACGCGGGCGTTCTGATCGCCGCACTCTTCACGGGATGGTCGGCGGCGCCCGCCGCCGTGCTCTCGGGCATGGGTCTGACCCTCGTGCGGATTCTGACGGTCCTCCTTTCGATCCTACTTCTGATTCTTCTCGACCGTCTTCTGACCCACGGTGACGAGGCGGACGGCTCCGCCCTGTATGTGAGGCGCGGGGGCTATGTGTATCTTGTGTGGATCATCGCCTTCGCATGGGCGCTTTTGCTCTCGAAAGGGATGGAGAGTACCTTCATCTACTTTCAGTTTTGAACGAAAAGCCGATAGGAAAGGAAGAAAAGATGAAAAAACGAATCGGAAAAACCGTCGGCTGTGTCCTCTTGGCTCTGCTTTTGCTCGCATCTCCCGCACTGATCGTGGCGGGCGTCGTGTTCTTTGTCCCTCCTCAGTACGGCGATACCTTCCTCGGTGAGCTGGATGAGAAGTACGACCGCCTCACAGGACTCGAGGGGGAGAAGCTTATCGTCGTCGGCGGCTCCTCGGTCGCCTTCGGCTATGACAGCGCGCTTCTCGAGGAGTACACGGAGCGCGAGGTCGTGAACTTCGGGCTTTACGCCGCCCTCGGCACCAAATTGATGATGGATCTCTCCCGCGCCGGCATCGGACGCGGTGACGTCGTACTCCTCGCGCCCGAGCTCGATCCCGAGACGCTCTCCCTCTACTTCAACGCGGAGAGCACGTGGCAGGCGGCGGAAGGGAATTTCTCGATGCTTCGCAACCTCCCGATGAACAACAAAATGTCCCTTCTCGGCTCGGCGTTCTCCTACGCGGAGGATAAGCTCGGCTACTTCCTCGGAAACAACGCCCCGAAGCCGAGCGGCGTCTATTCCGCCTCGAGCTTCAACAAATACGGGGATATCGACTATCCGCGGGAGCAAAACGAAATGCTTTCCTACTACGATAAGAATAAGCTCATCACCCTGTCGCCCGACATCTTCTCGAAAGATTTTATCGATTATGTAAATGATTATGTGCGATTTTGCAAGAGCAAGGGCGCGACGGTCTATTTTACCTACTGCCCGATGAATGCCTTGGCACTCTCCGACGAGACCTCGGAGGAGACGATCGCCGCGATGGAGGACTACCTCGCACGCGCCCTTGCCTGCCCGATCCTCGGCAGGGCAGAGGACGCGATCTTCGAGGCGGGCTACTTCTACGACACGAACTTCCATCTCAACGACGCGGGCGTAATCGCACACACCGCGAGGGTCGTGCGCGACTTGCTCTTCGAACTCGAGATTCCGACCTACGTCGCAATCGATGTTCCGCCGGCACCCGCTCTTCCGCATAAAGGTACGCAGCTTGTCCTGAAGGATGAGAACGAGGTGTACTTCACCTTTCGCGCCGAGAAAGACGGGAGTTATACCGTCACGGGTCTTTCCGAGCTCGGCAAAACCATGCGGGAGCTGACCCTGCCGCGCGCGTATGAGAACCGTCGCGTTCTCGCCGTCGCGGAGGGTGCCCTCGCCGAAGGCTGCCTGACCTCCCTCCGCCTTCCCGCACTCGAAGGAAATCACATCGGTTTTCAATTTGAGAACGGTGCTTTCCGCGGTGCGGGCGCTCTCACCGACCTCTGGCTCTTCGAGCCGGATGCGACGGCGGTCCTCCCGCCGAGCGACTTCGTCGGCGTCGCCACGGGCTTTTGCGTCCACATCCCCGAGGAGAGCTACTACGCCTCGGATTACAACTGGTCCTCCCTCGGTCTCACCTTCCGCTACGACGCGGAGAAGTAAGAAACCATTATTTGAACCCTCCCTCAAAAAGTGGCTGTCGAAAGAGTACAGCCCCGAAAAAACGCCTCCGATCGCGCTTCAAAGCCCGATCGGAGGCAATCTTTTGAAAAAAGCTTTGTTCCGTTCCGCCATCGTTCCGCTACCCGTGAGACCGACATGGGACAGGCGGATGCACGGATTCAGTAAAGAATTTTGTAATAGTCCAGCCAACGCTTGAACCTGTCCTGCGCGGAACGGCAGGTGTCTGTCAGATACATACAACAACATCATAGCAAAATATTCTCAGTATTGTGAAGGGGATATCATTGACGCGTTAAGTAAATAGTCATGAAGGTTTCTTTTGAAAGCACAAGAATATAAAGCTCGGGGAGTATTTATACAGTTACTCCCCGAGCTTTGCCTTTTAATGGTTGCAGTAAAAAACAAATCCGAACCAATTTCGATTTACGAAATAGTTCGGATTTGTTTCGTTTGGTGACTCGTGGCGGAATCGAACCGCCGTTACAGCCGTGAAAGGGCCGTGTCTTAACCTCTTGACCAACGAGCCGAATGGTAGCGGAAGTCGGATTTGAACCAACGACCTGCCGGGTATGAACCGGACGCTCTAGCCAACTGAGCTATTCCGCCATAGCAAAAATCGAGGATAGCCTCAAACCTTGCTGAAACATTATATCACGACAAAGGGCAAAAGTCAAGATGTTTTGCAAAGATTTTCGGATTTTTGGCGATTTTTCTTTTTTTGGAGAGGAGACGGACGAAATTTTGCAACTTCGGGAATAAAAAAATTCGTATTTTGCTTGAAAATCGCATCAAACTCCTTGACAAAGACGGTTTTCGGGGGTATAATATTCATAATTTATATTTACGAAAGGTTTCGCCGCATACGGCGAGATGGTGCTTCATATGGAAAGAGTATATAATTTCTCCGCTGGCCCCTCCATGCTTCCGCTCGAAGTCCTGAAAACCGCAAGGGAAGAGCTCTTGTGCTACGGGGATTCGGGCATGTCCGTGATGGAGATGAGCCACCGCTCGCCCGAATTTGAGGAAATTCTGAAGGGCGCCGAGGATTCTCTCCGCACGCTGATGGGGATCCCCTCGAATTACCGCATCCTCTTTTTGCAGGGAGGCGCCTCGACCCAGTTTGCCTCCGTGCCGCTGAACCTTCTCTCCGAGCATAAGTGCGCCGACTACATCATCTCGGGACAATTCTCGAAGAAGGCGTACATGGAGGCGAAAAAGTACGGCGACATCGCCATCGCGGCATCCTCCGCGGGTGCGACACCGACCTTTTCCACCGTCCCGGAGGTCAAGCGCTCGGATTTTCGCCCCGATGCGGATTATGTCCATATTTGCTTCAATAATACCATCTACGGCACAAAATATCATTATATTCCCGATACGGGCAACATTCCGCTCGTCGCCGATATGTCCTCCTGCATCCTCTCCGAGCCGATCGACATCTCGAAATTCGGATTGATCTACGCGGGCGCGCAGAAAAATGTCGCCCCCGCGGGTCTGACCATTGTCATCGTGCGGGACGATCTGATCGGCAATGCCCGCCCCGATACTCCCGCCATGCTCGACTATAAGCTCATGGCGGAGAACGACTCGATGTATAACACCCCGCCGTGCTTCTGCATCTATATGGCGAAACTCGTCTTCGAATGGATTCTTTCCATCGGCGGGCTCGATGAAATGAAACGCCGCAACGAGAGAAAGGCAAGCCTTCTCTATGACTATCTCGACAGCCAGAGCTATTATACCGCTCCCGTGGATAAGAAATGCCGCTCGATGATGAATGTCGTCTTCGTGACGGGAGATGCCGAGCTCGATAAGAAATTTGCAAAGGAAGCCTCCGAGGCGGGACTTCGGAACCTGAAAGGACATCGCTCGGTCGGCGGAATGCGTGCCTCCATTTATAACGCCATGCCGTACGAGGGCGTGGAAAAGCTCGTCGCCTTCATGAAGCGCTTCGCACTCGAAAACCCGCGTTTCGACGCATGACCGATAGGAAGGAAAACTGACCATGAAAAAGATCCTGACCCTGAACCCGATTGCCAAAGTCGGACTTGACCTTCTCGACCCGCGCGTCTATACCGTCGGCGATTCGGTTGCCGAACCCGACGCGATTCTCGTCCGCTCCGCGGCAATGCATGAGATGCAATTTTCCGAGAGCCTTCTTGCCGTCGCGCGCGCAGGCGCTGGCGTCAACAACATCCCCCTCGACACGCTCGCAGAGAAGGGCGTCGTCGTCTTCAACACCCCCGGTGCCAATGCCAACGGCGTGAAGGAGCTGACCGTCGCCGCCCTCATCCTCGCATCCCGCGATATTGTCGGCGGAGCCGAGTGGGCGGAAACGCAAAAAGATAACCCGGATGTCGTAAAAACAGTAGAAAAATGCAAAGCAAAGTTTGCAGGACATGAGATTTACGGCAAGACACTCGGCGTGATCGGACTCGGAGCCATCGGCGGACCGGTCGCGAACGCGGCGCAAAAACTCGGTATGAAGGTTATCGGCTTCGACCCCCTCCTCACCGTGAAAGCGGCGTGGGGGCTCTCCGAGACCGTGGCACGCGCCGAAAGCTATGAAGAAATTTACGCAAAGTCGGACTACATCACCCTGCATGTCCCCGCCAACGCCGATACCCGCGGCATGATCTGCGGGAACACCATCGCCAAGATGAAGGACGGCGTCAGAATTCTGAACCTTGCCCGCGCCGACCTCGTGGTCGCGGAGGACATCAAGAAGGCGCTCGCCTCGGGGAAGGTCGCGTCCTATGTCACCGATTTCCCGACGCCCGAGACCCTCGGCGTCCACGGCATCCTGAACATCCCGCACCTCGGCGCTTCGACCGAAGAGAGCGAGGACAACTGCGCCGTGATGGCGGCGGAGGAGCTCAAGGAATTCCTCGAAACGGGAAATATCAAAAACTCCGTCAACTATCCGAAGGTCTCCCTCCCGTACTCCGGTGCGGCGCGCATCTGCCTCTGCCATAAGAACCTCGCGGGTATGCTCTCGGGCATCACCGCCGCCGTCTCGGGTGCGGGCATCAACATCGAGAATCTCTCGAACGGCTCGCGCGGCGATTATGCCTATACGATCGTGGAGATCCTCGGAGAGATCCCGCCCGCCGTCACGGAAGCGCTTCGCGCGCTCGACGGCATGATCCGCGTGAGAGTGATCGACGCGCCGAACCGACCGCCGCACGGAACAGTCGACTGAAGCTTCGGTTCGGACGGGATGTTCGGAACGGGAGGGAAATTTTTGCTTGCCGAGGCTTCGGGCGAAGGCCCGCAGGGCAAGTCCCGTTTTCTTTTCCCGCGAATGCAGCTTCGTGAAGGGCTCCTTCCGAAATCGGATTTTTCGTTTATTCACAAGCTTGCCGCGGTCGGATGGTAAAAATCCGACCGCGGCAAGCTTTGGTTTCCGTCGCAACGACGCGTTTTTCCCTATATGATAGGATTTTATGAGAAAAAATAAAAAATTTTGCGAAAATGTTTGCAATTCGGGGAAAAATGTGCTATACTATCAAAGTTAGAAAAAAATACCTGTATTTTCAGGCGTGAAGAGGAATTCGGAGTTATATGAAGCGTACGGATTTGAGAAACATCGCCATCATCGCCCACGTCGACCACGGCAAGACCACGCTCGTGGACGAGATGCTTCGTCAGGGCGGTATCTACCGCGAGAATCAGGAGATGGAAGAGCGGGTCATGGACTCGAACGATCTCGAGCGTGAGCGCGGCATCACCATTCTCGCAAAGAACACCGCCATTCACTATAAGGGCGTAAAGATCAACGTCGTCGATACCCCGGGACACGCCGACTTCGGCGGCGAGGTCGAACGGATTTTGAAGATGGTCAACGGCGTTATCCTGCTCGTGGACGCGGCGGAGGGGCCCATGCCCCAGACGCGCTTCGTTCTTGAAAAGGCGCTCGCCCTCAATCATCGCGTCATTGTCGTCGTGAATAAGATCGACCGTCCCGACGCCCGTCTCGACGAGATCGGCGACGAGGTGCTCGAGCTGTTGCTTGAGTTAAACGCGACGAACGAGCAGCTCGACTCCCCGATGCTCTTCTGCTCGGGCAGAGCGGGCACGGCGTCCTTCGATCCCCATCAGCCGGGCAAGGATCTGACCCCTCTTCTCGATACCATTCTCGAATATATGCCCGCACCCGAGGGGGATGAGGAAGGGCCTCTCCAACTCCTCGTCTCCTCCATCGACTATAACGATTTCGTCGGACGCATCGGCATCGGACGCATCGAGCGGGGCGTTTTGAAGCAGGGGCAGAACGTTGCCATCTGCAACTATCACGACGCGGGGAAATCCCACCCGGGCAAGATCGTCTCGATCTACCAGTTTGACGGCTTGAAGCGCGTGCAGGTTCCCGAGGCGACCGTCGGCGACATCGTGTGCTTCTCGGGCTGTGAGGACATCACCATCGGCGATACCATTTGCTCTCCCGCCAAGGTCGAGCCTCTCGAATTCGTCAAGGTCGGCGAGCCGACGATGGAAATGACCATCTCGGTCAACGACTCTCCCTTCGCGGGCAAGGAAGGAAAATTCGTGACCTCCCGTCATCTGCGTGCGAGACTCTATAAAGAGCTTTTGAAGGACGTCTCCCTCCGCGTCAGCGACGGCGATACGACCGACAGCTTCAAGGTCGCGGGCAGAGGCGAGATGCACCTCTCCATCCTGATCGAAACCATGCGCCGCGAGGGCTATGAGCTCTGCTGCTCCAACCCGCGCGTGCTCTACCACGAGATCGACGGCGTGAAGTGCGAGCCGATCGAGGACGTAATCATCGATGTGCCCGAAGAGTATGTCGGCTCCGTTATGGAGAAGCTCGGCGCGAGAAAGGGTACGCTCGTCGATATGCAGCTTCACGGCAAGCGGCAGAAGCTCTTTTATAACATCCCGACGAGATGTCTCTTCGGCTATCGCAGCGAGCTTCTGACCGATACCCGCGGCGAAGGCCTGATCTCCACGATCTTCGCGGGCTATGAGCCCTTCCGCGGTGAGATCAAGACCCGCTTTACCTCCTCCCTTGTCGCGTCCGAGACGGGCATTGCCACGACCTACGGACTCTACCAGTCGCAGGACAGAGGTCCCCTCTTCATCGGACCCGCGACCCCCGTGTACGCGGGCATGATCGTCGGCGAGAATCCGAAGCCCGACGACATCGAGGTCAACGTCTGCAAGGAAAAGCACCTGACCGCCGTCCGTTCCTCGGGCGCGGACGAAAAGCTGACGCTCATCACGCCGATCCAGCTCTCCCTCGAGGAAGCCATCGAGTTTATCGCGGACGACGAGCTGATCGAGGTCACGCCGAAGAGCATCCGCCTGCGCAAGTCGATCCTCGACCTCGCGACGAGAAAGCGCCTGCAAGCGCAGAAGCGCGCCGCCCTGAAAGAGCAGGGAAAATAAAATTTCCTCTTGACAAAAGGAAGCTCAGCGCATATAATAGAAATGAAATACAAGTGACGGTTTCTTTGGGGATTGGTGAAATTCCATACCGGCAGTAAAGTCTGCGAGGCGATATGCCTGACGGGGTGCGACTCCCCGACCGACGGTAAAGTCCGGAAGAGAAAAGAAACGGCGCCCGCTCCGCTCGTTTTGCGGGGCGACACCATACTTTTTGTGAAAACATCCCCGCGTGCCCGTTCTCGGTGCCGCGGGGATTTTTCTCGGAAACCGCTCGGAAAAGAGGGGTTATGAAAACTTCGAACAGCAAAAACAAAAACAGAAAGCTCACGGAGACCGCCGTCGGCATCGCGATGTTTGCGGCGCTCGCCTACGGCGTGACCTTTGTCTTTCGACTTCCCGTGTCCTTTCTGACCTTTGACGCGAAGGATGCGGTCATCACCGTCGCCTCCTTTGTCTACGGCCCGATCGCAGGGGTCGTCATGTCGCTTCTCACCGCCCTGCTTGAACTCGTCACCGTCAGCGGTACGGGTCTTTACGGCTTTGTCATGAACTTCGTCTCCTCGGCAATTTTCGCCGCTACCGCGTCGGGGATCTATCGGCTGTGTCGCAACCCGCGCGGCGCGGTGCTCGGAGCGATCCTCGCGGTGTTCACCATGACGGGCGCCATGCTCCTCATGAACCTGTGGATCACACCGATTTACATGGGGGTCTCGGGGGAAGAGGTCGCCGCCCTGATCCCGACCCTCTTCTTCCCCTTCAACCTCGCAAAGGGACTCTTAAACGCCGCCCTTGCCATGCTGCTCTATAAGCCCCTGTCGGTCGCCCTGTCCCGCGCGGGACTCGTCGGACGCGGGGAAGAGAAGAAGTCCTTCTCATGGAACCGCACGACGCTCCTCATCTCCCTCGCCGCCCTCCTCATGATCGCCGTCGCCGTCACTCTCTTCCTTCTCTTAAAGAAGTAAAAGAAGAAATAAAGAGGGAAAAAAAGAAAAGCAAGCCGCAAGAAACAAGGCACAAACGGTAAGATCAAAAGAAGAGCGCCCGCCGCACGTCACGATAGGCAAAAAACGCATCGAAAAGCTCAAAATCTGCCACAGAAAACCATCGTCCACAGAACCCGAAAAATACATCGGCAGCCCCACGGCAAACATCCCCCAAGAGACTACTCGCCAAACCAAAAAAGCCTTTTCCCGAGGGATTCAGGGGAAAAGGCTTTTTGCCATCTCTGAAGCAAAAATTCCGGTCGAATCCGTAACGATATGATCGTGAACGAATGAATTCCTACCTAATTCATAATTCTTAATTCTCGATCTGTCCCGCCGTCAGCCGTATGAGCAGCTCGGTATCGTCGGGCTGGACCTTCGCCTCGTGTGCCGCGCGGTTGCGGACGACGGCGCCGCACTTGTCGCAGCGCTGGATCACGATAAAGCCCTTCTTCGCGTCGGGCACGGCGCCGATCGGGCGGAGCACACCGTGACAGGGATTTGCCCGATCTCCGGGGAGAATGTCCACATGCAGAGAGCAAAGGCAGAAGGGGCAGTGATTGCGTGAGGTGTACCCGAGAGGGAGCACCTTCTTCCCGCAATTCACGCAGATAAATCCGTCGTCCTTTTTTTGAAATCGTTTGGTTTCCATAGCGTTTTCTCGCATTTTGTAAAGAATAGTTTATTTTCCGACGCAAAAACGTGAGAAAATGTCCTGTACGATCTCCTCAGTGACGTTCTTTCCCGTCAGCTCGGAGAGATAGGAGAGTGCCACCTCGATGTCGGTCGACGCCGCATCGGTCGGGACCCCCGCACGGTATGCCGCGAGCGAAAGGTCAAGATGCCGTCCCACCTCGGCAAGCGTCGTGTACTGCCGCGCCGAGAAAAGGATCGGATCCTCCGAAAGGCGCAGGGCACCGTCGGTAAAAAGACGGTCGACCGTCTCGGTAAGACGCGTGAGCTCTCCCGTCTTGCAGGAGAAGGGGATCGCTTCGGGGAAGCGGGCAGAGAGCACGGAGGGGTCGAATGCCTGTCCGAGGTCGCACTTGTTGAGAAGCGGAATGACCGTCCCGTGTGCCGCACGCACGGCGTCGATGAGCGCCTCGTCCTCCGCGTCGAGCGGGCGGGACGCGTCCAGCATGAGAAAGATGACGTCCGCCGCCGCGAGCCGTTCGCGTGAGCGTCCCACACCGATGCTTTCTACGGGGTCGTCCGTCTCACGGATGCCCGCCGTGTCGCAAAGGCGGAGCAGAACCCGACCGAGCGGAACCGTCCGTTCGAGCACGTCGCGGGTCGTTCCCGGAATATCGGTGACGATCGCGGCATCCTCCCCGAGAAGGAGATTGTAAAGGGAGCTCTTCCCGACGTTCGGCTTTCCGACAATGACGGCGGAGATCCCCTCGGTGACCGCGCGCCCCGTTTTGTAGGTCGCGAGAAGGGAATTCACCCGTGCGAGAATGTCGGAGATTCGCTCTGCGCTCTCCTCGTCGGTGAATTCGCCGAGGTCTTCCTCGGGATAGTCGATGCGGGCAAAGATCGAGGAGAGCAGGTGCGTCAACTCGCCTTCTATGTCGAGAAGCGCGGAGGAGAGTCGTCCGCGCGCCCCGCGCTCGGTCAGGGTCAGCTGTGCCTCGCTCTTCGCATCGAGGAGAAGCCCGATGGCTTCCGCCTCGGTCAGCGAGAGCTTTCCGTTTAGGAATGCGCGGCGGGTGAATTCTCCCGCGGGCGCGGGCGCCGCCCCCGCTTCAAGAAATGCCTCGAGCACTGTGCGGGTGAGCAGGACGCCCCCGTGACAGGTCACCTCAACCGTGTCCTCGCCCGTGTAGGAGTGCGGCGCCGCAAAGCGGGTCGCCATCCCGTCGTCGATCGGCTCACCTCCCCGCAGAATTCTGCCGTAGACCTGCTGTCTGACGGGCGCCTCCGAAAGGGGTCTTTTGTTCATCGGAAAAAACACGCGGTCGGCGATCTCAAAGGCGCCCTCCCCCGACAGGCGAAGAAGAGCGACCCCGCCCTTTCCGGGCGGGGTCGAGATTGCGATGACCGCGCGGTGGGGGTCATTCTTCATCATTCTTTTCGGGTTCCGCGGCTTCCTCATCCGACGCTTCGGTAACGGTAACTTCCGCTTCCGTCGCCTCGGCAGGCGCTATCTCGTCCGAAAGCTCGGGAGAGAGAGTCACGGTGTCGATGCCGACCACGACGGCGGGCTCGTTTACCGCCTCTTCGGGGGTCTCGGCGACGGGGAAGGGCGCCTTGACGCGGGGCTTCAGCTCGCTCGTCACATCGTCCTCGTCCCGCTTGAACTCGGTGGCGAGAGGAGTGACCTCGACGGGCTCTTCCTCACCGAAGAGCTCCTTCGGCTTCTTGTCGGTCAGGTAAATGACGATCTTACGATTGTTGTCCGAGCCGATGGAGTTTGTGGAAACACCCTCGATGCTCTGAACCTCCGAGTGGATGATGCGTCTTTCGTAGGGCGTCATTGGCTCGAGCATGACACTGCGCTTGTTGCGGAGCGCCTTCGCCGCCATGCGACGGGCGAGCGCGCGGAGCGCTTCCTCTCTCTTTGCACGGTAGCCCTCGATGTCGAGCGTCACACGGCTCTTGATCTTTTCGCCGTTGACGTTCTTCTGCGCGGAGGCAAGGTTGGCAAGATACTGCACCGCGTCGAGCGTGTCGCCGTGGTGACCGATCAGGGCGGAGGCATCCTCACCCGTCACCGTGATGCGGCGGGTGCCGTCGTCGCAGGAGTAAAGCTCCGCGGTGGCATCCAGTCCGAGATTCTTAAGCAGGGTCTTGACGAATTCGAGAGACAGATCCTCTCCCTCGGCAACCTCGAGCTTTTCGAATTTCAGCTCGGCTTCGGGAATGACGGCGCTCTTCGGCTTTTCCGCCTTCGGCGCGGTGTCGGGCTTGCGGCGCTCGGGTTTTGCCGCCGCGGGCTTTTTCTCACCCTCGGGACGGCGGGGCTTCTCGGCGCGCTCCTTTCTCTCGGGGCGCTCTCTTCTGTCGCGACGCTTCGGCTCCTCTCTGTCGGGGACCTCCATCGACGCCTTGACCTGTGCCTGCTTGACACCGATGATGCCGAAGATACCGCGGCTTCCCGCGTGGAGGACTTCAAACGTTACGTCGTCGAGAGAACCCGCACCGAGTGCGGCTCTCGCATTTTCTTTCGCTTCGGCAACGTCTTTGCCGAAGGCCGTGATTTCCTTTATCATAATAGTGACTGCCTTTCCGATATCCTGTGCGGATTATTTCTTTTTCTTCTTATTCTTATTGTGGTTTTTGTTGCCGAAGCTTTTGTTCCCGGGATTGCCGCTTGTCCGATTTGCGGAGCCTTGGGCATTGCCCGTCGCCGTGTCCTTCGGCGCGGAGACCTCGAGTCCGCCCGCGGTCTTTTTCGTTTCTTCAGGCTTCTTGATCTCGGGGAGCTCGTCGTAGTCATCGTCGTCGATATAATGCAGCGACTTGACCTTCGGCTGTTCCCGCATGGCGGCTCTCTGTGCGGCGGCGCGCTCCTTTTCGAGCTTTGCCATCTCCTTGAGCTCCTCCTCCGTATAGGTCGGAAGGGGCATCAGCTTCGAGAGGATGAACTGCTGAAGAATCGAGATGATGGACTGATAGATCCAGTAAAGACCCAGCATGCCCGAGAAGTTGAACGCGAAGAAGAGGGTCATGAGAGGGAAGATGAGATCCATCATGCGCATGGACAGCTGCGACTGCGCGTCGGTCCCTCCGGGCTGCATGTTCCCGTTCATCTTCTTCATGAGGAACATGGAGAGCCACTGGAAGGCGGCGGCAAGGACCGGGATGAGCACGAGGATCGTGATGGGGTTAAAGCTCGGGGTCGCGGCAAGATTGACGCCGAACAGATTGAAATTCGGGATGAGCTTAACGTTCAAACCCGCCGCTTCAATTGCATCGGCACCGTTTTTCACAATGTAGTCTTTGATTTTGCCGATCAGCGCGATTTCGTCGGTGCCCGTGTAGCCGACAATGTTCGCGACTGCCTTAATGACATCGCCGCTTGCCTTGCAGATATAGCTGATGGGACTGCGGATGACATTGTAAAGAAAGATAATGATGGGGAATTGAATCAGCATGGGCAGACAGCCGGAAAGCATGCTGTAGCCTTCCTTTTGCTGGAGCTCCATGATCTCCTGCTGCTTCTTTTGCAGGGTGACTCTGTCGTTTCTTCCCGCATATTTTTTTTCGATTTTTGCGATTTTCGGGCGAAGCTTCGCCATGAGGACTTGGTTTTTCTGCGTCTTGATGCCGAAGGGCAAAAAGATAATCTTGAAGAGAAGCGCGAAGAGCAAAAGCGCGAGCGCGTAGCTGCCCGTCACACTGTTGAACCATGAGAGTATGGTTCCGAAAAACCCGTAAATATAACTCATTCGTTTGTTTCCTTTTCTGTTACTTCGGGAGAGGGGGCGTCGGTGTGTTTCTCCGCCTTTATCCTGTTTTCGGGAGGTCTGAAGCCGTGCTCGGGTACGGGGTCGTAACCGCCCTTACAAAAGGGGTTGCAACGCAAGAGCCGCCACACGGTGAGGAGAAGTCCCATCCAAAAGCCACGTTTTTCAAACGCCTCGAGGGCGTAGGCAGAGCAGGTCGGCGTAAACCTGCAACAGGGCGGTTTGTAGGGGGAGACATGTTTTTGATACCATCCGACGATGGCAATCATGACGCGTTTCATTTGAACATACCGAGTTTTTCAAAAGCGATCTCGAGCTCACGGCGGATCTCGGTGCTCTTTTTCGGCAGGGCGGCGGCGCGCGCCGCGATGACGATGAGAAAGCCCGTCTTCATCGGCCGCTCTTTCATGAGCGTGCGGAGTCCCTCGCGCAGAATTCTGCGGGTGCGGGAACGGACGACGGCGCCTCCGAGCTTTTTGGAGACGGTCAGACCGATGCGGTTCACCGTTCGTTTTTCGGGATGTGCCTTTGCAAGTCGTTTCGCGGCATAATCGGGTAAGAGATAGACCGCGACGGAGGGCATGACTGCCCGTTTGCCTTTGGCATACGCTTTTTGATACAGATGGTTTTCCCGTATGGCTCTGAATTTCATGATGCGACCTCCCCGCGTGTCGCGGGCACTTTCTTTCTTCGGAATTTTCGGACGCTTCGGCAGAGCGGTCTTCGGGTATCTAACAAAAACCCCGATAAAGGGTATCTGCGGTGCAGTCCCGGTTTATCGGAGGTTTTGTGGGTCACACTGCGTGACGATCAGTAGGTAAGACGGGCTCTTCCTTTGGCGCGTCTTCTCTTCAGAACTTTTCTGCCGTTCGCGGTTGCCATTCTTTTTCTGAAACCGTGTTCCTTGTTTCTCTGTCTTTTCTTGGGCTGATAGGTTCTCTTCATGCTTTGGCACCTCCTTTACAATGAACATAAGTTGCGTATTTGCACAAAAGCAAGGTTTATTATATCTTATTTTTTTCTATTTGTCAAGAGATTTTTCAAATTTCTTTCTTTTCGCCGAGAAAAGCGTCGGTTTGTATTGACTTTCGCCACCGTTTCTGCTAAAATAACGGTATCAAAAACCAAGAAAAAGGACAAATCATGAACCGAGATATTGAAAAGATCATGATCTCCGCCGAGGAACTCGATAAGATCACCACCCGCCTCGCCGCAGAGATCGACCGCGATTATAAGGACAGCGATAAAAGGCTTCTGATGGTCTGTATTCTGAAAGGCTCCCTCGTCTTTATGGGCGACCTCATGAAGAAGCTGACCATCCCCGTGGAGATCGACTGCATGAAGGTCTCCTCCTACGGCAGCGGCACGGTGTCGAGCGGTTCCATCCATATTTACCTCGACCTCATCCGCTCGGATCTTCCCGAGTGTGACATTCTCATCGTCGAGGACATCATCGACAGCGGCTGTACCCTCAATTATCTGACCGAGTATCTGCGCCTCAAAGGAGCGCACAGCGTGCGCACCTGCACCCTGCTCGATAAGCCCTCCCGCCGCAAGGTCGAGTATACCCCCGATTACGTCGGCGCCGAGATCCCCGATGAATTCGTCGTCGGCTACGGTCTCGACTATGCCGAGCGCTACCGCGCCCTTCCGTATATCGGGATTCTGAAGCCCGAAGTGTACAGCGAAAACTGAAATGCCGACCGTAGGACTTTATACGCTCGGCTGTAAGGTGTCGCAGTATGAGACGGAGGCGATCGCGGAGTCATTCGCAAAGGCAGGCTTCGAAGTCCTTCCTTATGAAAGCCGATGCGACGTGTACGTCATCAATACCTGCACCGTTACGGCGGAGAGCGACAGAAAGTCAAGACAGATCATCCGCCGCGCGAGAAAGGCGAATCCCGATGCCGTCGTCTGCGTGACGGGTTGTTATGCCCAGACCTCGCCCGACGAGGTTGCCGCCGTCGAGGGCGTGGACATCGTGATCGGCACGGCGGATAAGCTCTCGCTCGTCGCCCGCGCGAAAGCGCGGCTCGATGCCAAAACGGAGGGGGCTGAGGTCTCCGTGTCCCCGCTCGACGGCGCCCCCTTTGAAAATATGTGTATCACGGGTGCCCCCCGCACCCGCGTCTATGTCAAGATCGAGGACGGTTGCGAGTGCCGCTGTACCTATTGCGCCATCCCGAACGCGAGAGGGAATGTCCGTTCCAAGCGTCCCGAGGACGTGATCGCGGAGGTCGAAGCGCTCGCGAAGAGCGGCACGCGCGAGGTCGTCCTGACGGGGATCGAAACGGCGTCCTACGGTGCGGATTTCGAAAACGGCTATCGCCTCATCGATCTCGTCGAGGAGCTTGACCGACGGGGAAGTGTCGGGCGAATCCGTTTCGGATCCCTGACACCCGAGCTCATGACGGAGGATTTTGTCCGCCGTATCGCAAGGCTTTCTTCCCCCGTCCCTCACTTTCATCTCTCGATGCAGAGCGGCTCGGACGGCGTTCTCCGCCGCATGAAGAGAAGATATAACCGCACGCAGGCGCTTGCCGCCTTGGAGCGCACCCGCGCCGCCATGCCGCGCGTTCACTTCACCACCGATCTGATGGTCGGCTTCCCCGGGGAGAGCGAGGAGGAATTCCTCGAGACGCTCGATTTCGTCCGTCGGGCACGCTTTCTGTCGGCACACGTTTTCGCGTATTCGAGGCGGAAGAACACCCCCGCCGCGACCTATCCGGATCAGGTGCCCGAGAAAGTGAAGCATGAGCGTTCCGCACGCCTGATTGCCCTCTGTCGGGAGATCGGGGAAGAGCTTCTGTCCGAGACCGTGCGAGCAGGGGAGCCGCTTCCCGTCATTTTCGAGACGAGAGAGGGAGATCTCTTTACGGGACATTCGGATACCTTTACCGAGGTGCGCGTGAGGACGGACAGAGATCTGCACGGAGAGCTTAGAAATGTACGCCCGCTCTCTCACAAAAACGGCATCCTCTACGGCGAGCTTATCGACGAGGAATTCGCCGAAAATACATCAAATAAGTAAAGAAAACTATACAATTTGGAGATAAAAGATGGAAAACAGCAAAAAGACAATGGACAAGATCGTAGCGCTCTGCAAGACGCGCGGCTTCATTTTCCCGGGCTCCGAGATCTATGGCGGACTCGCCAACTCGTGGGATTACGGTCCTCTCGGCGTCGCGTTCAAGAACAATGTAAAGCGCGCGTGGTGGAAGAAATTCGTGGAGGAATCCCGCTACAATGTGGGACTTGACGCCGCGATCATCATGAACCCCGAGACGTGGGTCGCTTCGGGACATGTCGGCGGTTTCTCCGACCCTCTGATGGATTGCCGTCAGTGCAAGGCGAGACACAGAGCGGATAAGCTCATCGAGGATTACGCGTTCCGGAACGGTACAAACGACAACCCCGCGGCATGGAGCTTTGAGGAGATGGCGGCGTTCATCAAGGAGAAGAACATCGCCTGCCCGATCTGCGGCGGACACGATTTCACCGAGATCAAAAAATTCAACCTCATGTTCAAGACTTTCATCGGCGTCACCGAGGATTCCTCGAGCACCGTGTACCTGCGTCCCGAAACCGCACAGGGCATTTTCGTCAATTTCCCCGCGGTACAGCGCTCGACGAGAAAGAAGCTCCCCTTCGGTATCGGACAGATCGGTAAGGCGTTCCGCAACGAGATCACCCCCGGCAACTTCACCTTCCGTACCCGCGAGTTCGAGCAGATGGAGCTCGAGTTCTTCTGCAAGCCGGGCACCGACCTCGAATGGTTCGCCTATTGGAAGGACTACTGCCACAAATTCCTTCTCTCCCTCGGCATGAAGGACGAGAACCTTCGCCTGCGCGACCACGATAAGGAAGAGCTTTGCTTCTATTCCAAGGCGACGACCGACTTCGAGTTTCTCTTCCCCTTCGGTTGGGGCGAGCTTTGGGGTCTTGCCGATCGCACCGACTACGACCTCGGTCAGCACCAGAAGTTCTCGGGCAAGGACATGACCTACTTCGACCCCGATACGAACGAGCACTATCTCCCCTACGTCATCGAGCCCTCCCTCGGCGCCGACCGCGTTGCTCTTGCCTTCCTTGTCGACGCATACGATGAAGAGACGATCGGAGAAGGGGACGTGCGCACCGTGCTTCACCTTCATCCCGCACTTGCTCCCTTTAAGGCGGCGGTGCTTCCCCTCTCGAAGAAACTCTCCGAGAAGGCGCTCACCCTCTTTGACGACCTCGCGAAATCCTTCGCCTGCGACTTCGACGAGACGGGCTCCATCGGTAAGAGATACCGCAGAGAGGATGAGATCGGTACCCCCTTCTGCATCACCTACGACTTCGAGTCGGAAAACGACGGATGCGTTACCGTCCGCGACCGCGACACGATGGAGCAGATCCGTCTCCCCATCGCTGAGGTCAAGGCATATATCGAAAAGCATCTTGAATTTTAAGGGAAGAAAAAATCGGAATGGATGAAATTCCGAATTTCGAGTTTTTCTTCGGACAAAAACGCCTCCCGTTCGCGACGAACGGGAGGCGTATTTGTTCGCTTGTGAAAATCGCCGAAAAAGTCTGTGCACTATGACCAAAAACGACCGAATTCGCTTGACAATGCGCGCGCGTCTTTATAATAAAAGCGGACATGCGCCGAAGGAAAAATGCGCGTGTCGGAAAGACAATTGCCGCCCGACGGCGACAGGAGGAAAGCTATGTCAAGAATTTTTGCCGAGCGCGGAATGCGCGCCGACGGGAATATACTCCCGTTTGAAAAGTTCCGCCTCTTCATCGACGAGAAGGATCCGAAGTTCGACGACGAAAAGCTCGCGAAGGTCGTCGCGAACGCCGAGAAAATGCTCGAAGAGCCGATCCCGTTTCTGCCCGCCTCCCTCTATCGCGAGTTTTCGGTCAACGGGAACCGCTCGCTTCGAGGGCCCCTATTTTCGCCGTCGCGACATGGCGTATGCGCTTGCCCTTGCGGAAGCGTATGAGAAAAAGGGACGCTTTTCCGAAAAGCTCATGGACGTCGTGTGGGCAATTCTCGAGGAGACGAGCTGGGTGATCCCCGCCCACATTTACAACGCTCCGTTATATACCGAGTTCGGGATTCCCGACGTCTTCGGTGACAGGATGCACGGCATCGACCTCTTCTCCGCCATGACGGGCGCCGTCCTCGCGGTCGTGTATCATTTGGCGGGAGGGGCGCTCGACGCCGTTACCCCCGTGATTACCGAACGCCTTCTTTATGAGACGCATCACCGTCTGATCGTCCCGTATCTCCACTGCTGCTTCTGGTGGACGGGAGAGCGGGGAAATAAAACGAACAACTGGAACCCGTGGATCCACTCGAACCTTCTGCTCCTCACCGCTCTGACCGAAAAGGATCCCTATCTCCGTACCCGCATGACGAGAAAATGCATGGAGGGACTCGATAACTTCATCTCCTTCTATCCCGCGGACGGCGGATGCGACGAGGGACCGAGCTACTTCGGTGCCGCGGGCGCGTCCTACTTCGACTCACTTGAGCTTCTCTACGATATGTCGGGCGGAAAGATCAACGTCTTCGATCATCCGCTGGTCAAGAACGTCGGCGAGTACGCCGTGAAGTTCAACATCGCGGGCAACCGCGTCATCAACTTTGCCGACTGCGGCCCCACCTGCCATATGGACGGCGCGATGCTCTATCGCTTCGGACACAGGACGGGCTCGAAAATTCTCGAGGAATTCGGCAGAGAACAGTCCTACGGCGGCAGTGTCGGCAGCGGCTGGCAGCTGTACCGCGGACTCTATAACTACATCACCCCCGAGGTCAAGGAAGATCCCCACAGAGTCGCCGCGACGAAGATCTGGTTCCCCGACCTCAAGGTCATGGCGGCACGCGAGAGCGGAGACCCGACGAAGGGTATGTTCGTCGCCATGAAGGGGGGCAACAACGATGAGTTCCATAACCACAACGACGTCGGCAACTTCATGGTGTATCACGACGGCAATCCCGTTCTGATCGACACGGGCGTCGGTACCTATACGAAGCAGACCTTCTCTCCCCGTCGGTACGAGCTCCGGTTCATGCAGTCCTCCTACCACAACCTTCCCGACATCGGCGGCGTCGCCGAGAAGAACGGCGGCGCCTTCCGCTCGAAAAACGAGGTCTACGACGAGGCGACGGGCGGCGTGAAGATGGAGCTTTGCGACGCTTATCCGAAGGACGCGGGCATTCTCTCCTACACGAGAGAAACGGTTCTCGCGGGCGGCGTCGTCACGGTCACCAATACGCTCTCCCTCACGGAGGAAAAGGAAATCGATTTCCACTATATGTCCCCTGTGAAGCCGACGCTTGAAGGCAATACCATCGCCCTCGCCGAGGGACGCACGATGACCTTCGACTCCCGCCTCACTCCCGAGATCGAGGAGTTCGAGGTCAAGGACGGCGGCATCGAGCGCAACTGGAAATCCCCCGTTCTTTGGAGAATTCATCTTCGCATCAAAGCCAAAGAGGGTAGCTACACCGTCACCGTAAAGTGAGAATAAAACGGGGCTGTTGCATTAAGGAAAACCCGAAGAAACAAAGCAAGCGGTTACTCAATACCTTTCGGTACTGAATAACCGCTTGCTTTGTTGTATAATTAAGTTCGGAACAAAAATTAAACCATAGCTCCGGAGGCGATTTGTTTCCACTGAAAGCCGAACGAAGATATCCACGTCGAATTGAATACCTACAAAAAGCGAGTATATCCCACCCGCTTTGTAGCTTTTCTGCTTTTTGACCCGAAATCGGGCTTTTTTGTTTGCCGCGCTTGAAAATAACAAAATTATGATAAATGGTTGCCGCTTTTTGGTCTTTGAAATGCTTTTTTGCAACAAACTCCTCTTGAAAAGAGAAGATGCGCAAGCAGACTTTTAGTAGTTTCCAAAAAAATGTTTGATGGTGAGACAAAAAAGGTTGAAACTCTGTTATTTTTATGATACAATAAGTGGGAAAAGTAGAAAAGATTTTTGAAAAGGAAAATCACTCTTAAAAAGCGAAAAGAAAGGAAGATACCATGTACCGTTTTCCCGTCGGTGTGATCCTCGAGTCCTTCCGCCTCCCGCGCAGTGAGGCGATCGCCAAGGCGGCAGAGCTCGGTGCCAAAGGCATTCAGATGTACGCGACAAGGGGAGAGAACGCCCCAGAGAATTTAAGCGCCGCCGACAGAGCGGCATTGAGAGCGGAGGTAGAGAGCCGCGGACTCGTCTTTTCCGCCCTTTGCGGCGACCTCGGCCACGGCTTCGGCGACAAGGAACTGAATCCCTCCCTGATCGAAAAGTCGAAGGCGATTCTCGAGCTTGCGAACGACCTCGGCACCAACATCATCACGACGCACATCGGCGTCGTCCCCGCGGACGAGAACGCCGACCGCTATAAAATCATGCAGGAGGCGTGCTATACGCTCGCCGATTTTGCGAAGCGCCGCGGCTCCCACTTCGCGATAGAGACGGGGCCCGAGAAGTCGGATACCCTCTGTCACTTTCTCGATTCGCTCGGCTCGGACGGCGTTGCCGTCAACCTCGACCCCGCGAACCTTTGCATGGTCGTCGGTGACGATCCCGTCCACGCGGTCAGGACGCTTGCAAAATACATCGTCCATACCCACGCAAAGGACGGCGTGATGCTGAAACCCTCGAATCCCGAGTACGTCTACCGCGTCGTGCACCCGATCCCCGAAGAGTGCCTCAAAGAAAGGTACTTCGAGGAGGTTCCGCTCGGTACGGGCAGTGTGAAATTCCCCGAATATCTTGCCGCCCTCGAGGAGATCGGCTACCGCGGCTTCCTCACCATCGAGCGCGAGGTCGGCGACACCCCCGAGAAGGACATCCGCACCGCGGTCTCTTTCCTCGAAAAAACCATTGCCGAAAACTGAAAATTCGGATTTTTTGGTAAAAAACAAAGAAAAAGAGGATGATAGATATGAAAAAACTGAAGATCGGCTTGATCGGTGCGGGCAACATCGCAAACGCGCATCTCGAAGCCTACCGTCACGTCGCGGACGCGGAGATCTACGCGATCTGCGACATCAATTCCGAAAGACTGACCGAGACCGCCGACCGCTTCGGCATCGAGCGCCGTTACGGGAGCGTCGACGAGATGCTCGCGGCGTGCCCCGAGCTTGACGCCGCCGATGTTTGCGTTTGGAACTGCAATCACGCGGAGTGTAGCATCAAGGCATTGAATGCGGGGCTCCATGTCCTTTGTGAAAAGCCGATGGCGTACAACGCCGCCGAGGCGGAGAAAATGCTCGCCGCCGCGAAGAAGAACGACCGCCTTCTGATGATCGGCTTCGTCCTTCGCTTCTCGGACGATGCGCGCATTGCCGAGGACATTATCCGTTCGGGCGCGCTCGGCGAGATCTATTACAGCGAGGCACAGTACGTCCGCCGTCACGGCAATCCCGGCGGTTGGTTCTGCAATAAGGCGCTGTCGGGCGGCGGTCCGATCATCGACCTCGGCGTGCATGTCATCGACCTGACGCGTTACCTGATGGGCAATCCCCATCCCGTCAGTGTCTATGCCGTCGCGAGCGATAAGGTCGGGAAGCGCAACGAGCTGAAAACGCACGCCGCATGGATGCCGAAGGGCGCGTCGGACGCGGATATCTGCGACGTCGAGGATTTCGCCTCCGCGCTCATCCGCTACGACAACGGCGCCGTCACCCACCTTATCACCGCTTATGACTTCAACGGCGAGGAAAGAGCGAAGCGCTGCCTCTACGGCACGAAGGGCGGACTCGATCTTTCGAACGGCGTCAAGCTCTATACGACGACGAACAACTTCCTCTCCGATGTCAACCTCCTCACGAAGGACTATAAAGAGCACCGCGAGATGTTCGACGCCGAGATGGCGCACTTCGTCGACTGCGCCCTTCATGGCACGCCCTGCCGTGCGAAGGCGGAGGACGGAATCGTCGTCATGAAGATCCTCGATGCGATCTATGAATCGGCACGTACAAGCCATGAGGTCTTGATTCGATAGTTTTGCAGCAAAAGAATCGTGTATAATTTTTACGTTTCCTTATTTTCGAATGTGCGGGAATTAAGATGATAACGAATGCTTTTATTTTTATGTGTATTTGTACATCATCACTGTATCATAAGAAAAACGAAGTCAAAACGGACACGAAGCTTTAAAAATACCAAACCCGGGCGTTCTTTCTCATTCCCTTCGGGATACAGATGCTTTAGCAAGTTTCGCATCGAAGCGAACAAAGCTCGCAAAAGACGGAGATCGATCCCGTTAAAGTGATCATTGCATGAAGCAAATTTTGCAACAAATAGAAAAACAGACCGGGCATTCCTTGTTGCCCGGTCTATTTTCATGAGTATTAGAACTTTTTGGCTTCACGGCTCAATGCGGCGGTCTTTTCACCCCTCATTTGTCGATATCGTTTCGGCGTTCGGTTTTCTTTTGCGTCTTCTGCCCGAACGGCGGGAGCGCGTCTTTTTTCTAACATCGCTCTCTTCGAGCTTTCTGCGGTATTCGGCGATCGCTTCCTCGTCCGCACGGGTAATCGTCCGCTTGGCACGGAAGGTGTCGTTGAAATTTCTCTGTACCTTCAGGGTGAGGAACATGTTCCCGTCCCGCCCGCAGGCGTAGGGGAATAGATAGCGTTGACCCTTCGAGTGCAGGGGCTTTCCCTTCGCCGTCAGTGCCTTTTTGCAGATCGGGCAGAGCGGGGAGACGACGCACGCGTCCTCGAGCATTTCGTTCACGGTCACATACCCGTCATCGCCCGCATCGGCGTCCCCGATGACCGAACTTTCGAGGTATTGCCCGCGCGACGCGTCGTATGCGCGGATCCCGCCCGCGACATTGAGCTTCGCCGCGACGAGTGCGGTAAAGTACGCGTCGTTGAGTGCGTCGTGCGCGGGGAGATTCTGCGGGATCTCAAAGTGCTCCATCGCGTATTCAAGGGAGCGCTGTTTATTTCCTCCCCCCTCGACCTGCTTGTTGAAGATCACCTGTAGGTCATAGGTGGTATCGAGCCAGTCGGAGGGAATCTTGTGGACGTGGAAATTCTCCTTGAGCATCGGAATGTCGTCGGGACCCCATGTGAGAAAGGCGAAATCCCGCCCGCAAAAGCGCTTGAAATTCTCTGCCGCCTCGGAGAGCGAGAGGCCGAGATCCATCTGCTCCTGCGAGATGCCCGTCAGTTGTGCCACGTGCTTATGGATCTTTTTGAAATACTTCGGCTTGACGATGACCGAGTAGGAACCGCAGGGACGCAGATTCCGATCGAGCTTGACCGCACCGATCTGGATCACCTCGCCGCGCAGGCGGGAGGAAAGCTGCTTTTGCACGGCGATCGCCTTTTGCGCATACGCCTGATTCCATTCGAGGTCGAGTGTAATATAATACATTCTGTTATCCTTTGTTTCATTTCTTACAATAAAAAATTATAACACGCACAGGAGAAATTGTCAAGATAAGGCGAACAAAATTCTTGACAAAGAGGGGGAATTGCGATATAATTAAGAATATTGATTCGTTACCCGTGAAAAGGCTCGCGGGAGAGGGGAAAAGGAAGAAACAATGACGGAAACATATGAACGGATTCCCGCGCTCTTCGGCGCACAGGTCTTTGGCGAGGCGGTGATGCGGGAGCGCCTGCCGAAGGATGTCTATCTCTCGCTCGTCAATACCATCGCCACGGGCAACGAGATCGACGCCTCCATCGCCGACGTGGTTGCGGGAGCGATGAAGGATTGGGCGATCGAGCACGGCGCCACCCACTATACCCACTGGTTTCAGCCGCTGACGGGCGTCACGGCGGAAAAGCACGATTCCTTCCTCTCGCCCGTCGGACACGGGCAGGCGATCATGGAGTTTTCGGGGAAGGAGCTCATCCGCGGTGAGCCGGACGCCTCCTCATTCCCCTCGGGCGGACTGCGCGCCACCTTCGAGGCGCGCGGCTATACCGCGTGGGATCCCGCGTCCTACGCCTTCGTGAAGGACGGCTCCCTGTATATCCCCACCGCCTTCTGCTCCTACACGGGAGAGGCGCTCGATACCAAGACGCCCCTTCTCCGTTCGATGGATGCCATCAGCACCGAGGCGCTCCGCATCCTCCGCCTGTTCGGCGATACGACGTCGAAGAGAGTCAATACCACCGTCGGCGCGGAGCAGGAGTATTTCCTCGTCGATGCCGAGGATTATAAGGCGCGCCGCGATCTCTTCTACTGCGGCAGGACCCTCTTCGGCGCTCCCGCGGTCAAAGGGCAGGAGCTTGAGGATCACTATTTCGGCGCGCTCCGCCCGCGGGTCGGCGCTTTCATGCGGGAGCTTGACCGCACCCTTTGGGAGCTCGGCATTCCCTCGAAGACCAAGCACAATGAGGTTGCCCCCTCCCAGCACGAGCTGGCGCCCGTCTTCACCTCCACCAACATTGCCGTCGACCAGAACCTTCTGACCATGGAATGTATGCGCAAGATCGCGCCGAAGTACGGCATGGAATGTCTTCTCGCCGAGAAGCCCTTCGCGGGCATCAACGGCTCGGGAAAGCACAACAATTGGTCGATCGCTACCGACACGGGCACCAATCTTCTGAAGCCGGGGAAGACCCCGAGAGAAAACAAGCTTTTCCTCCTCGTTCTCGCCGCCGTCATCAAGGCGGTGGACGAATATCAGGAGCTGCTCCGCATCTCCGCCGCCACGGCGGGGAACGACCACCGCCTCGGCGGCAGTGAGGCGCCGCCCGCCATCGTCTCGGTGTTCCTCGGAGAGGAGCTTGACGCGCTCGTCGACGCGATCGTCGCGGGCGCCGCCTATGAAAACAAAAAGACCAATTATATGTCCCTCGGCGTCCCTTCGGTCCCGACGATCCGTCGGGATACCACCGACCGAAACCGCACCTCTCCCTTCGCCTTCACGGGCAATAAGTTTGAATTCCGCATGGTCGGCTCGTCGCAGAACATCGCGCTTGCCAACATCGTGCTGAATACCGCCGTGGCGAATTCCTTTGCCGAATTTGCCGATACGCTCGAAGGGGCGGAGCATTTCGAGACGGCGCTCGATGCCCTGATCGCGGACACCTTCCGCCGCCACCGCAGGATCCTCTTCTCGGGCAACAGCTATGCAAAGGAATGGGAGGAGGAAGCGCGCGCCCGCGGACTCGCCTGCTTAAAGACCGCGCCCGAGGCATACGCGCATTTTACCGATGCGAAGAACGTCTCCCTCTTCACCCGTTTCGGCGTCATGAGCGAGACGGAGATGAGCTCCCGCCGTGAGATCTTCTTTGAGAATTATCGGAAGATCGTCGGCATCGAGGCACGCACCATGGTCGAGATGACCGAGCGGGACATTCTCCCCGCCGTCTCCTCCTATGTTTCGAAACTTGCGGAGGGCATCAATCAAAAGCGCGCGGCGCTCCCCTCCGTCGACCTCCCCTTCGAGATCGGGACGGCAGAGAAGCTCACCGACCTGATGGCAAAGACCGTCGCGGCGAAAGCCGCCCTCGAGAAGGCGGAGCACACCGCCGAGGGCAAGCCGACGGACGAAGAGCGCGCCATGTACACAAAGGATACGGTCCTTCCGAAAATGGACGCCCTCCGCCGCCTCGTCGACACGATGGAGACCCTCACCGCCCGCGAGTATTGGCCCATGCCGACCTACGGCGACCTGACCTACCGCGTCTGAATTCCTGCGTTTCTTTGATCTTTTTCGAAGACCTGATTTGATTGTCTCTTCCCTCGCTCCGACAACTGACAAAGAACCGGTTTTTCAAAATAGACGTCAAAATGTAAACAAACAACGGCATTTTCGCTTTTGCGAAAATGCCGTTGTTTGTTAGGGACAGAGGGTGTCGGGGCTTACACCGTCTGTGACATGGATGCCGTTTCGCGGAACTGGTAGCTGTAGAGCTTCTTATATTCGCCCTGCTTCGCCATCAATTCTTCGTGCGTGCCCTGTTCCACGATGCCGCGGCTGTCAATGACGACGATCTCGTGCGCGTTCTTCACGGTGGAGAGACGGTGGGCGACGACGATGACCGTCCGCTCGCGCGATAACTCCTCGAGCGCGCTCTGGATCTGCATTTCGGTCGCGTTGTCGAGGGCGCTCGTCGCCTCGTCGAGAATGAGCAGCTTCGGGTTTTTGAGAAAGACGCGGGCGATCGCGACCCGTTGCTTCTGCCCACCCGAGAGCTTGATGCCGCGCTCGCCGACCTCGGTGTCATATCCCTTCGGCAGGGAAGCGACATAGTCGTGGATGTTTGCCTTTTTCGCCGCCTGTACGATGTCCTCCTCGGTGGCGTTTTCCGCGCCGTAGGCGATGTTTTCTCTCACCGTACCGTCAAAAAGGAAAATGTTCTGCGATACGATGCCGATGTTCTCACGCAGAGAGGACAGACGGATGTCCGAGAGGGGAACCCCGTCGAGCGTGATTACCCCCGAGGTCACATTGTAAAAGCGGGGGATTAGGTGGCAGAGCGTCGTCTTGCCGCCGCCCGACGGACCGACGAGGGCGAGCGTCTCGCCCGCAGGGATCGAAAGGTTCAGGTGCGAGATGACGTTGCGCGTCTCCTCCTCCGTTCCCGCGCCGTAGCGGAAGGTGACGTCCGAGAAGACAAGCTCTCCCTTCACGTTGGAGAGAGTGACCGTCCCCGTGTCGATCTCATCGGGCAGCGCCATGATCTCGGCAAAGCGCGTAAAGCCCGACATGCCCTCCTGCATTTGCTCGAAGAGGGCGACGAAGCGACGAATCGGGTCGAGAAACATGCTGATATACAGAATGAATGCCGCGAACTCTCCCGTGTTGATGTACCCGCGGTAAAGGAACAGACCGCCGACGAAAATAATGACAAGATAGAGAACGTCGGTCATGAGCGTCATCACGGCTTCAAAGGTGCCGAGGGATTTCATCGCGTCGGAACGATAACCGATAAAGTGCTTGTTCTCCTCGTCGAATTTCGATAGCTCGTGTGCCTCGGCGACGTAGGATTTCGTCTCGCGGATCCCCGCGATCGAGTTTTCCACCTCCGCGTTGACCGCCGCGATCTGACGGCGTGAATTGCGCATTGCCGTCATCATCTTCTTTCGAGACAGCGCCGTGAACAGAACGATAAAGGGGATCACAGCATACATAATCAAGGCAAGAGGTAAATAAATGTTTGCAAGAATGATGAAAGAACCGATCAGCATGAGAATTGATATGAAAAGATTCTCAGGCCCGTGATGTGCAAGCTCGGAGACATCAAAGAGGTCGTTCACAAGGCGCGAGAGCAGATCGCCCGTCTTGTGCTCGTCAAAATAGGAGAAGGGAAGGGATTCGTACTTCTTGAATAAGTCCCGCCGCATGTCTCCCTGCATTCGTACACCGACGATGTGCCCCCAATAGCCGACGATATAATTGCATACCGCTTTCAGCAGGTAGATCCCGAGCAGGATTGCCGACCAGAGGATCAAAAGGGAGATCTTCCCGTTCGGTACATAGTCGTTGATGATATTCTTGACGATGGTGGGGTAGAAGAGTCCGCACACCGCGATCAGGACGCCCGCCGACATATCGAGAAAGAATAGCTTCCTGTGCGGCTTATAATAAGAAATGAAAAGCTTCAGCATGATTTGTAACCGTATTTTATCCTGTATTTTTGTATTTCTTCGGGGGAGGGATCGTCACCTGCGTGCTTTTCGAGCAGACGGGAGAAGTTTTCCGAAAAATCGATGTCCCCTGCGTCGACAAGCTCCGTGAGAACGCGATTGACCTTCCCGGGGGCATAGCCCTTGGCAGAGAGCTCCGCGCGCACCCGATAGGGACCGTGCAGCTTCCCGTTCGCCGCGGCAAGCACGAGGACGCGGAGCGCGCGCAGCTCGTCGAGATACCCGAGCCGCACCGTCTCCCGCACCGTCTCCTCCGCAATCTCGCGGGAGACACCCTTGCGCCGCAGCTTTTCGGTCAGCGTCCGTTCGCTGTTGTCCGCAAAAGCGAGAAGGCGCAAGGCGATCTTCATCGCCTCCCGCCTCTCGTGTTCGAGTAGGATCTCCTCTTTTGTGTCCGCATCGATCACATCCCCGACGCGGGGCGCACCGACGGAAAGATAGAACGTCTCGCCGACGGTATAGGACGTGACCCCCTCCTCCGTGCGGATGCCGAGCACCATCGTGTGCTTTTCCTTTCCGACACGGAGAAAGGCGACCGTCTCACAAAACTCAGAGGTCTTCACCTTCGTCAAAATCCTTGATTTCAAATTCATCGTCCGATTCGGGGAGCGTTTCCTCCAGGTCCTTGCCCTTCATCTTCTCCCGCACCTGACTCTCGAGCTTGCCGAGAAGCTCCTTGTCGCTCTCGATGAGCTTTCTGACGTTTTCCTTGCCCTGCCCGAGCCGCTGACCGTCATAGTAGAACCACGCGCCGCTCTTTTCGACGACGCCGAGCTGGATCGCGAGGTCGATGATCTCGGTCGACTTGGAGATGCCCGAGCCGTACAGAATGTCGAATTCCGCCGTGCGGAAGGGAGGCGCCACCTTGTTCTTGACCACCTTGCAGCGGGTGCGCGAACCGTAGATTTCATCCCCGTTTTTCAGTACCTCGACCTTGCGCACGTCGATGCGGACGGAGGCATAGAATTTCAGCGCACGGCCGCCCGTCGTGACCTCGGGGTTTCCGTACATCACGCCGACCTTTTCGCGGAGCTGGTTCGTAAAGATGACGATTGCGTTCGATTTTGCGATTGAGCCGGAGAGCTTACGCATTGCCTGCGACATGAGACGCGCCTGCACGCCGACGTGCGAGGCACCCATTTCGCCTTCGATCTCCTGCCGCGGGACGAGTGCCGCCACCGAGTCGATGACCACGATGTCGATGGCACCCGAATTGACGAGCGTCTCCGCAATCTCGAGTGCCTGCTCGCCGCAGTCCGGCTGGGAGACCAACAGATTGTTGATATCGACGCCGAGCTTCTTCGCGTAAACGGGGTCGAGCGCGTGCTCCGCGTCGATGAACGCCGCCTCGCCGCCCGCCTTTTGCACCTCGGCAATGACGTGCAGGGCGATGGTCGTTTTACCCGAGGATTCGGGACCGTAGATTTCGGTGATTCTTCCCTTCGGAATCCCCCCGATGCCGAGGGCATAGTCGAGGGTCAGAGAGCCCGTCGATACGGCGGAAACGTTCATGTCGGCATTTTCACCGAGACGCATGATGGAGCCTTTGCCGCACTCGCGCTCGATGCGTGCCATGACGGTCTCGACCGCCGCCTTCTTTTCGGAATCGCTTTGCGGCTTGACGATCTCGACCGCCGCCGTTGCGTTGCTTTTTTTCGTAGCCATGAGATGATATACTCCTTTTCGTTTGTTACAACCCTATTCTACCACGCGAATTGTCCCATAAACGGGACTTCCGCACATTTTTCGAAAAAACTCCGAAATTTTTCAGAACAATTTCGTCGCGCCGAGCGGACGGATGCGGAATTTCATTGCCGCGCCGTGACCGAAGATCCTGTCCATTTTTTCGCAATACGCGTCGGGGTCGGCATATAGCGCGGTATAGGCGCGGAGCGCGCCGTCTGTCAGAAGTTTTTTGAGTTCGTTTGCTTTCATAAGAGGTCCTTTCTATGTATCTGTGACTATATGTCAACAATTATTTGCAATATAAGATTCGTAAAAGGCAATAAGCTCCGAGACAAGCACATCCGCACTCTTCGGCGTCCCGTCCTCAAGGTCGGTGTAGACGGGCATTGCCTCCTTTTCTGCGCGGAACCACGTCAGCTGTCGCTTGGCGTAGCGTCGCGTCGCGAGGCGTACGGCGTCCGCCGCTTCCTCTCTCGTGCACGACCCGTGAAGGTAGGAGAGAAGCTCCTTGTAGCCGATCGCCTGCGCGGCGGTGCTCCCTTCCGTCAGTGCCCCCGAGGACAGAAGCGCACGCACTTCGTCCTCGAGTCCCGCGGCGAGCATTTCGTCCACGCGGCGGTCGACCCGCTCGTAGAGTGTCTCGCGCCGATGGAAGAGAAGGGTCGCCATTCCCACCGAGATGTCGGGGGGCACACAGCGGCTCTTTCGGTCAAGCGCGCTCTTCGTCTCTCCCGTCATGTCGTAAAGAATCAGCGCACGAATGACGCGGCGCACGTTGTTCGGATGAATGGCGGCGGCACTTTCGGGGTCGATGGCGCCGAGGCGCGCATGAAGCGCCTCCCGTCCTCCCTCACTCTCCGCGATCCTGCGGTATTCTTCGAGCAGGGCGGGGTCGCTTTCGGGCACGCGTGACAGGGGCGCGCGGGTGAGACTGTCGATATACAGTCCCGTTCCGCCGACGAAGAAGGGGAGCTTCCCCCTCGCCGTGATCTCTTCTGCGACGCGGAGCGCCGCCTCACGGTAATCCGAGACGGAAAAGTCCTCGCGCGGGTCGAGAATGTCGATCATGTGGTGCGGCACGCCGAGCGTCTCTTCCGCTTTCACCTTCGCTGTGCCGATGTCCATGCCGCGGTAGAGCTGCATCGAGTCGCAGGAGATGATCTCGCATCCGAGCCTTTTTGCGACGCGGACGGAGAGCGCGGTCTTTCCCGATGCCGTCGGACCGCAAAGAGCGATCGCACGTATCATAGAACCGTGTTTTCCACCCATTCGACGATGTCGCGGAACACCTCGTCGCGGTTCGTCTCGTTGTGGAGCTCGTGCCGCGCCCCCTCGTAGAGCTTCAGCGTTACGTTGTTACAGCCCGCAAGAAGCAGGTGCTTATACACGTAAGCGGGACCTCTGCCGTAGGCGCCGACGGGATCCATCGTCCCGCTGACGATGAGGGTCGGAAGATGCTTCGGATATTCCGAGAACCATTTCTTCGCGTTGGAAAGTCCGACAAGGCGGAACAGGTCGCGATAGCCCGCCACCGTAAAGCGGAAATGCGAGAGCTTTTCGTCGCGGTATTCTTCGATCACCGCCGCGTCGCGCGTGAGCCACGCATCCGCTCCCTCGGATTTGTCGAATTTGTTGTTGTAAGAGCCGAAAGCAAGACTCGTGATCAGGGGACTGCGGTAGCGCGCCCCCTTGAAGAATTCCACGGTCGCCCCGATCGCCTTCGCGAGAGGGAGCGCCGCGTTCGGCCCGCCCGTGCCGTGGATAATCAGGGCGGAGATGTCGTGAGGGTAACGCTCGGTATAAACGCGGGCGATAAAGGAGCCCATGCTGTGCCCGAGCAGGATCAGGGGCAGATTCGGGTAAGCGGCACGCAGATATTTGTTCATCGCGTGCAGATCCCGCATGATATAGTCAATGCCGCCGTCCTCGGCGAAGATGCCGAGATCCTCGTCACCTCCCGCGCTCTTCCCGTGCCCGAGGTGGCAGTTGCCCGCGAAGACAAAGCCCGCGGTGCAAAGCGCGTCGGCGAGGTAGCGGTATCTGCCTACAAAGTCCACCATCCCGTGAGACAGCTGGACGACGGCGCGCGGCGCCCCCGCCTTCGGGGTATAGATCTCGGCGTAAATGGTGTGTTTTCCGTCGCTTGAGGGATAGCTGAGTTCCGAAAAATCGTAATTCACGGTGTATACCTTCCTTTTCACCTTGATAGAAGAAAGACGAAGCGCGCCCGCGGCGCGTCGGCAGAGCTCAAAACCGAGCGATCTCCTCCCGCGTCGGAGAAGAAGCGGCACCTCCCTTACGGGAAACGGTGATTGCTCTTGTGAAGCATCGGTGAGTCTTCAAAACCGAGTGATCTCCTCCCGCGTCGGAGAAGAAGCGCTTTCCTTTCGGAAAACGGTGATCGCTCTTGTGAAGCATCAGTGAGTCTTCAAAAACTGCGCGATCTCCTCCCGCGTCGGAGAAGAAGCGGCACCTCCCTTACGGGAAACGGTAATCGCACCCGCGGCGGCACCGTAGCGGACGGCTTCTTTGATTTTGCCGCCGTTTTCAAGGTAGGCGAGAGTCATTGCGGCCTGGAACGCGTCTCCCGCGCCCGTGGTGTCGACCACCTTGTCGGGACGGAACGCGGGCACGAGGTCGAAGTGACGACCGTCATATAAGAACGCACCCCGTGCGCCGAGCTTAATGACGAGATGGCGGCACTTTACCTTGCGGTACAGATCGAGTGCCGCACGCAGGGAATTGTCGGTGCCCGTCGGCATGATGCCCGTGTAGGTGAAGGTCTCCGTTTCGTTCGGAGAGAAGATCTCGACGGGCGGCAGTTTTTCGAGCGCGTGCTCACGGCTCGCGGGAGATGCGTCGATGAAGATCGGGATGTTCTTCGCCGCCGCGACCTTCGCCGCCGCGATCACGGTCGGGAAGGGAACTTCAAAGCCGAGGCAGAGCGCGTCCGGCTCGATGTCCATCGCCGCGATCACCTGCTCGGAGCTCAGATAGTCGTTGGCACCGGGATAGGTGACGGTTCTGACATCTCCGTTCCCCTCGCGCAGAATGACCGACAGACCCGTCGGCACGTCGTGGTCGACGAGCAGGGCGGAGGTGTCGATACCCGCCTCTTTATAGAAGGAATAGAGCTTTTGCCCGTGCAGGTCGGCACCGAGCTTTGCCGCAAGGTGCGCCTCGACACCGAGACGGGAAAAGGTGATCGCGGCGCCCGCACCCTTCCCCCCGGGAAGGTAGGCGACACCGCCGTCGTCAATCAGGGTCTCACCCGCGGCGGGAAGACGACCCATGTTCATGATAAGATCCATGTTCGCACTGCCGACGAGCAGAATTTTCTTCGGAATCGACATTGATTTGTCCTACGCTTTCTATGAAGTTGAAATTCTCAATACGTGAGAAAAAAGCAAAATGTTTGCTCGAATTTCAATTCATCAAGTTGAAATTCTCTAATACGTGAGAAAAA
>CAKROZ010000005.1 GCA_934373635.1 uncultured Eubacteriales bacterium
ACTTTCGCAAAAGGTAAAACGCGGAATACGGGAAAGTTACGAAAAAGGTTACTTCATCGGCGGATACGGACTATTCGACTATGACATCGTGGACAAAAAATGGACGATAAACGAAGCGGAAGCGTCGGTTGTAAGAGAAATATTCGAGCGATATCGCTACGGAGAAAAGGCAAAAAGCATTGTCGAACGATTGAATATGCTTGGTATTAAAAATAAAAGCGGAAAACCTTTTACCGTCAATTCGCTTGCAAAACTTCTCCGTAACACCAAATACAAAGGCATCGTCGAATACAACGAAAGGATATTGACAAACGTAACGCCTGCTATCGTGGACGAAAAGACTTGGAACGATTGCAACAGAATTTTAGATAATCAGCGGCACAAGCAGAAATGCCTTCAAAAACATTCCGAATACGTTTTAAGTGGAAAATTATTTTGCGGAAACTGCGGAACGTTGATGACTGCCGAAGGCGGTACGAGTCAGACGGGAAAACAATATCATTATTATAAATGTTTTACCCGTAAGAGAAATAAGGGACAATGCAAAAAGAACAACGTAAGTAAGCAATATATAGAGGATTTAGTATTTGAAAAGACGGTAGAATATGTTTTACGTCCGGAGATTATTGACGATATTGCCCATAGCGTAACGGACGCTTTCAATAAAAGTTTGGAAGCGTCCGCCGCCCTGACTTTGCTCGAAAAGGAACTTGCAGGCGTGGAAAGTGCGATTGACGGGTTTTTATCCGCCATCGCCGCAGGTGTCGTAACAAAGTCCACGAAAGAACGAATGCTCTTGCTGGAAGCGCAAAAGGAAGAATTGGAAAACAAAATCGCATTGGAAAAGCAACGCACCGTTCAGCCGTTAAAATACGAAACAGTCCGCGCCTTTCTATATTATTTTTCAAAGAAAAAGTACAAATCGGACGAGGAAAAGAACGAGTTTTTCAATTCCTTTATTTACCGTGTGGTATTGTTCGACGATTATATCTACATTTTTTACAACACTTCGCCCGAATATCCGACAAAGGTGAAGTTGGAAAAAGACGAGTTGCAGGCATTGTACACATTAAGGGATAACACCGTCGTAACAACCGATTGCGGAAAAGATAAGAAACCCGAAATGCACCCTGTTGAAAAAGACTTAGGTAATAAAAAAAGCACCCTGTTTGAACCGACAAAGTTCAAATTGGGTGCTTGTGGCGGAGAAGGAGAGATTTGAACTCTTGAAAAACCTTTATTTTTCAAGCAATTTTACAGCTATGGCACATTTATTTTTGCTCTGAAAATGGCGCCTGTTTTAGGCAATATTGCGATCAAAAAAAGAATAATCCATCTGTCAAAGGGAATCCCCCGAGGGCGGCTCGGGGGATTTTTGTCGGTGCCTTTTCATTTTATGTGGCGGTGGGATTTTTACCACACCATTCTTTGAACAGGCGGATCAGGTAGATTTGGTTCTGCTTGTAGCCTGCCTCGGTCTCGGTGATATTGCGGTAACCGTTGATCTGACCGGTGACGAGCGAGGTGAGAATGGGTAACATACGGATCGCCCACGTTACCACCGCGATCCATGAGAAATTCAGGACGATGTCGACGCCGATCGCGCCCGAGAAAAGCGTCGTCGCGAGACGCGTCACGCTGTTCTTCGTTTTGTTGCGCACCTCCTTGCGATGCCCGGAGATGCCGACAGGTTTCGAGCGGTTGATCGCGTTGTCGTCGTTTGCCACTATGTCCGCCTTTGTCACGGACACGGGTTTTGCCCTGTTGCAACGAAGGATTGCGATTTTGAGTTTGACCCCGAGCTTCTGCCGCATCACGCCCCATGCCGAAAGACGAAGATATTTTTCCGCGTACTCTTCATACGAGAGGTCGTACTGAACGAGAATGCCTTTGCGATACTCCGTCAGCTCGTTTTTGATGTAGTAGTCGATGAAGGACGGGACGCGGACGATCAGCTCGCCGTTCAGGACGGAGTCCCGCTCCGCTCTGTACTCCTCTGCAACCGCCTTATAGGCGGCGTCGTTCCTTCCCTCGAGTTTTCCTTTGTTGTAAAAGTGGTTGTAGGTCATCGTGGTGACGATATAGATCAGGACGGAAGTCGCCGCGATGCGGTTGAGTCCCTGAAAGGAAAAGCTGAATTCCGTGAAGTTCGCTATCGTCGCGAGGATGATCGTGACCGTCAAGACAAAGTCGCTCAGCTTGATCCTGCCGATGACGTTCTCTCTGCTATCGTCATACATGGTATGTATCACTCCTTATCTTCCGTCTTTTCGGGCGCATATTGATTTCTTTTCAGACAGATCAGAGCACTGACCGCAGAGCCGACAAGACCACCGATGCAGATGGCAAACATCTGATCCGCCACATTCATGAGCACATACGACACTCCCGTGCCGATCAGCCACATTATCGGCATGGACGCGTTCGTGATATAGTGCATCAGGTTCTTGACCTTGTCAAGGAAAGGAATGGACGCGATGAACGCCACGAGGATCAGAGAACCCGAGACCATCGGCTTTGACCCGCTCCGAATCCATATCGGATAGTAGTACATGGCGACGGCGATCGGTGGAACGGCGCCCGCGATGCGCGACAGAAAGTCCCAAAGGTGATAAAGTTGTCTTCTCGACATGGTTTACACCTCTTCTTTCTCCTCTTTTCCCTCGTCGGAGGGGAGGTCTACTGCCTCTCCGATCGCCTTCAGATAGTCAAGGTTCATGATCTTCTTCCCTGCCTCGTCAATGGTGCGGGAATTTTGGAAAATGTCCTTCAGCATCGTTGCGACGCCGACGGCGGCAAGCCTTGCCTGCTCCGAAGCCGCCTGATTCCCCGTAAAGCGCTTCTCGAGGCTATCGAGGAATTCCGAGATCTTGTCTACGGACTGTGCAAGGCTTTCGACCCTGCCCCCGATCTCTTTCCCGTCCTCGAGCTGCTCTTCGATCCGAGATTTGAGCGCGTTCAGATCCTTATTGGTATTCCGAACGGAAATGCCCTGCTTTTTCTTCATTCCGTATACGAGAAGCCCGACGACAACCATGAACAGCATGGAGATCGTATACACGAGGTTGTCCGCCGAGAAAAATTCCCCGAGCCTGTCGGCGAAGGTGGCGTCCTCCTTGTTTGTCTTCTCCCAGTTTTCCATCAGGCTCACGATGTTCTCCGCAAGCCCCTTCGGAAGGTCTTCCTTCACTCTGTCGTATACCTCGCTCGCGATCTTATCGTAGTCGATGGCAGGCGTCTCGGGCGTCTCCGTCGGGGTATCGGGTTCTCCCGTCGGCTCTTCGGTCACCGCACCGCCCGCCGCATCTTCCGTCGGGGCGTCTGCCTCTTCGGCGAAGGCACAGAGCGGGAACGCGAGCAGGACGAGAGACAGGATAGTGAGCGCCGCAAACAGTCTTTTCAGTTTTTTCATTGTTTTTTCCTCCTAAATCACATCGTATCCGTCAATATGAGCAGACACCTTTTTTTGTGTGTTGTATAAAGCCGTTGCAAGCCGATATACCGCGTCGGACAGAGCCTGCTCGCCGATGCGGCAGGACGCGTACTTCCCTTTTCTTCCCGTCTCCACGTTCAGCTCGAGAACGTTGGAGGGCAGTCCGTTTGACGGCTCGGCGTACATGAGATAGCGCCCGTCCGTCAAAAAATCCGCAGGAACCTTCACGGTGCCGTCCTTCGGCATAGCAGAATAAACGGCGCCGTCTTCCCGCTCAAAGCGGAATTCCGTATCGAGAGGCGCGTCGATCTCGATCGTGAGTCCGTCGTCACATGCCTCGCTGTATCGGCTCGCACAAAGGACGGCGTTCTCCAAATAAAACATCTTCATGGTATCTTCCTCCGTTCTGTAGTCTTTGCATACCTTCTCCGCGAGCAGATCCCGCAGCTCGTAACGGCACAGGTTGAAGATGCCGTTTCCGAATCTGCTGCCGCCGAAGCGCACGCGCTCCACGGGAAGGCGGCGCAGAATACTCTCCGTTTGCAGGGTGAAAGAAGGCTCGAGCTCCTCCCACGCTTCGATCACACCCCGCGCCGAATCTCCCTTGAAGGTGACGGAAAGCTCTTCACCGTCGTATGTCAGAACGTAGCGGAGATCGGTGCCGAAGATCTCGTTCGTCATCGTTTGATCACCTCACCTTTCATATCGCCCGTCTCGCTCACTTCCTCAAACCACTCGTCGCGAAGGAAATCGTTCCCCGCGGCAAAGAGTTCTTCCCTCTCCTTTCCGTCGAAACGATCGACCCATGTCTTCTCGGCGTCGCGAATCTCTTCCTCGGTCAGGATGCCTTGGTTCATTTCTTCCGTGGCGGAAATCAGCCACTGTTCTTTTCTGAATACTTTCATTTTTTCTCCTTACTTGGGCATCTCACGTTTGCTTATCGGATATTCCCCCCGTTTCACATTAACTCGTTACTTCATTTCCGAGGTTAATCGTTCCGGGGTAGGATTCCTCAAAAAACATAAGTTTGTAATTCACATCTACGCGATACACACCCGTGGAACGTACAATTTCTGTTACGTTACCATCCCTATCGGTAGTTTTTGTATACATATCGACGATTGCGATACTGTGCCTATTGCCGGAACCTTCGATGTACTTGAGATATGCAATCGTTTCGGTTTTCAGCGTACCCGACGAGATTGTCGGAAAGTGCTTATCGTCTTTGATTTGAATTCTGGAACCAAAGCGACAGTCTCCGCTCTCGGGGGCATATGTCCCTAAAAAATCACGGGCGGCATCGAGCCATATGTATCCTTTGATTACCTTGGTTTCATCACTGAAATCATATACGGTCAGCGGGGTTGTATAATGAAAATCTGCATATTGCCTGCCGATTGCCTGATACTTTTCGGGCGCCTCATCGTCATACATTTGCCTCGGTAAATTGATATTGCCGTTATTCGCCCGCTGCACCAATGCACCGCCGTATGCTTCCTTCGAATACTCTACCGAAGACTGTACCGTCTTCCCGTCCGTGCCGCGATATGCGGCATAAACTTTCGGGATGCTGCCGACATCTGTAATCAGATCGCGCTTCGTATTGAGCTCCCGCAGTCTTGCAACGTCGTCCAACTCCTCGGGTGGGGTGCTTGCCGTCATTTTGCCTTTGGTATAGATCGTACCGCTCCGACTGACCTTGAGCACCGTTTTTCGCTCCAACAAATCCAACACGTACTTTTTGGAGCCGTCGGGATTGGTGCCGTCTGTATGCGTTTTGATTTTACCGTTGCCGATCATCAAAAGCGAAGACGCGTCCGGCTCGTTGTACGCTCCGAGGATGATTTGCTTACTCGCTCGGCCGATCAATCCCGTGCCGAGCAAAAACGTTTCGTTCGCGTGGGAAGTGTTCAAGCATCCGATCACGGTCGAGGTATTGCCGTATACGAGGTTATCGACGCCGAAAACCGTGTTATTCTTCCCGAAATTGACATTTCGCTTCCCTGAAATCATGGCATGAGAGCCTTCGGGCTTGTTCCTCGAGTCGGTGCTCAGCATGGCGGAGTCATCGCCTTCGTTCAGGATCTTCGTGCTTCCGTCCTCGGCGTTGTCTACGACGGAATCTTTGATCTCGCCCGCAAATGCCGCCTTCCCCGCCTCGCTGTTCCTCGAGTATGCAACCTGCGTATTGTAGAAAACGTCATTCCCCGTTTTCTGTCGGATCGAGTTTTCTCCTTCGCCGTTTTCGAGGTTCAGATCCGACGGGTCGCCCGTGTCACCTTTTTCACCTTTGTCGCCTCTGTCGCCTCTCTCGCCCTTTTCGCCCTTGATACCGGTAGCGCCCGACAGATCCGTGATGAACGAAAACCCGTCCTCGGTTCTGACATACATCTTCGCGTTGTCGGTGTCCTCCACATCCGAGGATATCATCACCATCTTCCCTTGCGGAATATTTGCCGCATCGGATTCCATCAGAGCGACGGAGGCATAGGTCTTGTAGATCTCGAACGGGTCGCCTCTTTCACCCTTGTCGCCTCGGAGACCTTGCGCACCCGTATCACCCTTGTCACCTTTTTCGCCTCGGAGACCTTGTGCGCCTGTATCGCCCTTTTCGCCCTTCTCGCCTCGGATGCCTTGCGCTCCCGTGTCCCCTTTGTCACCCTTATCACCTTTGTCTCCCTTGTCACCTTTGTCGCCCGTTTCCCCCTTCATCTCCCCTTTGTTGTAGGACGCCATGACCTCGGAGAAATTTTCGGCGTTGTTTTCGAGTCCCTGAAGTTCGCCCGCGTATGCTTTGAAGCCGTTGTACATCTCGACAAGAGCGGAAAACTCACTGGTAGACTTAAGGTCGATCGAAGAGATAACGACCTCTTTGACCTGCATCGAGAAGATCGGAGCGAAGAGCACCGGGGCTTCCGCGTCTTCCGCGTCTTTTTTCCCCGTGACCGTCAGCTGACAGTCGAAGGTCCCGACACAGGCGGTCGTCTGCTCTGTGACGGTATAGATGATCGTCCCGTTTGCCGCGTCGACCGTGCAGTCGTTGAGAAGGCTCGTCCCGTCGGCTTTTTTCACGGAAAGAAAGCAGGAGCAATCGCTCGTCAGCTTGTACGGCTTTCCGCCCTCGGTGAGGACGAACACGATGTTTTTTGCCGTATCGTTTTTGTTAAACTTCAGAAGCACCTGCGAGCCTGTATCTCGGATATCCAGTGATACCCTGTAATTTGAATAGTTCATAGATCGGTTCTCCTTTGTGAACATGATACCACACGGAAGGCGGGATCTTAAATCCCACCCCCGTGCGTTTTTTTGGCATTTTATCAGAATGCCCCGAAGATCTTTCGGATGAGCGGGCGAAGGTCTCGATCGATATTCTTGATCGGCAGACCGAAGAATTTCGCAAGCGCGCCGATGATGTCGGAGACCTTCCTGTAGGGGGACTTCCGACTGCTGTCGATGGACTGCAAGGCGCGGATGAGATCCTCGAAGAGGCTCATGTCCAGTCGCGAGACATCGTACCCTTGAAAGAGCGAAACGATGTCCCGAAGGACGGGAATGTAGTTGAACGGATTGATGTCGTCAAGGAACGATCCGAGCGCCGATTCTCCGTATTTTTCAAGATAGGACTTTTCGTCGTCATCGTCTCTCCACGCGTACACCACCGCTTTCAAAAGCGAGTTCAGCACGATGGAAGCCAAGACCGCGACGCCCGCCTTTGCGACGATGCCGGCGCCTTTCGCGCCGCCCGTTCTCTTGCCATTTACGAAAGCGTCGAGCATCATATTCGCGGTGGTCGTCGGCTCCGCCATAAAGGCGGTCGCCATCTTCATGAGACTGTTCTTGTTCCGCATATTCGCACTGCGGGAGAGAACGGAGTCGTAGACCTGCGTCAGGTCGATGACATCGGTAAAGCGTTTTCCCGCCTCCGCGAGAAGCTCTTCTCCGACGAGGCTTGTCGTGTCCGCCACCCATGCCTTCGTCGCGTTCCAGATATGGCACCATGTGATCTCGTCCGCGAGGGCGGGCGCTCTCGAGAGCACATCGTCGCGGTACGAGCCGTCTTTGAAAAAGGCTTTCAGCTTGTTTCGAAAGCCTTCGTACTCTTCGGACTTCGCCCACTCGAGCGAGCTTCGTCCCATGCCCGTGTCGAAGTACCCCATCTCCTTGATGCCCGCGATGGGCGCGTACTTCTTGCACTCTTCCCACGTCTCGGCGTGTTTTCTGAAATTCAGCTGTTTTTTCGCTGTCTTGAGGAAGTACTTCGGGGAGATATACGCCATCGCGCGGCAGATCGCCGACGGCTGCTGGATCGTGACGGAAGCGGACGCAAATACCGCGCCCTTCTTCGCGAGTCCCGTCAGCTTATCGAGCACGCCCGCGTCCTTGACTCTGACGCCGCCGTTCAGCTCGACGAGCAGATCCTTGATGTAAGTATTCGCCGCGTCACCGCAGGTGTTCGCCAAGGTCGTGCGCACGGAGACATCTTCGCCCCCGCCCCGCGCCTTATACTGCCATACCCGGTTGAAGTCCTCGAGCGGGAGCGTGAAGGCGTGATACATGGACATCTCGTTGCAATGCCCGACCCACACGTCGGTGAAGTTGCTCAGGATGATGGGATTGTTCGCGCGCGGGATCGTCGACTTTGTGAATCCCGCGTTCTTGATCTTCGCCTCCCCCTTTACCTCGTTCTCGGTATAGAGGAATTGCCCCGAGGATTTCAGAGGAAAGTAGTTCTTTTCCTTGAAGAGTTTCACGCCGTACATGGCGAGCGAGACTTCGTTTCCCTTTTCGCCCATGACCTCGGAGAGATACGACTGCATGATGTCGGCGTATGCCTTCTGCTCTTCGGTGAGCGTGTTCAGAATCTCGGTGATCGTCCCCTCGGAGAGGCGGTAGGCACTCTTGTCGTTGACGGTGTACTTCATGGGAATCCCGAGCTTGTTCTTCTCCACGACCTCGATCGCGTCGTCGAAGACAATGCCGCCCTTCGTCAGGTGGTCGATCGCCTGCGGTCTCTTCGAGTAGGCGTAGAGCGAGAGGATCTGCTCCAAGGTCATGTCGAAGGTCTTTCCGCTCTCGGAGGTGAAGGTGTACTTCTTTGCGTAGTCCCATTTTGAGACGCCGTACGCCTTCTTCTGCGCTCTCAAGAAGTCGCGGGCGGCGGCAAAATCCTTGTACCACACGGACTGCCCTTCGCGGACATTCTTATATAATTCCGTCAGGGTGTCCGAGCCGATCATGCGCATCGCGTAGATGGGTTTCAGGTTGTCCCACCCGAAGTTTTTGGTGATGTACTCCCAAACCTTTGAGACTTTCCCGCGCGTGCCGTGCGTCTTCTCTGCCTGTGTCATGACCTCGGAGGCGTACCAGTCGATCGTCTTCGCCTTGTCGAGACGAAACGCCTTGTTCGCCTGTCTGACGGAGGTCAGAATCATCTTGTAGAGGTCATAGACCGCCTCGAGTTGCGTGATACTCATATCACGGATCGCGGTGTCCCCTACCTCGCAGATCACATCGTCGAGTTTGCCCTCGATGACCTCGTCGTGAGAATTCGCGATCAGCGGATCGCTTGAGTTGATGATGTCCGCATAGGCGGCTTTTAGCTTTTGGAGCTTGCCCTGCATCGACTCGCCCTGCGCGGCGATACGGTTCCTTGTCTTGATAAGCTCTTCGCGCATTTCGGGGTCTGTGGTCTTTTTGATCAGCTCGTCGTACTTCGCGACCCGTGCGTCCGCGCCGACGGTGTCCATATTGATCGCGTCGAGCGCCTCGGCGACGACCTTCTGCATACCGATCAGCACTTTATTCTCCGCAAGGTAGGCGTTTAACTCGGCGACGATCTTCTTGACCTCACCTCTTGCCGCCGTCCGATTCCGCCCTTCGGCAGCTCTTCTCCGATAATTGTTCAGCTCACGATAGAGAACCTTCCGAAGCGCCTCGGACGCCTCGAGACGGAAAAGCTGTCTGTCGTACTTCAAGATCCTCGCCTCAATTTTTCTCTTCGTGTTTTGAAGCGATTGAATCTTTTCTGTATCACTCTTACCTTTTTCACGCGAAAGCTCTTTGATCTTTTTCCTGACTTCCGAAAGTCGCGCTTCATCCTGCTCCATCAGCCCGATCTTCGTCTTGTACTCATTGAGTTTTTGCCGTTCCGTCTCGTTCTTTGCGACCGTTTCGAGGGCGTTCGCGAGAAGCGTGCGGTTGGAAAGGTCTTCACGCTCGGAATACAAAGCACTTTTTCCGATCTCTCCTTCAGGTCTCGCATCATATCCGTAATGCTTCAGCACATCTTCCGGAAGTACATCCGGAAAATACCTGTTGACATACTCGAGAAGTTGTGCTATACTAATAGTGGAACGGTAATTCGGGTTAAAGACCGAAGGCGCATTGAGCGCAGCCGTTCCTTTTATATCGTCTTGTTTTGCGTTCATGGAATACAAAACATCAAGCGAAATCAACTCGTTATTGAATCGGTTCACGATTGATTCGACGATCTTTATCGCCCCCGAAGTATCCTGCGCTACGCCGATCAGCACATAGCTCTCGGCGGCTTTTTCATTTTTGGAGATCAATTCATTGATCACGATAGAATTCGCGATGATTTCTCCTGCCATAACGGTAACCGCCCCATTTTGAGACAACCGTCTGTCCAGTCCATGAACTAACCCGCTCTTGGAAAGAAGAACAGATTTTTGAGCATCTTTTACATATACCGATATCCCTCCATCGGCGTGTTTTGCGCCAATTTTGGCGGCATTTTTCTTTGCGTCAACCACAATATCTGCCCGTGATTTCGGAGTCTTGCTTTCATCTATCCGTGTCACTTTCATGTCCGGCTTTGAAACGAGAGAATCATAGGTGTATCTATCGGAAAATTTTGAAAAACTTTTTTCGCTTTCCCTATTGACATTTTCGGAATTTTCGGATATACTGTTTGTAGAGAGGAGCTCTTGTTCCTTCTCTACTGCAGAGTCCGATTGAGAATTGGGTAACGGCAATTGTAGCCTATTGACCTTCAACCAGTCGTCGACTCTGCTTTTGTTTTCATTGACATATCGGATATTGCTTGTGTCTATCAGGGCTTGGGTGTTGCGTCGTGTATAAGCACTTGCCACTTTGATGACATCTACATAAGTAGCGCTTCCGCTTCTCGTCGTAGGGTTGATCTCTATCGCCATCATGACCGGCTTTCCGTTCGCGTACACTTCGCCGAGCAGTACCAGTCGCCCTTTGACGGTTTTGGAATCCAGCACAAGGATGGGATCGTTCAACAGGTCGGGCAACGCTTTGATGACATCAAGTGTCATTTCGGTGTGCTCCGCCACGATGCTCTTCAGCTTTGTCGCGTCGATCCGCACCTGCTTCTTTCCGATTTTTTTGTCCTGAACCGTCAGCTCGGACAAATAGGCAGGTGTTTCTCCCATGACAAACGCAAAACCTTCTGTTTTTCCGTCCCATGCGTCCACCCGTTTCCGATAATTCTCTGTAAGCGATTTTCTCTTCGCCTCGGCGTCGGCTCTTTCGGAGTACCGAATATCCGGATCGGCGGAAAAACTTTTTTCGCTTTCCCTATTGACATTTTCGGAATTTTCGGATATACTGTCCGTAGAAGCATTCTTACTATAACCGTCAGCGAATACTGCTGCCCGTTCACTGGTTTGAGTGCTTCTTCTTTTTATTCTGACGAGATTTCCTTTTTGTACCTCTCTCCGAATGTACTCCAAGAGATTATCTCTGCCGAAAACCGTCGCGACCTTATTGGTGTCTATAAACACGCGATTATACTGCCCCAGTTCGTTAATGTAAACGGGAACATTTATCGTGTTCCCATCAGCGTCCTTAAACTGGGAGATAAGAAGAAAATAGTTTTCCCGTCTCGCAGGATCGTTTGCATTTTTTGTTCCTCTATACGCAAGCGTCACATTGTCAAGTCCTCCGATCACTTTCAGGAACAAGTCTTTGCCAAGTCCGTGATAATGCGTATGCTTATCTATGCGCAATCCCTTTCGCTTCGCTTCGGCTTCGGTGAAGATATTTTCCCTTACATGGAATGCTTTCATCAGCATCGGCAAATCACGGGCGCCTTTTTGATCCGTGATAATAGACGGAGTTCTCTCCGTGAGATATATATCATCTCTATAATCCAAATCATCAAGTGCTCTCTCGACATCCTTTTCGACCCCCTCCCTCAAGGAGTACCGAATATCCGGATCGGCGGTCGATTGCGTATTGCCTTCCGCCTTGCGGAAATTCTGCAAGGCGTCGACGGCGGCGTCGGCGAAGATGTCGCAGATCGCCTCGACACGGGTGAGCGTGTCGGCGGCGAGGTCTCCGAGCGTGCTGTTCGCGCTCTGCCCCCGGTAGTCTCCGCGAAGTCTGCTTATGATTATCTTAAAGAAATCGACAATTTTCTGCAAGAGCGTCCGATCCGTCTTCGCGAGGCGGTCGGCGACTCTCGAGAGTGCGTCGGTGTCCGTGAAGATCTTCTCCGAGCACTTCGCCACGACCTCCGAATAGGCGATGTCCCGCAGTTTGCTCTCCCCGAGATTCTTATACTTCTTCTCCTCCCTGAGCCGAAGGATCTCCTCGGTCAGCATGGAGGACACAGACTTTTGATCCATGCCGAGTTCCTCAAAGAGGAGGTCGGCATATTTTTTGAATTTTTCGGGGCTGAAGTCTTCGATGAAGTGGACGAACTCATGCGTGACGGTATAGGCGACGAGTCCTTCGCCCTTCACACTGCCCGAGTTCAGGTCGATGTGAATGCTTCCGTCGTCAGAGATGTAATAGCCGTTCTCCTTCCCGCTCTGCCGCTGTGCGAGGGTGGTCTCATACACATAGACGTTTGCGCCGAGTTTGGAGAGTGTCTTCACGAGGGAAAGTCCGCTCTTCTGCCTGTCGTTCAGCCTGCCGAATTTCGCATCCGAGATCTTCCCGTCGACGCCCCTGTGCTCGCCCTCGTAGACGGTATCCCCCTTGACGCTTGTCGGCGCCGTCTTCTTCGACGCGGCATAGATCGCTTCGGTCTTGCCGAGGTTGTAGGCGGTTTTCCTCACGGCTTCCGTGAGCTTGGAGGTAAAGACGCCCGAGGCAAGCTCGGAGGCATTCATGCCCTTCGCGCCGTACCAGTACGCGTCGCGGATGCCGAAGGCGACGGAGATCATGCTCTTGCCGTCCGTCTCGAGCGCGTCCGCGATCAGGGTATTCGCGGTATCGGCACCGACACCCATGTCGGCGATCACGGAATAGAGAACCGCCTCGCCTTTGGAGGAAAAGCTGATGTCCGAGGCGCGGATGCTCTCGCCGTCCTCGAGCTTCAGGATGAGGTTGCCGTCCTCACTTGACACGACGGTGTCCCTTGCCGCGAGCGTGATCTTCTCGCCCGTTTTTGTGTTGATGGTTTCTCCGTCGTCGGTAGAGGAAAACTTCTCGGACAGGGATTTTTCCATCTCCGCCTTTTCGATCTTACCGTCGACATAGTCGCGGATGATGCCTTCTCTGACCTCGGTGTGATGCGCGTCCCGCTTGGCAAGCTCCGAGCCTTCGCCCTTCACGACCTTGTCGTACACCTTTTTCACCGAGGGGTTCTTCATCGCCTTTTTGAGGTCGACCTCTCCGCCGTTATAGTCTTCGAGAAGGATCTCGGAGAGTTTCGCCGCCGCGCGCTTCGCCTTCTTCGCGCTCACGCCGTCTTTGGTCATTTGGTCGATCAGCGCCTTTTCGATGCTTCTGCGGTTGTTCTCGTTTTTTTGCTCGTTGATCTTCTGATCGAGGATGCCGACATTCGTCGGGGTGGGCTTCTTTGCCACATTCTCGGCGTACTTTCCGAGGGTCGAGTTTTCGCCGCTCTCCTTTGCGGTCTCGACGGCGAGAGCTTTCAGCGCGTCCACACCACCGAGATCAATGATGTTTTTGCCCTGTCGGTAGGTTCTGACGTCGTTCACCGTGTTGGAGACGAGATTCGTCGGCGTATTCATGAACGCCGCAGACAGTGCGCCGAGCGTGAAGTTATACGCCTGCTCTTCGGCACTCGAAAAATCCCATTCGCCCGTGAACATTGCCTTGAGAGCCGTAGAGCCGATGTCCTGAATGACCTCTTCGAGACCTTCCTGCGCGGGGTCGATGACAAACTGATTGAAAAAGCGGAGCAAGGCGCGGGTGACCCCGTTTGCGGAAGACTGAAGCCCTTTGACGAGTTTCGTCTTGTCGAGTGCCTTGCCTACGAAGTTGCCGCTCAGACCTTCGATTCTACCGAGGAAGTATTCGGACGCGCCTTCCCACACGCCGAGCATCGTGGAGAGCGCGCGTGCCTGCCCCTTGTTCATGCCGCTGTTCAGAAGTTCCTGATAACTGTTTCCCGCGGCGGAGAGTCCCATCGCGGACACACCGGCGACAGCACCCGCGGTTTGCCCTCCCATGACGGCGGACAGAAGGATCGTCGGGAACATATTGCCGATCGTGCTCGCCGTGTCATAGCCGATCTGCCCGAGGGAACTGCCGAGAAACTGATCGCCCGTGTCCGCGAGATTATCCCTGACCTGTTGTGATGCGTATGCTTCCATGGTCGGCGCGATGTAGTCATCGCCGAAATTAAAGGCGTTTTTGACTCCGCTTCCGAACTGACTGAGACCCGCACTGAAGCCGAAGACAAGCTCAAGCCCGAGATTGCCGTCGAGCGCGTTTGCAAGTTTCCCCGCTTCCCTTTGGTTCAGGATGTCGTCCATTGACGCAAGGTAGGACTGCGCCGTTCCTTTTTCCGCAAGTCCCGCGTTTTCTTTGGCAAGCCAGTAGTTATATACGGCGACCTCATCGTCTTTCAGGTTGGAATACCGAAGATCTCCGAGAAGTTTTGCACCGTTTGTCGCACCAAATCGTAGATCCTTATTGTTGTCGATCGAATAAGTGACGATATTCCCGATGTCTTTGCTCCCGATTCTCTGACCGAACAGCTGAAAATCGCCTTCCGCTTCCCGCATCGAAGGGTTCTTTATCGCCGCGCCGACGCCTGCGTATCTCTCGAAATCCTCCGCACTCGTCGCATTCTCATACAGAGTTTTCTGCCGACCGACCCGTTTATCATAATCTTCCGCGTTCGCAAACTGCGAATAGTAGTTCTCTATATCCCCGAAGCCGTTCAGAATGTCCGAATACGCTTTGTAGGCGTCGGCGACGGACTTGACGGAGTCCTCCCCCTCGCCGTAGTCAGTAACATACTGCTTCGCGGAGGAAAGGCGCGTGACGATCCCCGAGAGGCGTTTCTTCGTCTCCTCGATGGTCTTCGCGTCCTTCCACCCGGTGTCGAGTTCATTCAGCGACTTGTTCAGATCCTCGAGATCGCGGCTCAGTGTACCGTCGGTCATGTCGCGATAGGTCTGATACTCGGAATAAGATCTCGTTTTTCTTCTTGCCTTTGTTTCCTTCTGCCCCGAAGGCGCGTTTCTTTCAAGGTATTCGGAAAATGTTCTTGCTTTTTCCATCGTCGTGCTCCCTTTTATCTCTTCCCGCGTTTGCCCTGTTTCTTGCTATAGGATTCTCCCTCTTTCAGCTGTGTCAGTGCCTTCTGTATTTCTTCGGGAAGTTCTGTGATTTTGTACACGTTGCCGTACTGATCCGTGACTTCATCGTTCGGGTCGACGGCAAAATGATTATCCATATCGTACCAACCCCCGAGTCCGTTCGGCGCGTCCTTCGTTTTTGTGTAGGTTCTAAAAGCAAGACCATGCTGAATGTTATTGTTTTTGATATAGGCGAACATCTTGTCGGTATCGTAATCCTCAAAGGATGTGACATATCGGTTCAGTGCATCTTCTCCGCCTTCTTCATACGCTTTCGCCGCATTCAGGAGCATTTCCGAGGTCGGCGTTTTGAGCGAGGAGCTTGTGGGAAGCACCTCGTTGCCGTCGGCATCCTTCGTGACGCCGAGTCCCAGTTTATCCATCGCTTTCTGATAGGCGTCGTTGTACATTCCGTAGTCATACGCCCGCTCCGTGTTGTATGCGTTCTCCGCGTTCGCTCTGTCGGTATTCCAACGGCTGACGGCGTCCTGCCATTCCCCGTAGGCGGTGTCGTACTTATCCTTTTCGAGACCGTAGCGGGTGAGCAGATCCTGCCCCTCCTGATTGTACTTGTCGAGGGCGAGCTGATAGAGTTCGGGCACCTTGTCGTTCAGTCCCTGAAGATACCCCTGATAGGTCTGCTGACCGACCGTCGCGGCATAGGAATTCCCGTATCCGCCCGTCAGAGCGGATGCCTGTCCCATAGCGTCCATCATTGCCTGCTTGCCCTGCGTCATGTATTGATCCTTGTACTGCTGATAGAGCATATCCCCGTTGATGTCGTAGGAGAATTTCCCGCGGTTGTTGTATGCGTCGAGCGCGGACTGCACGGGGGCATAGTTCGCGCCTTTGTCGAAGTCCCCGGGCTTTCTGCCCATGATATCGTTCAGCTCGGACTCGAGTTTCTTCGTCTTCTCGCTCGGGACATATTCCTTGTCCCAATAGTCCTTGAAAGATATTGACATTACGGTGTCTCCTCTCCCTTGTCGGTTTCCGTTTGATAAGCCGCCGCTTCCGCTCTCTCCTGCTCCTCGGCGGACGCCTTCAGCTGTAACCAGTAGCCGAAGACGATCGGCTCGACGAGACAGGCGGGAAGACCGCACCGTGCGACAGCACTTTCAATCCCTGCCTTCAGCTCGCGCATTGCCATCGTCAGGGGTTTTGCGGGTTTCGTTTTTTCTTTCATTTCCGTGCTCCTTTATAATTGCGTTCCGCTATCCGAAATTTCTATGTAGGTTCTGAAATCTTTATAATTGCTGGTCAGCGAACGGGTGTCGTACAGCCTGTACACAACGCCTTTTCCGTCCGCCATCAGATATGTGACCATATATCCGACACCACTGATCGACTTGCCACTTAGAGATGTCCCCGAGTAACTCCCGGGAAAGGCAGGAAGAGAAGAATGAATGTTTTTGTCTTCAACGATCCAACCGCCGATTGTTACACTTTCCGTGTCTTTATCGGCTGAAAGCTTTTCTCCGACCTCGAGCTTCGCGGCTTCGAGTTTCCCGGTGATATTTGCCGCCGAAACTTTGAGTTCAGAGGCATCAATCTGCGAAGCAGTCAGTTGCCCGGTGATGTTTGCCGCCGAAACTTTGAGGTCGGAGGCGTCGATTTGCGAAGCTGTGAGTTTTCCGGTAACCTTTGCGGCATCGACGGTGATTCCGAGAGATTGCACATAATCGGCAGTTACTCTGCCGTTCACGATCGAAACGACGCCACTTTCGTTCTGATAGCCGCTGTCGTTTTCGAGTGCGGAGACGGCGGTCGGAATGTCGCTTGTCTTTGCAATGTTGTTCGGCAACCTTCCGATCTCGAGTGTTCCGGTGATATGCGCGGCATCGATTACTAACTTGTTGTTCTCAATCTTGCACCCGCCGATCGTGCCCGCCGTCGCCGTGATCTTACCCGTGATCTCCGCGCCGTATGCTTTGAGGACTCCTTCCGGGAAGTAGATCTCGCTCGGCGTGGCATAGGCAAGCTCTTTGTCATTCCCCCAAAAGGAAATTCTACCCGCCGTGAAGGTGGTCGCAAGGTTCTGTCGGTCGATCGTCCGTCTGCCGTTCGCGTCCGTCGTGGCGTTCAGAAGTCCGACCCCGACACCATAGACGGGTTGCGAGCCGTCATTGTAGAGCAGTCCCGTTTTGATATAGGATTTATTCTCCACATCGTAGTCGGCATAGTCGCTTTGCAGGTTGGAAGTGTAAGAATACAGTTGCGTGATCCCTGTCGAGTTTGCTTCGATCGCCGCGTTCGTTGTCTCTTTGTAGGTGCCGAACTCGGACTTCGCAAGATATGCGCCCCCGAGAGAAACGCTCACCTTATCCGTCAGAGACTCGATAAAGTCCGCCGATTTGATGATCATGGACTTGATTGAGGCGTATGCCCCCTCGAGTTTTTCCTCCTCGCTTTGTGTGACGGACGGGGCGGACGTAACAGAGCCTGTCGCTCCCGTCGCGTGCACCGCGCCCTCGATGGTATTCAGCGAGAAATTCAGCTGTTCCGTCAGTCGATAGATGTATCTTGTCAATTGGGCGATTTTCTCGGTGTCCGAGCCTGTAATGCTCGGAAGTCTGAAATCAAAGCTCATCGTGTATCACTCCCTTGCTCGACGGTCTTCGTGATCGAGTAGATCTTCGCGTCTCCCTTGCCCTCGATGCGCAGGCGGAAATGGTCGCATCGGCGCGGCAGGATCGGCATAGCGAAGCTGTAAAGGCTCGTCGCCGTGCGCGTGCAGATGTGCTCCCACTCGCCCATCGAATCGTACTGAATGAAAAATGAAACGGTAGAACCGAGGTCGAGAGACATGCGCACATTCAGAGCGGAGACATACTTTCTGTCGGGATATTCCGCGCTGACGATGCCCGTCTCTGCCATCCATCGGATTTTCCCTTCTTCCTCTCTGCCTCCGATTATCGTGCGGATTCCGCTCTTTCCGTGCTCGATATAGCAAAGGTCGTTCCGACAGGAAGAGAAGGCGTCCACCTGCGTGTTGTCCTCCTTGTGCCAAAGACCCCGCGCGACATCGAAGACGAAGAGCGTAAAGACGCCGCTCTCGTCCTTCATCGAGACGTAGTATTTATTCCCGTGCGCGCAGGCGACGGCGTCGCTGTAATGCACCTCGCCGAGCGCTGTGGAGATCTCCGTCGGGAGAGAGCCGTCGTAGGCGCAGATGCCCGTCTTCGCCTTATAGAAGAGCGTCTCGTTCACCATGGCGAGGCTCTTTCCGCTCCCCTTTTCCACCCCGCGGCAGGCGGTGGTCTGAATCTGATAGTTCGCGGGATAGCTCCCGTACACCTTGTGCACGAAGTTCTCCTTGAAGAAGTGCGGATATCCGAGATAGGTGAACGCTCCCGTAAAGGCACCGTCCGTACCGACACTTGCGACATAGCTGTCGGTCGAGAGTCCCATAAAGCAGTTCCAGTTCTTGAAATCCCCTTGCTTCGAGGCATAGATCTCGTTGACGGGCTTCCCGTCTGCAAGACCGTAACGGCACCCCCACAGGCGGTTTTCCGACTCGATGATGAAATCCGTCTCGGGCATTTTCCGCGCCACCGTCACGGGGATATTGATGCTTGCCGTCTTGTCGAGCATACCGAGGATGACGAGATAGTCGTTTCCACGCTCCCATACGACAAAGGAACCGTCGATCGCGTCGAGATCCGCGTTTTGCGTCTTCCCTTTGATTCCCGAGATCGTGACGCCGTCATACTGCGAAAAGGGTGCTCCGATACCGGGCGCGCTGATTTTGATATAGGTCGTCGGGACGGACACCCACATCTCGCTTTTTTCGGAGTATTGCTTCAGAGTATGGGGTATTGTCGATGTGTCGATCCAATATTGCTTGTCCGTCGGGGTCTCGGGTTCTTCCGTGCCGATGCTCTCGGCGTAGGTGCTCCCGTCAAGCCGACAGAGCGAAAAGGTGACTTCCAAAGTCGTCGTCACGCTCGCCTCTATGTTCCCGCAGTCGGACGTATCTGTCGAATTTACATACTTTTTGTCGGGCAGAATGATGATATAGGCGCCCATGGAGACGAGTGTCTTCTCGGTGCCCGGGTCGAGCGTCAGCCCATTTACCGCGTACTCACCGATATACAGCGTCCCGCCGTCGACATAGCAGAGCGCGTCCTTTGCGAGAAGACCGCGCGGCTCATCCACCTTGCTTTTGTAAATCCCCCGCTTCCCTCGCGGGGAGAGGATCGGATAGTAGGCGGAGGTGAGGTTTTTCATATCGTAAAACTCGCCGTCGCCGATGCGGAGATTGTGATTGTATCCTCCGAAGATCTCCGTCACCGTCCGCGACGCGGCGGGCACATTCATTTTGGGAAGTCTCATGCTCTCCTCCCTCCGTTTTCAGCAAAACTTGATTTTTGTGCCTTTCGGCATGTGAGTTCTGTGGTACTGCCCGGAAAATGCCGTATACGCGGAATTGAACGCGGCGGCACTGTTGTTGTATTTGTCGTACTCGTTGTTTGCGTAGTCGATCTGCGCCTCGAGCCATTTGACATAGATGTCGTCATACGGGGGCGGGACGAGAAGCACCGCGCCGAGATCTTCCTCTCCGTAGCCGACGAATGGAGCGTCCTCCCCGCCCTCGTGGGTATCGACGACCTCTGCGCGGATCATTCCGTCGAGTTTGGAAAGCCATCCGAGCTTTGTCTCTTGCGCGAAGTTATTCGGCTTGATGTCGTCGGTATAATTGATCGCTTCGATAACGGTCATATGTGTCTCCTTGTGAAGAAGTCCGAATCCGTCCTTCGGTGTTTATGGAAAATAACCGATAGTATAGGTTCAATTATTCTTGGAAAAGATTGGTTTTTTTGAATTCGGTCTCTGTTTTTTAGCCAAACGGGGGCAATCTCTCGCCCCCGTTTTCTGCTTAGTGTTGTTCGTTCGCCGCGCGGAAGTCGTATGCTTCCGACTCCGCCTCTTCCCGATGGCGGAGCACCTCTGCCACGCACTCGGGCACCTCGACCTCAACGCCTCTCTTGATGAGCCACGTCCGCTCGTTCACCGAGACGAAGACGTCCCCTTCGTTGTTTCTCTCTCTCGGGATTCTGATCTTCACGAGCTTTTCTTTTTCGATCGTTGCCTTGGATTCTGCCATTAGATTTTCCTCCGTTAAAAATTGCGGGGAAGGAGTGCCCCTCCCCTATGATGTACTTAGTTTGCCGCAGTCGTATCGTAATCGGGCGAGCAGGATTCCACGCGCACGATGTAATTCGGTACGAGCAGCTCTGCGGTCTTGGTCGCCTTCCAACCGACGGTCGAGCGCTGATCGAGGGGATCGGACGTACCCGCCGAGCCCTTCTGCTTGACGATGGTCTGAAGACCGCCGCCCGTGATCTCGGTCACGCCGTAGGCGCCCTCGCCGAGGAACAGCGTCGCAAAGACGGAGTGATAGGTCGCGGGAGTCTCTCCCGACGCCGCCGTCTTCACCGGGCAGGTGGAGTCGTTCCACACCTTCGCCTCGGTCGTCTCGACGAAGCGGACGCCGCCGATCTCGCCGATCTCGCCCGCATAGAGGTTTTCGGGAGTCGCGTACTTGTGCGCGTCGATCCACTCGGGGTCACGCATCAGGTCGTAGGCGACGTAGGGATGAATGATGGCGACGTACTTGCCGCCGATGGGGGGCGCGTTCTGCCCGCGGAGCTTCGCGACGACCTTCTGGACCGTCTTGACGGTCAGCTTTGCGCTCGTATCGAGTCCCGATCTCGAGGTCACCGCCGTTTCCACGGATGCCGCGACCTTCGAGCAGTAGGACACGTTCGTGCCGCCGACGAGGATGTTTCTCGTCACGGTATCGAGCGTGACGCCCGCCTGCCTGCCGAGGAGCTTCGTCGCCTCGAGAATGGTATTGTCGAGGGCGGTCAGCTCGAGGACGTCGGACTGCTGAATGTAGTCGCCGTACTGGGAAACGGTCGCGGTCACGGCGGTCACGTCGAGTCTCTTGCCGACGGGCGTGACGCCTTCGGTCAGGGGTGTGGTCGCCTTCGGAAGGGCGGAAAACTTGCGGAATTCGATGGTCTTGCCGCCGTTCTTCGGGATCGGTCTCTTCTGACCGAACTGGTCGTGCACGAGGGCGGCGGATGCCTCGTCGATGAGCGTCATGTCATAGAAGGTCTTCATCTCCGCGGAAAGCCCGTTGGCTCCGACGGGATCATACGCCCCCGATCTCGTGTCCGTGGTAACGTTGGTGTGCGTGGCGGTATCGGCGAAAAGCTGAAGGTCGAACCCTCTCAAAAATTCTTTCATGTTAAAATCTCCTTTGTTTTTTAAGTTTTTTGACGGATAAGGAGATTTCGGATCTGCCTCTTAAAAGCGGATCTTCTCTCCCCTTGCGACCCTGCGGATGATCTCCGCACGGTCTTCTTTCGTAAGCTGTGACACGTCGCTTTTTATGACGGCGGACGCCGAAGAGTCGATGCCGTTTTCCGTCGGTCTCGCTCCACCCGCGATGATCCGGTTGACCGTCTTCTGCTCTGCCTGCTTTGCGGCAAAGCCCATGGCGGCGGGGATGATCTCATCCTTGTGCACCACGGTATACGCCGTGTCAACGTCGATCCCGCTGCGGAGAAGAGACGCGAACTGCGGGTTCTTTATCTCTTCGCCGAGATTCAGAGAGGGGTACTTCGCCTTGGCGCGTTCTGCCTGTTCGATCCACCCTGCGTAGATCTTCTTGGCTTCATCGTCCGCCTTCCGGCTGTCCACCTGCCGTTTCAGCTCGGCGTTTTCTCTCTCCATCTTCTTGACTTCCTTGAGCTGTTCCACGGTAAGCCCCCGCTCGAGTGCCTCATCCTCGTAGTAGGAATCGTCCTCTTCGATGGCTTTGACCAGCGCGCCGATATCGGACGCGTCGGCACCGTACTTCTTGGAAAGCATCTCAAGGACGGGAGAGAGCGCCTCGTACTTCTCGACGGTTTCCTTCGTCCCCTTGAGTCTCTTCTGAACGGTATCCTGTACCCGCGCGTCGTAAAGGTCTTTGTACTCGCCCTTGATGAGCTTTTCAAATTCCGCGTTGCGATCGGGGGGCGTCGGGACACTGTCCTCGTCCGTTTTCCCATTGGCGGGATGGGGTTTCTCCTCTTCCTGTTTGCCATATCTGACAGCGGAGAGAGGATTCTTGTTTTCTGCCTTGCTTTGCAGGTCGGAGGCACCTGCCGTTACTCCCGTTGCTCCGTCGGCACCTGTGCCACCCTCTCCCGCTCCTTCTGCGAAGAGCTGAAGATCGATGCGACGAAAATCTTTGCTGTTTTTCATGTGGTAATCCTTTCTGTCCGTCAAGTGGACGATCCTTTTGGTATATAGTAAGGCGTTACGCCTGACCAAACGATGTGAGTGTGACATGGTGCGGGTAGCTTTCCGCAAGGAGCGCGTACCCTTCCTCTATCACACAGAAGACACGGAGAAGCGACCGATAGTCATCGGGATCGCCCGCGGTGCAGAGAATGTGCGCGTCCCCCTCGTCGAGGCGGATCGAAGCATCGAGGCTTTCCCCGCGCTCCCGCGCCGTGTCGACGTTTTTCGCGAGGGTGTAGGTGAGGATCGAGACGGCGGCGCATACGACGTCCCGTCCCTTTTCTCCGTATCCCGCGTGCCCTTTGACGGTGAGAGACAGGCGTCTTTCCCCGTCGTCCTTTGCAAGGGTGATCTCGATCATCGGAACATCCTCGACGCGTCGGTAAGCTCCGTGTCGGCGGGGAGATAGTCCGCGTTGTCGAAGAGGGTGAGGACGATCTCCTTCTCCCCCATTCCGAGCCAATCGAGCACCGCCTCCTTGACCTCTTCGGGCTTTCTTGCCAACCCGTCGTCGAGGTCATACATGTCGAGGTTATCGAAGAACGTCCCCACCGCGGCGATAGCGGCGCGGAAGCCTTCGACAAACGCACGGTCTTTCTCGCTCAGCTTGTCCGTTTCTTTTCTGTAATCGGGAATGTACATGTCCGTCTCCTTTATGTCGGCGAGGTGGACTCTGCCACTCTCTGCCGTGCTTTTTTCGTGGTGGTGCTCTCTGCGCTTCCGCTCTCGCCGCCGAGCGCCTCGGTATCGTCTACCCGTGCCGCGGGATCGGTACCGTCGATCGGTGCGACGGGTGCGCCACCCGAAAACTGCGCCATCAGCCCCTCGGCGATGTTGCTTCCGCGGCTCGCGTCGACCATCTGCGCGAGCATGAGCATCTGCTGTTGCATCATCTGCATCTGACGGAACATGCCGCCGTTCTCCGAGATCTTCCGCATGACGAAGGTCTTGCGGTCGAAGTCCATCATGTCGAGACAGGCGAGCGCCTGATCGGCAAGCTGAGGATTGAAAAATCCCGCCTGATAAAACTGCAAGGCAAGCTCGTTTTGGCTCATCTTGGAATACGGACTCTGCTTCTGCGCGGTCACCTCGATGTCGAAGAGGGGCAATCTGTACCCCATGTCGACGCCGAAGTCCGTCCCCTGTCCCTGCGGTCGGATGTTCGCATTGCTATACTGCACGTAGCGCGTGGCGCCGCTCTCTCCCATGATGCGGAAGCATCGCGGCGTATCGTAAAACTGGCGGATCAGCTCGATACAGAGGATGCACAGCTTTCGGAACGCCCGATAGGACGCTTTGATGTTATCGCGGGAGAGCTTCGAGCCTGCCTCCTGCATTGCCGCGATGGCGGACGCCGCCGTGACGCCGCTCGTCGTTCCTCCCGTGGAGATGTCCCGGTTCCCCGTCGTCTCCTTCAGCTCGTCGATCTTGTTGTTGATGACCGAGACGTAGATGTCGGAGAGAGGCTTTCCCTGCACGGGCTTGATGCTGTCGTCACCGAGGTTGCCGTCCACGTGAACGAAGTCCTTCGAGAGGTCTGCATACTCTTCCTCGTTGACGGAGCCGTCGCTTCGGATGAAGTGCCGCGGCTTCGCGTTGGCGAGCATGTTCTCCATGATCGCCTGATTGCCTTTGTCGATGTACTGTTGTGCGTCCTTGCCGACGTCGATATATCCGAAGCCCGTCGGCGTCCCTTCCACGGGGAAAAGCACGTCGAAGACAAAGGGATATTCCCCGTGATCGTACCATCCGCGCTCCGCGAAGGCGGGGTCGTTTTCCGTGGCGAAGAGGACGACGTCATTCACGTACTTGCAATAGTGGAGCACGCGCCGCCCGTCGACGAATTTGCGATAGTACCAGTCCACAACGACGGATTTCTCCGAGGTGTCGACTTTATCGTCGTATACGTACTTTGCGATATTGTCGCCGCCCCCGCCGAGCTTCCCCGAGAGTTGCGGGTATTTTTGCAGAAGCGCATCGTTGTCCGCGAGCTCTACGTGAAAGAGGTTCGGGGACTTCTGTATGTCCGTAATCCCCGGCTCCCAAAAGAGATGCAAAAGGTCGATCTTGCAAAGGGCAATGTCACCGAGACCGCCGAGCTTCGTCTTGTCCCAAAACACGCCGTAAACGCCCGTGCCGGTCTTCAGCTTATACATCCATACGTCCGAGTACACCTGCTCGAAGTCGCATTGATCGAGCACCACGGGGACGACGGAGGAGAGCATCTCCGCCTCCGCCCTGTCGCCCTCCTCTCTCGGGAGAATGTTCGGCGACGGGAAGTTGTCCATCGCGTCGGCGTGCTTGTTCGCGATACAGTTGAAGAGCCACGCGGACACGGGCTTGATGCGGTCGTCTTCGCTCCGCATACATTCCCAATGACGGAGCTTGTACCATTGCTCGTTGTCGACGATCTTCTGCTCGAGGTTGCTTTTCCCCTCTTTGTACCGATTCAGGATGAGGTTCGCGTTCTGAAGCTGTTCTCTTCCGATCGGTTGCTCTATGACGCGAAAGCCGTTCACGGCGCCGTCCGCGAAGACGCCCTGCCCGTTTTGCATTTGCTCCCGTGCCCGTGCGACATAATCGCTCGCGGTCGGCTGCGGGGCGGACTGATGCCGCATCGTCTGCTCTTCGTAAGGCGCCTGCGCGTCAATGCTCCGTGATGCGGGGGCTTGTGCGATTGTTTTCTTTCTGATCTCCATTCCGTTCTCCGTCTGCCGCAGGAGCGGCTCATTCGATGATCTCAAATCTTGTCTTCTTCGGTTTCGCCGTGATGTCCTCCTTCGGGATATCGAGGAACATCGCCATCGGCGACGAAAGGTATTTATCGGGTGCTTTGTTCGCTCTCGCCTTGATCGGGCGCGACATGCAGAAGTACCGCCACTCGTCCGCCTGATGGTCTTCTCCGTCCGTGTCGAGGTCTTCCGTGCGGTTCTCGTCGTAGATCAGCGTCGGGATCGTCCGAAGGAACGCCCGGCACCCCGAGAACACATACATCATCGGGTAGCCGTTCTCGTCGAAGGAGAGGCGGTAGTGACACTGAAGCCACCCCGAAAGGCGGTCGTTGTCCCCCTTGGTGAAATAGACCCGATGCTTTGCCGCGGTCTCCGCGATGGACTCGCCCGTCTGCGCGTTCCATATCGCGGGGTCGGCGACGCCGATGATCTTCTTCCCTCTGAGCCATCGGTGCTCGCACTCGATCCTGCAGATCTCCGAGAACACCTCGTCGGGGATCATCTCGACGCCCGTGTTCGGTGTCTTCTTGCACCCGTAATACTCGAGAATCCGATATGCCACGCCGTCGGTGTCGACCGCCCACCATCCGACGGAAAAGGGGTGATGATACCCCCAGTCGAAGGAGCGGTAGAGCGTCCAGTTCTCGGGAATCTCGAAGGGGGCGATCACATGCGTCCACCGTCTGTCCTCATAGTGTGCGGGGTCGTCCTTCCACTCAGAGAAATACTGTCCCGTGTAGGAATTCCAGTCTCCGTACAAAAGCGCATTTTTCTCCGCCTCGGGCAAAGAGGCAAGTCGCGTGAGATACTCCGGGTCGTTTTCGAGCAGGATCTTGTTGTCGAAAACCGACGAGGGGACGAAGATGCGGGAGCGGCGTCTTCTTTCCGCTCTCCCGTCGGGGAAAGTGACATCGACATTCTCCCATATCGTCGTCATCGGCTTCGCCGCCGTGATAAACCTGTCCTTGACCCATCCGTGCCCGATGCCGCCGGGGTTGGCGGTCGCCCGGATATAGCACCTTGTGCCCTCCCCGTTCGGGCGGTTACGGGAGGAAAGGTAGATGTATTCGTCGTAGGTGAAGTGCGTCAGCTCGTCAAACGCGATGAAGTCATACGCCTTGCCCTGATAGTTGGTCTTGTCCTGTGCGTGTTGCATCGAGCCGAAGATGATTTTCGCCCCGCTCGGGAATCGCCATGTGTGCTCGGTGCCGTTGTACCTTGCCCCGGGGAACGCCTGCGGGTAATACTTCAGAGACTTGTCGATCAGCTCGGTGAGTTGCGGATAGGTCTTGCGCAGGATCAATCCCTTATAGTGGGGAATGTGCACCTGCCTTGTCGCCTCGATCACGAGCGCGTCGCTCTTCCCTCCGCCCGCGGCACCGCCGTACAGTGCCTCGTCTTCGGGGCGGGACATAAAAGCACGCTGTCGCGGTTGCGGCTCCCATACGATATGGTCAGCCACCCGTCTCACCCGTCTTTCCGTCCGAGACCGCGGGGAGCAAAAGAACGCCGAACCGACCGTCCGTCTCCTCTTCCGTCGTGCTCTCCCGTCTCAGTTTCTCGATTCTTGCGATCTGCTCCTGCATATCGAGTTCCGCTTTCAGTCCCTTGATCTCGCGGAGATCTTTCAGGGCACCCGTAATATCGCGATATCCGCGACCTGCGACGGCGACGGCAAGAGACCCGTCGTCGATCCCGTCACTGATCATCTTCAGCAGTTTGTCCGCGATGGAATCAAACATCTCCGCGCGCTTTGCCGACCGACTTGCCACGGATTCCACGATTTTCGCATTCGCTTTGGTTTCGCTTTGCTTCCGCAAGTCTGCCCATTTCTCACCGATTGCTCTTCGGGTGACGGAGCTGAGCGAAACTCCGTATTTCACGGCAAGTTTGCGGTAACTTGTCCCACCTCGGATATACTCTGCCTTGATCCTTTTGAAATCCGGCATAGCATACCTCCTTTATGCTGTTATTATAAAACGCGCCCCCCTCAAAACTAAATCCCACCCCCCCTCAAAAAAATTTTCAACAAAAAAAGAGGGCGCCGAAGCACCCTCCGTTTTGCGGGTTTATATAAGCTTTTCCACATAGCACCAAGACTGCGGGGGGCGGGTAAGCGTTTCGCCACATCTTTGCGTTTGCCCTGCGCGGAAACAATGGTATTTGTATGTGCAGCCGCTTTCGGTCGCATAGGGGCACTTGTCCGCTTTCCAAAAGTTCCCCAACTCCTTCGGCTTGTCGTAGATTTTGAGGTCGGAGATGTGCCAGCCGTATAGCGTTTTCCCATTTCCATAAGCAAGGATTTCCCCGTATGGCAAACAGGTTTCTTTTTCCTCTGGAATCCAGTACGCGAACACGCCGTCTTTGGGCTCTGTGATAATCGTCCCATCCAAATCTTCTGCTCCAACAAAGTCATCCGCATAATATGTTTTTATGTCATCACACACAAACTCACCGATGACCTGCCCGCGCCCTGTGTAAAGCACATGACCGTCCTCGTCAACGAATGTCGGCATATCCGACCGCGCTTTTGTCTCGTATATGTAGCACCTGAACGGTGTCTCGATCATCGGTCGCGTCTTGCGCACCTCGATTGTCTTCTCTCCACTCGCTATGAGTTCACACCACTTCGGGTGGATGCTGATAAGTACGGATTTCATTGTCTTCTCCTTTTCTCGGACGCCTTGTCCGCTTCTTTCCACACATGGTAGAGTGCGTATGCTACCGGGTCGTTGACATACTGCGCCGCGCGTGCTTTTTCGTATTCCTCGCGCAATCGTTCGATTGCCTTTTCGATCGTCATGCCGTGCTTGTCTGCCTCTTCTTTGCACTCTCTCATTCGCTCTCGCCTCCGTCCATCTTTGCACCGCACCACGGGCAATAGGTATATCTCGCGCGGATCATGTATGCGATCTTCCCGCAAAGCGAGCAGATGCGGCGATAACTTTTTGTAGTGGTCGGAACGGTGCGGAACCATTTTCCGTGCTTTACTTCCTGCACATTGGCAGTCGAAAGTCCTTCAATGTCTTCTCGTTTTGCATATAACCCGTCAAGCTTTTTCGTGCGAACCATCATGCCGTCAAGCATAGGCACGAAAATTTCTTTGTACTCGATCAGATCCGCGTCAATGTACCTCGCCATCTTCCTCTCCTCCTATTCGTTTCTTTGTTACCGCGATCGGAAAATCTATCGTCGTTTGTTCCGCCATAAGAGGGTTTGTTTCGGGACTCCATGCAACTCCGATGTAATCAAGGACGCGTGCCCAACCGAAAGCGTTTCCTTCTTCATCTTTACAGCACCGAAACATGAGGTAATCCCATTCCTTTGGGTTCGTCTGATAAAGATAGTCAAATCGATTCGGACGCTTTTCGAGATGAATTCCGAATCCACACATAGAGCACCCTGTTCTTTGTGCCTTTGTGGTGTACAAATTTCCGTTTTCGTCAGCGTCGATAGTTCCATAAGCTTCCGGGATTATGGTGTCGATTTCGGTTTCGCCAAATTCGCGCCAGTGTGCATGATAGTATTCATCCATTTCAAGAGCAAGTCGAAGAATGTCTTGTCTTGAGAATATGGCAAAAGGCGCACTCCTCTGGGTTCCTTCCGTCCAGTAATTGCAGCCGTTCACCATCAGTGCCTTTTCGCGCCGTCCGCCCTCGGACGCCATGAGACCGACGAATGGGACACTGTTGTGTTCCTTCGCCCAAAGATCACACGGACGTTCTTTCAGGTAGTAGCAACATTTCGCGGAAACCTTAAAATTCGGCTTTTGATAACTCACTCTTTCGTTTTCGTTCTCATAACCGCCGAATTTTTCGAGCCATTTTTGCGACAACTTCATTCTTGAATTCTTGCGGTTGCCCCCATATTCCCCTGTTTCTCCTGTTATTATCGCGTGTCGTACCGTTGCATTATTTTCGGTCGGATTCTGCAACAGTTCAATTTTAGCGGCAATTTCTTTTGAAAGAACCGGAAAGCCGAATTCCTGAATGACTGCCGATTTTGTCCACGGCTTTCCGTTTTCTCGTTTGATCGGACTAACGGATACAATTCCTAACGCCTTATGTACCGCTTGATTTCCTCGATCTTCAAGGTAAGAAGCGGATACGCCGGGGCAATGGATTCCGATAGAGTGTAAGAACAAAAACAGTGTAATACTATCCAAACCACCGACAGAAACATGATACTCTTTATCATGCTCGTCACACATTTGTACAAACTCGCGGGCGCGAATTGCGGCATATTCTTTCTTCAGTTCGTAAGGCATTTGTTGTTTTACCTTAAAATATGCACGCTTTGCGTCCGCCCCAATTCTATTGTTTCTTTCGATGATAGATTCCATGATTTGAAACCTCCCTCACATTTTCTCTTTTTATGCGACCGCCACACGCTCGCCGCGGATCTCCGTGATGTTCCCTAAATGCTTCATGACAGTTTATTCTCTCCCGTACCCGATGATTTTCAATTCGCACCGCACCGGGAAAACGACGGTTTCGATGTCCATGGTAATCGGTGCGCCGGTGGAAAGACTGACGGCGTTATAGCCGCCGAGTTTCGTTTTCATACGGACGTCGGAAGAGTCGGTATCGTAAAGGAGAAAGGTTTCCCCTTCCCGCAGTTCGCAAAGTGCGCACTCCCGCGCCATCTCCGTTGTGATCTTCACGTGTCTTCCTCCGCATAAATGATTTTTTTCAGAACGCCGACGCCGCTTTCCTTTTCCCGTCGCAGTTTCACGGCGTAGCCGAGTTTGACGAGCAGTGCCGCCACGGTCTTGATCTCCTCGTCGGTGAGTGCACTGCCGCCTTTTTGTACGCAGATCTTCATGTCTCCTCCTTCAGATCTCCCTGATTTTGATTCCGTGCAGATAGAGCATCAGTTTTCGCTTGAGTATGTACTCTGCCGTCCTGACGCCCTTCGTGTCCTCGACGACCGTCCCGCCCGCCTCTTTGTCGAAGTAGACGAAGTCCGCGCGGTAGCCGACCTCCCTTTCGATGAGCTTCCCGCGCTCGTCCCTCTGCGTCGGGAGCAGAACGTATTTTACCTGCCGTCTGAGTTCCGAGATTTTCCCCGCCTTTTGCAAAAGGCAGAGTTCCGACCATCGCCGCGCCTCTTTGAGGGAATCGAAGCGTATGCCGGCGACGGTGACTTTTTGATTGTGATATTTGCTTCTCATAAATCCTGATATTTCCGCAAAAGCATCTCGGCGATGCGGCATTTCTCGTAACAGCCGATGCAGTGCTTCTGTTTGTACGGCCGCTTCTCCCGCTCGTTGCCGAAGGTGAGCTGAAGCGATGTCCCGTCGCACACCCCCTCGCAAAAGATGTGCCACTTGTCCTCGCTCGAATAAAAAGGGCACTTCACATACTTGTCCACATACCGATCCATCATGCACGCTCCTTTTTCCGAAGAAGATCCTTTTCAAACCGCATCATGCAGTTCCACCCGCAAAAATACAGGTTTTTGCCGCAACGTTTTCGCTTGTATATATGAAGTGCCGCGGGGATAAACCCTCCGCCGCATACGGGACAGTGTCTGACTCCAAATCCGTTCATGTCATTCTCCTTTTCCGCCGTATGTTCGCTCAAGTGCGTGCCGGAACGCCTCCTCGGGATCAAAAGTGCCCTGCCGTTCCCGCGTCTTTCTCACGTTCTTCGGTCTCCCGGAGGCGGAATCCTCTGCCCACCACTTTAGGATCGTCTGATAGTGGCTTCGGACTCTCGCGCCCTTTTCGAGAATGAAGTCGGCGAGCCGTCCGACATAGACGGCGAACATCTCCTCGCCGAGCGTCTCGGTGAGGTTTTGTTTCTGCTCTTCGGTCAGATGCACGACGCCTCGTCCGAATGCCCCGTCCCCGACGGATTGCATCTTCTCTTTGTCGCTTGTCGTCGGTGCGGCGGCGAAATCGCCGCTACTTCTACTCTCTGACTCTTGTATCTTTCTCTTTTCTCTTACTCTATTATCTTTCTCTGTGTGGCATTGTCCCGACAATGTCCGGACATTGCCCGCCAAAAGCGGGACATTGTCCGTTTTCTCGATTTTTTGCCGTGCCCTCTGCACCCTTTTCCGGAGGGCGTCTTCCCCCTCGCTCCCCGTGTTGGAGACCGCATAGGGAAAGAAGAAACTGACATTGTCCGAGGTCTCCGCAAGTCCGCAGTGAAGCAGATAGGTGAGCGTCATCTTCACGTTGTCGGCATCTTCGTCGAGATCGAGTGCGAGTTCCTCCGCGGCATCACTTTCGAGTCCCGTCCATTTGAGAATCCCTTCGGTCTTCATGGCGAGGAGTTGCATCTTCAGGTAAATGATCGTGTACGTGTCCCCGCCCGCCATGCGCCGCAGTTTTTTGATCCTCTTCGAGTCGAAGAAGTCGTCATGCAGTTTCAGCCAGTAGAACCGTTTTCCGTCCGTCATCGTCTCTCACCGCCTCAGAACGGAAGGTCGCCGTCGTCGGGCACTTTGACAGACGCCGCAGGAGACGCGTAGGGACTCGTGTACGGAGGACAGACGCTCGCGGGGGTATTTACTCCCCCGTCGTCCTTCTTCGCGCTCTCGGCGAAAAATGCGCCGTCACAGAGGATTTCGTAGACGGTGTGCTTCACGCCGTCCTTTTCGTACTTCCGCGAGGTGAGTTTCCCCTCGATCCCGATGCCGTCTCCCTTGCGGAAATACTTGCAAATGAATTCCGCGTTTTTGTTCCACGCGCTGACGGTGAAGAAGTCGGTGTTCTCGTTGTCCCTACGGATTGCGACGGAGAATGAAATCACGCTTTTTCCCGACTGCGTCTGTTTTAACTCAAGGTCGGAAGCCACTCTCCCGCAAAGGATCACCTTGTTATATGCCATGTCAACCTTCCTCCAGCGAATACTTTGCGAATCTCGTCGTTTCCCCGAGCCGGTTCTTTCCCGTGACAAACTCGGTCTTGACACGGTGCCCCATGTTCTTGATGTCGTTGATGCGGGAGGCGAGCCGCATGCACCCGAGGTCGCTCACCGCCTCGAGCGGCGTGATGCTCCCGAACACTCTCATGTAATTGATGATCTTCTGACATTGCGTGACTTTCATCTTTTTTCTCCTTTACAGATAGTTTTTATAAAATTTCTGTCGAAATTCCTCGGCAGAAAAGCCGTAGTGCTCCATTGCTTTTTCCTGTGCATACGCCTGAAGACGCAGGCGCAGCTCTCGGTTTTGATGCACGCCCTGCGGCGGCTCGTTATGGCAGAAGTGACAGAGCCGGACGACGAGACCGTACCGCTCCGACTTGCTCCTCAGCGCACCGCCGAAGACGTGATGCGCCTCGAGCCACCGCGTCGAGCCGCACACAAAGCACCGTGTCCCGTCCTTTTGCAAAATGCTTTTCATCGCTCTCCCCACAGTGCCGCCATCCTCGCGATCTCGTCGGGGGTCTCGGTCTGGATTCCCTGATCCCTGCAATCTCTGACGATCAGATCGAGAAGGCGCGACATCTGCGCCGTGTCGTAGGTGGACGAGCCGTAATAAAGAATGACGTTCGTGCACCCGGGGATCTTGCTCGGAAAGGTCTCCGTCTGCCACCCGAGACCGTTTTTGCGCCACCCGTCGCACAGTCTGTCCACGGCGCCGTCCTTGACGCACACGATCTCGGAATTGCCGCCGATGTGGCGGATATATTCACGGTAGACGCTCTCTTTGGATTCTTTCAGCACGGTGGCGAGCCTGTCCATCAAGACCCACGCGTACGCGTTCGCGTCGAGCGAGCGTCTGGCGCGATACGGTTTTACCTCGATGGAGAGCTTTTCGCACCCGTTCATATCGTCTACCAGTTGCCTGAAGTCTCCCGCCTCGTTGACCTCGAGCGTGAGGCAGGGTTTCCCGCTTCGAAAGTCGATATTCGCCCCGATGATCTTCCCCGTCACTTTCATGGAAATCTCCCTTCTGCCAAGCATTTTGCAAGGTATTTGAGATTCGGAAGGTACGCTTCGCGAATCCATCCCTCGTCGTAAGAAATCGAAAATTCTTGTCTTCTGTCGCTTTCGATCGGTCTGAAGTAGTTGTCGTAGTCCTCTTCCGTCAGACCGTACGCGATGATCTTCGCCTTCCTGTACCCGGTGGCAAACATCTGCACCTGCACCTGACGGACATACTTTTTCGGCAACGAAAACCCCTTTTCGAGCCGATAGGTCTTGCACTCGTAGATCGTGTCGTCGTCGTTGCCGTCAAGGTTCACGCGTAGCTTCAGATCCTCGAGGATCACCTGTCGGTCAAGTTCCATCGGTATGCCGAGCGACCCGAGAATACGGTGCTCGAAATGAGTGCCCGCCGAGGTGTACTTGTTTTCAAAGTGATCTCTGTCGATCCCGAGCTTCTGAAGCCACCACTTCGCAAAGGTATCGGACGTCCGCTTGCCGATGATCTTATCGGTGTCGGACGCGCCGAAATACCCGCTCCTGTCCTTCGACTCGATCATATCGCCTGCATCTTCTTTTCAAAGCGATCGAGCTGATCAAAGAAGGTGAAAAGCACCTTGACCTCGTCCTCGGACATGCCGCACTTCTCCGCGATCTCTTTTGTCGTGAGGTGCTTTGTGCGGAGGATGTTCGTGTACTCCTGCTGAAATCTCTCCTTGATGGCGAAGATCTGATGCTTCGTGAGATCCTCGTCGTCGGCGGGGTCTTCCTCCCCCTTCGCCCACAGGGAAAAACCGAGTCCGTACCGAAGCGCCACCGCCTTGACAAACGCGCGCGTCATTGCCTTGAATACGACGTTCTGATTGAGCGAGTTGTCCTTTACGGGGCTGATCCCGTTGAGAAGCGGATAGCTGTAAATGAAGCGGTCGTCGTCGACCACGACCTCGATGCGCACCTCGTAGCAACGATTGATATTGCCCGACTTGTCGACAAACTCACGGTCGGACATGAAGAGGCTACTCCCGTTCTCGTTATACACGGGCGAGAAGAAGACCTTCTCGGCGCCGTTCTCGTGGAGCAGATCGACCACGGATGCCCACGGAAGATAGTCCGCGCCGTCCCTCTGTTTGATATAACGGGTGACATCCGTCTCCCGAAGCTCTTTGAAGCTTTTCAGCATTTTCTTTTCCCTCCTTCTTGAAAAAGGTGTATTTGATTTAAGATTTTTTGAGAAACAGATCTTTCAGGCACTCCTCGCAGAGCTCTTCCCCGTCGACCTCGTAGATGTCGTCAAGCTCCTCGCCGCACTTGTCGCAGACGTGGACTTCCACCCTGCGGCGCGGACACGCCGCGCCGACGCAGTGCATCCCGAGATCTTCACACCCGAGACACTGATTTTCAATGCGTACCATCTTCTTCCTCCGCGGCGTCTTCCGACGCTTTTGCGGGTTCCGCCGTTTCGTCCTCTTCGGCGTTGATCCCGAGTTGCCTGTCGAGATATTCGATCCTGTCGAGAAGATCTTTCTTCATGTCTTCGGCGACGGCGAGAATGGCGGAAAGATTCTTTGTAAGAAGCACGTAGTCCTCTGCGGTTCTGTCCTCCGTGCTCTCCGCAAAATCGGACAGACACTCCTTCGCGCGGCTCAAAAATCCCGCACTGACGATCCGCATCTTCTCGATGCTTTCTTTTTTGGCTTCGATGTAATACTTTTCAAGCATATTCGATCTCCTCATGTATAAAAATTTTGATTTTCTTTTTCTCTCCGACCTTCCCGGTGCCGATTGCCGCCGAAAAGGTGCCCGCGTGGCGCGCCGTCTCTTTTTTCGGAAGCAACGCCTCGATCTTCTCGCGATCTGCCCGTTTCTCTTCGGGCGTCGCGTAGCAGGTATAGTAGGTCATGTTCTCCGCTCCCCTCTTACACTTCTTCGTCGTAGTCTTCGATGTCCTCGAACATCTTTTCCGTGATGCCGACGCCGAGCAGCTTCATCCCCCGCTTCTCAAGATCGCGCAGGGTGTAAAGATACTGCCGTCTGCGATACTTGCGCCGCTGTTCCGCTCGCGCGACTCTCACCGCCTCGGAGGCGTTCAGCCGCTCGATCTCCTCTTCCACCTGTTCGTCTGTCAAAAATTCTCTCATGATTCCATCCTTTCTTTTATCGCCATGTCGCAAGGTCTGTGATGTATACCTTGTACTTGGCATTTTTCTTTCCCGCTTTCTTTCCGTCGATGGCGGGAAGCGGATTCCGCCGTCGTTCTATCCACGCCTTCACGGTGTGAACATCTACGCCGAACGCTTTCGCGACTTCCGTGACCGTCAGCACAACCCTGTTCGGGTACATCTCACGAATCGCCGCATACCTCTCGCGTTGTTGTGGTGTCATCGCTTATGTTCCTTTCTGCTTGTTGATGAGGTTTCGTACTTCTTATGACCGCAGATCGTTCAATCAATTAAACAGTATCGGCAAAAAAAATATCGTCCACAGTGGTATCAAGTGCACGAGCAAGTTTCAGCAAAGTTGCCGTCGTTGTGTTTTGCTCTGCATTGTTTTCCAATGAAATAATTGTTCCACGGCTCACTCCGCTCTTTTCGGCAAGATCTTCCTGCGTCATGTTCTTTGCTTCGCGCAATTCTTTGATTCTGTATCCCATCACTTTCTCCTTTCTATTTTCGAGGTGTTCAACCTACTGAACACATTATACATCAAGAAATTTCAATTGTCAAGTGGGTTGAGCGAAAATGTTTAATTTTTTTGACAAATCGGTTGACATCATCTTTTTTTTGATGTATAATATGTTGTACCAAGGAGGAAGAAAAACATGACATTAGGAAAAATTATAAAAGAATATCGGGAAAAGCATCAATTGTCGCAGCGGCAATTTGCTTCGTTATGCGATGTTTCAAACGGATATATTTCCATGCTTGAAGACGAACGAAATCCGAAAACGAACGAACCGATCGTACCTTCAATAGCGACTATGAAAAAACTCGCCAAGGCAATGGGCACATCGCTGAATGAACTAATGAGTATAGCCGATGATATGGAAGTATCCATGATGGATCAGGAATTTCCAATTGCAAGTATCAAAAATCTCCGCCCCGTAGAAAAGCAAAGAATCCCGATGCTCGGCAGGATCGCCTGCGGTAAGCCGATCTACGCGGAGGAAGAGCATGAGTGCTATGTCGCTGCGGGGGCAAAGATGGACGCCGACTTCTGCCTCACCTGTCAGGGAGACAGTATGACGGGCGCGGGAATCCATGACGGCGACATCGTTTTCATCAAGCAGCAGGAAGCCGTCGACAACGGGCAGGTCGCCGCAATCATCATCGGCGAAGAAGCAACGCTGAAGCGGGTGTACTACTTCCCCGAGACCGCAAAGCTCGTTCTGCAAGCGGAAAACCCGAAGTACGAGCCGCTTGTCTACACTGGCGAAGAGCTGAACGGCATCAAAATTCTCGGAAGAGCCGTCGCCTATATGAGCGCCATCGTTTGATATTTCACTATTCATTATAAGGAGGCTTTTGATATGGTTCCCTCTTATGTTATTTTATTGTTCTGCGGCATTGCCCTTGTTCTTATTCTATTCAACTGGGCATCTTTGAAAGACAGCTCACGCGGAATGAAATACTGTTTCGGCGCGTGTCTCGCTTTCGGGCTTCTCTGCCTCATAGCAACCGGTGAGTACGCTTCCGGGTTCTATCAATTTGTGCGCTTGTTTGCCCTGTTCGATCTCGGCATCATGATTATCACATACAGTGCAGAAACCGAAACATTTCTCAACCCGGTCACATGTATTGCCGGCACAATGCTGATCCTCTTCAATCCTATCGTTCCCATATACTTGGATAAATCGACATGGCAATCAATCGATATATTCTCCGGCATTGCCTCTTTTGGTCTCGGATGTTACATTTTGAAGAAGAACATTGCGGGAGCAGAATGAGCATCAACGTTTGATATTCAATTCTATTATAGGAGTTTGACATGGATCTCTACCTCGTTGCCGCTATTATTATGTTGGCACTCTTTATTGCCGCGATCGTTACCGTTTACTCTGCCCGTGCATCTTTGAAAAGCAGACCGCTATGGATAAAATGCGCTCTCGGTATGGGCTTCGTTGTCGGAGTTTTCCTCATGGCGGCGTTCAACGAGCCGGAGTATGTTGATGTCGGGATTGTTCTTGTTATTTTGTCACTCTGCGGCGTCATAGCGCTCGCGATTTATTCCAACCGTGCGCCGATTCCCGACGCAACTGTCGCGAGAAGTCGTGCGGGAATGGCAGTACGATTTTATAAAACTTTGAAGAGTAGCTCCGCGAAAGTCAAATACTGTTACGGTGCGTGCGCCGCTTTCGGGCTCTTCTGTATCATCGGAATGCTCGACTGCGGAAGCGGGTATTACCACTTTTTGCGCCTATTTACCCTGTTTGCACTCGGCATCACGATCATCGCGTTCGGCAAGGAGATCGGAACATTTTTCAGTCCCGTCACCTTGATTGCCGGGACACTGGTGATTCTTTTCAATCCGATCTCTCCCATATATTTAACCGCGGGAGCATGGCTGTTTATAGATTTCATCTCCGCCATCGTTTCCTTTTGGCTCAGCATCTATATTGTGAAGAAATCCACTCAATAGCACCCTGCAATAAAAAAAGCGCCTTCCGAAGAAGGCGCGGGGAGTAGGCTCTCGATTTATTTCATCTTAAATGTTTTTCGTCTCGGCTTTTGCAAAAAGCTCGTTGATGTTCATCACCGGGAGCGTATACGGAGGAATATTTGCATTTGTAGTAATCATCGTAATCAGCGATCTCAAATAGGGGAACAAGATGGCTGTCGTATTTGAGATCATAAGATCCCGCGACTCTTCTTTATCCCAATCGGGCAAAGAGAAGACCCCCTCAATGCAGATATCCATCATAAACGGGGCATCCGATGCCTCAGTGATTCTAAATATTAAATCGATTGCCGCCGTGTCTGCATCGATTTTGTGAATAATACGCTTAAATTCCGGGTGCAATTCGATCTCATCCCCTTGAGATTGAAAAGACGCATTCAGTTTGAACGCCATATTTTTCACAACATAGTTTTCCAATGTCAATACACTGTTAACCGACATACCGTTCATCTCCTCCGTTTCTATACGCAAAGAATTTTCCTCTTGTCGCATACTGCGATCTTGACGAATAATTTGTTTTTATACAAGCTTTATGTGTGTGAATGAGTTGCTCTATTCTCATGTTTTCGCTTTCCGATAAATCACCTTTGCGAACGCTCCAAATATCCTCAAAAGCATCAACGTTTTTCATCAATCTGATGAGATTGTCATGACATTCGTCCTGAATCGCGCCGTTTTCGTATCGCGTTATTGTTTTTTCCCCAAACCCGAGCAGCTTCGAGAATGAAGCCTGCGAAAGCTTATACCTTGCACGAATATCGCGAATCTCCTCCGAAGTAAGTAAATGCTCCGATTCTCTGTATACATCGTAAAAACGCTTCAAGGTAGCTCCGTCGAGATCTTCATCGATGATCTCTTCGCCGCAATGCGCACATACCCTGACCTTCGCGACAAGGGTGATCGGCTTTCCTTTTACGGATAATGTCTGTTCCTTTTCAATAATCTTGGTATCCGTCATTTCATCACAGTCGGGGCAATACCATGATTCTTTCATACTCTTCTCCCCCTATTACAATTCAAATTTATGTTTGTTTGATCTTTGAGTTTTTAATCGCTATATTCATCTATATGATAACTCAACACTAATAATTGCCCTTTGGGATCACTTTTAATCTTTAGTTTAATGTAAAGCCGTTCACCATGCAAATGCTTTTTGATGATCCATACGAACCCGGGGTATCTGGAATCTCTGTCATTGTCTTGCCGCCACTGATCCTTAGGCGAAAGATGATAAATGTCGTCCCACACATCCTCGGTGGTGATGCCGAATTGCGACAGAGTTGACATGTACTTGCTCCTGCGATCTAATATTTGCGTGTTTCCGCTGTCAATTGCACATCGAACTTGCTCTAAAAATCGGTCAATTTCAGTCACAATCAAATCACCCCCATTCATGTTGGTATCATGTGATACCATATTAGCACAAAATTTTTTTCATGTCAATACCATTTGCAAAAATAACACAATTCGGAACAAATTGTTTACAAAATTAGGTGAAAACAGAAAGAAAAATATCCACCTTCAAAACGAGAAAGCGTAATACAAAGTGATGATTAAAAAACTTGTAAAAAATGCGGACGGAAGATACTCCCGATCCATCACGGGAACGGACGGAAAGCGTCACTATTTTCACGGGTACACACAATCCGAGGTTGAGCTACAAATTCAGAAGTTTCTCGCCTCCGAGGAACTCGGGCGGTTCTTCTCTACGGTAGCCGATGAATGGTGGAGCGACATCTCGGAGCGGATCGCCGTTCAATCCTATCGGAATTATAAACGCGGGTACGACGAGGCTCGCAGCGTGTTCGGAACAATGCCCGTCGGGACTATCACTCCGCGCGATGTTGCCGCATATCTGCGTAGGTTTCAGGAACAGGGCTATGCCTACAAAACAATTGCAAATTATAAAATGGTATTGTCCTCTATTCTGACGCGGGCAATCTTTGAAGGGGATATTGATGTGAACCCGTGCGCGGTAGTGAAGTTGCCGAACGGATTGCCGAAAAAAAAGCGCCCTGCCGCTTCTCTTTCCGATGAGGAAAAGATTCTCGCGGCAAAAGGCGACTGTCTTCTCTACTATATTGCCATCATGACAGGGCTTCGGAAGGGCGAAATTCTTGCTCTTCGATGGAAGTGCTTCCACTTTGACCGACATGTCATCACGATAGACGCCTCCGTCGCTCATGCCGGCGATCGTCCCATTGTAAAAGGAACCAAAAGCGAGGCGGGAACGCGCGAGGTTCCTCTTCTCCCCGCGCTCGCCGATGTGCTTCTGCCACTCTCTGTGGGAACGAACGAAGACGATTATCTTTTTTCCGCAGACGGCGGAAAGACCCCGCTCACAAACCGACGGTTTCTCACGATGACGCGACATCTGTCGGAAAAATTCGGTTTGACCTCAACCCTGCATCAGCTACGGCATACCTATGCTTCCATCGCCGTGCAAAGCGGCGTAGAGCCGAAAGTGCTTCAATCCATCATGGGACATCGACAGATCTCCACCACCTTGGATATTTACGCGGAAGTGCGCCGGGAAGGACTTGACAAGGCGATGGACGCCTTCGCCTCCTCTCCGCTCGGCAGGCGATAAAAGATGTACCGCGAACGCAAGCGCCTTCTTCTATCATTGTATAATCCATGCTTTTTTGCCCAAAAATACAGCTTCATCGGCTGAAAATCTGGCACGTTTTTGGCACGCGAAACCTACTTTCGCACAAAAAAGCAAACAAAACGGCGCATTTTGTAAATCATGGAAAAAGCCCGAAAACACCTTGAAACATCAGTGTTTTCGGGCTTTTTTCACGCTCTACGTGTTGGCGGAGAAGGAGAGATTTGAACTCTCGCGCCGGTAAAGCCGGCCTACACCCTTAGCAGGGGCGCCTCTTCGACCTCTTGAGTACTTCTCCGTGAAGTTGCAGACCGTCGTTTGGTAGCCTGCCGAATTATTATAGCAAGTTTTTTCCGCTTTGTCAAGGCTTTTTCCGAAAAATCCGAAAAAAGCGTTGGAAACCGCGGAAAGGCGGAAATCCGGTGAGCGGTGGGCAAGAAACCACGGTGCGCGAGACGGCGCGCGTGGTGGGATGCTCTTTCCTGTTCGTAAAAACACGGTGCGGGGCATTTTGCGGGGGCTTCGCGATACTTTCTTTTCTTTGGCGATCTCGTGATTTCTTTCATCTTTCTTCTTTCGAATTCCATCGAATTCGGTCTTTGTTCTTTCGAAAAATCCGATTTTTTCGTCGCGCGGGGCGAAAGTAGGCGAAAACAGGCGTGAAAATACGGAAAAAGGCTTGCATTTTCTCTTTCTTTATGCTATACTTTTACCATTCTTGCATGACGGAAGCGTCCGTCCGACGCCGCTTACGTATCATGTGCGGCGGACGGTTCGGACGGGACGGAGGTTTTATGACAAAAATTGCGATTCTCGGATTCGGCGTGGTGGGCGGCGGCGTCGCCGACCTTCTCACCGAGCGGGCGGCGGAAGTCGCCGCGCTTGCGGGCGATGCGGTGGAGATCGGGTACATACTCGACCTGCGCGACTTCCCCGATTCCCCTTTTTCGGACAGGGTTGTCCATGATTTTTCCGTCATTGAGGGAGATCCCGAGGTCGCCGTCGTGATCGAGGTGATGGGTGGCTCGCACCCCGCCTATGAATACACAATGCGCGCGCTCCGCGCGGGAAAGCATGTCATTACCTCCAATAAGGAGGTCGTCGCGGCATACGGCTCGGAATTTCTCGAGGCGGCGCGGTCGGCGGGGGTCGCCTACCGCTTCGAAGCCTCGGTCGGCGGGGGAATCCCCGTCATCGAGCCGATCCTCTCGGTCCTGCGGCAGAACCGCATCACGGAGGTGCGCGGCATTCTCAACGGAACGACCAATTACATCCTGACAAAGATGTTTACCTTCGGCGAAAGTTTCGACTCCGCGCTCGCGGACGCACAGGCGAGGGGGTATGCCGAGCGCAACCCCGACGCGGACATCCTCGGTCTTGACGCCTGCCGAAAGATCGCGATTCTCGCGGCGCTCGTCACGGGGGAGGCGGTCCCTCCCTCCGAGATCCCGACGGAGGGAATCACGCATATCCGCCCCGCGGACGTGCGGCACGCATCGGGGATCGGTGCGGCAATCAAATTGCTCGGCAGATGCCGTCTCACCGACGAGGGGCGCGCCGAGATCTCGGTCTCCCCTTACCTTGTCTCCTCCGACTCTCCCCTTTCGACGGTGGGAGGCGTCTACAACGCGATCGAGGTCATCGGTGAGCCGGTCGGAAATGTTCTCTTCTACGGCAGGGGCGCCGGTGCCGGAGCGACGGCTTCCGCCGTCGTCGGCGATCTCGCGGTGATCCTGCGCTCGGGGACGCACACGGCACCCGCCGTCTTCCGTCCCGCTCGTGCGGGCTTTCTCTGCGGGGAAGAAGAGATCATCGGGCGGCGGTATGTGGCGCTTTCCGAAGAGCCGTCCGATTTTGCCCTTCGCTTTCCTCGGGCGACGCGTCTTTCCTCCTCGAACGGAGAGTGTGCGTTTCTGACGGAGGCGACGGACGGCTTCGCGCTTTCGCGCGCGCTCGAGGGGCTCTCTCCCCTTTCGGTGATTCCCGTCCTCTCATAAGATGAGCGGCGAGCGTCTCCCGACGCACGGTATCGGCACCCCGAAGGAGCGCGGAGAGGGACAGAATTCCCGCGAAAAATAACAGAAAATCGCAGATGCGGACAAGGAAGACCTCGGACAAAAGCCCTCCGACGCCTGCGGACAGAAGAAAGAAGAACGGATAGAACGTTCTTCTTTTTTTCTTTCCCGTAAGGGAGGTCAGGGCGACCTCGCCGTAAAAATACCAACAAAGCGACGTGGACGCGGCGAAGGAAAAAAAGCACAGCATCAGTGCGGGGCGCCACACGCCGAGCGGAGAGGCGGAAAAGGCGGCGGAGAGATAAGAAAAGCCGTCCGAATATCCGTCGGGATTCCCCGCGCCGAGAAGAAGAGAGAATGCCGTCAGCATACAGAGAAGGACGGTATCGAAAAAGACCTCGCACATGCCGAGAACGCCCTCCGTCGCGGGGGTGACGCCGCGATTGTTCGCGTGGGCGAGCGTGGAGGTTCCGGCGCCCGCCTCATTGGAGAGAAGTCCGCGACAAAAGCCCTCGCGAAGGCTCGCGGAGAGAAGAAATCCGAAGATCCCCGATGCTGCGGAAGAAGGATTGAAAGCAGAAGAGAAGATTGCTGCAAGCGTCTCGGGAAGGCGGGAAATGTTTGAAAATATCGTAAAAATGCAAAGAATAATATACAAAAGCGTCGTGATCGGAATGAGGATCGACGTTTTCTCCATGATTCTTCCCGCGCCGCCGAGAAAGCAAAGAAAGAGAAAAACGACAAATATCGCGGCGAATATCCATGGCGGCAGGGTGTAAAATGTCTCCGCCGCGCCCGTGACGGCACGGCACTGGAGCGCACTGCCGAGGGAAAAAGCGAGCCCGAGGCATAGCAGTGCATAGACGCCCGCAAGGCATCTGCCCGCAGGAAGGCGCTCCCGTATGACGCCGATCATCCCGTCGGGATGCGCGCCGTGCGCGGTGAGGGTGGATTCGGCATATTTTAAGACGGTGGCAAACAGCGCGCTCGCGAGAAGCCAGAGCACGCTCCCCGCCCCGCCGAGAAGAATCCCGACGGCGACGCCCGTAATGTTCCCGACCCCGAGCGTCCCCGCGAGGGCGAGCATCAACGTGCCGAAGGAATCGGCGTCACGGGTGAATGCGCCGCGGAGCGTTTTCAGCGTGCGAAGGGGATGAAGCAGGAAAAAGGCGCGCAACTTCCAAAGAAAGTAACCGCCCGTGGCGGCGATGAGCATCGGCAAAAGAGCAAGGATCAACATAAAAAATTCCTCCGCTTTATGGTATGCGGAGGGATAGGGTACAATGATAATTAAAAATTCAGTTTTTTTCCTCTTCTCTCCCGCTCTCATAAAAGACCGAGCCGCCGCGGGAAGAAACGCGGCGCAGGATGCGGTCAAAGAGACGAAGGGAGGGGGTATTCTCTTCCCTGACCTCCGCGCGTACGCAAAGCAGTCCGAGCGGTTGCAAAGCATAGCGAAGAAGTGTCTCGACGGCATCCCGTGCGAAGCCGTGCCCGCGGGCATCCGACAAAAGACGCACGGCAAGCGACGCGCCGCCGTGGGCATCGAAACCGTAAAGAAGGATCTCCCCGACAAATCTTCCGTCGGCGTGAATGGCAAAGGGCAGCGTCCTGCGGCGCTCCCATTCTCCTCTCGCGGTGCGGAGAAAGAAGGTATCGTCCGTCTGCCCCGCGACATCCGAGCGCATATCGTACCCGTAATAGCGGAGCGTCTCCTCGTCACGGCACAGGGTGGCATACGGGGCGGCGTCCCCGTCGGACAAGGGCGCCAATGTGACGCGCGCGCCGTGCAGGGTCGGAAGCGCCTCGAGCTCTTCGATCTCGGTGACGGCGCGGACGAGAAGATAGGCGCCCTCCTCGTCGAGAGGCATGCTCTCGATATGGCGATAGCGGGCACGGAGGGCGGGCAGACGATCGCACGGTGTCTCGGTCAGCACGTAAGGAAGCTCCTCGCCGAGAAGATAGGCGTCCCAACGGTCGAGAAAAGCGTCGGGATCCCCCGTGCCGTCAAAGGGGACGGGATAGGTGAAGGCATACCGCCCGTCCTCCGAGAGACGCAGGGAGAGACAGCCCGCGTGCTCGGCGGCGGAAAGTTCCTCTTCCTCTGCGGCAAGCATCAGCTCGCGCGCCTCCTCGGCAAGGTTCGGATACCGCGCATTCCATGCGGCGAGGCGGGAGGCGTCCACGGGGCTATAAAACAATGTCGTCATCTCCTTTTTTCTCCGTATAGGGGAAGGACAGGTGCGTGATATAGAGGCCGTCCGAGGTCTCGTAAGAAAAGCCGATCTTCATCGCGTCCGCGATCCGCTCACAGGTGCGGATTCCGATCCCGCTGCTCTCGGCGCGGTCGTTTTCCTTGATTTTGTTGGTAATTTGTAAATAAAGGTTTTCACCGTCGAGGGTTCCGAGAAAGGTGATCGGATATTCCTTGTCGGCATACTTTGAGAGATTAGAGAAGATATTGTCGAAAATTCGCATCAGGTACGGAGCATCGACAAAGACGAGTGCGTCTCCGAAGATCTCGCCCGTGACGCGCGCCTCCACGGCGTAGCCCTGCTCCCGCATCAGAAGGATATGCTCGGCGAGCATCTGATCGAAGAGGGTGTCGGCGTCATAGGAGACAAGGTGTAATTCAAGCTCACTGTTCCCGAAGGCGAGAAAGTAACGGAACATGTCGTCCGAGAGATTTTTCAGGCGGACGGCGGTCGCCTCGGAGGCGGCGATATATTTCTCCATCTCGCTGTCGCTCTCGGCATGAAGCTTCATGATGTCGAGGTAGCCGAGGAGCACCGTCAGGGGCGTGCGGATGTCGTGGGACATGGAGGTGATCAGCTCGCGGTTCATCTCGAGTACCTTGCGCTCTCCGTCGAGCGTTTCGATCAGGGAGGAGCGCATCTGCTCGATGTTCTCCGACAGCTTGGAGATCTCATCCTGCACGTCGTCCGAGCGGACCGTATGCTTCATATCCCCGTCCGACACGATGGAAACGTCGTCGGCAAGGCGGGAGATACGGTTCGAGATCCCGCTGTAATAGATCATGAGGATCAGGGTGATGGCGAGGGCGGCGACGGCAAGACTGATGATGTTGGCAAGGTCGTAATAGAGGTATTCGGTGAATTCGGCGAGGGTGACGTAAAGGCTCGTGCCGTCGGTCAGGGTGACGATGCCGAAGCCCCTCTCCTCCGCATACCGGACGAGCTCGTCCCTCGTGGGATAATCGACGGTGATACCGCCGCTCCCGTCTCCCATGAGTCCGTGTCCGCCCGTCGTCCCGCCGCGGGAGGCGTAGAGAAGCTCTTCCCCGTTATAAAGCGCGAGGTAGACGTAGCGGTTCTTCTTCGCCCATTCGGAGATCTTGTTCGCATCGGTGAATGTGACGGCGTTTTCGGTAACGTAATTTTGCAGATCGGAGAGATAGGCGTCCTCCCGCTCCTGCTTTTTCTCGGGGCTGACGTAGAAGGTGTTGACAAAGGTGACGATCGAGACGCGGACGATCAGATAGGACGCGCCGCCGACCAAGGCGGCGAGAAGAATGAAGAGAAGGAGCTTCGTTTTCAGGGAATAGACCTTCTCATAGAGGAAGGAGAAGGGCTTTTGCACCTCTCTGCCCTTTTGTTTTTCAGTCAATCTGATACCCCTTTCCCCACACGGTGCGAATGAGCTTCGGCGAGGAGGGATTTTCCTCAAGCTTACGGCGAAGGTTCAGAATATGGACGGTGACGGTATTGTTCGAGGACGGGAGGGGCATTGCCTCCCAGACCGCCTCGTACATTTCCGACGCGTCGACGGCGCGACCGCGGTTCTTCGCGAGGTAGATCAGGACATCCATTTCCTTGTCGCGAATATCGACGACCTCTCCCCTGCGCGTGACCTCCCGCCTGACGGGATCAAGCTCGATGCCGCCCGCGAGGTGAAGAACATTCGGATCCGCGTTATCGCTTTTTGTTCCGTAGCTGTTGTATCTGCGGGTCAGGGCTTCCGCCTTGCGCAGAAGCTCGGCGGAGGAAAACGGTTTGACGAGATAATCGTCCCCGCCCTTCGTATAGGCGTTCTCCTTATCGCGTTCGAGCGATTTTGCGGTGAGGAAAAGCACGGGGAGGGTGGAAAACTTCCGTATCTCCTCCACGGCACGCAGTCCCGACATTTTCGGCATCATGATGTCCATGATCACGAGGTCAATGCCGCGGTCGGCGCGCACCGTCTCCACGGCGGCGGCGCCGTCGGGCGCCTCGAGCACTTCGTAACCGTTATTTTCAAGCAGCAGACGAACGACCGTGCGGATGTCCCGCTCGTCGTCGGCGATGAGGATCTTCATGCGATCTCTTCCTTTCTCGGGTCTTTTTGTGTTTATGATAGCCCTCCGCACGCGGCGGAGGCAAGAGAGAATTTGAAAATTTTTTGCGAAAATTTATAAGACGGGGGTGTACCCTTCTGCGTCGTCGTGCCGGGGTGGGAGAGTCCGAAGACTTTCTGCGAAAATTCAGAAGACGGGGTTGCACCCTTCCCCTGCGTCGTCGCGTCAGGATGGAAGAGTCCGAAAACTTTTTTGCGAAAGATCTAAAAGGCGGGATCGCACCGCTCTTATGCGCCGCAGTGCAGAGCAAAACGCGTTTTTTCCGCGTCCGCTTGCCTTTTCGGATGTTTTTTAGGGAAACCGGTTATTTTTTTCTCAATTGCCAAAAGGCAACGGCGCTCGCTGCCGCGACGTTCAGAGAGTCGACGCCGTGGAGCATCGGGATCTTCACGGTGTAATCACATTTCGCGATGGTATCGTGCGAGAGCCCGTCCCCTTCCGCACCGAGAAGGATGGCGAGACGCGTTTCGGAATTCAATGCGGGATCGTCGAGGGAGACCGAGTTGTCGGAGAGCGCCATCGCCGCGGTCGTAAAGCCGAGGGCGTGCAGTCGCTCGACCCCCTCACTCGCCCATTCCTCGGGCGTCAGGGAGATATATGTCCACGGCACCTGAAGTACGGTGCCCATGCTCACGCGCACCGCGCGACGGCAGAGGGGATCGCAACAGGTGGGAGTCAGAAGAACGGCATCCATCCCGAGTCCCGCCGCCGAGCGGAAGATGGCGCCGATGTTCGTCGAGTCGACGATGCCCTCAAGCACCGCAATGCGGGTGGCGTCGCGGCAAAGAGTCGCGACATCCAGCGGAGCGGGACGCCGCATCTCGGCGAGGACGCCGCGCGTCAGATGGAAGCCCGTCATTTTCTCAAGCAGTGTATGCTCCGCCGTATAGACGGGGAGGTCGGGATTGACACGCTCCGCGAGAGCAATCACGCGCTCGGCACTCTCGTTGATGAGGCGGCGCTCGGTCAGGAGAGAGACGGGATAGCATCCCGCCTTCACGGCGACCTCGATGACCGTCGGGCTCTCAGCGATGAAGATCCCACGTTCGGGCTCGAGCCGCCGCCTCTGCTGCGCGCCCGTCAGGCGAACGTAGGCATCAAGCGCGGGGTCGTGAAAATCCGTGATTTCGATCGTGTTCAATGAAAGCTCCTCGATGAGAATTTACTTAACAGTGGTTTTTGATTTTTAAGAATTTACTTATAGTTGTTTTTGTTTTTTAAGATCGCGTAAAGTGTGCGGTAGGAGGCGAGTCGGGAGGGCGCGATCTTCCCTTCCTCCGTCGCACGGGCGACGGCGCACTCCGCGGCGCTTTCCCCGACGTGCGCACAGTCGGCATAGCGGCACTTGCCGCGATAGGCGCGGAATTCGCGGAAGGTGTCGGGCAGATCCTCGAGCGTGAAGAAGTCAAAGTGCTCGAAGTCGAGGAGCGAAAAGCCCGGGGTATCGGCAAGGAAGCCGACATGCGCCCCCTCCCCGACGGGAAAGAGTTCTACGTGACGGGTGGTATGCTTTCCCCTCTCGATCTTCTCGGAGATCGCCGAGGTCGCGAGGGTGAGGGTGGGAAAGAGCGCGTTCATGAGCGTGGACTTTCCGACTCCGGACGCGCCCGCAAAGGCGGCGGTAACGCCGTCTCTGACATGCGCGTCGATGTAGGCTTTCAAATCGGAAATTCCGTCATTTTGTAAAGAAGAGGTGACAAAAACGTCGAGTCCGACCTTGCGGTACAGCTCGGCATAGCGTTCTGCCTCTGCTTCTCCGAGGTCGTTTTTCGTAATGACGACGACGGGAGTGATGGCATTGTGCTCCGCGATCGCGATCAGCTTATCGAGCGTCGCGGTGACGGGTGTCGGCTTCTTTGCCGCAAGGACAATGAAGAGGATATCAAGGTTTGCCATCGGGGGGCGGATGAGGGCATTTTTGCGCGGGAGAACCTCGGAGATCACGATGCCGTCGGGGGTGGTATCGTCGATGCGAAGTCTCACATTGTCCCCGACGAGGACGCGCGCGTCATCTCTGCGGAGGTTGCCCTTCGCGCGGGAGAGAACATGCTCTTCTCCCCGCTCGGCATCATAGGTACGGGTGTCGTAGAGTCCGCCGAGTCCCTTGACGACCTTCCCCTCGGGCTCGCGTATCACAGGGCACCTCCTGCGGGCGTCGGAGTCTTCTCTTCCGTACCCGTCGCGGTATGTTCTGTCACGGCGATGTTTTTCACCTCGGAGCTCTTTGCTCTGCTCTCAACGACGGTGTCTTTTGCTTTGCTTTCTACGGTAGTAACGCTTGTTGTTTTATTCTTTGCGGTAGCAACATCTATTGCTTTGTTCTCAGCGACCTCGGAGCGCCCTGCTCCGCACTCCGAAGAGAGAGGATTTCCCGCCTCGGTGCGGTGGGGAACGTTCGCCGTCTTCGCACGGGCACGGCGGAGCTGTCCGCAGGCGGCGTTGACATCGCTTCCGAGCCGACGCCTGACCGTAGCGGTCAAGCCCGCATCCTCAAGAAGTGCGGCGAAGCGGTTCGCCGACTCGACACTGCCCGCTCGCATTCCCGTCTCGGCGACCTCGTTGACGCGGATCAGGTTGACGTGCACGGGGGCGTCGGTGCCGCGGAAGGCATCGCGCAGAAGGCGAGCGAGTGCGCGGGCATCCGTCTCGCTGTCGTTCTTGCCCGAGATCAGAGTATATTCGAAGGAAATTCTTCGTCCTGTCTTTCCGTAATAGTAGCGGCAGGCGTCGAGGAGCTCGGCGATCTTCCACTTCCGATTGACGGGCATGATGGCGTCGCGCGCCTCATCGGTCGCGGCGTGAAGAGAGATCGACAGGGTGATCGGCAGTTTCTCCTCCGCGAGGGCGCGGATCTTCGGCACGACGCCGCAGGTGGAAAGAGAGATATGCCGATAACCGATATTGAGTCCGTCCTCGCGGTTCACGAGACGAAGAAATTTCAGTACGTTATCATAATTATCGAGTGGCTCTCCGATGCCCATCATGACGATGTTCGAGACGCGCTCTCCCATATCCCGCTCGGCGGCGATGACCTGCCCGAGAAGCTCGGAGGGGAGGAGGTCGCGGACTCTTCCGGCAAGGGTGGAGGCGCAGAAGCGACAGCCCATGCGGCAACCGACCTGACTCGAAATGCAGAGGGTATTCCCGTGGTGATAGCGCATGAATACGCTCTCGATGCACTCTCCGTCATAAAGGCGGAAAAGGTATTTGACGGTGCCGTCGAGCGCGGAAACGAGCTTTTCCTCCACGCGGGGGAGGGTGTCGACGGTCGTCTCCTTCAATTTCTCCCGAAGGGACTTCGGGAGGTTTGTCATTTCGTCGAGGGGGACGCCACTTTTCAGAAAGGAGGCGATCTGCGCGGCGCGGAATTTTTTCTCGCCGAGCGAGAGGACGAAGGCGGTCAGCTCTTCGGTGTTCATGGCATATAAATCGATCACGGGGTTCTCCTTTCCTTTTTTATACAGTAAATGATCTTCATGAATGGCGATTGTTAAGCCTCTCGGATATGAGGTGCAGGAATTCTTTGCGTTTGTGATTTTCGCTTTTGATTTTCATAGGTTGCGGAGCGCAAATCTCACGAGTCGCGAGAGGCGCGGGTCTTTTGAAATTTCGCGATGAAAAAGCCGTCGGTTCCGCTCCTTGGCGGGAAGGCGGTATAGCGTCCCTCGCACTTCTCGCCGAAGGCGTCGAAGGGGACGGGAGAAAACTCGGGGTGTGAGAAAAGAAAGGCATCCGCGACCTCCTCGTTCTCTTCCCTACGGAGGGTGCAGGTGGAATAGACGAGAATCCCTCCATCCTTCAGATAGGCGGAGGAGGCGGAGAGAATCTCCTTTTGCAGGGCGGGAAGGGCGTCTATGCCCTCTTCGCTTTTATAGCGCAGATCTGCCTTTTTGGCAAGGACGCCGAGACCCGAACAGGGGAGGTCACAAAGGACGCGATCCGCCGTTCCGAGAAGGGCGGGGTCGGGGGTTCTGCCGTCGCGCGCTTCGGCACGGACGATCGAGAGTCCGAGGCGGCGCGCGCCTTCCCGAATCAGGGAAAGCTTATTTTCGTGAAGGTCGAAAGCATAGACCTCTCCGCGGTTCCCCATCCGCTCGGCGGCGGTGAAGCTCTTTCCTCCCGGGGCGGCGGCAACGTCAATGACGCGCTCTCCCGCCTGCGGGTCGAGGACGCGGACGGCAAGGGCACTCGACGCGTCCTGCACGTGAAATTCTCCCTCGGCAAAGCCGGGAAGAGCGCGCGGCGAAAAGCTGTCGGAAAGGCGGACGGTGTACTCAAGCAGGGGTGTCCCGTGAATGCCGCGCGCCCCGAGTGCTTCGAGATAAGCATCGCGGGAGATCTTGCACGGGTTGACCGTCACGTCGTAGCCGCGGCGTTCCCCGAAAAATGAAAGAAGGGCTTCGGTGTTCTCGGAGCCATAGATATGCAAATAATTCTTTACGATCCAAAGAGAAACGGAATAGCGGATCGAAAGATAGCGTGCTAAATTTTTGCTTTTCTCGGGGAGAGGAAGTGCGTCGGCATCTCTTCTTCGCGCCGCTTCCCGTAGGATGGCGTTGACGAAGGAGGCTTCCCCTTTTCCCTTCGCGAGGCTGACCGTCCCGTCGACGACCGCATAATCGGGAGTGCCGTCAAGATACAGAAGCTCGGCGAGCCCCACGCGCAAAAGGCGGAGGGTATGCGGGCGAAGGGACGCGGCGCTTCGCTTCGCGAGGGCGGTGACGATATAATCGAGCGTCAGAAGATGCTCGGTCACCGTATAAAAAAGCGCGGTCACGCGGGCACTCTCCTCGGGTGACAGGGAATCCGTGCGATGCGAAGAGAGCGCGAGGTTCGCGTATTTTCCCTGCTCCTCCCATTCGGTGAGCAGGGTGAGAGTCAGCTCGCGGCAGGTCATCTGCGGTTGTTGCGGTTCCCCGCGAACATGGCGATCAGACGGAGAAGCTGCAAAAGAGAGACGGCGAGGGCGGCGACATAAGTCAGCGCGGCGGCGGAGAGAACCTTTCTCGCGCCCGCAAGCTCCGCGGTGGAATACTCTCCCGTCTCGCGAAGGCGAACCAAGGCGCGGTGGGAGGCATCAAACTCACAGGGGAGCGTGACCAGCTGAAAGAGGGTGGTCACGGCAAAAAGCGCGATTCCCGCGAAGAGGATATACATCCCGAACTCTCCGACAAGTCCCGCAAAAGCGGTGAGAAGCGCGCCGATCAGGATGAAGATCCACGCGGCGCGGGAGGCGAAACTCGTGACGGGCACAAGCTTTCCGCGGATGACGATCGGAACGTAGCCCTCGGCGTGCTGAATGGCGTGCCCGACCTCGTGGGCGGCGACGCCGACAGCGGCGGCAGAACCGTTGTCAAAGGTGCTGTCCGAGAGACGAAGGGTATTCGACCTCGGGTCATAGTGGTCGGTCAGGGAGCCGCCGACGCGCTCGATGCGCACCGACGAAAGTCCCGCGCCGTCGAGAAGCTCACGCGCGACGGCGGCGGCGCTCTTCCCCGCGCCCGCGGGGACGGAGGAGTATCTGCGGTAGGTCAGGCTCACTTTGATCTGAGCATAGAGAGAAATCAAAACGGCAACACAAAGAAGCAGATAAAGAATCCAGTCGATCGGCATTACGAAAGTACCTCACCTTTCTCAATTTTTCTGCCGCGGACGAAATCCCCGGCACTCATTTTTCCCTTCCCTTCGGGGATGAGGGAGTATATCTTTACGGCACCCTGCCCGCAGGCGACGGTCACGCTCCCCGCGCCGACGCCGTCGGTCGCAATCACTTCTCCGGGAGCACCCGTCCCTTCGGTCGGGGCGGCAAAGAGCAATTTTAAGAGCTTCCCCCGATGGTGACAGAACGCGGTCGGAATCGGGGAGAGCGCGCGGATCTTGTCGGCGACCTGCTTTGCGGGCGCCGTGAAGTCGACGGCACATTCTTCCTTCTCGATCTTCGCGGCGTAGGAGGCGCCCTCGGTCGGCTGTTTTACCCGATGTGCCCGTCCTGCTTCCATGTCGCGGAGCGTCTTCGAGAGGAGGGCGGCGCCGACTTCGGCGGAGCGGTCGTGGATCGTGCCGAAGGTGTCCTCGGGCGAGATGGCAAAGCGCTCGACGGCGAGAATGTCGCCCGTGTCGACGCCCTCGTCCATCTGCATGACGGTGACGCCCGTCTCGGTCTCTCCCGCCATGATGGCGCGCTGCATCGGGGCGGCGCCGCGATACTTCGGCAACAGGGAAACATGGAGGTTAATACACCCGTATTTCGGGAACGCGAGGACGTCGGGGGGCAGGATCTTGCCGTACGCGACAACAACGATCACGTCGGGAGAAAGTGCGACGAGCGGTTGTGCAAAAGCGCCGCCGCGCAGGGTCTTCGGTTGATAGACGGGGATCCCGTTCTCCTCTGCCACGCGCTTGACGGGAGAGGGAGTCATGACGTTTCCTCTGCCGCGGGGTTTGTCCTCTCCCGTCGCGACACCTACGACGGAAAAGCCGTCGTCAAGGAGCCTTGACAGGCAGGCGGCGGAAATATCGGGGGTTCCCATAAACAGAATGTTCATAAAAAATCCTTTCCGCAAGTACGAATTTGAAATCGGTTGTTCACAATTCTCCGTTTGCCACTTTGTGAATCGTTGGGGGAAGAAAACAAAAGCAAAAGATGAACGGTTTTTCGCTGATTCTCGGGTGAAAAAACAAAAGGGAAAAAGAACAGCTTCGTCAATTGTTAGGGGGAAGAAAAACAAAAGCCAAAAAAGAACAGCGCAAGAAATAAGAATCATTCATCATTCATCATTCTTAATTCTTAATTCGCCTTATTCTTCGTCCGCCGAGCGGATCTCGACGTCGGTAAAGAGCTTCCCGTCGAGGTGGTCGCACTCGTGGCAGATGGCACGGGCGAGAAGGTCGGAGCCCGTCAGGTCATAGCTCTTCCCTTCCCTGTCGGTCGCGCGGACGGTGACGGTGCGGGGGCGGGAGGTGACGCCGTAGTGCCCCGGGATGGAGAGGCATCCTTCCGCCTCCTCCTGATGTCCCGAATAGGCGATGATTTTCGGGTTAATCATTTCATAGACTTTGCCGTTCTCGACCTCAATGACGACGACGCGGCGCAGAACGCCGACCTGCACGGCGGCGAGCCCGCAACCGTTTGCCTGCCGCATGGTTTCGGTCATGTCGTCGAGAAGCTGAAGAATACGCGGGGTGATCGCCTCGACGGGGCGGGAGACCTTTCGCAGCATGGGGTCGCCGTATTTTACGATTTTCAGAGTTGCCATAATGGCTCCTTTCTTGTTCTCCGTGCGGGAGGGCGGATGTGATGGTGCCTTTGACCTTGCGGGGGCGGGAAGAATTCGGAATTCAGAATTATGATCAGAATTATGAATTAAGAATTATGAATTAAGAATTATGAATTGAAAATGTCGAGAGGTGGGTCGATGGCGCGGGGGGCTTTGATCTCGAGGATGGTTTCGGAGATGTGCTTTTTCGGAACGTGGTGGGTTGATGGCGCGGAGGGTGGTCTCGAGGATGGTCGCGAAGATGTTTTTAGGTCGCGAGGGGGCGAGGCGATAGCGCGGGGGGTGGTCTCGAGGATGGTCGCGAAGATGTTTTTAGGTCGCGAGGGGACGGGTCGATGGCGCGGAGGGTGGTCTCGAGGATGGTTTCGGAGATGTGCTTTTTCGGAACGTGGTGGGTTGATGGCGCGAAGTGTTTGGTCGCGGGAACGGTCTCGGGATGTATTTTGTCAGACCGTCAGGGGGTTCAGGTCGATGGCGAGGGCGACGGATTTTTTATCGGCAAAGGTGAGAAGAATTTCGTGAAAAAGTCTTCTTGTTGTCTTGTTTAGTTTACATTTTACGACCATACGGAGGCGGAAGCGGTCATTGAGCTTATAGACCTGCGCCTCGAAGGGTCCGTAGACGACAAAGGGGTAATTTTTATAGGGATCGACGGTGAGCTTTTCTTTCAGGTAAGAGGTCAGTTGCTCGGCTGCGGAGAAGAGCTCCTCCTCGCACTCTGCGGACAGGGTGATCTGCACCATGTCGCAAAAGGGAGGATAGGAGAGCTCCCGCCGTAAGGCGATCTCTCCTTCATAGAAGGCGTCGTAGTCCTGCTTACAGGCGAGGCGAATGATCTCGTTGTCGGGAGAGTAGGTCTGAATGACCGCGCGCCCGGCATCTCCCGCTCTCCCTGCCCTGCCGATAACCTGCGTGAGGAGGGAGAAGGTGCGCTCCGAAGCGCGAAAATCGCTGACATAAAGAGAGGTATCCGCCAACACGACACCGACCAGCGTGACCTTCGGGAAATCGTGTCCCTTCGTCACCATCTGCGTGCCGAGGAGAACGTCGGCGTGTCCCGCGCGAAAGTCCTCGAGCATACGGTCATAAGAGAATTTCTCCCCCGTAGTGTCGGCATCCATGCGCATGACGCGGGAATCGGGCAAGAATTTCGAAAGGTCGCCCTCCACCCTTTGCGTCCCGTAGCCGAGATAGGAGAGGTGCTCTCCTCCGCAGGAGGGGCAGACCTTCGGCGGCGGCTCACTGTGTCCGCAGAGATGGCAGAGCATCCGTCCGCCGCCTCTGCCCGTATGATAGGTCAGGGAGACCGAGCAACGCGGACAGGTGATAACGTCTCCGCAGCTCTTACAGCTGATCTGGCTGTTATAGCCGCGGCGGTTCAGAAAGAGGATCGCCTGTTTTTCCTTCTCCGCGACCTCGGACAAGGATTCGAGCAGGCGGCGGCTGATCGGTGAGGAGTTGCCGAGGCGAAGCTCCTCACGCATATCGACGATCACCGCCTCGGGCAGGCGGGCACCGCCGTAGCGCTCCCGCAGAGGGATGAGGGTATATGCCCCTTCCTTGGCTTTATAAAAGCTCTCGACGGAAGGGGTGGCGGAGGCGAGAAGCATCAGGGCGTTATGCCGCCCCGCACGGTAGGCAGCGACGTCACGCGCGTGGTACTTCGGATCACTCTCGGATTTATAGGTATGCTCATGCTCCTCGTCAATGACGATCATACCGAGGTTCGGGATCGGGGAGAAGACGGCGGAGCGCGTCCCGATCACGAGATCGACGGCGCCCGCGCGAATCCTGCGATAGGCATCGAGCCGTTCCCCCTGCGATAAAGAGGAGTGAATGACGGCGACCCGCTCCCCGTACCGACGGCAGAAGATCTGCACGGTCTGGGGCGTCAGGGCGATCTCGGGCACCATCATAATGACGGTCTTGCCGAGGGCGAGGGTACGGTCGATGAGTTTCATGATGACCTTGGTCTTCCCGCTTCCCGTCACGCCGTACAAAAGGGCGGCGCGGGGGGCGTCCTCGGTAAGAAGTGTGTCCGCCGCGCGGTAGGCGGTCATCTGCGCATCGCTGAGGTTGATCTCGGAGGTATCCCTCTCCCCTGCGAGTGCCGCATAGGGATTCCGGAGCTCCTCCTCCGTATCGACACGCAGAATCCCCTTCTCGGTCAGTGCCGAGAGGTGCGCCGCCGTGACCTCGGGCAGGGCGCGGAGCAATTCCCCGTCCGCCTCGCCGATGGGCAAAAGATACTCGAGAATGCGGCGCTGTCCCTCACTGCGCACGCCCTTTCGCCCCGAGGCGGCAAGGAGCGCGCGGGTCTCCTCTTCCGAGAGGGTGAGGGTATAGCGCTTCCGATAGCGGATGTTGGGGCTCTCGGTCATGGCGCCCGGGGGAAGGACGGTACGCACCGCCTCGCCGAGGGTGCAGAGCGTATATTCCTTCAGAAACAGACAGAGCCCGAGCATTTCCTCATCGAGAAAATAGCGGTCGTCAAGAACCGCCTGCACGGGCTTTGTCCTCGGGCTGTCGGTCGTGTCCTTTACGTTCAGGACGACGCCGAGGCGCATATGATTTGCCGCGCCGAAGGGCACACGCACGAGAGCCCCCGGACGGAGCTTCCCTGCGAGGGCGGGCGGGCAGAGATAGTCGAACGGGCGGTCGAGTGCGTGCGGGGCATCTGTCAGGCAGACCTCACAATACATCCTTCTCCTCCGTTCTTTTCCTGTGAATTATTCCGCGGCGGCGGGATGATGAATGCGGAATCTGCCGTCCTGAAGTCTCGCGATGGCGATCTTTACCGCCTTCTGATCCTTGTACTCGGGGTCGATGAGGGCGGAGAGGGGCTTATCCGTCTCGCGGTTGTCGATCAGGCGCTGTGCTCTCACACGCATGGCGACGTATTCGTCGGTGACGATGCGCGCGCATTTTGCGACGGCAACGACAAGCTCGTAACGGTTGAATTCGCCTTTGGTCAGCTCATCAATGGTAGGATAGATCATGATATTCTCCTTTTTCGGATGAAGTTTTCGTTTTCTTTCGGGGAAGTGCTGTCCCTCGCGAAGGAGGGGAGTCGTCGGGGGTACCGATCGGTTATTCCTCGTCCTCGTCGTCCTCGTCGGTGTCATCGTCACTCGAGAGACGGTTGGTGATGGTCTCCGCCTGAATGGCGGAAAGAATGACGTGCTCGGAATCGGTGATGATGACCGCGCGGGTACGTCTGCCGCAGGAGACGTCGATGATACGGTTATCCTCCTTCGCATCCTGCACAAGGCGTTTGATCGGTGCGGAATCGGGTCCCGCGATGGCGATGATCCGCCCCGCCGACACCATATTGCCGAAGCCGACATTGATAAATTTCATATTCTTTCTCCGTTCCGCCGCAACGCGGCGATCGTTATTCGATATTCTGCACCTGCTCGCGGATCTTTTCAAACTCGCCCTTGACGGCAACGACGAGTCTCGCGATCTCCGCGTTGTTTGCCTTCGAGCCGACGGTATTGATCTCGCGGTTCATCTCCTGCATCAGGAAATCGAGCTTTCTGCCCGAGGGTTCTTTCAGTGCGGCAATCTCATCGAAGGCATCGAAGTGCGAGCGAAGCCTGACGAGCTCCTCATCAATCGCGATCTTGTCGGCGAAGACGGCGCACTCGGTGAGCAGACGCCCTTCGTCGGGGGTAACACCCGCGTCCCCGAGGATCGCGCGGAGGCGGGTCTCGAGCTTCTCGCGGTAGCCGACGGTATCGGCGGCGCTTAGCTTCTCCACGGTGTCGACGTAGGTGCGCACCGTCTCGAGTTTCTTTTTCATATCCTCCGCCGCGCGGGCGCCCTCTGCCGTGCGCATCGCGACATAGCCCGCGATCGCCTCGTCGAGGACGGGACAAAGCTCTTCCCACGCCTCGGTAAGATCGGCATCCTCCCGCTTCGTGCGGAAGACGGCGGGATTTTTCGCCACGGTCATGACGGAGATGTCGTCGGCAAGCCCGTACTCGTCGCGAAGACGGGCGAGCGCCGCGAGATACCCTCCGAGATAGGCTTCATCGAGAAGCACCTCGCCGTTCCCCTTCGCGTGCTCTTCGACGGTGATGTAGACGTCGATCTTCGCACGGGAGACGGCAGTCTCGCGAATGCGGTTCTTGATCTTCTCTTCGAGGAAGAGATAGGAATGCGGGAGCTTGACCGAGCAATCGAAGAAGCGGGAATTGACGCTCCGAAGCTCTACGGTGATGTCCCGTGCCTCGCCCTCGTGCTTTGCCCTGCCGAAGGCGGTCATGCTTTTCATCATCACGATTTCTCCGTCGGGTCAGGCGTCCGAGCCGTCGTGTCTTCCCCGTTTTCTTTGGTAGTTTCTTCCGTTTGTTTTTTTCCTGCGCTCTTCCCTTTGCGTTTGCCCCGCCCGCGGCTCAGGGAGCGGATCTCCTCCATGAAGGAGTCGATGTCGGTAAACTCGCGGTAGACCGACGCGAAGCGGATATAGGACACGATGTCGATGTCGCGCAGGCGCTGTAAGACCATCTCGCCGATGTCGTGCGAGGTGACCTCGTTGACAATGGAATTCTGGAGCTCCGCCTCGATAGACGCCGCGATGACCTCCGCGTTGACGGGTCGCTTCTGACAGGCGCGCTGGATGCCGAGCATAAGCTTATGCTTATCGAAAAACTCGTGCTTCCCGCTCCGCTTCACGACGTCGATCGGAACGGTATCGACGACCTCGTAGGTCGTAAACCGCTTCCCGCACATGGGACATTCCCGCCGCCGCTTGATACTGGCGTCGTCGTCCACGGGGCGCGAATCCAACACGCGGGAATCGTGATAATTGCATACCGGACACTTCATACCGACTTCCTCCGAGGGGCTCCTTTTCTATAATCCATATTATTATAGCACAATATGTTATAAAAGTAAAGGGGTTTCGGAAATTTTACTTCTTCCGCGGGGCGGCGTCTCTTTTCCCTTCCCGAAGAATTCGGGCGTTTCTTGTCTGCGGGCGAGGGGGTCAGGGTCGGGAGGGAGTGTCTTCGTCCGAGGGTGTTTCTTTTGCATCCGTGGTCTTCTTCCCCGAGAAGAAACCTGCGACACGGTTGCCGAAGGCATCGAGAGAGGCGACGCGCCACTTTGCAAACCACGGGAAGGTCAGCGGATAGACCACCCCCGCGAAGGCGACGACGAGGAAGTAACGCACGACGCGCGCGACGCCCGCGTTGCCGAAGCAGAGAAATTCGAGCGGCACTTTGAGCCCCGCCTTCAAGAGGAGGACGGCGGCGAAGCCGAGGACAAGCTGTGAGATCCTCGCGTACCATTTGCCTCCGATCTTGAAATCGAGCAGGCGGGTATCGAGGAACCATGTGAAGGCGATGCCGAGGGCGGCACCGTGGAGGGCGAGGGCATTCTGTCTCGCGCTCGCGAGATTCTCTGCATCCGCCGCGCCGTCGGGGGTCAGATGCGTATAGAAGATGAGTGCGGCGGAGAGGAGCCAGCCCGCGAGGACAAAATACGGCATGGCGGCGCGGAATCTCTTCTCATCGGTGAAGACGGGGCGGAAGGCGAAGACGAGGATCAGGGCAAGAACGAAGGAGACGGAGACATCAAGGGGAGTATGCACGCCGAGATACATGCGGGAGAATGCCACGAGCAGGATCACGACGGAAAGAAGCAGGACGGGGAGCTTTTTGCGGCGCTTCGTATAATCGAACGCGGCGATCGCGCCGAAGGTGCCCGTCGCGTTCTGCGTATGTCCCGAGGGGAAGGAATAGCCCGTCGCCTCTTCCCTCGCGCTCTCGACGATGGTGAAATTCGGGTCCTTGACCCACGGTCGGGGGATCTTACAAAGGAGTTTCAGCGTCTGATTGATCAGGGTGCCGAAGAGTCCCGTGAAGAAGAGATAGTACCCTTCCTTCTTGTCGACACACCAAAAGACGGCGATGGCGACCACGAGGAACAGAGTCTCTCCGCCGAGAAAGGTGACGGTGGAAAGAAGCGCGTCGCAGACAGGGTTTCGGATGCTCTCAAGAAAATATAAAAACGACATGACGGGTTCCTTTTTCGTTGTTTTATGGTTTCAATGAAAAGATTTATTTACATATTACTATATTTTTTGGAGGTTTATGAAAAAGAGCGGGCGGAATTCCGCGCTTCGGAAATCCGCCCTTTTGCCTTTATTCGGCGAGAAGTTTCTTCACACAATCGATGATGCGCTCATCCTTCGCGTTCGCGAAGAAGTACTCTTTGAAGTGTACGCCTGCGATGGCGCCACGCACGAGGTCGCGGTCAAGATGCTCGAGGATGTACACGATGTCGGTGTGTGTAACTTTTTTGACCTCATCGAGGATCTTCTTGTTTCTCTGCTCGGGCACGGCTCTCTCACGGGGATAGCCGAGTCCCCACTCGGAGACGAAGAGCTTCTCGAAGACGTAACGGAGGTTCAGCTCACAGCCCCAGCCCCAGCCCTTCGCAAAGGGGAGCGCGATGGCGTTGCCGTTGTTGACCTGCGTAAACTGGTAGGCATCGGTCGGGTCAACAACGTGACCGCAGAGGACCCCCGGGAAGGCGTTGCAGGCGAGCATGGCACCCTCGCCCGTGCCGCAACCCGTAATCACGAGGTCGGCGGCGCCCGAGTTCAGAAGAATGGCGGAGAGGATACCGATCTGCACATAGGTGAGCTGTTCCTTATCCTCGGCGGAATACATACCGTAGTTATCGACGGTGTGTCCGAGCGGAAGTACGACGTCCTTCAGGGTGCTTTCAATGAGGGCGTTCTTTGCCGCTTGGCTGTTTTCGTTGATGAGTGCGATTTTCATACAAACTCCTTTTGATAATTAAGAATTATGAATTATGAATTGTCTTCATTCTTGCTTTGTTTTGTTGACGCGGAGTGTTTTTTGGAGGGAGAGGGCGAGGCTTGAAGAGGAAGTGTCGCTTACTCCTCATCCACCGTTTCGCGGTCCCCCTGTCTCGCTACGGCTCGGGTTCACTTGGGGAGCGGACGGATAGAAGCGGGGTTTAACGGGTCAGACGGTTGGAATTACAGGGTTAGAAAGTTGGGGTTATGCGAGTTACGGGGTCAGGCGGTTGGGGCCGCGGAAGAGGAATTCCGCCTCCTTGATGGAGAGACCGAGGAAGAGCATGGTCAGGCGGTCGACGCCGAGACCGAAGCCGCCGTGCGGCGGGCAACCGTACTTGAAGAATTGGAGATAGAATTCGACGTCCTTCGCGAGTCCCTTCTCTTCTGCCTGCTTTTTCAGCACCTCGTAGCGGTGCTCTCTCTGTGCGCCCGTGGTGATCTCCACGCCGCGCCAGATGAGGTCGTAGCCCTGCGGAACACCGTTCTCGTCGCGCATGTGATAGAAGGCGCGCTCCTTGGCGTCATAGTCGGTGATAAAGAGGAATTCGTGACCGTATTTTTCCTCGCAGAGCTTTTTCGTCATTCTCTCCGCGTCGGTGGTGAGGTCGCCTTTCAGGCTATCGGGAACGGTATAGCCGTAGCGCTCCTCAAGCTCGCGGTAGACATCGGCGAGCTTCATCCTCGGGAACGGGAGGGTCGGAACGACGACCTCCAGACCGAAGAGCTCGCGGATCTTTTCGCCGTGTGCCTCTTTGACACGTTTCAGGGCATAGGTAAGGAGCTCCTCCTCCATCTTCATGACGTCCTCAACGCCGTCGATGTAGGAGAATTCAAGGTCGAAGCCCGTGAATTCGGTCGCGTGCTTATTGGTATAGGATTTTTCCGCACGGAAGACGGGGCCCGACTCGAAAATGCGCTCCAGTCCCGCCGCCATTGCCATCTGCTTATAGAATTGGGGCGACTGGGCAAGATACGCCTTCGTATCAAAATATTTCACCTCAAAGACATCGGAGCCCGACTCGCTCGCCGCGCCGATCAGCTTCGGGGTATGGATCTCGATAAAGTTGCGTTCGAGGAGGAATTCCCGCAGGGCGGCGACGAGGGTCGTCTGCATCTCCATCATCAGATGATTCTGATCGCGGCGCAGGTCGATCCAGCGGTAGTCCATACGACAATCGATGTCCGAGTCGTCCTTGATGGGCAAGGCGTCGGCGAGCGACTCGATCTTCATCGTATCGGGCAGAAGCTCAATGCCTCCCATCTTTACATATTCGTTGTTTACGACCTCACCCTCGACCGTAATGACCGAGTGGAGGGTCAGCTCGTCCACGATGGCGGCGAGCTCGGCGGATTTTTCCTTCTCTACCGTGATCTGAAGCTTTCCCGTGATGTCTTTCAAAACGATGAAAGCCATCGTTCTCTTGTTCCGCAATTTATCGACGAAGCCCTGTACTTTATGTCTTCCGGGCGTTACGTCCTTGATATAGGTGCGTTCCATAATTTTGTCCTTTCAAAAGAGCAATCTGAATACTACTATTATAGAAGATTTTATTCGAAAAGTCAAGAGAATTGATAATTATGAATGAAGAATTATGAATTATGAATTGCCTTAATTCTTGCGTTGGGCTGTTGACGTGGGGATGAGGGGGAGATGAGGGGGCGTTGACGGGAGGATGTGCGATTCCTTGCTTACTTCTCATCCTTCAGTCGTAGGCTGACCCCTGTTTCGCTGCGGCTCGGGCACACTCGGGCTCTTTCATTTCGGCGGTGTGAGATTCGGTGCTCTCGTGACGCTCTCTTACTCGTAGGAGAAGGCTTAGATACGTTGTTCTTCTTTGACTTTTGTTTTTCTTTACCCCAACGATTGGCGAGGAGATGTCCTGCTTTCGCTCTCGTTTCTTCTCTAAAATACGCCCCTCTAAAAGTAAAAATTCGCCCCCGAGGCTTTTGGCTTCGGGGGCGGGCGTTTTATTGCAAAACGTTTCCGAACTCGTCGTTGTTCGGGTCATCGAAGAAGTAGAACGGCGATTGACCGCTACTCGTCAGAACATCCTTCGTTTCGAGAAGGAGAATTTCGAGCTCTGCTTTGGTATATTGTTTCATGTTCGTTTTCTCCTTTCTTTAGTTACCCTGTGCGCCGAGATAGGCTTGCGCCGCAAGAATATAGCGATAGAACGCATTCAGGTAGGCGGGAATCTCGCCCTGACTCTTGGTATATGCCATATAGAGATCAAAGCTATATGTGATCTTGTGACCCTCAAGCTCCACCGTCAGAGCATTTGTATAGTTCGAAACATAAATGTCGCCGACGATGATGTAGGGGTCACTTCCTTCGACTGTGGTGACTTTGTAGGACTTCGTTACACCGTTGATCGTTACCTCCACGGTTTCGGCGGTTGCGTACTTGGTGCTATCGAGGAAGAAGATGAAGCCCGGGGTACTCGCGAGTTTGAGCGATGCGGCCGTGATGTTGCCCTTTTTGAGGTCTTCCGATGTTGTCGATTTGTCCCACTTTGTGTCGGAAAGCAGGGCTTTATAGGTATCGAGTCTATCAGTGATTGCCTTGAAGCCGGGATCTGCGACGGTCTTGTTGCTGAATTCCGCGGACATCTCACGAACGTAATCGAGGATCGCAACAACGAGTTTCTTGCCGCTCTCGGAGCCTTTTTCATCTGCGAGAACCGCCGTTGCATACTTCACGAGAGAGGTCTTCACCGTGTAGGTTGCCGCCGTTTCACCGTTTTTGAGATTCACCTCGAGGGTGAACGCCTCGGAGAGGTCCTTCGGGGAGATGTCGTCGATCTTGAAGAGGTAGTAGTCTCCATCACTCAAGGTGACAAGATCTTTGTTTTCGAAAGTGACATTGATCTTTGTTTTCCCATCGGGATGCGTATACGTCACGCCATTGATGAAGCCGTCGTTTCTGAAGTAGAGGTTGAAGGTGATGTTTGCGTAGAGGGTGAGGTTGCCCGTAATCTTCGACTCGGTGGTTTTGAGCGTTGCATCATAAGAAGTAGTGTCACCTGCTACTACAGCCTTCGTTGCTTTCGCATACCAGTAATACGTGTCGAAAGCAGAGTTGCTGTAAACGGGAGTTTCTCCCTGTTTCCACGTTTCCGACACCTCTTCGGTTCCCACCTTGAAGGTTACCGTACCGGTATTATTCGCATCGGTCGCCGTGTAGTAATACTTGTCGGTACCGACGGTCACCTCATTGATACGCGCGGAAACAAAAGCATTGCCGTCAAGTGTGACGGTGTTCAGCATGTCGGAGTACGACAAAGAGACTTTAGAGTAGATCTCGGTATTGTTCATCGCAACGGAACCGTTCTTCTCCGAAACCGAAGTACTCGTCGTGGCAAGCTGTCCGGAGGTCGTATAAATCTTTGAGTTATTAACGGTTGCGTCCAGAGTTTTTACTGCGTTAAGCTCGTAGAATAACGGCATTTGCAAGGCAAAGGTACAATCACTCAATTTGACACTACCACCTGCATTCTGAAGCTGAAAAACGCCGGCGGTGCGCGCTTTTTCGTTGATATAATCGACCTTTGCGACATCCGCGGTGTTAGAAGCGGCACCATTCATTTTGACAAAAATGTTTCCGGTTACCTTCAGTCTTTCCGTGGTCACCGCGGAATCCGATGCTTGACCGACATACAATTTACCATTGCCCACGACAAAGAGGACTCCGCCTTGCGAGTCGGAAATCTGTGCCCCTTGTGCGGTAGAATAGACATAAAGAGCTAAATTTTCTGCACTTGTGCGAATGATACCGTTATTCAGCTGCGCTGTCGTCGTAAGGCTATGTCCGTTCAAATCAAGATCCACCGTGACAGCAGTACGAATAACTACTCCAGTTTTTACTTCATAGTCCCGGTACAATTTGATTTTCGTTGCAACTTTCACGCCTTCGAGAGCGGTTTTGAGTTTATTAAAGTCGGTATCGGTATAGATTGTCTTACCGCCGTCCGTCACTACTTCAAACGCCTTGGCAACCTTTTCATACTCGGGTGTAGCATCAAGCGTTTGACCCGCCGACGACTCGGGAAGTGCGCCGGTGATACCCGGAATGTTCCACTTTCCACTCGGCTTGAGTACATAATCCCCCTCTTCCTGTTCGGAAAAGGCATGTTCATACTTCGGCGTGCTCCCTACTGCCCATTTTTGGGTAGCAAGCGTACTATCACCATCTTTAAAATTGATGGTTGCATATTGATTCACCACGCCGTATTTGAGCGTCTCGACTTCGTCAATGTGCGCGTAACTATATCCTTCCGCGAGGGAAAGTCCGTTTTGCTCTTCGCACAAGCGCACCCCTTCGGAAAGCGTAACAGGGAAAAGTTCTGCATTACACGTCAGCGCCTTCGACGAGACAAGATCCGTACCGGTCATTGTGACGGTTCCGACCTTATTCGTCACCGAACCATCCGCCGCAGTAATCGGCGTATCCCCCGTTGCCGTTGCATTAATCGAAGACGCAGCTATCGTCGCGCTGAAGTTTGTTGCACTTGTATTGTATGCATAGAACAGCGGGAACTGCGAGGTGCCGAGGTTCAAGGTGCAATTTGTCATATTGACGGCGGCACTTGAACCGCGAAGGTCAAAAGCGCCGTTTCTGCGGGCATACTTTGCGTTGTATGTAATCTGTTTCAAATTCACCTTTGCTTCGCTACCATTGATCTTTGCGATGGTCGCAGCCTCAATCGTCAGCGGAAAAACCGTCGTTCCCGCGTCCGGCGCGTATCCGACATGCAGCTCAGCACCAGCACCAGCCGCGGTGAAAATGGGGGTATTAATACCGGATGCCGTCAAAAGCGAAGCACCGGCTTTGGTAGAATAGACATACAGCTTCTGCGTCGTGTAAAAAACGGCGTTATCCAAACTAACCGCTTCCGTAAGGCTATGTCCGTTCAAATCGAGCTCTACTATGGCGTCCTGATACGTAATCTTCGCGAATGCACTCTTTGTTTCACCAAAGGCAGCCAAGGCTTCGCACGAATAGTTCTGATACAATTTGATTTTCGTTCTCCCGGCTTTCGCGTTCGCGAGAGTGTCGGAAAGCTTTTCAGGCGAGCCATCTGCGATATATTCGGGGGCGGCGTCGCCTACGGTCATCTCAAAACCCGTCGTGTGTTCTGTCTCATCCGCCGCCGACGCCGACACAAAAAGAATGCCGCACAGCAAGGCGAGGGTCAAAAACAGGATGAGGATTTTGCTTTTTGTTTTCATAATTATCTCCTTTTATGCTTTTTTATTTTTGCAAGATTTTGAATTGCTCCGGAGGTTTGCACAGGCGCGGAAGTTTTACTTCCCGATTCTCCTCCTGCAGAATTCGCCGATGCAAAACGCCCCTCATCGAGGCTTTCTCCCCCGAGGCGTCAATGTGTGGGGAAGATGATAGCATTATGATGGGGCTTCTCTGTAATTATTATACTATAGATAAGCAATGATGTCAAGTGGCAAGTTAGACAAAATTCAGCACTTTAATTTGTTTGTTTTGCCGATTTCCCTTGAGAAGTCGCTCTTTTGAGTTGTAAACTTTTCAAGATGCGGGCGCTTCGCGTTGACAACGGGGCGGGGATGTGGTATACTTCCCAAGAAGAAGTTCCTTTTCAAGGACCTACGAAAGGACAGGCTTTCTATGGAAGATATGGAGCGCTACGGCGACTATAACGAGTTCGAAGACGATATACCGAAGAAGCGGCGGGGCGGATTTTTGCGGGTACTACAGATCCTTGTGGCGCTCGTTTGCCTTGCGACGGCGGGGGTCATCGGGTATCGGTTATATTTATTTGATTACTACCCTGCGTCGATCAAGCAATTGGTGTTCACCGAGCGGCTCACCGAGCTTTATCACGAGGTCGGGAGCGATGGGCTCGGTGTCAGGACGCAGAAGCTGCGATTCCCTTACGACGACAACGACAAGGGGAATTTCTTCTGCGATCATCTTTACGTAATCTCCGCGGCGGGTGAGCTTCAGATCTCGGTGCGGTACAACGAATCGGCGCTTGCCGACGTGGCGGCACGCTACGGGTTCGAGGCACTGTCCCCTTCGGACGATCTTTTCACCTTCCGCATCACCGACAATGTGGGGCGGGACTACGGTGCGCCCGTATATGTTGCCTGTGACTCTTACGCGATGTATCATTATTACAAGCTCGTCTTCGACGGCATTGAGTTCGACACGCCCTCCGACGGCGGCGAGGCGCCCGCGTGGATTCGTCTCGAGATCTTCGTCAAGGGGGCAGCGGAGGAAGGCGCTTATTCCTATGTGGCGATCTATGAAAATAATGAAGACTACGCGAAATTCTCGGAATACAAGCCGAGCCGAAAGGAGCTTCCCTCATGATTCGTGATCTTACCGTGCGGGTCAAGCCGCAAAACAAGTGTGCGCACACGTTGTGCATCGTTTTTCTCGCTCTTGCGGCGGCGGGATTCATCGCTTCGTTTTCCGTGCCTTTGTACCGCGGGATCATTCAGCTTTTTGCCGCGATCCTTATCGTGGCGGCGCTGACGGTCTATGCGCGCTATATCGGAGCGAAATATTCTTACGAGATCTTCACCGACGGCGGGGAGGGCGAGCCCCTCTTCATCGTGCGGCAGGAGACGGGAAAGCGCATCAGTATTCTTTGCCGTGTCGCGCTCGCGGGGATGTCGGAAATCGTCCCCCTCTCCATGAAGGAGGCAAAAGAAAAAGCGAAGAGCTCGGGGGCTCATCGCTATCTTTACACGCAGACGCTCTTCCCTGCCCGCGTGTATTATGTCAAGGTACGCACGCGACACGAGAAAGCCGATCTGATCCTTGAGGGGTCGGAGGAGTTTTTTGAGATGTTGAAGCTTGCGGCGGGGGAGGCGGCGATGCTTTATCCGCCGTTTGCGGAGGAAGAATGAGATAATTATGAATTATGAATTATGAATTATGAATTTGGTGCTAAGCGGGCGACCGTCTTGTAAATATTATGAAAAAATTTGAATTCCGAACATGAGGTGAAGACAATTAGAATGGACAATCTGATTCTTGATAAAAGCAAGGCGTTTGCAGTGCGTATCGTAAACCCCTATCGACATTTGGTTGCAGAAAAGCACGAATTCACCTTGGCAAAACAAATACTGAAAAGCGGCACGAGCGTTGGTGCAAATTGCAGAGAAGCAATCAGGGCGCAAAGTACAGCGGATTTCATATCGAAAATGAATATCGCCTTAAAGGAAGCCGACGAGACGGCATACTGGCTCGAATTGCTCCGCGAGACCGATTACCTGACGCAGGAACAATACGAAAGTATTTATGCCGATTGTCAGGCGCTCATCAAATTGCTTTTCAGTATTGTAAAAACGACAAAAATTAAAGTGCAGAATTGATTCAAACCGCCGCATCACCATTACCGGTGGTAATGTGATGACTTCATTACTGCTTCACTCCCATCAGTGAAAACGCGATAGCTCCGACTCATTCTGATTTTAGAAAAAAGTATGATACAAAAAGAGCACCGCATGAAGTAAGATCATTCATAATTCATAATTCATCATTCATAATTCTTAATTAAAATAGCTTTTTGGGGTGAATTTTTTTATTAGGGTGCGGAGGCGCGGGGTGGTGTCGAAGAGGACGGCGGCGCTTTTGCCGTTTTCCGCGAAGCGGAGGAGGACGGTGGAGTCTGCGGTTTTTGACGAGGAATAGTCGTAGAAACGTCCCTCCGTGTCGGCGCGCTCCTCGCGCGGGGTCCTGCCGTCGTAGGCGCCTTCGGCGTCCTGCGTGCGCAGGGTGAGCATCGGTCGAATCCCCTTCTTCGGCTTTCTGCCCGACCGGCAGTAGAAGGTGAGCGTCCCGCTCTCAAAGGTGACGTAAATATCGTAGGAGACGCAGCGCCACGTGAAGCAGACGAGGATCCACAGAAGAAGCGGGGCAACGGCGAAAAACGGAACGAGGCGGGAGAGATAGCAAACGAGGAAAAATCCGGCGAAAAAGGTGACATAGAGAAGAACCAAGAGGACGGCGTGAAAAAGAAGCCTGCCCTCTTTTTTCTTTGTGTAGGAATAGTCGGCGTGATTCAGTGCTTCGGCATCGAACATGGCGATCTTTTCTCTCGTGATGTCAATCTTTGTTTGTATTTTCTTCGTTTTCTTCCGATGTTTCGGCTGTCGGCTCTTCGGTCGAGCCGTCCGACGTGGCTTCGCTTGACTTCTCTACCATCTGCATTTCCTCCGACTTCTCCGCCTCGGCATTGACCTCCTCGGGGGAGCGGTAGGTGGGAACGACGCGCTTCATCGCGGCGACGACCGACTTCGCCTCGATCTCACCCTCGGCGGCGGCAACCGCCGCCTTCAGGATCGCGATCTTCTCTTCGATTTCGGCTCTGGTATAGGGGGTATCGCGCTCGACGAAAATCATGCGGTTCTCGGTCTTGGTGAGAGTCTCTGTTTTCATGAGAAGCTCTTCATAGAGCTTTTCGCCCGGGCGGAGTCCCGTTTCGACGATATCGATGTCCTGATAGGGGATCAGCCCCGAGAGGCGGATCATGTTCTCGGCAAGCTCGATGATTTTCACGGGTTTGCCCATATCGAGGACGAACAGCTCACCCTTCTTCGCCATGGCGCCCGCCTGCATCACGAGTCCCGACGCCTCGGGGATCGTCATGAAATAACGGATGATGCGTTTATCCGTCACGGTGACGGGTCCGCCCGCCTCGATCTGCCTGCGGAAAAGAGGAATGACCGAGCCGTTGCTGCCGAGGACGTTTCCGAATCTTACGGCGGCGAAGGCGGTCTCACTGTCGGTGCGGCACTGGATGATCATCTCGCACATGCGCTTGGACGCGCCCATCACGTTGGTCGGGTTGACCGCCTTATCGGTGGAGATGAGGATGAATTTCTTGACGCCGTACTTCTCCGCCATATCGGCGGTATTGTAAGTACCGAGGCAATTGTTCTTGATCGCCTCCTGATTGCTGTGCTCCATCAGGGGGACGTGCTTATGTGCCGCGGCGTGGAAGACGATCTCGGGGCGGTAGAAGGCGAACACCGCGTCAAGGCGGTTGCGGTCCCTGACCGAGCCGATCTCGACCGCGAGGTCGAGGGAGGCGCCGTACTTGCGGGTCAGCTCCTGCTGAATGTCGTAGGCGTTGTTCTCGTAAATATCGAAGATGATGAGTTTTTTCGGTGCGAGCTTCGCGATCTGACGGCAGAGCTCACTGCCGATCGAACCGCCGCCGCCCGTGACGAGGACGGTCTTCCCCGTATAGAAGGCGCGGTTGGCTTCGTCATTGACGTTCAGGGAATCGCGGAAAAGAAGGTCCTCGATCTTGATCTCTCGAAGGACGCGGCGACCGCCCTCCTCACGGCGGGCATCGCCCTCCTTGAAGGGAACGTCATAGAGCTTGATCTTACAGCCCGTGGGCGCGTAAAACTCGTGGATCCTCTGCGCGGTGGCGCTGTCGATCGAAGGGAGGGCAACGAAGATCTCGGCAACGGGCAGTGTCTTCAACAATGCGAGGGTGTGGCGCGACTCGGCATAGACGCGGACGCCCGAGACGAGGCCGCCGACCTTATCGACATTCTTATCAATGAAGCAAACGGGATAGTAGTGGGAATTCGGATTATAGATCAGCTCCTCGGCGAGCATGGCGCCGACCTGCCCCGCGCCGATGATGGCGACGCCGATCTTATTCATCTCGAGGGTCGCGGTATTCGCGTGGCGATAATACTGCTGATAGACGAAGCGGGAGGCGAGCGTCACCATATCGAGTGCGGCGATGACGGACGCGCTCGGCCAAAAGCCGAGGTAGGCAAAGGGGATCATCGAGGAGATCAGCAGTGCGACCGCGCCGCCGAAGAAATCGGCGCCCATCAGGGCGAGATAGCTCCGCGAGTTCGCATACCGCCACACGTCGGCATAGACCGCGAAGATCACGCGCGCGCCGAAGATACAGACGGCAAAAAGCAGGACGCTGATCGCATAGCCGCCCGCCTCCAAAATGGCACCGCCCGCGGTGACGGAGGACAAAATGTTGGCGATTACGTAAACAACGATGTACATCAAGAGGTCAATTGCCGCAAGAAGCTGTTTCCGTTTATTCTTAATCAGATTCATAATTCATTTGCCTTTCGATGATAATTTGTCAATAGCCGCGAACGACTTCGCCGGCGTCGAGCTTGACCTTCTCGGGGACATGACTCCCCGCCTTACAGATGGCGCCCGCGTTGATATGTGCGCCGTCACCGACCGTCGCGTTGTGGTCGACGATGGCGCCGACCGAGACGATCACGCCGATGCCGAGAGTCGCCTCACGATTGACGATCGCCATCGGCTCGATCACGGTGCCGTCGCCGACCTTGGCATCGGGGGAGACGTAGGCGCGGGGAGAGATGAGCGGCGGCGTTTTGTAACCCGCCGCGCGGAGCTTCAAAAGCAGCTCGAGACGGAGCGCGTTATTGCCGATGCCGACGGCGGCGACATCAAAATCGGAGCGAAAGCGCGCGTATTCCGAGAGGGGTGCGAGTGCACCTTCCGCGGCATCGTCGAGAAAGGCAACGCGGTCAAACGCGCCCGTCGAGCGGGCAACGTCGGCAACGACGCGGCCGTGACCGCCCGCGCCGAGGATCAAAAGGGATGCACCCACAAAAGTCACCTGTACTTTCCGGTAGATATTCCCGTTTCTTCTAAACACTACCTATATTTATATACATTATACACGCGCGCGAGGGTTTTGTCAAGGTAAATTTGTATTTTGCGCGCGATTTCGGGCGAATTGACGCGTTTTCTTTATTTTTCGAGGACTCCTGCCGCCGCTTTCCGCTCTCTGACGGTCATGTCGATCAGGGCGGCGAGGTCGATCGCGAAGATCGCGAGGTTCGACAGGGCGGTGACGATATCGAGGATATAGAAGGAATAGACGATCCACAAAAGGACATTGACAAGGATGCTGTATTTGACGCCGCGCAGGCTCTTTGCCGCGTAGGAGGCGATCGTCAGCTGAACGCCCGCGATCACGGGGAGAAAGTTCAGAAAGAGGCGGGGATCGGCGAGGGCGCCCATGACGGCGGGGAGATCGGCGAGCACGCCGCAGATCAGCGTCAGGGAGGAAAAGAGCACCGCCTCCCACCGTCCGAAGCGCCCGAAGGCGACGAGCAGATTCCGCCCCGCGGCGACAAGGAGGGCGACGGCGCCCGCGGGCATATGAAAGACGAGCTGTGCCATGGCGAGAAGCAGGGATTCGGCAAACAGGCAGAGATAGACCGTGCGTTTTTCCTTTGCGAGGCAGGAGGCGCCGAGAAAGACCGCGCCGCCGAGAGAGATGAGGTTTCCGAGAAGGAGTCGCAGCATGATTTGGTCCTCTTTTGCGTAGTTATTGTTTTTTCTTCTATTTTCTCCGCAAAAAGGGAAAACTATCCCTTGACATTCTCCGCGACATCCTGTATAATCATAGTCTGTGTGTTTATCCGTCGGTGTTTTTTTATGAAAGGAGACGTCATGAAGATCCGTTTGTCCGACCATTTCACCACGTCGCGGCTGTTGCGATTTACCTTCCCTTCCATCGTGATGATGGTATTTACCTCGATCTACAGCGTGGTGGACGGTCTTTTCATCGCCAACTGCGTGGGGAGCAACGCGCTCTCCGCCATCAATATCATTTTTCCCGCGCTGATGATCCTCGGCGCCTTCGGCTTTATGCTCGGTGCGGGGGGCAGTGCGGAGGTCGGGCGGGCACTCGGCGAGGGAAAGCCCGAGCTCGCAAAGAAATACTTTACGACGCTGATTCTGACCATCGTCTTCCTCGGGGCTCTCCTTTCCGCGCTCGTGTTTCTGCTCATCCGTCCGATCTCGGTGCTCCTCGGTGCGACCGACCTGTTGATCGACGACTGCATTATTTACGGGCGGATCCTCGCGGCGGGGAACGTATTCTTCATGCTGCAATCCGCGTTTCAGACCTTCTTTGTCCTTGCGGAAAAGCCGAAGCTCGGTCTTCTCTTCACCGTGGCATCGGGACTGACGAACATCGTCTTTGACTTTGTGTTCGTCTACCTTCTCGAGATGGGAGTCGCGGGTGCCGCGACCGCCACGGTGATGGGGTACGCGGTCGGAGGGGTGATTCCGCTCTTCTATTTCCTCTCGAACAACGACAGTCTGCTCCGCTTCACGAAGACCGAGATCTACCCGAAAATGCTCCTTTCGAGCGCGGCGAACGGCTCCTCCGAGATGGTATCGAACATCTCCTCCTCGGTCGTCACCATGCTTTACAACTTGCAGATGCTCCGTCTGCTCGGCGAGGGAGGCGTCGCTTCCATCACCGTCATCATGTACATCAATTTCATCTTTGTTGCCGTCAACATCGGCTTTGCCATCGGGGCGGCGCCCGTCGTCAGCTATCATTACGGCGCGCAAAACACGGCGGAGCTGAAAAACGTATTCAAGCGAAGCCTCGGCATCATCGGGATAGTCTCTCTTATCATGTTCGTCTTGGCGGAGGCGCTCTCTTCCCTCTTGATTTCTCTGTTCCTTTCCTCCGACCCCGAATTTGCGGCAATCTCTCTGCACGGGCTCCGCGTGGCGTCCTTCTCTTTCCTTCTCGCGGGGGTGAATATTTATGCGTCCTCCTTCTTCACCGCGCTCTGCAACGGCAAGATATCCGCGATCATCTCCTTCCTTCGCGCGTTGGTCTTCCCCGTCGCGGCGCTCCTGACGCTTCCCTATCTTTTCGATGTGGAGGGCGTCTGGTTTTCCCTCGTATTATCGGAAGCGCTCGCCTTTGCCATTTCGGTGTTCTTCCTCATTTTTGAGAAGAAAAAGTATCAATATGTATAGAATTCTTTGCATTTTATATAAAGCCCCCGTGTGCAATCAAATTGCACACGGGGGCTTTATGAATTTGTTTTTTATCGATGGACGTATTTTTTTGCTGTTGTCCCTGCCTTCCGGAGGATTCAAAGCGCCTCGAACTCTTCGAGTGCCTCTTTGAAGGACACCATGCAGGCGTCGAAGGCGGTGCGCTTCGTGAGGTCGACGCCCGCGAGCTTCAGAAGCTCGACGGGGCTGTCGCTTCCGCCCGAGGAGAGGAAGCGGAAGTAATCGCGAACGGCGGGCTCGCCCTCTTTCAGGATGCGCTCGGCAATGGAGACGGCGCTGATGATGCCCGTCGCGTACTTATAGACATAGAAGCCGCGGTAGAAGTGCGGGATTCTCGCCCATTCATAGGCGATCATGGGATCGGAGACAACCGAGCGACCGTAATACTTTTTATTGAGGTCGAGGTAGACGGCGTTCAGCGAGTCGGTGGTGAGGGGCTGTCCCTTCTCTGCCATATCGTGGGCGATATACTCGAACTCGGCGAACTGTGTCTGACGGAAGAGGGTGCCTTTCAGGGTATCCATATAGTAGGAGAGAAGGTACTTTTTGAGCTTCTTATCCTCGGTGGTGGCGAGAAGGTACTTGATGAGAAGGATCTCGTTGACGGTGCTCGCGACCTCGGCGACGAAGATCTTATACTGCGCCTTCTCCTGCGGCTGATTCCTCTCGGAATGATAGGAGTGCATGGCGTGTCCGAGCTCATGGGCGATGGTGAAGATGTCCGACGTGGTCTTCTGATAATTGAGAAGGACATAGGGGTGCTTCAAGCCGTAGACGCTGATGCTGTACGCGCCACTCCGCTTCCCTGCCGTCTCCTCGACGTCGATCCAGCGGTTGTCGTGTGCCTCGTCAAGCAGCTTTCCGTACTCTTCGCCGAGGGGAGCGAGTCCCTTCTTCACCAGGCGGAAGGCATCCTCGTATTCGAGCTGCATCTCCGCGTTCTCGACAAGGGGAGTATAAACATCGTACATATGGAGAGAGGAGACGCCGAGAATCTTCTTTCTGTCGCGGAAGTAGCGGTGAAGAAGGGGGAGATTCTTATGAACGCTCGCCAAAAGGTTCTCGTACACCTTGGTATCGACGTCCTCTTCGGCAAGGGCGCGTGCGAGGGAGGAAGGGTACTTTCTCGCCTTGGCGAGGAAGACATCCTTATCGACGTTTCCGACATAGGCGGCGGTGATGGTATGGATGAGTCCGATATAGGCTTTATAGTAGGCTTCAAACACCGTGCGGCGCACCTTGCGGTCGGGCGACCGAAGGAGGACGCCGTAGAGTCCGTGGGTGAGGGTGGTCTTCTCGCCGTTCACCTTCACGGTCGGAAAGGGGAAATCGGCGTTGTCGATCATCGAGTAGATCGTATGGAAGCCCTCGAAAATTCTGCCCTCTTGGGAGAGGACCTCCTCGGTCTCGCGGGAGAGGACGTGGGGCTTTTGCTTCAGGATCAGGCGGAGGGTATAATCGTAATCGGAGAGCGCGGGATCCGCCATCATCTCCTTCAGGGTCTTCTCGGGAAGAGCGGAGAGCTCGGGAGTGATGAACGCCGCCGCGCCCGAGAGCTTCATACCGAGCATATCGACGCGGGAGGTGAGGGCGGTATATTCCGCATTTCTCGTATCCTGATCCCGGAGCATGAAGGCATAGACATCCAGGCGCATGAGCCCGAGCATGGCGCGGTTCAGCTTCGTCATGCAGGAAAGGAAGCTCTCGCGGTCGCCGAGCTTACCCTCGAATTCGGAGAGGTCGCACAGATCGGATACCTCCGCGTAGGTCGCCTCAAACTCTTCCTTGTTCTCGAAAATATCCTCGACGCGCCATTTGAGGTGCTCGGGAATCTGATCTCTTTCTTTTGCCATGGGTTTCTATCTCCTTTTTATTTTATTCGTTCGGGGTGTGCTCTTCGGAGGAGTCCTCCTCGGAGGTACGGGGCTGTGTTTTCCCCGGGAGGCGGACATCGAGTCCGTTCAGCTCCACGCCGCCGTCGGCGCGGATAAGCAGGTAGGTGACGCCGCCGATCTCCTTTGTCGACACGCGGTCGGACGCGCCGGGGGCGACGGTAATCTTCACGTCGGGGGTGCGAAGCTCGAACTTCGAGGCTTCGACAAGGTTCTTCGGCGAGAGGTAGCCGTTCCCGAATTCTTCGGTATAGCGAGCGGTAAAGGCTTCAAGCCTCTCTTCCCCGATGCCCGTGTCCGAGAGAATCTCGCGCACGGTATTCGCGGAGACGGTTAGGGGTTCGGGATTCTTCGTCTCCTTATGTACGAGGATCCTCTCGCGCAGCTCCTCGTGGATGGCGCGGATGCGCGGGAGGGTACACTCCTCCTCGAGGGTATCGGCGAGAACGGCACGGAAGGCTTTCCCCTGTTCCCTCGCGGGCATGGGGATGCTCTTTTTGAAGATCGCGTCGGTGAATGCCTCGTGAGAGTCTTCAAGGCTCTTGGTATAAAGGAGTGCATTGTAAATATTTGTTTGCCTTCCGTCGAACGCGGGGAACAAAAAGCCGAGGGTCGGCGGGGTAATGGCGTTGGTACCGAGGAGATCGGCGAAGGATTTTTCTTCCTCGTTATAGGAGAGGGTGGACTTCGTGGATTTGACGGGGCAGATCGCCGAGACGAGGTAGGTATACATCTCGGTGGAATCGCCCGCGTCCTCGCCGTCCTTCTGTTTTTTCACCACGTCGTAGGCGGCACAGCCGAGCAGAATGACGAAGTTGTCCTCCGACGGGACGCTCGCGGCGACGCGGGAAAAGAAGGTATTGCGGGCGCTCTCGTCCTCGAGGCGCGTCTTTCTCAGGGTCATGAGAAGTCCGTGCTCTTCCCCGCCCGCGACCTGCGAGTTGGAAAAAGGGATGTCGATGAGGTTGCGGTAAGGGGTGCCCGTCAGGACGCGGCGGAAAATGGCGAGATATTTCTCGCTCTCCTCCTCTCCCATGAGGGCGAAGGAGCGGCAGAACTTCGCGATAATCTGCCCTTCGGCATTGACGTAACAGCCGTAAACGGCGGGGATCGTGCTCCGCTCGGGGCGGAGGGTGCGCCGCACTTCGGCGATTTCTCTTTCGTTCATAGTCTGTTCCTTTGGTATCCGTCTTTTTGAATTTCTACCATAGTATAGCACATTTTTGCGGCTTTGTGTAGGGGGTATTTGAATTTTTTACATTTTTAACGGCAAAGGCAACGTAATATCGATGCGAATCTCGAAATTGCTGAACACATGAAGGCTCCTCCTTGACTTTTTCCGTATGATGAGGTATACTTAACACGAAGCACGTGAGACCTGAGGATTTATTTTTCTCTAACAGATTTTTACGATAGGAAAAGGATTGCTTGAATATGTGTAAAATCCGAAATGTGCCCATGAGAGAACCACTGAAGATCATCGCGACGATACGAACGGGGTACAAAGAAAAATTCGGGATCCCGCGGCAGAGCGGAATTGCGGACGAGGCGATCGGAGAGATCGTCTTTCTGCCCCCTTACAACCGAGCTGAGGCGGTGCGCGGCATCGAGGGCTTCTCGCACCTCTGGCTCCTCTGGGAATTCTCCGAGGCGAAGCGGGAGGGATGGTCGCCGACGGTGCGACCGCCACGGCTCGGAGGAAATCGGCGGGTCGGTGTCTTCGCCACCCGCTCCCCCTTCCGTCCGAATCCGATCGGGCTCTCTTCCGTGCGTCTTCTCGGCGTGGATGATCGCACCGAGGGTCCCGTCCTGCGGGTGGCGGGCGCCGACCTCCTCGACGGGACGCCGATCTACGACATCAAGCCATATCTCGCCTACACCGACGCGCATCCCGAGGCGGTGGGCGGTTTTTCCGACGGGGTGAGGGATCACGCGCTCCGCGTCGAATTCCCGACGGAGCTTGCGCAAGGGGTGCCCGAAGACATCCGCGAGGTATTTCTCACAATCCTTCGGAACGACCCGCGTCCTGCCTACCAAGAGGACGACGACCGCATTTATTATTCGGACTACGGCGAATATGAGGTCGCGTTTCGCGTAACGGGAGGCGTCGCCGTGGTGACGGATTTGAAAATTAAGAATTATGAATTATGAATTGATCTTAAGTCCGGCGTATCCGATTCGGAATGCGGGGGGCGCTTGAAAGACGATTCTGAACAAAAAGCGGTTGCCGCAGATCGGTTTTTAACGACCGACTGCGGCAACCGCTTTTTGGTGTTTTTTTGATGAGGGCGAAAGAGAATCTTTCGGCGTTCGGAGCGGGAATGTCTTATCTTCTTTTCGGCACTCGGGCTAAGGCGTCTGTATTTTTCGACGCTCGGTGAAAGTGATCTGCCTTGCTTTTGAGATCCGAGCCGAAAAGTTTTTACTCTTTGGGGTGCCGACGTCAGAAGAGTCCTACGATCCTGCCGTCGGGAAGGACGTCGATGTTCTCGGCGGCGGGAACCTTCGGCAAGCCCGGCATGGTCATGATGTCCCCCGTCAGGACGACAAGGAAGCCTGCGCCCGCGGCGATACGGATGTTCTTGACGCTGACGGTGAAGTGCTCGGGGGCGCCGAGCTTCTTCGCGTCATCCGAGAAGCTGTACTGCGTCTTTGCCATGCAGACGGGGAGGTGCGCGTAGCCCATGGTTTTCATGGCGGCGAGCTGTTTTTCCGCCGCGGGAAGATAGGTGACGCCCTCTCCGCCGTAGACCTTTTTGACGATCGCCTCGATCTTTTCTTTTATCGTGGCGGTATCGGGGTAGGCAAAGCGGAAATCGCCCGTCTCCTCCTCACAGAGGCGGACGACCTCGCGGGCGAGCGCTTCACTGCCCCGCCCGCCCTCCGCGTATGCGGTGGAGGTCTCGGCACGGACGCCGAGGGTGAGGCAATGTGCCTTCACACATTCGAGCTCGGCATCGGTATCGGTCGGGCGACGGTTGATGGCGACGGTGACGGGAAGTCCGTAGACCTCCTTGATGTTACGGAGGTGACGCGTGAGGTTCGGGAGTCCCCTCCGAAGGGCTTCAAGATCCTCGGTATGGAGTGCGTCCTTCGGGAGTCCGCCGTGCATTTTCAGCGCGCGAACGGTGGCGACGAGAACGACGGCATCGGGCACGAGTCCCGCGGCGCGGCACTTGATGTCGAAGAATTTCTCCGCGCCGAGATCGGCACCGAAGCCCGCCTCGGTGACGGCATATTCCCCGCTGCGGAGCGCCATGCGGGTGGCGAGCACCGAATTGCATCCGTGGGCAATGTTGGCAAAAGGTCCGCCGTGGACGAAGGCGGGTGTGCCCTCGAGAGTGCCGACGAGATTCGGCTTCAAGGCGTCGCGCAGGAGCGCGCACATGGCCCCCGCCGCCTTCAGATCTCCGACCGTGACGGGACGTCCGTCATAGGTATAGCCGACGATCATGCGGGAGAGTCTCTCCTTTAAGTCCGTATACGACTCCGCAAGGCAGAGCACCGCCATAACCTCGGTCGCGACGGTGATGTCGAAGCCGTCCTCCCGCGGCGTGCCGTTCACGGTGCCGCCGAGCCCGTCGACGAGGAAGCGGAGCTGTCGGTCGTTCATATCCACCGCGCGTCGCCACGTGATGCGGCGGGGATCGATACCGAGGGCGTTGCCCTGATGGATGTGGTTATCGAGCATGGCGGCGACGAGGTTGTTCGCCGCGCCGATGGCGTGGAAATCCCCCGTGAAATGCAGATTGATGTCCGCCATCGGGGCGATCTGCGCATATCCGCCCCCCGTCGCGCCACCTTTGATGCCGAAGACGGGTCCGAGCGACGGCTCACGCAGGGCGAGGGTCGCCTCCCGTCCGATGAACCGCAATCCGTCGGCAAGACCGATGGACATGGTGGTCTTTCCCTCTCCTGCGGGAGTCGGAGAGATGGCGGTGACGAGCACCAGTTTGCCCTGCTTTTCCTTTTTGTCCGAAAGACGGGAGAAATTGACCTTCGCTTTATACGAGCCGTAGGGCTCGATGTCCTCTTTCGCCAGATGCGCCCGTGCGGCGACGGTCCCGATGCTGTCGAGGCGGGCGGCATCGGCAATTTCGATGTCGGTCAGAAATTCCATGCGATTCTCCAATCATTTTTTCATATTTTTCCACGCGCGTCGTCTGAAAATGCCTGATTTAAATACATCCTCAAAACTCATTTTTCCGGATTTGCTTTCAGAATGATTGTTTTGATGAAAAGTGTATTTTTATTATACACGTATCTACGCCCAAAGTCAAGAAAACCCCGAAATTTTATGCTTTCGGGGCTCTTTTCCATTCTATGTATGCTTCGGCTTTTTGTCGCACGGCTTCGGGATCGGTGTTTTCCATCTGACCTTCGGATTGACAAATCTGCCGTGGCGGTTCACCGTTTTATAGCGGATCGCGCCCTTCGGGCATCGGTGCAGGCATCCGAGGCAGAGGGTACACTCGGGGGGCTCGAAGCTCGGCTTCCCTCCCCTCATCACGATCGCACCGTCGGGGCACTGCGCGGCGCAGAGGGAGCACCCGACGCACGCCTCGGCGTCCACCGCGAAATATTTGGTTCTCCGCGCGGTGTGGTAGTTCCGATACACGCCCCACGCGAGGGGGAGCGGAGGAACGGCGCCGACGAAATTGCCGTGCAGACGGGCGGCAACGTCACGCGCGACATTCTCCGCAAGACGTGCCGCCTGCTCGGTGATGCGGCGGTTCTTCTCCCCGTCGCGGAGGTCGAAGATCGGCACCCACGTATCGACGGTGCGCACCGAAAAGCTCGCGCGCACGGTGATGCCCCGTCTCTCCGCCATCTCACGGAAGAAGAAGGCAGACTGTCCCGGCGTCGTGCCGTAGACGGTGACGTGGTAGATGTAGGGATTCTCGGGCAGGCTTAGCTCGAGTACCTCGAGAAAGGAGAGTACCGCGGCGGGCAAGCCCCAGAAATAGGTCGGGGTGACGAAGCCGACGCGCTCTTCCTTCTCCGCCCGAAAGGAAAAGCGCCCCTCGCGAAGGCAATCGGCAATCGAAATCATGGTGTCGCCCGTACGAGCGGCGATGATCTCGGCGATCATGCGGCAATTCCCCGTCGCGGAAAAATAAAAGATCACGGATGTTGCCTCCCTTCTCGCGGTGTGCGCTTTTTTTGTTTTGTTTGTTATTTTTTGTTTTTTATAAGTCGGGGTCTCGGATGTCTTGTCTTTTCCGTGCGCGGGGTGTTTTACGCGCGCTTTTCGTTCACCCTGCGGACGGTCTCCTCGAGCATACGTTCCATGGCGTCCATGCAGGCGGTGTGGTCGAATTTTTCTCTCGCCATCTGCGCGTACTTTTTGCTGTATTCCGCCTTTTCTTCGGGGTGGTCGAGCCACCAATCGATCTTTCTCGCAAGCTCCTTGGCGTCGCCTGCGCGGAAAAGGCTCTTTTCGTCGAGGGCGTAGAAGCGGGTCGCGCTCTTCGGCGAGTCGCAAATGACGGGAACGACGCCCGTGGCAAGTGCCTCGAGACATCCGATGCCCTCCGCCTCATACTCGGCGGCGTGGACGTAGAGATCGGCACGGCGGTTGACATGCACCATCTCTTCTCGCGTGAAAAAGCGGAAGACGGGAGGAACGGGAAGCTTTCCCGCCATGCGCTCAAGCTTCTTTTTCATCGGTCCGTCGCCCGCAAAGATCAGGCGGATCCTGTCCTTGTATGCCGAATATTTCACGGCGCGGATGAGAGTCTTATGCGACTTTTCCTTCGAATATCTTCCGGTATAGAGGATATTGATCCTGCCGTCGTCCTCGCGCTCCTCTTCCTTCGGGAAGAAGACCTCGTTGACGCCGTTGGAGATCACGTAGCCGTTCGTCTTTCCGTACATCCCCTCGTAGAGGTCGCGGATGTACTGTGTGACGTAATGGATCGAGTCGCACTTCTTATAAAGGCGGCTGAAATGAAGGTAGGCAAGGCGGTTGACGAGCCGGCTCTTCTTCATAAACACATGCACGGAAAAGTTCTCGGCAAGGAGATGGCATCCCGAGGAGAGGGGGATGCCCGCCGCGCGTGCCTCCTTCGCGGCGGAGAGTCCGAGCGAAAAGGGCAACATGACATGCACGATGTCGGCGCCCGAGATCGCCTCGCGGACGACCTCGCGATCCGGCTTTGCCAGTGTGACGCCGTTCGACGCGAGGTAGGGGTCAAGGGGTCCGAAGCTGCGGTTCGGCACCACGTAGCACCCGGCGTGACCCTTCTTATCCTTATCGGCACAGAGGATGCGTACCTCGTGCCCGCGGGAGGACAAATGGCGGATCAGATTCATCGCGGCGATGGTCGTGCCGTTGTTTTCTTCTCCGAGGACATCACATACTACGGTGATCTTCATTCGTTTCGTCTTCCTTTTTTATATACTCGACATAGGCGTAGCTTTGCTCTTTTTGGACGGTTTCTTTCATGAAATTGTAAACTTTATCACGCATTTCGGTCTTGTTTTCACATTCCTTCGGGAAGATCGGCTTCCCGATCGTGACCTTTACGGTCGGGGGGAGGAAGCGGAGGATCCGCCGCTTATGATACGTGACGGTAAAGCCGACGGCGGGCACGCCGAAGAGGAACGGATAGGAAAAGGAAGCGTCGGAAAAATGACGGATGTCATTATAGTAGGGCCAGATATGCGCCTCGGGATAGACGGTGACGACCTCTCCCTTCCCGATCAGGTGTTTCATCTCATGGAGGAGATGCCTTGCGGCGCACATGTCGGCGGGCACGGGGATCGCCCCCATGAAGGGAACGATGGCGCGTGCGACGGGGATCGACACGATGTCGGGGTGGACGAGGACGTTCGCCTTCTTCGGGAAGGTAATCATCGTGGGGGTGAAGGCATCCCCGCCCATCTGCGTATGGTTGCCGTACAGAAGGTAACCGCCGCGGAGCCCGCGGAGGTTCCGTCTGCCGCGCACGCGGAGTCCGCGTCCGACGTACATATAGAGGGCGGCAATAGGGGTGGCGAGAAGACGGTAGAGCAAGATCTCGACGATCTTCCAGAAGACATTTTTTTCGTGTGAATAGCGATATTTCCCGTCGATCTTTCTTGCGTCGATCTTATTATGTGTCGAGGCGAAGTCGTCATTCAGCTCGTCGGTATAATAGATGGTCCGTTTTTTCATTCCGTCGTCACGCCCGTGTCGCAGGCACCGCTTCCGCGGTCGCGCACCCGGCGTCCTCTTTCATAAATTCGTCGTAGAAGGCATAGTCGGTATCGAAATGGGTGATTTTCAGCCGTTTATGCACGGCATCCCTTTGCCACTGCTTGATGTTATAGATATGGAACGGGAACCAGACGATGCCCTTATTGAAGTGCTTGATTACGGTCTCGGGGGTGATGCCGCGCTGTTCGTTGAAACGGCGCTCCAAGGTATAGCGGGCGGTGGCGCTCCGATGAATTGCCGACTGGTCGGGCATGGCAAACCACTTCTCGCGGATGAGCTTCCGACAGGCACGGAACATGCCCGTCTCTCGGATCTTCGCGAGGTTGAGAAGAAGGACGCCCGAGTTGCAATAATCCTTCGCGACCCAGAAGGTGCCCATGTAGTCGAGGACGGCGCCGTACTCGTACTCCGAGATGTCGATGTCCCAGAGCTCGCGGATGTCGCGGCACGCCATGGTATCAATGTCGAGGTAGATCGCCTTATCGTAAGGGATGACCGCGGGGTCGTCGGCAAGCAGGCGAAGCAGGGCGTAGGGGGTATAGGAATTTTTCAGATTCTTGCCGCCGTCGAAGGCGTCGACGAATTCCTTCGTCAGGTCGACGCGCACGGCGCGGCTCTCGGGATGAAAGCGCTTTAAGGCTCGGTCGAGGGTGTCGACGTGCTCCTTTGTGATCGGGAGATATTTCGGATTCGCGGCGGAATCGTCCATCGTCAGAATACGGATCTCGAGCGCCTCCTCGGTGCGGCGCGCAACGCTCACCGCCGAGAGGAACACGCCCTCGAAGATCCTGTCGTTTCCGCAATAAAAGATCGGTATCATTCGGGTTCTCCTTCCGTTTCGGGAATTTCGGGGGTCGCTCTTCTCTTCTCCCGCGCCGTGCGCCATTCAAGGAAGAAGTAGGAGAGCATACTGACAAGGATAGTAAAATAGTAGGTGATGAGACGCCAGATGAGCATTCCGCCGTAGCTCACCGCGCCCCCGGCACCGAGCGCCAAGGCGGCGAAGATGCCCGAAAAGGCGAATTCGATACCGCCGCTCGAGCCCGGGGTGGGGACGAAGACAACGGTCGTGACGGCAAAGGCGGAGCCGAGCACCACGAAGAGAAGACGGTCAAAGCCGATATCGAGATGCAGGGCGCGGATGATGAAGAAGGTGACGGCGTAGTAGAAAAACATGGTGACAAAGCGGGTGAGATAGCAGAGGGCGAAGGTCTTCTTATCCCGCCAAAGAGCGCGAAACGCCGTCTGCGTATTCTCGGTATACTCGGTGAACGCCGCCGTCCTTTTCTCGATGAAATCGTGCAGAAAGCCGATGTGCGAAAAGAGGTGCATGAGGGAGACGATCCATCCGCGCACGCGTCGGCTCGTCCCGAGGATCACGGTACAGATGAGGACGAGGAAGTTCGCGGAAAAGCCGACGATCGCGACGATGCCCATTCCCTCGGAGCGGATGAAATCCCGCGCGTAGATAAGGGAAAGCAGGGCGTAGGTATTCGTGACCATCATGAAGATCAGAAAGTTCATGATGAGGAGTCCCGTCGCGTCGGCGAGAGTTGTCTTTTTCTTCGAGAGGGCATATGCCTGAAATGGCTGCCCGCCCGTGGCGAAGGGAGTGATGCCGTTGAAAAAGTGCTCGGTCATACCGATGGTATAGACGTCTCCGAAACGGGCGGGGATCCCCTTCGAGCGGGCAAGGAGGCAGAGGGTCAGCGGGTAGAGAGCGAGATAGACAAGGACGAAAAGCAGAGCGACGAGGACATAGCGCACATCGGCTCCGCCGAGAACGCCGAAGATCTCGCCGATGTCATTCATCGAAAGGACGAAGACCAAAATCGCGACGGTCAGGGCGGCATAAAAGAGATATAGCCAGATCTTTTTTCGATCTTTCTTTTCTTCGGTCGGCACGGATGCTCCTTTCTCTCCCGTCGGGAGGGACAAAAAAACGGGAGTTTCATCGGTTCGGCGCAAAATTTTACGCGCACGCGATAAATTGTTTTTTCCCGTTGCAAAATGTTTTATTTTATGTTATACTAAAGACGTACCTGTATTACTCTAATTGACTCCCACGGAATTAGCAAGGTGCAAATGGCGCCGAATGTACATATTTAGACATTTGTTGTATTTTGTCAAGCGGAATTTTCAAGTTTTTGGAAACTATTTGTTAAAAATGTAAAATATGAATTCTTTCGGTCTTTTCGCCGGTCGGCGAAACTCCGGCGCCTCTTTGCAATTGTCCTCCGAGGCGGATATTCTTATCAAGTTTTTCGGAAAGGAAATGACATTTGAAATACGATATTACACGGCCCGCGACAAAGGGGGCGCTCCGCGTGCTCGGAACGGTGAGCGAGGCGTTCCTCGGGCTTTTGACCGAAAAATCCTTCGACGGGATCACCGTCAACGAGATCTGCGAGCGGGCGGGGTACCCGCGGGCGACCTTCTACAATTATTTCAATGACAAGTACGACCTGCTCAATTACCTCTGGTACCGTCTGACGGCGGCGATCGAGCCCGAGAGTTTCAAGGATGTGGCGCCCGAGGACTATCTACTCGTCTACTTCGACCGACTCTATTCGATGTTCGAGGGGATGGAGGAAAAGTTGCGTCTTATCCTGAAAAAGAATCTCGGCGACAGCTATCTCATGAGCAGTATGCGCATTTACCTCAATACGCAGATTCAAGCCTTCTTCGTCGAAAGCCCGCTCGCCTCGGGGCGTCCCGTGCCGCGCGACATGATTGCCGAGCATTACGCCAACACGGTCTATATGATCTTCGAATGGCGGTTTCTGAAGCAGAACATTTGCTCGAGGGAGGAAACATTTGCTTACGCGACCTATCTTTTGCGCAATATTTGAACTGATTTGTTTACATTATCACGGATTTTCCGACAGTTGTGTGCAGAGAGCGAGCGACGTCGACCGATTTTTTCGGTGCCGCCCGTTCTCTTTCTTTTTCGGATTTTTCACGATTTCGTTTCACTTTCTCAACAAACGTTGACGATATATTTTCTTTTTATTCATAAATTTTGCAGAAAAATCTCATTGATTTCGGGAGGAAAAATTGTTTATAATAAAGGTAGAAAATAATTTTTTCAGAAAGGACTCTACTTCAATGAACGAAATCAAAAAAACCTTCCGCAAATGCAAATGGGACAGCATCCTCGCCGCCGCCCTCGCGATCATCGTGGGAATTCTCTTCATCGCGCTGCCCGTCACCTCGGCGAACGTCCTCTGCGCCATCGCAGGCGTTCTGCTCATCGTCATCGGCATCTTCGCCATTGCCGCCTTCGTTTCGGGCGGGTTCCTCTTCGGCGGATACCCCTTAATCATGGGCATTGCCTTCCTGCTCTCGGGTCTCTTCTTCCTGATTCATCCCGAGCTGATTCAGGGCATCCTGACCGTGCTCTTCGGTATCTTTATCGTTGCGGACGGCGCCTCGACCATGGTGGACAGCATTTACTGTGCCAAGGCGCATGTGAAGGGGTGGTTCTGGCTCCTTCTGCTCTCGGCGCTCTCGATCGTGCTCGGTTGCATCGTGACCTTCGGCACCTTTGACACCGTGATGCTCTTCGCGGGTATCTCGCTCGTGGTGGACGGCATCAGCGACCTCATCGTAACGCTCGTCTTCAGCCACAAGATCAGAGAGGCGAAAAAAGAGCTGACGCGCCGCAAGGACGACATCATCATCGAGTGACGACTTCTCTCAAAACAAACTTCTGCCGCGAACACACATGTGCGTCCGCGGCAGATTTTTATTTTCGGGCGATCCTGCTTCGGTGGGGGAGTTTTGTCTCTTTTTTGTTCTCGGAAGGCTCTTGCGAATGGATTTTTTTGTCGAATTCCGTCTTATAGTATTTAAAACGATAAAAACACGAACAATAGCATGTGGACTATTTTCTTTCGGATTTATAGACTATATGTATGTAAAAAAGCGCGAGTGGCGTCAACAGCACCCGCCGAAAGGAAGCCATATGAAAAAGAGCCAGAGCAAGGCGAAGCCCGTCGGGAAAGAGAAAAACGCGCTTGCTATACAGATCGGGAAGCGGATCCGCGCGTTCCGCAAGGAGCGGGGCTACACGCAGGAGGTGCTCGCCGAGCGCGCCGAATGTCATACCACTTATATCGGGCAGATCGAACGAGGAGAAAAGAATGCAACACTCGAAAGCATTGCCCGAGTTGCGGCGGCACTCGGTGTTCCGCTCACCCGCCTGCTCGAGATGACCGAGGGCGTTCCGAGCGAGGACAATTATCCCCTTCTCTGTTACCGCCTCGTCGCGGAGAAGCCGAAGGAGGAACAAAAGCTGTTGCATGAGATTTTGCGTGCGGTGGAGGACTATCGCAGGCTCTGAATATTTGCCGCGATTCCGTTTTTATGCTTTGTCGGCATAATTTGCGGGCGCGGCTTTTTTTATGCCGTCGTGCGGAGGATGCGGGTGCGGGAAATTTCGGTAAATGCCTGTCGACAGCGACAAAAAAGGTGCGCCGACCGAAATCTGCGCACCGAAAAATGCAAACCCCGATTGCTGCGAAACAAACGAACAGTACGGGAATATAATTGCCAATGCTGCCCACGTGGAATTTGCATTTTTACCAAATTCACGTAGAAAGCATTAACAAAAAGAGCCAATATATTCTTTTGAAGAATACATTCACTTCTCTATTCGTTTGTTTCGCAGATTCAGTATACCACAAAACGCCCGACAAGTCAAGAGGGAAAGCCCGATTTCGGATAAAACTATTTTGTCGGGAGGTTTGATGCTGACGATCGAAGCCGCGCGCACGGGAAAGCGAGAGACGGTCTACCAAGCCGCCATGATGGAGCCGCACACGGGTGCGGAGCTGTCCACCGACGAGATCGTCTCGCTCTGCGACGATCTCATCGAGGCACACACGAAGGCGGGCTATCCCGTACTGTGATGCGCGGGCGTGTAAGGGCTTGCCGTCCCTTTTGAGAAAACAGAAAAATCCCCCCGAGATCCTTTCAAGGATTTCGGGGGGATTGGCGTTCCCGAGCGGATTCGAACCGCTGACCTTCCGCTTAGGAGGCGGACGCTCTATCCTGCTGAGCTACGGAAACATGCAGAGGTGAGGTGCGTTTCGGGAATCTCTGCGACACGCGCTCGGACGGACACAAGTCTGTGCGGTGTTTTGTTTATTTTACCACACTTTTTACCGTTTTGCAATAGGATTTTCGATTTTTTTGCTGCAATCTTCTAAAATGTGTATAAACTGTAAACTTTAATACAAATTTCATTTTTTTCTTTTGAGATATGGAAAAAATCCAAGGTTTGTGGTATAATTTAGGGTGCGTCGCCGTACAGTCGTCGCCGAGATGTTTTTTTTGCGGTCTTTCGCGCTTTTATCATGCATCCGGCACGACGGTCTGCTCGCGATCCGGTAGGTTTTACGCCGCGAAATGTTTTTTCGAACAGGTTTTGTGCCCTCGGTTCGCGTCGCTTTCAAATTTACTATTATTAATTTTATTTTGGAGGAATTTCAACAAGATGAGCAAGAAGTATGTGTATCTCTTCTCCGAAGGCAACAAAGACATGCGCAATCTGCTCGGCGGTAAGGGTGCAAACCTCGCCGAAATGACGAACATCGGTCTTCCCGTGCCTCAGGGCTTTACCATTACCACGGAGGCATGCACGCAGTATTACGAAGACGGCAGACAGATCAATGACGAGATCATGGCAGAGATCATGGAGTACATCGGCAAGATGGAAAAGATCACCGGTAAGAAGTTCGGCGACCTCAAAAATCCCCTTCTCGTCTCGGTTCGTTCGGGCGCACGCGCCTCGATGCCCGGTATGATGGACACGATCCTCAACCTCGGTCTGAACGAGGAGGTCGTCGAGGTCATGGCAAAGCAGAGCGGCAACCCGAGATGGGCATACGACTGCTACAGAAGATTTATCCAGATGTACTCCGACGTCGTTATGGAAGTCGGTAAAAAGTACTTCGAGCAGCTGATCGACAAGATGAAGGAAGAAAAGGGCGTGACGCAGGACGTCGAGCTCGACGCAAACGACCTCAAGAAGCTCGCCGAGCAGTTCAAAGCCGAGTACAAGTCGAAGATCGGCGAGGACTTCCCCTCCGACCCGAAGGAACAGCTCCTCGGCGCCATCAAGGCGGTCTTCCGTTCTTGGGACAACCCCCGCGCCAACGTTTACAGACGCGACAACGATATTCCCTATTCTTGGGGCACCGCCGTCAACGTTCAGATGATGGCGTTCGGTAACATGGGTGACGACTGCGGCACGGGTGTCGCGTTCACACGTGATCCCGCGACGGGCGAAAAGAAGCTCATGGGTGAGTTCCTCACCAACGCACAGGGCGAAGACGTGGTTGCCGGTGTGCGTACCCCGATGAAGATCGCCGAGATGGAGCAGAAGTTCCCCGAGGCGTTCGAGCAGTTCAAGCAGGTCTGCCTGACGCTCGAAGATCACTACCGCGACATGCAGGATATGGAATTCACCGTCGAGCACGGCAAGCTCTACATGCTCCAGACGAGAAACGGCAAGAGAACCGCGAAGGCGGCACTCAAGATCGCCTGCGATCTCGTGGACGAGGGCATGATCGACGAAAAGCAGGCAGTCCTCATGATCGACCCGCGTAACCTTGACACACTGCTTCACCCGCAGTTCGACCCGAAGGCGCTGAAGACCGCGCAGGCAGTGGCGAAGGCTCTCGCCGCGTCTCCCGGTGCCGCCTGCGGCAAGATCGTATTCACCGCCGACGATGCGAAGGCATGGAAGGCGAAGGGCGAGAAGGTCGTTCTCGTCCGTCTCGAGACCTCTCCCGAGGATATCGAGGGCATGAAGGCTTCGCAGGGTATTCTTACCGTGCGCGGCGGTATGACCTCTCACGCGGCAGTCGTCGCGCGCGGCATGGGAACCTGCTGCGTATCGGGCTGCTCCGCCATCACCAACTTTGACGAAGACAAGAAGACCTTCGTTCTCGCGGGCAAGACCTATCACGAGGGCGACCTCATCTCGATCGACGGTTCGACCGGTAACATCTACGACGGTGCGATCCCGACCGTGGATGCCACCATCTCGGGTGACTTCGACCGCATCATGACTTGGGCGGACAAGTACCGCAAGCTCGGCGTCCGCACCAACGCCGACACGCCCCGCGACGCGAAGAAGGCTCGTGAGCTCGGCGCCGAGGGTATCGGTCTTTGCCGTACCGAGCACATGTTCTTCGAGGGCAACCGCATCGACGCGTTCCGCGAGATGATCTGCTCCGATACCGTGGAAGAAAGAGAAGCCGCACTCGACAAGATCCTGCCGATGCAGCAGGGCGACTTTGAGAAGCTCTATGAGGCTCTGGAAGGAAACCCCGTTACCATTCGTTTCCTCGATCCCCCGCTTCACGAGTTCGTTCCCTCGACCGAGGAAGACATCGCTACCCTTGCGAAGGCACAGGGCAAGAGCGTCGAGACCATCAAGAGCATCATCGCTTCTCTCCATGAAGCCAACCCGATGATGGGTCACAGAGGATGCCGTCTGGCGGTCACCTTCCCCGAAATCGCAAAAATGCAAACCAAAGCTGTCATCCGTGCGGCGATCAACGTCAAGAAGGCACATCCCGACTGGAATGTCGTGCCCGAGATCATGATCCCGCTGGTCGGCGAAGTAAAAGAGCTTAAATTTGTGAAGGACATCGTTGTCAAGACTGCCGACGAAGAGATCAAGGCGGCAGGCGCCGACCTGAAGTATGAAGTCGGTACGATGATCGAGATCCCGCGTGCGGCTCTCACTGCCGATGACATCGCGAAGGAAGCGGAGTTCTTCTGCTTCGGTACGAACGACCTGACGCAGATGACCTACGGCTTCAGCCGTGACGACGCCGGCAAGTTCCTCGGCTCCTACTACGACGCGAAGATCTTTGAGAACGATCCGTTCGCGAAGCTCGACCAGGTAGGTGTCGGCAAGCTGATGAAGATGGCTGTCGAGCTCGGAAGACAGACCCGCCCCGACCTTCATTGCGGTATCTGCGGTGAGCACGGCGGCGACCCCTCGTCGGTTGAGTTCTGCCACAAGATCGGTCTCTCCTATGTTTCCTGCTCGCCCTTCCGCGTGCCGATCGCACGTCTTGCCGCGGCGCAGGCTGCACTGAAAGATTAATCTCTTCAGACAGCATATGCAAATTTTTTGAATAATTTGGGTTAAATCTTATATTTGGAAAAATTAAGTAACAAATCTTTGTTGAATGAGCTCGGTATTGAACCGGGCTCATTCCTCTTTCGTTTGAGAAAACTTCTTTTTCTGCCGTAATGGTATGCGCATTCTGCCGATAGCTGAATTGTGTCTGTTTCAGTGCAAACTAAAATGAAAAAAATTTCCGCGGGCGGTTGATTTTCCCGACGAATTGTGTTATAATTTTTAGTATGGTTATAGAGTGGGGGATTTTGCGTCCGCGCGACGTTCCCACAAAAAAATAGAGGCGTGAGACCGAAATTTCGGCGAAAGTCTTCGGAAAGCGGTCGAGAGCCCGCGAAGGACCGCGAAAAGCGCGGTGGGTTCGCCGCAGGGCGGGAAACCGAAAATCAACCGAAACATCAAAACGGGGAGAGGCAAGCATGGGAAAGAGCATCTACACCTATTACAAAGAACGCCTGATCGAGATCGGCGGTAACAATAAGTGTCTGTATCTGAAAAGCATCGTCAGAAAAAGCGCCTACGACATCGGCCGCATCTTCGAAGGTCGGGACGGCAAGGTCGCGGAATTCGTGGATTTCCTCTTCACCGCGCACAAATATCCGCTGACGCTCATCTCGAACGGTGAGAAAAAAGAGATCCTCGAAAACCTCGATATTCAAAGTAAACTTGACAAAAAGCTCAAAGATGTTTCCCTTCTCTCCCCCGAAGAGCAGAAAAAGGCATCGCAGAAGAACGACAAGGTCCGCAGAGAAGAGACGGCGCACGCAATGGAGCTCGAGATCGGCAAGATCAAGGAGTTAAAGCGCGAGATTGAGGACATCGAGCGGGAGACGGGACGCTATGAGCTGTATATCGGCTACCCCTTCGTATTCGGATCGATCCAGCAGGGACCGAAGCGCACGATGATCAAGGCGCCCCTGCTCCTCTTCCCCGTCAAGATCGAGCTCCCCGACGAGAACACGGCAGAGATCCGCTTCAACGAGGCGGAAAAGGTGCGAATCAACCCCGCGCTCATCTTTGCCTACGCGCAGTCGAAAAAGCTGAATATCGACAATCTCGAGCTGGAGTTCGACGATCTCGCCTCCTTCAAGTCGGTCAAGGCGGTGGCGGAATACCTCGCCGAGGCGCATATCCGCATCGACTGCTCCCACTCGAAGAACGTATACAATTACGACCGCTTCAAGGAGCCGGACGGGCGGGGCGGACTCTCGGTACGGTACGCCGCGGTGCTCGCACGCTTCCCTCTTTCCAATTCGATTTACAATGACTATTGCCTGCTCGAAAAAAAGAAGCTGACGAACGACCCGATCGAGGAGCTTCTCACGCCGCAGAGCCGCAGAATCCGTCATCTCTTCGGACGGTCGAAAAAGAAAAAGACCTGTGACGAGAACAGCTACAACGTGCGGATGCTCGACTACGCGCAGTCCGAGGTGGTGCGCAAGGTGGCGAGGAACGGCAACATGGTGATCTACGGTCCGCCCGGCACGGGTAAGTCGCAGACGATCGTCAACATCATCACCGACGCGATCTGCAAAAAGAAAAAGGTGCTCGTCGTCTCGCAGAAGAAGGCGGCGCTCGACGTGGTATACAACCGTCTCGGTACGCTGAACGAAAAGGCGATGTACCTGACCGACGAGACGAAGGAAAAGCAATTCTTCTACGAGCGGTGTCTGCTCGCGCATCAGAAGGATCAGATCGAGAGCCTTGTCGACGTGTCGGCGCTCGAGCGGGAGTATGACGATCTGCAAAGCCGCATTGCCGCCGAAGTGCACACGCTCGAGACCATCTTCGATACGATGAACACGGTGCGCCCGTTCGGTCTTTCTCTCGCGCAGATGTATGCGTCGTCTTACGCGATCGCGAAGAACTCGAGCGAGTACGGCATCTACACGAACATGCTCGCGAACAAGAAGATCATGGCGCTCGACTATCGGGTGATGAGCGAGGCGCTGTTCGTCATCCGCTCGAAGAACCTCGAGGGACTTTACTACAACTACGTACAGGCGAAGGAGAAAAATCCCGTCATCGACCACATGCGGGAAGATCTCGATATTCTGACGCTGAGCGAGGTCAAGGGGCGGCTCGAGGACGTGCAGAAGTCCCGCAAGGGACTCTTCAACACGGCGAAGCATCCCTACTACCGTCAGGTGCTCGCCTACTACTATGAGATCAAGGACGGGAAAAATCTCGACACCATCGTTCATATGGCAAAGCGGATCGGGAAGATCCACGACACGGATGCGGACATCCGCGCGGCGTTCCTCGACACCGCCGCCGCCATCGAGAGCTACGTTGCCGAATACGACTGCCTGCACCGCGTGCTGACGCCCGACGGGTATCTCGCCGTTATCGACAACATCCTGCGCGGGAACACCTCGTATATCCGCCACGTGCACGACGCGCTCGACAACTACATTTCGATGCGCGACGTGAATAAGCTCCTCGAGTCGCTTGACGACACGAAGCTCGGCATCCTCAATTTCGCCTACGAGACGAGCAGGAGCTATCAGAATTACGAGGAGATCCTCGAGAAGCTTCTGATCCTGCGCATCTATCACGAAGTGCTTCGGTACGAAGAGGAATGTAAGGACGATCTCGGAAAAACCGTCGATTTTGCAAACATTACTTCCCGCATCGAGAAGCTGAAAGAGCAACAGCTCGTGATCGCGAACAAGATCTGCTCGGGCAAGAACAGCCGCGAATACGACGCGCTTTACGAAAACGCGAAGAACAACAAGGATTTCCTCTACCAGATCTCGAAGAAGCAGAAATACTGGCCCATCCGCAAGACGATGGAGGTATACAGCGACTTCGTTCTCGCGCTCTTCCCCTGCTGGCTTCTCTCCCCCGAAAACGTATCGACCTTCCTGCCCCTCATCAAGAACATGTTTGACATCGTGATCTTCGACGAGGCGTCGCAGGTATTCATCGAGAGCACGATCCCGACCATTTATCGCGGAAAGAACATCGTGGTGGCGGGAGACGCAAAGCAGCTCCGTCCCTCCGCGACCTTCATGAAGCGGTATCTCGGCGGCGACCCCGACGCGCAGGACGACTATGCGGTGCAGGCGGCGCTCGAGGTAGACAGCCTTCTCGACCTCGCGGTCTCGCGCTACGAGAGCGCGAATCTGACCTACCATTACCGCAGTCGCTATCAGGAGCTGATCGCCTTCTCGAACAACGCCTTCTATACGGGCGAACTGCGCATCGCGCCGAACATCTCGCGCAATGTGGGCACCCGTCCGATCGAGCGCTACAAGGTCGCGGGCAAGTGGGTGGATCGCAAGAACGTCGTAGAGGCGAAAAAGGTGATCGATCTGCTCCGCGAGATCGCGAAGACGCGCAAGAACCGCGAGACGATCGGCATCATCACCTTCAACAGCGAACAACAATCCTGCATCGCCGACATGCTCGACCGTGAGGCGGCGCGCGACCCCGAATTCCGCTCCTTCCTCGTCGAAGAGACGCACCGCAAAGAAAACGGTGAGGATGTCAGCCTCTTCATCAAGAACCTTGAAAACGTACAGGGCGACGAGCGGGACATCATCATCTTCTCCATCGGCTACGCGCCGAACGAGCTTGGGCGGGTGTACACGAATTTCGGTTCCCTGTCCGCCGAGGGGGGTGAGAACCGGCTGAACGTCGCGGTGACGCGTGCGAAGACGAAGGTCATCGTGGTGACGAGCATCGAGCCCGAGGATCTGAAGGTGGACACCTCGAAGAATCTCGGTCCGAAGCTGCTCGCGAAATATCTGCTCTATGTCCGTGCGGTATCGGCGGGCAATCAGAACGAAGTGAACGCCATTCTCTCCGAGCTCCACTCCGAGCCCCCGCATCCCGAAGGCGTGACCGATATCGCGTCGGTGACCGACCAGATGAAGGAACGGCTCGAAAAGCTCGGCTACGTGGTGGACACCGATCTCGGCAGCAATGCGGGAAAGATCTCTCTCGCCGTTTACAGCCCAAAAAAGGATCGTTACCTTGTGGGTGTCGAGCTCGACCTCGACGCTTACGCGACCTCCGACTCGGTGCTCGAGCGGGACGTTTACCGTCCGAGATTCCTCGAGTCGCGCGGTTGGACGCTCCTTCGTGTCTGGTGCCGCGACTTCTGGCTCTCCCCTGCGAAGGTCATTCGTTCTATCGTTTCGGCAATCGAAAAAGCAGAAAAAGCAACGTAATATTTACAAACCGCGCCGTTTTCCGAAATCGGAAAGCGGCGCGGTTTGTAAATAAATGAAGAATCATGAATTATGGATTAAGAATTATGGTGAGAAATCGTGCGGAAATTGCTTTTTGGTGAGGTAGGGAGGTAAGCCGTGCCTTTTTTCTTTTTTTATCGGTGTTTGAAGGGCGGCGATGATGCTTTTTTCGGCGGGTTGCCGATTTTTTGCAGGGGATCTTCGCCCGCGGTCACTCTTCCGACTTTGTTGTTTTTTCCGCCGAGGGGAAGAGGTTGTAGACTCTTTTCCCGAGTCTTGCGGCAGCGCGGAGGGTCTGTGCGGCGCCGCTCCGCTCATGCCCGACGTAAGCGATCAGGAGATCACCGCGTTCGGCGAGGGCAAGGTTACGAAGGCGCATACAATCCTTGGTATAGGCATCGGCGAAATATTGCACCTCGTCCGCCTGTCCGAGAATCCACTCATACTCGGCGCGTCCGTGTGCGCTCCACGCTTTTGCCTGATCGAGACAGGGGAGGAGCAGAACGAGACGGACGTCGCGATGGGTCACGCGGAAGGAGATCACGGCGCGGGCGGCATAGGTATCGAAGCCGAGGGCGCCCCCGGCATAAAAGGTGCGACACCCTTCCCCGTAGGCATAGGCGACCGCGCGGGAAAGCAGGTCGGAGAGCGTCGCAAGATGGGCGACGGGAATGGTACGGTGTCCGGTGAAGGAACAGGTCAGACTATCTTGCACGGGGGTCTCCTCTCATGTTTTTTTCTGTCTTTTTTTATGATAACCAAAAGCACGACAAACTTAAATTTTGTCGGAGGTGTCGCTTTTGTTTTGCTTTCGCCGGCTCGCCGTTTCGGGCGGGGCATCGAGCTTGAAAGCCTTTGCGACAGGCTTTCATTTGTATTATATCACGGGAGAGGGTGCAAGTCAAGCGGTGAGAGGAATTTCGGCTCTTTGTCCGCGGTTCTGTTTCCGTGGGAATGTGAGTGTACTCCGCGCGGGGGGTGCCCGAGAATTTACGCTCGGTCGTCACATCCCTTCCCGCGCAAATGCGAGCATTCAAGACGAGGGGTGTCCGAGAGGTTACGCGCGGCCCCCGCTCTCCCCTTCTTTCCGACGGCGGAGAGAGAGGAGCCTTTCCGCACTCAGGGTAAAGGCGATAAAGACGGACGCGGCGAACAGGATCTTCATCGCGAGCCAGAAGCCGCCCGTCGCCTGCCCGTTCATGACGAAGAGGGTCTTTGAGAGCATGACGGAGAGCGAGGCGGCGAGAAGCGGGAGAAGAAAGGAGCGGACGGGGTGCAGGGGGAAACGGATTCTCTTTCGCAGGCGAAGATAGGACAACAGGAAGTTATAGCTCTCCATCGCGATGATCACGACGCCGTAGCCGCGGATGCCCATCTGCGGCAGGAGGAAAAAGACGAGAACGACCGAGAGGAAGGAATCGGAGATGTTGACCCACATGGAATAGACGTGCTCGCCGATGCCCTTGAGGATGGAGTCGGTCACGTGGTCGAGGTACATGAGGGGGACGACGGGAGCGAGAAAGGCGATATAGACCCCCGCCTCATAGGAGCGGTAGATCACGTAGCCGAGCTCCTCCGAAAACAGGAGCAAAAACGCCGACACGCCGACGGCAAAGGTGAGGGTGAGATGATAGGCTTCCTCGGCGATCCTGCTCATGCGGGCGGTATCCTTCGCGGCGAAGCACTCGGAGAATTCCGGCACAAGAAGCCCCGAAAAGGAGGTCAGGGGCGCCATCGGAAAGAGGATCATCGGCAGAGCCATACCATGCAGGATGCCGTAGGACGCAAGCGCCTCGGAGCGGGTATCTCCCCGCTTTTGCAAGCGCTTCGGGATCAGGACATGCTCCACGGTCAGAAGTGCCGAGCGAAGATAGGCGGACACGGCGAGGGGAAACGCCATCCCCGCGACGGCGGGCATTTCCCGCGATTTTCCGTCCGCGCTCTCGTGACGGCGCTCGGCGAAAAACTGGAGAAGAAGGACGAGGAAGGCGACGGCATCGGTCAGAACCGAGCAAAGAGAAAGAGCGAAGCAGGCGCTCTCGGCACCGAGGGCGGCGCTCTTTGTCACGATGGCGAGGGTGAGAAGAATTTTCACGCCTTGGGCGATCACCTGCGTCGCGGCATTTCTCGCGACGCGGCGGACACCGACGAAGTAGCCCGAAAAGATCGCGCAAAGAGCGCTCGGGACAAGGGAAAGGGACAAAAGGCGAATGGAGCGCACCGCGCGGGCGTCTCCGAGAACGCGGATGCCGAGCGGCGGCGCGAAAAAGAAGAGCACCGCCGTCGCGGTCACGCTGAAAAAGAGAGCATAGGCTACGGCGGCGTGGAGAATCCCGCCGACCCGCTCCCGCCTTCCCTCTCCGATGGCGGCGGCGACGAGCTTCGTCACCGTAAGGCTGACGCCCGAGGTCGCGAAGGTGACGGCGAAGTTATAGAGCGTCATGATCAGGGTGAACAGCCCGATGCCCTCGGCGCCCACCGTCTTGGTGACGAAGGCACCGAAGAACAAAGACACCGCGCGGGCAGACAGTGCGACGGCGGTCAACAGCAGACCGTTTGCGAGAAAGCGTTTTCTACGGCTCATACCGCCCTCCGATCTCGTTTTTGAGATTCCCCGACGGGGACTCTCTCCACTATATGCGACTCGCGCGGGAAAACATTCCGAAAAGAAAACGCCCGAAGCCGTTTCGGTCCGTATGCGGCTTCGGGTGCGTTGTATATCGGAATGTTTCAATCGAGGTCGTGGGTAAGGGCGCCTCTTGCGTAAAGGATCGCCCGTATCGACTGTGCGGGAACATCGGAGAGGGCGCGATCTTCCTTGACGGCAAGCAACTCGACATGTTTTCTTAAAAAAGCGTCTTTGCAAGCCCGAGGGCGAGGTCGAAAAGGTCTTGCTGCTTTTTCTTTTCCTTTTCCCCACCGAGATCGCCCGTCTCCCATGTGACTCCGAGAATGTCACCGCCGAAGAAGAAGGTATAGAGCTCGAGCCCGACGGCGTTCGCCACCGCCTCGAGTCCCGCCGCCTCCATCTCGACGGAGATACAGCCCTCCGTCCTGTGGCGTGCGACATTTTTCTCGGTTTCCCGATAGATCGCGTCGGTCGTCCAGTTCCGCCCCGCGAGATAGGGGACCTGTTTTTCGGCAAAATAGCGTTCGACCGTCCCGCTGTTTTTCATGCTTATGGCATCGGCGGGCGGGGCGTAGTGATAGGAGAGCCCTTCGTCACGATAGGAGGACGTGGGGACGAGAATCTTCCCCCGCGCACGCTCGGGTTCCAGAACCCCGCAGCTGCCGAAGACGATGAAGTGCCGCGCGCCCGTGAGCGCGCTCACCTCCGTGAGGATGGCGCCCGCGGCGGGGGCACCGATCGGGCTCATATAAAAGAGGAGATTCTTCCCCTCCGAGGAAAAGCGGTAGATCGGGATTTCGCCGTTCGCGGTGAATGCCGCCGCGACCTTCGTCGGGGCATACGCCGCGAGGACCTTTTCCGTCACCTTCCGGTGAAAGGTAACGATGCAGACGTCGGCGATCTTCTCCCGTTTGCCGTAAAGATTTTCGGGGCTGAAAAGGGGCTTCCCCTTCGGGTCGTATTCGTCAAGGATGCTCATTTTCCGTCCTTTCCCGCCCTTTTGTAAGGCGATGCCCCCGCGCCTTTCGGAGAGCGGGGGCGATTTTGTTCGATCATTCGCGCGCCATGGATTCCATCAGCCGCTTATTGAATTCGGCGGCGGTGTTATAGCCCATGCGCTTTTGACGGTTGTTCATGGCGGCGACCTCAATGACGACCGAGAGATTTCGTCCCGGGGAAACGGGGATCAGGATGGTCGGCACCTCGATGCCGAGGATGTTGGTCGTCTCCTCCTCGAGCCCGAGGCGGTCATACATTTTTCCCTGATGCCACGGCTCGAGATTGATGACGAGATCGATCTTCTCGGTCTCCTTGATGGCGCCCATACCGAAGAGGCGGCGGACGTCGACGATGCCGATGCCGCGAAGCTCGACATAGTGGCGGATGAGATCGGGGGCGCGCCCGACAAGGGTGGTGGCGGAGACCTTCTTGATCTCCACGGCGTCGTCGGCGATGAGACGATGCCCGCGCTTGATGAGCTCGATGGCGGTCTCACTCTTTCCGACGCCCGAATCGCCGAGCAACAGAATTCCCTCTCCGTAGACCTCGACCAAAACGCCGTGGCGCGTGATGCGCGGTCCGAGCTGAACGTTCAGATAGGCGATAAGTGCCGCCATAAAGTCGGAGGTGCGCTCCTCGGTGCGAAGGATCGGCACATGATATTTCTCCGCGATGGCAACGGTGTCTGCCGAGACATCGATCGATGTGGTGACGATCACACCGCTCGGCTTGGAGCGGAAGAAATCCTCGAGACGGCGGGAGCGCTCTTCCTTCGGAAGTTGGGAGACGAAGAGGTTCTCCACTTTTCCGATGATCTGGAGGCGCGCCTGTTCATAATGGTCATAGAAGCCGACCATCTGAAGTCCCGGGCGGTTGACCCTCGAGCAGGTGACGAAAATATTCTCGGGCAGATCGGGCAGATAGATGGTCTCGAGGTGGAATTCCTCGATGATCTTCTCCATGGATATTTTATAGGTTTCTTCCATATGCTTCTCCTATCAGATATGTCGGCATGGTTTCTTACCGCTATCATAACGTGACACGGCTTACAAAAATAAATTTTGTATTGCATTCGCAATATGTTCTTTGCTGAACGCAAATAGCAGCCGTTCGTTGAAATATTGCGCTTGAAAACCCTTGCAAGCAAGTTTTCTCGCTTATATTATAGCACATCGGGGTGTTCTTGGCAATCCCCTTTTTGATAAATCAACAGGCGAAAATGCGCGTCGGTCTCAAGCGTGTCACACGCCGCCAGCTTTTCCTTATCCTTCGGCGAGGTGCGGTAGGCATAGGGGGTCATGTAAAAGAGATCGGAGATCTGCTCTCTCCCGACAACGGTCAGGAGATAGCGAAGCTCGATGCTTTCAAGGAGGGAAAAACCCGGAAGGGCGGTGTCGGCGACCTCGTTTTTATACGGGGTATCGTAAAGGATCCGCTTGAGTCCGAAGAGATGCTCGCGTTCGGGTATGGCAAGAAGGAGAATGCCGTGCGGCTTTAGAACGCGGTGAAATTCTTCGGTCGCCATCGGGGAGAAGAGGGCGGTGACAAGATCGACGCTCCCGTCCTTTACGGGAATGCGGTATGCGCTCGCCACGGCGACCGAGAGGGCACGATCCCGTTTTGCCGCGCGACGTGCGGCATCGCGGGAAATGTCGAAGGCGAAGACCGAGGCATCCGCACCGAGCGTCCGGACGATGCCCTCGGTGTAATAGCCTTCCCCGCACCCCGCGTCAAGCAACACGCCACCCGATGGCAAATGCCGTCTTACGGCTTCCGCGACGGCGCGCCGCAAAGGCTCATACGCCCCGCTCCCGAGAAAGCGACGGCGTGCCTCCACCATCTCGCGGGAATCCCCGTGAATCCCGCCCGTCGAAAGAAGGAGGTTGACATACCCTTCCTTGGCAATGTCATAGCAATGCCCCGCGGGACAACGGGCGCACCTCTCCGAAAAGGAGAGCGTCCCGCCGCACTTCGGGCAAGTCCAAAGCTCTATCATAGGTTCTCTCTGTTTTGTTTTTTCTCATTGTACCACAGATCCTTCCCCGTGTCAAGAAAAAACGGCGGACTTCCGCCGTTTTACTCTTTTTTTCGCTCGGGGAAGGAACGCTCCTCTCCCGTTATCAGATAATCCACCGACACGCGAAAATAATCGGACAGGGCGAGAAGCATCTGCAAGTCGGGATTTCTCTTCCCGCTTTCGTAATACGAAAGTGCCTCGCGCGAGATGTGCAGGTCCATTGCTACTTTCAGTTGGCTGAAGCCGCGGGCACGCCGCAGTTTTTTCAACCCGACGAGTCCGGTGTGATTTTCTTTTCCCATATTTTCCCAGTTTTCTGCGTTTTTTCGTTTTTTCTATTGACTTTATTGTAACAATCTGTTACAATAAATATGTAACAGATTGTTACATATCGAAAATATCGGGAACTTTTGAAATTTTTCAGTTAGCCATGGAAAAACGTTTGCACACCTTTCTTTTTCGAATTTTTACCGTTCTGCTTCTCCCCTTCTACTCTTTGTATCTTCTCGGGAAAATGCTGCTTTGGAAGCTGCGTGACGGAGGAGTGCGGGAGGAGTTTCTCCCCGTCGGCGGATACCTTACCTCCGCAAGTTTTGCGGATCAGCGACGCCTCGGCAAATTTCTGAATTTCTTTTACGACACGAGAGCCGCCTTTCAAAAAACGGACGGACATAAATATAACGAATACACGCGAAAAATCTTAGCAAATCTCTTTGAGCTCTATCCCTCCGCACATTCGAACGACATCCGCGCCGACAATTTGAACGAGCTGACGGTTCACCATATCAAGCCGCAGTCACAGATCAAAAACGACCCTGCGGCGATGACCGACCTCGGCAATCTCGCCCCCTGCACACGGACAACGCACAACAAGGCGGATGCGGGTGCACGGCTCGAATCGATTCAGGGGACGAAGCAGAGATACACCTTCCGCTTCCTTGCCACTTCGCTTCTCGGTCTTATCACCTCCTCCTTCCTCCTCGGATTTCTTTCGGAGCTTTTCTTCCTTCTCTTTGACGCGATACGGAAGAAGCATCTTTCGAAGCCGAAGGAACTCTTTGCGTCAAGCGCGCGGGCGGGACTTTCCGTCCTGCTTCTATCCCTCCCGATCACGGCATTGAGCTATCTCCTCGCCGTGGTGAGCGGACGTCTCTATACGCTCAGTCTCATCCTTCAGATCGTTTTCAGTCTCGTGCTTTTGTTTCACAGCATCATATGTATCGTCCAACAGATCGGCGAGCACATGACGCCGACGGCGCTTTGTCTCCTTCCCGTCCACGCGATCTTTCTCTTCGGAATCGGCACCGCGATCAATGCGTGGCTCTCTTCCGTGATCGCTTTTCCTTTTCTCAAAGACCTTGCGGTGAGTGCAATCCTGTCTTTTGTCTTTGCACTCGACAGAGCGCTCCTCGGCGGGATTAAAGGAAAGGCGGCAAACCTCCCCGAAGGCGAGAAAAACAAAACGGAGCCCCTGACACCGACAGACGCTCCGCAATAAAACCAATGCAAAAAAAAGCTCACGGAAGATTACCGCAGTTCCCATAGGGAATTTCAGGTAAAGGCGCAAGGTTCAGAGTCAGGCGTGGCGTAATGCCACGCCTTTTCTCTTGCTGTTTGTTGGTTTCAATTGTCTTCGTCGGTAAGTTCGTCTCCCCATATCGGTCGGTCGATCGCTCCGACGAAATTATAGAAGATTTCTACCGTTTGTCTGTAATGTCCGTCGACTTTCGTTCTTTCGTGAACAACGACCTTTTCGATGAACGCGCGGAGTATTTCGGGCGTGAGTTTTTCAAAACTGTTATACTTGTAAATAAGCATCATAAAATCGAGGATTTTGTCGTCGTCTTCTTTCGCTTTCGCGATTTCCGACTTCAACGTTTTAACCCGTTCTTTCAGACCGGCTTGCTCGGTTTCGTATGTGTCGCTCATTTTTAAGTATCGCTCCTCGGAAATTTTACCTTCGACTTTATCTTCGTAAAGGCTTTCAATAATTTTATCCAGCCGTTCGATACGTTCTTCCGAAGTTTTGATTTCCTTTGAATACTCTTTCAGTTCTTTTTCCGTTCTCGTCGCGGCGTTTTTCCGTAACGTCTGCAAAAACATTTCTCTTTGCTGTTGCGCAAAATAAATCGTTCGCCGCAAATCGTCCTGAATCAGAACCGCCAACGCTTCGACAGTTATCTGATGAGAAGTGCAATATTTTCTCTTCTTTTTGCGATAAGTCGAACAGTTGAAGTATTCTTTTTGTTTCATTGTCGTGCAACGGCAAAGATACATTTTCTTTCCGCAGTCGGCGCAGTAAATCAGTCCCGAAAGAGGACTCATTTCGCCCATATCGGTCGGTCTGCGTTTTGCCTGACGAATTTTCTGAACGGTTTCAAAAGTCTGCTTGTCGATGATCGCTTCCTGCGTGTTTTCAAAGATTGCCCAGTCTTCTTTGGGTAAATCAATGCGCTTTTTTGACTTATACGACTTCTTATACGACTTGAAATTGACTGTGCATCCCGTATATTCCAAATTTTCAAGAATATTTGCCACGGATCGAGAACTCCATAATTCTGAGTCGTTTTTAATTTTTGTGGCAGTAGGCAAGCCGTTTTTACGACAGTAAATAACGGGTGTATCTACGCCTCTTTCGGTAAGAATTCTCGCAATCTGAGTCGGACCGAAGCCATGAACGCATAATTTGAAAATTTCTCTTACGATTTCCGCGCCCTTTTCGTCTATAATCCATTTTTCCTTGTTTTCGGGATCTTTCTTATATCCGAGCGGAGGAATACTCGTAAGATGTTTTCCGGAATTGCCTTTGGCTTTGACAACCGCTTTGATTTTCTTACTGCAATCCTTTGCGTACATTTCGTTCAGAATGTTTTTGAACGGGGTAATATCGTCGTCGGGATTTTTCTCGCTGTCCACTTGATCGTAAATGGCGATAAATCTTACGTCGGCTTCTGCAAGATAATATTTCGTGTAATATCCCACAAGAATATGATCTCTTCCGAAACGGGACATATCTTTTACGACTACCGTAGAAATTTTGCCGTCTTCAACGTCGGACATCATTCGTTTGAAATCAGGTCTTTCAAAGTTACTTCCCGAAAAGCCGTCGTCAACGTAAAATCTTACGTTCCGTAAATGATTTTCGTCCGCATACTTTTGCAGTAACATTTTTTGATTGCGAATACTGTTGCTGTCGCCGTCTAAATCGTCGTCGCAGGAAAGTCTGCAATAGCAGGCTGTCCATTGTTCTTCTGTGCTTTTAATTTTTCTATTTTTAATTGTCGGTTGCAAATTCATTGTTTATTACCTCCCGAATTGCAACTTTCAAACGATAACCGATCCGTAATATGAACGGCGGGTTTTAACGCCTCGTCTATATTCCGTTCTATCAGCGTTTTAGTAATATCGAACGCCGTAACGCCGATGTTCTGTTTTTCGTGGGCAACAATGGTATAAACCGTATTGCCGAAAACTCTTTCGCGGGTTCGCGTATATTCGCCGTTTGGCTCTTTTTTATAGATGGTGAATATGCTTGCCGTAGGTTTGCTGTTTTGATTTGTAATTTTAGCCGTATTTTCCGTAAATATAATCTCCTTATCAATGATTTATTTACGCAAAACGGCAGGAAGAGTCGGCTTACAATTTGCCGTCTTTTTTCATATTTTTCAAGGCTTCGTAGCCTTCTTTTATCAACCGGACTTTCGTAATTCCGTTTTCTTCGAGAAAAGCGTTTATCTCATCATACAAGGCTCTCGGTATCATCGTTCCGAAATTGCCGCTCGCTTGCTTTCTCTTTTCTTTGTTCTTTTCTTCGTACTTCCTGCGCGTTTTACGCACGGGAGTATCTTCTTTCCGTTCCATTAAGACAAACCTCCGAAAATATAAAATCGTATTGATACATATTATAGCGATTTTAGTATGAGAAGTCAAGTTCTTTTTGTGAATGGGGAAGAAAATATCCCTTTATTTCTTATAATTGTCGTTATTATTGAGTTTTTCTTGTTTTTTGCGTTCTTCTTCGATTTCCGCTTCTATCTGTTGTAATCGCGGGACTTGCCGCACAATATCGGGGGTAAATAGAGAAAGAACGGAATCGAAAAAACTTCCGATTGTTTTCGGCTTTCCGTGGACTATACGTCTATATTCCGTCGGATTCGTTCTTGCAAGTTCTTTGCCGACGTTGGTATAATGGGAATTGTTATCCTTTTCCTTTTGCAAAGTTTCTGCTTTTCGGACGTATTCGAGCGTTTCGTCCATAGCCTTTGT
>CAKROZ010000006.1 GCA_934373635.1 uncultured Eubacteriales bacterium
AGTGTTTTCTTCTCTTCTTTGTGTTGTTCAATTTTCAATGACCGAGCCGTCGTTTTATCGACAGCTTTCTTATTCTATCACATCTCTCCCCGATTGTCAAGGGCTTTTTGAAAGATTTTCCCGAAAATTTCGAAAAATCAAATCTTTTCCTCGATTTTTTTGCGGAGGCGAAACATGATCTTCTTTTCAAGGCGCGAAATATAGCTTTGCGAGATGCCGAGAGCGTCGGCGACCTCCTTCTGCGTCATTTCCCTTCCGCCCTTCAAGCCGTAGCGCATCTCGATGATGACGCGCTCTCTTGCGTTCAGATCCTCTACTGCGGCGCGGACGATCTTCCGTTCTTCGTCCTCCTCCATTTCGTGAGAGACACTGTCCCCTTCACTTCCGAGGATGTCCGAAAGGAGAAGCTCGTTCCCGTCCCAGTCCACGCTGAGAGGCTCGTCGATGGAGACTTCCTTCTTCTGTGCGGCGCTCTTACGTAGGAACATGAGGATCTCGTTCTCGATACAGCGCGACGCGTAGGTCGCGATCTTGATGTTCTTCTCCGCGTTGAAGGTCGAGACCGCCTTCATGAGTCCCACCGTACCGATAGAGATCAGCTCCTCGATCCCCGCGTGTGTGTTCTCAAAGCGCTTCGCGATATAGACGACAAGGCGGAGATTGTGCTCGATCAACGTATGCTTTGCCTCTTCGCTTTCGATATTCGCGATCATGCGCTCCTCTTCCTCTGCTTCAAGCGGAGGCGGCAGGCGTTCGCTACCATTTATATAATAGACACGATCTCTGCAAAAAATACGGGCAAGAAAGCGTCCGAGCGAATGAAAAACTTTCTGTATCAGCATACATCCAACGCGGCGGAAGGCAACAATGCATTGTAGCCTCCGTATGTACCGCCCTCCTCATCAATGGCAATAATCAAATTCACCTTTCCGTTTTTCTTCCCCGCACTCACCGTGACGTCGCTCATGCGATAGCCTGTCAGGATGCGGGTAGCGTTTCCGCTTCGCACGGGGATCAGACGGATGCGACTCTTCATTCTTTCATCCGTCGGAAGCTTTCCCGCCGTCAGATGCACGGGCAGGCGATGTGACGCGTCCGACGCCTTCCAAAGCATGACCGGAGTGCCGTCGAGCGGGTCCTTTAAAAGATTGCCCGAATCGACGAGCGCACCAATGCGAACGGAGCGGGAAAGAAACTCAAAGGAGACCTCACACGTCCGCTCGGAGGATGTGCCGGAAAAGGAGGCACAGACAAGACGCAAAACGCCGATCGACAACAGCACAATAATGGACAGGATCAGAAGATTTCTATTTTCTGCCCCGTTATTTATGTCGATATTTGCATTTTTCATCCAATTTCCGAGGATGCCGTAGAAAAAGTACACGAGCCCGCCGATCAGGATTTCAAGAACGAGAAAGCCGAGAGCGAAGCGCACCGATCGGGCAAGACGGGCACCGCCCGTGCAAAGTGCCATCATCAGAAGAAACCCGAGGACGGTAAAGAGAATAACCAAAAAACGGTTCTGCGAGCAAAGCACCGCCGCCGTGGCAAATGCCGCGCCTCCGACCCCGGCAAGGGTCAGCCGCCACACGCGGAGCGGCAGATGAAAGAAAAGAGAGGAAAAGTGAAGCGCGAGGATGTCTACGGTCAGGTTGATCAGAAAATACACATCGATATAGAGGGTCTTCATTTGCATCCTCCCGCGTCTTCTCTTTTTTATGTTTCCATTCTATCACACGGAAATCGCGATTCTTGTCATAAAAGAAAAAAGGAAAAAGTTTTCCGAAAAACTCTTCCCTTTTCTCTACGTTTTCTGTTTTGCGGGTTATTTTCTCAAGGCGTCCATGGCGGTGCGGCGATCCTTCGCATGGAAGACGGCGCTTCCCGCGACCAAAACGTCCGCTCCCGCGGCGATGACATCCCCCGCGGTCGCGGCATTGATCCCGCCGTCAGCCTGAATGAGCGTCGGCAGCCCCCGACGGTCAAGCTCCGCGCGCAGGGTACGGATCTTATCGAGTGTCGAAGGGATCAGTGCCTGTCCGCCGTAGCCCGGCTCCACCGTCATGACGAGAATCATGTCGCAGCGGTCGAGATAGGGATACACGACATCGATCGGCGTATCCGGCTTTACGGACAGGGCGACCCGCTTCCCGAGGAGGCGGACGGTATCGAGAGCGACGGGAATGTCCTCACACGCCTCGTAATGGAAGGTGATGCTGTCGGCACCCGCGGCGATAAAGCGCTCGAGGTACCGCTCGGGCGCGGCGATCATCAGGTGAACGTCGAACGGGAGTGCACTCTTATCGCGCAAAGATTCGATCACGGGAAAGCCGAACGAAATATTCGGGACAAAGATACCATCCATGACATCGAGATGGAGCATGTCGGCACCTGCTTTCTCGATCTCGCGGACCTCATCGGCAAGTCGGGAAAAATCACAGGCAAGAACGGAAGGGGCAATACGTATCATATGAAATCCTCACAGGTTATTAAGTTTTCGGGTAGCAGAAGCCGCGTTTTCCCATAAAATAAGAAAGGGACGAAAAAACGGCAAAGCGATCGCGCCGACAGTAAAGCGAAAGAAGTTCCGAGATGACTCGCGTTCCTCCTTTGTCTCCCCCCCGCCGTGCCGCTCGCAGATCCGTGCGGCGGCACGGTTTCAGGTTTCGAGAGAAAGAAGGACGACGGCATGGGCGGCGGCGCCCTCTTCGCTGCCGGTGAAACCGAGGTGCTCTTCGGTCGTCGCCTTGACATTGACGCGCGACTCGTCGCACGCGAGGGCAAAGGCGATATTTCTCTTCATTTTCTCTATATATCCGGCAATCTTCGGCTTTTGAAGGATCAGAGTGATATCCGCGTTGACAAGCGAAGCACGGCGGGCATCCATTTTCGCCTTGACCAGTGTCAGAAGATGAAGACTCGAAACATCGAGATACCGATCATCCGTATCGGGAAAATGTCTGCCGATGTCCCCCTCGCCGAGTGCACCGAGGATCGCGTCCATCAGCGCGTGAAGCAACACGTCCGCATCGGAATGCCCGAGGAGCCCCGTCGGATGCGGGATCTCCACTCCGCCGAGGATCAGGCGTCTTCCCTCCGTCAATTGATGCACGTCGTAGCCGTGCCCGATTCGAAGCTCTGTCATTTTTTCTTTCTTCTTTCCATGATATATTCGGCATAGGCAAAATCGCGCGGTGTGGTGATCTTGCGGTTTTCGTCTTTCAGGAGAACGGTCTGCACGGGCTTCCCGATCGCCTCGAGCATCATGGCGTCGTCGGTAATGCCCTCCCCGACCTTTCCGAGTGCCTCGGCGTACCAATCCGCAAAAAACGCCTGCGGGGTCGCGGCGAGGCGAAGCTCCGAACGGTTCAGGGTAGCACGGACATGCCCGTCCTCATCCACCGCCTTGACCGTATCGACGACCTCCGACACGGGAAGCGCGGCTCCGCAGGATGCCGCGACCGTCAGGACGGAATCGATGTCACGCGGAGTGATCAGGGGGCGGGCGGCATCGTGGATCGCGACGAGGGTACTCTCCTTCGGAATTGCCGCAAAGCCACGGGCGGCGGACTCCTTACGGTCGGAACCGCCGACAACAATGCGTTTTACCTTAGAAAATCCCTCTGTCTCCCGCTCGGCGAAGGCGATCTCATCCGCCCGAACGACAACGACGACCGCATCGACGGAAGACGCCTCGAACGCGCGAAGCGTATGTCGGAGAAGGCTCTCCCCGAGGAGGAGAAGCTCCTGCTTTGCCACCTCGCACCCCATGCGGGTGCCGTTTCCCGCCGCTAAGATCACGGCAGTCGTATACGGACAAGCTCTCATTTCTTTTCTCCCTATGACGTCAGCTCTTATTTACGGTAATATACAAAATGAACGGTTAAGGTGCGCTCTCTGCCGCCCTCGAGAAGATTCGGTCCTCTTAAGATCACGCCGTCACCGCTCATGAGATATGCCGCCTCGAGCTGTGCGACGGGACAACGAAAGAGGGTATCTCCCGACGTATCGAGCAGAAATTCATCCCCCTTCAGAGTGAGGTGTCCGCCTCTGCCGACGACATCCTCGTTTCCGTCCCGATTCTCGGTCACGTAGCGGACGGGTTGTCCGTGCAGCGCCTTTGCCCGCTCGAGGCGAAAGGTATAACTTTGGGGATCCTTCCCCACACCGAAGAGCTTTTTCAGAAACGACATTCGGACAACCTCCTTTGAGACTGCCTCTATTCTATCATATTATTTCCGAAAATGGAAGCATTTTTTCGCATTTTCATGAGATTTATCTCCGTCTTTTCGGCTTTTGAAAATTTTTTTTGCTTTTTTTCAAAAACCCCTTGCAATTTTCCAAAAGATGATTTATAATATTGGCAAGGTGGGGAGAAGTGGGGTGAAGTGTCCCGTTTTCCCGCCAAATCCCATAAAATTCCCGATTTTCCCGAAAAAGAGGGGGCAAATACGGAGAAACGGAGGTAAGATATGTCTTTTGTCGGTTCCTATGTCCACGGCATGGACAGCAAAAAGCGTGTCTTTGTCCCTTCAAAATTCCGTGATGAGCTCGGTCGGGAATTCTATATCACCAGAAAATTCGACTCTTACCTCTCGGTGTACACCGCGGAGGACTGGGAGGCATATGTGGAAAAGATCTCCCGTCTGCCCGAGGCGGATGCGGAGGAATTCCAGGACTTCATTCTCGGGGCGGCGCAAAAATGCGTACCCGATGCCAGCGGACGGATCATCCTCGACGACAAGCTGATGAAGCACGCGCACATCGACAAGGACACCAATATCGTTTTTGTCGGTGCGGGAAAACAGATCCGTATCTGGTCCGAGGCACTCTGGAACGAGCGCGAGCAGACCCGCGACTTTGAGAAAATGCGCGAAATCATGCGTCAGTACGGGCTTTGACAGCCCGTCACCGACGAAAGGACAAGCACATCATGAATCAACTTCCCTTTTCGCACACCTCCGTCCTGTTATACGAATGTATGGATGCTCTGAACATCCGGGACGGGTATACTTACGTTGACTGTACGACCGGCGGTGGCGGACATTCTCTCGAGATCGCCAAACGCATGGGGGAACACTCGAGACTTCTCTGCTTTGACCAGGATGAGACGGCGATCGAAGCCGCAAAGCTCCGCCTTCGTGACCATCTTTCGCAAATTACCTTTATCCACGAGAATTTTTCCACGCTCGGCGACGTGCTGACACGTCTCGGGATCGACAACCTCGGCGGCGTCCTTGCCGACCTCGGTTGCAGTTCCCCGCAATTCGACGACCCCGAACGCGGCTTCAGCTATATGCACGATGCCCGTCTCGACATGCGCATGTCGCGCGACAATCCGCTCGACGCATACGAGGTGGTCAACACATACAGTGAGAGCGATCTGAAAAGAATATTTTACGAATACGGTGAAGAACGGTTCGCACCGAGAATCGCCGCCGCCATCTGCAAGGCGCGGGAGGTCTCCCCCATCGTCACGACGGGAGAGCTCTCCGATCTTATCCGACATGCCATCCCGAAGGCGGCGAGAGCCGACGGCCCTCACCCCGCGAAGCGCACCTTTCAGGCGATACGGATCGAGGTCAATCGTGAGCTCGACGTGATTCGTCCGACGATCGAAGCCGCCGCACGGCATATGGTACCCGGCGGACGAATTGTCGTGATTTCCTTTCACTCACTCGAAGACCGTATCGTAAAGCAAACCTTCCGCACCCTGTCGGAGGGATGCACCTGTCCCCGGGACTTCCCCGTCTGTGTGTGCGGGAAGAAGCCCACACTCCGTATTCTCGGAGCAAAACCGATCCTCCCCTCGGAGAAAGAACTCGAAGAAAATCCCCGCTCCCGCAGCGCAAAGCTGCGCGTCGCGGAAAAACGATAAACAAGCCTATAAGGAGACAAGAAAATGGCTATGACCGAAAACGCATACGAAGCTTTGTACCGTAACATGAAAAACAGATTCACCGTCGTCAGCGGAAGCAACGAATATACGCTTGGCGGTTATATGAGAATGAAAGCGAAAGAGCGGACGGAAAATACCGCACTTCCGATGGACATTCAGGCGACGCGCCCGACTGCGCTCCGCACCATCGCCTCCTATATCAACGAGAAGCTGCTCGTCAAGGAATTGCCCGCGCCCGAGAAGACCACGCGCGCGTTTCCTTTCCGCGCGGCTTTGGCGGCGCTTTGCTCCGCGCTTCTTCTCTCCTCCGTCGTGATCTCCTTCGCCGCGCTCCCGAAGAATACGGAGTCCGCCTCCTCTTACTCGGCATCCGAGCAGCAGAAGGAAGAGGATGAAAAGAAGGACGAACGTTACACGACTTATACGGAGAACCGTTAATTTCTTTCATATTTCGGACAAATCCTCAATAAAATGATAGCGATGAGACGCCATGCGTCCTCACCGCTATTCTTTTTTGTCCGGAGAATCTTTCATGAGCGAACCTTCCCTCAAAGGGCGTGCCGCCCTGCCCGTGACCCGACGGCGGATCCGAGTCACGGCGATCGCTTTTCTTCTCTTCGCCGCCTATCTCGCAACCAACATCTTCAAGCTTCAATACTTCAAGTATGACTATTATAAGCAAAGGGTCTATGACCAGATCACGACGTCCTCCGCCATGCGGGCAAAGCGCGGAAACATTTACGATGCCAACATGAATCTTCTCGCGACGACCCGCACCGTATGGCGCGTTTTTCTATCCTCGCGGGACATTAAAAAAGCGGAAAAGGCGGACGGTAAGGACTACGGCGGACAGATCGCCGACGGACTGTCTTCTCTTCTCGGTATCGACCGGGAAATTCTGCTCTCAAAAATACGAAACACCAACGTTCTCGACATCACCATCAAGCGCTCGGTCGAAGAGGAGGAATACCGCGCCGTTCTGAATTTCATTCGGGAGGCGGGACTCGAAAAGCTCATCTTCACAGAGGCACAGACCTCGCGCTACTACCCCGCGGGAACAATGGCGGCACACGTCCTCGGGTTCACGGGAAGCGACAATCAGGGGCTTTACGGACTCGAATACAAATACGAAAAAACGCTTGCGGGCAAAGACGGATATTACGTCTACGCAAAGGATGCGAACGGTCAGGCATTGCCGACGGAATACGCGACCTATTTCCCGGCAGAGGACGGTTACAGTCTCGTGACCACGCTCGATTCCTACATACAAAGCGCGCTCGAGGGAGAGCTCGAAAAGATACGGATCAACCATCTCGTTAACAACCGTGTCGCGGGAATCGTGATGGATACGAAGACCGGTGCGATCCTCGCGATGGCAACCTCTTCCCCCTTCGACCCGAACGACCCGTACACACTCGACAGCGTTTCGGAGACAAAGCTTGCCGCCTCGGGACTCGCGGCGGGGAGCGACGAATACCGCGCCTACAGGCGTGAGCTCATGCAGATCATGTGGTCGAACAAGGCGGTCAGCGAGACCTACGAGCCCGGTTCCACCTTCAAGATCGTGACCGTCGCGACCGCGCTCGAACAAGGCGTGGCTACGATGTCCGACCGATTCTCCTGCATCGGATATTACGAGGTCGGCGGATGGCACATCAAATGCCACAAGGTCAAGGGGCACGGCTCTGGCTTCACGCTCGCCTACGGACTGCAAATGTCCTGCAACCCGACGATGATGCAGCTCGCGGAGCGGATCGGCGCGCAGAGCTTCTACGATTCCGTCGGAAAATTCGGCTATTTCGAAAAGACGGGGATCGACCTCCCGAGCGAGGCGTCCACCATCTTTCACAAGCCCGAAAATATCGGCTCCACGGAGCTTGCGACCGCTTCCTTCGGTCAGCGCTTCAAGGTGACAATCATCGGACAACTGACGGCGATCGCCGCGGTCGCGAACGGCGGGAATCTTGTCACCCCGCACGTGGTCGAGCGCGTGATCGACAGTGACGGAAACACGGTCTCGCAATTCGAGAATACCGTTCGTCGCCGAGTGATCTCCGAAGAGGTCGCGCGCACGGTGTCCGCAGTGCTCGAGGAGGGCGTCAGCGGCGACGGCGGTGCGAAAAACGCGAGAGTACCCGGCTATAAGATCGCGGCAAAAACGGGCACCTCGCAGAAATTCGATGTTCTCGACGCGAACGGAAACTCCTATCTGCGTATCGGTTCCACCGTTGCGTTCGCCCCCTCGGACGAGAGCGGTATTGCCGTAATCATCGTGGTCGACGAGCCGACCTGTGCCGTCAAATACGGCAGCGTGGTCGCAGCGCCTTATGTCGCCGAGGTGATGGCGAAGGTACTTCCCTACCTCGGCTATACACGCGTAGGAGACGACGATGAGATTACCGTGGAGAATTACGTCGGTATGCACATTGAAACGGCGAAGAAAAAGCTTTCCGACGCGAAGATTCCCTTCGAGGTGGTCGGCAGCGGCTCGACCGTTCTCCGGCAGACACCGACGGGAGGAGAAAACGTGACGGCATCGCTGTCACGCGTCATCCTGTATACGGAGGAGACACCGACCGACACAATCATCGTCCCGAGTCTTGTCGGGAAATCGGCGGCGGAGGCGAATCGGATCGCCGTCGATGCGGGTTTCAATATCTGTATCCGCGGTGTGAAGGATTTCTTATCCGTTGACGGCGCGAAGGTCGCGGCGCAGTCCCTTCCCGAAGGGGCACTCGCAAAGCGCGGCGATGTCATTGTCCTGACGCTCTTATATTACGATTCCGAAGATTAGAAAGGGGATGTCACGACCGAGGACGGGCAACGCACGGACTCTCGGTCGGTGTCCGTGAGGAGATATCATGAAACTTTCCGATTTGATTTTTGATTCCGAATTTTACAGCACTTCCGACATCTCGGGCATCGAGGTGGAGAGCGTCACCTCCGACACCTCCGCCATCGACGGCGCGAGTGCGTTCGTTCTGCTCCCCGGAGTGCGTTTCGATACGGGGAAGCTCGTTTCCTTCATCGTGGCAAGGCATCCGAGAGTCATTCTCTGCGAATCCCTGCCCGACTATCCGACCGAGGACATCCCGATTCTTTTCGTGAAGAGTGCAAGGCGAACGCTCTCGTTCATGCTCTCGCGTTTTTGGAAGGTCGATTACGGGAAGCTGCGGATGATCGGCATCACGGGGACCAACGGAAAAAGCAGTACCGCCGTGATGCTGGTCACCGCGCTCCGTGCCGCGGGGAAAAAGGTCGGTCTTTTCGGAACGGGAAAGATCGAGATCGACGGCAGAAGGATCACTCCCGACACTTATAGCATGACGACACCCGACCCCGCGCTTCTCTATCCGACGCTGAAGCGGATGGAGGACGAGGGTTGCGACACGGTGGTCATGGAGGTATCGAGTCATTCGCTCGCCTTGGAAAAGGTGGCGCCGATTCCCTTTTCCTACGCGATCTTCACCAATCTTTCCCCCGAGCATCTGGACTTTCATCGGACGATGGAGGACTACGCCGCGGCAAAAGCGCGTCTCTTCTCTCAGGCGGAGGTCGGCATTTTCAATATCGACGACGCCTATGCGGAGGAAATGATCCGTCTCTCCTCCTGTAAGGTCTTGCGCGTCGGAGCGCTCGAACACGGAGAGGTATCGGCGACACATATTGAAGACTACGGTCTCGACGGCATTTCTTATATGTACTGCGCGGGGGACATCCGCTTTCTCGCGACCCTGTCGACACCGGGGATTTATAACGTATACAATTCCATGCTCGCGCTGACCGCCGCGATCGCACTCGGCGTCAAGCCCTGCGTCGCCAAACGGGCGCTTGCCGCCCTCCCCGTGGTGGAGGGGCGCATGGAGGTCATACGGGACGAGAGCGTCACGGCGGTCATCGACTATGCGCATACCGAGGAAGCGCTCCGCTGTGCCCTGCGCACGGCGAGAAAAAGCACGGTCGGGCGCCTCTTTGTTCTCTTCGGTTGCGGCGGAGAACGGGACAGGACCAAACGTCCGAAAATGGCGGCGGCGGCAGAGGCACTCGCCGACGAGGTGGTCGTCACCTCCGACAATCGCCGGGGTGAGGACGCGGGGACGATCCTGCGGGACATTCTCGGCGGATTCCGCAAAGAAAACCACAGGGTTATCACCGATCGCGAAAAAGCCATTACGAGCACCGTATTGCGTCTTCGTGCGGGGGATGTCCTTCTGATCGAAGGAAAAGGGCATGAGCGCTACACCATCGATAAAAAGGGGACGCACGCCTTCGACGAAAGAAAAATCGTCGCCGACGCACTAAAAAAGCGGAAAGGCGGGTATACTACATCGCATGATAGTGAATCTTGAACTTGCTCTTACCGCAGGAGAGATCGCGAGCGCCGTCGGCGGTATTTACGAGGGGGATCCGAGCGAACCGATCCTTAGAGTCGTCACCGATTCGCGAGAGGCGACGGAGGGGGGCCTCTTCTTCGCCCTCGTCGGAGAACGGTGCGACGGCGAAGCCTATGTCGGCGAAGCGGTGGCAAAGGGCGCCGTCGCCGTCTCAAAGAGGGCGGGTGCGGGTGTCCTTCTCGTACGGGACGTGAAGGAGGCGCTTCTGTGCCTCGCGAAGGAATACCGACATCGCCTTCCATCCCTCACGCATGTCATCGGTGTCACGGGCAGCGTCGGCAAGACGACGACAAAGGAATTTCTCGCCGCGCTCCTGTCGAAAAAATACCGCGTCCACGCGACCGAGAAAAATTACAACAACGAGCTCGGCGTTCCTCTGACCGTTCTCTCCGCGCCGAAGGAGACCGAGGTCCTTATCGTCGAGATGGGAATGAATCACGCGGGAGAGATCGCCCCTCTTTCGGAGGCGGTATGCCCGACGCTCGCGATCATCACCGGCATCGGAACGGCACACATCGGAAACCTCGGCAGTCGGGAAATGATCGCGGCGGCAAAGTGCGAGATCCTCGCCGGCATGCGGGGCGGCCCCGTTCTCGTGCCGTCGGAGGAGCCGCTTCTCGAAAAGCTTCCGAACCGCCTTTCGGTATCGACGGAGAATCCGATGGCGGATTTCTTCCTTATGCCGATTCAAACCGACATCACGGGAAGCGTTGCGGACTTCTATCACGGCGAGCGTACCATTCCCGCGCTTTCGCTTCATGCGCCCGGAAAGCATTTGTTGACGGCGCTCTCCTTTGCGGTGTCGGCGTCGGTGCTTCTCGGTCTGTCCGACGGAGAAATTGTCGGCGGAGTTTCTTCAATTCGAGATGATAAAATAAGGCAGTCTGTTTATAAAATCGGGGAGCTGACGATCTTCGACGACGCATACAACGCCTCGTTCGAGTCGGTCACAGCGGCGATCGAAACGGTCGATCTTTTCCGCGGAATGAAAAAATGCGCCCTGATCGGCGACATGCTGGAGCTCGGCGGGAAGACGGAGGAGTACCATCGAAAGGTGGGAGAGGCGCTTTTTTCGCATGGATTTTCCTCCCTGTATCTTTACGGAGTATACGCCCCCTTTACCGCCGCCGGCGCAAGGGAGGCTGGTTTTCCTGCCGACGATATTTACGAAAACAGCAATCCGCTCGCGCCGAAGATCACCGCAGAGGAGATCCTCGTGCACGCGACGGAAAAAGAAATCCTGCTCGTCAAGGGCTCGCGCGGTGTGCACCTCGAACGGGTAATCGCCGCAATGAAAGAAATCACGGAAGGAAAAACGAATGCTTGACCGTTACTTTCCCGTTTACGTCCTCGCTTTTTTTGCCGTTCTCGTGCTGACGGTGCTTGTGGAGATCCGTCTGATCCCCGCGCTCTCGAAAAACGCGAAACAGCCCATCTACGAGGACGGTCCGAAGTGGCATATGAAAAAGAGCGGCACGCCGACCATGGGAGGGCTCGCCTTCCTGTTTGCCGTGTTTTGCGCTTCGGTGTTCGGCGTTCTGTTTCTCTACCTTGCGGGTGACGTGAGGGGAGCACTTTCCCTTTCCGTTAACTTCGCTTTTGCGTTTGCCAATGCCGCCATCGGTGTCGTCGACGATATGACAAAGCTCCGCCGACATCAGAACGAAGGGCTGACGCCGGCGGAAAAGCTGATCTTTCAGTTTGTAATTGCGGGGGGATTTCTGTTGCTCCGCCACACGCTTCTCGACGAGAGCACCGAGATCGCTTTCGCCTTCGGACATGTTGACCTCGGCTTCTTCTATTATCCCCTTTGTCTCGTTCTTCTCGTCGGCATCATCAATTTTGCCAATCTGACCGACGGCATCGACGGGCTGGCGGCGAGCGTTGCCTTCGGCATCGGGGTATCTCTGTTTTACATTTCCGCCGCGCTTTCGGGCGAGGTATCCTTTCTCGCCGCGACCCTGATGGGGGCGAGCATGGGCTTTCTCTTTTTCAATCTTCATCCCGCGAAGATCTTTATGGGGGACACGGGCTCGCTTTTCTTCGGCGCGCTTGCCGCTTCCGCCGTCTTCGCGCTCGGTAATCCCCTTCTGATTCTTCCGATCGGCGGCGTCTATGTTCTCGAGGGACTGTCGGTCGTGCTTCAGGTCGTGTTCTTCAAGCTGACACACCGTAGGATCTTCCGCATGGCGCCTCTTCACCATCACTTTGAAAAATGCGGCTGGCCCGAAAACCGGATCTGTCTTGCCGCGATCTTTCTGACCCTTCTCTTCTCCCTGCCCGCATATATTCTTTACCTTCCGTGAGGACTTTCCATGAAGGCTCTTTCTTCCGATTCCGAACCCAAGCGCGGACATCTCTTCGCCGTACCGCAACGGATGCTTCGCTCTCCCATCCTTCCCCTCGACGCGCCGTCGCCCGACATCCCCTTTCTCATGATCGTCGTCCTGCTCGCTCTGTTCGGCACGGTGATGGTATTCAGTGCAGGGTATGCCTACGCGGCGTTCCGATACGGGGACGCGGGATATTTCATGCGCCGACAGGCGGTCTGGCTCTTTCTCGGACTGCTCGTCATGTTCGCCGCCTCTCACATCCGCCCTTCGGTCTATGAGGCACTGACGCCCGTTTTTTACGCCGTAACGATCCTTCTGCTGATCCTCGTGCTCATCGTGGGACTTGTCGGCAACGGCGCACAACGGTGGATCTCCATCGGTCCCGTCACCATCCAGCCGTCGGAAATCGCGAAAATGACGATGGTGATGATGCTCGCGCGGTATTTTTCCGTTTTCGAGGAGCGTGCGCTCGACAAAAAGAAAAAGCGGAACATTTTTCTTTACGGCACGATCTTCCCGGGGCTCATCATGCTTTTGCCGATCCTGCTCGTCATGCTGCAAAAGCATCTTTCCTGTATCATCATTCTCGGCACCATCGGACTTCTGACGATCCTTGCCGCGGGTGTCGGAACCCGCTATATCGGATTTTTCACCACGCTCGGCGGTGTGGGAGTCACCTGTCTCGCCCTGTTTACCGACTATACGAAGGATCGCATCACGGTCTGGCAAAATCCCGAAGCCTATCCCCTCACGGGCGGTTGGCAGACCTTACAGGGACTGATGGCGATCGGCTCGGGCGGGCTGTTCGGGCTCGGGCTCGGAAAAAGCGTGCTGAAATACTGCTACATATCCGAGCCGGCAAACGATATGATCTTTACCGTTCTCTGCGAAGAGCTCGGCTTTGTCGGTGCGGTGGCGGCGCTTGCGATGTTCGGCTTTCTCGTCTACCGCGGGTATCGGATCGCACTTTCCGCCGACACCCCCTTCGCGCGTATCACCGCCTTCGGCGTGACGACGAAGATCGCCGTTCAGGTTCTCTTAAACGTTGCGGTCGTTACCAACACCATCCCGAATACGGGCATTTCCCTTCCGTTTTTCAGCTACGGCGGATCATCGCTCGTCATGATCTTTTTCGAGATGGGGATGCTGCTCTCCTTTTCCCGATACGCGAAGATCACAAAATAAATCGAAAGGTGTGAAAGCATGAAATATTTGTTTGCGGGCGGCGGAACCGCCGGTCACATTACCCCTGCCATAGCGGTCGCCGAGGTCCTGCGCGAGCGGGAAGCCGACGCCGAGATCCTGTTCGTCGGGCGGGAAAACGGTGCGGAAAACGAAAAGGTGCGGGCGCTCGGCTACAAGGTACGCGAGCTGCCCGCCGTCGGGCTCGAGCGTCGGCTCACTCTGAAAAATCTGCGGGCGCTTCTGATCCTCTTTCGCGGGCTCGGCGACGCGGGACGAATCCTCGACGAGGAAAAACCCGATGTCATTCTCGGCACGGGAGGATACGTCTCTTATCCGATGCTGCATGTCGGGTCGCGACGCGGGATCCCCGTATTTCTCCATGAATCCAACGCGACACCCGGACTCGCTGCCCGTCGGCTCGCACCTCGATGTGAAAAGGTTCTTCTCGGTGTTCCGGGAAGCGAGAGTGCCTTCCCCGCGCGTGCACGCACCGAGGTGGTGGGAAACCCCGTGCGTCGCGGCTTCTCCGAGCGGTCAAAGAGCGAAGAAAAGCGCAGACTCGGAATCCCCACCGACCGTCTTCTGATCGTATCCTTCGGCGGAAGCCTCGGCTCCGAGCGGATGAACGAGCTTTTGCTCTCCTTCCTCGCGGAGGATTCCGCGGCGAAGAGAAAGATTCTTCATATCCACGCGACGGGAGATCGTTACTTTTCTTCTCTGCCCGAAAAATACCGCCGCTTTACAAGAGAGCGGAGCGCCTGTCGGATTGTCCCCTATATCGACGACATGCCGCACCTCATGCGGGCGGCGGATATTGTCATTTCCCGCGCGGGCGCCATGACGCTCGCAGAGCTCGCAATCGCGGAATGTGCCGCGATCCTGATTCCTTCGCCGAACGTGACGGAAAATCATCAATATAAAAACGCAAAGCATCTTTCGGACGCGGGCGCCGCCCTTCTCATCGAGGAAAAGGACTTATCGGAAAAGTCGCTGACCGACGCCGTTCACCTTCTCGAGACGGACGACGAGTGGAGAAAATCCCTCATGCGGGCGGTCGGACGTTTCGCCTGCCCGGATGCGGCAGAAAAAATCGCGCAGATCCTCTCCTCCCGCGCGAAAGGCGAAATTATGTGACATTTTTTCGATTTTATTTCCGATTTTTTGTCTTCTACCATATTCTGCCTCAAAATAAATATATAAAAATATATTCATTTGTGAACAATAAAACATTTTCGCAAAATCTCTTGAAAAAAAACAAAAATCTATATATAATAAATATGGTGTATATTCAGCCAAAATTCCGCAAATTTTGCAACCATATGCAAACAGATATAGACATTTCACGGAGGATACGAAAATGGAATTCGATTTTGAACCGGTTTTTGAAAACGGAGTAAATATAAAAGTCATCGGTGTCGGCGGCGGCGGAAACAACGCGGTCAACCGCATGATCTCGACCAACATCCGCGGGGTGGAGTTCATCTCCGTCAACACGGACAGCCAGGTGCTGAACACCTCCTGCGCAGCAAAGAAGCTCGTCATCGGCGAGAAGATCACCAAGGGAAAGGGTGCGGGCTCCTACCCCGAGGTCGGTAAAAGAAGTGCCGAGGAATCCATCGAGAGCGTAAAACAGTTGATGACCGGTGCGGACATGATCTTCGTGACCGCAGGCATGGGCGGCGGCACCGGTACGGGTGCGGCTCCCGTCATTGCAAAGGCGGCACGTGAGCTCGGAATCCTGACCGTCGGTATCGTCACGAAGCCCTTCGGCTTTGAAGGACACAGAAGAATGAAGCAGGCGGAAGAGGGCATCGCCGAGCTGTCGAAGTATGTCGACTCGCTCATCGTGATCCCGAACGACAGACTGAAGCAGGTGGAGGACACCCACATCACGCTTGCCAACGCCTTTGAAATCGCCGACGATGTTCTCCGTCGCGGCGTACAATCGGTGTCCGAGGTCATCAATGTTCCCGGCTTCGTCAACCTCGACTTTGCCGATGTGACCGCCGTCATGAAGAATGCGGGCTTTGCCCACATGGGTGTCGGCGCCGCCAAAGGTACCGATAAGGCACAGCTTGCCGCCATGGCAGCCATCTCCTCTCCCCTTCTCGAAACGAACATCGCGGGCGCACGCGGTGTGCTTGTCAGCATTACCGCTTCGCAGGACATTCAGCTCGAAGAGGTAGAGAAAGCATCGCAGATGATCCATGAGGAAGCGCATCCCGACGCCAACATTATCTGGGGTGCTACCTTCGACCCGACGCTCGAAGACGAAATGCGCGTCACGATTATCGCGACCGGTTTTGACAGTGTGAAGGACGAAGAAAAGACCGACAGAGATTTCACTGTCGAGCAGCCCGCAGAGGAGACGGAAGAAGTCGCCGAGGCGACCGTCGAGACCGCTGTTCCCACCGTCACTCCCGAGCCCGTTCGTCCGACACCCGCTCCTGCTCCCGCTCCCGCACCCGCACCCGCGCCTGCCGCAGAAGCGACACCTGCCGCAAAGATTCAGACAAACGACAATGCATCCAACCCGTATCAGGAATATGACAACCTCTTCACCTGCATCAGAAAGGTAAAGAAATAAGCGTTGCCTTACATCCTTTGAAAGTCCGCCACGGCGTTGACTTTCAAAATCGCAAAGCGGAAAAAGACCCGTCGGATTCTCGCGAGCTCCGACACGTTGTCCTTCTTCCTTTGCGCCTCCATAGACAATTTCACAAAAGCAAACTGCCGCCCTGCGAAAGCGTTTTTTCGCGTAGGGCGGCAGTTTGCTTTTTCAAAAGTATATATTTCCGTTCCGCGTTTTTGTGCCCGTTTCCACAGGTGTATACTTTTCCCGACGGCTGATTTTTAGAAGAATCTGCGATTTTTATGTTTGTTTTACCAAAATTCGCGTCAAAATATCGGAATTGTATACTTTTGATGTGGATTCTCCACTTCGTGGAATGTGGAAAACTTCCCGTCGCTTCCGAGTTTTCCACTGTGAAAATCTGTCGAACGGAAAAGTGTAGTTTTGCTTTTTTGAAGAATTAAACCTCGCTTTTTGCCCGTGCGCCTTTCCTCCCATTCACGCGTTCCCCGGAATCTTGCCCCGCACCTACCCCGCCGGCAATCTTCATGATCGGCACCGGGGGCGCATGTATTTTATCGTTACAAGCGCTCCCGCAGACGCGAGGATGCGCTCGGTGAGGCTTGATGTCGGAGGAAAAGATCGACGCCCTCTGCAACCTCAAAATGTGTGTGCGGACGAGGGTGTATCTTCTTCTTCTTCTCCTTCTTCTTCTCCTTCTCCTGCTTTCCCCTTTTCTCCGCTTCTCCTACTTTTCTCTTCCCTGCTCTCGTGGGACTTCTTTCATGGATGTCGCGTTCCCTCTTTTTGCGGTCGGGATCCTCCGAACGATTTTGCGAAAATTCGGCGGCGTGTGAAACATTCCACGCCAGAGAAGCGACACTTCCCTTGTCGCAGGAAAGGAATAACAAAAGACCGCGCCCCTCGTCTCCGAATTGCTTCGGCTACGCGGGGCACGGTCTTTATGGGGACTTCCGATGAGAAGGTTCCGTTCGTGTAAATCTTAAACGATCGCTCGAAAGATCTCGATCTTCACGGCGGGAAAACTCATCCTCGGCGGTCGACGTCGCAAAACGCTCGATCTTGCGCGGAGGTCACCCTTGTCAGAGGTCGTGCCGCAGGGCAACGGCTGTTTTTATCGCGTCAATGGACGAGCGCGGAAATCAAAACATACGCGGCACTTGCGATCATAAGAAAGGCAAGGGCACCTGCGATGATCTGGGCGGTCAGAGATGTTTTCTTCATTTTGTTTCTCCTCTGTTAGAATTTTTATCGGCAGCTCTTGCCTCTTTTTTCGCTTCGTAGTATTTCGCGAGAGACGCGGTCACATCTTTGTGACTGTTTCGCGTGCGCTCGGGAAGGAAGGTGTTGATTCTTGAAAGTCCGCGTGCCACGCTGTCAAGGGGTTCCTGCGGCATGGTCACGGGCAGATCGAGAACATGGGAGATCATCTTATCGAGCCCGAAGAGCTTCGCACCGCCGCCGCTCAGAATGATACCGTTCTTGAAGATGTCGTCGACGCGATCGATCGGGATCTTTTTCACACTCTCCGCGATCGCAAGGATCAGGGCGTGAAGCGGTTTTTCAAACACGCCGAGAATATCCTCCGTCGTCACGTTCATATTGACGCGGTTGCCCGTGAGCGAAAGGGTTCCTCGGATGTCAATACTTTCTTCTCCCCTTCCCTCCCAGACGGCACCGATCTTCTCTTTGATCGCACGTGCCACCGAGATGGAAATATTGACGTCGCCCTGCGTGAGTATGTAGTCCTTCACCGCACGGTCGAAATCCTCACCGCCGATATGCTCGGTCGAGGAGAACAGGATCTCCCCCTTATGCAGGACGGCGATCTCCGTCGCACCCGCGCCGACATTGACCGAGATGGCGCTGATCGTCGGGGCGTAACCTGCACCGATCAATGCGGCAAGCGAACGGCGCACGCCGAAGCACTCGGCAATTCCCGCCGCCGCCATGATGTCATACAGTTCCTTTTCCTGCTTCGGAACACAGTCGGCAGGCAAGCCGATGACGCAACGGATCTTATCCGCGGGACGAATGGCACGCACCGCGTTGGCGATGATGGCACCCGTCAGCTCACGCGAATAGATGAGTCCGTTCTTGAACGGGCGCACGAGAATTCCCGCAGGGGTCTCTCCTTCTCCCGATTCAAGCGCCGCGTTTCCGAGCGCGAGAACGCGGCTTGTCTTATCGTCGATCAAAACGACCGAAGGTTCACGCGAGATACCCGCCGTAACATCACTGAGCGTGATGTTCGCATAGCCGAGATCGAGTCCAACTTTTGTGACCATGCCGCATTCCTTTCGATAAAATCTTTTATTTATATATTATACTATATTTTCGTGACAATTGCAAGGGGTTTTGAAAGAATCATCGGGTTTCTTCGGAAAATCTTTCCCGCAGTGTCGTATAACGCAGAATTTCGCGGTGGTTCTCCACCATCGTGCGGACGATATCCGCGCGTCCGACGAGTATCACCATCCGCTTGGCGCGCGTAATCGCCGTATAAAAGAGATTGCGCGTCAGAAGGATGGGAGCGCAGGAATACGTCGGCAAGATGACAACGGGATATTCGCTCCCCTGGCTTTTATGTACCGTAATGGCATACGCAAGATCGAGCTCGTCAAGCAGGTCGTAGGGATATTCGGCAAGGCGCTCGTCAAAGCGGATCCGCATTTTCTCCTCCGACGGCAAGATCTCCTCGATCACGCCGATGTCTCCGTTGAAGATCCCCGTACCGACCGCGCCGTTCTTTTCCCACTCGATGTCGTAATCGTTAGTGTTCTGCATCACGCGGTCGCCGATGCGGAAGGTAATACCGTGGCTTTGTTTTTCTTTCTTAAAAGGTGCGGGCGGATTCAGTTTCTCTTGCAGGCGTGCATTCAGAATTTCCACGCCGCCGGTTCCCTTCTTCGACGGGGAGATGACCTGTATCTTTTCCCGTATCTCCTTTCCGTACGCCCTCGGGAGCCGTTCCGTAATGAGCCCCGCCACCGTGTCGGCAATCGTGCGCTCATCCTCGCGGCGCACGAAAAAGAAGTCGGCGTCGGCACGGGAAAGAACGGGCATCTCGCCGCGGCGGATGCGGTGTGCATTCGTGACGATCAGGCTCTCGGCGGACTGGCGGAAGACCTCGGTCAGGCTGACCGTCCGCACCGCACCGCTCGCGATCAGGTCGGCGAGCACATTGCCCGCACCGACGCTCGGAAGCTGATCCGCATCACCGATCAGAATCAGCCGCGAGCCGCGGCGGATCGCGTGCAGAAGCGCCTCCAAGAGGGAGAGGTCGATCATCGATGCCTCATCGACGATAATTACGTTTTCTTCCAACGGATTTCTGTCCGTGCGGTCAAAGCGGACGGAGCCTTCCGCCCCGCGCTCCATGCCGAGCATACGGTGCACGGTCTTCGCCTCTTCGCTTGTCGCCTCGCTCATGCGCTTCGCGGCGCGTCCCGTCGGAGCAGCGAGTACCGTCTTCATCCCGAGAGAATCAAAGACGAAGAGCATCGCGCGGATGACCGTCGTTTTTCCCGTGCCGGGACCTCCCGTCAGGATCATGACGCCGCGGTGCAATGCCTCATAGAGCGCCTCCCTTTGCAAAGCGGCGTATTCGATGCCGATGCGTGCCTCCGCCTTCTCTACGAGCAGAGCGATGTCCGCGGCGGAATACTTCGGGCAATCTCTGTCCAAGGCGACGAGTTTCTTTGCAATATAGCTTTCCGCCCCGTCGGTCTCCTCGGTCATAATCATCTCCCGCTCTCCCGCGCAAAAACGGGCGAGCTGCCCTTCCGAAAGGCAACGCGAAAGGTGCGTCTCCAATGTGTCCTTAGGCAATCCGAGCGTCTCGGTCGCGGCGGCAATCAGCTTTTCTCTCGGTAGGCAGGTATGCCCGTTCGTGCGGGCGTTGTAATTCAGAATATAGCGGAAGCCGTGAGATACGCGCTCCGGATGGTCGGGCGGGATGCCGAGCGAGCCGGCGATCGCATCTGCCTTTTCAAACGGGATACCGCACGTCTCGTCACACAGAATGTAGGGGTTATCGGTGATCTTCTCCACCGAGTCACCGCCGAGCTGTTTATATACCCGTGTGACCTCCGTAGTGGCGAGTCGGTCGCCGCAGAACATCATGAGAGAACGCAGTCCCGTCTGCTCACGGAACGCCTTGGAGATCGCCGCCGCCTTTTTCGGCGTGATTCCCGGCACGTCGGTGAGCCACTCGGGATGGTTCTCCATGACCTCGAAGGTATCGATGCCGAAGCGATTGACGATCTTCAAGGCGGTCACGGGTCCGACGCCCTTCACGGTGCGGGAGGAAAGGTATTTCAAAATATCGTCCACCGCCTCGGGAAGGCGCTTTTCGAATGAGAGGACGACGAGCTGTTTCCCGTATTCGGTATGGTAGGTCCAATAGCCGTGGAGGGTGATCTTCTCCCCCTCCGACGGCATCGGGATCGTCCCGACGGCGGTGACAAGGTTGTTCTTATCGTCGAGGACTTCCAGAACGGCATAATCGTTCATATCGTTATAGTATACGATGTTCTCGATACTGCCTTCCACCGTGGAATCGGCGACATGCTTTTCGTTCACGGAATGTCCTCCTTTTTGAATGGCTTTTTTTATTATACTAAATTTTGTCCGCAAAGGCAATAGCTTTTCGAATATTTCGCCCGATTTCTCTCCGAAAATCGCGGGGAGGTCGAAGATCCTATGTGCGGCGCGTTTACATTCCCGTGCCTCCCCTTCTAAAAGGCAAAAGTGACCGTCGCGAAATACATCGCGGCGGTCACCCTCCTTCATTCCGTGGCATCAATCAATATCCACGATGGGAAGTTCGATGGGTTCGTTGTTATCTCCGAAGGGATTGTTCTTGTTCGTGTTGTCGCCCGTGTTCGAATCGTTGTTCGGCGTGTCGGGGTCGTCGTTTTTCGGTCCGCCGCAAGCAACCAACAGGAGAACAAGAGAGATCACCAGGAGAAAAGCAAGCAACTTTTTCATCGGCGCACTCCTTTATTTTTCCGCCCGCCGCCCCCTATGGGCGGTCGGCGGGCGTAGTTACCGATTATTCGGACAGTCTCTTCTCGAGATCGGCGAGCTCATCATAGAGAACGGCGGGAACGCGGTCTCCTACCTGCTTATAGAATTCGTGAATTCCCTTGCAGTCCTCGAGCCACAGCTCGCGATCCACATTGAGAAGTCCCTTGAGATCCTCCACGGTGAGGTCAAGACCCGTAAGGTCGATGTCCTCGGGACGAGGCTCGTAGCCGATGGGCGTCTCCACCGCGTCGACCGTACCTGCGCAACGGGCGAGGATCCACATGATAACGCGCATGTTATCACCGAAGCCCGGCCAGATGAAGTGACCGTTCTCGTCGGTTCTGAACCAGTTGACGTGGAAGATCTTCGGCGGGTTGGCGATCATCTTGCCCATATCGAGCCAGTGCTGCCAGTAGTCGCCCATATCGTAGCCGACGAAGGGCCTCATTGCCATGGGGTCGCGGCGGACAACACCGACGGCACCCGCGGCGGCGGCAGTCGTCTCCGACGCCATGATGGAGCCGACGAACACACCGTGCTGCCAGCTTCTCGACTGGTAAACCAGCGGAGCGGTCTTCGCGCGGCGTCCGCCGAAGACAATCGCGGTGATCGGAACACCTGCGGGATCGTTGAATTTATCGGACAGGCAGGGGCAGTTCGTCGCCTTGGCGGTGAAGCGGGAGTTCGGATGAGCGGCACAGGTCGTCTTATCCTTCTTATCATACTTCGAAGGATCCCACTTATTGCCCTTCCAGTCGATGCAGTTGGTCGGGAGATTGTCGTTGAGACCTTCCCACCAGACGGTATTGTCTTCGAGGTTATGCGCAACGTTCGTGAAGATGGTATCGCGCATAGCGGTGTGAAGGGCGTTCGGGTTCGAATGCTCGTTCGTTCCGGGAGCAACACCGAAGAAGCCGTTCTCGGGGTTGACCGCCCAGAGTCTTCCGTCCTTGCCGACGCGGAGCCATGCGATATCATCGCCGACGCACCATGTCTTATAGCCCTTCTTCTTATAGATCTCGGGCGGGATCAGCATGGCAAGGTTGGTCTTACCGCAGGCAGAGGGGAACGCCGCGGTGATGTACTTGATCTCTCCCTCGGGATTCTCGATGCCGAGGATGAGCATATGCTCTGCCATCCAGCCTTCCTTACGTCCGAGGTAGGAGGCGATACGAAGCGCGAAGCACTTCTTGCCAAGCAGAACGTTTCCGCCGTATGCGGAGTTGACCGACCAGATGGTATTGTCTTCGGGGAAATGGCAGATATAGCGGTTCGCCTCGTCGACGTTGGCACATGCGTGCAGACCCTTGATGAAGTTGTCGCTGTCGCCGAGTGCCTCAAGGACATTCTTACCGACACGGGTCATGATGAGCATGTTCAGAACGACATAGATAGAATCGGTAAGCTCGATGCCGTACTTCGCGAAATCCGAGCCGACGACCGACATCGAATACGGAATGACATACATGGGCTTTCCTTTGTAAGAGCCCGCAAAGAGCTTCGAGAGCTTCGCATAGCACTCCTGCGGATCCATCCAGTTATTGATGTTGCCCGCGTCTTCCTTCTTTCTCGTGCAGATGAAGGTACGGTTCTCCACACGTGCGACGTCGTTGACCGCCGTTCTGTGAAGATAGCAGTTCGGGAGTTTTTCTTCATTCAGTTTAATCAATTCGCCCGATTCGAGTGCCTGCTTACGCAGAACCTCCGCCTGCTTTTCCGAACCATCGATCAAAATGATATCGGAGGGCTTTACCATGTCCGCCATCTCGGCGATCCAACGGTTGACAAATTGATTGGATGTCACATTGGTATTCATAATGCTTTCTCCTTTTTTTATTGTCGGACTTCCCTGCGGAAAGCCCAACTTCTCACATATACGATTATAGCATATTTCCTTTTCTTTTGCAAGAATTCCGAAAAAATATTTTGAGGAAAAAAAGAAAATAATTTATGACGGATTTATTACCGCGTCTTGTATGGTAATAAATCCCATCGATTTCCTGTCGTTTGTGCGCGCACTTTGTCGTTGCTTGTGAATTAAATCACAATTTTGGTAATTTTCACCATGTTTTTATGGAAAATTTTGTAAAACATTTAGACCGTTTTCCTCTTGTTTTTCTCCGCATTTTGTGCTAAAATGATTTCAGCTTCCAAATACTACCAAAATTCACACATCGAAGGAGAGAAACAAATGGAAAACGAAGCAAAAATCTTACTTTGTGACGAAAACGCAGAGGAAAGAGAGCATTTGAGTGCCGCTCTGCGGAAAGCGGGTTATACGGATATCGCCTGTGCGGCGGACGGCGAGAGTGCCGTCACGATGATGGCAGACGGAGATTACGACGTTGCGATTGTCGACCTGTGGATGACAAAGCTCGACGGCATTGCCGTCATCCGAAACGCCGTCCGTCAGTCGGACAGGCATCCCGGATTCATTCTCATGTCCGCAATCAACCGTCAGAGCCTTCTTCTCGAGGCAGCCGAAGCGGGCGCCGACCTCTGTATTCTGAAGCCGTTCGAGGACACTTCCCTTGCGGAGCATGTCGCATCCCTCTGCCGCATCCGCAAAAGAGACGGCGTAGGTTCCGCCCGCCGCATGACGCTTCCTCCCGACATGGAGGCGCAGGTCACGAAGATCATTCATCAGATCGGCGTACCCGCACACATCAAAGGCTATCAATATCTTCGCTACGCGATCTTAATGACCATCGATGACGGTGAGATCATCAACTCGGTCACCAAGGTTCTCTACCCGACGGTCGCGAAAAAGTATCAGACCACGACCTCCCGTGTCGAGCGCGCCATCCGTCATGCGATCGAGGTCGCGTGGGACAGAGGGGACGTGGACACGCTGAACTCTTATTTCGGTTACACGGTACAGAACTCGCGCGGGAAGCCGACGAACTCGGAATTCATCGCGATGATCGCCGACAATCTGCGGCTGAAATACAAATACTCCGCCGTCTGAGCTTACCGCTCCGTTTTCACGGTGAGTGTCTCTCCGACGGTGAGAAACACGATGCTTCCCGACTCGTCGGTGCGAAGAAGACGGACACCGTGCTCTTCACAACGATAGAGCACATCCTTTGCGGGATGACCGTATGCGTTGTTCTTCCCGCAGGAGATCACACCATAGGTCGGAGACACCGCATCGAGGAATTCGTCGCACTCCGCGCCCGACGCACCGTGGTGCGAAATCTTCAGAACATCGGCATGTAATCTATTCGCGGAATACTTGGATAAAAGGATGCGTTCCGCTCCCTCGCCCGCGTCGCCCATAAACAGAAAATGACGTGTCCCCACCGTCAGGCGCAGGACAACACTTCCGTCATTGAGAGTGGTTCCCCTCCCTGTCGGGGAGAGAACGGAAAGGGTCGCCCGTTCGAGCGGATATACGTCACCCGCCTTTGCCTCCTCGGCAACCGTCAAAGAGGCATCCAACGCATCGAGCGTCTTCCGAAAGGAGGGGGTATCGTTCACCGCATCGGGCAAAAGGCAGACGGAAACGGACAGGCTCCCGAGCACTCTGACAGCACCGCCGATATGGTCCTCGTCGGGATGCGTGAGGATCAGATAATCCAGCTTCTTGATATTCCGTTTCCCGAGGTAGGCGATCAGCGCGTCGGTATGTACGGTCTCGGTATTTCCCGTATCAATGAGCACCGTCTTCTTTCCGTCCTCTATCAGAATGGCATCCCCTTGCCCGACATCGATGAAGTGAACGGCGACCTCGCCGTCCTTCCGCGACGGAGGAAATCCCCCGCCGCATCCGACAAGAAGCGACAAAAGAAGCGTGAGCGCGAGCAACGAGAAAAGGACCCGAAAGCTCCGACGGGAGGATTCGGGTCGCGGATCACCGATGATTTCGGTAAGCTGTGACTTTTCAAGATTCATCATTTTCCCTCGGTCCGATCAACGGAAATTACGACGTCCCTCCATCGCGCGGGAGAGCGTCACCTCATCGGCATACTCGATGTCGCCGCCGACGGGAATCCCGTATGCGAGACGGGAGACCTGCACGCCGTAGGGTTCGAGCGCACGGGCAAGATAGGTCGCGGTCGTATCGCCCGCAGGGGTCGGATTGGTCGCGAGGATGATCTCCCCGACATCGCCGGACGCAACGCGGTCGATCAGTTCCTTGATACGCAGTTTATCGGGTGTCACGCGGTCGAGCGGTGCGAGCGCTCCGCCGAGCACGTGATAGACACCGCGGTAACCGCGCACGCGCTCCATCACTGCAACATCCTTCGGGTCCTCCACGACGCAGATCACGCCGTGATCGCGCTCGGGATCGGCGCAGATCTCACATTCCCCGCCCGCGGAAAAACCGCAACAAACGGGGCAACGCCTGACATCCCGCTTCGCTCCGAGGATCGCATCGGCAAACGCCGCGGTCTCCTCCTCGGTGCGTTCAAGCATGGCAAAAGCGTACCGTGCGGCGGTCTTGCTGCCGACGCCCGGCAATTTTCGGAATTCTTCGATCAGCCGACGAATCGGCGGAATATACTCAGTCATACATCAAAACATCCCCGGAAGTCCCATACTGCCCGTTATCTTCTGCATTTCCTCCGAGGAGATGCTCTCGACCTTTTTGATCGCCTCGTTGACTGCGGCGACGATCAGATCCTCCAGCGTTTCCACATCGTCCGGATCGACGACCTCGGGAGAAATCTTAACGGAAAGAATTTCTTTTTTCCCGTTGATCTTCACGCCGACGACACCGCCGCCCGCGGAGATCTCATACTCGGCGGCTTCGAGCTCTTCCTGTTTTGCCGCCATATCCTCCTGCATTTTCTGTGCCTGTTTCAGCATCGACTGCATGTTGCCGGGCGCACCGCCCATTCCCTGCGGAAGTCTGACTTTCATTGGTTTCGTCTTCCGTCCTGACGGAAGTCCTTTCCTTATTTATTATTTATTCTCTCATGTGGTAAGCGATAAGATCCCGTCGATCAGAAGAAGGGATTCTGACTGTCGGTCGTGCCCGACGCGCCGTCCGTCTTCTCGGCTACGGTGAATCGGATGTCGGATGCCTGACAGCCCTCCGCTTCCGCAATGGCGCCCCTCACGACGGCAAGATCCCCTTCGGAGGCGGCAAGCTTTTTCGCAAAAAAGGAGCTCATGACGGCGCGATAGGAATGTGGAGAGAGCTCCGTCACCTCCGCACCGATGAATTGCACCGAGAGCGACTTTTTCACCTCGGCGATCCGTTCGAGCACCAGCCCCCATTTTGCATACGGGCGGGCACTCCCCTGTGAGGATGTCGGCGCCTCGGCGGGCGCTTTCCGCGTCGGCGGTTCTACCGTCGACGGCGTTTTTTGTGCCGTTTGCGTCGGCGTACCGACGGCACCGAGTTTCACGAGCGAGAGCTGTTTTTCAAGCTCCTCCACCCGAAGGGCAAGCGCCTCCGCCATGGTCGAAAGCTTTTCGTCACACATGCGGGCAAGGGTGATTTCGGCGATACTGCGCCGCGAACCGCCCGCGCGGGCAAGCTCTGCCATCGTCGCGGAAAGAAGCGAGGTATGATACCACAGCTTTGCCATGGAAAACCGCTCGGAAACCGCGCGCAGTTTTTCGAATTCGGCATCGGTCAGATCGAGATATTCCTTCGCGGCATCCGAGGTCTTCGCGATTGCCATATCGCGATACGCGTCGATCAGATCCTGCCAGAAGACCGTCAGGTCGCCCCCCGTCATCACGAGGTCGTGAATCACGCGGTAAACGGCAGAATAGTCGGCATCGGCAAGCGCACCGATCACGGTATATGCCATCTCACGGTTTCCCGTTCCGATGATCTCGGACGCGCACTCTCCGTCTATCGTGCGACGGGAGCCTGCGCAAAGTTCGAGAAGGCTGATAGCGTCGCGCATACCGCCGAGGGATGCTCTGGCAATCACGCGGGCGCCGTCCGGGTGAAGGTCGATCCCCTCCGCGGCGGCAATCTTCGCAAGGCGCGCCACGATAGCGTCCGAGGAAATACGCTTGAAATCAAAGCGCTGGCAACGGGAAACGATCGTGGTCGGTAATTTATGAAATTCGGTGGTCGCGAGAATGAAAAGGACGTAGGTCGGCGGCTCCTCGAGCGTCTTTAACAGCGCGTTGAACGCCGAGGCGGACATCATGTGCACCTCGTCGATGATATAGACGCGGTATTTCAGCTCTGCGGGGGTAAATGCGATCTCATCCCGCAGATCGCGCACGTTGTCGACGCCGTTGTTGCTCGCGGCATCCATCTCGATGACATCGGTCGCCGTGCCCGCATCGATCGAGCGGCAGGCGGCACAGCGGTTGCAAGGATTCCCATTCACGGGAGCCTCACAGTTCACCGCCTTGGCAAGAATCTTCGCACAGCTTGTCTTCCCCGTTCCCCGGGAGCCGCAAAACAGATACGCGTGCGACAGCTTGCCGCTCGCCACCTCGTATTTCAGGACATCGGTCACCGCCGCCTGCCCCGACACATCGTCGAAGTCGCGGGGGCGCCATTTACGGTATAAGGCGCGGTAATCGGACATAAGGCTCCCTTTCTCCGCCGTGACGGCGGTACGGTAAAAGAATGTTCGGGTTCAAAAAAGAAAGGCGTAGGCGGTCTCTTTTCTCCCACATACGCACTTCTCGGATTCCATAGGTCGGATAGAGCCATACACCCCTCCGTCGAACGGACGTCTACACACGGTAACCGCCCCGTCTGCTCCGAGCAGGCACCCTCGCGGCACATCCGGCTAACTGCTTAATGCTGCTTGGTTCCCCACCTGACATGGTTCACAGCCTCGGATTGCGCAAGACCCACTCTTCATCACAGGCAAAGACGGTGCAGACTGCACAAACGCCGCCCTCGGGAGGGGAATGAACCCCTGCTATAGCGGATTTCAGGTACAAGGCACCGCTACCGCCCCGGCGGGTATGACTCCACCCGACCCACGGAATTCGATATTCAATATTATAACAGAGAAAAGAAAAAAATGCAAGAGTTTTTCCGCTTTTTTTATAGAATTCACAGAATATTTATATGACGAAGCCGCCGTTTACGTTCAGAACCTCGCCCGTGATGAAATCTCCGCCTTCCCCGGCGAGAAAATACGCCGCCCGCGCGACATCCTCCGGCGTACCGAGGCGCGAAAGCGGAGTCTCCTCCCGTAGCGCCGCGAGATCCTCTTCGGAAAGTGCGCGGTTCATGTCCGTCATAATCACACCGGGAGCGATCGCGTTGACCGTGATGCCCGAGGGACCGACCTCCTTGGCAAGGGCACGCGTCATTCCGATCATTCCCGCCTTCGCGGCGGAATAATGCACCTCACAGGACGCGCCCGTCACCCCCCACATGGAGGCGATGTTGATGATCTTCCCCTCATGGCGCGCAAGCATCCGTCGGAGCACCTCGCGGCTGTAAAGAAACGCGCCTGTCAGATTGACCGCGAAAAAGCGGTTCCATTCCTCGAGTGTGATCTCGGTAAACAGAGAAAAGCCCGCCACGGCAGCGTTGTTGATAAGGCAACCGATGCCGCAAAGCTCTTCCTCCGCATATGCGACCGCGCGTCTGACATCCTCTTCACATGCCGTATCCGCACGAATGGCGAGTGCTCCCGTCGAGGCGGAAAGTTCTCTTGCCGCTTCTTCCGAATTTTTATATGTGAAGGCGACGCGATACCCTTCGCGTGCAAATGTCTCGACAATCGCCCTGCCGATCCCGCGGGAGCCGCCGTTGACCAAAACCGTCTGTTTCACGCTATCCTCCGTAACAAAACCGTTGTAGATACTTTCTTATAATATTATATCGCGTCTTCGCCTCTCTGTCAAGAAAAACGAAAAAACTTCTTGATTCCCCCTTGAAAACGGAGTATAATAGGATTTGTTATCGATATTTGAAAGGAGCCCTTATGATCCTCGTCATTGACCGTTCGCTTCGCGACGGCAACACCGTCGCCGACATTTTCTCTTATATGGGGCTTCTTGCCCACGCGGTAAAGCCGCAGGATGCGGCGAGTGCCATCTCGCACCGCTACCGTTCTTCGATCCTTCCGCATCCCGAAGATATTATCGATCTGCCCGATTTTATTTCTCGTTATCGAGCTTTTTCGGGTGGAATTCCGGTGTTCGCGCTCCACGAGACACCGAAGAGCTTCGCCTTCGCGTCACTTTTCGACGGCGTGTTCGCCGAGAACTCGCTTTCATCGACCGTGCTCGACGGGATGCGCAGATTTTGCCGTGAGCACGAGCTGCCGCTGCCCGGCAATTACCGCCTTTGCGGCATCGACGCCTCGGTGACGAAACGGGAGGTCTTCTACTTTGACGATGTGCTTCATCTGACGAAGACCGAGACGGCGATCCTCCGCTTTCTCATCCGTGCGTACCCGCTCGGTCTGTCCGCTACGGAAATGCTCGATATGCTCTTCCGTCCGAGCAAGCGCCCCGAGGCGTCGGACATCCGCACGCATATTTCCTCGATGAACAAGAAATTCCGCGCTCTCACTGGAAGAGCGCTCATCTTCATGACACCGCACATCGGTTATCGGATCTCAACACCCGAAAACGACCCGAATCGGAACGGGAACCCCGCACTCCCCTGACTTTTTCGGGAAAGCTGACAAGCACCCTTGCATATATTGAATCATTCCATGGTTTACGGAGGGTGTATGCTGAACTTTTCCCATATCCTTTTCCGCTTCATCTCCTTCATCCTCGGCATCGGGACGAATCAAAATTTTCCGCCCCCTCTGTCCGCGGAGGAAGAGCGTGAAGCCTTCGCCCGTATGCAGGTGGGCGACAAGGGGGCGCGCGATAAGATCATCGAGCACAATCTGCGTCTCGTCTCTCATATGATACGGAAATACTACGCGTCCTACCCGTATCCCGACGATCTTCTCTCGATCGGAAGTCTCGGGCTTATCAAGGCGGTCGACACCTTTCGTTATGAGGTGGGCACGCGCTTTGCCACCTATGGCGCGAAGTGTATTCAAAACGAGATCCTCATGTTTTTCCGTGCGCAGAAAAAGAACGGAATGGAGGTCTCCATCAACGAGACGATCGACGTCGACCGCGACGGCAATCCACTGACCTATCTCGACATTATCAGCGTGCCCGACACCATCAACGAGGACGTCGACCTCAAGACCCATATCGAGCGCGTCCGTATCCTTGTCGAAACGGTGCTCTCGGACAGGGAGCGGCAGATCGTCGTGCTACGTTACGGTCTTTGCGGCTATCAGCCGAAGACACAGCGCGAGGTCGCGAAATATCTGAAGATCTCGCGTTCTTACGTTTCGAGGATCGAAAAAAAGGCGCTTTCCAAGCTGAAAGACGCCTTCGGGAGCGTTCGTCCCGATTTTGACGATTGACCGAAAGGTCGATACCGACGGGTTAACACATCGGCTCGGTGCAGAGTGGCACCGAGCCGATGTTTGTATTACGGCTTACAGGAGCCGCAGGGAGTGTAGCCGTCCTCGATCAGTGCCTCGCGCGAGCCTGTATAGGTGCGCTTGTTTTCCTCCTTCATGGAGGCGGCGGAGGAACAGGTCGGAAGATGGAATTTCTTCCCCGAGATATTGAGGATATAGGTGACATTCTCTTCCTCCGTCTCTCCGGAGGAGGAATCCGGTGCTTCACCGGTAAGCCGGCTCTCGCCCGTCGCGTAATCGATGATAATGCCCGGTTGGTTATTGTAGCAATAGACGCAGAAGGAAATGCCCTCCCCGTTATCCTCGACCGAATACCCTTCGAGCAAAACGCCGCGTGCGACGAGCTCGTCACCGTCAAAGATCGGGGTCGCGCGGTAAAGCACGTGATTCCCCGTTTCCTTCACGTAGTCGGCGACCATATTTTCATACGGAAGCATCCCCTGAATGTTGAGATAGCGCGTGCCGGTGATCAGGTTCTGACGGTTTGCGTTCTCGCCCGTCAGCTGATAGCCGATCAGGTGGCAACGGTTATAAAGGTACTTTCCTTCCACGATGTCGTACTTCACGGTATGCCATCCGCTCGGCTTGACCGACCCGATGCTTCCCCGATCTTCGGTCGGCATCAGCTCCTTGCAGACATTGGCGAAGGTGATACCGCATCTGCCGAGCGAATCCAAGGGGGCATAGCGTTCAAACGCCTCGGTGGTGATCTCTTCCTCGGTGAAAAACGGTTTTCCCCCGTTGACATTGACGAACGCCTTGTCGGTAAAATCGGGAACCGACGCCAAGATCGCCGCGGGGTCGAACGCGCCGACCGAAACATCGGAATCGGGCGAAGTCGGGAGGAGCGAGCATCCCGTCAAAAGGGTCGCCAAAATCAGAAGGCAGGCGAGAAAGGCGAAAAATCCGGATCTTTTAACATTCATATACGATATACCTCTTTCGTGATCTTCTCATGAGACGAGCCGACAAAATTTGTGCTCGAAACACGAGTCAGCCCGTCAAGGGAGATGTCGAGCACCTCGTCCGACGGATAAGAGCGGTTCCAGTGGTAGACGATCAGGGTGTCGGCGTGCGCAAGCAGAGGGGCGATCGGCGGACATTCGACAAAGAAAATATCCTCTTTTCCGAGCGTGCCGACCCGATCCCTCGTGATCACGGTATGCGGCACATCGGCGAGCACCGTCTCGGAGAACGCCTCGGCATACAAATGCGCGCCGTCCAAGCTCTCGGACAGCTCGCGGATAAGCTCTCTGTCACGGCTCTGTCGCCTGTGATTCAGAAGCATTCCGCCGTTGTTATCGATACATATGGCAAGTTTCATGCGTCGTTCCTTTCCTTCACAATAAAAATAAAAAGATGGGTTGCCGAAGTCGAAAGACTTTGGCAACCCGTCGCGATCAGTCGGCGAAAACCGTGATTTTGTCGGAAAGGATCTCCGTCACAAGGTCGACGACCCATGCGATCGCGTTGCCGACACCGGTAACCAGTACGAGGATTCCCGCGACGAGAGTGACGACATTGCCTTTTTCGCAGAAGCGAATGATGCGATACACGCCTCCGATGAGGTACCCGAAGAAAATCTGAAGCAGAATCTTCGCGATCTTCGGCAGAGACTCGTAAGCGCCCGTGATAGTGTCTTTTTTAGCCATGAGAAAACTCCTTTGCTGAAAAATTTTCTGTTTACAGTATAGCATTTTCTTATCGTTTTGTCAATACCAGATACATATTTCTTTTCGATTTGCGGCATACTGAATACGGGCGTCGGAAGATCTTCCCGCCCGCTTATCCGAATTCCAAAAAATCCTACTTGGAGATGCCTATGACTGTCATGAATAAAATCGCGCTCCTGATCACGATCATCGGCGCGCTCAACTGGGGTTCGATCGGTTTGTTTTCCTTTGATGTCGTCGCGTGGATCTCGGGCGGCGCCACTACCGTTCTCGCTCGCATCATTTATATTATCGTTGCGCTTGCGGGACTTTGGTGCATCTCCCTCCTCTTCCACCGCGATAGCGAACCCGTCGAATCTCACGTCTGATTTTCTCCTCTGCTTTTATCCTGTCCCGCGTCGCCGCGCCGTCCGAGTCTCGAACGGGGCGGCGATTTTTGTCGTGCGGGCGACGTTTCGCATAAAATGAAAAAGAGGAGAAAATTCCCGTTTTCCCGTTTAGATTTGAAAGAAACGGTAAAAATATCTATGTAAAATTCAAGGAGGAGAAGAAAGCGGGACACGAAAGCCATGCGTCCGACTGTCCCGAGTATCTGAAATGAACATACGAAGAGGAGATATTTACTATGCCGATCTCAGTCCCGTGATCGGGAGTGAGCAGGGCGGGCTCCGCCCCGTTCTGATCGTTCAGAACGACATCGGCAACCGATACAGCCCGACGGTGATCGCCGCCGCCATCACATCCCGCATGAGCAAAGCCAAGCTGCCGACGCACATCGACGTGGTCGGCAACGACGCGGGACTCGCCAAGGACAGCGTGATCCTGCTCGAGCAGATCCGCACGATCGACAAGCGGAGGCTGAAGGAAAAGATGGGGCACCTCGACGACGGCACGATGCGCCATGTCGACGACGCGATCCATGTCAGCTTCGGCCTCGACGGCGAACGCCGTCACGAAAGCATCGGGTAATCAACCGTTTAGAATCAAAAAGCTACTTCTTTCTAAACCTATTTATTTTATCTTTTGTGTAAAAGTGAACTGAGCCCCTAAAACGGACATTGAATAAAAAAACCTCTTGCGGTAGAATAGAGATATTTGCCGCAGGAGGTTTTTGCATGGAGGAAGAAAGGGTATGAAGCATTATCCGGAAAGCTTCAGGTTACAAATCAAGAAAGAACACGAAGCCGGAGCATCCATGAAGAGTTTGTGTAAAAAGTATGGAATTAGTTTTTACTCGGTTGAGTCGTGGTGTGGGTTGCGCCCGGAAGTAAATATGCGTCAGGCAATGCCTCGAAAAAGAGGACGTCAAACAAGCAAACCGGAAGACTTGGAAGAAAAAGATAAAACGACTTGAAATGGAAAACGAACTTTTGCGAAATTTTCTTCAAGAATTGGAAAGGAAACGAGAGCGAACGTAAAGTACAGGGTTATTCACCGTTCCAAAGGGAAATACAATGTGCGGGATATGTGTATCTTCTTCGGTGTATCTCGTAGCGGTTATTATGCTTGGACGTGGAAAGCAGATAAAGAAGATCCGGATAAGCAAATAGGCGAACTAATCCGATTCCCGCAGGTGTGTAAACGCTTACGGTATTCTTTTTTGGTGAAGTATTCTTCCAAGGTCTCTATATCTTTCTGTAAATCTGTCTTGTGCTGACCTTTTCCGCGTCTGAATACGGCTTGTACAAGCTGTGCCTGTCATTACCGCCGACATCCACGACGTCAACGAGACCGGTATCGTCCGTACTTCTGCGCTCATTGACACCGACACCCGCGCGCCGGTGCCCGTCAGCGAATTCCCGCTCGGGCTCCCCTGCCTTTCTCCTCTCGACATTACGACGACCCGTTTCCGTATGCCGACCGAGCTCCGCCGCCTCGGCTCCTATGCGGTCACGTATGCCGACCTCGATCAGAACGGGCACATGAACAACACGAGATACCCCGACATGTACGCAAACTTCCTGCCCATGCGGGGAAAGCGCATCGCCGCCGTCTCCGTCAATTATAAGCGCGAGGCGCCGAAGGGCGAGGTGCTCGACGTCTACGCCTCGGGCGGGCGGGACACCGTATATTTCCGCACGGTACGCAGCGACGGAGAGATCAGGAGGCGGAAGTACATCTTTGTGACATTTAATTGCAATTCTTGCGATCGTTATGTCATTTTCTCAAAACGTGCAATTTTTTTATCTTGTTTTTCAATATTTTGAATTATTTTGTCATATTTTATTCTTTTTCCCTCTTCTCGCTACTTGCCTTTTGATGTTATTTTCCAAAAAATATGCACCGATCGGAGCTAAAATGTCAATTTTCGCAAGATTGGGTATAGAATCGAATTCAAACTTTTTTCCGACCCTGACAAAATCTGACGACATTCTCCCGCGAGATATGGTATAATAAGACAGCTTTGAAAGAAAAAGCACAATTTTACAATGGGAGTGATACTATGAGACAGGCAGAAAAGACAGACGAAAAAATTATCCGAACGGAGATGTGCGAAGAAGACGGCTATCGTTATACATACGATCTTCTCACAAGAGAAAGCCGCGCGACGGCGAGTTTCCGACTTCCCCTCTACTCCATCCGCGTGACGCTTCTGTCACCCGAGGGCAAGGAAACACAGGCGGAGCTTTCCGACGTGTTTGCCGACCCCGGTCGCGCGATCCTCTTCTTCGACCACGTGAGAGAAAATCTCGCGACGCCGATCGATCTTCCTTACATTTTCGAGGATGAGTTCCATTCCTGATACGGTTGAGCCGATGCTGCGGGAAATTCCCGTCGTGCAGTATGTACCGTGAAGAGCAAACACCCTCCGCCGCACTTCCGAAGACAAGCCTTCGGTCCTGTGGCGGAGGGTGGTTGTTTTTTTCTATCCTAAACGGGGTTTATGATACTGTGATTCTACAAGGCTCTATGATAGATGGGTTCTATAATAAATGTTGGGGTAGCTCAAAAAATTGACAAAGAGTCAAAATAAGGAAAAACGCGGCGGGAATACAGAAGCACGGGGCTTGCCGATATTCCTGCCACGTTTCTTTTTTTATGATTTGCGTGAAAAAGCAGAAAAATTCTTTCAAATGTATCAAAAGTGCGAGCGTGTCTTTCTTATCGGATCAACGCGAAGTCGTTCAGCACTTTCTTTTGTAATCTGTAGGTATGTCCGAAAGAAAGATGCGCACGATACGATGTGAGTGTTTGCTTGATTTTTGATAATTCGATTGCATCTTTCGCGTACCGTTCTTCAAAAAAGCGCAATCTGCGTTTATACTTTGTCTTGGTTCCTTGCCTTACCTTGCGAATTACCTTACCCGTGTCGGACAAATAGAAATGCCATCCGAGATAGTTCACCCCGTTCCTTATCGGGAATATCTCGGTCTTCTCATTGAAGGAGAGACGGAGCTTTTCCGTTGCGTACGCCGTAAGGGAGGAGAAACAATGTTTCAGGTATTCTATATCCGCATGTAAGAGGATGCAATCATCCATATATCGTGAATAATATTTCACACGCAATATTTCTTTTATCCATCGATCGAATCCGTCAAGGTAAAAGATTGCAAACCATTGACTTGTCTGATTCCCAAGCGGAAGTCCTGCCCCCGGCTCCACCTCGTAGCTGTCAATGATTCGGTCGAGAAGAGAAAAAAATTCTTTATCGGCAAATACGTTCTTTAGCTTTTCTTTCAGTACCGCATGGTCGATATGATCGAAAAATTTACGGAAATCACATTTGAGAAACCACCCGTCGCTTCCGTTTTTCTTATAAAAATCCGTCATAAACCAGACAAGGCGGTGCATTGCAAAATGTGTCCCCTTCCCGATACGGCAGGCGGCATTGTCGTAGATCATTTTTTTGTCAAGAACAGGCGCCAATACCTCGTCGCAAATGCAATGCTGCACAACACGGTCGCGGTAATGCAGGGCATGAATATTCCGAACTTTCGGATCGTAGACCTTAAAAGTATAATACCCGGAAAGCCGATACGTCCCGTTTTTCAATGAATCGGACAAAGAGGTTAAATTTTCCGCCAGATTCATCTCGAATTCTATCACTTCTCTTGTCGTTCGTTTGCCTCGCCGCGCCTTGCAATGCGCACGATATAAATTCTTAAAATTCCATATTTTCTCGAAGTCGGTCATTTTGTTTCCCTTGCATTCATCGGCGGGACGAAAGAGAAATTTCTCTGTCGTCGCAAGAGCTTAAGCCCACCGTTCGGTGGTTACGTAACCTCTACCGCCGACATGTATTTACCCGCAAGCGCAGGAGGGAATCCGATTCCTTTTCTCCCGGCACCGACCGTATGCACCTGCAAGCGGTATCACGCCATATCGGAAGAAATGCGGGACGAACACCGAACACGTTGTTCACGTTGTTGTTGTTGTTGGAGCCGTCCGAGTCGACGCGGTTCGCGTTGTTGTCGTTGTTGTTGTTCGGCGAGCGCAGCCACCAAGAGCCGGTCCGTTCAATCGAATCCCCGGATTCAGGCATTTTTATACCTGTAATCTCTTTCTGTCACTGTTCATCCAAGCACCGAGCAGATTTTGGCATTCGGTCGTCTGCCTCGCGATCTGCTCATATTGTTTCGGAAGAATGCAGTTTTGCTCCATGGACAGGAGCGCCATATAAGTGAGTAGCTTCAGATCCGTCATAGCACTTCTCTGCAAATCCAGTCTTTCTTTTTGTGTCGCGGGATTTCCCTTTTCTACAAAGATCTCGTTGGCACGATAGAGATTTTCAATGGCACTGAGCACGAGATTCTGGAGCTTGCTCACGATGGTATATCGAAAATGCTTCGGTGATTTTTGCGTTACGGTCAATACATAAGAGCAAAGATCTTTTGTTTTTGTTATGACCGTCAGTTCGCTTTGTTTTCGTTCCATTTAACATTCCGCTTTTTATTTTCGCGATGCTCCGCATCGCGAGATTGCGGGCTCACGCCCGCAGGATTGCGCCTTCGGCGCAGAGTGGATGATTTCGGATTTGAAGAGTCAGGATTCCAGATTGAGCCACAAAGCGGGACGAACACCGAACACGTAGGACACGTTGTAGTTGAGGCTGTTGTCGGAGCCGCCCGAGTCGACGCGGTTCGCGAAGTAGTCGTAGTTGTAGTAAGGCGAGCGCAGCCACCAAGAGCCGGCATAGCCGGCTGAATCATTCGTGCTCAGCCCTCTTGCCACGGCGTAATCGGTCGCGGTCGCTATTCTTGACGCGCTGTCGGAAAAATAACTGCTCCCGAACGCTTCCTGATAGCTCAAAAGATAAACCTTATCCTCTGTGTTTTCACAGGCGTAAGAGTTGCTTGAATAGGCGGTGGAAGACGCACTGTTATCTACCGTGGTGATGAGAATCGCGTTTTTCTGCGCTTCGGTGAAGGCGGTGTCCAAGAACGTGCCGTTCAGATATGCACGAATCGTAGACTCTTTATAGTTGTTGGGATAAATGTCCTCGCCGTTCTCGCCTCTTCTCACATAGGTGTTCCCATAGTAGCATGAAATGTCGAGAAGACGATTGGCAAGCAGTTGATAGCTCCCGTCGGAAGAAGAAAGAATACGCCAGACGATCGGCTCGACGAGGAACCATTCGGTTGCCCGAGAAACGACTTTTGCGCCATCGCTATATACATAATGATGCGTTTCACCGTACTTGTCGGTGTAGGTACCCGAGTTTGCAGGCTTTGCCGTGATCTTGGCGTACTCCTTGCCTTCATACTCATAATAGCCGAGGGCGTTCGGCTCGGTCAGGGCGTTCAGTGCCTGAATCAAGGTTTCGTCACTGACATGCGACTGCGGATACTTGCCGTACTTCACATACTGTACGCCGTCAACGGTATAGATTTCCGCTTCGGCGACCTCAATCTTTGGGATCGCTTCGGTTCTCGTTCTCTTACATACGGTGCAGGTGTAGGTCATTACGCCGTCGGCGCCCTTGGTCGCGGGAGTCGTGATCACGCCGTTGTCCCACTTGTGACCAAACAATGCGCACTTGTCGGACGTGACGATTGCAAGAATCCATTCTTCCTCGGTGCCCGTGTACTCGGGGTAATGCTTTTTGAAAATTTCGTATGCCGAAAGTCCCTGCTCACCTGTGTCACCCTTTTCGCCCTTTTCGCCCTTTTCACCTTGGGCACCGGTTTCACCCTTCTCGCCCTTCTCACCTTGGGCGCCTTGCGCTCCCGTATCGCCTTTCTCGCCCTTTTCACCTTGAGCGCCGGTGTCACCCTTCTCGCCCTTCTCACCTTGGGCGCCTTGCGCTCCCGTGTCGCCTTTTTCACCCTTTTCGCCTTGGGTGCCTTGCGCTCCCGTGTCGCCCTTTTCGCCCTTCGGTCCGACGAGTTTTTCGATGGCTACGAGGTCGTACCATGCTTCGGTACCTTCATAGCGCCATTGGATGACTGTATCGTTCGTGCGGAATTCGAGGGCAAGTCCGCGAATCGACTCGACAAACTCGGCGAGCGTGCCGTCGAAGCCGTTTTTCACCGCGACCTCATATGCCGCACTCAGGGTGTAAATGCCCGGTTCGACGGGTTCCTTTTCTTCCGTGTTGCCGCACGCCACCATGCAAAGAAGCAGAGTCAGCGCCAAAAGAATCGGAGTCAGAAGATGCAACAGTTTTTTCATAGAGAAAGCCTTCCTTTTTTGTCAGAAAATGTATACCTTTCCCGACAACCTTTTCCTGCATGAAAAACGGCGCAGGAAGGGCAAAAAATGCATAAAAAATACCTGTCAGGAAAGGTATACTTTTCCTGACAGGTGCATTGCTATTATACTCGATTCCTCCCCGTTTGTCAAGTGTTCAAAAACTATTTCCACAAAAAGCGAAGAACAACCGAAGGGCTTTTGGAGCCCGAAAACGCCCCCTGCCTCTGCGGTAGTGCGGAGACAGGGGGCATTTTCGGTGTGTTCGTTTGCCGTTTGCTATCTTTCGCATGTTTGAAGGCAAGGCTTCGGACATGTTCGACGCGGGCGAGGCGTTTTCCGGCACTTCTCAGAGGCAAGGCTCGGGAAGTGCCGGAAAATGTTTTTTATGATATTCTGTCAGCCATCTTTTCTCCAGACCATCTTATTGACGATGCCCGTATAGGAGCGGATGATCTTCACGACCTTGGTCGATACGTTTTCTTCGACGTAATCGGGAACGGGAATTCCGAAGTCCCCTGCCGCGTTCATCCCGACCGCGGTCTCTACCGCGCCGAGGAGAGACGCCTCGTCGATTCCTGCGAGGATAAAGCACCCCTTATCGAGCGCCTCGGGGCGCTCGGTCGACGTGCGGATGCAAACGGCGGGAAAGGGCTTCCCGATCGAGGTGAAGAACGAGGACTCCTCGGGAAGCGTCCCCGAGTCCGAAACGACCGCGAACGCATTCATTTGCAGGCAGTTATAGTCATGGAAGCCGAGGGGATCGTGACGGATGACCCGCGGATCGAGCTTGAAGCCCGTGGACTCGAGCTTCTTTTTGCTTCGCGGATGGCAGGAATAGAGGATCGGCATATCATAGGTCTCGGCAAGGCGGTTGACGGCGCCGAAGAGAGACAGGAAGTTCTTGTCGGTGTCGATGTTTTCCTCTCTGTGTGCGGAAAGAAGGATATACCCTTTCGGCGTCAGACCGAGGCGAGTGAGAATATCGCTCTTCTCGATCTCGGCAAGATTCTCGTGCAGGACCTCCGCCATCGGAGAGCCTGTCACGTAGGTGCGCTCCTTCGGCAGTCCGCAATCGGCAAGGTAGCGGCGCGCGTGCTCGGAATACGCGAGGTTCACGTCCGAAATGATGTCCACGATCCTGCGGTTCGTCTCTTCGGGAAGGCATTCGTCCTTGCAACGGTTCCCCGCCTCCATATGGAAGATGGGAATGTGAAGCCGCTTCGCCGCGATGGCGGAAAGGCAGGAGTTCGTGTCGCCGAGGATCAGGAGGGCATCGGGCTTCACGGCGCACATCAGCTTATAGGAGCAGTTGATGATATTGCCGACCGTCGCGCCGAGGTCGTCCCCGACCGCGTTCATATACACCTCGGGATCCCGAAGTTTCAGGTCGCGGAAGAAAACGCCGTTCAGGTTATAGTCGTAATTCTGCCCCGTGTGCGCGAGCAAGCAGTCGAAGTAGGTGCGGCATTTGCGGATCGTCGCGGCAAGGCGGATGATCTCGGGACGCGTGCCGACGATGATAAGAAGCTTCAGCTTTCCGTTGTTCTGAAAGTGAATGTCAGAGTAATCGAGTTTCATTTCCATGGTCTTTTCTCCGTTTCTTATTCTTTTTCCACGCGCTCGGCGAAGGTATCGGGGTGTGCGGGGTCGAAAGGCTCGTTCGCCCACATGAGGGTGACGAGATCCTCGGTGTCCGAAAGGTTGATGATATTGTGTGTATAGCCCGGAAGCATATGCACCGCCTCGATCTTCTCACCCGAGACCTCAAATTTCAGCACCTCGTCGCTCCCGATCTTCCGCTCCTCGATAAGGGCATGTCCCGAGACGACAATGAAAAATTCCCACTTGGAATTGTGCCAATGCTCTCCCTTGGTGATCGACGGTTTCGAAACGTTCACCGAGAATTGTCCCGCGTCCGCGGTGCGCAAAAGCTCGGTAAAGCTCCCGCGCCCGTCGACATTCATTTTCAGCGGGAAAGCGACCTTCTCGGGCGGGAGATAGGAAAGATAGGTGGAGTAGAGCTTCTTTTCAAAGGAGCCCGCGGGAATCTTCGGCATATTGAGCGTCTTCGGTTGTTCGGTAAACGCGGTGAGACGGTCGACGATCTCACCGAGGGTGACGCGATGGGTCACGGGCACGGTCGCGAAGGTCTTCCCCTCCTCCGTCACCGTATGCTCTTCCCCCTTCAATGCGAGAAGCAGCTCGTCGACGAGATCGTCGATATAGAGAAGCTCGAGCGTCACGGTCGGGTCGTTGACGCGGATCGGAAGGTCATGCGAAAGATTATAACAGAAGGTAGCGATCACGCTGTTGTAATTCGGACGGCACCACTTTCCGAAAAGATTCGGGAAGCGGTAGACGAGCACCTTTGCCCCCGTCTCCCGTCCGTAGGCGAAGACGAGATCCTCTCCCGCCCGCTTAGACCTTCCGTACGGATTGTCGAGGCGCGCCTGAATCGAAGAGGAGATCATGACGGGCGCGCGGTTGTGATATTTTTTCAGCGTATTGAGAAGCGTCGAGGTAAACCCGAAGTTCCCCCGCATGAAGTCTTCCTCCTTCTCGGGGCGGTTCACCCCCGCCAAATGGAAGACGAAATCCGCGTCGCGGCAATAGCCGTCGAGAAGCGCGGGATCGGTATCGAGGTCGTAGGGAAAGATGTCGAGATCGGAAGTAATCCCGCGTGTACGATCTTTGCCGTCACGGATATTTTCGAGTGCGGCGACAAGATTTTTCCCGACAAAGCCTTTGGCTCCCGTCACAAGAATGTTCATAAAAACCTCACTTATTGTAAATCATTGTTGTCATTTATCAAACCCAAGCGCATCGAGATTGCGCTCTACCACCCGTCTGCCGCGCCACGCGAAGGCGCGCTCGCGAAAGGCTTTTTCATCCATCGCGTCGAGGATTTCGCGGGAGAGATGCGGAATTCTTTCTTCGCGGAAAAAGGGGATCGGCGTCGGCTTCGGCGCTTTGTTATGCGGGCAGACGCTCTGGCAGAGGTCGCAACCCCATACGGTGCGGTACTGTCTCATCATGGCGATCTCGTCCTCGGTCAGCTCACCCTTTCTCTGTGTGACGGCGGAAAGGCAGTCCTCCCCCTCCCCGCGCAAAATTCCCGTCGGGCAGGCACGGCGGCAGGCACCGCAACCCTCGCAACGGACAAGCGCTTTCGGCGGGATCGCGCCGAGTGCCTCGGGGGGAATGTCGGTCAGGATATCCGCGATAAAAACATAGGTGCCGTACTCCTCCTCGATCAGAAGCCCGTTGTCGCCGAGGATCCCGAGCCCGGCGGCAAGCGCCGCATGCCGCTCGTCGATCGGCGAAGAATCGCCGAAACCGGCGCTGTGAGACCCCGGGAAACCTGCCGAAAGGCGGGCGATCAGGCGCCCCGTGACCTCACGGATGGCGATGTGATAATCCCTTGCGGCGGCATAGACGGAGAGGTTGTCCGTCTCCCCGGCGTAATACGGCAGGAGAAAGACGAGAACGCTCTTCGGAGAAAGCGAGGTACGGGCGAGAATATGGGGCGCGATCACGCGCACGTCGGAAAAGGAAAGCACCTCGGCGCACTCGATCCCCTCTTCCCTGAAAAAAGCGCGAATTTCTTCTTTCATTCCGTCCTCCCGACTGTTTTTTCTCCTATTATATCGCATTTCGGCGCAAATTGCAAGATATTTCTTGACTTTCCCTTCTTTTGCGTGTATAATTTACTGTATGGGCGTCAAACGACCCCGAAATCCCTACCGAAAGGATAACCATATGTATTCTCTGAACGTCGGCGGGCTTTTCACCTACCTTCTGAACGTGTGGCAGATCACTGCCGAGGCGAAGCCCGTTCTTTACTATGTGCTTCTGCTCTCTCTTCTGTTTGTCACCATTGCTTCGGGATACCTGCTCGGCAGTATCAATCCCTCCATCATTCTTTCCAAGGTCTTCTATCACGACGACATCCGCTCTCACGGCAGCGGAAATGCGGGAATGACGAATGTCATGCGCACCTACGGGAAAAAGGCGGCGCTCTTCACCCTCGCGGGCGATACGGTCAAGACGGGACTTGCCGTCCTGATCGGCGGAGTGCTCTTCGGCTTCGGTTATGTCGGCGGCATCGCGACTTCGGCGGGTCCGTACCTTGCGGGACTCTTTGCCGTCGTCGGGCACATCTACCCCGTGTATTACCGGATGAAGGGGGGCAAGGGCGTGCTCGTCACGGCGACGATGGCGCTGATCCTCACCCCGATTCCCTTTGTCATTCTCTTTTTGCTCTTTGCGGGCGTGCTCGCGTTGAGCAAATATGTCTCGCTCGCGTCGGTCAGTGTCGCGGTCATGTACCCCGTTACCGTCTACGGCACCTTTAAGGTAATGTTCGCGGGGAGTCCGATGCCCGGGCTGATCGCGATTTCCACCATTCTGATCGCCTGTCTGATCGTCTACTCGCACCGCGGCAATCTTCGGCGCATCTCCGACCGCACCGAGAGAAAGTTCAGCTTCGGCAAGAAAAAGGAAGAAGAGGACGGCGAGAGCCGCACGGACGATCATGAGTCTTGATTTTGCCTCCCTCGTCCTCGCGGTGTTCCGCAAGGAAGCCTTGCGCCGCCTCGTCTTTTCCCGTCCCGAGACGGGAGAGGTACCGAAGGTATCGGGCAGACTCTGCGCACACCGCGGACGGCGCATCCTCGCACTCGAGGAGACACGGGGCGACACGGTTGCACAACGAAACATCAAGGAAGAGGATGTCGAGACGGAAGTGCGCGGACTGCTCGCGCTCTACCGCCAATGCAACCTTCTGACACCCCTCGGCGACGCAGAATACAAGCGCGCGAAGGACGGCGACGTCACGCTCCTCGGGGCGGACAAGCTTGCCCGCCGTCTTGCGGGAGAGACGCCCGCCTTCGTCAGCGCCGTGGAGACGCTCGACAAGCAAAAGAATTACATTTTAAGCGGAAGCGAGCCTTTTCTCCTCGCCCTCGGCATCAGCGATAAAAACGGACGCGTCCACGACAAGATGCAGGGGAAGTTCCGTCAGATTCAGCGCTTTCTCGAGCAGATCGAGGAAATCTATCCGCACCTGCCCGAAACGGGAGTGCTCACGGTCTACGACCTCTGCTGCGGGAAGAGCTATCTTTCCTTCGCCGTCTATGCCTACCTGACCGTCAACAAGGGGCGGGAGGTCGACATGCTCGCCATGGACAGAAAACGGGACGTGATCGCGTATTGCGAGCGCTGTGCCGCTTCTCTTTCCTATCGCGGGATGCGCTTTCTCGTCGGGGATATCCGCGACCTGCCGAAAGAGGGGCGCGTCGATCTTGTCATTTCCCTTCACGCCTGTGACATTGCGACGGACATCGTGCTCGACACCGCCGCCCGTCTTCGCGCGACGGTCATTCTTTCGACCCCTTGCTGTCATCGATACCTTTCGACGCGGCTTGCGGCTCCGTCGCTCTCCTTTGTGACGCGCTTTCCGCATCTGCGCGGCAAGCTCGCCGAGGTACTGACCGACGCGCTCCGCCTGTCAAAACTCGAAGCGGAGGGTTACCGCGTCTCGGCAGTCGAGCTGACCGACCCCGAAGACACGCCGAAGAACACGCTTCTTCGCGCCGTGCTCCGCACGGCACCCGACCCGAAGGCGAAAGCCGCTTATGAAGAGCAGCTTGAATTCCTGCTCGGAGACGGGAAGGATTCGTATTTATCTGGAATTTTGTAAATATTTCTTTTCAAAAGAGGATTTATGACGATCACTTTCTCTTCCGATTCAACCGAAATGACGGAAACTATCGGGGCGGAGCTTTCCTCCTCTCTCGACAAGGCGCATATCCGCCGCATGATGATCGCGCTCGACGGCGAGATGGGCGTCGGAAAGACTGCATTCACCCGCGGCTTTTGCCGTGCGCTCGGGATCCATGCGGTGAAGAGCCCGACCTACACCGTCGTCAACGAATATCGCGATGGGACGCTCCCTGTCTTCCATTTCGATATGTACCGTCTCTCGGACGAGGACGATCTTCTTTCCGTCGGATATGAAGAATATCTCGCGCACGACGGATATCTGCTCGCGGAATGGTCGGAGCGCGCCGGCGGGTTGCTTCCCGACGAGCGTATCACCGTGACGATCTCGCGCACCGACACCGAGACGGGACGGAAGATCGACATCGAGGTTCCCACCCCGCTTGCAGACCGTCTGCACTTTCACGCAAAGGAGTAATCATGTACATTCTCGCTTTTGACAGTACGGCGAAGGTCGCCTCCGCCGCCATCCTATCGGACGACCGCGCCGTCGCCTCCTATCAGATCAATGCGGGGCGAACGCAGAGCGAGCTGCTTTTGCCGATGGCGGAGCACATGCTCGCGTCCCTGTCCCTCGGCTTCTCGGACATCGGGCTGTTCGCCGTCTCGGCGGGTCCCGGTTCCTTCACGGGGGTGCGCATCGGCGCCGCGCTCGTGAAGGGGCTTGCCTTCGGGCACGGGGTTCCCTGCGTCGGCGTTTCCACGCTCGAGGCGCTCGCGGAGAATCTTGCGGGACTGCCGGGGCTTCTGCTCCCCGTCATGGATGCGCGGCGTGCGCAGGTCTACACCGCGACCTTCCGCTCGCAGGACGGGATCCCCGTCAGGCTCTCCCCCGACCGTGCCGTCGCGATCGACGCGCTCGTCGAGGAGCTTCGCGGCACGACGGAGGCGGTCTATCCCGTCGGTGACGGCGCCGCGGCGGTGCTTTCGGCGCTCCGAGCGGCGAATCTCCCCGCCATCCCTCCCCCGACCGTTCTTGCGGAGGAAAATGCCGTCTCGGTCGGGCGTGTTGCCTACCGCAGCTACCTTGCGGGGCACTATGTCGACGATGAGGCACTTCGTCCCGTATATTTGAGGCTCCCGCAAGCGGAGCGTGAACGGCTCGAAAAAGAGAAAAGCGCGTTGTCTTAACACGCTTTCAAAAATCATTCCGTCCGTCTCCGGGCTTTCGAAGCCTCGGTTTTTCAAGGCTTCGGGCTTTCATGGCTTCGGGCCTTCAAGGCTCCGAGTTTTCAAGGCTCCGAGTTTTCAAGGCTTCGGGCTTTCATGGCTATTTTTTGAAAAAACTATATACAGAAAGGCATCCCATGGAAAAACGCAACATCTTTATCGGCGCGGACAGCGCAGGCTACCGTCTCAAGGAGGAGCTGAAAGCTCACCTCATCGAACAGGGCTACAAGGTCACCGACTGCGGCACGGACTCCGAAGCCTCCTGCCATTACCCCGTCTTCGCCTCCGCGGTGGCGGAAAACGTACAGAAGGCACCCGACAAGGCCTTCGGAATCCTCGTCTGCGGGACGGGCATCGGCATGTCGATGTGCGCCAACAAATTCAACGGTGTGCGCGCCGCCGTCTGCGGCGACACCTATTCGGCGAAAATGACCCGCCGCCACAATGACGCAAACGTGCTCTGTCTCGGTGCCCGCGTGATCGGCTCCTGCCTCGCGCTCGATATTCTCGACACGTTCCTCGAAAACGACTATGAGGGCGGAAGACACGCCATCCGCGTCGCGATGATGGAAGAGATCGAAAAGAAGCAGTAAACACCGAGGGGTCAGTTCTCCGCCGCGAGTGCGGCAAAGCGCGAGATCGCGTTTCTCTCGGCAAGACAGGTGCCGTGCTCCCGTATGTAATCGGCGAGCGTTGCCGGTACGGATTCTCCGTATTCAAGCAGACGGGACGCCCCGTCGACGCCTTCGTTCTTTCCACCGCGTTCCTCGACGAGCAGATAATACCGTCCGTCATCCGCGAAATAGGCATCGCTTTCCCTAACGGAGGGCGCGCCCGCGACCGCGCGCGATGCGAGGATCAGATCGGCAACTCTTCCGAACGCGTACACGCCGCGTCTCGCCGCGAGCATCGTCACTCGATTGGATTTTGCGATGGTCTTTTCGGCAAGCGGCGGGATCAACCCGAGCTTCGTCACGAACAGCTCACACCCCCCGTCTCTCGACGGGTAGAGCTGGATCAGGACCTTATCGCTCGCCGCGTCGAAGCCCGTGCGGTGCTTTGCCTCGTCGAGGATCTCCCAAAACGCGCGGCGCGTCTCGGTATTGTCGTAATCCACCTTTTCGGCATTCAGATCGTACCGTCGCATATCCTCTTCGGTCAGCATGACCTTCAATTTGGAATCGCTGATGAAAAGCAGTTCCATACCTACCCCTCCCGTCCCGTCCGACTTCTCTTTTTCATTATACAGCATCCTGCGGATTTTTGCTACCTCCGCTTTCTTGCAGACGGGGGAGATTCGGGAAAAAATCGTGGTTCGCTCCCGCCGTGCGGTAAGGCGGGATAAATTTTCCGGTGAGTTCGCGACCATCCTCACCGCGCCCGACTTCGGGCAAAACAATAAAACTATGGAGAGTATTTCATGAAAATGCAAACAAAACAACTCACGCGCGCGGGTTTGATCGCGGCGCTCTACGTCGTTCTGACCTATCTTTCTTTTCTCGTCGGACTTTCCTCCGGGGCAATCCAATTCCGAATTTCCGAGGCGCTCTGCGTGCTTCCCGCCTTTTTCCCCGAGGCGATCCCCGCATTGTTCATTGGGTGCGCGCTCGCCAATCTTCTGACCGGCTCCGCGGTCTGGGACATTATCTTCGGCTCGATCGCGACCCTCATCGGCGCCTTCGGCACGTATCTTTTACGGAATGTCAAAAAGAAGTGGCTCCTCCCCCTCCCGACCGTGCTTGCGAACATGCTGATCGTCCCCGCCGTCATCATTCTGTGTGCAGGCGCCGAGGAGAGTTTTGCCTCTTACCCGTACTTCGCGCTGACCGTCGGGCTTGGCGAAGTGGTCACCGCGGGCGTGCTCGGCACATTGCTTTTTTATGCGACGGAAAGAGCCTTGAAAAGATGAACGTTGCCCCTTCACCTGTCCCCATCAGATGTTTTACATTGAATCAAAGGGGCTTTCGCAAAAAGTATTTCAAATACCGAAAAACGGCAGTCTTTCATCGTGAAGAACTCGTTTTTGATATTTTCAGCGCAAGTGTTATCTAACTGTGTTCTCGGACTTGACATATTCGCACTCGCTTTCTTTCCGATTCTTGAAGAAAATTTCGTAAAAGTTCGTTTTCCATTTCAAGACGCTTAACCTTTTTCTCCAAATCTTCCGGTTTATTTATCGGACGTCCTTTTTTCAAAGGAGCATTTTTTCGAAGATTGACCTCGCTTCTATGTCCACACCACGAATGTATCGTATATCTGCTTATTCCATATTTCCTGTTTAACAAGCGTTGTGCAGCTCCTTCGTTATATTCCTTCCCTATTTGCTCCTTTATTGATTCCGCATACTGCTTTTGCCCCTTTCTGTTTCCCATGCAAAAAACCCCTGTAGTAGATATCTATATTCTACTACAGGGGGCTTTTTATTTCAATGTCCGTTTTTACGGGTGGCAGTTCACCTTCTATACTGAATAACCGCTTTTCTTGTCTTTCGGGATTTCCTTAATGCTACAACCCCGTTAAAGTCAGCCACGGTATTCGGGGTTGAAGTAGTAGTAATTCTTCTGATCGAGCTGTTCCTGCGTGCGGCGAAGCGTATCGCCGAAGCGCTGGAAGTGTACGACCTCCCGCTGTCTTAAAAAGCGAATGACGTCGTTGACGTCGGGATCGTCGGAGAGGCGGAGGATGTTATCGTAGGTGACTCTCGCCTTCTGTTCGGCGGCGAGGTCCTCCATGAGGTCGGCGATGACATCGCCCTTGGACTGGAGGGAGGAGGCGCTGAAGGGCACGCCCGATGCCGCCTGCGGATAAATGCCCGTCGTGTGGTCGACGAAGTATTTATCGAAGCCGCCCGCCATGATCTCCTCGGGCGTCAGGTTCCGCGTCAACTGATAGAGGATCGCCGCGATCATCTCGCAATGCCCGAGCTCCTCGGAGCCGATGTCGGTCAGCATTCCGATCGCCTCGCCCGACGGCATGGTGTACCGCTGATTGAGGTAACGGGTCGCGGCGCTGAGCTCACCGTCGGGACCGCCGAGCTGTGAAATAATCACGCCCGCGAGACGGGGGTTCGGATTCTTGATCTTGACGGGGTATTGAAGTTTCTTCTCATATTGCCACATCAGCTTTGTACCTCCGTGCCGTCATTCTGCCACGGCCATGGCATATCCGTCCACGTCCACACGTCGCCGCGGACGCCCGACGCGGTGATCGGTCCGTACTTCGCCTCGTATTCCTCGGTGGCGGCGCGGAGGGTATCCACGGTCTCGTAATAATAGGTAAGCGCCGCCTGACAGTCGGGGTGACCGTCGAGGAAGAGCTCGGTCTCGGTCTTCGCAAAGGCAAGTGCCTGAATGTTTCTCATCATTTCTTCTCTTGTCATCTCCCGTGCCGCTCCTCCAAAGGCTTATACAGTTCTTCAAAAAGCGTACCGTGACGAAGTGCCTCGTCGGGGGTATAGAGCATCCGCCACGCCTGATAGGGCGAGTAGACCATCGCGAGCTGAAGCCCGTCGGTCTCCCGCGCCTCACGGGTGGGCATCGGCACGGAGCCTCTGCCCGAATATCCGTTTTCGTTTTTTTCCATGCTGTTGTGTCCTGTTTTCTCTTGATTTCTCGACGGGCTATCTTTCCCGTCCTTCACAGTATATGAAAAAACGGAGAATCGGGTGAAAACAAAAATGCGGACATCTCGAAAAGCGGGAGTGAATCCTTCCGATCTTTCAAAATATCTACATTTTTGCAAAGAATTATTTTCATAAATCGACAAGTTCGAGAATTCCGTCCTTGTTTTTTACACCGCAGAAGCTCCCGAGGAGGGCGCCGTCCCGTAGGCAAACGACGGTAGGAACGGAATCCACGCCGAAGCTCTCGGCAAGGGAGGGTTCCCGTCTGACGTCCACTCTGCCGACCAGAAGATCGGCGCGCTCGGCGGCGATCTCGTCCATGATGGGGGCGAGCATCCGACAGGGGGCGCTCTCCTTCTCGAGAAAGCCGAGAATCACGGTGCCGCGGTTTCTCGCGACGCGGAAGTCGAAATTTTCTTCCGTAATCTCAATGGGGAGCATGAGCGCCCCCCTCCCGCACCTTGTCGTCAAACAGAAGCTCGACGCGGCAGACGATGGTCGGCTTTCCGCCGTTTTCCGTCGTGTAACATTCCGTCTCGCGGATCGCCGTCGGCTCCTCGGTGATGCCGAGTGCGCTCGCCTTTTCCTTCGCGTCGGCGACGGCGCGGGTCAGGGCTTCCTTGGCGGCTTCCGTAGAGTCGGTGGCTTCGTAAGAGACGCAATACATGCTGACACCGCCGATCTCGGGCAATTTTTCAAACAGCTCGTCGACCTTCTCGGGGTGCTCGGTGGTGAAAGTCAGCTCCCTACCGACGTGAACGGTCGAGTTCATCGGATCGGTATAGGAATGATACCCCGTTTCCACCGTCTCGCCGATCGGCTCGAGGAGTTTTTCCGCCTTTGACATGTGTTCCTTTGCGTTTGCCGCGGCGGCGCTCTCGCTTTCCCCTTCGGCTTCTATCGAAAGATAGAGGGTTGCGCGGGAGACCTTCCCCTTTGCGTGTCCTTCCCCGTTCACCGACACGACATCGGTCGCGGTGGCGGTAAAGGCGAGGGAGCAAAGCAGGAGCGTTATCAGAAGAACCGAAAGGACGGTTCGCTTTTTCTGTGTCATAGAGATTTCCTTTCGCTTTGAAAGATTCCGACATTAGGTTTCCCGCATTGAGAAAAAATACTACAAAAAGAAAAAGAAAACGCAGGTGAAAGCGGGGTGCTTTTTTGCGTTTTCTTTTTGATATTTGGTTATTTTTATAACAGTTGTTTACAGATCGTCGCTTTTTCCGAGGATGATCGCTTCTGCTTTGGCGAGTTGCTCCTGTGAGAGGGGCGGCGTGTTCGCGAGCGGATAGGGGATGCCGAGCTTCTCGTACTTTGCGCGTCCAAGCGTATGATAGGGCAAGAGCTCGACCGACTCGAGGTTCTTCACCTCCGCGGCGATGCGACGGAGGGCGAGGAGTTCTTCCTTATCGTAGGTGATGCCCGGGACGACCACGTGACGGATGCGGACGGGGATGTTCTCATCGCTCAACCGATGAAGGAACGCGAGAGGCGCCTCCCCGGAGAAGCCCGTGAGGGTGCGGTGTCCCGCCTCGTCGGTATGCTTGATGTCCAACATGACGAGATCGGTCACGGCGAGCAGGCGGTCGTACGCTTCCCCTTCCCGATAGAGGATGCCCGAGGTATCGAGGCAGGTGTGAATGCCTCTTGCCTTCGCGAGCGAAAACAGCTCGGTCAAAAACGGGAGCTGTGCCGTGGGTTCCCCTCCCGTCGCGGTCAGTCCGCCCGAGCGGTAGAAGGGGCGGCTCCGCTCCATCGGCGCGAGCAGATCCTCCGCCGTATAGAGAGTCCCCTCCCCTGTCCAGGTATCGGGGTTGTGGCAATACAGGCACCGCATCGGGCACCCGGCGAAAAAGACGACGTAGCGGAGTCCCGGCCCGTCAAGGGTGCCAAAGCTCTCGATTGAATGAATTCTTCCCTGCATGGCGGGACTCCTTTCTTTGTCGGAATGTTTTTGTCTGTGCTTTCGCCGACGCATATCTGCGTTTCGGTGCGCGAAGGGGGGCGGTGGCGCGATTCTTACTTTTGGCGGGCGGTTTTCATTTTTGCCGTCTCGCGAAGCGGTAGCGGAAGACTCGGATTTGCGCCGTTTCGCGAGCGGTCATCCGCCTGCCCGATCGGCGGGCGGCAGATCGGTGCTTACAGGCTCTCGTGGAAGGTACGGGAGATAACCTCGTCCTGCTGCTCCTTTGTAAGCTTGACGAAATTGACCGCGTAACCGGAGACGCGGACGGTCAGCTGCGGATATTTTTCGGGATGGCGCTGTGCATCGCGAAGCGTCTCGCGATCGAACACGTTGACATTGAGATGCTGTCCTCCCTTTTCAACATAGCCGTCGAGGAGGGCGACGAGATTCGCGCGCTTCTCCGCGTCGGTTCTGCCGAGGGTGTTCGGCGTGATGGAGAAGGTGTTCGAAATTCCGTCCTGCGCGTCCTCAAAATTCAGCTTTGCAACCGAGGAGAGCGAAGCGACGGCACCGTGAGAATCTCTGCCGTGCATGGGATTCGCCCCCGGGGCGAAGGGCTCGCCCGCCTGTCTGCCATCGGGCGTCGAGCCGGTGTTCTTGCCGTACACGACGTTCGAGGTAATGGTGAGGACGGAGGTCGTGACGATGCCGTCGCGATAGGTGGCGTGCTCACGTAGATAGCCGATGAAGGTGTGCAGGACTTCCTTCGCGATCGCGTCGACGCGATCGTCGTCGTTGCCGTACTTCGGGAAGTCGGTCGTCGCGTGATACCCGACGATGAATCCGGTCTCGTCCCTCTCCACCTTTACGTGTCCGTACTTGATAGCGGAAAGCGAGTCGGCGACAACGCTGAGTCCCGCAATTCCCGTCGCGAACCAACGGCGCACATGCGCGTCATGGAGCGCCATCTGCACCCGCTCGTAGCTGTACTTATCATGCATATAGTGGATGATATTCAACGTATTGATATACACGCCGGCAAGCCAACGCATCATATCGCGGTATTTCGCCATCACGTCGTTATAATCGAGCTCGTCGCCGACGACGGGACGGTAGGCGGGTCCGACCTGCGTGCGGGTCACCTCGTCCACGCCGCCGTTGATGGCATACAAAAGGCATTTTGCAAGATTGGCGCGGGCGCCGAAGAATTGCATTTCTTTTCCGATGCGCATGGAGGAAACACAGCAGGCAATGCCGTAATCATCCCCGTGGACGGGGCGCATGAGGTCGTCGCTCTCGTACTGGATTGCCGAATGACGGATGGAAATATCGGCGCAGAAGCGCTTGAATGCCTCGGGCAGATGCACCGACCAGAGCACCGTCATGTTCGGTTCGGGAGAAGACCCGATGTTATCGAGCGTGTGGAGGTAACGATAGGACATCTTCGTGACGCGATGGCGTCCGTCGACACCCATACCGCCGATGGATTCGGTGACCCATGTGGGGTCTCCCGCGAAGATGGTATTGTATTCGGGCGTTCTCGCAAATTTGACGAGGCGAAGTTTCATGATGAACTGGTCGACGAATTCCTGAATCTCCTCTTCGGTATACCGTCCCGCGGCAAGATCGCGCGAGGCATAGATATCGAGGAAGGTCGAGGTGCGTCCGAGGCTCATTGCCGCGCCGTTCTGCTCCTTGACGGCGGCGAGATAGGCAAAATAAAGCGCCTGAATTGCTTCTTTCGTATCCTTCGCCGGAGCGGAGATGTCGGTATCGTAAATGGCGGCAAGCGCTTTCAGCTCACCGAGTGCGCGGATCTGCTCGGAGAGCTCTTCCCTGTCGCGGATCACGGCGTCGGTCATGGTCTCGCCCGTGGCGGCGAGCTCCTCCTGCTTTTCGCGGATCAGAAAATCCACGCCGTAGAGAGGAACGCGGCGGTAGTCGCCGATGATGCGTCCTCTGCCGTAGGCGTCGGGAAGTCCTGTGATGATATGGTTCTTCCGGCAGACGCGCATTTCGGGGGTATAGGCGTCGTACACGCCCGCGTTGTGCGTTTTTCTGTATTTGGTAAAGATCTCGACGATCTCGGGCGCGACCTCAAAGCCGTTGTCGGTGCAGGCACGGATCGCCATGCGGATGCCGCCGTTCGGCTGGAGGGAGCGCTTGAAAGGCTTATCCGTCTGAATTCCGACGATCTTTTCCTTTTCGCGGTCGAGATAGCCCGCTCTGTGGGAGGTGATGGTCGAGACGACGGAAGTATCCATATCCAGCGCGTGTCCGAGCGCGCGCTCCTCTTTCGTCAGCTCCATGACCCTCTCCCAAAGGGCGCTCGTCGCCGCGGTCGGCCCCGAAAGAAAGCTCTCGTCCCCGTCGTAGGGGGTGTAATTCTTTTCGATAAAGTCGGCGACGTTGACCTCACTCTGCCATTTGCCGCCGTAAAATTCTCTCCATGCGTCTTCCATGCGTTTTTTGCCTTTCTTCACAATATTTAGTAAATTTCCGTGTTACTCAACACAAGATATAGTTTTATCCGTATTCATTATACCATGTATGCAGGGCTTCTGTCAATTCATTTTTTCCATGGAAGCATGAGAAAATACAAGCATCTTTTTGATACATTTTCACAAAATCGACAAAAAAATAACGGGCGCGAAAAATATGCGTCCACACAGATACGTCGGTTTCCTTTGAAATGCGCACGTGATCGTGCTTTCTCTTCAAAAAAACGAAACGCGCGACGTCTTTCCGAATGTCCCGGGAAAGACGCCGCGTGAAAAGGTGATCGCTCGCGTTTTTTTCGAAGGCAACGGTACGTTTCTTCATCGAGATCTTCCCGACACGATAGCCGTGTTTCCCGAGTTCTTTTTACAGGTCGGAAAGGAATGGTCGAGCGGGCATCCCGCGCCCCTCTCGATTTCGTCGAAGCTCAAGGGAAAACGCGTCCTCGCCCGTTCCGAATCCGCTCCCAAAGCGGCGACTATTTGCTCGTTTCGCGGGTTCCTTTATTTTCTTTTCGTCAGATGATCTGAAAGCACGCCCACTTCTTCGACCTTTGCCGCAGAAGAAAGACTGCCCCGCGTAAGACAAGATCAATGCTCATGCCGATTGCCACACCGATGACCCCGAATCCGAGCCAAAGTCCGAACAAAGCCGAAAAGATCCGCCTCCCCGTGATCGGGACAATGCGCCTCTGCCAATTCCGCAACGGAGCGCTCTATGATCGGAAGAAGGATCTTCTCTGTCTCGAAAAATATCCCTGAAAGGTTCCGATCTTCTCAAATCCGAAATGACGATACAGCGCGATTGCCTTCTCATTGTCGCTTCTTACCTCCGGAGAGATGATCTCCGTTCCCGCGACGTTCTTTGCAAAATCAAGGATTCTCTCCATCATGCGTGTTCCTATGTGAGTTCCCCACTTTGCTTTCCGCACGGATATACTAATCTCTCCCGATGTGAGAGTCTTTCTTTGGCAAAACCCGATAATACCGCCTCACCGACAATCTCATCTTCCTCTGTCGCAACGAGATAAAGCTGTTTTTTCGATCGGTATATGCTTTCTAAATATTCCCGCCTTTTTCCGCGGTTACGGGAATGCCTTCCGCACCGAATGTCAAATTGTCGGACTCGGCGCCGATCGCCTTACAGTATTTCAAGATAGCTTCCGCATCCGCGGGAAGCGCCTCTCCGATCTCCGTCATCATAAATTACCCGTCCGATTCTTCCGTCGTTCCTTGCATTATATTGGCGGAGGAAGCGGAATTTTCCACGCTCTGCGAGATTTCCGAGGACACTCACAGTATATCACGAAAGCGCGTCAAGGTCAAGGGGGCGCGACATTTTGCCTTTCGGGATGACATTTATCCGTGTCGAAGAAGTACGGTATTCGCTCTTCCGCCACCGCTCAGAGAATTCCGAATGGCACGGTTCATCACTTCAATCAGATGCTCCCCCGTCGTCTCGCCCGCGTACCACCACGCACATTCTTCACCGATCGGGTCGATGACATTTTCCCATTCCGTACCGACCGTGGGGGCGCCGAATCCGTCGTTCAGCATTTTCACGATCTGCCTGCGATCCGCATTTTGCCCGGGCTCCGCACCCGAAAGGGGCGAAAACAGCTTCGCGTCCTCTCCTGACAATAACCGCTCGCCATTCTCGGTCGACACAAAATCCATGAGTTTGAGCGCATCCTCGAGCTTTTGTCGGTTGGAAGCTTTTTCGAGCTCCGTGCTCAAGGCGTAGTAGCACGAAGTGTCGTTAACGTATCGATTGTTTGAGCCGTCGGGGCTGAGCCACGGAAGCAGACCGTATCTGTCGCCGCTCCCGTCCTCCTTTTGCGAAAAGCGAAAGGGGGCATCCGTGATGAAAAATGCCGTATTCCCTTCCGAAAAATGCGAGGCAGCCTCCATTGCACTCTTGCCGAGGAGATCACCGTTGATGATGTCGAGGTCGATCCATTTCTGCATATAGTCGATCGTGCCCGCCCACGCATCATCGGCGCTGACGTCTCCATCGAGGAAGTCCTCCGCCCAATCCAACCCCGCCGGGGTACGGAGAAAGGTCGTATCGCCGAGGTCGAAGAGGTAGTGAAAGGCGCTCTCGAAGGAATCGAGCGCCGTCGTCGACACCCCGACGCCGGCGGCTCGTATCTTCGGCACCAGCTCTTCAAGCTCCGCAAAGCTCCCCGGCGCCTCCCAGCCGTACTTTTCAAACAGCGTCCGATTGTAAAAGATACCGAGCACCGCATAGCCGCACGGCAAGAGATAGACCGAGCCGTCCGTACTGCATTCACTGAGGCGGGAGGGCGCGTATCTTTCACTGAACGCATATCCCGACAGATCGATGAGGTATTTTTTCTGGTACGACGCATCGGGCAGAGCGGTCAGCATATAGATGTCGGCGGGGGTGTCGGTATCGAAAAGCTCCTCCCCGCGCTGTGTCTTATCCCCTGCTCCGCCGTCGACGAATCTCAATCCGATCTCGGGGTATACCTTTCCGAATTCCTTTTCGAATTCGGTGTAATCCCTTCCGTCCGTGACGATCGTCAGCGGTTCACGAGTCGGTGCCCGATCGTCGGCACAGGCGCACAGACTCATGCACACAAGAGCTACCGCACAAAACAGTGCGAGCAACCTTCTCATTTTCAAGGGAAAACTCCCTCCTTTTGTTCCCGTGTCGACGCGGTATCGTTGTTCTTTTCCTGGTTGTACTTCAGTAATGCTCCGATCATCCGTTTCCCGCCGATCGGTTTGGACAGATGCTCGTTCATCCCCGCGGCAGCGGTCTTTCTGACATCCTCGTCAAAAGCGTTTGCCGTCATTGCGACGATCGGCACGGTTGCGGCATCGGGGCGTGCGAGACTGCGGATCTTCCGCGTGGCTTCAAGCCCGTCCATCACGGGCATCATCACGTCCATAAGGATCAGATCGATGCTTCCGACCTCGGACGAAGCGAAAAGATCCAGTGCCTCCTTGCCGTTGCTCGCGATGAGGATATCCGCCTCCGATTTTTTGAGCAGGTGCTCCGCGATGTTGCGGTTCATCTTGTTATCGTCGCAAAGAAGAATCGTCATCCCCGCCAGTGCATGAGGCGGAATCGGCTTCTGCCCCGCCGCTTCGGCGGTCGTGACGGCGGTTTCGCTGACCGGGAAGGAGAGCCCGATGATAAATTCGGTCCCCTCGCCCACCCGGCTCCTGATGTCGATCGTGCCGCCCATTTTATCGAGCAGTTTTTTCACGATTGCCATCCCGAGTCCCGTGCTCTTACTGCCGAAGGTCGGTGCGATGTTTGCCCGCCAATACGGCTCGAAGATGTGTCTGATCTCCTGATCACATCGTCGAGATCTCCTCCGACGGTTTTGTAAAAATCGGACAGGTCGAACGCCGTATTGTCGGTCGTTTGCATACACTTTCCTCCTTATTCATTAAGAATCTATGAAGAAGCGGAAACGATACGATGAAGAATCGCCGTATCGATATCTCCGTGTTTTGATCGTCAATTAGCTATGACTTACTTCAAACCGATATTATAGCACTTGCCTCGCGGTAATTCAAGATATTTCGGGCATTTTTTCGCCGTTTTTTGTTGACTTTTTAACTTTAGATCGCGCAAATGCAATTCCTTTGACCTCCGAATGACATTTCCTTAATTAAAGGTTAAATAAGCTCAAAAAAAGAGCATAAAGGAAAATCCTATAAAATACTCAAACAAGAGATTTTCCTTATGCCCATTTTTTTCTAATTGTACATGGGAAATTTTGATTTACACGACGCAATCTAAAAAATCAAAAAACACAGAAGTTTTATGATTCTCACGCTTTCAGAGAAAAGAAGCGCCTCGCGTTCTCTTCCGTCAAGCGTGCCGCCTGCTCTTCTTCTATTCCGAGGATCTCGGCAAGGCGGGCGCAGGTATAGGCGAGATTCCCCGAATGGTTCAGCGTCCCGCGCAAAGGATGCGGGGCGAGATAGGGGCAATCGGTCTCGATCAGGATCCTGTCGGGCGGTACCACGGCGGCACTCTCCACCGTCCGTCTCGCATTCTGAAAGGTGAGCGTCCCCGAGAAGGAAATATAATATCCCGCGCGGACAAGCTCCTTTGCCATCTCGGGGCTCCCCGAAAAGCTGTGAAGAACGCCGCGGGTCTTCGGGTGGCGGAGGATTGCCTCCGTCACGTCTCCGTGCGCCTCCCTGTCATGAATGACGACCGGCAGATCAGACTCGGCAGCGAGGGAAAGCTGACGCTCGAAGAGGTATGCCTGTTTTTCCTTATCGGTATCGGGGTAGTGGTAATCGAGCCCGATCTCGCCGATGGCAACGCATTTGCTCCTCGGGTCGCGAAGCATCTGCCCAATCTCGAAAAGCGCGGCGTCGGGATCGGAGAGTGCCTGCCCGTCCGTCGGATGAATACCGAGCGCGGTATACATGTGCGGATAGCGTGCCGCCTGTCTCACGGCGGCGCGGCAGGTGTCGGGCGAGGTGCCGACGTTGACAATTCCCGAGACCGTCGTATCGAAAAGGCGGGTGAGAAGAGCGTCCACGCCCTCCTCACATTCTTCGGCAAACCGCGCGTCGTAATAGTGTGCGTGGGAATCGAAATACCGCATCAGTGGATTCTGTCTCCGTTTTTCGCCGCAGGATCGAGGAAGACAACCTTGATCTCCTCCTCACCCGAGGCGAGAAGCATCCCGTAGCTGTCGACACCGCAGAGCTTCGCGGGCTTCAGATTGGCGACGACGATGACCTTCTTTCCGATCAGGTCGTCGGGGGTATAAAATTTCGCGATGCCCGAGACGATCTGTCGTTTTTCGTAGCCGAGATCGACCGTGAGTTTCAGAAGCTTCTTCGCCTTCGGCACGGGCTCGCAGGTGAGGATCTCGGCGACGCGGAGCTCGGTCTTCCCGAAGTCCTCGATGCCGATTGGCTCTTCGTGTGCGGGCTCCTCCGTCTTCTCCGCCTCGGCTTGCGCGGCGGCGCGGCGCGCCTCCTGCTTTTCGAGGAATTCTTTTTCATCAAGACGGGCGAAGAGGATCCCACCCTCTCCGAGAGGACGTCCCGCCTCGAGCGCGCCGAAGGCGGAGGTGGTGTCGTAGCTCTTCTTGTCCGTCCCGAGCTCGGCAAAGATCTTTTCCGCCGTCGTCGGGAGATAGGGGGTCAGAAGAACCGCCGCCTGTCGGATGGTCTCAAGCAGATTGTAGAGAACGGTGCCGAGGCGCGCGCGCTTCGTTTCGTCCTTTGCAAGCGCCCACGGCATGGTTTCGTCGATATATTTGTTGGCGCGACGGAGCATGGAGAAGATCTCGTCGAGCGCGTCCGCAATGTGGTATTCCGACGCGAGGGTGCGGGAGGCATCCGCCGCGTGCTTCACGGTATTTTCAAGATCGGAATCGATCTCCTCCCTCTCCGAAGGGGTCGGCACGATGCCGTCGAAATACTTCTTCGTCATCGCGTGCGTGCGGCTGACGAGGTTGCCGAGGTTGTTGGCAAGATCGTTGTTGTAACGGGCGAGCACGCCCTCATAGGTGATCGCACCGTCGGAGCCGTAGGGCATCTCGGAAAGCGCGTAATAGCGCACGCCGTCGACGCCGATGTCGGAGGCGAGCTCATCGGCGTAAACGACATTGCCGCGCGACTTGCTCATCTTATCCGTCCCGAAATTGAACCACGGGTGACCGAACACCTTCTTCGGCAGAGGAAGCCCGAGCGCCATCAGGAAGATGGGCCAGTAGATGGTATGGAACCGCAGAATATCCTTGCCGATGATGTGCACGTCGGCGGGCCACCATTTGCGGAAGGTCTCGCTCTGCTCCTCATAGCTCTTGTCGGGATCGTAACCGATGGCGGTAATATAGTTGGTCAGCGCGTCGAGCCAGACGTAAATGACATGCTTCGGATCGAAGTCGACGGGAATGCCCCAACGGAAGGAGGTACGGGAGACGCACAGATCCTGAAGACCCGCCTTCAAAAAGTTATTGACCATCTCCTTCTTGCGGCTCTCGGGCTCGATGAATTCGGGATGCTCGTCGATATACTTCATGAGACGGTCGGCATAGGCGGACATACGGAAGAAGTATGCCTCCTCCTTTGCCTGTCCGACGGGTCTGCCGCAATCGGGGCACTTCCCGTCCACGACCTGCGTCGAGGTGAAGAAGGACTCGCAGGGCTTGCAATACCAGCCCTCATAGAAGCCCTTATAGATATCTCCCTGCTCGTAGAAGCGACGGAAAATCTTCTGTACCGCCTTCTCGTGATAATCGTCGGTGGTGCGGATGAAATGATCGTAGCTCGCACCCATGAGATCCCAGATTCCGCGCACCTGTGCCGCTACCTTGTCCACATACTGCTTCGGGCTAATCCCCGCCGCCTCGGCGTATTCCTCGATCTTCTGCCCGTGCTCGTCGGTTCCCGTGCAGAAAAAGACATCCTTGCCCATCTGCCGCTGAAAGCGGGCAAAGGCGTCGGACATGATGATCTCGTAGGTGTTGCCGAAATGCGGCTTTCGCGATGCGTAGGCAATGGCGGTCGTCAGATAAAACTTTTCCATCGATGTTTCTCCTTGTAACGCGGGCGGCAGATGAGCCGTGCGCGGTTTTATTACGTTATTTTACCACAGATGTGCGGCGAATACAAGTTTTTTCCCCGATTTTTTCATAAATTCCGTATTTTTTCTTTTTTTGAGAGAAAGAAACGCGAAAAAATCCCCCGCGGGCGGGAAATAAAGATTGACATTTTCGCGCGTTTCGTATATAATGGAGGTATGATTTTTACGGGAGGGAGCCTATGCGAAGCTATTTTCCGACGCTCGTCGGCAATGAAGCGACATCGCGCCGCCTCGGCGAGGCGATCCGCGGCGGCACATTTCCGCACGCGCATCTCATCGTCGGTCCTGCGGGAAGCGGAAAGCATACGTTCGCTCTCGGGATTGCCGCGGCGCTTAACTGCGAGAACGCCGCGCGGGACGAGCTCCCTCTTCCCTGCGGAATCTGCAACACTTGTCGCAGGATCCGCGAGGGGAACTTCACCGACGTCAAGCTGCTCCGCCGCACGGAAGGGCGGGCGACCATCGGCGTCGAAGAGGTGCGCGCCTTCCGTGAGGACATGTTTCTTTCCGCGAGCGAATCTTCTCATAAGATCTACATCGTCGAGGACTTCGACACCGCGACGCCCCCGGCGCAGAACGCGCTGTTGAAGGTGCTCGAGGAGCCGCCCTCCGACGTCGTGATCCTTCTTCTCGCCGACGGGTGCGGGAAGATCCTCACCACCATTCAGAGCCGTGTTCAGCTCACCCGTATGCGCAGACTCGAGCCGCAGGTCATCGAGGACTATCTTCTGAAAAAGAGCCCCGATGCCAAGGCGTTATACGAGCGGGATGCCGAGGGCTTCCGCGCCGCCGTGCTCCGTGCGGATGGAAAGCTCGGTGCAGCGCTCACCGACGTCACGGGAAAGGAGAGCGAGTCGACGAAAAAGGCGCGTGCCGTCACCGAGGCGCTTCTACGCGCTTCCCTGCCGAACACCCCTTACCCCGCCGTGCGTGCCGCCGTCTTTGCTCTGCCGACAAAGCGCGCGGAGCTTTCGGACGCGCTCGACGACGTGCTTCTCGCCCTGCGTGACCTCCTGCTCGTCAAATGCCGCGCGGAGGAGACCCCTCTTTTTTACACGAACCGACATGCGGCAGAGGAAGACGCCGCACCGATGACCAAAAAACGCATCCTGCGCCTTTTCGACCTCTTCTCGGAGGCGGCGGGATACAACCGACAGAACGGGAATATCACGGCGATCCTCTCGGATCTTTCGGCAAAGCTCAAAACCGTATAACAGAAAGGCAATTTCATGGAAGAAAACGAAAAGAAAGAAAACGGTGCAAAACGCGACGGACAGGCAAAGCCCGACGCGAAGAAGCCCGAAGTCAAAAAGCCCGAGCCCCTCGTCGGCACGTTTACCGTCGTCGGCATCAATTTTCACCGCGCGGGCAAGATCTATTACTTCTCCCCCGGTAAGGAGATCTACAAAGTCGGCGACCGCGTGATCGTCGAGACCTCCCGCGGCATCGAGATCGGCACCGTGAAGCTCCCGAACCGCGACATTGACGGCAGTGAGATCACCCCGCCGCTCAAACCCGTCCGCCGCCGCGCGACCGCAAGCGACCTCGAGCGTGACGCACGTAACCGCGAAATGGAGATGGACGCCGCCCTCATCTGCAAAAAGAAGATCAAAGAGCACGGGCTCGGTATGCGCCTTGTCGCCGCGGAATACACCTTTGACAATTCCAAACTGATTTTCTATTTCACCTGTGAGTCCCGCGTGGACTTCCGCGAGCTGGTCAAGGATCTTGCCGCGACCTTCCGCACGCGTATCGAACTCCGCCAGATCGGAATCCGCGACGAGGCGAAGATGATGGGCGGGCTTGCCGCCTGCGGTCGTCCCTACTGTTGCTCCGACTTTCTCTCCGACTTCGTGCAGGTCTCCATCAAGATGGCGAAGGAGCAGAATTTCTCTCTCAACTCTGCGAAGGTATCGGGCGCCTGCGGCAGACTCATGTGCTGTCTGCAATACGAGCACCCCGTCTATGAGGAAGCGATCAAGGTCACGCCCCCCGTCGGCAGTACCGTCTCCACCCCCGACGGCGAAGGTGCCGTCATCGAGACGCGTCCCCTCGCGGGAGCCCTGCGCGTCAAGCTCGCGGGGAAAGACAAGGACGACATCCGTCTTTATCGCATCGCCGAAATCAAGGTCCTGAGACTTCCCGCCAAAAAATCCGAGAAAAAGTCCTCCGAAGAAGGAAAATAAACCGTCTTTTTCCCGATTTTCCGTCTTTTTTCGCACGATACGAAAATATTTTTGAAAAAGCACTTGATTTTTTCCGCAAATATGTTACAATTAGGTATAACATTTCATTACGGAGGTAAAAACCATGGCTTATAAGATTTCCGACGAATGCATCAGCTGCGGCGCTTGCGCCGATGCTTGCCCTGTCGGCTGCATTTCCGAAGGCGACGGCAAGTATGTAATCAACGCCGATGAGTGCGTGTCCTGCGGCACCTGCGCAGACACCTGCCCCGTGGGCGCACCTGCCGAGGAATAATCCGTTTTACGGGTTTTCGGCTACATAGCAGGCTGGAACAGTCGGAACCAACCGTCCGAGTGCGACAGCCTGCTTTCTTTATTCTCCGGGCGAAATACCGAGGGCTCGCAAGAACGCTGCTTTTCCGTAAAATGCGAAAAGGGCGTCGACGAAAGCCTTCCGCAAGGAAACGACGGGCGAGGATGCATATGACATGTGAAAGCGAACGAATCGACGAGGTGAACGACCGTCTCCGTCTCATTCAGAGGACGGACGGCATCACCTTCGGTACCGACGCGCTCCTGCTCGCGGGGTATATCGGCAAAGGATATACCGACGCGATGGAGCTCGGGGCGGGCTCCGGCATTCTTTCCCTGCTCCTTCTGACACGGGAAAAGGTACAACGGGTCACGGCACTCGAGGTACAGCGGGATTACGTCTCCCTCACCGAGCGCAACGCGGCACTGAACAGACTGTCCGACCGACTCTTCCCCCGTCTTTGTGATGTGCGGGACTTTATTCCCGAAAAGGACGAGAGCTACGACCTCGTTTTTACCAATCCCCCGTATATGAAACGCGGAACGGGGTATGAAAACCCTTCCGAAAGAAAAAATATCGCGCGCCGCGAGGTTCACGGCACCATCGGAGATTTTCTCCTTGCCGCGGGGCGCGCTCTCACCTATGGCGGCACCTTTGCCGCCGTGTACCGTCCCGACAGGCTTGCCTCCCTCTTTTCCGCCATGCGGGCGGCGGGGATCGAGCCGAAGCGTGCGACCTTCGTCCACGCGGACGCCTCTGCCCCCGCCTCTCTCGTTCTCGTCGAGGGGCGACGGGGCGGCGGCGAGGGACTCTATCTCACGCCCCCGCTCTTTCTCTTCGCGGACAGGGCGCACACCGTCGACACACCCGAGATGAGGGAGATCGACCAAAGCGGGAGCTTCCCCGCAACCTATTATCAACGGAATAAAGGATAGCATCATGGAAGAACGCGAAAAGAACCGCGTGGAGGGGGGCACGCTCTACCTTGTCGGCACCCCCATCGGAAACCTCGCCGACCTCTCCGAACGGGCGAAGAAGATCCTCTCCGAGGTCGACTTCGTTGCCGCGGAGGATACGCGGGGATCTTTGCGCCTGCTCACCTGCTTCGGCATTCACGCGGAGCTCGTCAGCTACTTCGAGCATAACAAGAAGGCGAGCGGCGAGCGGATCCTCGAGCGGCTCAAAAAAGGTGAATCCTGCGCCCTTATCACCGACGCGGGGATGCCCGCCATCAGCGACCCCGGGGAGGATATCGTCAGGCTCTGCGCCGAGGAGGACATCCCCGTGCGCGTCGTCCCCGGTCCCTGCGCCGCCGTGAGCGCGCTCGCCCTCTCGGGGCTCCCGACGGGGAAATTCGTCTTCGAGGGCTTTCTCCCCGCGGTGCGCGGAGAGCGGGTCAGACGGCTCGAAGCGCTCGCCGACGAGGAGCGCACCGTGATCTTTTACGAAGCGCCGCACAAACTCGTGCGAACGCTCTCCGACCTTTCCGATATCTTCGGAGAATGTCGGAAAATCGCGATCTGCCGCGAATTAACCAAGATAAACGAAGAAACCATCCGTTTTTCCATCGGAGAAGCGGTTACATATTACAAAGAACGGGAACCGCGCGGCGAGTATGTCCTCGTCGTGGAGGGAGCACCCGAGGGCACCGAAAAGCAGGCGCCGACCGTAGAGGCTCTCTCCCCTCTTGCGAGAGTGAAAGCGCTCGAGGCAGAAGGCATTTCCCGCTCCGACGCACTCAAGGCGGCGGCACGGGCGTGCGGAATGAAGAAGAGCGACTTCTATAAGCTCCTCGAGGAAGAAAAGGACAGAGTGAAAAAGAACGGAGAATCATCATGAGAATCGTCATCAAGATCGGAACATCGACCCTGACCCACACGACGGGGCAATTGAACATCCGCCGAACGGAGGAGTTATGCCGCACCATCAGCGACATCAAAAACCGCGGAGACGAGGTGATCCTCGTCTCGTCGGGCGCCATTGCGATGGGCATCGGCAAGCTCTCCCTCGGAGAAAAACCGAAGGACATCGCGACAAAACAAGCCGCCGCCGCGGTCGGTCAATGTGAGCTTATGTATACCTACGACCGCCTGTTTTTGCAATATCATCACACTGTCGCCCAGCTTCTTCTGACGGGCGCCGACCTCAAAAACGAGGAACGGCACGAAAACTTCACGCGCACAATGACCCGTCTGCTTGCCTTAAAGACCATTCCCGTCATCAACGAAAACGACACGATCGCCACCGACGAGATTAAGGTGGGAGACAACGACACCCTCTCCGCGCTCGTCGCGGTGAGCGTGCACGCCGACCTTCTTATCCTTCTCTCGGACATCGACGGTCTCTTTACCGCCGACCCGCATACCGACCCGTCGGCATCTCTCATTCTTCGCGTGCCCGTCCTTACCGAGGAGATCCTCTCTCTCGGCGGAGGAGCGGGAGCGCTCGGCACGGGGGGAATGAAGACCAAGCTCACGGCGGCGAAAATCTGTACCGAGGGGGGATGCGACATGGTGATCGCCAACGGAACGCGCCCCTCGATTCTGTACGACATTCTCGAGGATAAGCCAGCCCTCTGCACCTATTTCGAAGCGAAAAAGGAGCACACGATATGACGGCGCTCACAAACGAAGAAATTCTCCGCCGTGCAAAGGCTGCGGCGGGCGAGGTCGCGCTCCTTGACGGCGAATGTCGCACGCGAGTGCTTCTCAAGATGGCAGACGCGCTCGAGGCGGAAGCCGAAGACATTCTCGCCGCCAACCGTGCGGACATCGAGGCGGCGCGCGCCACGCTCGGCGAGGTCATGCTCGACCGTCTTTCCCTCTCCCCCGCGCGCATTGCGGGGATGGCGAAGGGGATCCGCGACGCCGCCGCCCTTCCCGATCCCGTCGGTCGGGTGCTCTCGGAGATGCGCCGCCCGAACGGACTGCTCCTCCGAAAGGTCAGCGTCCCGCTCGGTCTTGTCGCCATGATCTACGAGAGCCGCCCGAACGTCACCGCCGACGCCGCGGCGCTCGCCTTCCGTAGCGGAAACGCCGTCGTGCTGAAGCCCGGGAAGGAAGCGCTCGGAACCTCGCTTGCCATCGTGCACGCTCTGCGCGTGGCACTCCTTTCCGAGAAGATTTCTCCCGACGCGATCTCCATGCTCTCCGACTGCTCCCGCGCGGGGGCGAAAATTCTGATGGAGGCAGTCGGGACGGTCGACCTCCTGATCCCCCGCGGCGGTGCGGGACTCATCCGCTCCTGTGTGGAGAACGCGAAGGTCCCCTGCATCGAAACGGGCACGGGCATCTGCCATGTCTATGTCGACTGCGACGCCGACGAAGAAAAGGCGCTCGCCATCGTGGAAAACGCGAAGACGAGCCGTCCCTCGGTCTGCAACGCCGAGGAGGTGCTTCTCGTCCACCGAGCGATTGCAAAGGACTTTTTACCAAAGTTAAAAAAGCGGCTCGTCGACGATCGGCGGGCGCGCGGTGAGGTCCCCGTAGAGCTCCGCCTCGACGCGGAGGCGGCGGGTATCATCGACGGTGTGCCCGCGGGAGAGCGCGACTTCGACACCGAATTTCTCGATTACATTTTAGCGGTCGGGATCGTTGGGGACGTCGAAGAAGCCGTGCGGCACATCGCGGCGCATTCCACGCACCACAGCGACGCCGTCCTGACGGAAAACGCCACAACCGCGGAGTGCTTCACCCGTGCGGTGGACAGCGCCGCCGTGTATGTCAATGCGTCCACCCGCTTTACCGACGGCGGCGAATTCGGTCTCGGGTGTGAGATCGGCATTTCCACGCAGAAGCTGCATGTCCGCGGTCCGATGGGAACCGAGGCACTTACCTCTTATAAATATATCGTTCTCGGCGACGGGCAGATCCGCTGACCCGTCCGAAGATCATACGAAAAGGAGAATCTATCGATGACATATGATGTGGGATTTCTCGGGTGCGGCAACATGGGTTCCGCACTGGCACGCGCCGTCTCGAAGCAAGTCGGGAGCGGGCGCATCGCGCTTTGCGACACGGATAAGGAAAAAGCAACGGCGCTCGCCGCGTCGACGGGCGGTGTCGTCACCGACGCCGTGACGCTCGTAAAGGAATGTGACACTCTCTTTCTCGCGGTCAAGCCGCAGGGGATGACGGACGCGCTCGCGCCCCTTCGCGAGGCGCTCGCCGCGCGGGCGGATTCCCTGCTCCTCGTCACCATGGCGGCGGGGATGCGCATCGCGGACATCCGCGCGCTCTCCGGTTTCTCTGGCAAGATCATCCGCATCATGCCGAACACCCCCGTCGGGTTCGGCGCGGGCACCGTGCTCTACTCCCTCGGCGAGGGCGTCGGAGAAAAAGAGGAAGAGGTCTTTCGTTCCCTTCTCTCCCACGCGGGACTTCTTGACCGTCTTCCCGAAGAGAAGATCGACGCGGCAGGCGCCCTCACGGGATGCGGCCCCGCCTTTGTCTACCTCTTCTGCGAGGCGCTCGCCGACGGTGCCGTCGCCTGCGGAATTCCGCGCGACAAGGCGCTTCGCTATGCGGCGGGAACCGTGCTCGGCGCGGCGAAGACCGTGCTCGATACGGGTCGCCACCCTGCCGAATTGAAGGATGCCGTGTGCTCCCCCGGCGGGACGACCATCGAGGGGGTGCGTCTGCTCGAGGAGCGCGCCTTCCGCGCGGCGGCGATCGACGCGGTGATTGCGGCTTACGAAAAAACGGCAAAGCTCACAAGCAGCTCTGCCGACCCGAAAGACCAATAACACCCGGGACACAAAAAAGAAGGAAGCGGCGCACCGCTTCCTTCTTTTTTTGTTTGAAAATTGAGGTTTTGCTCTCCTGTGTTTTATGCTTTTTCGGGAAAATTGTCAATTCTCGTCCGTCTTGTGCTTCCTTTTCAAAGAAAATTTCAGGACGAAGGCATCGAGGGAATAGAGCGCGGCGGGCAGGACGATTATTCGGAGGACATCCGAAAGATCCTACGCTTTATCAAGGCGAACGAGGAGACCTATCGGTGTATTATTGTCGGCGGGGGGAATCTCACCTTCCTCGTCGGGAGACTGAAGAGCATTTTCACAAAGCGGCTGTCGGAGTCGGCTCCCTCCTACGGATTCTCAAAGAACAAGGAAAAATGTTCGGTGCAGATCTGCTTTCTCGCGGGTGCTTGCGTCGACGTGATCATCGAATATCTGAAAGGAAATCTCACGGCTTCCCTCGACACGGTGGGCGAGGTGGTCTGCGAGGCGATCGAAACGCTCCGTCATGACCGCCGCTGACTGTCGTTTTTTCGGAAAATGACGGAGTTTTTTTCGTTGGGTATTGATTTTCTCGTTTTTATGAAGTATAATGAAGTGTCAGAAAAAATAAAACGAAGGAGAAACAAACCATGTTAGTTTCTGCAAAGGAAATGCTTGAGAAGGCGAAGGCGGGTCATTACGCCGTCGGTCAGTTCAACATCAACAACCTCGAATGGACGAAAGCGATCCTCCAGACGGCACAAGAGCTGAATTCCCCCGTTATCCTCGGTGTGTCCGAGGGCGCGGGAAAATATATGTGCGGCTTCAAGACCGTTGTCGGTATGGTGAACGGAATGCTCGAGGGACTCGGCATCACGGTTCCCGTCGCGCTTCACCTCGACCACGGCACCTATGAGGGCGCCTACAAGTGCATCGAGGCGGGCTTCTCGTCTATCATGTTCGACGGCTCGCACTACCCGATCGAAGAAAACATCGCCAAAACGCGCGAGCTTGTCGCCGTCTGCCGTGAAAAGGGACTTTCCCTCGAGGCGGAGGTCGGTGCCATCGGCGGCGAGGAAGACGGCGTGATCGGTGGCGGCGAAGTTGCCGACCCCGATGAATGCAAGATGATCGCCGACCTCGGCGTCACCATGCTCGCCGCGGGTATCGGTAACATCCACGGCAAGTACCCCGCAAACTGGAAGGGTCTCCGTTTCGACACTCTCGCCGCTATCAGCGAGAAGGTCGGCAAAATGCCCCTCGTTCTTCACGGCGGCACGGGAATCCCCGCGGACATGATCCAAAAGGCGATCTCCCTCGGCGTGTCGAAGATCAATGTCAACACCGAGTGCCAGCTTGCCTTCGCCGCGGCGACCCGCAAGTATATCGAGGCGGGCAAGGACCTCGAAGGCAAGGGCTTCGACCCGAGAAAGCTTCTCGCCCCCGGTTCGGAAGCCATCAAGGAGACCGTGCGTGAAAAGATCGCGCTCTTCGGCTCCGCGAACAAGGCCTGATCTCTTCTATATAAAAGAATCGCCTTCGCATTTTGTGCGGAGGCGATTCTTTTATCATAGCAATCAGACCGTCCCGACGGACGGCAGGTAACGAGTTTTTCTTTCGAAAGAAAGGAAGCCCCCGACGCAAGCCTTTCGAAAGCGGCGCAAGGCGTCCTTCTCATTCTGAATTCTATATTCTGACTTATAAATACCTTTCCGCTTCCCCTTCGGGCAAAAGCAGTTTCGGCGGGATGTCGAGGGGGGTATACGCACCGAATTTCTTCTCCTTCGCGAGAGCGAACGCCGCCCGTGCGTAGGCGAGCATGACAGTGGCGGTAAACTCGGGATTGGAATCGAGCGTCAGGTTGAAGGTCATCTCTTCCCTGTTTTCCCGATATTTCCCCGTACGGAAGACGGAGATCAGACTGCCCGCGTGCGGATTTTTCCCGTGCTCCCTGAGGAATTCCTCCTCGGAGATAAAATGAACGACTGTCGGATAGCCTTCAAAATAATGCGGCATTTCCCGCACCTCTTTTTCGATGCGAGCGTGCTCCTCACGGTCTGCCACGATGTAACACTCCCGTGTGTGTCGCTCGGTATCCGAGAGCGTTCCGACACCGCGATAGGCGGCGAGCTTTGCCGCGGGGTCGGGGAGCGTATACGCCTTTGCGTATCGGACACCCGCGATCCTGCGAATTGCCTCGGAATGTCCCTGACTCACTCCGCGCCCCCAAAAGGTGTTGTGGCATCCGCGCGGAGCGATCGCGTGCGCGAGGGTGCGGAGGACGGAAAAGAGCCCGGGATCCCACCCGACGGAAAGGATCGCGGTATGCCCCGTTCTGCGCGCCTCGTCCCCCACCGTTCGGCAATGCTCCCCCGTTCTCGCGTGGCAGTCGTAGCTGTCGACGAGATGAAAATTCCCCGCAAGGCGGGGCGCATCCCTCGGCGCGTCGGTCGCACTCCCCGTCGCGAGAAGCATGACGTCGATCTCCCCCGCGTAGTCCTCGACCAGCTCGGAGGGGCAGACGGGGGCACCGCCGCTCTTGACCTCTCTCGGGTCGCGGCGGGTGAAGATCGCCCGCACCTCGTCGGATGTACTCTCCCCGATCGCGATCTCGAGTGCCCGACCGAGATTGCCATAACCGAAAATTCCAAATTTCAAAAAAGTCCTCCCCCTCATATACGGATATTCCGAGTATATGATGATGGGCTTTTGTTCGTTCCTTAAAAAATGCGAAAGCTATTAATACAGCTATTTATTTAAGAAATTCCCCCTGCGGAACGCCCGTCAGATCAAAGGGCGGACGAAAGCTCTCCGTCGCCGTTCCCTCCTCCTGAATAAAGGCATCCGTGATACCGATCTTCTCGGCGTAGCGGAGAAAGGCGCGGTATTCTTCCCGCGTCACGCCCCGATGTAAGGGCGGGGGCATCCCCTCGGGCGGGGTGTATTGGTTCATCAGGCTATACACGATATGATCGCCGTAGGCTTCATAGAGGCGGTGGAGGGCAAGGCAGGAGTTTGCCACATGCCCCGGCAACAATAGGAGCCGCACGACAACGCCCGAGCGAAGCATTCCCCGCGCGTCATAGACGGGCGTCCCGCGAAGGCGTACCATGTGTGAGATAGCTTCTCTGGCGACCGCGGGATAATCCGCCGCGGCGGAATAGACTTTTGCAAGTGCCGCGTCGTGATATTTCATGTCCGCGAGAAAAACGTCGACCGTCCCGTCGAGGGCATCGACCGTTTCGGGCGTCTCATAGGAGGAGGTATTGTATACAATAGGAAGGGCAAGTCCCGCCTCGCGTGCCGAGGCGACCGAAGAGACGACGGAGGGAGCAAAGTGCGTCGGGGTCACGAGATTGATGTTTTCCGCGCCTTCCTTTTCAAGGCGAAGATAGATCGACGCCAGTGTTTTTTCGTCGACCTGCACGCCGAAGCCGCCGTGCGAGATCTCGCGATTCTGACAATAGATGCACCCGAGCGAGCATCCCGAAAAGAAGACGGCGCCCGAGCCGCCCTTACCCGAGATCGGCGGTTCCTCAAAGAAATGGAGCGCCGCGCGGGCGATACGGGGGATGTCCCCCATTCGGCAGACGCCGCGCTCCCCTTCATCGCGCGCGACGCCGCAACGGTGCGCGCAAAGGGTACAGCGATGATAGGCGGAGTCGCAAAAAGACATGGTTTTTCTCACTTTCTCGGGAATTTTTCTTGACAGACGGGGATTTTTATGGTACACTGTTAAAAAAGAGGTTCGCATGACGGATGACGCCGCCCTTGCGGCGATGAAACGGAGGAGCTTATGTCGGATAAAAGAGCGGATTATATTTCTTGGGACGAGTATTTCATGGGCGTTGCCCTGCTCGCCGCCGAGCGTTCAAAGGACCCGAACACGCGCGTCGGCGCCTGCATCGTCGACGATCAGAACCGAATTCTCTCCACGGGCTACAACGGATTTCCGCAGGGGTGCTCGGACGACGAGTTCCCGTGGAACCGCGACGAGGAAAACGGCGAGACAAAATACAAGTTCGTCGTGCACGCGGAGCTGAACGCCATCCTGAATACGCGCGGAAAGTCGCTTGCCGGCTCCCGCCTCTACGTCGGGCTGTTCCCCTGTCACGAGTGTGCGAAAGCCATCATTCAGGCGGGCATCCGTGAGGTCATCTACCTTTCCGACAAATACAGCGGCACCGACTCGACGCTCGCCTCCCGCCGTATGCTCGACGCTGCAGGCATCCGTCTGACACAGCTAAAGCCAACCAAGGCGCAGATCGTCCTCAATTTTAAGGTCGATAAATGAAATATCGAAAGAATAAATCAAGGCAGAAGCAGGACGCAAAACGCATCCTGCTTTTCTTTTACCGCGAAGCCGAAGCCGCATCACGTCTTATGAGACCGCAAGAATCAGGCATCATTCATCATTCATAATTCTTAATTATCAAACGGATGTCACGGCATATGCCGCGGCGCCCTCTTCACAGAGAATCTTTTTTGCCGCTTCGGCACGGGAAATATCGGGAAAGAGACCGAAGACCGCGGAGCCGCTCCCGCTCATGAGCGTGCCCTCGGCACCGAGCGAAGCGAGGCGGGCTTTGAGCGCCGCCGCCTTCGGGATCTGCGGCAGGACGGTGGGCTCGAACACGTTGTAAAGCCCTGCGGCGAGTCGTCCGCCCCCCGAAAGCGCGTCGGAAAACACACGATAGGCGCGAGCGCCCTCCGTCGGCACACTGCCGTCGAAATCGGAATACAGACGGTCGAGGGTCGCATATGCCGCGGGGGTCGAAACATACTCGCCCGACGCCGCGATAACAAGGGACAGGGGCGGGAGCGAGATCGGCGTGAGCTTCTCTCCCCTGCCTTCGCAAAGTGCGCTCTTCCCGAGCAGGCAGAACGGAACGTCGCTACCGAGCTCCGCCGCCATCGAAAGGAGCGCCCTTACCGAAAACGGACGGGCAAAAAGCCGGTTCAGAACGCGGAGCGTCGCCGCCGCGTCGGTGGAACCTCCCGCGAGTCCAGCGCCGACGGGGATGTTCTTTTCAAGTGCGATCTCTACCGCGGCGGAAGCCCCGAGGCGACCGAGAAACAGCTTTGCCGCCCGACAGGCGAGATTGCTCTCATCCATCGGCACATGCGCAGCGCCGTCTGTCCGAAGGCTGACCGACGCACGCGCGGAGGGCGTGACCGTCACCGTCAGAAGATCTGAGAGCGAAACCGCTTGCATCACGCTCCGAATGTCGTGATACCCATCCGCCCGCTTTTCGCAAACGTCGAGGAAAAGATTGATTTTCGCGTATGCCCGCTCCTTCGCCGTTCTCATAAAGCACCTCCACCGTTTTTATCTTTCGTCCTCTATTATACAACACCACCGCCCGCATTGCAAGAGAAACAAGAGAAAAATGTAGTGTTACAACATATGTGAGACCGAAAACGGAAGATTTAAGAAAAGCGATTCAGTTCCGATATTCGGCACAAAAGAGAGATTTCTTTTGCCTCACTTACTTTTCGAAAACACAATCTCACTTCAATAACAAGTATACATCCTGAAAATTTAACCGATGAGCTTGAGCCAAATGAAGGAATTTTATAAACGGGCCATATAATCTGCCTGACTTGATCTTTTTGACATATCTTTTCCCCTCTTTGCATATGGTAAAGCGTCCGAAACAAAAATCCGAAGATGGAAAAGCAGAAAGGAATATTCACAAAATGAATACCTATAAGCCGGAAGGCATGTTAATCTCCACTCTCAAAAATCACGAGCTGATCTCCACAAAGCAAGGTCTTGAAAAGGCACTTGAAAAGCAGATTATTCTCGAAGCGCCCGCTATCCTCTGTGACCACAATTTCAATCTTCATATCGGGCTCGGCGCGCACATCAAAGGCGTCATGCCGAGAGAAGAAGTGCAATTTCTCCCCGAGCATGAAGAGATCAAGGACATCGCGATCCTGACGCGGGTCGGAAAGCCCGTTTGCTTCAAGGTCATCGGCTTTGAAAAGGACGGTGCGGGAGACATTGTTGCCGTTCTTTCCCGCCGTGCGGCGCAAAGAGAATGTATACTGAATTACGTCTCGGCATTGATCCCCGGGGACGTGATCCCGACGAAGATCACGCATCTCGAGAATTTCGGCGCCTTTGTGGACATCGGATGCGGCATCGTATCCCTGCTTTCCATCGACTGCATCTCTGTCTCGCGTATTTCTCATCCCGCGGCGCGCCTTTCGGTCGGGGATGCCATCTATGCCGTTGTCAAGACCATCGACGAGCGGGGACGCATTTACGTTTCCGAGCGGGAGCTTCTCGGCAGCTGGGAGGAAAACGCCGCACTCTTCTCCGAGGGGCAGACAGTGCGCGGGATCATCCGCAGTGTGGAAAATTACGGAATCTTCGTCGAGCTGACCCCGAATCTTGCGGGACTTGCCGAATATAAAGAGGACGTCAGGGTCGGGCAGAGTGCCGCCGTCTACATCAAGAGCATCATCCCCGAAAAAATGAAGATCAAACTTATCATCATCGACGCACACGATACGGAAACGCGGACCGAGCCGCTCCGCTATTTCATCGATACGGAATCGGTCACGCATATGGACTCGTGGCTGTATTCCCCGCCCGCCTGCCCGAGGGTCATCGAAAGCGTGTTCGGCGCTTAGGACATGATTTTCCGCAGGACGCTCCGTCCTCCGAAACTCGCTCTTGCATTTTCCCGCCGTTCGTGATAGAATAGAAGAAAAAACGGACGGAGCATGTCATGGTACATATCGGGAACGACTGGGACGATCGTCTCGCGGAAGAATTCAAGAAAGATTACTATCTCGCCCTCAGAGAATTTCTGAAAAAGGAATACTTCGGTGCGACGGTCTATCCGCCGATGGGGGATATTTTTAACGCGCTGCGCTACACCTCCTACGCCGACTGCCGCGCGGTTCTGCTCGGGCAGGATCCTTATCACGGTCGAGGGCAGGCACACGGACTTTGCTTTTCGGTCAAGGAGGGGATCCCCTTTCCGCCTTCTCTTCAGAACATTTTCAAGGAGCTTCAAGACGAGCTCGGCATCGCCCCGCCGAGGAGCGGCGAGCTTGTCGGGTGGGCAAAGCAAGGCGTCCTTCTGCTCAACACGACCCTGACCGTCAGGGAGGGACAGCCGCAGAGCCACAAGGGGCACGGATGGGAGACGCTGACCGACCGCATCATTTCCCTACTCAATGAGAAGGAGACGCCGATCGTCTTTCTCCTCTGGGGCGGCAATGCGCGGAGCAAAAAGTCCCTGATCACGAACCCGCGGCATCTGATCCTCGAATGTGCGCATCCGAGCCCGCTTTCGGCTTACAACGGCTTTTTCGGCTGCGGGCATTTTATCAAAACCAACGCGTTTTTAAGAGAGCACGGACTCCCCGAGATCGATTGGTCGAGGATTAACAGGTAAAATACCGGTGTGAAAAGCGCCATAAGCAGAAGATATAGGAACGGCGGACCTTTATATGTGCTAAGCCTCGCGCCTCCCTTAGAAATGCCAAATTTAGAAAAAGAACCTCATTGATGTCATACGTTTGAACGCGATATCAATGAGGGCTTTTTCGTCATTTCCCGTATGAAAGAGTGAATCTCTTCTATTTTTTATCTTATCCTTTGCGTAAAAACCGCTTGAGAATGAAACCAATTCTCTATATTTGCTTTATAACGTCTATTTATTTTGCACACTATGAGAAATTTCCTCATCCATTACGCTTTTCATCCTTCCTGCAAAAGAAACGGAGATGTTTTTTATGAATAATCACAATAGAAAAAGCAAAATTTGCGTTCTTTCCTTTCTCGAACGCCTGCTCACGCTTCTCTTTTTTCTTCTTTTGCTCTTCGGCTTCGATGCGCCGTCGCTCGCCGTCATGACTCTGCTTTCCGCCCTCATGCACGAGGGGGGACACCTTTTGGCGCTTTATGCCCTCGGGATCCGCGCCGGGCGGTTCCGCGCGCATCTGAACGGGCTTGTCTGTACGCCACGGCGCACCCTTTCCTATCGGGAGGAAATTCTCGTCGCGGCGGCGGGGCCTCTGACGAATCTTTTGCTTGCCGTCCTCTTCTTTCTTCTCTGCCCGCTCGGGGCGGCGTTCTTTTCCTCCTTCGCGCTCTGCGAGCTGCTCACGGGACTGTCGAACCTGATCCCCGTGCGCGGGTACGACGGAGAGCGGATCCTCACCGCATATCTTGCCTCACGCGGATATACGGGACGCTTCTCCGAACGGCTTTCTTTTCTCTTTACCGTGATCCTTGTTTTCCTCTCGCTCTCCTTCATCGGGACCCTCGGTGAGGGGTATTGGCTCTTCGGTGTCTTCTTCGTTTCCCTGCTTCTCGGTGTCCGCGAAAGGCAAAACGAGAATTTTCGGAGATTTCGGGAGGAAAAATGAGGATTTCTGCGGTTTCATGAGAAAAGCACAAGTTTTCTTCGGGAAAATTCCACCTAATTTCGGCTAATTCGGGTTAATTCTAAATTTTTTCGGAAAAATTTGTGAAAACCTATTGCAAATTCATTTCCTTTTTGCTATAATATCGTTCGTTATGATTCCGACGAAAAATGACGGTTCGTGACGAGTTCAAAACAGAAAGGATCTGAGATTTTAAGAAAATGGCAAAACTCATTGAGTTGAAAGGAATTTCAAAGTCTTTTGACGGCGAAAAGGTGTTGAACGGGATCGATCTCTACATCAGAGACGGCGAGTTCATCACGCTGCTCGGCCCCTCGGGTTGCGGAAAGACAACGACCCTCCGCATCATCGGCGGCTTCGAGACGGCTGACGAAGGTCAGCTTTATTTCGACGGAACGGAGATCAGCGGCGTGCCCGCGTATAAGCGACATGTCAATACCGTTTTCCAGAAATATGCCCTTTTTCCTCATTTGAATGTGTATGAAAACATCGCGTTTCCTCTGCGCCTGCAAAAAACGGCGGAGGCGGAGATCGAACGACGGGTGGAGGAGATGCTTCGCATGGTCGCGCTCGTCGGATTCGAAAACAAGAGCGTATCCACCCTGTCGGGCGGACAGCAACAGCGCGTCGCCATCGCCCGCGCCCTGATCTCCCATCCCCGCGTACTGCTTCTCGACGAGCCGCTCGGCGCGCTCGACCTCAAGCTCCGCAAGGACATGCAGAACGAATTGAAAAATATACAGAAAGCCATCGGGATCACCTTCATCTACGTGACGCACGATCAGGAGGAGGCTCTCTCCATGTCCGACACCATCGTCGTCATGGCGGACGGCGAGATCCAGCAGATCGGCACCCCGACCGACATCTACAACGAACCGAAGAACGCGTTCGTTGCCGATTTCATCGGGGAAAGTAACATTGTCGACGGCGTTATGCTCGCGGACAAAAAGGTGCGCATGGCGGGACATACCTTCGACTGCGTGGACGTCGGATTCGCAAAGAACGAGCCGGTCGACGTCGTGATCCGTCCCGAGGACGTCGATGTCGTAGCGCCCGAGCGCGGGATGCTGACCGGTACGGTCACGAGCGTGACCTTCAAGGGCGTGCATTACGAGATCATTGTCGACATCCACGGCTTCAAGTGGATGATCCAGTCGACCGACTACGTGGCGCCCGAACAGCACATCGGACTCTTCATCGAGCCCGACGCCATCCATATCATGAAGAAGTCTAAGTATTCGGGTATGTTCGGCGACTATTCCTCCTTCTCCGACGAGATCGACCAGCTCTCCGACGCGGATGCGGCGGAGGAATTCTGACGCGGCGCGAGGTACGGAAATGAAAACGAAAAACAAGCTGTTTCATTCCATCGCGGCGGCGCCCCACATCGTGTGGGCGATCCTCTTCATCATCGTTCCCCTTCTGATTGTGGTGTATTACGCGTTCACCGACGATGCAGGGAGTTTCACCTTTGAGAACATTTTCGGGCTGACCGACTACTCGCAGATCTTTCTTCTGTCGGTCGAGCTCGCCGTGATCGCGACGCTCGTCTGCCTGCTTGTCGGTTATCCCCTCGCCTATATTATGGCGAAGGCAAAGCCCTCGCACCAGAAATTCTTTGTGATCCTTCTGATGCTTCCGATGTGGACGAACCTTCTGATCCGCACCTACTCGATCATGGCGATCCTCGACGACGGCGGATTCTTAAATCAGCTGCTCGGCACGGAGCTTCACATCATCGGGACAAAGGGTGCCGTGATCTTCGGCATGGTCTACGACTTCCTTCCTTACATGGTTCTTCCGATCTACACCTGCATATCCAAGATCGACAAGCACATGTGGGAGGCGGCAAGCGACCTCGGATGCAGTCCGATGCGCGTCATCACCAAGGTCATCTTTCCCCTGTCACTCTCGGGCGTGATCTCGGGCGTCACGATGGTGTTCGTTCCTTCCATCAGCACCTTCTACATCTCGCAAAAACTCGGCGGAGGCACCTTCGAGCTCATCGGTGACACCATCGAGCGGCAGTTCGTATCGGGTGCGCACAGCACGGGCGCGGCAATCTCCTTTGTCATGATGATCCTCATTCTGATCTCGCTCTCTATTATGAACCGCTTCTCCGACCCCGAAGACGGAGGTATCATCGTATGAAACACCTCTCGAGAATTTATCTTTGCCTCATCTTCGGAATCCTCTACATCCCGATTCTGACCCTGATTTTCTTCTCCTTCAACGCACAGAACAGCACGGCGGTCTTTTCGGGCTTCAGCCTCATGTGGTACCGCGAGCTCTTCAGTTCGCCCGACACCTTCGTCGCCCTGCGCAATACGCTGATTCTCGCGCTCTCCTCCTCCGTTCTCGCGACGATCATCGGCACCGCAGCGGCAGAGGGGATCTACCGCATGAAAAACAAGTTCATCAAGAGCACCGTCAAGTCGGTCACCAACATCCCGATGATGAACCCCGATATCGTCACGGGTATGTCGATGATGCTGTTCTTCGTCGCGGTGGCGGGCATCATCGGCATCGCTTACGACTCCATCGGCTTTGTCGCGATGCTCATCGCACACACGACCTTCTCCCTTCCCTATGTCATTCTGTCGGTGCTCCCCAGAGTCACCGATCTCGGAAAGACCTACTCCGAGGCGGCGATGGATCTCGGATGCACCCCGCTGCAATCCTTCTTCAAGGTGGAGCTCCCGAACCTCATGCCCGGCGTCCTCTCCGGCTTCATCATGGCGTTCACGCTCTCGCTCGACGACTTCGTGATCTCCTACTTTGTCGGTTCCTCGAATTTTCAGACGCTCCCCCTTCTCATCTACTCGATGACGAAGAAAAAGGTGACACCCGACATGTACGCGCTCTCGACGCTTATCATCCTCGTCATTTTCGCACTGCTTGTCATTTCTAATGTCCGTAGCGGCAGACGCGCGCAAAAAGCAGGAGGGAAAAAGAGATGAAACGGCGAATTTCTCTGCTTATTTTCATACTTTTATTTGCATTTGTTATGATTTTCCTCGCATCTTGCGGAAGCAACGAAGAAGAAGGCGAAGTCAAAGAGGGTGAGGTCAGAGTCCTAAATGTCTACAACTGGGGCGAATACATTTCCGACGGCTCCCTCGGTTCCTACGATACCAACGCGGAATTCGAAGCGTGGTACAACAGCACCCACAAGGACAAGGTAAAGATCATCTACACCACCTATGCCACAAACGAAGACATGTACGCGAAGATTTCGAGCGGTGCGGGCACCTATGATGTCATCATCCCCTCCGACTACATGATTCAGAAGATGGCAAAGGAAGGCTTGCTTCTCCCCTTCAATGTCAAGGAAGACATTCCGAATTACGAGTACATCGAGGATGCCTACAAGGGGCTACTCTATGACCCCGAGGAGAAGTATTCCGTCCCCTACACCTACGGCATGACGGGAATCATCTACAATGCCACGCTGATCGACGAAGAGGATGCGGCGGAGGAAAGCTGGGGCCTTCTCTGGAACGAAAAGTACAAGGGAAAGATCCTCCAGTTCAACAATCCGCGCGACGGCTTCGGCTCGGCGATGTATTATCTGAATCTCGACGTCAACTCGAAGGATCCCGCCGTCTGGCAAAAGGCGCTCGACAAGCTTCTCGAGCAGAAGCCGTACGTGCAGGGCTACGTCAGTGACGAGATCTTCAACAAAATGATCTCCGCCTCTGCCGCCGCGGCGCCCTATTATGCGGGCGACTATATCACGATGGCGGATCAAAATGAGAACCTCGCCTTCTACTATCCGAAAGAAGGCACCAACGTTTTCGTCGACGCCATGTGTATTCCGAAGTCGGCGAGATACCCCGACCTCGCGAAGGAGTATATCAATTTCATGCTCTCGGAGGAGGCGGCAGTCGCCAACGCACTGTATATCGGTTACGCATCGCCGAACCGTCTCGTCAAGGAGAGCGAAGACTATCTTGACGAAATGGGCGAAGAGGCATACGAGATCCTGTACAAACTCTCGGGAGCGGAAGCCAATGTCAATTACGGCTATGACCCCGTATATTACAGTTTCGACGATGAAACGCAGGAGCTCGTCAACTCTCTTTGGGAGAGTCTGAAGACCGAGAGTGCCATCGAACCGTGGGTGCATGTGGTCAGCGGCGTGATTGTCGTTTCCCTGCTCGCCTTCGGGACTTGGACGGTCTATCTCCGCAAAAAGCGCTCCAAAAATTACCGTTTGCGTGACAAAGAAGCCGCAAAAGCGAAGCGTCGGGCGGCAAGATCGACGCAAGGCTGATCTACGCTCCGTCGGTTGTTTCGAAAGACATGTAAAACCAAACACGGGGACGTTCAAAAAGTGTCCCCGTGTTTGGTTTTACGGCTCTATGGGGTCTACAATAAATGTTGGGGTAAGCATAAAAAGCGAGCATAAAGAGAAAAATCTGTTAGAATAAAGTTACCACACCAATTCGACAGGAGATTCTCTTTTATACTCGCTTCTCATTATACACATGAGATTCCGAATTTGTAAGATGTAATCGTAGAAAAAATTGAGAATTCGAAAAAAATACAGAGAATTTATATTTCGCTCGAGCGAAAAAAGGTTAATTCTCCGTGTTGTGGCAATGCCACCTCCCAAATTCAAGACTATCGAACACAAATCGTAAAACAAGATTAAGGTCCTGAAGCGGATTGCCTACGGCTACCGCAACTTTGACCGTTTCCGCAACCGCATTTTACATATCTTTTCCCATCAAAACGCCGCATAGAAACACGGAAGAGGTTTCCGCTTCGCTTCAACCTCTTCCGCGTTTCTACGCCCCCTTAGTGACTTTATTCTATTTTCTTTGTTTTTTCGCTCCGACTATTGGCAAAGGACGCTTATCTTCAGGTTTCCATTTGCTTGCCGAGGAAAATCCCTGCGGTCTGGATCAATTTGCTTTCGATCTCCGGAGCGATCCGTCCGCTCTCATCGGTTCCCGGCTGCCATCCCGAGAGGACGCATCCGATGATGTCGCCGCCCGCGAGAATCGGCATGGCGCAACTGACATAGTGTGTGCCGCCATCCTCGGTAATGGCGATTTCCTCGCGTCCCGCGGTGTGCTGATACAGCCCGCGGGATTCAATCACGGATTCAAGCCCTGCCGAGATCTTTCTCTCCTGATACTCCCGTTTGGACGCGCCCGCCACCGTAATGACGGCATCTCTGTCACAAACAAACACGGGAAGTCCTGCCGTTTTCTGAAGCGTTTCGGCATATTCCGCGGCAAAATTCTGAAGCTCTCCGATCGGAGAATATTTCTTGAAAATGACTTCGCCTTCTCTGTCGGTGTATATTTCAAGCGGATCACCCTCGCGGATCCGCATGGTACGTCGGATCTCTTTCGGGATCACGACCCTGCCGAGATCATCGATTCTTCTTACAATACCTGTGGCTTTCATTGTTATAACTCCTTGTTCAAAACCATATTTGGTACGGTTTTACAAGGATATTATTTGAAATCCGACGGATTTTATCCACATCGGAACAAGGGAATTTTTTCTTTTTGAATGTTTCGGGACGACAAAGTCGGTTATGGCATGATCTCCCGCTTCACGCGGCACAGCTCGGAAACGAACGCTTTATCAAGCTCCGAAAGCTTATATTCTTTCCGATAGATCATCAGATCCTTATATATCCGCCGATTTTCTTCACAGGGACGGCAGACAAGTCCGTAGCGTTCGAGCAATGTCTTCGGCATCGGAGATACCCACATGAAGGTATCCGTATTTTCCGAGAGAAGATCAAACTGACTCCCGCGTTCGAAAACGAAGATCCGTTTCTCTACATCGGGCAGCTCTTCCTTTTTGACTTCGGAGAACGGGAGAGAAGGAACATAGGGATCGGCATGAGCGATCTCGATATGCGACGCGAGATCGTGATAGGTGATCTTCGAAAGGGCGGCAAGCGGACTCTCCCGACTCATCAGGAGAACATAACGGAACTCCGTAATGAGCTCATACGACAGTCCTTTTTCCTCCATCATGTCTTTATAATATTTGTCAAACGATTCGGCGTAACGCAGAATACCGAGCTTATACTTCTCTTCGAGAACGTTTCTGACGGTACGCATGGAATTCGTCTCTTTATAGAAGAGCTCCGCGCTGTCAAGCTCTGTCACCCGGTGCGAAAAGGCGGCGAACGCCTCGGAAATATAGCTCGCACGCGGGACGGAGACGGAAAAATGCTTTTTATGTACCGCGCCGTCCTTGAACACCGTTTCAAGCGTATCTACCTGACCGAGAATGGACTTCGCATATTTCAGAAACACCTCGCCGTCCGCGGTGAGTTTCATTCCCCTCGCGGAACGTTCAAAGATCGTCACACCGAGAGAGCTCTCGAGATCGCGGATCGAACGGCTCAGGTTCGGTTGATCGATATACAGCTTTTCCGCCGCTTTGTTGATGGAGCCCAAGGAAGCGACCTCCACGGCGTATTTTAAATACAATAAATTCATCATGCATTACCCGCTTGATTTCGACCTTTTCATTGTAACGCCAAAGGCGAAAGGGTTTCTCATCGCTTATACTTTTTTTGTTGAAACAACTCAATTCATTTTGCTTACATGTTTTTGCCGATGCTCGCGAAAAACTTCATTTTACATATCGGAAATCGTTTATATCATGAAATATTGCGAGCGAACGTTCCTCGATATACGGCAGGGCGGTGCCGAGCACATGCTCCGCGCGAAGGAAATCGCGGTATGCCGCCGCGTTTTTCCCGTGAATATCCGTGCCGATGGCAACGACAAGCTCACGGTCCACCCAATCGAAAAGCTGTCTCCGACGGAACAGTCCAGTCAGCGAGCAGGCATTCAATTGAAGCATGGCGCCGACACCGATCATTTCTTCGATATTTTTTTTGGCATAGCGATCCGCATGAGCGAGAACAACAAAATACCCGCGATCCCGCAAAACTGCGACGGAATCACAAAAGTCCAAAGAAAATTCATTGAACGGCAACTCGAGCAAAACCGTCTTCGTGCCGTAAAAACACAGATCGGAAAAATCGGAAAGATTTTCGATCCCCCGACAGAGCAACACCTCCGCGCCGAGCCGAACGGTCGGCGGAATAAACGCGGGAGGCGTCTTTTTAATTGCCGACATCAGGCTTTGATACGCCGCGGCACGGCGTCTTTGAAAGTCGGGGATTGCGTGAAGATGAGGATAGAAGTGTGGTGTTGCAATGATCTTATCCACCCCGGCATGTGCGGCAAGCGACAGCTGTACGAGAGAGGTAGCAACCGAAGATGAGCCGTGATCCGCGCCAGGTAAAATATGCGTATGAAAATCAACGACCGACATGCCTCGCCCTCGCTTATTCCCGAGTTATGCTTGTGTCGTAGGAATAAGAATTGTAGGCGGCGTATCTTCCGTTTTTATATTTTGTATACGCGGTCCCCTTCCCGTTTTTCGGGTCGAACGCGTCTAAGATAATTCCGAAAACGGGTGCTTCCAGCATACGCATGGACTCCACCGCCTCGTTCATGCTGTTGATATCGGAAAAACCGGCTTTTGCCACAAGGAGATAGCCGTTGACATTCTTCTTCAGGAGCAATGCATCCGAAACGGTGTTGACGGGAGAGGTATCAATAATAATATATTCGAATTTATCCTCGCAGTACTTCATCAGCGCTTCCATACGCTCGGATGCGAGAAGTGCCGCGGGATTCGTCGTGGTTTTTCCCGAATACAAGACGGAAAGACCCGGAACGGCGGACGGTTTAATGTTCGGTTCCTCGTCGATACCGGCAAGGTACTCCGAAAGTCCGTGTATCTGCCCCGTTTCACCGAACAGGCGCGCAATGCGAGGCTTCCTCAGATCTGCGTCCACGAGCAATACGCGATGTTCCGTGGAGTTCTGTGCGAGAGTGATGGCAAGATTGATGGATACGGTGGTTTTTCCTTCCCCGGGGACCGCACTCGTAATGACGAGCCGCTTACACTTGTCCACAATCGGAAGGTAGAGAAGGTTCGTATATGCCGTGCGATAGGCTTCTTTGACGGCAAACGGTGTTTCTTCGCTTAAAATCAGTTTCCGGTCCTCGGCATAGGTGCCGTGCACCGATTTTCTTTTTTTCTTAAAAAAACGAAAACGGAATTTCATGCGCCCGCCGCCTCCTTATGTTCGGTCTCCGAAGCACCGACCTCCGCCTTTTGAAGCGGAATCACGCCGAGCACGGGAATGTCGAAATTTTCTTCGATCTTTTTCTTATCGCGAACGGTGGTGTCGAGCGTCGAGAAAAGCCAGACGCCGAGAAGAGCGAGAACGAATCCGACGACACCGCCGACGAGGGCGTTACGCACGGTGCCGCGTCCGTTGGAGCGCGTCGGCATTTCCGGTTTTCCGAGAGGAACGACCTTGCTTGCCTTCTCGCCGAAGATATGCAGAAATTCGTCGTTGGAGATCGAGCAAATGGTGTCGGCAATCGCAAAGGCGCGCTCTTTGTCGGTGTCGGTCACCGAGACGGTAAATGCACGGGTCTCATCGTTTTGGGTCACCTTGACAACCTTTTGCAGATCAGCGACCGTGACCGTTTCGTTGTAGGGGGCGGGCAACGCTTTCACGACATCGGACAGAAAAACATTTTCGGTCACCGCTATCATGTAAATCGGGGTGTTCTGTGTCGCCGCATTGATATTCGCCTGGTCGGTCGTGCGGTTGTCCTCGGAATAAAGGCAAAGCTTGGTTGACGCGGTGTAGGTCAGTGTTTTGGTCAGGCGGGTATAGATCCCGACGCCCGCCGCAAAAACTGCCGCAACGATAACGATCAGCCACAGCTTCGGAAGAAACAGTCCGAGAATATCCTGGAATGTGATCTCTTCGTTCTTTTTCATATACTTCTCCTAACATGACAACATGTCAATCAATACGGTAGTATTATACCATAGCACACGCGGTTTGTCAAGGCATTTCGACAGGTTTCCCCCACCAGAGGGCGAAAGAAACGGGCAGTTTTGCTCAAAACTGCCCGTTTCTTTCGCAAATCGGTGAATACAAAGGGTTTCGGTCTGCCGTCACGGATTTTGCTTTTTGTAATTCTCGATATCTTCGTTCTGTACCTTTGCATATTTCGCGATCACTTTGTTCCAACCGTCGGCGTCATCCGCGGAATAATAGGCATTGAAGATGTTGCCCGTGTAGTACGGGTTCATGAAATAGCTGTTTCCTTGAGAGGTGATACGGGTTACCGTATCCCCCTCGCTCAGGGTGTAGTTTACGTTCGCAACGCCGTATTGCAGAAGGTTGCGGAGCGTTTCGTCCTGATTGATCGCGTAAACGATCTCCATGGCACGATTGGGTCTTGTGCATCCGGCGGAAATGGCAAGTGCGGAACCGTTATAAACATCCTCGTATGTGGGTGTGTGGTAAGCAATGGTGTTGCAGATGTAGCCGACTTCTTCATAATTGAAGCGATCCGCATACGTACCGTTGACCACGCGCACATAATCGGAAATGTTCTCCTCGGAAATGCCTTCGCCTTCGATGATTGCCCTACGAAGTTCTTCTGTCTCCTCATAGGATTTGTACGACGCCATGAGGAGTGGGCCGAAGTTGTACTTTTCACCCATGGATTCCTTCATCAGGAGGTAATCGTAGCTGCCCGTCATACGGTTGTTCGGAACGCTGTAATACTTACCGCCGCATTTCGACGCGTCGAGAAGCAACGGGGTAATCTTGGTATTGAGCATACCGTATTCTTTCATCTTATAATAGTCGGTAAGTTCAAGCAGTTTCTCGCCCGCCGTCAGGTCATTCATCATCTCGGCACTGTTAACAAGGAGAATGTCGATTTTTCTGTTTCCAGAAAGCGCGGCGATCACATCCGCATCAACGATCTTTCCGACAGTCGTCTGAATCGCGGTATCCTTCGCGCTCGATGCATCCGCCCCGATCTTTGCGACCGCCTCTTTGATCTCGGGGAGCGCCGCTTTCAGTTCATCGTCGATCACCGCATCTTCGCCCGTCACATTTGAAAGCGCCGTTGTCAGCGTCGCGTAAGCGGCGGCGAATTTCTCATTCTCCGCAAGTACGGTATCGACCTCCGCGCGATAGTCCTCCGCGGAAAGATAATGCATATTTAACGAGGTCTTGAAGGTCGTCTCGGTGTATTGCTTAATCATACGGGAAACGGCGGTAACGGCGTTCTCGTCACTGCGCGTGTCTCCGACAATATACATTTCGAGCGTCACTTCCTCGACTGTCGGCGGCACGTATGTATAATTCTTCCGGTAAGCGCCGATCTCTTCTTCCCCGCAGCTGACGAGCAAAAGCACCGTCATAACGAGGCAAAGAAGCATTGAAACGATTTTTTTCATCGGGTTTTATCCTTTCCGTGGCACGGGTAGTGGTACGGGCACAAAACATGCCCGAAATTCATCCTATATTTTACTATAAAAGATCGAAAAAGTCAAGTCAAAATCAAGGATTCCCTTTCGCTCGCCGAAATATAGTCGACTTGCACAAAACAAAATCCCGGTTTTTGTAAAAAGTGACCGTCAGTTGGCGAGATAATCCTTCAATGTTTTCGAACGGGAGGGATGACGGAGCTTACGAAGCGCCTTCGCCTCGATCTGACGAATCCGCTCTCTCGTGATCTGGAATTGCCGTCCGACCTCCTCCAGCGTGCGGGGACGTCCGTCCTCCAGTCCGAAACGAAGCTTGATGACCTGCTCTTCACGCGGAGTGAGCGTGTGAAGAATGTTGCAAAGCTGTTCGCGGAGAAGCGAATAGGAAGCGCTGTCGGAGGGGGCGGGAGAGTCGTTGTCCTCCACAAAGTCACCGAGATGGCTGTCCTCCTCTTCTCCGATGGGAGTTTCAAGGGAGACGGGATCCTGCGCGATCTTCATGATCTCGCGCACCTTCTCGGGCGTCATATTCAGCCGCTCGGCGATCTCGGCATCGGTGGCCTCACGTCCGAGTTCCTGAAGAAGCTGTCTCGATGTGCGGGACACCTTGTGTATGGTCTCTACCATATGTACGGGAATACGGATGGTACGTGCCTGATCGGCGATGGCGCGGGTGATTGCCTGACGGATCCACCATGTCGCGTAGGTCGAGAATTTGTAGCCCTTGTTGTAGTCAAACTTTTCGACCGCCTTGATTAAACCGAGGTTGCCCTCCTGAATCAGATCGAGGAAATACATTCCCTTTCCGACATGCCGCTTCGCAATGCTGACGACCAGACGGAGGTTTGCCTCAATCAGCTCGTCCTTCGCCGCTTTGTTACCGAGGGAGATCTGCTCCGCAAGATACGTCTCACGCTCGGGCGTCAGAAGGGCGATCTTACCGATCTCCTTCAGATACATACGAACGGGGTCATCGATGGTAAGTCCTTCCTGCGTCAGGATCTTCTCCATCTTTTCCGCGGTATCGTATGCTTCGACGTCGCGCTCGATCTCCTTGATGTTTTCCCCGTCGATCTCGTCGGGGGTCAGACCGTCGATGTCCGACTGTGAGATGTCGTAATCGATGTCCTCGAGTGCCTTCATGATGTCGGAATCGCCGATGCCCTCACGCTGATTTCCGATGAGTTCCTCAATCTTTTCGTTACTCATGATATATCTCCTTTTTTATTCTTCCGTTGTTTTTCGAATGCTTGCGAGAAGAGCGTTCAGCCCTTCGTAGGTATTCGTATTCTCTGCCTGCTTTTTTGCATAGGATGTTTTCAGCGCGGAGATCGCGTCGCGGAGGACCTCATCTCCGTTGTCCGTGAGCTCCATGCGTGCAAGCTTAATCTTTGTCAGCCGCCCGACCTCTTCGGGGGTGAAGGTTTCATTCATCCGCACGGCGGGATCCACTCCCGCCTCATAGGCGGTTTTGAGATACAAAAATACTTTTTTGTTGAATTCGGTGAAAAAATCTTCGGCAGAAAGAAGATTATCTTCAAAGACTTTCCTTCTGTGATTTGGAAACAGGAGAAGAAGTCCGAGTACGTTTTCTTCGTTTTTCGCAACGGTCGGTGCCTTGACGAAATCGGCGTTGACCCGATCGGCAAAGCCGGCGGTCTCCTGTCTGATCTTTTGCGTCTGCTCCTTCGCATAAGCTCTCGCGTTCCGTTTGACAATCCCCTCGACATCGCGGGACAGCGCGTCCGCCGAGACGCCGAATCGTTTTGCCGCCGCACGGACGTACACGTCGCGTTCCGCCGCGGAGTAAAAGCCCGCGATCATCTCGGACATTTCGGACAGGGCGTTGATCTTCTCCTGCGGCACGTCGAGATTGTATTTGGACAGCACACGATCGGTATTGTACTCGAATTTACTTTTGGAAGACTCGAGCGCGGCACGAAACTTATCCTTTCCGAAGGTGCGTATGTATTCGTCGGGGTCCTTCGCATCGGGAACCTTGAATACGCTGACCTCCAGCCCCACCTCGCCGAGCATCCGCATGGCTCTGACCGCAGCCTTCTGCCCCGCCTCATCGGCATCGTAGGAGATAATGACTTTTTTCGTATATCGGCTCATCAGGCGCGCCTGATCGGCGGTGATCGCGGTACCGAGCGTCGCCACCGCGTTGGTAAAGCCGGCGGCATGCATCGCGATAACGTCCATATACCCTTCGCAGAGGATCATCGTCTCGGCACAGGTCTGGCGTGCGAAATTCAAGGCAAAGAGATTTCTCGTCTTTTTGAAAACGGGGGTATCGGACGAGTTTTTATACTTCGGCTGAGAGTCGTCCATGACGCGCCCGCCGAAGGCGATGACGCGTCCCGATACGTCGATGATCGGAAACATCACGCGATTGCGGAAGGCGTCGTAATAATTCCCCCGTTCGCTCTTTCCCGAGAGGAAGCCTGCGACCAGCTCCTCATGTGTATACCCCTTAGAAAGCATATAGCGCGTGAAGGTATCGAAGCCATCGGGGGCAAAGCCGAGTCCGAAGTGGCGGATCGTCGCCATCGAGAGTGCGCGCTTTTCCGTAAAGTACCGAAGAGCGGCGCGCGCCTTCTCGTCTTCGGAAAAGAGGGCGGCGTGGTAATATTTCGCCGCGTCGACATTCATTTTCAGAATACGCTCTTTGTCGATCTTCCTTGCTCCGCCGACCGCGGCATCGGTATCGGGAAGGACATTGATGCCCACACGTTTGGCAAGGAAACTCACGGCATCGGGATAATCGAGATGCTCGATCTCACGGATGAAGGTGATCGCGTCGCCGCCGACGCCGCAACCGAAGCAATAAAAGCTGTTGTCCTTCGGGAACACGGTAAAGGACGGCGATTTCTCGCTGTGAAACGGACAAAGCCCTTTCAGATTGGAGCCTGCACGCTTCAAGGAAACATAACTGCCGACAAGCGATTCGATATCATTACGGGATAAAATTTCATCGATGACTTCGCGCGGTATCACATCTTCCGCCCCCTTCCGTCATTTTTCTACTTATAATATAGGGAAAAGCGCGCCGAAAACCTTTTTTCCGCGCGCTTTTTTTATTGTTTTTTCAGCAATCGAATTTTTCTTCGAGCACCGAGATCTTTGCTCTCCCCGCGGTGACCTCCGTCAGGGCTTTCACGAGATCATCAAATTTTTCTTTTTGCAGGCTGCCGCGCACCGTCACGCCGTCATCGTACAGAGTCTCCGTCAAGCGGAAGCCGCCTTCAAAACATCCCGCGGTCTTCGGATAATCCGCGTAACTCATACGGATCTCACAAAAAGTGTAAATCGTAAAGCAGGCAATCCCCGCCTCCCGCACGGCGCCGCCCGCCGCCGCGGTATATGCTCTCACGAGCCCGCCCGTACCGAGAAGCGTCCCGCCGAAATAACGGGTCACGACAATGACGGCATCCGAGATCCCGCCCTTGCGCAAAATATCCAGTGTGGGAAGTCCTGCCGTCCCCTGAGGCTCCTTATCGTCCGAAAAGCGCATGATGGAATTCTGCCGCAAAATATAAGCGTAAACGTGATGCTTTGCGTCGGGATAGCGTTTCTTTGTCGCAGAAATGAACGCCAGCGCCTCTTCCTCGGTCGTGACGGGTGCCGCCTCACCGATGAAGACGGACTTTTTCTCCTCATAAGTGTATGTCCCCGCCGCGCGAAGGGTGGTGTACTCCTCCATGTAACCTCCTACGGCAGAAGGTACGCGGAAAACGCACCCTTGCCCTTTTCGTCAAGCCGCACGGTCACGGCGATCCCGTCGTCTCCGTACTCCACGGAAAGCACCGCGTAATCGCGATACAGCTCGGAGAGTCTCCCCTGTTCGGTATAGGGCAAGAGCAGGCGGCAATCCGATTTCCGTGCATGGAGAATCGCTTCGATCGCCGAAAGCAAAAGATCGAGTCCGCGCCCCTCCTTGGCGGAGATGGCAACGGTGTTCGCGGTCGGTGCGGCGTGTGAGAGTCCTTCAATCCTGTCGCATTTATTATATACATAAAGCCGTGGCTTGTCCTTCGCGCCGAGATCGTCTGCGACCGCCTCGGTCACGCGGAGATGCCCCTCGACCTCGGGATCGGAAATGTCCGATACGATCATCAGGATATCCGAGTAGCGAACCTCATCGAGCGTCGATTTGAACGCCTCTACCAGATGATGCGGGAGCTTGCGGATAAAGCCTACCGTATCGGTCAGCAGAACGCTTTCTCCCGATGGCAACGTCAGCTTTCGCGTTGTCGGGTCGAGGGTCGCGAAAAGCTTATCCTCCGACAGGACGCCCGCATCCGTCAATGCGTTCAGAAGCGTGGACTTCCCCGCATTCGTATATCCGACGATCGCGATCTTCGGGAGTCCCGAGCGATCTCTCTGCCGTCTCATGACAAGACGATTGCGCTCCATTTCGGCAAGCTCGTTTTCCAACGTGCGGATCCGCTCCTTCAAATGACGGCGATCCGTTTCGAGCTTGGATTCTCCGGGACCTCGGGAACCGATGCCGCCCCCCTGACGGGAAAGCGATGCGCCTTTGCCCGTAAGACGCGGCGCACTGTATTTGAGCTGTGCGAGCTCTACCTGCAGTTTCCCTTCTCCGCTCGACGCGTGCAGGGCGAAAATATCGAGAATCAGCATACTGCGGTCGATCACACTGACCTCTCCGCCGATGTCCTCCTCGAGATTGCGGATCTGCGCGGGAGAGAGCTCGAAGTCAAACACCACGACCGACGCGCCGCCTTCGCGGCAAAGTGCGGCAACCTCGGCGACCTTTCCGCTCCCGATGCAGGTGCGGGGATCAAACGCACTTTTGACCTGAATCACGCGGGCATATACGCGTCCACCCGCCGTATCCAACAGCCTTGCCAGCTCGTCGAGACTGCTCTCGGTCTCGGGAAGATCGGAAGATCGTTCCGCCATACCGACAAGGACGGCGATTTGATTTTCAATTTCAGCCATGCAAAAATACCTCCTCGGAACAGAAAAAGAGCGTCTGACGGAAAACCCTATCAAACGCTCTTTTCATGCGAAAAATTACTTCGTCATCGCGAGACGCTTCTTGAACTTATCCACACGTCCGCCGGCATCAACGAATTTCTGCTTGCCCGTATAGAACGGGTGGCACTTCGAGCAGATTTCAACATTCATATCGCCTTTTACCGAATGTGTGACGACAGTCTCACCGCAAGCACATTTGATCGTTGCTTCCTTGTATTCGGGATGAATTCCGGTCTTCATTTTTACACCTCTTCCGATATTTCATTTTAATTGCAATCTATTATATCACATATTTTTTCTTTTTGCAATAGTTTTTTTGAATTTTTCGAAATTTTCTAAATTCAGTAAATCCTAGGTTTACAATATAAGTGCAACAAATAAAAAAGTAATGACACAGAAAAAACCACGCGATATATTGAGAGTAGCCACACAACCATAAACAGAAGGAAACAATATGTGTCATACACCCATTTTACTAGATGGAAAGCACTTGAAGCAGGAGATTAGAAAATCTCCCAAGTGTCCCGAGTCTTTACCGATAAAGCGTTTTGATTCTCTCGATTCGGAGCCAAAGCAAGCGGTGAACACGATGCTATGGGATATCGCCGAGCTCTGTAAAGTGCGCATTTTACATATCTTCTCCCCCAAAACGTCGCGTAGAAACACGGAAGAGATTTCCGCTTCGCTACGCTCCGTTTCAACCTCTTCCGTGTTTCTACGTCTTCTTCGGCGACTTTATTCTATTCTCTTTGTTTTTTCGTTCCGACTATTGACAAAAAGCCGTATCTTTTTCCATAAGATACTCGTCGATGGCTCTCGCGGCGGTCTTCCCCGCTCCCATCGCGGAAATCACCGTTGCGGCGCCCGTGACGGCATCTCCGCCCGCGAAAGTCCCCTCCTTCGAGGTCTTTCCCGTCCCCTCCTCCACGACGATGCCGCCGCGGGGATTTGTCTCGAGTCCTTTTGTCGTCCGCTTGATGAGGGGGTTCGGCGATGTGCCGATGGCAATAATGACGGCATCGACATCAAGCGTAAACTCACTGTCCGGTACGGGGATCGGACGGCGGCGTCCCCGCTCATCGGGAGCTCCGAGCTCCATGCGGACGGCACGGATACCTGTCACGAAGCCGTTTTTCGCATCGCGGGGATCGGCATCGTTATGATAGCCGAGGATCTCGGTCGGATTGCAAAGCAGGCGGAAAATCACGCCCTCTTCCTCGGCGTGTTCGACCTCCTCGCGTCTTGCGGGAAGCTCTTCCATCGAGCGGCGATAGACGATCGTCACGCTCTCGGCGCCGAGACGGAGCGCGGTGCGCGCGGCATCCATCGCGACATTGCCCCCGCCGACCACGGCGACCCGTCCGCCCTTCATCACGGGGGTTGCGGCATCTTCGCGGTAGGCTTTCATCAGGTTCGCACGGGTGAGGAATTCATTGGCAGAATAGACACCTTTGAGGCTTTCGCCCGGGATGCCCATAAAGTTCGGAAGTCCCGCGCCCGAGCCGATAAACACGGCTTCATACCCGTCCTCGAAGAGTTCGTCGACGGTCAGGGTCTTTCCGATCACGACATCGGTCTTTACCTCCACGCCCATGGCAACGAGGTGCTCGACCTCTTCCTTTACGATGGATTTCGGGAGGCGGAATTCGGGAATTCCGTACACGAGCACGCCACCCGCGGCATGAAGTGCCTCGAAAACGGTGACGGCATAGCCCTTCGCCGCGAGGTCACCCGCGCAGGTCAGCCCCGAGGGACCCGAGCCGACGACGGCAACGCGGTGTCCGTTCGGCTTCGGTTTTTCCGCCACGCCCGCGTGGTTTGCGCTGTGGGTATCGGCAACAAAGCGCTCGAGCCTTCCGATGCCGACGGGTTCTCCCTTGATGCCGCGGACGCACTTTGCCTCGCACTGGCTCTCCTGCGGGCAGACTCTGCCACAGACGGCGGGGAGCGAGGAAGTCTTACGGATGATGCGGTAGGCTTCCTCAAAGTCCCCTTCCTTCACCTTCTCGATAAAGTCGGGAATCTGTATATTGACGGGACAGCCCGAGACGCAGGGCATGGTCTTGCAATGCAGGCAACGAAGTGCCTCGTCGACGGCGGTCGCCTCATCGTAGCCGAGGGCGACCTCGGAGAAGCACTTCGCGCGGACGTCGGGCGAAAGCGTGGGCATAGGGTTCTTTTTCGGGTTCATGTTCGGCATATCAGTGCGCCTCCTTTTCTGTTTTGAAGAGGTTACATGCCTCCTCGTACCGATGCCGCTCAAAATCGCGGTACATGGAGGCGCGGGACATCGCCTCGTCGAAATCGACCGCATAGCCGTCGAAGTCGGGACCGTCCACACAGGCGAATTTCGTCACGGCTTTCCCGTCTTCGTGAAGGGTCAGGCGGCAACCGCCGCACATGCCCGTGCCGTCGATCATGATCGGGTTCATCGAGACGGTACAGGGGATGCCGTAAGGCTTCACTGCGGCGACGACGAATTTCATCATGACAAGGGGACCGATCGCAATGACCTTGTCGAAGCGACGCCCTTCCCCGAGCATTTCTCCGATCGGAAGGCAGACATTGCCCGCCCTGCCATGGGAGCCGTCGTCGGTCATGACGGTAAGAGAATCGGAGGCGGAGGCAAATTCCTTTTCCAAAATGACAAGTTCCTTCGAGCGGAAGCCGATCACCGAGGTGACGCGGGCGCCGAGCTCACGAAGGCGCTCGGCAATCGGGAGCGCGATGGCACAGCCGACGCCGCCTCCGACGATCAGGACGTCGGAGAGCCCGTCAAGCGCGGTCGGCTCTCCGAGCGGGCCGACAAAATCGGCGAGAGTGTCCCCGACTTCCTTCCGATTCAAGAGGTAGGTGGTGGCTCCGACGATCTGAAAGATAATGCGGACGGTGCCCGCCCCGCGGTCATAGCCGGCGACGGTCAGCGGGATTCTCTCCCCGTCCTCGTCCGTGCGAAGGATGATAAACTGTCCCGCCTGCGCCTTTGCCGCGACGAGAGGCGCCTCGATCTCCATCATGGTGACGGTGGGATTGAGCGCTTCTTTTTTCACAATACGATACATAACGGTTTCCTCACGGTCTCGCCTCACGCGAAAAAATTAATGATATTCTATATCATAGCAGAAAATAAGAAAAAAGGCAAGAGATTTTGAAAATTTGGTCTCGCATCATTGACAAATATACACGCATCGCTTTTATCGTGAAAAGGGCACTTTTCCTCTTGATTTTTTCCGGAATCCGCGCTATACTAAGAAAAAAACGAAAACGGAGGATACACTCATGAAAAACGAAACGCTCGAAGTTTTACGCAACCGCCGCTCCTGCCGCTCATTTGACGGAAGAAAGGTCGACCGTGAAACGCTCGACAAAATTCTGGAGGCAGGCACCTACGCCCCGAGCGGTATGGGACGTCAGTCCGCCATTCTGATCGCGATCGACGATCCTGCAACCGTGCGGATGCTCTCCGCTCTGAATGCGAAGATCATGGGACGGGAGGGAGACCCGTTTTACGGGGCGTCGACCGTGGTCGTCGTTCTTGCGGATAAACGCGTCTCCACCTACCTTTACGACGGCTCGCTTGTCATGGGCAACCTCATGAACGCCGCGGAAGCACTCGGTGTCAATTCCTGTTGGATCCATCGGGCGAAGGAGGAGTTTGAGCTTCCCGAGGGCAAAGCCCTTCTCGAAAAGCTCGGCATTACGGGCGACTACGAGGGGATCGGACATTGCGTCCTCGGCTACGGCGAAAAGGTTCCCGCAAAGCCGCGGAAGGAGCATTTTATTTATCGCATCGAGGAATAATCTTCATAGCAAAGAGCGTCGGCATTTTCTGCCGGCGCTCTTTGTTTATTGGTTCTGCCTTATTTATTGTCTTCTGTTCTCCAGAAATACTCTTCATCTTCACCGAGTTTGCTCATCTCTGCCGCGTAGATTTCCTCGGAGAGTTTCGCGTCGAGACCGAGCACGAGGTTGATTGACTTGCGGAGCTCGTCGGCGACGGAAGTGACCCACTCGCTGTCTTCGTGAAGAATGACGCTACCGACACCGTGAGAGACAAACACCGCGGCTGCCTTTTCATCCAGAATCGGCTTCGCACCCTTTTCGGTGAGCGTGTGGATAATGCGTTCGACATACGGCTCCATGATCGTGAGCGTCGACTCGCGGATCGCAAGTCTTACGGTGCGGTGCATGTTCTCCGCATACTGTGCGCGGAACTCACGCGTTTTATCGCTGAGGTAGATGAAGAAACGAAGAAGAGAGCGATACGGCGTCTCCTCCGCCTCTTTGGCAAGGCGGTCAAAGTCTGCACGGAAGGGAGCAAAGAAATGCTCCATCACATCGTCGAACAACTCGTCCTTCGAGGTGTAGTAGTAATAGAACGCGCCGACATCCGCGCCGACCGCCTTCATAATGGCACGGACGCCCGTACCGTCGAATCCGTTCTCAAAAAACAGCTGACGACCCACTTGAAGGATCCTGTTTTTGGTGCCGCCTTCAAACATTTGTTTTCTCGGCATAATAAGCCTCCCGATTTCTTCGCATTGCGCGATAATAGCCTTTTTCAATTCGGTATTGTACCATAATCCGACAGGATTGTCAATCGATTTCTCGGATTGTTAACAAATTCAATACCGGCAGGACACAATTCGAAGAAAAAAGGCGAAACGCCGCACGGCGCCCGCCTTTTCCTTACCGGTGATCGTTCAAGAGCTTTTCAATGGCGGCAATCTTCACCGTCAGCACCAAAATTTCCATCGCGGCGCGCAGATCTTCGTTTTTCGGATAGGTCGGTGCAAGCCGCAGGTTCTTATCCTCTGGGTCGATGCCGTGCGGATAGGTTGCCCCCGCCGGGGTCAATGTCACGCCCGCCGCGCGCGAAAGCTCATACACGCGCTTTGCCGTCCCGGGAAGAACATCGAGCGAGATAAAATATCCGCCGCGCGGTCTCGTATAGGTAGCGATCCCGCACTCATCGAGTGAGGAAAGCACCGAGTAGGTGATCTCGAATTTCTCTCGGATGCGCGCACCGAGCTTTCGCATGTGCGCCGTAACGGTCGCTTTGTCCCGGAAATAGCGAACATGACGAAGCTGGTTGATCTTATCGTAGCCGATCGTCTCCACGCCGACGCGCGCGCGAATGTCTGCAAGATTTTTCTCACTCGCCGCCACCATGGAAATGCCGCCGCCCGGGAAACTGATTTTCGAGGTGGAGGCGAACATCAGGACGCGATCCTCATGTCCGTACTTCTCTGCCAAGGCAAAAATATCGGCAAGTGTGTCGCCGTCTTCTCCGAGGTCGTGCACGGCATACGCATTGTCCCAGAAGATGCGAAAATCCGCCGCCCCCGTCTCCATGGCGGCAAGACGGCGTACCGTCTCATCGGAATAGGTGTTGCCTGTCGGGTTCGAATACTTCGGCACGCACCAGATCCCCTTCACCGTCGGATCCTTCACGAGGCGTTCCACCATATCCATATCGGGACCGCCCGGTGTCATCGGGACGGAAAGAAGTTCAAAGCCGAATTCCTCCGTCACACGAAAATGACGGTCATATCCCGGGACCACACAGATCCATTTGCGGTTCGGTTCATACATCCACGGCTTTCCGCCCGGGACACCGAACAGCATCGCCCGCGCGATCGCACCATACATAAGATTCAAGGAGGAATTCCCTCCGACGAAAATGCGGGCGGGATCAATCCCGTACACCTCGCCGAAAAGCTCCTTCATTTCGGAAAGTCCGTCGAACGCGCCGTAATTGCGGCAATCGATGCCGTCGCGTGAAAGCACCCCTTCGGGAAGCAGGGGCAGATCGAGGAGTCCGTCGGTCAGATCGAGCTGTTCGCCGTTCGGTTTTCCTCTGGACAGATCGAGAGACAGTCCGCGGGCGCGATAGTCATTGTATTTTGTCAACAGGCGGTCAAGCTCCGCTTTGAGAGCCTCCGCGCTTTTTGCTGAATAGGTCATAGAATTTCCTTCTTTTTTGAATCTCCGAAGTTCGCAAAATTCAAATTATCTTCGATTTCTTGTTTATTGTAGCACAATATGAAAGTTTTTGCAATAGAATTTGCAAATTTTACATTCCTCCCGAGCGATTTCCGCGTTTTTCACAAAAACCGACGGAAAAACCGTTGTTTTTTTGCCATTGCGGGTTGACAACGGAGGCGGAATGGGGTATAATTGAGAAGAATACGCACTACTTTATTTGTTTTATCTGAAAGGACTTTCAAAATGGCAGGCAATGAGAAAAAGTTCGTCGAGCAAATTACGCCGATGGACGAAGATTTTGCAAAATGGTATACCGACATCGTTAAAAAAGCCGACCTCGTTGACTACTCGGGTGTCAAGGGCTGTATGATCATTCGTCCTTACGGCTACGCGATTTGGGAAAACATTCAAAAGATTCTGGACGCCAGATTCAAAGAAACGGGCGTCGAGAACGTCTATATGCCGATGTTCATCCCCGAGTCGCTTCTGACGAAGGAAAAGGAGCATGTCGAGGGCTTCGCCCCCGAGGTGGCATGGGTCACCATGGGCGGCAGTGAAAAGCTCGAGGAGCGTCTGTGCGTCCGTCCGACCTCCGAGACGCTCTTCTGCGAGCATTATGCCAACATTATCAAATCTTACCGCGACCTGCCGAAGGTATACAATCAATGGTGCTCGGTCGTCAGATGGGAAAAAACGACGCGCCCCTTCCTCCGTACGCGTGAGTTCCTCTGGCAGGAGGGACACACCATGCATCGTACCGAGGAAGAAGCGGAGGCACGCACCGTGCAGATGCTGAACCTCTACGCCGATTTCTTCGAGAAGGATCTGGCGATGCCCGTGATCCGCGGTCAGAAGACCGATAAAGAGAAATTCGCAGGTGCCAAAGCCACCTATACCGTAGAAGCTCTGATGCACGACGGCAAAGCGCTGCAGGGCGGAACCTCGCATAACTTCGGTACGGGATTTGCCGAGGCGTTCGGAATCCGTTACCTCGACAAGGACAACACATTGAAGCCCTGCCATCAGACATCTTGGGGCGTTTCTACCCGTATCATCGGCGGTATCATCATGACCCACGGCGACGATTCGGGACTGGTTCTTCCCCCCTCCGTCGCGCCGATCCAAGTCGTTATCGTTCCGGTTCAGCAACACAAGGAAGGAATTCTCGACGCGGCATCCGCGCTTGCAAAGACATTGAAGGATGCGGGCATCCGCGTGAAGGTTGACGATTCCGAGCAGTCGCCCGGATGGAAGTTTGCCGAATACGAAATGAAGGGTGTTCCCCTTCGCATCGAGATCGGTCCCCGTGACCTTGCGGAAAACAAATGCGTCATCGTGCGCCGTGACAACCGCGAGAAGAGTTTCGTCGCCCTCGACGGTATCGTCGACGCCGTGAAGAGCGGGCTCGATACTCTGACCGCCGCGCTCTATCAGAAAGCGCTCAAAAACAGAGAAAGACGCACTTATACCGCAACGACGCTCGACGAGCTCGTGAAGATCGCAGGAGAAAAGAACGGCTACATCCGCGCGATGTGGTGCGGCGACCTTGCGTGCGAGCTGAAGCTCAAGGAGGTTGCGGACGTTTCCTCCCGTTGTATTCCCTTCGGAGAAGGGTCCATCGGTGACAAGTGCGTCTGCTGCGGCAGAGAGGCACACAAGCTCGTCTATTGGGGAAAAGCATATTAAAGCAAAAAACAAGGATAAAGAGGAGTGCCGACCTGCTCCGCAGTTTTCTTGCCGGATTCTGAATTTTGAATTCCGAATTCTCGGTTCGCCCTCCTCTGCCTTCCCCTTAACAGTATATGAAAGGAGACCTGTATGTCGAACACGAGTGGCGGCATCACTTCCCTGCGCATGTCGGACGGCAATATTGTCAAGATGGAATATCACGATATTCTTCCGTCGACCGCCGAGCTTGCGCGAAAATACGCGCAGGCGGGCTGTCCCGACCGCTATGTGATCTATACGGAAAATCAGGTCTCTACCCCGTTTGCGGACATTTTCCCGAAGGGAGAGGACAAGGAGCACGGCGTGTTTCTCTCCTGTATTCTCCGCCCTTCCATCTTCCCTTCGCAGGCGGGATTCCTCGGCATCGTCGCGGGAGTCGGTCTGATTACCGCATTGGAAGCACACACGACAAAAGAGCTCGGCATCGGCTGGGTCAGCGACGTATATTGCGACGGCAAGAAGATCGGTGCGGCTACCATCGAAGGAAAGCTCGACGCTTTCATGAGCTATGAGTATATCATCGTCAACTTTGCCGCCCGACTCGATGAAGAAAATTTCGCCCCCCGCCTCGGCGATATGATTCGCAAAGTATTCGAGAGTGAGAATGTCTCGGTCTCTATGATTATCGCAAAGACCATTCTCACCAATTTCTTTCATCTGTACGCCAACCTGAAAACGCCGTCCAAATACATGGACACCTACCTCGAGAAATTTGCCCTCCGCGGCGAGCGCATCCGCTATCGCGCCGAAGACGGTAAGTACCGAAGCTGCAAGGTGCTCGGCGTACAGGGGCGGGACGCGTCTCTTCTCGTGGAAGACCGCAAAGGCAATGTTGTCACGCTTCAGAACCGAGCGCTCGTCCGGCTGCCGAAGCGAATTCACATGGCACGCAAAACCGAGAAAAAGCAGACGTAAACAGTAAAAACAAAAATTGCAGACAAAAACAAGAGCAGAACAAAAAGCAAGTCATTCAAACCGCAACGGGGATACCGAAGCACAGATCTGTGCCGATATTCCCGTTGCGGTTTTTGATGATTCCATAACAAAAACGGAGGACTCAACAATTAAAATATAGACTTTTATTAAAATCAAGTAATACTCCTCTTGACAAAGAAAAATGTGAGAGGTATAATAAAGCAAAAATTGTCGAATTTGGAGAAAATAAAAGAAAAACGTC
>CAKROZ010000007.1 GCA_934373635.1 uncultured Eubacteriales bacterium
TAACCCCACCGACGAAGCGTGGATAGGCGAAGGCGTAGCGGAGTATTTATCTCGGTATGTTTCCAAACATATTTCTGATGTAAATAATCGGTTTTATCTATCATTTACAGATAAAACATTAACAGGTGGCATTGCCGATTTTGTAAACACGGTCAATACACGTTACCAGAATAACGGCGGTAAATTCGACACTTTGTCTGAATTTGATTTTGCGCTACTCGCAAAATGTATCGGAGAAATCACCTTAAAAGATAGTAGTTATAAATCACAAATCAAATTTCCGTATGCGACAACTGCGATATGTAAAATATACGCTTGCACAAGTAAAGACGGAAATGTTTTAACGTACCCCGAGGCTTATGCCTTTACCTATTATTTGATAGAAAAATATGGGTTTAATAACGTCCTAAACTGTTGCATTAACTATAATTTTGACGGCGTTTTCGGCTCAAATTACAATATTGTAATGGACGAGTTTATGAAAAGTATCGCATAATCGAGGTTATAAGGCAGAATATTCGATTTACGTTACTAACGCTCCGTCAAACGAAACAAATCCGAACTATTTCGTAAATCGAAATTGGTTCGGATTTGTTTTTTACTGCAACCATTAAAAGGCAAATCTCGGGGAGTAAGTGTATAAATACTCCCCGAGATTTATATTCTTGTGCTTTCAAAATAAAACTTCATGACTATTTACTTAACGCGTCAATGATATCCCCCTCACAATACTGAGAATATTTGGCTATGATGTTGTTAATTCAAAAGTGTCTTTTTTGTTTTCATAGTTTATTCCTTTACCGAATTGACATGGCAGAACCAACAGAGATATTCGCGGATCGATGCCTCTGTTTTTCCGGCATCGCCGCATCCCGCGACGGCGCGGTCCTCCCCGAGGTCCATCAGGGCGTGAACGGTCAGAGCAAAGCCTTCTGCGCTCATGTCCGGATCTTCAAAATGCAGCAGCCGATGTACCTCCATCGCGTAAAAGAGTTGCTTTGTCGCGAGGATCATTTTTTCGCTCTCCTCGACCAAAATCTTTGCCGCGGCGGGATGGCGGCATCGCTCCGAATAGATGACCTTGTAAAACGTATGCATATTGGGATCCCGAACGATGGCACCGTAGCCGTCGACCGCACTTTTTAATATCTCATACGCGCTTTTTCCCTGAAAGAACGCTCGCATATCCGTCATATCCGACCGCGTGTTTGCCTTTGCCTTTTCACGGAGGTAACGATACATTTCCTCCGTCAGCTCCTCCTTTGAGGAAAAGTGATTGTAGAGGGAGGGCTTTTTGACTCCCACGCGCTCCGCGATCATTCCCATGGAGACCGCGCCGAGCCCGTGCGCGGCGGCAAGTCCGAGTGCCGCGGTGAGGATCTCTTCTTTTTTCATATTTTCTCCGTTTCTATAACTATCGAGCAGAAGCAATTTGACTAACTATCGGTAGTTATAGTATAGCACTCCACGGGGAAAAATGCAAGGGCTTTTCCGAAATTTCCGAAAAAAACTTTTTTCGGCCTTTACCGAAGGCATGCCTTGACAGAGAGGACGAGGTTTGCTATAATAACAGTGGACGGTTGCTTACGCGATCTACTTGCCGATCAGAGATCATAGCCGTTCCTTGAAATACGCTGTGAAAAAGCCCTTGCAAGCAAGTTTTTTCACTTATATGTTAGACCGATGATGAAAGAGAGGTCCCGATATGTTTGTCAAAAATGAAAACGTCACCCCGACCGCCTGCGGAGCGGGTACCTGCCGAAAGATCCTCGGAACGGGTGGCTCGCTCATGATGGTGGAGGTCAGCTTCAAGGCGGGAGGTGTCGGCGCACCGCACACGCATCCGCACGAGCAGGTATCTTATGTTGCGCGCGGAAGCTTTGACTTTACGCTTGACGGTGTGACACGGCGGATCGGCGTCGGGGACAGTGTTTACATTCCCTCCGGCGTGAGCCACGGGACCGTAGCGCTCGAGGACTCGGTGATCGTCGACGTATTTTCTCCGATCCGAGAGGATTTTCTGAAGCATGAGTGAGTCCGGACTGCCCTTTGCGGGGCTTCTTCTCGCCTCCGATTGGGACGGTACGCTGTCGGTGGAAGGAAACATCCCGGCGGAGAATCTTCGCGCCATACGCGAATTTCAGGACGGAGGCGGCTATTTTACCGTCATCAGCGGACGGACACCCGATTACCTTTCCGAGCGCTTTGCGGGATTCTTTCCGAACACCTACACCGTAGGGCTGAACGGCGCGCGGATCGAGGATCTGCGGACGGGCGAAGTCCTCTACGACGGCTTCTGCGACGACGGAATGCTCCCGCCGCTGTCCGCAATGATGCGGGGGGAGGACGAGATCTGTCACGTGATCTTTTACCGCACGGACGGTAACCACATTCTGACGCCCGAGGAGGCAAAGCGGGAGCTTTTGCACCTTTCGCCGAAGACGGTATATAAAACGGTCTTTCTCACAAAAACGCCGGAGGGGGCAAGACACCTTCTTTCCCTTGCCGAGACGGCACCGCACGACGGGTATGAGGTCGTGCGTAGCTTTCCGACGGGAGTCGAGCTTCTTTCCGAGAAAAGCGGCAAAGGGGCGGCGCTCATGCGACTCAAGCGAGCGCTCGGCGCACGGTGTGCGATCGCCGTCGGAGATTTTGAAAACGACATTTCGCTTCTTCGCGCCGCCGATATCGGCTATGCCGTAGGGGACGGTGCACCGTCTCTTCTCGCGGTAGCGCATCGCGTGGTCTGTCCCGCAAGAGAGGGCGCGATCGCCGACATTGTAAAGGATATAAAAAAGCGAGGCATTTAGTCTGCCTCGCTTTTTGTGTGATTTTTTCGTTTTAGTCGACATCTTCCTTGACGGACGTCAGGTTCTTGTCCAGGATCTCGGGATGAAGAATATAGCGCTTCAATCTCTTGAACGCGGAGGCAAAATAGTAGCCGTCGCAGATACGCTCGTCCGTCACCACCTTGATGGTAACGAAACGGTGACGCTCCTTCGTGCCGTCTGCCTTCACCGCGTCGGCGGAGAAAATGTTGCCGTAGGAGATAAAGATGGGAAGGTTGCCGAAATTGTAAAGATGGTGATAGATCGCGGGGATACCGAGCGATCCCATAGAAGTGATAATCAGAGAGCCATGGAAGGGGCTGACCTTCAAAAGCTTCTTCGGCATCCATCCGAAATAATCGAGAAACTGCAAAAAGGCGATGGCACCGCGGAACAAAAGGCGCGGGATCTTCGTCAGAATTCTTGCCGTTTTATCAAAGTCGGTATTATCGGAGACTGCCTTATGCGCGACGGTCTGAAACTTCTTGTACACGTCAAGCGCGCAGTCGCGGGGGTCGAATTCCACCTTGATGCAAGTGTCGGGCGACTCGAGGGATAACTCCTTTTTGATTGTCATGACACATTCGATGGTATTGTGTGCAAAGATCTGCTGACCCGCGATGAAACGGTTGATGCCCGGTCGCTCGGAAACAACGCGGATATATGCCGCGAGAATGATATGTAACAGGGCGAGGTCGGTATATCCCGCCTTGTGCTTTTCCGCGAGATACGCCTCGGCATTGGTGATATCGATCACGTCCTCAAAGTGGTTCTGCGCGTCGGAGCGCTCCTTCATGATGAAGGGCTCGACGTAGTGCATGGGCGAGAGCGAACGCAGCTTTCTTCCGTCCTTGCGATCGCCGAGGCGGCGCTTTCTTTTCTTATATGCGGGGGTATCGTATACGGTGGGATTTTCGTGTCTTAAATCTTCCATGGATTCGATTCCTTTCGGAAATTCAAACTTCTGACACTATATTTTAACACATTTGTCGCAAAGTGTCAAGCAAAATCCGTGATTCTAAATATGAAATAATATAAACTCCTCCGTCGGCGTACCGACGGAGGAGAGTTTCTCTATGTTTTGGTTCAGTCTTCTTTTTTCGCGTCTGCGATGATCTTTTCGGTCAGGGCGGCGGGAACCTCATCGTAGCGGATGAAGTCAAAGTCGAATCTGCCGCGCCCCTGTGTCGCCGCGCGGAGTGCGATCACGTAATCGGTCATTTCGGCATAGGGGACTTCGGCGACGATCGTCTGCCCGCTTCCGTCATGAAGCGGCTCGATGCCCATGACTCTGCCGCGACGCTTGTTGAGGTCGCCCATGACATCGCCGACGTAGGTGTCGGGCACGGTCACGCGAAGGGAGCCGATCGGCTCGAGAATGACGGGATTCGCCTTCGGGAGTCCCTCGCGGTATGCGATGCCCGCCGCAAGCTTGAAGGAGATCTCGTTCGAGTCGACCTCGTGATAGGAGCCGTCGTAAAGATCGGCGGCAAGATGTACCATCGGATAGCCCGCGAGCACGCCCTTCTGCATACAGTCACGGAGTCCCTGCTCAACCGCCGGGAAGAAGTTCTTCGGCACGGCACCGCCGAATACCGATTCCGTGAAGGTGAGTCCTTCCGCCTCTCCCGGGGAGAAACGGATCTTGACATGACCGTACTGTCCCGAACCGCCCGACTGCTTTTTATGCTTGCCTTCCACCTCGACCGACTTCTTGATGGTCTCACGGTAAGCAAGGCGGGGTTTTGTCAGATCGACGGCGGCGCCGAAGCGGGATTTCAGCTTGGAGACAACAATGTCGAGATGGATATCGCCGAGACCCGAAACGGTCAGCTGTTTGGTCTCGGGATTGTTTTCGTATTTCAGCGTCAGATCTTCCTCGAGAAGTCTCGTCATGCCGCCCGAAATCTTATCCTCATCCCCCTTTGCCTTCGGCGTGATCGCCATGGTCATGTAAGGACGGGGATATTCGATCGGACGATAGCGGAAGTTCTCCGCCGAGGTCGTCAGGGTATCGTTGGTATTGGTATTCGTAAGCTTTGCCGTCACGCCGATGTCGCCGCAGGCAAACGCCTCCGCATCGATCTGCTTCTTTCCGCGCATCATGAAGATCTTATTCATCTTTTCCATAGCGCCCGTGCGAGTGTTGCGCAGTGTCATATCGCGGCGGAGCTCACCGTTCATCACCTTGAAGAAGGACATCTTACCGACAAACGGGTCGGCGACCGTCTTGAATACGAAGAGAGAGGTCTCCTCGCTGTCCGGCAGGATCTCCTTTTCTTTCTCCTCGCCGTCCTCCGTGAGGATATGCTCGACCTTTCTCGCCGTCGGACGCGGGAAGGATTCCGCAATCGTATCGAGAAGGGTTTTGATTCCCCAGTTTTTCAGCGCGGAGCCGCAGAAAACGGGAAGGATATCACCCGTAATGATGCCTTGGTGAATGGCTTCAAGCGCTTCCTCGCGGGAGATCGGCTCTTCGTTGAAGAATTTATCCATCAGCTCGTCGCTCGTCTGGGCGATGGCTTCGAGCAGGATGTTGTGGTATTCCACGCAGACTTCCTTGAATTTTTCGGGAATGGCGCTGCGCGCGTATTCGCCCGTCGCCTTCTCGAAGGTGTAAACACACATTTCCACGAGGTTGGCGAATCCGATGACCGTATCGCCGTCGATGATCGGGATCTGAATCGGGCAGACGGTCAGACCGTATTTTTCGCGAATGGCGCCGAAAACCTTATAGAATCTCGCTTCGGGGTCGTCGAAACGGTTGATGAAGAACGCCTTCGGAATTCCCGCCTCGGTGGCAAGACGCCACGCAAGCTCGGTGCCGACCTGGATTCCCGACTTGCCGTCCACGACGATCACGGCGGCATCCGCCGCTCTCACGCACTGACGGACCTCGCCTTCAAAATCAAAAAAGCCGGGGGTATCGAGTATATTGATCTTCGTGCCGTTCCACAGCATGGGCGCTAAGGCGGCGGACACGGAATAGCCTCTTTTTATCTCTTCGGGATCAAAGTCACACACGGTATTTCCGTCCGTCACCGTGCCGAGGCGATCGGTCAGGCGGGAAATATAGAGCATGGACTCGGCGAGCGAAGTTTTTCCGCCGCCGCTATGCCCGAGGAGGGCAACGTTTCTGATGCTTTTCGTGAAAACCTTTTCCATAAAGTTGTTACTCCTTGTCTTCGTTGCAGATGAATTGAAATTCAACCGTCTTGCCTCTATTATACCTTATTTCCGTGTCGATTTCAAGAAGAATATTTGAAGTTTATGGCTATCCCATGTAGAAAAATCGCGCCTCAAATTGTGCATAATAGACAATTGTCGGTCGCAGAGAAAGAATCCGCATCCGTTTTTGCGATTCGGCGCGTGACGGATGCGGAAATTTTTTTCGATTACGCTTCGTCCGCCTTTTTGAGGTGCATGGCGGCGAGAGCCTGATAGATATTGGAGATCCCGATGAGCTCGACGCCCTTCGGCACCTTCAGATGCGAGGTGGGGCAGGTCTTCGGCAGGACGATCTTTGTGAAGCCGAGGCGGATCGCCTCCTTGACGCGGTAATCGATGTGCGAGACGGCGCGCACCTCGCCCGACAGTCCGATCTCGCCGAAGGCAATAAGATCGTCGGGCACCACGCGGTCGGTAATGCCGCTGATGAGTGCCATGGCAATGGAGAGATCGGCGCTCGGCTCGTCGAGACGGATGCCGCCCGCGACATTGAGGTAGACATCGTTTTCGTAGAATTTGAGTCCCATCCGCTTTTCGAGGACGGCAATCAGCAGTCCCATGCGGTTATAATCGAAGCCGTCCGCCGTCCGTTTGGCGGCGGGATAAGAGGTCTTCGTCACCAGTGCCTGAATTTCGGAGATGATGGGTCTTGTACCCTGCATGACGCATCCGGCGCAAGAGCCGCTCGTGTTTTTCGGTCGTTGTGCCATGATGACCTCGCTCGGGTTCGGGATCTCGACGAGCCCGTGCTCGCTCATCTCGAACACGCCGATCTCGTCGGTCGAGCCGAAGCGGTTCTTAATCGCGCGGATGATGCGGTAGGAGTTCGTGCGTTCCCCTTCAAAGTACAAGACGGCATCGACCATGTGCTCGAGAATTTTCGGCCCCGAGATCCCGCCCTCCTTATTGACGTGTCCGACAAGGAAGACGGCGGCGCCCTTGCTCTTTCCGTATTCGATGAAGGTCATAGCGCCTTCCCGCACCTGCGCGACGCTTCCGGGGGCGGAGGTCACGGTGGGACTCGAGAGCATCTGCACCGAGTCGATGATGATGACATCGGGCTTCAGTGCGTCGCACTCGGCGACAATGGCTTCGGTGTCGGTCTCGGTCAGAAGATAGATCTCGTCGCCGTGGATCCCGAGACGGTCGGCGCGCAGCTTCAATTGTCCCTTGGATTCCTCTCCCGAAACGTAGAGAACACGCCGTGTTTTCGACAGCTCCGAGCAGATCTGCAAAAGAAGAGTGGATTTTCCGATGCCCGGCTCTCCCGAGAGCAAAACGACCGAACGGTCGACGAGCCCGCCGCCGAGAACGCGGTCAAGCTCCTCCATTCCCGTTCCCGTCCGCACGCAGGAGGGGAGCGTCAGCTCGGAGAATTTTTCGGCATGGGCAACGGAAAGGGTGCGGGCGGCGCTCTTTTTGGCATCCTCGCGAACCTCCACTTCGTCAAACGAATTCCATGCCTGACATTCGGGGCATCTGCCGAGCCAGCGGATGCTGACATTGCCGCACTCGCGGCAGACATATTGAATTTTCGGTGCTTTCATTTTCGACATCCTTATTTTGTTTCTATCGTGACGTTGCCGCCGCGATTTCTTCTTCGTATTTAATCATACCACAAGCGATGGCAAAACTCAACCGTTTCCGATATTCTTTTTCGGAAAGTTTTTTACATTCCTCGGGGTTGGAGAGAAATCCGCACTCGATAAGGACGGCGACATTCTCGGTATGCTCGAGAATATAGATATCCTTTCCTTTCATGATCTTCCTGTGATTTTCCGTCTGTACTTCTTCGCACACTTCGGACTGAATACACCTCGCGAGCTTCTCGCTGCCTTCGGCAACGGGAGAATAGTAGACCTGAAGCCCGCTGTATTTTGACTGTCCGAAGGTGTTCATATGAATGCTGACAAAAAGAGCGTCCTTGTGTTCTGCCGCAATTTTACATCTGTTTTTTAAGTCCGAGATCTTTCGGATGCCCTTGATATTTTCTTCCTCGGTATACAGAAGGCGGTCGTCGGTGCGCGTATAAATGACCGTATACCCGAGTTCCGACAGGCGCTCGCCGAGCGCTAAGGTAAGCGCAAGGTTCAGATCCTTTTCCTGTGTACCGTCCACACCGACCGCGCCGCCGTCCTCTCCGCCGTGTCCCGCGTCGAGGATCACGGTGCGGGAGATCTCCCCTCCCGCGACGGCATCGATATACAAAACGGCATCCGCTCTGTTCCCGATGAAAAGATACAATGCGAAAAAGAACGCCGCCGCAAACGCCGTCGTCCGTAACAGCACGACGAGCGGAAAGCATTTTCTCAGATTCAGGGTAAAGATCCGCATAAAAAATCCTCCATAGCCTCGTATGGTCTTCACACGATACTATGGGGGATCTCTTTGGTTTATGACTTATTTCTCTTTTTTCGTAGGAGGAGAAAAGATACGAAGGTTCTTCGAGCCGAAGCGATAGCCGATCTCCGCCGCGAGGCACGGAAGTGAGATCAGGACAAGGAACCCGATCGTCTGCAAGAGGTAGTAAAGATCTGCCGACTCCGCAAGAGAGGCAAACACGCCGCGCAGGATCCCGAGGTAGGAGGCGGCGCCGAAACGTAAGATCAGGTTGGCAAACGCGAAGAGCGTGTCGAACCCGTCGCCGAGACCGAGCATGTAAAAGCCCTTGCCGATGAGCGAGAGAAGAATGAAAAGAAAATTCGGCAGATTGGCGGCGAGAGAAAGCAAAATGCCCTTATGCCGTATCTCCGTCATGCGCCCCGCGTCGATGCGGATCCTGTCCTTCGCACCGAGATCCCATGTCGCCGTATAGATCAAGACCATATAAAAGCAGGTGGCAAACACCGAAATGACGACCGAAATGATCAAAGAGATGCCGTCGTCCCCTGCCTGCGCGGCGGCAAAATACAGGACAAGCGAAAAGATGGCAATGCCGATCTGATTGATAAACAGTCGAACAATGTCATAGGAATTTTCCTTCAAAAACTTCATACGATACCCTTTTTCTTTTTTTGCTCTTGTTTTCATTATAATCACGCGGGAGAAAAAAACAAGAGATTCGCGTAAATGTTTACACTTTATCCACTAAAACCGTAAAAAATTTTGTATAATAGAAGATAAGAGAAAAGGAAAGGGAAGGCAGAGCGACCATGGCGACCTTGACATTCAAAAGCGACGAATTCCGACATTTTCCGCCCATTCTGCGGGAGTATGCCTCGCACGTCGCGGTGATCCGCGGCAACAGCGAAAAGACGGTATGCGAATATCTGCTCGATCTGCGCACGTTTTTTCGATATTATATCGTCAAGCGGGACGGGCTTTCTCCCGATGAAAAGGAATTCGAGAAGATCGACATCTCGGGCATCACCCTTGCGGATGCCGCCGCCGTCACGCCGCAGTACATCATCGATTTTCTCATGTACGCTGGCTTCGAGCGTGAAAATACGCCGACGACCCGCATGCGCAAGCTCAGCTCCCTCAAGTCGTTTTATCATTATCTGCACGGCAAGAAGCATCTGATCGAAAAAAATCCGACCGCCGACATCGAGGGGCCGAAACCGAAGAAAGCACTCCCGAAATATCTGACCTATTCCGAGGCGGTCACGCTCCTCGAGACGGTCCGCTCTGACACCGAATCGAAGACCTGTGTGCGGGATTATGCGATTATTACCCTGTTTCTGAATACGGGAATGCGACTCTCCGAGCTTGTCGGGCTGACACTCGACAGCTTCGATTCGGACATTACCGTCGTGAAGGTGCTCGGAAAAGGCAATAAGGAGCGCATGGTCTACCTGAACGACGCGGCGCGACGCGCCATCCGCGAATACCTGCGTGTAAGGCTCGACCCGAAGCACGTGCGTACGAGCGACAATGCGCTCTTTTTAAGCGGCAGAGAGCAACGGATCTCGGTCAAGACCGTGCAATGGATCGTCTATAAATACCTCGATCTCGCCGGGCTCAGCAACCGCGGGCTCTCCGTCCATAAGTTGCGCCATACCGCCGCCACGCTGATGTACCAATCGGGAAAGGTGGATATCCGCGTCCTGAAAGAAATCCTCGGGCACGAACAGCTCAATACCACACAGATCTATACCCATGTCGTCAACCGGAACATGGAAGAGGCGATGGAGCAAAATCCCCTCGCCGATCTGAAGCTGTCCCGCCCCGCACTTCACAGAAAAGGAGATGATGACGATTGACGCTCGGAGAAAAGATCAAAAAGGCGCGAAGCGACCGCCGCATGACGCAAGCCGAGGTCGCGGGAGATGCCGTGACGCGGAACATGCTGAGCCTGATCGAGAGCGGCGCGGCTTCCCCGTCCTTTGAGACGCTGACCGCGATCGCGAAGAAGCTCGAGCTTCCGCTCGCTTACTTTCTCTCGGAGGGTGACGACCCGTTCGTCTACCTGAAGGAAGAACGGATGCCCGCCGTGCGGCGGGCGTTCGCCGCGGGGCGGTATGAAGAATGCATCCGCACACTCACAAAGCTCGGGGGCGAGGACGACGAGACGGCATACCTTCTCGCCTTTTCGTATTTCGAGCGCGGCAGGCGTCATACCCGCATGGGAAACCTGACTTCCGCACTCACCGATTTTGATTCTGCCAAACAATATCTGGTGAAAACATCCTATGACACCGTAAAGATCCGAGCATTGCTCCCCTTGTATACCGCCGTGGCACACAACATCACCACTCCTCTCCTCGAATTCGAGGCGGAGAGCTACGAAGCACCGCTCCGCGCGGGCTGCGAGAGTGATTTCTTTCATTATGTCACGCTCGACGCCTCGTGGTTTTTTACCGATCCCGTCTATCGCGAGCACATGGAAGCAAAGCGGCTCATCAAGCTGAAAAAATACGCCGAAGCGATTCCCCACCTGCTCACACTCGAGGAAAACAAGTCCCGCGAAACGTATCAGGTCTTCGTGATGCTCGGCGTGTATACCGACCTCCAGCTTTGCTATCAGGAGCTCTGCGACTTCGAAAAGGCATATCGCTATTCCTCAAAGCGGCTTTCCCTTCTCGAAAGCTGTCATTCTTAAATTGCTTTTATATAAAATATAAAAGACCTCCCGTCGGCGAATTTTCGCGGCGGGAGGTCTTTTCTCTGCTCCGATTTATTTTTCGGTGAGTCCCACGGTGTCGAGCGCCGTGCGGATGTAAGACACGAATTCGGGAGTCAACGCTCTTCCTCGAAGAGCCTCTACAGTCATGGGATGCAGGGTCACATACGGCAATGCCTCCGAGGCGATGGCACCGATATTTTCCCCGTCCTGTCGGCTGGCGGCGAAAAGCTCGAGCACGTCGGCATAATCCTCCCGCGCCACGAGAGCCAAAAAGGCATCGTCCTTTGCGATATGCGCGACATCGGTCTCGGTGTAGGTGCGGGTGGACTTGAACATGACATATCCGCCGATGTCCTCAAAACTCAGAACCCGATTCAAAAGCTCGAGCGTGGAAAGATCGGCAAACGCCGCCGTATCGGTCTTCTCCGTCTTATCGGAAGAGCTGACGGCGGTCAGCGTGTCGAGGCGTGTATACCGGAGCCCGCCCTCGGGCAGAACGGCGTCTATCGTGTCGATCCCCGCATTTGCCGTTACGATGCCGATGGCGAGCAGCGCGGCGGCGATCAGAAGCACGGAGAGCGTGACAAAAAATGTACGACATTTAGATGCTTTCATACAGACAATACCTCCTATCCTTGCATTGGTATTTCGATTTTGAAACGATTATACCACAAACGACAAAAATACACAAGAGTTTTTTCGATAATTTTACAATTCCGAATATGTTTTTTTGCACTTTCCGCGAAAATCGGAAGGAGGAAAAGGAATTTTTTCCGCTTTGTGAAAGACCGGGGAAAAATTGACACAGTTTGTCAAAAATATGACGAAATCCCCTTGACATCTCTTGATTTTGGTGTTATAGTATATGTGGTGAAAGTTGGATTATTTACGGCTTTTGCCGAAAAAACTACTATTTTCAGGAAGGAGAGATTTGTTGATTCTTCAGCAAATCGGCATTCGTTTTGGAAAATCTTACAAAAACGGAAGTCTGTGCCCTCCCCACTGCCGCCGAGCTTCGCACGGCGCTCGGTGAGAGTGAGAATTCGGCGATCCGCACCCGTCTTGCCATGCTCTTCGACGACTCGACCTTTGTCGAGACCGCCGCGTATACCAAGCGTGCGTTTTCCGAGTTCCTCGCCACGGACAAAGCAAATGAATTCGAGGGGGTCATCACGGGCTACGGCGCGATCGACGGAAAACTCGTCTATGCGTTCGCGGAGGATGTCAGCCGTTCTGGCGCCGTCATCGACGAGCGTCATGCGAAAAAGATCACCGACCTCTACGACCTCGCGCTTCGCAACGGCGCACCTGTGATCGGTATCTTCGATTCGAACGGAACCGACATTTTTATGGGAACCTCCGCGCTCGCGGCTTACGGAAAGATCCTCAAGAAGGTCGCCGCCGCCTCCGGTGTGATCCCGCAGATCGCCGTGATCTCCGGTAAGTGCATCGGCACCGCGGCATCCGCCGCCGCTCTCTTTGATTTTGTGATCAAGGAAAAGAATGCGGAATATTACGTTTCTTCCCCTGCCCTTGTCGGTGTCAAGGACGCGCAGAGCGACACCGTTTCCTTCTCGGGTGATACGGCGGAATGCTTTGCCTTCGCCCGTTCGCTCATCTCCTTCCTTCCCGAAAACGCAGGCGTCGGCGCAGATGTCGGAGAGTGCTCCGACAATCTGAACCGCATGGTCGGCGACCTCGACTTTGCGGGTGACGGTCTCTCCGCGATCTCGACCGTTGCGGACAACGCCGTATATTATGAGATCGGAAAAGAATACGCTCCCGTCCTCTCCTGCGCATTTTCCACCGTCGGTGGCGTAAAGTGCGGTATCATCGCCACTTCCTTTGCGAAGGAGGAAGGTCGCATTACCGCCGAGGCGGCGAAGAAGGCAGCGAGGTTCATCAACTTCTGCGACGCCTTCGGGATTCCGCTTGTCACGCTCGTCGATTCTCTCGGACTTTCGGTCACGGCGGACAACGAGCCTGCTTACGCGGACGCGCTCGCTTCCCTTGCCTTTGCCTATGCTTCTTCCGAGAACGCAAAAGTGACGGTGATCCTCGGTCACGCCATCGGCGCGGCGTTCGTCCTTCTCGGCTCGAAGGCTCTCGGTGCCGATCTCGTCTATGCGACCGACACGTCGGAGATCGGTGCGCTCGTCGCGGACAGCGGCGTCGCCTTCGCGTGGGATAAGTACATCACGCTCGAGACGAAGCGTGAAGAGCTTGTCAACCGCTGGAAAGAGAGCGTTTCCTCCCCCGTTCACGCGGCGTGCAGCGGCGAGATCGACGACATCATCGGTGTCAACGAGCTTCGCGCACGCATTTGCTCGGCGCTTCTGATGCTTGCCGGCAAAGCCCGCTTCTGATTTCGGAGGCATATCATGAATTTTCTGCTCAATATCACATCCGATGATTACGGAACGAAACACCTGCTTTCGGAGGTCGGTTTTCTCGACACACTCACCTTCGGACTCCAGATGCTTCTCATCGGTATGGTCGCGGTGTTTGCGGTACTCACGCTTCTCTGGTTCTGCCTGTACCTGTTCCGCATCCTCTTCCACGATCTGCCCGCAAAGAAAGCAAAAGAGGCTCCCGTAGAGGAAGTCGAGCCCGCTCCCGTCGCAGTTCCCGCGACCGACGATGACGAGATCGTCGCCGTGATTGCCGCAGCCATTGCCGCCGCGGAAAGTGAAAATGCGGGACTTAAGTTCAGAGTCGTTTCTTTCAGAAGAAAATAATCGGTGCCGCAGCCCGAAAATGCGGAGAAAAGGAATTACGAACATGAAAAAGTACAACATTACCGTAAACGGCAATTCTTACGAAGTTATGGTGGAAGAGGTTTCCGCCGAAGGCGCGGCTCCCGTCGCCGCACCCGCTCCCGTAGCGGCTCCCAAAGTCGCCGCTCCCGCACCGAAGGCGGCTCCCGTCGCTCCGAAGGCTGCATCGGGCGCACAGGGTGCCGTGAAAGTCACCTCCCCCATGCCCGGCACGATCCTCGAGGTCAAGGTGTCCGTCGGTCAGGCGGTCAAGAAGGGGGACGTCGTTTGCGTCCTTGAAGCCATGAAGATGGAAAACGAGATCCCCGCTCCCGAAGACGGAACGGTCGCTTCCGTCAATATTCAGAAAGGTGCTTCCGTGAACGCCGGCGATCTGCTTGTTTCGCTCAACTGACGGGAAGGTCGGGTAACGAAACATGGATGCTATTCTTACGTTCCTCGGCAAGACGGGCATCGCATCTCTCTTTTCCCAACCCAACTGGTGGCAGTATCTCGTCATGTATGCGATCATCGGGACGCTGTTCTACCTCGCGGTGGTAAAGAAATTTGAACCCCTCTTGCTCTTACCGATCGCCTTCGGTATGCTCCTCGCGAACCTGCCTGCGGCGAACCTCATGCACATGGATTTCTTCTTTGACGACTACTATCTGTCGACAACGAACGGAACCCTTGCCGCCGCCGTCAACGAATTTCTCTCGCACATCGACCCGAGCCTTTACACGGTCGCCGAAAACGGCGTCGTTTCCTTCGGTCAGGTGGTCGACGGCTCGAGAACGGCGCTCAGTGCCGATGTGATCGCCTCCTTGAAGGAGATCTTCTCGACGACCGAGCTTGCGAACTCCGTCACCTTTGACGGCGCGCTCCACGTCAAGATGTCCACCATCATCAAGGAGGTGGTCAACAACGGCGGTCTCGTCGACATTCTGTATCTCGGCGTAAAGCTCGGTATCTACCCCTCCCTGATCTTCCTCGGCGTGGGTGCGATGACCGACTTCTCTCCCCTGATCTCCAACCCGAAATCCCTTCTCATGGGTGCGGGCGCTCAGTTCGGCGTATTTGCCGCGTTCTTCTTCGCTCTGTTCCTCGGATTCTCTCCGATGGAGGCGGGCGCTATCGGCATCATCGGCGGTGCGGACGGTCCTACGGCAATTCTCGTGACCAAGGAGCTCGCCCCTCACCTGCTCGGCGCGATCGCGATTGCCGCGTATTCCTACATGGCGCTGATCCCCATCATTCAGCCCCCCTTCATGAAGCTCCTCACCACGGAACGCGAGCGGAAGATCCACATGTCGAACCTCCGTCCCGTTTCGAAGACGGAAAAGGTTATTTTCCCCATCGTCGTTACGCTTCTTGTCGTGCTGATCGTTCCCGATGCGGCACCCCTCGTCGGCTTCTTGATGCTCGGTAACCTCTTCAACGTGACGGGCGTCACCGACCGTCTTTCGAAGACGGCTCAGAACGAGCTTTGCAACATCGTCACCATCTTCCTCGGCGTTTCCGTCGGTGCGACCGCGAACGCCGCGAATTTCCTGAAGCTCGAAACCATTTACATCATCGGTCTCGGTCTTGCCGCCTTCTGCATTTCGACCATCGGCGGACTTCTGACCGGTAAGATCATGTGCAAGCTCACGGGAGGAAAGATCAACCCCCTGATCGGCTCTGCGGGTGTTTCCGCCGTTCCGATGGCGGCACGTGTATCGCAGGATGTCGGACGGAAGGAAGACCCCTCCAATTTCCTTCTGATGCACGCCATGGGACCGAACGTCGCGGGCGTTATCGGCTCTGCCGTTGCCGCGGGCGTGTTCCTCAGCTTCTTCCATTGATTTATAATTTAGGAAAGGAAAAACCATGTCTAAAGTTCTGATTACGGAAACCATCCTGCGTGACGCCCATCAATCGCTTGCCGCGACGCGCATGACGACCGAAGAAATGTTGCCGATTCTCGACGATCTCGACAAAGTCGGTTATTACTCTCTCGAAGCATGGGGCGGCGCCACCTTTGACTCCTGCCTCCGCTTCCTCCACGAGGATCCGTGGGACAGACTCCGCACCATCAAGGCGCATGTGAAGAATACGAAGCTCCAGATGCTCTTCCGCGGGCAGAATATTCTCGGCTACCGTCACTACGCCGATGACGTTGTTGAATATTTCGTTCAGAAGTCCATCGCGAACGGTATCGATATCATCCGTATCTTCGATGCGCTGAACGACGCGAGAAACCTTGAGACGGCGATCCGCGCGACTATCAAGGAAGGCGGACATGTACAGGCGGCGATCTCCTACACGACCTCGCCCTTCCACACCAACGAGGGCTTTGCTCAGTATGCGAAGCAGCTCGAGGAGATGGGCGCCAACTCCATCTGCATTAAGGATATGTCGGGACTTCTCAAGCCCTATGAGGCATATCAGCTTGTCAAGACATTGAAGAACACCGTCAAGATCCCGATTCAGCTTCACACCCACTACACCGCGGGACTCGCGTCCATGACCCTTTTGAAGGCAATCGAGGCGGGCGTCGACGGTGTGGATACCGCGATTTCTCCGCTCGCGATGGGAACCTCGCAGGCGCCGACGGAATCTCTCGTCGCGACACTTCAGGGCACGCCCTACGACACGGGCCTTTCACTCGAGAAACTCGACACGATCGCGAAGTACTTCACGGGCATTCGCGAAAAGTATCTCGCCTCGGGACTGATCGACCCGAAGGTATTGAAGGTCGATGTCAACGCCCTGCGTTACCAGGTGCCGGGCGGTATGCTCTCGAACCTCATTTCTCAGCTCAAGATGGCAGGAAAGTCAGATAAACTGAACGAAGTGCTTGAAGAAGTGGCGAACGTACGCCGCGACGCGGGTTATCCGCCGCTTGTCACGCCTTCCTCACAGATCGTCGGTACGCAGGCGGTCAACAACGTCCTGTTTGCAAACGAAGGCAGATACTCGAGAGTAACGAAGGAATTCAAGGGACTCGTCCGCGGTGAGTACGGCAAGTGCCCCGCCCCGATCTCCGACGAATTCAGAAAGAAGATCATTGGCGACGACCCGATCATTGACTACCGTCCCGCCGACAAGATTGCTCCCGAGATCGATTCTCTCCGTCAAAGAGTCGCTCCCTACGAAGAGCAGGAGGAAGACCTTCTCTCCCTTGCCCTCTTCGAGCAGGTCGCTATCAAGTTCTTTGAGTGGAGAAAACAGCAAAAGTATAAACTCGATGCCTCCGCCGATCCGAAGAGCGGCGTGCATCCCATCTAAAGTCTCATTCGGACAGAAGAACCCCGCCAACATGCAAATTCACATGCGTGTTGGCGGGGTTTTAACTATGATTGTAATATTCGTTCTCACGCTGACGAATGCCTCGCAGAAAACGGTATCGCATATGTTATGCACCTTCGAAAGTGCTGACTTTCGAAGGTGCATATCGCTTTTTGCGTGGGCATTTCCGATAGCTTATCAAAAAGTTTTGCAAACGGTTCGGAAGATCACTTCTTATTGAAGGAAGCCGAGTTGTCGTCAAAAGATAACACGCCATAGGCACTTTTTTCAAAAGGAATATACGGATCGAGATAGGCGATGGCGAATGCCGCGCCGACGATCTTCCTTGCCCCGTTCCCGCGAAGGAGCGCCGCCGCGTTCGCCATGGAGGCACCCGTTGTCACGATGTCATCGACAAGAAGAATCGGCTTTCCCTCGAGATCGGAGGAGCCCGTGCACTCCATTGCGGCGTTCAGGACTCTTTCACGTCTGCCCGACATACTATTTTGTGCGTGCTTCGCCGTCGAGCGGAGCGTCGTCTTACATTCGGCGCCGATGAGTGCGGCGACCTTGCGTGCAAGCTTCTTCGCGTGGTCGAAGCCGTATTTCACGACCGACGAGCGACGTCGCGGAACAAAGGTGACAAGAAACTCTTCCGCGCGCGGAATACTCTCGCGAATCGCCGTGGCAAGCTCCCTTGCCATAAAGTCGGAGACATCCCGGCGGTTTTGTTGTTTTAAGGAATATATAAGTTTATTTTGCGGCAGATCTTGGCCATGGAGGTAACGCGTGACCTTTATGAGCGAGTGCACATAATGCGAATCGAGATAATCGTTCGGGCAGGTACAACGGGAAAGAACCTTGGCACAGCGGGAGCAGTTTCTCATTTTTGCATTGTCGTAAATCATGCGGCACGCGGGGCAAAAGACCGTATCCTGCCGTGTGAGAAATTCCCCGCAACCGACACAGCGCGGAACGCCGATATAGAAAAGCAGACTGTCGCGCAAAGAGGCAAGCTTCATTGATAAAATACCGTAAAAGGAGACCGCCGCGGCAGTCTCCTTTTCTTTCCGTTATTTTCAGGCATTGGTTTTCGGATAGCTGTCCTTTAAGCCGACGATGCGGTTGAATACGTTCTCATTCTTCGTATCCTTGACAAAGTAGCCCGTGCGGACAAACTGAAATTTATCCGACGGCTTCGCATCGGCGAGTGCGGGCTCCGCCTTCACATGCTCGAGCTTTTCCACCGAGCGGAGATTCAGATAATCGTCAAAGGTCTTTCCCTCGGGAATGTCCGCCACATTTTCGATGGTGAAAAGGAAATCGTAGAGCATGACGGTCGTGTCGATCGCATACTTTGCAGAAACCCAATGAACGGTTCCCTTTACTTTTCTGCCGTCCGTCGGATTGCCGTTGCCCGTCTCGAGATCGGCGGTGCAGCGAAGCTCGCGGACGGTCCCGTCCTCGTTCTTCACGACCTCGTTGCATTTGACAATATACGAACCCATAAGACGGACTTCTCCGCCCGGCTTCAGGCGGAAAAACTTCGGAGGCGGCACTTCTGCAAAATCATCGGCGTCGATATAAAGTTCCTTGGTAAAGGGAAGCTTCCGCATCCCTGCCTCCGGATGCTGCGGATGATTCGGCACCTCGAAGAATTCTTCCTTATCCTCGGGATAATTGGTGATGACCACCTTGACGGGATGAAGCACCGCAATGCGGCGGGGTGCGCTCTCGTTGAGCTCCTCGCGGATGCAATGCTCGAGGAGCTCGTAATCCACGACACTGTACGCCTTCGCGACGCCTGCACGGGAAACGAAATCAAAGATCGCGGAAGGAGTATACCCGCGTCTGCGAAGTCCGCAGAGCGTGGGCATTCTCGGGTCGTCCCAACCGTCCACGAGCCCCGACTCCACAAGCTGACGGAGATAACGCTTCGACATGACGGTATGTGTGACGTTCAGACGGGCGAATTCCCACTGATGCGGCTTCTTCTCAAAGCCGATATTGTCGATGACCCAATCGTAAAGGGGTCTGTGATTTTCAAACTCGATGGAGCAAAGCGAGTGCGTGATCCCCTCGGTCGCGTCCTGAATCGGGTGTGCGTAATCGTAGAGAGGATAGATGCACCACTTGTTCCCCTGTCTGTGATGCGCGGTATGCACGATGCGATAGATGGCGGGGTCGCGCAGGTTGATATTCGGGGACGCCATATCGATCTTTGCGCGAAGAGTCTTCGCACCGTCGGGAAATTCCCCGTTCTTCATCCGCTCGAAGAGGTCGAGGTTCTCCTCCACCGAACGGTCGCGGTACGGGCTGTTCTTTCCGGGCTCGGTCAGCGTGCCGCGATATTCGCGCATCTCGTCGGCGGAGAGGTCACAAACGTACGCCTTCCCGTCCTTGATGAGCTTGACGGCATACTCATAGCACTTATCGAAATAATCGGAGCCGTAGAAAACGCCGCCCGTCGGCTCGCACCCGAGCCAAAGCAGGTCCTCATAGATGCTCTCGACGTATTCGTTATCTTCCTTCGTGGGGTTGGTGTCGTCGTAGCGGAGATTAAAGAGTCCGCCGTATTTTTTTGCCGTCATGGCGTTGATCCAGATCGCCTTTGCCGACCCGATGTGCAGATAGCCGTTCGGCTCGGGCGGGAAGCGGGTATGGATCTTCAGATCGGGGTTCTTTTTCAGATCCTCATCGATAATGTCGTGGATAAAGTTGCTTTTGATCTCTTCCATCTTCGTGATCTCCTACGATTGAAATTGTGCGGCGAGATGCCGCGGGGAAAACGCATTGCCGTGTCCCGGATAGAGTGTGAGGATCTCCCGATGCTCTGCAAGTCGGGCGATCGAAGAAAACAGAGTGCGCAAATTTCCGCCCGGAAGATCGCACCTTCCGTATGCGCCCCCGTCGAAGACGAGGTCGCCTGAAAACGCGTCGCTCCCGATCCGATACGTGACGCTCCCCGGTGTGTGACCGGGCGTGTCGATCACGAAAATATCGAGGCTCGAAAACCGAAGCGTGTCGCCATCTCCTACGGTCCGATATGCGCCGAAGTAGCCGCCGTCTTCGCCCGTAAAAAGGCGATAGGCGTTTCTCTCCGGATTCGAAAGCGCGTCGGCGTCCTCTGTTCCGACAAAGACGGGGGCACCCGTGGCTCTGACCCATTCGTCGATCGCGAGCATGTGGTCGAAGTGTGCATGTGTCAGAAGGATCGCATCGATGCGCGGCAGATCGCCGAAGAAGTCGCCCCGCACGGCATCGGGAGGAGTCGACGGGTCAATCAGCACGCTCGCCCCGCCCGAAGAGACAAGATACATGTTCGAGCCGAAGCGATCGGACGGTGTATAAGCTTTTATCATTGTCTTCCTCTATGGCTTATCAAATAATATGTAAGTATACCACATTTTCGGCGTTTTGTCCAGTGGTTTTTCTATTTTTTCACCCGTGTTCACGAAATTTTGTGAAAACGGTCATTTTCCCTTCTCTTTTGTCAAAAGCTTGTGTTTCGGTTGCCATATTCCGAGAGGAGAAAGACACCGTTTCGGCAGGTCAGCCATACACTGAGAATAGGGTGTGCGAACATTACGATCCGACACCCGAGGAAGGAGTTAGAGACTTGAATACCTCTATCTTTACGGTAGGTTCGGTCACACTCGCCGTCAAGGCGCGAAAGCTGCTTGCGCGTGCGGGCATTCGGTCAAGGCTCGTAAAAACGGATGCCGCGAAAACGGGAAACGGATGTCGGTACGGAATCGAGTTTTCCACTCTCGATTTTTACGGTGTTTCCGCGGAACTCAGAAAAAACGGAATCTCCTACGAAGTATATCGTGAAGGTTAGGAAGTGCTATGATCTATCTTGACAACGCGGCGACTTCCTTTCCGAAACCACCCTCCGTTCTGCACGACCTCTCGGTCTGCGTCGGAAAATATTGCGGGAATCCCGGGCGGAGCTCGCACCGTCTTTCTCTGCGGGCGGCGGAAGAAATTTACCGCACGCGGGAAGAGCTTGCCACCTTTCTTTCGTTTGATAAGCCCGAAAACATCGTCTTTACCGAAAACGCAACCTATGCGCTGAATCTGGCGATCAAAACCACCGTTCCGCACGGCGCGCATGTCGTGATCTCGGATATGGAGCACAACGCGGTGGTGCGCCCGCTCGAAAAGTTAAGACGCACCGAAGGGGTAAGCGTCTCCGTCTTCCGAAGTGACGGAAATCTTTTCGACAATATCGAAGCCGTCCTGCGCGAAGACACCGCCGTGATCGTCTCTACGCTCTGCGGCAACGTCAGCGGAGAACGCATCCCGCTCGCCGTGCTCTCGAAAATCAAAGAGCGTCACCCGAACATCAAGCTGATCGCGGACGCATCGCAAGCGATCGGGCACGAGGAGATCGATCTTCAAAAGACACCGTGTGATATTCTCTGTGCCCCCGGGCACAAGGGTCTGTTCGGAATTCAGGGTTGCGGCTTTGCCGTCTTCTGCGACGACGCCCTGCGCGACAGTTTTATCGAGGGCGGAAGCGGAAGCGACTCGATCAGCCCCGAGATGCCCGAGTATCTCCCCGACCGCTTCGAAGCGGGAACCCTTCCGACTCCTGCCATCGTGACGCTCGGGAGCGGGATCCGCTATCTCAACAAGCTCGGCATGAGCGAGATCTCAAAGCGGCTCTCCGACTATTCCGCAAAATTATGCGACAGGCTCGATGCGCTCGGGAAGCTCCGCCTGCTCGCCCGCACGGACAGCGGCGTCGTCTCCTTCGTTCGGGACGGAATCCCTTCTTCGAGGATCGCCGACGCGCTCGACCGACGTGGGATCTGCACGCGCAGCGGACTGCACTGTGCTCCGAGCGCACACCGAAAATTCGGTACGCTCGAAACGGGCGCCGTGCGTGTCAGTCTCTCCGTTCTGAATACCGAACGGGATATCGACGGACTGTACGACGCGTTGCGAGAGATCGTCACGGTCGGATCATGATTTTCCGAAAACCACGCCGAACCGAAACACGCGGTCGCAGAAATCATCATGCGACCGCGTGTTGTTATTTTGGCAAGGCGAGTGCGAGGGCGGAGTCCTTTTCCGATGCCTCGATCACGCGCATGACCTCCGCCTGATATCTCGAATAGGCGTTGCCGTTGCACGAAACCGTAAAATCCGCGTATTTTTCGTACAGTGCCGTGCGCTCTTCGTACAGGTCGCGGATGGTCTGTCCCTCGCGGAGGACGATGCCGCGCTTCGAAAAATCGCCGAGGCGCTCCAATATCACGGGAAGGCTCGCGGAAAGATAGATCGTCCGTCCGACCGTGCGACAGTGCTCCATCACACGGGGATAATAGACGGCGCTTCCTCCCGTTGCGAGAAGGATCCTGCCACCGCTTACCGAAAGAAGAGTCTCTTCCTCGATCTTTTGAAAGCCGTCCGTGCCGTAGGTCTCGAGGATCTGCCAAAGGGGCATCCCCATCCGTTTGACAATGAGACGGTCGCCGTCCAAGGCGCGCATTTTCAGTTTGGATGCCACGGCGCGTGCCATACAGCTTTTACCGACGCCCGGCATACCGATCAGTGTATACATCATATTATATTCTGCCTTGATTTATAGGTCGGATATTTCGAATTCCGCAAGTTCTCTGAATTTGAAAATGCAGGAGGAGTGCGGCTTGATGGTGAAATTCTCGCATCGGCTGTCGCTGAGAAGCTCGCGTCCTTTTTTCGAAAAGGAGAAGGTGCGCGGAGTATCCGACGGATTGATCGCCGTTAAGAAGATCCCTCCTACGCCGCATCTTGCAAACACGAAGAGGTTCGCATCGAGCCACAGGGGGATAAGCTCCCCCTCCCGATAGACCGGGTATTTGCGTCGGATCTCTCCGAGGGCGCGATAATGTGCGAGGAGCTCGCCGTCCTCGCGCCCCCACGGAAAGGGCATCCGGTTAAAGGGATCGTGATACCCCTCGAGTCCGACCTCATCGCCGTAATAGATCGTCGGGATTCCGGGAAGGGTCGCGAGTGCGGTATATGCCATTTTCAGCTTTTGCCGCGCAATGTCGCGTTGTTCTTTGCTCATTCGGAGCGTGGCAAGCTCATCGTTCGGAAGTCCGTCCCCGCTCATACCGCCGAGTACCGTCAGAACGCGCTCGGTATCATGCGTGCCGAGCAGATTCATCTGCGCGTCGGCGATCCGTTTCGGCGCGTTCGCCGTCACGGTGAGAAGCGCATAGGAGAGTGCGTCGCATGTCCCTTCTTTCAGATAGGTGAGAAGTCCCGTGCGAAGGGGATAGTTCATCACACCGTCAAGTTCGTCCCCGAGATAATAGCGTTTTCTCTGATCGTAAGCGATCTTATCGGAAGCGTCCTCCCACACCTCGCCGTACAGGACGGTATTCGGATTCTTCCCTGCCAGTGTGCATTTGATGTCCGCAATAAAATCGTCGGAAAGCTCGTCTGCCACGTCAAGGCGGAAGCCGTCGATGCCGAGTTCCGCATACCGTGCGATCACGCCCTCCTCGCCCGTAAAAAACTTTCGACAGGCGGGACGGTCGGGGTGAATGCGCGGGAGGATCGGGATCCCCCACCACGCGGTATATCGATCGGGAAAATGCTGAAACTCGTACCAGTCGTAATAGGGAGAATTCTTCGACTGATAGGCGCCGACGGAGGGGTATCTTCCCTTGCGGTTAAAATACACGCTGTCCGAGCCGGTGTGATTGAACACGCCGTCGAGCAGAATTCCGATGCCCCGCTTCTTCGCTTCCGCGATCAGGCGGGTGAGTGCCTCGTTTCCTCCGAACATTGCGTCTACCGTCATGTAATCGCCGGTATCGTATTTATGATTGGAATATGCCTCGAAGATCGGCGAAAGATACACGGTATTGACGCCGAGGGAGGCGATATAATCGAGCTTTTCGGTCACGCCGTCAAGCGTTCCGCCGAAAAAGATATTGTTTTCGAGATGAGCGCCCGCATAAGGCGGATATTCGGGGATTCCGTGCTCCCAGTCCTCGTTGAGCTTTGCGTCCTCACGTAGGGGAACCTTACGCGATCCTTTGGCGAAGCGGTCGACGAAGACATGATAGATCACGCCGCCGTATTTCTCCCGCGGTGCGGGAAAAGAAAAGGAGGAAACGGAAAGCTGAAAGGACGGAGGCGTATTTCCGTCCTCCGAAAAGCGAACCGCATCGCCCGCGCGGTACGCATAGATCGTACCGACCACGGTGCGGCAGGAAATACGAAAGAAATACAGTCCGACGGGAAGCGCGGGGAGAGGTACCTCATAAAGATCGGAGGCGCCCCGTATGCCCGTCCACACGGCATCCGCCGAGACAACGGAGTGCTCTCCGCTCTCGTCGTAAAAAACATAGGTGACGGACACGGTGCCGAGCTCGCGCGGAAGGCGGAGGCGAAGCGCCCCCGCTTCCCCGCTCTCATATGCGGTGCGGCGGCACTCCCGCCCCCCGTGAAGAAAGGAGAGTACCGCGGAACAGGACAGGATCGGGGCTTTATCGATGCGAAGTTCGGTCATATGCGTTCTCTCCTTTCCCGCGGTACTCGCGATAAATTATTTGATCTTATTGATGGGGGTCATGTGCCAGATCTCGTCGGCGTACTTACGGATGCTGTTGTCCGAAGAGAAGACGCCCGAGGTCGCCGTATTCATGAGGGACATGCGGCACCACGCGGTGCGGTCGGCGTAGTCCTTCATGGCTTCGTGATAGGTGTTCAGATAGGAATCGAAATCGGCGAGGCACATAAAGGGGTCGGCGACGCCGTAGCCGCCGTTCACGAGATAGGACGCGATATGCGAGAAATCCTGTCCGCCGATCGGCGAGGAGAAACGGTCGATGACACGCCGTATCCGCTCGGAATCGTGGTAATACTCACGCGCGACATATCCGTTGCGCCAAAGCTCTTCCACCTCGTGCGCGTTGAGACCGAAGATATACATATTGTCTTTTCCTACCGCGTCGAGGATCTCGACGTTCGCGCCGTCGAGGGTGCCCATCGTCACGGCTCCGTTCATCATGAGCTTCATACAGCCCGTGCCGCTCGCTTCCTTACCTGCAAGGGAGATCTGCTCGGAGATGTCCGCCGAGGGAATCAGAATCTCGGCAAGAGAAACATTGTACTCCTCCATGAAGACGACCTTGAGTCTGTCACGGGTCACGGGGTCGCGCTCGAGTTCTCTCGCGAGGAACCAGATGAGCTTGATGAATTTCTTCGCCATCGCGTAGCCGGGCGCCGCTTTACAGCCGAAAATGAAGGTCTGGGGCGGAATATCGGCGTGCGGATTCGTGTGAAGCTCATCGGAAAGCTCCATGATCTTCATGACGTTGAGAAGCTGGCGCTTGTATTCGTGCATCCGTTTGATCTGCACATCGAAGATGGAATCAGGATCGATGCGCACGCCCGAGCGCTCGTAGGCATAATGCGCGAAGCGCTCCTTGTTGCTCCGCTTCACCTCGCCGATTCTTGTCAGCGCGGCGGGATCGTCGCGGAATTTCTCGAGCTTCGAAAGGTGAAGCGCGTCCTCGCGATAGTCGGTCCCGATAAGCTCGTCGAGAAGGGCGCAGAGCGCGGGATTCGAAAGATTCAGCCAGCGACGGTGAACCACGCCGTTCGTGACGTTCGTAAACTTCCACGGCGTCATTTTATAGAAATCGTGGAAGATGGTCTTTTTCAGGATCTCACTGTGAAGTTTCGATACGCCGTTGACGGTATGCGAGCCGACGACCGAGAGATTTGCCATGCGGACCTGATTGTACGCAACAATCGCCATGCGGGAAATTCTGTCCCAGTCTCCGGGATAGAGATTCCAAAGATCGGCGGTAAATCTGCGGTTGATTTCGCAAACAATGGCGTAAATTCTGGGCAGTTTCATGCGGAAGAGATCTTCTCTCCAACATTCGAGTGCCTCGGGAAGGACAGTGTGGTTCGTGTAGGAAACCGTTTTAACGACGATTCCCCATGCGCTCTCCCAGCTGTACGAATAGATATCCATCAGGATCCGCATCAGCTCGGGAATACAAAGCGCGGGGTGCGTATCGTTGATGTGGATCGCGACTCTGTTCTCGAAGCCGGCAAGCGAGCCGGTCTCGGTAAAGTAGTCACGAATGATGCTCTGAAGAGAAGCGGAAACGAGGAAGTATTGCTGCGTCAGACGAAGGAGCTTGCCCTCGTCGTAATCGTCCGGCGGATAGAGCTGTTTCGTGATGATCTCGACATTATCGTGGTCGGAGAGCTTTTTCACATAGGAGCTCTGCGACGACTGGAAGTTGACGAGCGTCGAATAGGGCTGTCTCGCGCGCCAGAGACGGATGGTATTCATCGCGTTGGTCGTCGTTCCGGGAATGAGCATGTCGTAGGGTACCGCCTTGACCTCATCGTAATCGGTGTAGGCAATGCGGAGCTCGCCGTTCTCCCACTTTTCTTCTACCTTACCGCCGAAGCGGACGGAAAGGCTCTTTTCGGTGCGCGGAACGAGCCATGAGCCACCGTTCGGGATCCATTCATCGGGGAGCTCTACCTGCTCACCGTCGACGATCTTCTGGCGGAAGAGTCCGTTCTCGTAAAGCAGCGAGTATCCGTTCGCGGCGTAGTCGAGCGCGGATAGAGAATCCATGAAGCAGGCGGCAAGTCTGCCGAGTCCCCCGTTTCCGAGTCCCGGGTCTACCTCGCAGGCGAAGATCTTCTCAAAAGAAGTTCCGTACTCGCCGAGCAGCTTGCAAAGTTCGGGGTAGATACCGAGGTTCATCGCGTAGTTTTTCAGCGAGCGTCCGACAAGAAATTCCATGCAGAGATAGCAGACCCGCTTCCCTTCCGTCGCGCGGATTCTTTTTTTGAATTCGGTGCGATAGTCAAGCATGATGTCCTTCATCGCATAAACGACCGCGTGATACATCTGCTCGTCGGTTGCGTCCCCGGGCGAAGAAACGCCGCGGGTGGCAAGCTTTTCCTCAATCCGTTCCTTGAGCTCGTTTTTGGTGAATTTTTTCTTTGTGTCCTTCAGACGGGAATTTGATTTGATCATCTGTTTTTTATTTCCTACCAGTTAGTGATATTTTGGTACAGCGAGATATATTTCTTCGCCGATTTGTCCCATGAGAAATCGGAATCTTTCGCCGCAAGGCGCAGAGGTTCCCATACGGATTTGTCGCGATACAGCTCAAGCGCCCATTTCAGGGTGAAGAGGAGCTCATGCGCGTTGAAGTTGTTGAAGGTAAATCCGTTCGCGCCTTCCGTGCCGTAGGGCTTGATGGAATCGTAAAGCCCGCCGACGGCACGCACAAGGGGGACCGTCCCATACGAGCAGGCGATCATCTGCGCGAGTCCGCAGGGTTCGCTCTTCGACGGCATGAGGAAGATATCCGCCGCGGCATACAGTTTCTTCGAGAGGTTGCGGTCAAAGCGGATGAGCGCGCGCATGTTCGGATGGCGGGACGCGACGGCGGAGAACGCCGACTCGTACATTGCCTCTCCCGTGCCGAGAATCGCAAACTGCACCTTCTCGCCGAGCAGTTCGTCGAGAATACGGAGAACGAGCTCGACACCCTTGCCCGCGGTGAGACGCGTGATCATGACGACAAGGGGCGTGTCGGGTTCCTCGGTAAGTCCGAGCTCTCTCTGAAGCGCCGCTTTGTTCGCCCGCTTCCCTTCGTCGAGGGTGTCACGACTATACGGTGTGTAGATCCCGCCGCCGCGCTCGGGAGAAAAGACGGAGTAATCGATGCCGTTGATGACACCGCACATTTTATCCGATACCTTCCCGATGATGTCGGCGAGCCCAAAGGCGAAGAAATCGTGTCGGAGCTCACATGCGTAATTCGGGCTGACCGTCGAGATATAGTCCGAAACGGTCAGAGCGCCCTTCAAAAGATTGATACAGCCCCCGTATTCCACAATATGATAATACTTTGCGTCGAGTGCAAAAATGTCGCCGAGGATATAGGGGTCGAATTTCCCCTGATACTCAATATTATGGATGGTAAACACGGTGCGTATGCGGCGAAGTGCCTCGATATGCGCATATTCGGTCTTCAGATAGATGACCGCCATCGCGGTCTGCCAGTCGTTCGCATGGAGGACATCGGGGATATCACCCGTCGCGAGCATGAATTCGAGCGCCGCCATCGAAAAGAAGGCAAATCGCTCGCCGTCGTCGGGCTCTCCGTAGAGCTTCTGACGGTTAAAGTAGTAATGATTTTCGATAAAGTGGTAGAGGACGCCTCCCTCGGTGAGAGAGAAAACGCTCGCCCCCGTTTGCCGCCAGCCGTAGGAGAAGCGGATGTCCGCCTCTTTGACAAGGCGTGCGCGATACTCCTCCTTCATACTGCCGTAAAGAGGCAGTATCACTTCGGTCTTCATGTCTTTGCCGCCCGCTTCGGCGACCGCGCGCGGCAGGGCGCCGATCACGTCCCCGAGTCCGCCGCTCGCCGCGAAGGGAGCGCCTTCGCTCGCGATATAGATAACTTTCATGAGCTCTTCCCCTCTCGTCGTATTGTTAGACTTTTCTGTTTTTCTGAATGTAGAAGGGCATGTTCTCGTGTCCCGAAAGGGTCACGCCGTCGGTGATCTGCACATCCTTATCGGCAACGATGCAATTCAGCGTCGCGCCCTCGCCGACCGAGGTGCCGCGGAAGAGCACACAGTTGGACACGACGGCACCGCGCGCCACCTTGACGCCGCGGAACAACACCGAGTTAATGACCGTCCCTTCGATCTCGCAGTCGTCTGCGATCATGGAATCCGAGACCATAGCGCCCGGATGGTACACCGTCGGTGTGGAATTGTGCACCTTCGTGAAAATCGGCGCGTCCTTTTTCCAAAGAAGTTCTTCGCGTGCCTTCGTGTTTCTGGCAAGATCGACCGAGCAGCGGAAATAATCGAGGAAGCTCGAGACGGACGCCACATAGCCGCCGAAGGAATATGTGCGATAATTCGCATATTTATAATTGCGGAGCATCATCTCGGTCAGGCTCTCGATGCCCGCCGCCTCCGCGTCGGCAATCAGCTTGCGCAGATAGTTCGTCTTCATGACGAAAATATTCAGCGAAAGTTCGGGCACACGCTCGGAATAGCTGTCGGAGAGCGCCATGTCGGCGATCTTCCCCGCCACCTGCGAGACCATGAGTTGCGGATGCTTTGCCGTATAGTCGGGAGCCACCGTCTTCGTCACGAAGGTGATGTCCGCCGCCGACTTTTCGTGTGCGGCGATCACCTCGGAGAAGTTGATGTTCAGCACACTGTCGGAGTCCATGAGGATCACGGTGTCTTCTTTGAATTCCGATATGTATTCCTTCATGTTTTTCAGGGCTTCCATATGGTGCGAATATAACTTCGCATTCGGGGTGCGTGAGGTCTGGTAGGGCGAGATCACGTTGATACCGCCGACGCGACGCGCGAGATCCCAATCCTTACCGCTTCCGATGTGCTCGAGCAGGGAGCGGTAGTTATAATTCGCGATGATGTTGATGTGTGTGATGTTCGCGTTAACAAGATTCGAAAGGCAGAAGTCGATGAGGCGGTAACGGCATCCGAAGGGGATGGCGGCGACCGTCCTGTCGCTCGTCAGTTTGGAGAGCGTATTGTTGTTGAGGTTGGAAAATACGATTCCGACGGCACTTGTTCTCATTCTTCTTCCCTCCTTAGCGTCTTTCGGAGCCCGCGTGTACGACGGTGCCCTTCGCGATGACGGTGATGTTCTCTTTTCCGTTTCCTTCTTTTCCGACAACGGCGCCCTCGGCTACCGTAGCGTCCGAATCGATGATGGCGGTATATACCTTCGCTCCGCGCGCGATTGTGACGTCGCTCATGATCACGGAGTCATAGACCTCCGCCCCCTCCTCGACGGTCACACCGCCCGAGAGAATGGAATTCTTCACCTTGCCGAAGATGCGGCAACCGGAGGAGATCATGGCGTTCGAGAGCTCGGCGCCCTTCGCGACCCACTGCGGGGGACGCGCGGTATTGCGCGAGAAGATGCGGAAGTCCTTATCCGAGAGGTCGAGAGTGGGATGCTCGCCGATCAGATCCATGTTGGATTCCCAAAGGGAGACGATTGTCCCGACGTCCTTCCAGTAGCCCGAGAAGGGATAGGCGTAGAGCTTTTCTCCGTTGGCAAGAAGGTTCGGGATCACGTTCTTGCCGAAATCGTTCGAGGACTTCTCGTCCGCCTCGTCGATCTCGAGGTATTCGATCAGGGTCTTGGTATTGAAGATGTAGATGCCCATGGACGCCTGATTGTTCTTCGGCTCCTTCGGCTTCTCTTCGAATTCGTAGATGGTGCCGTCGGCGCGCGTATTGCAGATGCCGAAGCGGCTCGCCTCCTCGATCGGCACCGTAATGGTCGCCACGGTGCAGGCGGCGCCCGTTTCCTTATGTTGTTTCAGCATGAGGGAGTAATCCATACGGTAAATATGGTCGCCCGAGAGGATCAGAACGTAATCGGGATTATACTGGCGTATAAAGTTGAGGTTCTGATAAATGGCGTTCGCGGTACCCTTATACCAATCGGCGCCGTGCCCTCCCTGATACGGGGGAAGCACCGAGAGTCCGCCGCGGGAGAGATCGAGGTCCCACGGCTCGCCGTTGCCGATATACTCGTTGAGTGCCAAGGGCTGGTACTGCGTGAGGACGCCGACCGTATCGATGCCCGAATTGATACAGTTGGAAAGAGGAAAGTCGATAATGCGGTACTTACCGCCGAAGGATACCGCGGGTTTTGCCGTCTGCTTCGTCAGATCGTAGAGACGGGACCCTTGTCCGCCCGCAAGCAACATGGCGATGCATTCTTTTTTGCAAGACATAACAACATACACCTTCCTGAAAAATATTTTTGTCGGTCGTTACACCGTAAGTTCATCTTGGATTCTTATAGTTCGTTTTCCGTTTCTTTCTTTCAGCACCACGCCCGAAAACGCGGAGAGCGTGAGGTCGGCGAAAATGCCGTCCTTTTCCCGTCTGACCGAGATCGTGCGGGCAAACTCGGGGTCCGCATCTGTATGAAACAGACACTCGGGCGTGTACGCGGCGCGGATCGGAATCGAGACCGTCTCGCGTGCACCCGAAAAGCTGACGATGCAGATGAGCGAATTTCCCTGCCTGTCAAAGCGACGGTAGGCGACGAGGTTCTTTTCGTTCTCGTCGGCAAGGATCCACTCGAAGCCCTCGGGGGAAAAGTCCCGCTCGTAAAGCTCGGGGCGCGAAAGATAGAACCGATTCAGCGCCGCCGTATAGTCGCGGAAAGAACGGTGCATCGGGTAATCGAGCATAAACCATTCGAGCGAGGACGTAAAATCCCACTCGCGGAATTGGGCAAACTCGGTGCCCATGAAGAGCATCTTCTTCCCGGGATAGGTCATCATCAGAAGGAGCGCCGCTCTCGCCTCGCGAAACTTGTCCTCATACGAGCCGTACATCTTGTCGACAAAGGAGCGCTTCCCGTGCACGACCTCATCGTGAGATACGGGGAGAATATAGTTTTCCGAAAACGCATACATGAGTGGGAAGTTGAGGGCACTGTGATGATATTTCCGATAGACGGGATCCCGCGACAGGTAGGCGTAAAAGTCGTTGGCAAAGCCCATGTTCCATTTCAGACTGAAGCCGAGCCCGCCTTCCGCGACGGGATGCGTCACACCGGGGAATGCCGTGGATTCTTCCGCGATCGTGAGTGCGTCGGGAAACTCCCCTAAGATCGCGGCGTTCAGCTTCTGTAAGAAGGCGATCGCCTCGAGGTTTTCCCTGCCTCCCCTCGCATTCGGGAACCACTCGCCGGGCATCCGGTCATAATCGAGATAGAGCATGGAGGCGACGGCATCGACACGCAAGCCGTCGATATGAAATTCTTTCAAAAAATATCGGGCGTTCGACACGAGGAAGCACTGAACCTCTTCCCGTCCGAGGTCGAAGAACCGCGTTCCCCATGAGCGGGACTCCATACGGTCGCGCCCTTGGTATTCGTAAAGCGGTGCGCCGTCGAATTCGTAAAGTCCCCATTCGTCCTTCGGAAAATGGGCGGGAACCCAGTCGAGAAGGACACCGATCCCCGCCCGATGAAGGGCATCGATCATGGCGCGAAAGTCGTTCGGCTCGCCGAAGCGTGAGGTCGGCGCGTAAAACCCGCAGACCTGATATCCCCACGAGCCGTCAAAAGGATATTCGGCGAGGGGTAAAAACTCGACGTGCGTATACCCCATGGATTTGACGTAAGACGGCAGGATCTCTGCCATTTCGCGGTAGGTATAATACCCGCCGTCCTCTTTTCTTCGGAAGCTCGCGAGATGGACCTCATAGATATTCAGCGGAGAGGAGAGATATTCCCCATCGCGCGGCAGGACCGCCTCTTTGCGGTGCAAAAGCCACGCATCGTCTCCCCACTCGTATTCCGACTCGCAATAGATCAGCGACGCACCGTCGGCACCGCCCTTGGAATAAGCGGCATAGGGGTCACCTTTGTTATAGGAGACACCGTTTCTCGTGATGCGGAATTTGTAAGCGGCACGCTCGAGAGAGCGATCCGACGAAAAGGAAAGCTCATAGACCCCGCGATCCGTCACTCTCTCAAGCGGGACGCCCTCGTTCCAATCGGTAAAATCCGAGATCAGCGCCACGCGGTCGGCGTTCGGCGCCCATGTGCGGAACACATACCGCCGTTTGCCGTCCTGCCCGAATGTGAGACGGACTCCGAGATATTCATACGCGCGAAAGTTGGTCCCTTGGTGAAAATAGTAGGCGGCAAGATCCTGCTGCTTTTGCATATTTTCGTTTCCTTTCGTTTTTCTTTCCGCCGCGGACATCCACAAGCGTTTATGAATATTCTACCACGTTTCCGTGTCGAAAAAACGTGTTTGTCGTGTACATAATAAAAATGTTATTCGCCTGTATTATTTTATCATTTTTCTCCGGATTTGTCAAGGGCGGAGAGAAAATTGAAAAAATCTCGTTACTTTGTATAAATTACATGGAGATTATCCAAAAAACTTGCCGATATTTCGTTTTATTTGCACAAATTCAGAGACTTTTGCCATTCTGAAATTGTCCGTTTTACAAGAATTCCGTTTCGTATCCGCAACACGAGATTCCGCACCTTTTCACAGACCGGAGACAGCAAATACCGTCCGAAAAAGCGCAAAACAACGCGGACCGGCAGGAAAACGAGGCGCAAAAGTGCAAAGAGGACGCGCAGAACACGGGAAAAGCCCGCCTTGACGAGCTTCCGCGACGGGATGCCGAGCAGCTTCTCGAATATCACGAAGGAAAAAAGCGCCGCCGCGAGCATATAGAGACGGAACACGCCGTCGAGCGCGAGGTAGGTCAAAAGCAGAAAAGAGACACCGAAAAACAGCGTAAAAACAAAGCCGCAGATCTCCCGTCTGACGGGTGGCAGCTCCTTATCCGTCGCCTTTCGGAATACCGCCTCCCGCTCGCCCTTATCGCGAAGGAGAGCGCTTTTCCATGCGGCGGGAACCACGGCGACAAGCAACCCGATATCCGCAAAGAGGCATCGGAGACACTCATATACCCAACCCGCGAAAATGCCGAACGCGAGATAGGAAAGAAGCGCCCCGAGCATCTCGCGAAAGGTAAAATACATCATCGGAAGAGCTTCCCGAAGAGTCCGCGCTTTTCTTCCCCGCCGTCCGTATAAAATACGCCGTCGATCTTTCCCGTGACGAGAATTCTTCCGTCGCCTTTGGACAGGTCCTCGATCTTCAGATCACTCCCCTCCACCGACACGCGTCCCGCCCGTGTCGCGAGCGTCAGAAGATCTTCCGCAAAGCCCTCGACATTCAGAACGCCGTCGAGCTCGAGCGTTTCACGGTTTTTCAGACAGAGCGTCTGCCGTATGGTGGTGTTTTCTTCCATGTTCTTCTCCCTTCTGGCGATAAAAAACGCCGATGCATATTTCCATAACGAAAATATGCATCGGCGAAAGGATTTATTCGTCCGATTCGGAAACCACCTCATACATTCCGACACTTTCCGTTTTCTTCGTCGTCTCCCGGATATCGAGAACACGGACGGTCAGCGTCTTCGTGCCGAATGTGACGGTGATAAGATCTCCTACCTTGACATCATAGGACGCCTTTGCGCGTCTGCCGTTTACCGTAATGCGATCCGCATCACAGGCATCGTTCGCAACGGTGCGCCGCTTGATCAGGCGCGAGACCTTCAAATACTTGTCAAGGCGCATAGAATCAGCCGTTGACGGTATCTTTCAGAACCTTGGAAGCGGAGAACGCGGGCTTCTTCGAAGCGGCGATCTTGATCGTCTCGCCCGTCGCGGGGTTGCGTCCTTCTCTCTCGGCAACATCCTTGACTTCAAAGGTGCCGAAGCCGATGAGCTGAACTTTATCGCCTTCCTTCAGGGCGGCAACGATGGCATCGAAGGTCGCGTTGACGACTGTCTCGACATCCTTCTTCTTCACATCGGTCTCCTGTGCGATGACATTTACGAGATCTGTCTTGTTCATGGGTGTAACATCCTTTCTTGAAAGTTTTGTTCCATTATAGCAAGTTTTTACCGTAAATGCAAGCACTATTCCTTCTTTTTTTCGCCTTTCGTGAAAAATTTCCGCTTATTTCACAATATCTTCAGCGCTTTTTTGTATATTTTGATAGTATTTTCAGTTTTTCGACACGCAGCGAGCCGCCGAAATACGAAAAGCCGAGATAAATCAGGGCGGCGACGAGCAAAGAAAGGACGCTCGCAAGCGGGGAGATCATCCATCCCTCCAGCGCATGATAGGCAAACAACGTGCCGAATGCCGCGAGAAGTGAAAACAAGACCGGACGGAGCATGAGCGAGAAGAGAGGCGCGCCCGCCCCCGTCTTCCGATACAGAAGGCAAAGAGAAAATACAAGCCCTACCCCGTAGGATGCGACCGTGCCGAGGGGCGCCCCGAGGATCCCGAAGCGCGCATCGCCGATCAGAAAATAGCCGACCGCGATCTTCACCGCCGCACCGATCCCCATCGAGAGCAAAGGTGCCCTCACGAATCCCGCCGCCTCGAGCGTGGTATTCACCATCGTGAGTAAAGACATAAAGACCATGGCGGGCGCGAGCGCCGCGAGAAGAGGCGCCGCGATGCGCGCGCTCTTCGCGGGAAAGATCAACGCGAGGATCGGCTCACCGAACAGGGCGAGCAGCATCGCCGCGGGGGTCGCGATGAAGGCGGCGAGCTCAAGCGATGTGCGCGAAAGCTCGGAAAAGCCTTCTCTGTCCCCCACGGCAAACCGCGCGGTCAGAAGGGGCAGTACGGCGACGGAGATCGGTGCCACGACGGTAGCGACCAGATTGAACATCGGAAGTGCGAGTGTGGTATAGTTTCCGTAAAGCGCAGTCGCCTGCGCCTCGTCATAGCCGACGGCGGCAAGGCGCTTCATGATCATGCCGAGATCGACAAGAGAGCAAAGGCTCATCACCGCGGCACTGACCGTCACGGGAAGCGCCACGTGAAAAAGCCTCGATAGAATTCTTCTCGTATTCTCTTCTTTCTCATTCTGCTCCGAATTTTCACACGATTTATCTGCTTTTTTTGAATTCAAAGAACAGGCAAGAACGATGAATCCGAAGAAGGAGCCGAGCGTGATGCCGAAGATGGAGCACGCGGAAATCATGGGAAGCGACATGCCGCGCGCCTTGGCGATAAGGGCGAAGAGCAATCCGAAAGCGAGCTTACCGACACCCGAGACGGTCTCGGACATCGCGATCGGGAAAAGGCGGCTGTGCCCCGCGAGAACGCCGCGTATCACGCCGCCGAGAGCGATAAAGAAGAGAGAGGGTGCCACGGCGAGCATCGTCGGTGCGGCATTCGCATTCCCTACCAAAACGGCAAGCGGACGGGCGAGAAGCAAAAACGCCGCCGTCACGAAGACCCCCGCGATCAAGAACGTGCGCATGGCGACGCGGTAGATCTTTTCCTCGGTGCGGGATAGTCCGCGCGCCGAACATTCCGCCGTCATGATGGAGATCGCCTTCGGAACACCGGCGGTCGCGAGAAGGTAAAAAAATGAATACACCGTGTACGCGGAATTGAAGTACCCCATCCCCTCGTCGCCGAGGACGCGGGCGAGCGGGATCTTGTAAATCAGACCGAGCACTTTTACCGCGATCGCCGCGATCGTGAGGGATGCCGCACCGCCGAAAAAGGCGGCGGCTCCGCTCTTCTTTTCCTCCCGAAGCACCTCTTTCATACACTTTCCTTCCGATACATTATAAAATAAGAACCTACCAAAAATATATTGGCAGGTTCTCTCTTTTATTCCTTTTTCTTTTCCTCGGAGGCTTTGAAGAATTCGATGATCTTTTCTCTTCTCGGACGAATTCCCCGTTCCGCATCTCCGTCGCGGAGGGCTGTGGCGTCGCGGAGATATTCATACGGATATTTCGGCTGAAAGATGCGTTCGATCCTACTCTCGGTATGCGGACTTCCCTTCGGCGGACGCTTCACGAGCTTTGTCACGCCGCCCGCGCCGACGGAAAAGATGGATTGTACCTCTTCCATCATAAAGATATTGTAAAGTCCTTCATGCCCCTCAATGGCAAATCCGACGTTTTCGAGATTGCCGATCGTGTTTTTCTGGCGGTACATGTAATACGGCTTATAACCCGCAAACTTCGTTTTCAACTGCGCGTAGGCGACGCTCTTCGCGGCATCTCCGCCCGAAAGCGAGTAGATGTCGGTATGCTGCTTCAAAACGTCCGCCGCCTTCTTCACGCAGAAGGTGTGAACGGTCAGGTTGGTGGGGGCAAGCTCGATGATGCGGTCCACCGTCTCGGAGAAGCTCTTGAAATCGTCCCCGGGAAGTCCCGCGATCAGGTCTACGTTGATGTCGCGGATCCCGCTCTCCTTCGCGATCCGATATGCACGGTAAAAATCCGCGACGGTGTGCCGTCTGCCGATCTCGCGCAGAACGTCGTCATTCAAGGTCTGCGGGTTGACGCTGATGCGCGTGACGCCGAATGTTTTTGCCACGGCGAGCTTTTCCGCCGTGATCGTATCGGGACGCCCCGCCTCGAGCGTGAATTCCGAAAGCTCCGCGGGATCGACATTCTCCGTGATCCGCCCGAGCAGGCGTGTCAGCTGCTCCGGGGAAAGGATGGTCGGCGTTCCGCCGCCGATGTAAACGGTCCTCACCCGCATACCGAGCGCCGCCGCCGTGCGGAAGGTATCGTCGATGTCGGCGAGCAAGGCGTCTATGTAATCGTCTATCAGAGATAACAGTTTCTTATTGGTATAGGAAACGAAGCTGCAATAGGCACAGCGCGAGGGGCAAAACGGGATCGAGATATACACCGAGCATCCGTCGGGGGGCACCCGCTTCAGAAGCTTCAGCTCATTCGACGCGACCGACACGGCGAGCGCCGCCTTCTGCGGGTTCAGAAAATACTCGTCGCGAAGGATCCGCTTGCTCTTGATAATTCCGTTTCCGCTATACAGAAGCCCGCTCGCGACCTTTGCGGGACGGATCCCCGTCAGGATCCCCCACGGCGGAATATGGCCGAGCAGTTCCTTGCCCGCGGTGAACATGGCGCGTCCGACCGCGACGGAGGCGTGCGTGGCGATGGTGACCTGCTCGTCCGCCGCGACGGTCTCCACCCCCTCACTGACCTTATCGTTCAGGTGGATCCGCACGTAGGCGGTATAGGCACGGTCGCCGTCGGGATAGACATTGACGAACACCTCGGGCACGTCCTCCCCCGCCACCTCGTTCTCTCCGAAAGTGGCACCCGGGAAAAAGACCATGCAAAGCGTTTGCAGGTAATAGCGGTTGATCTCACCTTCCGCGTGCAGTATCATGTCGCACCTCCGATCCTTCCCCGTTTACTTTTCAGAACGGCAGAATCCATCAGAATGGTAACGGGACCGTCGGTCGTCATTTCGGTGCGCATGTCCGCGCCGAAGCGTCCCGTCGCGGTAAAGCGGACGCGGCGGTCGATCTCCGAAACGAAATGCCGATACAGGGCGTCCGCCCGCTCGGGCGGGGCGGCGAGTAGATAATTCGGTCGGTTTCCGTGCGCGTAATCGGCACAGAGCGTAAAATTCGAGACGACGAGGACTTCCCCGTCGATATCGTTGACCGAGAGGTTCATCTTCCCGTTTTCGTCGGTGAAGATGCGTAGCTTCGCGATCTTTTCGGCAAGAAGCTCCGCGTCCTCCTCGGTATCGCCCGAGAAAACGCCGAGCAGAAGGTAGAGCCCCCGCCCGACCTTGCCCGAGAGGATGCCGTCGGCATAGACCGCGGCGCTTTGAATTCTTTGGATAACGGTTGTCATGTCGGATTCCTTTACGGTTTGTTCTCTTGATTCCCGGGCGCGGTGCGCGACACGGAAAGCACGTGCGGAAGCTGACGAAGGCGTGAAACGATGGCTTCGAAATGCGCGGTGTTGCGGCATCCGACAACGAGGCTGACCGTCATGTTTCCGTTCTTTTGTACCTGCGTATTGATCTGCACGATGGAGACCTTCATGTCCGCGAGCGCCGTGGAAACGGCGGCAATGACGCCGATGGCATCCTCGATGATAAGATGCAGGGATGCCTCGTAGGTCTCGGAAGAAGAGGTGCCCCCTTCCTTTTCCCATTCCGCACTGACCCAACGGGAAAGATTCTCCTCGTTGCGTCTGCCGATCGCGACGTTCGGACAATCCGCCTTATGGACGGAAACGCCGAAGCCGCGGGTGATGAAGCCGACGATCTTATCGCCGGGAAGCGGATTGCAGCATTTCGCAAACTTGACCTGACAGCCACGCTCGCCGTCGATGATGATTCCGCCCGTCGTGCGAAGGCGGGAGGACGCGGCGGCAAGTTTGACCTGCTTCAGCTCGTCTTCCTTGGAGATCTGCGGCTCCGCGTCGGTGGAAAGCTTGTCGACCTCTTCCTTGATCTTCGGCAAAAAGCGTTGCAGAGAAAGTCCGCCGAAGCCGATGGTGTTGTAAAAATCGTCCGCGTCGTTGATACCGACGCGCCTTGCAATAGAGGCTATAATCTCCGCCACGGCGGGGTCAGAAATCGTTCTGCCGAGTTTTTTCAGTTCTTTTTCGACTTCTGCACGTCCGAGCGCAATATTCTCGGTGCGGCGTTCCTTCTTGAACCACTGGCGGATCTTCGTGCGTGCCTGTCCCGTCTTGACGATCTTCAGCCAGTCGCGGCTCGGCCCCTTCGACGCTGCGGACGTGATGATCTCGATGATCTCACCGTTCTGCGGTACTCTGTCGATCGGGACGATGACGCCGTTGATCTTGGCGCCCGTCATTTTGTTACCGACCTCGGAATGGATCGCGTAGGCAAAATCGATCACGGTAGCGCCGAGCGGAAGAGAGATGACATCTCCCTTGGGCGTGAAGACAAAGGTCTCGTCGTGGAAAATGTCGGTCTTGAAGGAGCGCATGAACTCCTCGGGATCCCGCGTGTTTTCGTCCGACTCGAGAAGCTGCGCGATCCAGCGGAGCTTTTCGTCGCTCTCGCCGTCCCCCTTCTCGCCCGATTTGTATTTCCAGTGCGCGGCGATACCGTATTCGGCTTCCTCGTGCATCTGCTCGGTACGGATCTGCACCTCAAAGGGGACGCCGCCCCGACCGATGACCGTGGTATGAAGGGAGCGATAGAGGTTCGGCTTCGGCGTGGAGATATAATCCTTGAATCTGCCGGGCACCGACTTGAACATCTCGTGGACGAGACCGAGAGCGGTATAGCACTCAAGCTCGGTCTCTACGATGATACGCACGGCATAAAAATCGTAGATCTCGTCAAAGGTCTTGCCGAGGGTATAGATCTTCCGATAGAGGCTGTATACCGATTTAATACGGCTCTCGAGGCGAAAATGAATGTGATTTTCTTCGAGCTTTTCTCCGATGTGCGTTTTCGCATCCTCGAGAAAGCCCTTGCTCTGTCCGAATTTCTTTTCGACCTCCGCCTCGACCTCCTCGTAGCCGACACGGTCGAGATAATAGAGGCTGAGGTTTTCAAGCTCCTGCTTGATGCGCTGCATACCGAGACGATGTGCGAGCGGCGCATAGATATACATCGTCTCGAGGGCGATCGCGCGCTGTCTGTCCTCTTTTTTGGCGATCAGCGTGCGCATATTGTGCAGACGGTCGCAGAGCTTGATAAAGATCACGCGGATGTCGCGGTTCATGGCGAGAAGCATCTTGCGGATATTTTCGATATGTGCCTCTTCCTTATCCGCGACCTGAACCTGTATGATCTTCGTCAAGCCGTCGACCAGCATTGCCACATCGTCGCCGAACATTTTGCGGATGGTATCGAGGTTCGTCTTGTCCGAGCAGTCCTCCACCGTATCGTGAAGGAGCGCCGCACAGACGGAGTCGGTATCGAGCCCGAGCTCGGCAACGATCTTCGCCACCGCGACGGGGTGGCTGATATAGGGCTCCCCGCTCTGACGGAATTGTCCTTCGTGGAGCTCCGCGGCATATTCGTATGCACGCTTGATCTTTTCGATATCGTAATACTTCGCGTTCTTTTCGACAAGATCGAGAAGCGATTTCATTTCTTCGTACATAGCCTGTTATCCCCGTTGCTGCGCGCGCAGTCGGCGCAGAAGACCTGAGCGTTCGAGATCGGTTTTCCCTGTCTGATAACGGATGTGGAAGGTATAGACCTCCTCCGACGGTTCCTCGATCCCGACGATATTGAGTTCGGTCAGCACTTTGATGATGACCTTCAGCTTCACATAGCCGATGACGCCGTCCTCCGCGGTATGCGGAAGCTTCGCGAGGAGTTCGCGGTGCGTCATCGTGGAGCACCCGCCGCGCACGGCGGAAAACAAAAAGCGATAAACGGTGGCAAAATCCTCTCTCGAGGGCAAAACGCCGTCCTCGGCACGGAAAGCACCGCCCGACCAGATATAGGCAAAATATGCCCGTTCATCGGCGGCAGGATCCTTTTTCGTCCCCGAGCGATGAATATCCTTGACGATCAGCTGCACCGAGCGTCTGCCGAGCCATTCGTTGACGTCCGGATTGAACATGACGTCCGCCGTATCGCCGACGGAGAGTCCGAGGGCGGTCGGGGACATCGAGAAGTACATTGCCACAAGCTCCGTATGACCGTCACCGAGAAGAAGTCGCGTATGCTTCCCGTCCGAGACGGCGGAGATCGCGTTGACGGTGACGCCCCGCACGGCGAAAGTCGGCATCGGATTGCCGACGCCGTAGGGCTCCAGCATACGAAGGGAGTCGACAAGCGGCAGGGTGAGGTCGGAGAGGCGGATCTCGAAATCCCCCTCGAGCGTCGGCACCATATCCTCTGCTTTTAGATTTTCCCTTGCGTAGCGATTGATACATTCGGTGAAGAGCGGAAGGTTGCCCCGCGTGACCGAGAGTCCCGCGGCGAGCTCGTGCCCTCCGAATTTGACAAGATATTTGTCGGACGCGCAGAGCGCCTCCACGAGATTCAGCCCGTGAATACTGCGTCCCGAGCCTTTTCCGACATCTTCTGCCAAGTGACGATCCCCGCATCCCTCAAAGGAGACGAGAATGGAGGGACGGCAATAGCGCTCGGTGATCCTCGACGCGACGATCCCGATGACACCGTGATGCCAGTTGTCGGCATGGAGAACGATCACGGGATCCTCGTTTTTGAGCTTCGGATCGGCTTCGATCGCCGCATATGCCTCTTTGATGATCTTATTCTCTTCCGCCTGCCGTCTGTGGTTGGCATCGCAAAGCTCTTCCGCGATCTCGTATGCGCGGGAGTAGTCCTCTGAGAGGAAGAGCTCCACCGCGAGCGAGGCACTCATCACCCGCCCAGCGGCATTGATGCGGGGCGCGAGGGTATAACCTATGTAGGAAGAGGTGATCTTCGGCTTCTTTCTGCGCTTCTCGGGACGCTTTGCGTCGCTCGGCGCCGCTGCGGCATCCATCAGAGCGATCAGTCCGACACGCGTCGGATGTTCCATCATGTGAAGTCCGTACCCGACGATGAGACGGTTCTCCCCCGTGACGGGCATGACGTCGGCAATGGTGCCGATGGCGACGAGATCGGCATACGCGGCAAAAAGACGGGATGCGACCGCCATGCGCGACTCTCCCGTGCGGAGCTCCTCCGCCGCCGTGATGAGCTTAAATACCACGCCGACGCCCGAAAGCTCCTTAAAAGGATAGAGGCAGTCGGGACGGTGCGGATTGACCGTCGGGCAGTGCGGAAGCTCGGTATGGCACTCGTGGTGATCGGTCACGACGAAATCCACGCCGTGCGAGCGTGCGTATTCCACCTCGTTGATCGCGGTGATCCCCGTGTCGACCGTGACGATGAGCTTTGTCCCGTCGGCGAAAATGCCGTCGAGCGCCCCGCAGGTGACTCCGTAGCCGTCGGTCGCGCGGTTCGGAATATAATATCCGACATCGGCGCCGAGCGATCTGAGATAAAGATAGAGTGTGGAGACCGCCGTCACGCCGTCAACGTCATAATCTCCGAAAACGGTAATGCGTTCTCCCGCCGAAACGGCGCGCAGGATCCGCTCCGCCGCCTCTTTTGCGTCCTTCATCGAAAACGGGTCGCACAAGAGTTCGCTCTCCATCGCGAGGAAAACGCGTGCCGCCTCGGGCGTATCGTAGCCGCGGCAGTACAAAAGACGCGCGACGACCGTGGGAATGCCGAGTGCCTCGGCAATGGCGGTGGTTGCGGGTTCCGATGCCTTCGTATCCGGCAATCGGAAGATCCATTGCTTCTCCTTTGCAAGTTCTTCTGTTTGCATATATCTGACCGTGGTCGGAGGATGTCCTCCGCCTTCCTGTTTTAATCCTGTTTTCGCGGTCTTGTTTTCACCCGCGCCTCCGACGCCGAAGGTCGTCCTTCGGCGGTATGTCATATTTTATTTCTGCGGTGGTGCAAAGCGCGCCGCTATCGCAAGGGCAGTATGGATCCCGTCCAGTGCGGCACTGGTGATGCCGCCGGCATACCCGGCGCCCTCGCCCGCGGGATAAAGACAGCTTTCTCCGATCGCCGTGCGCGTCTTCGGATCCCGAAGGATACGGACGGGCGCGCTCGTGCGGGTCTCCGCGCCGGTGAGGATCGCGTCCTTCGCGGCAAATCCCGCGATCTTGAAATCGAAATCCGAGAGTCCGTCACGGATCGCGTCGGCAACCGTCCGCGGCAGATAGTCATCGGGGGATGCCATACGAATATTCGTACCGTCCATGTAGGTGGGAAGGACTCTCGACGGTTCCGTACCACGCGCGCGCGAAAGAAAGTCGCCGACCGTCGTAACGGGGGCGGAAAATTCTCCGCCGCCCGCAAGATACGCGGCGCGCTCGATCTGCCGTTGAAATTTCACGGCGGCGGCAGGCGTCCCGCCGTAATCCTCTTTGAAAATACTGCACACGACGGCGGAATTGGAATTCTTCCCCGCGCGTGCGTGCTCACTCATGCCGTTGACGGCAACGCCACCCGCCTCGCTCGCCGCCGCAACGACGGTTCCTCCGGGGCACATGCAAAAGGTGTATACGCCGCGCACCTTGGTATTATACGAAAGACTGTATTCCGCGTGACCGAGCGCGGGGTGCCCCGCAAAATCGCCGTACATCGCGTGATCGATATCCGCGGCGAGATGCTCGATCCGCATTCCGACGGAAAAAGGCTTCGCCTCAATGGAAAGGGGGGTGCGAAAGAGCGTCTCATAGGTGTCGCGTGCGCTGTGTCCGACGGCGAGCACGAGCGTCTCGGCAGGAATCTCGCCGCGGTCGGTCAAAACGGAAAGAAGCCGTCCTCCCCTCGTGCGGTAAAAAAGGAATTTCGTATGATAGCGCACTTCGCCGCCGAGTGCGACGATCCGTGCGAGCATGGAATCCACCACACGGGACAAAATATCGGTGCCGATGTGCGGCTTCGCAAGCGTCAGGATCTCCTCGGGTGCGCCGAATTCGACGAAGCGTGAAAGAACGTAGCGGCAGAGCGGATCGTTCACGCGTGTGATGAGCTTCCCGTCGGAAAAGGTGCCCGCACCGCCCGCACCGAATTGAATGTTCGTCTCCGTGTCTAACTTATGCGTCCGTCGGAAGGCGTCCACCGCCGAGCGGCGCTCATCGACCGCGCCACCGCGCTCAAGCACGACGGGCGCATATCCCCGCTCGGCAAGAAGCAATGCGGCAAAGAGTCCCGCGGGGCCGGAGCCGACAATGACGGGCGAATGCTCAAGCGGCTCGGTCCCACACACAGTCGGAAGGGTCGGGTCGCACGCGACGGCGATGTCCGCCTTTGCAAGGCGCTCTTCGGAAAGATCCGGGAGCTCGCCCGTCACCGCCACGGAATAAAGGAAACGGATATCCCGCTTCCGTCTCGCGTCAACGCTTCGGCGATAGACCGAGCATGAGGATGCGGGCACCTTGACGCCGAGCGCCGCCAGGCGTCTGCGCGCAAGCGAGATCGCCTCCCCCTCGGGCGTCCCGACGGGAAGTGATATTCGGTTGACGATCAAAAATCCCACAGGCACACCCCCTCGAAAAAGAACGGGAGCCGTCCTGCACGGCGGCAGAAGCGCGAGTCTTCCGCACCGGGCGTGACAGCCCCAAGCGTTTCCGTAACTCTTTCAGATGTTTTCAGACTTTGGCGAACAGCCATATCAGAACGGCAAGCGACAGGCAACCCAAAATCGACAGTACCGTGTAGACGGCTTTATTCTTTTGTTTTTTCTTCATACTCGTTCCCTCACTTATTCCGATTTTTCCGTATGGAGAACCTTCTTTGTGAGGAAGGTACGGAGCGAATCGGGGGTAAAGTTGCGGATCAGCGTACAGTCGTACGCTACGGATATAATGCCCGTTTCTTCGGACACGACGATCGTGACGGCATCGCTCGTCTCACTGATGCCGATGGCGGCTCTGTGTCGTGTGCCGAGATCGCTGTCAACATCGGAGCGACGTGTCAGGGGAAGAAGGCATCCCGCCGCGGCGATCCGCCCCTCGTCCACGATGACGGCGCCGTCGTGAAGGGGCGCCTTGTTGAAGAACAGATTGCGGAGCAAGAAGGAATTGACATCCGCGTTGATGCGTATACCCGTCTTCTCGATATCGTCGAGCTTCGTCGTGCGGACGATCACGATCAGAGCCCCCGTCTTGGTCTTCGAAAGATCGTCCACCGCACGGCAGATATTGTCAATCGCACCGGAATAGAGTTGCTTCTTTCTTTTCTGTTCGCCGAAGGACATGATGCCGTTGAGCGCACCGGCGCCCGCCTTTTCAAGCGCCTCACGTAGCTCGGGCTGGAACAATATGATCAGGAACAAGACGCCGACCGAAAGGATCGACGAGAAGATCATCAACACGCCCTTGAATTCAAAGAGATACGCGATGGCGTAAGTGATGAAGAACAACAGGATCCCGACGAGAAGCGTCTTCGACTTTCGGTTGACGACAAAATGTAAAAACAGATACAAAAGAGCGGTCAGAAGGAGAATATCCACGGCATCGTTCCAGTGGAAGTCGGAAAATGCCTGCCCCGCCCTTGCGATAAAATCGGTAAAGATCCCGCCGACACGTTCAGGGAAAAAGCGAAGTAACGTATTCATATATATCTCCCGACACCGTAAAAAGCGGCGCCGTAATGTTCATCGATGTGCGAGCGCGCGAGGTGCGCGTGCGGTTATGTAATATTAGTATAACATAGTTGTTGATAAAATGCAATCCTTTTTTCGACTTTCACAAAAAAATATTTTTTCTTCTTGCCCCCCTTGACATTTTTCGTCTCTTCCTTTATAATATGTATCAAATGAGACACTTTTTGGAGGTTGTATGCCTTTCAATTTCCCGGAATTCTGTCCGCACATCTTCCCGTTCAAAGAGCTCTCGCCGGTACGGATCGCGGAGTATCTGCCGCACATCAAGCCCGATCTCCGCGTTTATACGCGCGATGAGATGGTATTTGACCCCCGCACGGACATCCGCGAGATCGGCTTTGTCGTGAGCGGAGAATGCGAGGTCGTGCGCGTCATGTCGGACGGGAGCGATTTTCCGATGAATCTGCTTCGTCCCTACGATTCGTTCGGCGTCCTTTCCCTCTTTTCCGAACGCGGCGACTATCCGACCGTTATCCGTGCACGCAAAAAGAGTGAGATCCTCTTTCTCAAACGGACCGATGTGATGTTCCTGATCCGCGAAGATCGGGAGATCGCCTTGAATTTCATCACCTTTCTCGCGGGTCGCGCCGTGTTCCTCAACGAGAAGGTGGCGGCACTGTCGGGCGGTTCCGCGGAGGAAAAGGTCGCGTCCTACCTTTTTGTCGCGTATAAAAAGGCGGGCGTCTGCACCTTTCCGCTCAATTGTAAGCAGGCATCCGAAAAACTGCGTCTCGGCAGAGCGTCGGTTTACCGTGCGCTCGATACGCTCGCCGCGGAGGGACTCATTCTTTACGGCGAAAAACAAATCACAGTTCTGAACCCGAAGGGTCTCGAAAGGAAAACATCATGAAAAAAATTCTCTCGCTTCTTCTCCTCTTAGCACTCGCGCTCACCGTTTTCGTCTCCTGCAAGCCGCAGGACGACGGTGCGAAGATCGTCGTCGGCACCCTTGCGGGTCCCACCGGCATGGGAATGGCAAAGCTGATAGCGGACACGCCCGAGGATTCCACCCTCTACGAATTCAAGGTCTACAGCAATCCGCAGACGGCAATCGCGGATCTCACGGCGAAAAAACTCGACATGCTCTGCCTGCCGACCAACACGGCGGCGACGCTCTCCGCAAAAGCGAACATCTCGGTCCTTGCCGTCAACTGTCTCGGCTCTCTCTACCTTCTGGCGAAGAAGGACACGAAGGTCGAATCCTTCGCCGATCTTGAAGGCAAAACACTGACGACGAGCGTCAAGGGCTCGACCACGGAGCCGATCGTCGACTTCCTTCTGGAAAAGAATCATGTCAATGCCACCGTGGATGTGGCGCTCGACCATGACGCGCTTGTCGCGTCGATCGTCAAGGGTGAGGTCGAATTTGCCGTCCTGCCCGAGCCGAAGGTGACCGCCGCTCTGATGCAGGCAAAAGATTACGAGGTGAAGCTGAACCTTTCGACCGAATGGGACAAGGTGTCGGACGGCTCTCTCGCCATGGGCTGCATCGTTGCGCGCAACGAGTTCATCAACGAGCATAAGGGGGCAGTCAACCGTTTCCTCGACGATTACAAGGCATCGGTCGACTATATCGCGGATAATTCTCATCTTGACGAAAGCGCCGAGACCATCGTGAACGCCGGCGTTCTTCCGAAGCTTCCGATCGCGAAGGCGGCGCTTGCCAATCTCAAGGGCTCGATCGTTTTCCGGGAAGGAAAAGAAATGAAAGAGACGCTCGTTTCCTTCTACGGGGTTCTTCTCGAATCCGCGCCCGACTCGATCGGCGGTGCTCTGCCGGGCGACGGCTTCTATTATGCGCGCTGATACCGTGAAAAAGGTTCTATATCCGCTCCTCGCCCTCCTTCTGACGCTTGCCGTCTGGGAGGGCGCGGCGCGCATCGCCGACGTGCGCTTCTTTTTCCCTACCGTCACCGATACGGCGGCGGCGCTTTTTTCTCTTTTCGGGACGGGAAAATTCTGGCTGACCATTGCCCGTTCTCTGCTCCGCGTTCTGCTCGGATGGCTTATCGGCGTTCTGATCGGCGCCGCAACGGTTTTCCCGGCGAAGCGTTTCGCTTTCTTCGGGACATGGACACGCGGGCTGATGTCGGTATTGAAGAGCACGCCTGTCGCGTCCTTTATCCTCATACTGTGGTTTTTCATCGGCTCGGATGCCGTGCCGCCGTTCATCGCCGCCATGATGAGTGCGCCCGTCGTTTATCAGAATCTTTGGGACGCGGAGAGCGCACTCGACCCGAAGCTCGGTGAGGTGACGCGGGTATTCGGATTCTCTCGTTTTGCGAAGCTGCGGTACTATTATCTTCCCGCCGCCGTCGGCTTTCTCGTCCCCGCCGCCGTGACCTCCGCGGGACTTGCATGGAAAGCAGGGATCGCCGCCGAGGTCATCGCCTACACGAAGGATTCCATCGGGCGGGAGATCTATGACGCCAAAAATTACTTTGAGGGTGACGCCGTCTTCGCATGGACATTGACCGTGATCGTCTTGAGCTTGATTCTAGAAAAAGTGATTTTATATTTGGGCAGAAAGGCGGAGAAGCGATGGCACTTACACTGAACGATGTGTCGGTCTCCTACGGAGAGAAAAAGATCGTTGAGAATTTATCCTATGCGTTCCCTGCACGTGGCTGTGTCCTTTTCGTCGGAGCGAGTGGACGCGGAAAGACGACGCTCCTCCGTGCGATCGCGGGACTTCTTCCTGTCGACGGAGGTAGCATTACAGGTGGCGGCGAGGCCTCCTTCGCCTTTCAGGAACACCGCCTGTTCCCGTCTCTGAATGCGGCGGAAAACATTGCCGTCGCGACCTCGGGGCATAAAAAAAACACGGCGGATGCCGTGCGGATGCTTTGCCTGCTCGGATTCAAAAAAGAGGAGACGACGCTTTACCCTGCCGCGCTTTCGGGTGGGATGAAACAGCGTGTATCGCTTGCACGCGCCTTTTTGAAAGAAGCTCCGATCCTCCTTCTTGATGAACCGTTTAAGGAGCTTGATCCCGCGCTCGTCGAAACGGTGACGAGGCTGATTCGGAAAGAAGCCGAACGGCGTCTTGTGATCCTCACCTCTCACACGGAGATGTACGCGGAGATGCTCGGCGCGCAGATTCTCCGCGTCGGGAAAGGGTGATTTTTCGAGAAGATTTTGCAATCCGACTTAAATTTACAAAAATCTCTCCTAAAGATGATACAAATATTCGGGCTCTCTCGCTCGCACGGAGTTAGAGAGCCCGAATATTTGTTTTGTTCCCGACGGCAGGCTTTTTGAAGAGTCCGTGCAAACACAGAGTTTCTCTTCGGAAAGACGGCAAACAATGACGACGGACGAAAGCGCTAACTTAGAAGGCAATGCGGAAGGCGGTGCCTACGCCTACCTGACTTTCCACCGAGATGGTAGCGCCGTACATGGCGCAGATGTGCTTTACGATGGCGAGACCGAGGCCTGTGCCGCCCGTCTTTTTCGAGCGGGAGGGATCGACGCGGTAAAAGCGCTCGAAGATCCTCGGGAGACTGCTCTCGGGAATTCCGATGCCCGTGTCTTTCACCGTCAGGGTGACGCGTCCGTCGTCGTCCGAGACGGAGATATCGATCTGTCCGCCGTCTTTATTATAATTGACGGCGTTGGAGCAGAGATTCGTCACGAGCTCGTACATTTTATCGTGTGATGCGAGCACGCGTCCCTTTCCGCCGACGCGAAGCGTCAGACCACGCTTCTCTATCCTCGGATGCAATTCCGCGACTGCTTCATCCACGACGGCGCGAAGGTCTACGGGTGTACGCTCGGGGGTGCCTTTCTGCCGTTCGAGGTCGGAAAGCCTCAACATATCCGAAATAAGTCCCGCCATGCGAAGCGCTTCCTTGTGGATCCGCTCCACCTGCTTTTTCGTTCCCTCGTCCACCTCATCCTTTGCGAGGATCAGCTCGGAGATTCCTTGCGTGACCGTGATCGGCGTTTTGAGTTCGTGCGACGCGTTGGCGAAGAAATCGCTCTTTTCTTTTGCGATCGCCTTGGCGGCGGTGATGTCGGTCAGAATAACGATGCGGGAGATCTCGCTCGCGAGAGGGGTATTTTCCATGCGTTTGAGCGTAACGGCGAGATCGCGCTTTTCGAGATGAAACTCGAAATGCGTGCGCTTCTCCGTCAGGATGGCATCGCAAAGCGCGGTGTCTTCGACAAGATAAAGAAGCGGCTTTCCGATGTCCTCCTCCGCACCGTCAAGAAGTGCCAGTGCGGCGCGGTTGGCAATGACGACATGCCCTTCGACATTCAGGGCGAGGATCCCCTCCGACACATTCTCGAGAACGCAGGAGAGCTTTTCTCCTTCCTTTGTCCGCTCGTCGATGAGGGCACGGGTCTTTCCGTTCAACTCATTGATCTCACGGAAGACCGCATAGAATTCGGGTTCGCGGCTGTCGGTGACGAGGGGACGATATTCGCCCTCGTTCAGCGAACGAAGACTGTCCGCGACGCCGCGGACCTTATCGGAAACATTCGTCGAAAGTCTTTCCGCGAACAAAAAGGAGATCAGAAGGGCAAGCGCAAGTGCGCAGAGAAGGGACGGCACGGCAACGCCGAGGAAGCCCGAGAGCTCGCTGCTTCGGACCGCGACGCGGACGACGGTCTTTTCCCCGTTATCAAACGTGTTCTCCACTGCGTAATAGGTCATACGGCATCCGAAGGTGGCGGAATAGCGCTCGACATAGCGGGGCGCCCCTTCCAATGCGGCGCGGATCTCTTCCCTGTCCGCATGATTTTCGAGCTCGCCCGAGACACTGCTTTCGTACAGCACCTCGCCGCTCTCCGAGATCACCGTGACGCGGAAGGTATCGCGGTTCTGATACGCGGAAAGTCCGCGGATGTCCTCCTCCGTGCGAAGGAGCGAAGACAGAAGCCCACATTCGGCGCGCAGGCGCTCTTCGACCACACTGCGACCGCTCCCCGCCACGGCAAACAATGCGGCGGTAAAAACGATCGATGTGCAAAGGAGCGTCAGAAGAAAGATACGAAGGAAAATTTTTCTTTTCATTTTGCTTCGAAACGATAACCGACACCGCGCACGGTGACGATCACGTCTCCACCTCCCGCCTCCCGGATCCTGTCGCGGATCTCGGCAATGTGCATATCGAGCGTCCGCGTCTCTCCGAGGAAATTCTCGCCCCACACCTCACGGAAAAGGGTCTCTCTGTCGATCGTGACCCCCGCGTTTCCGATGAGATAGTCGAGGAGCTTATATTCTTTCAGCGTCAGTCCGAGGTCGTGCCCGCGGAAGAAGATCTTATATGTATTTCTGTCGACGGAGAAATCCCCCGTGTTCGAAACATACAGATTCGCGCGGCGGAGTCCCGCTTTGACACGTGCCATCAGCTCGAGAACCGAAAACGGCTTTGCCATATAGTCGTCCGCACCCTTATTCAGTCCCTTGACAAAGCTGATTTCGTCCGACTTCGCACTGATGATAATGACGGGCACCCGCTCGTCTACCTCGCGGATCTTTGAGAGGATGGTATACCCGTCCATATCGGGAAGCATGATATCGAGAATGATGAGATCGGGAGTCTTCACGGCAAAGGACTTGAAAAAATCCGCGCCGCACTCGAACATGGCGAGGTCGTAGGTCTCTTCGAGTGCGCCCTCGTAAACCTCGCGGATTCCCTCGTCATCCTCTACGATATCGATCAACTGTCTTTTCATCAATTCTTTTTGTGTACCCCCGTTTCGTTATATTTTGCCCATTCCGCGACGTTGACGGCATGGTCGCCGAGACGCTCGAAGTATTTTGCCACCATCATGAGCGTGATTGCCTGATCGGCGCTGTGTTCCCCGTCCTTTCTCAGAATGTCAATCAGCTCCTGCTGTACCTCGAGGAACAGGGTGTCCATTTCGTCGTCCGTCGCGATCACCTCGTCGGCGAGCGCCTCGTCGTTGCGGATAAAGGAATTGACCGACTCGCGCGCCATGCGAACGGCGAGCTCGCCCATGGAGCGGAGATGATCGAGCTTTTTGATATAGGTATCTCCCGGCATGGTATAGACAAGATCACCGATGTCGCTCGCCTGATCGCCGAAGCGTTCGATGTCGGTAATCATTTTCAGAGCGGTCGAGACGAAGCGGAAATCCTTCGCCACCGGTTGACGGCGGATGAGAATCCGCATACAGCGCTTTTCAATGTCCATTTCGTATTCGTCGACGCGTTTATCGCTTTCACCGACGCTGTGTCCGAGGTCGCGATCGAGCTTTTCGAGCGCTTCGTTTGCACTCGTTATCATGTCGGTCGTGAGACGGCACATGGCGACGAGCTCATCCTTGAGTTCTTCAAGTTCTTCTTCAAACTGTTTTCTTCCGGGCATATCTTCTTTCCCCCATTATATCATATTTGTCAAGATGTATCAACCGAATCTGCCCGTGATATAGCGCTCGGTGCGCTCATCCTTCGGGTCGGTGAAAATATCGTCGGTGTTGCCGTATTCGATCAGCTCGCCGAGCAGGAAAAATCCTGTCTTGTCCGAGATACGCGTCGCCTGCTGCATGTTGTGCGTGACAATGACGATGGTCGTATTCTTCGCAAGGTCGGTGCAGAGCGCCTCGATCTTGTCGGTCGAGATGGGGTCGAGCGCGCTCGTCGGCTCGTCCATCAGAAGAATTTTCGGCTTGACGGCGAGTGCACGGGCGATACAGAGGCGTTGCTGCTGACCGCCCGAAAGACCGAGCGCGGACTTGTCGAGTCTGTCCTTGAGTTCCTCCCACATTGCCGCGCCGCGAAGAGATTCCTCGACGATCTCGTCGAGAGCGGCGCGCGCATGGATGCCGAAGGTGCGGGGACCGTAGGCGATATTATCGTAGACGCTCATCGGAAAGGGATTCGGCTTCTGAAACACCATGCCGACATTGCGGCGAAGCTCGTTGACATCGATCTTTCCGTAGATGTCCGTTTCTCCGATGCGGAAATCGCCCGTGACGCGACAGCCTTCCACAAGGTCGTTCATGCGGTTAAAGCACTTTAAAAAGGTGGACTTTCCACAACCGGAAGGACCGATGAAGGCGGTCACTTTGCGCTCGGGGATCTCGATGCTGATGTCCTTGATTGCCTGAAATTCTCCGTACCAGAGATTTGCACCTTTGACGGAGATGTTCTGCCCGAATTCGGGCAGAATCTCGAATTTTTTATTTTTTTGCATTGGAAGCTCCTTTCAGTTTCCCACCAAGGCGGGATGCGACACGTTCGGCGGTCAGGTTCAGAATGAGGACGAGGAAGATCAGGACGACGGCGGTCGCGTAAGCTTCCTTCATATACCAACCCTCACCCGAAAGCTGGTAGAGTGCAACGGCGAGCGTCGCGCCGCTGTCACCGAAGCCGCGCGGAACGGCGGAGATCACCGAGCCCATGGTATAGAGGAAGGGTGCCGACTCGCTGATGACGCGTCCGATGCTCAGAATGACGGCGGCGAGAATTCCCGGCAGTGCGGAGGGCAGGACGACGCGGAAGATGGTCCGCAGTTTTCCCGCGCCGAGCGCGAGACTTCCCTCCCGCTGTGCGTCCTCCACGGCGCGAAGGCTCTCCTCGGTCGAGCGGACGACGGTCGGAAGAAGCATGACGCTGACCGTCAGCGAGCCTGCGAAAATACTGCTCGAGCCGCCGAAGACCTTGACGAAAGTAATCATGCCGAACAGTCCGTAGACGATCGACGGAACGCCCGCGAGGATATCGATGGCGGAACGGACAAGGCGGACGACGAAGTGCGTGCGCTTTGCATATTCATTTAAGAAGATCGCGGTCATGATGCCGATCGGTACCGCGATGAGAAGGCTCAAAAACACGGTGTACAGCGTCGTGACAATGGCGGGAAGGATGGTGATCTTTTCCCCGCCGAATTCATACGCGCCGTAGATGAGTGAGGGATTCTGAATCAGATACGGCAGACCGTTCGCAAAGATGAAGCCGACGATCAGAAGGAGCACAAGCCCTGCGAAGGCACCCGAGAAAACGGCGAGTCCCTGCCCGATGCGCGGTGCGCGGATCTTATGAAGGAAAGCGGAGAAACGCTCTTTCAGATCTCGGAATATGGTCGGCGCGCGGAAGGCGTGACGTTTTTTCGCGCTTGCCTTGGTCAGTTTCTTCACGCCTTTTCCGCCAAGGGCGGCAAAGAGGAGATTGACGAGGAGGACGAAAAGCAAGAGCACGACGCCCGTAGCAACGAGTGCGCCCTCCTGGACCTCGCCCGCATAGCCCATTTCCATTACGATATTTGCCGTCAGGACGCGGAAGGAGGAGAAAAGGCCCTTCGGATAGGTCGCGGCGTTGCCCGCCACCATGACGATCGCCATCGTCTCACCGAGGGCGCGTCCGATGCCGAGGACGAGAGAGGCGGTGATTCCCGACTTTGCCGCGGGGGACATGATGCGGAAGACCGTCTCGCTGTGCGTTGCGCCCATGGCGACCGAGCCTTCATAGTAGTATCGCGGCACGGATTCGAGCGCGGTGCGGGAGAGGGAGACGACCGTCGGCAGGATCATGATGCCGAGAATCAGCGAGGTCGCGAAAAGTCCGCTACCGTCGTTCGGCGCGAATTTCGAAAGGATGGGAAGGAGAAAAACGATACCGAAGAAGCCGTAAACGACCGAAGGAATTCCCGCCAAAAGATTGATGACGGTGCCGAGGATGCGCTTCGGCTTTTCGGGACAGTAAAACGCGAGGAAAACCGCCGTGAAATACCCGAGAATACCGCCGACAAGGAGAGATCCGACGGTCGCGGTCAGGGTTCCGACGATCATCGTGAAGATGCCGTAGGTGCCCGAGAGGGGGGAGTCGTAAGTATCGAGTCTGTCGGGCGACCACTTGTCGCCGAACATGAATTTGAAGACGCCGAATTTTCCGAACGCGGGGATGCTTTTGTAGATCAGAAACGCGAAAATCGCGATGGTGGCAACCGTACAAACGATTGCCGCCGCCGCGAAGACTGCTTTTCCGATTTTTTCTTTTGCTTTCGTTGCAGTCATATTCCGTGTTCCTTATTTTACTTCGTCAAACTTGGTGATCGTGCCCGAGAAGATGCCGTAGAGCTGCTTCAGAGTGAGGTCGGCGACCTTATCGTTCTTGACGTTGACGATCACGGCAACCGCGTCGAGACAAACGTTGAAGCTGTCGATGTTGTCCCGCTTCACCGCCGCGGAGGAAAGACCGATTACATTGCCTACCGTGTCACTCTCCACTGCTTTCCGTCCGACCGAGGAGCCTTCAAGCTGAATGTCGAAGATATCCGACGCGTTGACGCCGTAGAGGTCGGCATAGCCCTTCGCCGCCGCAGTGATGAATTTTTCCATCGAGGTGGAGCCGCGGACGACGATCTTTTCCCCTGCGGGGAGAGTCGCCTGCTTTGTAAAGGTCGTTACCGCGATCGGGTCGGCACCTGCGTTCGCACGCTTTGCGGGATCGGCGAGATAGATACAGCCCGCGCTCGCCGCATGGTCTTTCGACGCTTCGCTCTTCAGGTAGTTCATGAAGTCTGCGGCGCGCTCGGTCATGGTGATGCCGTGCTTCGTCATGACCACAAAGGGACGCTGGATCTTATACGAACCGTCGAGAACGGTCTCTTCACTCGGAAGAACGCCGCCGACCTTCAGGACCTTCACGGTATCGTTGACGGAGCCGAGAGAGATGTAGCCGATGGCATATTCATCCGACGCGACCTTCGAGAGGACGGTACCCGTCTTGGTCTGCTCGACCGCGGTCTTCGTGCTGTTGTAGACCTTCTTGCCGTCTACTTTTTCTTCAAGGTAGTGCGTGCCGTCGGTCACATTGGTATCAAACGCCTCACGCGTTCCGCTTCCCTGTTCGCGGACGACAACGGTGATGTTCTTCTCCGCGCCACCGCAAGAGGCGAGCGAGAAGAGCGAGGTGACCGTCAACGCGACGGTAAGGACGAGGGTCAAAAGTTTTTTGGTTTTCATTTTTGTTTCTCCTTTTTGTGTTTGTATTCTTTTTCCTTGGTACGGCTCTATCATACCGCAAATCGAAACTCCCGACTACCCTGCAAACCTTTGCGGAATGTAAAGAAAATGTAAAACGGCAAAAAATCTTACGGATTCGTCCCCTTGTGAAATCCGAATGTCGAAAAGTGCGGGAATACGACTTGACAAAAACGAGAAAGTGATATATAATATAAAGGTAGAACTTGTCAGGAATAGTATACCTATACTGACAGGTTCTTTTTTGGTGTTTTTCTAAATTCTGCCACGAAATAACTTAATGTTTTTATATGTCAGGAAAAGTATACTTTTCCTGACAATGTTTTTGTTTATCGGATTTTGCGGAAAGGAAAAACATGAAAAAAATTTTCACTCTTCTCTTCGCTTTCTTGCTCGGAGCAACCATTCTCTTTTCCCTTGCTTCATGCGGGGAATGCGAGCACACCTACGGCGAGTGGGTCGTCGACCGTGAGGCTACCGAAAGCGAGGTCGGCGAACGCCACCTCGAATGTACGAAGTGCGGTGAAATCGTCACTACGACAATTCCGAGACTCACACATACACACACCTATGCAGAGGCATGGTCTTCTGACAGTACATACCATTGGCATGACTCCACATGCAAACATGAGTCCGTAATCTCATCCAAGGAAGCACATCTCTTTGCGAACGGCGTATGCACGGTATGCGGAAAAGTCCAGTCCTTGAGTTATGCACTTTCCGGCGACAAAAAATACTGCATCGTAAGTGGTATCGGTAACATGACGGACACCTCGATTATCATTTCCGACTCGATCATCATTCCGGGAACGCATGAAGTTCTTCCCGTCCGCAAAATCAATGCCTCGGCATTTGCGGGTTGCACAAATCTGTCGAGCATTGTTATTCCCGATTCCGTCACCGATATCGGAGATTCCGCATTTGCGGATTGCACGAATCTGTCAAGCATTGTTGTTTCCGATTCCGTCACCGATATCGGAGATTCCGCATTTGCGGGTTGCACAAATCTTTCAAGCATTACACTTTCCGATAGTATCACGAGCATCGGGAATCATATGTTTGCAAAATGCAAAGCACTGACGAAAATCACTGTTCCGAGCAAGGTGGAAACCATTCATTGGAGCGCATTCGGCGAATGCTCGGCGCTTGCCGAAGTCACGCTCCCCGACGGGATCGCGACAATTGAAGGCAGGGCTTTTCACGGTTGTTCTCAGCTTAGATATATAAAAATCCCGAACAGTGTGACGGAAATCGGTTACTACGCATTTTATGGATGCAAGAATCTTGAGAGTATAGAACTTCCATTCGCCGGTAAATCGGCGGAAAGTAGGGGGAACGGAAAATTCGCCTTTATCTTCGGGTGGGAGATTCCGGAAGGACTGAAAAAGGTGAAGCTGACCAACGCTTCCGTAATCAGCGACACCGCATTCGACGGTTGTCCGGAGAATATGACTTTATATTTATCGTCTACCGTTCAATGTATCGAACGCAATGCGTTTTACGGTTGCAAAAATCTGACGATTCTTTTTGAAGGCACCGAAGAAGAGTGGGAAAGAATCGAAAAAGAAGCGGAATGGAATGCAAACGCCGAGTATGTCATTCAATACTCAAAATAGCAAACAGAGGTCACTCAAACAGGAATTCTGCCTTTTTGATTGAAATATAACAAATCCGCCGCCATCCCCGAAATTCGGGGATGGCGGCGGATTTGTTGATAGCATCTGTTTTGACAGCGGTGAGAGGAAACGCGGTTTTGCTTCGGGTCATGCGTGCGGTGTTCTTGTTTCTTTGTCCGAAGCGGCGCTCGGGGGCTCCCCCGCCTCGGGATCCTTTGTCGGGAGCGGCTTTTTTTCGTATATGCCGATGTCGGTATCAATGACCGAGCCTTGCACGATGGCGGCTCTTCCGTATTTCTGCCGAATTTTATCCATTGCGTTTTCTCGTTTTTCTCCTTTTTCCCGTTTTTCTTCTATCGCGGGGTCGGAGAAAAGATCGAGCTGCTCGGTCACGGCGTCCCGCCGCACGAGTCCGCTCGTCGTGACGGTGAGCATACGCACGGGCTTCTCGGGACTCCAAAAGGAGGTGAGAAGCGAATACGCCGCCCCCGCGATCTCGCGGGAGAGGTCGGTCGGCGGGGTGAGCTGTTTTTGCTTCTGTACTGTGCTTAAAAATTCATCCTTCACCCGCAGGGTGACGATGGTGCACTTCTGCCCGCGGGCGCGGAGCTTTTCCCCGATCTCCTCGGAGAGAAAGTCGATGCCGACGCGGCAGGCATCCCTGCCGACGAGATCGTGACGGAAGGTAAAGCCGTTCCCGATGCTCTTCGCGTCCTCGGTCGGCGGAGTGACGGGACTGTTATCCTCCCCCGAGGCGTAGAGGTGGAGCAATTCCCCCATCTTTCCGAAGCGGGAAGTAAGAAGCGCCGTGCTCGCCGCGGCAAGTTCACCGACGGTACGGATGCCCAGTTTATGAAGGGCTTCCTCGGTGCGTTTTCCGACAAAGAGAAGGGCGCCCGCGGGAAGCGGAAAGACGATGCGCCTGAAATTTTCACGGTCGATCACGGTGACGGCATCCGGCTTTTTATAATCGCTCCCGAGTTTTGCGAATACTTTATTGAAGGAAACGCCGACCGAGATCGTGATGCCGAGCTCCTCCCTGACGCGACGGCGAAGCGTCTCGGCGATCTCGACGCCCGTGCCGAAGGCTTTTCGGCTTTTTGTCACGTCGAGCCAGCTCTCATCGATGCCGAAGGGTTCGATCTCGTCGGTATATTCGGCATAGATATGGTTCACGGCACGGGAGAATTTCACATATTCTCCGTAATGCGGTTCGGCGATCACGAGGTTCGGGCACTTCCGCTTCGCCGTGTGAACGGTCTCTGCGGTTTGGATGCCGTATTTTTTCGCGAGTTCGTTTTTGGCGAGGACGATGCCGTGCCTGTCCTCGGTACTGCCGCAGACTGCCATCGGAACGTGTGCGTATTCGGGATGTGACACCGTTTCTACCGAGGCAAAAAAGGAATTGCAATCACAATGCAGGATGGTGCGTTCCGTTTCCATGGCTCTCCTTTCCGCGGTGTTCCGGCTTTCGGACGTTACTTTTTATTTATTTTTTCGCTTTGCGGTCAACCTTCCTGCGAAGCACTGCCTTTTTTCGGCAAGGACGCAGCGGCGGGAAGCGTAAAGGAGAAGGTGCAGCCATGCCCTTTCTCCGACTCGACCGTCAGGGTCTCACCGTGAGCGTCCACGATGGTTTTTGAGATATAGAGTCCGAGTCCGACGCCGTTCTTATCAAGTCCGCGGCTCTTATCCGTCTTATAGAAGCGGTCGAAGACATAGGGAATGTCCTCGGGGGAGATGGTCTGCCCTTCATCGAAGACGCTGATGCGTACCTTTTCCTTCTCGTGGGTGATGCGGATGGTGAGCTCTCCTCCTTGCTTCGCAAATTTGATGGCATTGTGGCAAAGGTTATAAACGACCTGATAGATGGCGTCCTTATCCGCGTGGACGGGAACGCAATCCTCCGAATCGAACATGACATCGAGTTTTTTCTCCTCGATCTTCTGCTCAAAGGAGATGAGGATCAGGCGCGCGACCTCGGAGACGTCGAAATCGGTGAAATTGAATTTTCTGTCCCCCGATTCGAGACGGGAAACATCGAGAATCTCGGAGACGAGGCGGGAGAGCCTGTGGATCTCCGCCGAGATCACGCCGAGGTAATACCCTTGCTTTTCCGGCGGGATGGCTCCCGAGTTGATATTGTCGATAAAACCCGCGATGGTAGTCATCGGCGTGCGGAGATCGTGCGACACGCTGGCGAGGAAGGTATTTCGCATTTTTTCGAGATTGGCAAGAGATTCCGCCATCTGGTTAAAGGCGGTGGCAAGCTCGGAGACCTCGTCCCTGCCGTATACGGGAACGCGGGCGGAGAAATCCCCTTTCGCAAAGCTTTTGGTCGCCGCGGTCATGCTCCGCAGTGGGTGAAGCAGACGCTCGGTGATAAAATAGATCGCGATCACGGCGGCGAGCATGACCCAAAGGGAGCTTGTAAACACGGCGCGCTGTGTGACCGAGATGACCGCGTTTTCCGCGGCGGTGGATTTCATCACGAGGATATAGCCGATCAATCTTCCGTCGTAGAGAACCTCGCGCGCGCAGATGCGGTTCTCACCCTCGAGCACGCCGTCAAAATCGCCGATGCCGAAATAATAGGTACCGCCGTTGTCCTCCTCCTGCTTTTTCAGCGAGTCGAAGGAGAGCGTCTCGGTCCCGTCGGTGATGTTCGGCACACGCTTTCCTGTTTCGGGGTCCGTGACCGTCAAAAACAGAAGCTTTCCGTCCGCGTCGCACACGAGGATATTCATATCTGTATCGTTGATGAGAAGAAAGCGCTGGAGGATCTCGGTCTTGATGAAGATGCGCATATCCTGTATGCTTCTTTCCTCGATCCTGTCCTTGAAGGTATAGCTTGTCTCGATCAGCAGATTATCCGTCTCGTGTGCGGAATAGGAGCGGATCATTGACGTGAAGATGAAGGACAGCATCACAAAGCTGAACACGATGATGACCACGAAAGTTGTCAGATATTTCGCAAAGGTACTTTTGAACATCTCACACCCCGATAATAGTTTTCACTATTATTATAACGACTTCATTGCGCAAAGTCAAACATTTTTTGTAAATTCGGTTGACTCTTTCCGAAATTTATGATAAAATACCTTTTGCAAAAGTATTTCGTAACCGAAAAGAGGGTTTGTCATGACAGTCACACGCTTTGCGCCGAGCCCGACGGGCTATATGCACATCGGAAATCTGCGCACCGCTCTTTATTCTTATCTCATCGCCAAGCACGACGGCGGGCGCTTTATCCTTCGGATCGAGGACACCGACCGCGAGCGCTTTGTCGAAGGGGCGACCGATATTATCAAATCGACGCTCCGCACGACGGGACTCCTCTGGGACGAGGGTCCCGATGTCGGTGGTGAGCACGGTCCGTATGTTCAGAGCGAGAGAAAAGAAATCTATCTCGAATACGCGAAAAAGCTTGTCGACCTCGGCTCTGCCTATTACTGCTTCTGCTCGAAGGAGCGGCTCGAGAAGCTCCACGAAGAGGATGCGCTCGGCGGATATGACCGTCACTGTCGTGATCTCTCCCCCGAGGAAGTGAAGCGCAATCTCGAGGTGGGAATGCCTTACGTCATCCGTCAGAAAATGCCTCTTACGGGTGTGACGAGCTATGTGGATTCCGTCTTCGGCGAGATCTCCGTCAACAACGAAGAGCTCCAGGATCAGATTCTCATCAAGGCGGACGGCTACCCGACCTATAACTTCTGCCACGTGATCGACGACCATCTGATGGGAGTAACGCACGTGGTGCGCGGCTCGGAATATCTGACCTCGACGCCGAAATACGTGCTTCTTTACGACGCGTTCGGTTGGGAGCGCCCCTGCTATGTGCATCTGCCCCTCATGATGGGCAAGAGTGCGGACGGCACGGTCTCGAAGCTGTCGAAGCGGCACGGTGCGGTCTCCTTCTCCGATCTGCTTGCGGACGGCTATCTTCCCGAGGCGATCATCAACTATATCGCGCTTCTCGGCTGGTGCCCGAAGGAATCCGAGCGGGAATTCTTCACCCTTCCCGAGCTTGTCGCCGCCTTTACAATCGACGGTGTGTCCAAGTCCCCTGCGGTCTTCGACTATGAAAAGCTGCTTTGGTTCAACGGCGAGTATCTTCACAAGATGAGCGACGAGGATTTCGCAAAACAGGCGAAAAACTTCATTCATGCAAAGATCCCCGCGACGGTGAACCGCGAGAAGATGCTCGCACTTCTCAAAACGAGAATTCAGAAATTCTCCGAGCTTGACGAGCGCATGGCGTTCTTCCTTGCTCTGCCGGAATACGGCAAAGAGCTCTTCCTGAACAAGAAAAACAAGATTTCGGAATTCGAGACGGTCAGGTCGGTGCTTATCGCCGCGCGTGAGATTCTCGCGAAGCTCACCACCTTTGATAACGACACGATTTTCGCGGCGCTTTCTCCGCTCTCCGAGACACTCGGGCTGAAAACGGGCGCCGTCATGTGGTGCCTCCGCATCGCGGTATCGGGTCTTGCCGCGACGCCCGGCGGGGCGACCGAGATCATGGAGGTCATCGGGCGGGACGAGACACTCTCCCGTATCGATTCGGCTCTCGCAAGACTTTGATAAAAAATCGATAAAAACCCCGAAGAAAACCTCCGCTCGCTTGTCGGACGGAGGTTTTCTTCGGGGTTTTGTGTGAGTTTTTCCTTCCTTTATTCAAAATAACGGTAATTTCTTCCTTTCTGCAAGAAAGAATGCATGATTTTGAATTTTCTCTTGCAAAATGCGGAGTTTCGTGCTATACTGTAACAGGCTGAAAAACTGCCGAACAAAAACTCCCGAGGTGTCTTATGACCATTGATATTGCCAGACGGATCAAGGACTTTTTTCCCACCTTTTCCAAAGGACAAAAAAAGATCGCTACCGCCGTTCTGAACGAATATGACAAGGTTGCCTACATGACCGCCGCCGCTCTCGGTAAAAAGGTCGGCGTCTCCGAATCTACCGTCGTACGCTTTGCAAACGAGCTCGGATTCGAAGGATATGCGGAATTTCAGCGCTCCGTGCAGGAGCTTGTCCGCACGCGCCTGACACCGAATCAGCGCATCGAAATGACAAAGGCACGGATCGGTCGCGGCGACCTGCTCGAAAACGTGATGGAGGCGGACATCGCGAAGATCCGCTACACGCTCGATACGCTGAACCGCGACGCGTTTCACGCCGCCTTGGAAGCCATTCTCGACGCGCGCAATATTTATGTGATGGGTGCGCGTTGCTCGGAGGCGCTCGCGTTCTTTCTGAAATACAACCTCTCCCTGATCTTCGACAACGTGCATTTCGTCAATCCCACATCGACGGGTGAGGTCTTCGAACAGATCCTGACCATCAACGAGTCGGACGTGTTCATCGCGTTTTCCTTCCCCCGGTATTCTTCGAAAATGGTCAGCGCCGTAAAATTCGCGCGCAAGAATAATGCGTCGGTCGTCGTTATCACCGACTCGGAGATCTCCCCGCTCGCTCCCTATGCTACCTGTCTTCTGACGGCGCAGTCGGATATGGCGTCCTATACCGATTCTCTCGTCGCTCCGTTCAGCATTCTGAACGCCATGATCGTCGAGATCACGAGCCGCAGAGAAAAAGAGATCACCCGCCGTCTCGAACGTCTCGAGGCGGTCTGGGACGAATTCAACGTATATACAAAGCAATGACGGCAGAGGGACAAAGAAGGATCGCCGTCATCGGCGGAGGCGCCGCCGGCATGATGGCGGCGGGAACGGCGAGCTCGCTCGGCGCCGACGTGACGCTGTACGAGCACACCGACCGCCTCGGAAAAAAGCTTGCCATCACGGGAAAGGGCAGATGCAACGTCACCAACGCCTGCACGACGGAAGAATTTCTCGCCAACGTACCGCACAACCCGCGATTTCTTTACGCCGCGCTCTCGGCGTTTTCTCCCGAGGACACCGTACGCTTTTTCGAGGGACTCGGCGTCAGGCTGAAGACCGAGCGGGGCAACCGCGTGTTTCCCGAAAGCGACCGTGCACGGGACATCGTTCTCGCCATGACGGAATACGTCGGCGGCGTGAGAAAGCGCTATGAAAACGTCCGTTCCGTCCGCCACGAGGAAAACGGCACGTATACCGTTCTCGCAAAAGAGGAAGAAACGTACGACGCGGTAATTCTCGCGACCGGCGGGCGCTCGTACCCCCTGACGGGTTCGGACGGCTCGGGCTATCGCATTGCGAGAAAGCTCGGGCATACCGTGACGCCTCTCTTCCCTTCGCTCGTGCCTCTCGAATCCGCAGATCCCGTCTGCTCCGAGCTTCAGGGGCTGTCCTTAAAGAACGTCGGGATCCGGATCACGGAGGACGGACGCACGGTCTACGAGGATTTCGGCGAAATGCTCTTTACACACTTCGGGGTCAGCGGTCCTACCGTGCTTTCCGCCTCGGCACATCTTGCGGGGCGCGATGTTTCGGGACTTACCTTTCATATCGACTTAAAGCCCGCGCTCGACGAGGCAACGCTCGACGCGCGCCTGCTCTCCGACTTTTCCGAGCGAAGCAACAGGGATTTTTCCCATGCGCTCGATGCGCTGTTGCCCGCGAAGCTCAAGGAGCCATTCATCGCCCGCACGGGAATCGACCCGAAAAAGAAGGTCAACGCGGTGACAAGAGAAGAACGCCACCGTGTTCTCTCTCTTCTCAAGAATTTTTCCTTCGGGCTCTCGGGCTTTCGTCCGATCGAAGAAGCCATCGTTACCTCTGGCGGCGTGGACGTGCGCGAGGTCGTTCCGCGAACCATGGAATCAAAGCTCCACGCGGGACTTTATTTCGCGGGCGAGATCCTCGACGTGGACGCCTACACGGGCGGCTTTAATTTACAGATCGCGTTCTCGACGGGGTATCTCGCGGGAACGGACGCCGCAAATTCTTACTGACATACGAAAGAAGGTTTTCCTATGATCCGCATTGCAATCGACGGTCCCGGCGGTGCCGGGAAGTCCAGTGTCGCAAAGCTCCTTGCCGCACGGCTCGGTATTTTATATGTCGATACCGGCGCGCTTTACCGCGCCATCGGCTTTTACTGTCTTTCGAACGGCATTGACCCGAAGGATGCCGCCGCCGTGGAGCGTGCGCTCCCCGACATTCACCCGACGCTCACCTTTACCGACCGTCAGATCCTGCGTCTGAACGGCGAAGACGTCGGAGACAAGATCCGCACGCCCGAGGTCTCGATGGCGGCGTCCGCCGTCAGCGCGATTCCCGCCGTGCGCTCCTTCCTTCTCGACACCCAGCGGAACATCGCGAAGAAAAACAGTGTCATCATGGACGGTCGTGACATCGGCACGGTAATCCTGCCGAACGCCGATCTGAAGATCTTTCTCGTCGCATCCCCCGAGGCGAGAGCCAAGCGCCGTTTTGAGGAATTGACCGCAAAGGGCATCGAAACGACGCTCGAGGACGTGATGCGGGAGATGGAGACGCGGGATCAAAACGACGCGAGCCGCGCCGTTGCTCCGTGCGTGAAAGCGGCTGACGCCGTTCTGCTCGACAATTCGAATCTGACCCTTGAAGGCACCGCAGATGCGATCGTCGAGCTTCTGAATCGGAAATTGACGCTTATAAAATCGGGCAGATTTTATATGCGGATGCACCACATCTTTGCGGGGATCGTTCGGTTCTTCCAGCGGATCCACATCCACGGAGCGGAAAATATCCCCGCGGTCGGCGGTGTCCTCGTCTGCGCAAACCACATTGCCATCCGCGACCCGTTTCTGATCGCCGCGTCCTTTCATCGCCCCGTGCGCTATCTCGCAAAGAAGGAGCTCTTCCGTGTCCCCGTGGTACGCCACTGCATCCGTGCGCTCGGCGCGGTTCCCGTCGATCGCGGAAGCAACGATGTCGCCGCACTCCGCACCTCGGTCGAGCTGCTCCGCCTCGGCGAGGCGGTCTCCCTCTTTCCGCAGGGGCACCGTTATCCCGGGGTCGATCCCACGACCACGCCGCGCAAAAACGGGGCGGCTCTGATCGCCTACCGTGCAAAGGTCGCGGTCATTCCCGTCTGTATCAAGGTGAAAAATGTAAAGTACGGTTTCCTTCGTCGCAAGGATATTTATATCGGAAAGCCGATCTCCTGCGAGGAGCTCGGTTTCGTTCACGGCGGTTCTGCGGAATATGAGGCGGCGACGGACAAGATCTTTTCCGCGATCGCCGCGCTCGGCGGCTACGGCGAAAAAACGCAAAGCACCGACGGAGCCGTGAAATGATCCGCGTCTCGGAATTCGCGGGCTTCTGCCCCGGAGTGCACCGTGCCGCAGAGACGGTGGAAGCACTCGCGACGCGCGAAGGAGACGGCGTCTTTACTCTCGGAGATTTGATACACAACCGCACCTACACCGACATGCTGACCGCGCGGGGCGTCGGCGTCCTCGAGCCGTCGAAGGTCCCGGAGCTTCTCCGCACGCGCGGTGAAAAGCGCACGACGGTCGTCATCCGCACGCACGGAATCCCGAAAGAAGAGGAGGAGGCGCTACGGGCACTCGAGGCGCAATTTCCCGCCTTCACGCTCGTCGATATGACCTGCCCGTACGTCAAAAAACTTCAGAAGACGGCGGAGGAAAATACGGGAGAGGACACCTTCTTTCTTCTCTATGCCGACCCGGATCATCCCGAGGCAAAGGGCGTTATCAGCTACGCGAAGGGCGACAAAGCGATGTTCTCCTCCCTCGAAGAGCTGAAACGGCTGGATCTCAAGGGCAAAATACCCATATTATGCTCGCAAACCACGCAAAATTTGGGCGAATTCAAAAAAATAAAAAAAATTTTAAAAAATCTATATACAAATGCGATTTTTTTTGATACAATATGTAGTGTTACTGAAAAAAGGCAAGAGGAAGCGGTAAAAATCGCCGCGGTTTCCGACGCGATGATCGTCATCGGCGGACACAACAGCTCCAACACGCGAAAACTCTATGACCTTTGCCGTGCGGTATGTCCCGATACCGTTCGGATCGAGACGGCGGGCGATGTGTTCCCCGATTTCGGAAAAGTGCATCAAAATATCGGAATCACCGCGGGCGCCTCAACGCCCCGCGCGATAATAACGGAGGTTTTTAACGCAATGACAGCACAAGAAAACAACTTTGCAACCATGCTGGAGGAATCACTCACAACTTTACATACAGGAGATATCGTCAAGGGTACCGTGTACGCCGTCAACGATGCGGAGATCTATCTGGATCTCGGCGCAAAGTTTACCGGTATTATTTCCAAAGATCAGATTACCGATGACGCGTCGGTAAAGCTCTCCGATATGTTCAAAGTCGGAGATGAGGTCGAAGCATTCGTCATCCGTGTGGAGGACGGAAAGGGTGTCGCCACTCTTTCGAAGAAGAGAGTCGACAGAGACAGAAACTGGGTCGTTCTCAAAGAAGCATTTGAAAACGGCGAAGCCGTGGAAGGCGTCGTGAACGCCGTAGTCAAAGGCGGCGTCACCATGGACATCGCGGGCAACCGTGTCTTCGTCCCCGCCTCGCAGACGGGAATTCCGAAGGAGGGCGACATGTCCGTTCTCGTCGGTGAGACGAAGAAGGTCAAGATCATCGAATTCGATGAGACCAAAAAGAGAGCCATTGCTTCGATCAAGGCGATCCTGAACGAGGAGAAGAAGGAGCGCGAAGCCGCCATCTGGGCAAGCCTCGAGGTCGGTCAGCACTTCATGGGTACGGTCAAGAATCTCGTTCCCTACGGCGCGTTTGTGGACATCGGCGGTATCGACGGCATGGTTCACAATTCCGAGCTTTCCTGGAAGCGCATCAAGCATCCCTCACAGGTGGTCAGCGTCGGTCAGCAGATCGATGTGTTCATCAAGGAGCTTGACCCCGAGAAGAAGCGCATCTCCCTCGGCTACAAGACGCAGGAGAACGACATGTGGTTCCAGTTTACGCAGAAGTATCATGTCGGCGACGTCGTTCCCGCAAAGATCGTCTCGCTCATGCCCTTCGGTGCGTTTGCCGAGGTATATCCCGATGTCGACGGTCTCATTCACATCTCCCGCATCTCGGTTGACAGAGTAAACTCCCCTGCCGATGTTCTTTCCGTCGGACAGGTAGTCAATGTCAAGATCACCGAGATCGACGACGAGAATCGCAGACTCGCCCTTTCCATCCGTGCTCTCGAAGAAGAAGCCAGACGCGAAGAGGAAGCCAAGGTCCGTGCGGAGGAGAAAGCCGCCCGTCTTGCCGAAGAAGAGGAAGCGAGAAAGAAGGAAGAGGAAGAAAGAGCCGATATGGCACCTTATATCGTAGGCTCCATCTGAGTTTACGTATTCCCCGAACGCTCATCAAAAATCCGTTGTGAAGCCTTCGACGCGGCGGGCACCGCTTTCCTTGTCGAAGGATGACAGCAAAAGAACGGAGATCGGACGCGCCGTCGCGTTTTTAATCCCCGTTCTTTTCTCTTTCTTCTCGTTTTTCGGTAGTGTATGGCAACCTCCCTCCCTCAAAAGAAGCTCTCCGAAGCTTCCGCAGAAAAACGGCGGTTCCCCGTCTAACATTCGGGTGAAAACATCGCGCGGACACCGTAACGGAAATGGTCCCGCGGGCTGTCGTTTGAGCTCCGCGCGGATTCGAAGCGGTTCAAAACAGCGCACTGTCGGTTCTTGCCTGATATTCCTTAGTTTCCGCCCGGATGTTTTGTACTGTCCGTCATTTGCGGCAGTTCACGTCGCGGGAGTTTTTCTTTATTTGAACAACTGCAATGTGGTTACGACGATTCGGTTGATAAATTTTGAAAGCTCCTCACGGCTGTATTTGCCGTAGCCGTCCGCCACGACATGAAGCAATCCGTTCGACAGATGGATATACAGCATATCCAACTCCGCCTCGGAGGCATGCTTCAACTCGCCTCTCCAATAGTCAAGGCTGCTCTCCTTGGCAAGTGCTATCATTTCCCCGATGATTTTTCTGTCTCCGCCGCAAAAGACCAACACGCGGCAGGCATGGTCATTGCGGTCAATCATTTCGTAGATGGCACCCATCAGCGAGGTCACATCCAGCGAGCGGATATATTTCAGCGATTCCTCAAAGCTCTCAAGCATTTCCCTCTCAATGCTTTCAAGCAACGCAAAACAATCGCTGTAATGTGCATAAAAGGTGGCGCGATTCAGCTCGGCAAGCTCGCACACCTCCTTGACCGTTATCTTATTTACAGGCTTTTTCTCAAGCAGCTTCAAAAAACTGTCCTTCAGAACCTTTTGCGTATACCGCACGCGGGCATCGGTTTTTTTCATACGAAAAACTCCCTTCATAAAAGATTTACAAAGATAATCAACACCGTCGGCGCACCTGTCGGATATCTTTCAGTTTCCTCAAAGCTGACGGTTGTTATTTCTCTTCATTTCTATTATACTATAAGTGCGAAAGATATTCAACACTTATCTTGCAAGGGAGGTGGAAAAATGTTTACAAAATACTTTGTTACGGGAGCGACCGGCTTTCTCGGCAGAGCGGTCGTGCAGAGTCTTCTCACAAAAACAGCAGACATTTACGCTTTGGTCATGAAGGATGACCCGCTTGCCGCCAATCTGCCCGACGGAATACACGCATGCACGGGCAACGTCTGCGATCCTGCGTCTCTTGATTCTTTTCTTGAGGGTGCGGACGGGCAAAGCTGTGTTATCCACTGTGCCGGCATCGTTTCCGTCGCCAGCCGCCCCGGCAGGCTACTGTACGATGTCAATGTCGGCGGTACGAAAAACATTGTGAATGCCTGTGTTTCTCGCGGAATCGGAAAGCTTGTATATGTCAGTTCCGTCCATGCGCTTGCCGAAAAGCCGAAAGGGGTCGAAATCGATGCCGAAACCGATCTCTTTGATTCGAGCAAGCTTGTCGGCGATTATGCAAAAAGCAAAGCGATGGCAACCCGCGCCGTACTGGATGCCGCGAAGATTTCTCTGAACGCAAGCGTTGTTCTTCCGTCCGGTATTATCGGTCCGGGCGATACGGCGGGAGGTAGCATCACGGAGCTGCTCCTGTCTTTTCTCGCCGGGAAACTGCCGATTGCCGTGAAAGGCGGTTATGATTTTGTAGATGTGCGGGATGTGGCGGAAGGCATCGTTGCGTGTACGGAACACGGCGTGCGCGGAAAATGCTATATCCTTTCCGGTCACTATGCCACCATTCGCGATATTCTCGAAACGGTCAGGCAGAGCACGGGCATAAAAAAAGCAGTATCGTATATTCCTCTCGCATTGGCAAAGCTCATCGCACCTTTCTATGAACTTGACAGCATTCGGCGGAAGAAAAAGCTTTTCTTCACCCCCTATGCCGTTCGGGTGTTGCAAGGAAACGCACTGTTTTCCGGAAAAGCCGCAGCGAAGGATCTCGGCTATGCTCCACGCTCACTGAAAGAAACTCTCAGCGACACGGTGAAGTGGCTGAAAAAAACACGCGCCGCAGTCTGCCATCCGTGAGGTATAAAAAGAAATACACTCTCAAAAACCGACATGATAAAAACCGTGCCGTGCGCAAACAGGCATCTGCGAACCTGTTTGTGCACGGCACGGTTTTGATTTCGAAGGGTATGCGCAGATTCCGCCCGAACCGATACGCCGACACATGATTTCACCGCGACTTCTCCGAGACGAATCCCGTCGCTTTAATCCAGTTCTTTTTTGCCCGTGTAAAGTTCGTAGTATCTTCCCTTTTCGGCAAGAAGCGCTTCGTGGTTCCCGCGCTCGATGATCTCTCCCTTTTCGAGTACCATGATGGCATCCGCGTTTCTGACCGTGGAAAGGCGGTGTGCGATCACGAAGGTGGTACGATTCTTCATCAGGCGATCCATACCGTGCTCGATATGCCGTTCGGTTCTGGTATCGACCGAGGAGGTCGCTTCGTCGAGGACGAGGATCGGAGCCTTGGAAAGGGCGGCACGTGCGATATTCAAAAGCTGACGTTGCCCCTGTGACAGGTTGGCGCCGTCGCCCTCGAGCACCGTATCGTAGCCGTGCTCAAGCCGCATGATGAAGCTGTGGGCACTAGCCGTTTTCGCCGCCTCTATGACTTCTTCATCCGTGGCATCAAGACGTCCGTAGCGAATGTTCTCTCTGACCGTCCCGGTAAAGAGGTGCGTATCCTGAAGCACCATGGCAATGTTCTTGCGTAAGTAATCGCGTTTGTACTGCTTCAGCGGAACACCGTCAATCGTGATCTCGCCCGAATCGATATCGTAGAAGCGGTTGAGCAGATTGGTGATCGTGGTTTTCCCGGCGCCCGTCGAACCGACAAATGCGATCTTCTGACCGGGATGTGCATAAAGGGTAATGTTTTTCAGGATCGTCTTGCCCGGGACATAGCCGAAGGTGACATCCTTCAAAACGACATCTCCCTCGATGGGAGTCGTCACGGCATCCTCACGATCGGGAGCCTCGGGAGTTTCATCCATAACACCGAACACCCGCTCCGCGCCCGCGAGAGCGGCAAAGATGGTCGACATCTGCATGGAGATCTGGTTGATGGGCATGGAGAATTGCTTGGAATAACCGGCAAATACCGTCAGTGCACCGGGTGTCAGCCCGCTCGTGCACATGAGGACGCCGCCGATGCCGACCGTCAGCGCATAGCTGACCTGGCTCGTATTTCCCATGATGGGTCCCATGATACCGCCGAAGAATTGCGCGTAAAACTGCTTGTTCCTGAGATCCTCGTTTAATGTGCCGAATTCCTCGGTGCAGGTCTCCTCATGATTGAATACCTTGATGACCTTCTGCCCCGCTACCGTCTCTTCGATATAGCCGTTCACAGCACCGAGTGCCGCCTGCTGTCCGATGTAATATTTCGACGAACGCTTCGCGATAAACCCGCCACCGAAGATGAAGATCGGAATAAACGCGATCGTAATCAGCGTCAGGTAGATATTGGTGGTCAGCATGAAAATGAAGGTACCGATCAGTGTGATCGCACCGCTGACGATCGAGGTTAAGGAGTTCGAGAGCATGGTATCGATGTTATCGATGTCGTTGGTATAGCGGCTCATGACTTCACCCGTCGGGTTGGCATCGTAATAACGGACGGGAAGCGACTGCATTTTCGTGAAGAGGTCGTAACGGATCTTCTCCACGGAGTTCTGCGTCACATCGAGCATGAGACGCGCCTGTAGATAGTTGGTAAATGCGGAGAGAAAATATACCACCGCCAAAATCAAAAGCGCCGTAAAGACGTATACCGTGACCGCAGATGCAGTCGTTCCCGTCAGGGAGGAAATGAACGGCAGGGAGACAAATGCCTCGATTACACGGTCGGCGACCTTTTCAATGGCGCTCGGCGCGATGTCGGCGGCGGGATTGACCGCTAAGGTGATGCGGTTGATGATCGGAGCAATCAGATAGGAACCGCAAAGAAAAAATACCGTGTGAAGAATCATGGAAACGAAAACGAGGATAAGCCGTACCCTGTAAACGCCGACGTAATGAAGCAGGCGTCTGACGGTGGCGCGGACATTCTTCGGTTTTCCTCCGCCGTGAATACGGGGACCACCGGGACCGCCGCCCGCGCGCTTCCCGCCCTTTTCCATGCTGTTGTATTGCTTTTGCAATTCGGAAAGTGTTCTTGCCATGCTCACGCCTCCTTCTTGTCCTGCTGAGAATAGCAGATTTCCTGATACTCGGTATTGTCGCGGAGGAGCTCCTCGTGCGTGCCGACGCCTGTGATCTTTCCTTCGTTCATAACCACGATCTTATCGGCGTCCTTGACCGAAGAAATTCTCTGCGCGATAATGAGCTTCGTGCATCCCGCGAGCTCTTCCGAGAAGGACTTGCGGATCTGTGCCTCGGTCGCCGTATCGACGGCACTGGTCGAGTCATCGAGGATGAGGACCTTCGGCTTCTTCAAAAGTGCGCGTGCAATGCAGAGACGTTGCTTCTGCCCGCCCGAAACATTGGCGCCGCCCTTTTCAAGCAAGGTATCGTACCCGTCGGCGAAAGCGGTGACGAATTTATCCGCCGCGGCGGATTCCGCGGCGCGGCGCACCTCCTCGTCGGTCGCGTTCTCATCTCCCCAACGGAGGTTTTCTGCAATACTGCCTGCAAATAACACGTTCTTTTGAAGAACCATGCCGATTCCTTCACGCAGATGATAGAGAGAATAGTCCTTGACATTCACACCGTCGACGAGAATCTCGCCCTCATCCGCATCGTAGAGACGCGCGATCAGGGAGACGAGCGTCGTCTTTCCGCATCCCGTGGAGCCGATGATGCCGACGGTCTCGCCGGGCGTTATTGTCAGATTGATATCGTCGAGTACCTTTTCTTCACTGTTCTTGAAATAGCGGAAGGAGACATCGCGGAATTCGATCTTCCCTTCCTTCACCGTGAGGTCGGGATATTTTGCGTCCGTGTCGTCGATGTCGGACTTTTCATCCAGCACCTCGCAGATACGTCTGCCCGACGCCATGGCACGGGAGGAGATCATAAAAAGCATTGCAACCATCATGAGGGAGGAAAGGATCTGCGAAACATAGGTGATAAAGGCGGAAAGATCGCCGATCTGCATCCCGCCGTCAAGCACGATCCCGTGACCGAACCAAATGACGGCGATGGTCGCGGCGTACATGAACAGGTTCATGACGGGCATGATGAAGATCACGATGCGCATCGCACTCATCCCCGCGTCCTTGAGTTCGCTGTTCGCCTTGCCGAATTTTTCGATCTCCCGTTCTTCTCTGACGAAGGATTTCACGACGCGAACGTTCGTGATATTCTCCTGTACGGTAGAGTTTAAGTTATCGATCTTCTTCTGCATTTTATTGAAATGCGGATAGCCCCTCGAGATAATGAACGCGAGGGTCAGAAGAAGCAGAGGGATCACGACCGCAAACACGACGGAAAGCGAGGGCTTCAGCGCGATTGCCATAATCAGACCGCCGATCATCATTCCGGGCGCGCGAAGCGCCATACGAAGAAGCATGTTCACGAAGTTCTGAAGCTGTGTCACGTCGTTCGTCAGACGCGTCACGAGAGAACCCGCGGAAAACTTATCGATATTGGCAAACGAGTATTTCTGGATCTTGCCATACGCGTCCTGTCGCAGGTCGGTCGCGAAATTGACCGATGCCTTCGCACCGAAATACGCGCCGCCGACACCGCCCGCCATCATGAGCAGCGCCGTCAGAATCATCAGTGCTCCGACACCGAGGCTCCCGCCGACGGTCAACGTCCCCGCGTTCGCGCCGTTGATGACGATCGACAAAAGCTTCGGCATGACGACCTCACCGATGACCTCGACGATCATGCAGATCGGTCCGAGAATGAAAAACGGCAGATAGGGTTTGATGTACTTATACCATCGTTTCATATGTTGTCCTTTCCACTATCGCAACACTTGCGATAACTCTCGATATTGTGACGGATCTTTTCAAGGCAGGTAATGTACCCGAGAAGCTCCTCTTCCGTAAATCCGGAAAACAGGTAACGGTCGGTCTCGCGAAAGAGCTTGCGCGAGCGCTCGACCATCTCCAGCCCTTTCTCGGTGATCTCGATTCGGTTATACCGATTGTCTTCCCCGAGGGAACGGGAAATATAGCCGTCCGTCTCTAACTTTTGCAGCGCGCCCGATACCGCCGCCCCGGAGATGTTAAAGCGCTCGGCAATTTCCTTCTGCGACGCGAGGGCGCCCTCTTCCGCAATGTGCATCAGGATAAAATGCTGTCCCCTGTGCAAACCGATGTCATTGATCTTTGCGTCGATCATTGATTTATGCATACGATCGGTGGTTATCATCCCCGCGATGGCGCGGGATACGAGCTCTTCCTTCATGTCCTCTCCTTTCTCCGATCACATTTTAGTTAAGAGCTTAACTATTAAGTACTTAATCATTATAGCGAATTCTATCAAAATGTCAAGGGTGTCTATCAAAGATTCACATTTATTTCATATTTTTCGTAAGGTTCCATAGATTCGCCCCCTTGCATTTTCAGGGGCTTTGTGCTACAATAAATAACAAAACGGAGGGCGGATATGATTCAGACGACACTTTGCTATATCGAGAAAAACGGAAGCTATCTGATGCTTCACCGCACCAAGAAGAAAAAGGACATCAACCGCGACAAATGGATCGGCATCGGCGGAAAATTCGAGGCGGGAGAATCCCCCTTCGACTGCGTTCGCCGCGAGGTGGCCGAGGAGACGGGGCTTTCTCTCCCCCACCCTTGCTATCGCGGCATCATCACGTTCGTCTCCGAGGGAAACGAGACCGAGTATATGCATCTTTTCACCGCCGACACCTTCGACGGCGAGCTGTCCCCCGTGTGCGACGAGGGCGACCTCGCGTGGGTCGAAAAGAAAAAGGTATACGATCTCGCACTGTGGGAGGGCGACAGGCTCTTTCTTTCCCTTCTCGATACCGAGCGCCGCTTTTTCTCCTTAAAGCTCGTTTACCGCGGCGACACGCTGATCTCTCATACACTGGAGTTTTCGGCATGAAGGCGGAGGACTGCGAGATCATTTATTCCGTGCGGCGCACGATCGCTCTTACCGTCGCGCGTGACGGGCATCTCATCGTCCGCGCGCCGTACGGTACGAAAAACGAACGGATCGATCCTCTGCTCACCCGCTATGAGGGCTGGATCGAAAAGCATCGGGCACGCCGCGCGGAGATTGCAAAACGCGAGGACGTCCTGACAGACGAGGATATTCGCAGGCTGAAAAAAGAAGCTCGTGTCTACCTGACCGAGCGCACGACGTATTACGCATCCCTCATGGGGCTGACCTACGGAAAGATCACGATCACGAGTGCAAAGGGGCGGTTCGGCTCCTGCAATTCGAGGGGGAACATCGCATACAGCTACCGTCTGATGCTCTATCCCGAGGCGGCGAGAGAATATGTCGTCGTGCACGAGCTGTCGCATCTTGTGGAAATGAATCATTCCCCCGCCTTTTACGCCGTCGTGGAGCGGGTGCTTCCCGACTACAAAAAGCGCCGCGCCCTTCTCAAGGGATAATTCTCCCGCTTCCCGTCTCAATCGTCATGCAAATAACAGGAGGAATTGTACTGCTTCTTCCCCGCGCTTCTTCCGCAATAGACCTCGGGCGGCAGCGCATAGATGAAATACGGGATGTCGTAGGAATCGCCACGGCGCGGAAGCGTACCGCTGTCGCCGAGATACATATACTGTGCGTCGGAGACGATGACCTGCGTCGGGAATTCTCTCTTCGGCATACGAAGAAGAGCGACCGGGTGCACCGACTCCGAGGGGCACATCGGACAGGCGACCGCCCCCGTTTCGGTATCGTATGCCACGACAACGTGTCGCTCGCAGAGGGCGGTCGGCATATTATCCTCGGTGAAATACGCAGAGAGATACCGACCGCCGCGGGGATCCAGCAAGCATACATCCGAATACAGCTCTCCCGAGTCCATACAGAATTCCCGTCTGACAAGCCCCTCCGTGGAAAAACGGAGGGTTTTCTCTTCTTCGACCCCGGAAAGTCTTACGCGGTGGATCTTTTCCATCGCACTGTCCCACACGGCAAGGTGAGAGGGGGCGTCCTTCGGCACGCTCTTTGCGCCCTCGGAATACCCGCACCAGATCCCCGCGGTATAATACGGCGTGTAACCGACAAACAACCGATCGCGGCTCTCCCCCGAGGTACCCGTCTTCCCTGCGGTGTCTACGCTTTCCGCGAGGCGGATCCCGCGTGCCGTTCCGCTTTCCACCACGCGCGAGAGCATCTGATTCATGATGCGCGCACTCGTCTCCCGAAACACGCGCTTTTCTTCGGCGGGATTTTCGTAAATCAGCTTTCCGTCCCCGTCATATACGGCGAGATAGGAACGCCCGCGCCGCAGAATCCCCTCTGCGGGAAAGACGGAATATGCCTCCGTCAGACGACGGAGCGACACGCCGTCGGTCAGCTGCCCGAGGGCGAGCGGAGCGAGTGCGAGGTCGGTCAAACGCCCGCCGCCCGCCGTCTCACGTGATCTCACCAACGTATCGAAGCCGAAATCACGATACAGAGTGCGATAGATTGCTTCCGCGCCGCGGAGCTCGTAAAGACGGGCGGCAACCGTATTCTTGGAAAGGCGAAGCCCCTCGCAAACCGGAGTCAGACCGTCATACACATTCGGAGAATTGTGCGGATACCCGCTGTAAACGCCGCCCTGCTCGGTGAATGTGAGGGGAACGTCGTCAAAAACGGTCGCCGCGTGAATTTTCTTTTCGTCGAGAAGAGGCGCATACAGGGCAAGTGGCTTCAGCACCGAGCCCGGGGTATGCGGCACGGTCGCAAAATTCAGAAGTCGGTTTCCCCGCTTCTCTCCGACATTGCCGACGATTCCCGCGAGGGTATCGGTCGTCGAATCGGTGACGACCATGGCGTAACGCAACCCGTCGGGGACGCCCTCAAGGTTCCGAAAAGTTTCCTCGAGGGCACTTTGCACCTCGGGGCGAAGCGTGGTATAGATCGAAAGTCCGCCCGACATGAGGAGCTTTTCCAGGGTTTCCCGCTTCATCCCGAGCTTTGCCACGAGATCGCGCGTCACGTCGTCGAGCACCGTCTCGATAAACCACGAGCGCACCGAATCCTCCCGCGTGCGCGCCGCACGGACGATCAGGGGTTCTTCGACGGCTTCGCGGTAAACGCTTTCGTCGATCATGCCGAAGTCGAGCATGGCGTACAGAACGCGGTTTCTCTTCTCTCTCGATGCCTCGGGATGAAGGCGGGGATGATACCGACTCGGCGCATTGGTGATGCCGACGAGCGTCGCCGACTCGGCGAGGGTGAGCTCCGACGGCTCCTTGCCGAAATACTCACGCGCGGCGGCGCCGACGCCGACGAGATTATCCCCCATCGGCACGATATTCAGGTACACCTCGAATATCTCTTCCTTTGAATATCGATGCTCGAGATGAATGGCGCGAAGGATCTCGGAAAGCTTCCGCGTGAAGGTGATCTCCTTATCCCCACTGATGTTCTTTACCACCTGTTGCGTAATGGTGGACGCGCCGTAAGTCGCGCCCGCGCGCGTGACCTGATTGAGTGCGGCACGCGCCGTGCGTACCGCATCGAAACCGTGATGGGAAAAGAATTTTCTGTCCTCCGCCGACAAAAAGCCATTTTTTATGTTCTCCGAGATCTCGTCATACGAATACCATATCTTTTCCTCCGTTCCGAGCGCCAGCGAACGGTATTCTATCGGGACATAGGAATCGAGATCTCCCGAACCTTCGCCACCGTCCGTATAAAAGCGGGTCACGCTCCCGCTCCTTGCCGCGGAAAACAGTAGCTCGTCCCCCGTATAATCGAGGTTCGCCGCGGCGTATGCCGCCAAAATGCCGATCCCGACCACGCACAAAAGACAGATCACAAGCAGCGTGATACCGATCGCCGCAAAGGCTTTCCGCCAACCTCTTTTTTTCATAGAAAAACGACCCCTTCGAAAAAAGACTGTAATTTCATCTTTTCCCAAAGAGATCGTTTCGAGACACGATTTCTTTTTCCTGTTTTGACATGTTATAGAAAGTCGTTTGCACCCGTTTCGTAAAATACCGAATCGAGATACAGTCCGTCGGTCGGTGCGGTCATTCCCGCGCGTGAGCGGTCGCATGAGGAAAGAATGTCGGGCATCTCCTCGGGGCAGTACCTGCCGAATGCGACCTCGACCAAGGTTCCGACGAGAATGCGTACCATATGATAAAGAAAGCCGTCGGCACGGACGCGAAAAAGATACTCGTCCCCGTCCTTTTCTATCGTGAGGCGGGACAGAGTGCGGACGTGTGACATATCTTTTCCACCCTCTGCGGTGAAGGCGGAAAAATCATGCCGACCGATCAGACATGCCGACGCCCGTCTCATCCGATCGAGTCCGTCCGGCGGAATTTCCCTTGACAGGCACCATGCGCGGTGAATGTCAAAGGGAGATGCCACCCTACGGTTGACAATGCGATAAAGATATTCCTTTGCCGTGACATCATAGCGCACGTGAAAGGTATCGTCACATTCTTTTGCGAAAATGATTGAGATATCCCGAGGCAGAAAACGAGCTGCCGCAACGGGAAGACTCTTCGGAGGAACAGTGGCGCCGTCGGCATCCACCGTGATGCAGAAGTCCCTTGCGTGGACACCCGCATCCGTCCTGCTGCATCCCGTCACACGCACCGCCACGCCGAGCGTCGCGGTAAGCGCACGGAAAAGCTCGCCCTGCACCGTCCGACGGTTCGGCTGTACCTGAAAGCCCGAGAAGTCGGTGCCAAGGTATTGAATGCGGGCAAAATAGCGCATGGGGTCCCTCCGTTAAACTTTATAAAACGCGAGTTTTGAGAACATATCTTCTCCGGGTGTGACCGTGGTCGACACGATCACGACGGCAAGGAATACCGCGATGAGAAACAGTGAGAGCCAGTCGACAACCGTCATTTTCCGATGCGTCATTTTCGTCCGCTTCTTATCGACGCGGTAGCAACGACATTCCATCGCGACGGCAAGCTCTTCCGCGCGCTTGAACGCCGAGGCGAAAAGCGGAATCAGAAGAGGGATCAGCGCCTTCGCTCTTTTAATCAGGTTTCCGCTCGAGAAATCGGCACCGCGTGATTTCTGTGCATTCATGATCTTCTCCGTCTCTTCCACGAGCGTGGGAATAAAGCGCAGGGCGATCGTCATCATCATCGAGAAAATGTGTACGGGAATATGCAGTTTTTCAAGGGGGGAAAGAAGGCTCTCGAGCCCGTCCGTCAGGGAGATCGGAGAGGTCGTATAGGTCAGGAGCAGACTCGTTCCGATAATCAGAAGGATCACGCGCAGAGTCATGAAGAAGGCACGGATCAAGCCTTCTTTATAAATCTTGATGATCCAGAAAGCAACGAGCGGATCTCCTTCCCCTCGCGTCATCAGAATGTTGATAATCGAGGTGAAGAGCAAAATCAGGAGAATCGGTTTGATCCCCTTTAAGATCACCGATGCACGGATCCCCGAGATCGCCATCAGAAATGCGGTAAACAGGGTGACAAGCAAAAAGGCGAACGGCGTCGACGCCACAAACACCGCCACAATAAAGACGGTAGAGAGAAGGATCTTCGTCCGCGGGTCGAGTCTGTGCAAAATCGACTCTCCCGGGAAAAACTGACCGAGTGTAATGTCCGAGATCATCGTCTGCCCTCCTTCCGATAACGAAGAAGCGCATCGCGCACGCCCTCGACGGTATAGAGCTTTCCTTCCAGAGGGATGCCTGCGACGATCAGGCGATCGGCAATCCTTGCGACCTCGGGGACATTGAGACCGATCTTCGTCAGTGACTCGGCGTCCGAAAAGATCTCATCCACCGTGCCCGCGCGGTAAAGGCGCGCGTGACTCATCACGGCAACGTTATCGCAATAATATGCCATATCCTCCATGGAATGGCTGACGAGGATGACGGTGACGGCATTCTTCTCCACATAGCGGCGAAGTCCGCCGAGAATCTCTCGTCTGCCGCGCGGGTCAAGCCCCGCCGCGGGTTCGTCGAGAATCAGAACCTCCGGGTGCATTGCCATCACACCCGCGATAGCGACCCGTCGCTTTTGCCCGCCAGACAGTTCAAACGGGGATTTATCGAGAAGTTCTTTTCCGATACCGGTATATTCCGCTGCTTCGAGCACCGCGGCTTCGACCTCCTCGGGAGAGCATCCTCGGTTTCGCGGTGCGAAGCCGATGTCGGAGCGCACCGTTTCGTCAAAGAGCTGATACTCGGGATATTGCATGACCAGTCCGACGCGGAAACGTACTTTGGCAAGCTCCTTCGGCTTATCGAAGATATTCTCTCCGTCAAGCAGAACCTCACCCTCCGACGGGCGGTAAAGTCCGTTCAGAAGGCTGACGAGTGTCGATTTTCCCGATCCCGTATGTCCGATGAGTCCCGTGATCTTCCCGCTCTCGAAGCCGAGGGAGACATCGTGCAAGGCTTCGATCTCAAACGGGGTTCCGCGTCCGTAGACGTACGAGACGTGTTTTACTTCCAGTTTATTCATGTGTTGTGTCCTTTGAAAGGAATTCGAGAAGTGCCGCCGCACATTCCTCCTCGGTCAGCGGTCCCTCCGGGATCTGCCATCCCGCGGTGCGGAGCTCATGAAGCAGTTCCGCCCCCTGCGGTGCCTCGAGACCGAGCGCGTGCAGCTTATCCGCGTCACCGAACACCGCGCGTGGCGTCCCGTCGGCGGCGATGGTGCCGTCATTCATGACGATGATGCGATCTGCCCGCGCCGCTTCTTCCATATAGTGCGTAATGTGAAGAACGGTAATCCCCTCTTCCCGATTCAGCTTCTCCATCAATTCCACGACATCATGTCTTCCGAGCGGGTCGAGCATGGAGGTGGATTCGTCGAAGAGGATCATCTTCGGCTTCATAGCGAGAACGCCCGCGATCGCGACGCGCTGTTTTTGTCCGCCCGACAGCTTATGCGGTGCATGGCGGGCATACTCGCGCATGCCGACGATATCCAGAGCTTCGTCAACGCGGCGGCGGATCTCCTCGCTCGGCACTCCGAGATTTTCGGGGCCGAAGGCGACATCCTCTTCCACCACGGTGGCAACCAACTGGTTATCGGGGTTCTGAAACACCATGCCGACATCGCAACGCAGGTCGAACATATCGTCCTCCGTAAAGGTTTCATCGGTGACATCGCGTCCTTCGATAAACAACTTTCCGCCCGTCGGTGTCAGAATCATATTGCAAAGTTTCGCGAGCGTCGATTTTCCCGAGCCGTTATGGCCGAGGATCGCGACGTACTCGCCCCGATGCACAGAAAACGAAATGTCGGTGACCGCGGGCGGAAGGTCGATCTTCTCCGTGCCGTCGGCATACGTGAAGGTGAGATGTTCCGCACGGATCATCTCCTCATCGCTTCTTTTCATATCCGTATCTCCCATCGTTAAAAGACCACCCGAACGGAGGAGCCGCACGGCAGGCAAAATCCGCTGTTTTTGACAGGCAAACCGAGCTCGTCTGCCTCGCTTTTTCCTCCGAATATTGATGTTAACCGCAGATCGGCGATATATTTCATCGTAGAGGCGGAAAGTCCCGTCGTATAGGAATTCAAAAGGTAGAAGAGCGGCTTATCCGAAAGAACCTTCGCCGTCAGGGCGACGAAATCGTCGATATTTTCTTCTATCTTCCATACCTCGCCCGTCGGTCCTCTGCCGTAAGAGGGCGGATCGAGAATAACGGCATCGTAATGGTTTCCGCGGCGGATCTCCCGCTCGATAAATTTCTTGCAATCGTCGACGATATAGCGGATCGGTGCGTCGGAAAGCCCCGAAAGCGCGGCGTTCTCCTTTGCCGCGGCGACCATGCCGCGCGACGCGTCCACATGGCAGACCGATGCCCCCGATTTTGCCGCCGCGACGGTGGCGCCGCCCGTATAGGCGAACAGATTCAGAACACGGATCGGGCGACCCGCGCTCTCGATCAGGGAGCGACAGAAATCCCAGTTCGTCGCCTGCTCGGGAAAGAGACCCGTATGCTTGAATCCCATCGGTTTAATGCGGAAGGTCAGGTCACGATAGGTGATGTTCCACGCCTCGGGGAGACGGTTCTCGTTCCACGCGCCGCCGCCCGAATGACTGCGGGAATAACGCGCGTCGGCATGACGCCAAAGCGGGTCTTTCTTTTCGCTTTTCCAAATGACCTGCGGGTCGGGACGTATGAGGCTGTATTTCCCCCACAGTTCGAGTTTTTCACCGTCCGAGGTATCGACGACGGTATAATCCTTCCATTGATTGCTGATCCACATGACGGACTCTCCGAATTATCGTAAATTAAAGTATTTTCCCATGGCGGAACCGCTTGAGTTCGCATGGCAGATGGCGATAGCGATGGCGTCGGCGGTATCGTCGGGCTTCGGCGGCTTTTTAAGTCGGAGGATCGAGGTGACCATCGCGATGACCTGTTGTTTTTCCGCGTTGCCGTAGCCGACGACTGCCTGTTTTACCTGTGGCGGCGTGTATTCGCTGATCTTGACACCGAGCTTATGTGCGGTACAGAGAATGACGCCCCGCGCCTCGGCGACCGCGATACCCGTCGTAATGTTGTTGGTGAAGAAAAGCTCTTCCACCGCCATTTCGTCGGGGCGGTATTTTCCGATAATCTCTTCCATATCGCATTGGATCTGAAGAAGTCTTGCCTCAATGTCGGTATGTGCGGGCGTGCGGATCGCGCCATAGGCAATCGGGCGGATCCGACCGCGCACACATTCGAGCACTCCCCATCCGACAATGGCAAGTCCCGGGTCGATTCCAAGAATAATCACGGCGCATCTCCTTTCGCAGGTCCTGACGGTCATACTTCTGCCGCCATATCCGAATTATTATACCATATTCCTGCGGAATAGTCAATATTTTCAACCGAATGTTCACGATTTTGCGATAATTAGAGTGAATTCCCAAAGTAAATTCCACTGTGGAATTTACTTTGGAAATCCACTCTAATAACAAAAAAATGGTGAAATTAAAAAATGTATTGATTTTTTGAAGAAAATATGTTATACTCAAATAGTAAAGGATTCTTATCCGCCGCCGTGGCGAAATTGGCAGACGCAACAGACTCAAAATCTGTCGGAGGCGACTCCGTGTCGGTTCGAGTCCGACCAGCGGCACCAAACAAGAGCAAAACGAACCCGAGAGATAATCTTGGGTTCGTTTTATCTTTAATTATCAAAAGATTAAATCACGCCTTTAACTTTCCCGGTGGAGATATTCTCTCAAAGATGGGGGCTTCATGGTTTATTTCCTATTCTTATTCTCTGAAAATCGATAAGACTCACGACAATTGGAAAAGAAGCAAAGCATGTCGTAGCAGGAGCAATAACTTTCAAAAATCTAAGGCGTTTCACAATTCGTTTGTTCGGGAAATATTGAGCATGAGCGATGCAAAATTGGCAACCAATAAAATCGGGCTATCTGCAAAAGAGGTCAAAACTATGGCAAACGCTCTTTTGAGCAGTATTGCTTCGTTAGGCAATGTCCCTGTGCCTACTCAAAACCACGATTAAACATAGTTAACAAGTTTTCCAAGAAATCATCTCTTGCAATCAGGATTGTCCTTCGGCGTTTGAGAAGGCTTTTCTATGCAAATTGAACGTCAAAGCACCAATACTTTCTAAAATCTACGCAGTAAAATCTTACATAGACAGTAAGCCCCCGGCGCTTGGTAATCTCACCGAGCGCCGGGGGCTTATCGTAAATATTTTATCTCACTTTTACCGCACCATTTCGCTCTTCGGGCCGGTGGTGGTGTGGTTTTCGATCACGCGGTCGATGTCTGCGATGTCGACCTCAGTCATGTCGCCGATGACGGTGTTCTTTACCGACGCCATGGCGTCGCCGTAACGGGCGGCGGAGCGGATGTTACCGTATTTCAGCGCGCCGTAGAGCGCGCCCGCGACATAGGCGTCGCCCGAGCCGATGCGGTCTACGACATCGATGTTGTCATAGGGAGCGTCCATGAAGTGTTCCCCGCTCTCGCAATCGTAGACGAGAGAGGTGAAGGACTGACGGGTGGAGGTAATGACCTTGCGCTTTGTGCTCGCGATCATGCGGAGGTTCGGGTACTCTTTCGCAAATTGTTCTTGGATCTCCTCATGCGTGCCGCTCATGCCGAACATGCGGCGGGAGCTCTCCTCCGAGACGAAGAAGAAATCGACCATGGGGAGGACGGAAAGGATCGTCTCCCTTGCCTTCTCTTCACTCCAAAGCGAGGCACGGTAGTTGACATCAAAGGAGATCAGAGCGCCCGACTCATGGAAGCGGCGCATCATGGCGATCACATTCTCCGCGATGGTGTCCGACAGGGCGAGGGTGATGCCGCTCGTATGAAAGACATTCGTCGCGGTGTATACGTCGGCGGGGAGCTCTTCTTTGCGGAAGGTGGTGAAGGAGGAGCCTGCCCTGTCATAGGAGACGACGGGCGGGCGCGGGTAGGCGCCCGATTCGTAATAATAGACGCCGAGGCGCTTCTTCTCCGAATCGTCGTAGATGATATAATCGTCGCTCGTGCCCGAGTAGCGGATCTTATGCTTGACGAATTTTCCGATCTCGTTGTGCGGGAGCTTGGTAATCATGCCCGTGCGCATTCCGAGCATGGAAATGCCGGCGACGACGTTCAGCTCGGAGCCGCCTGCCTGCTTTTCAAAGGTCTCGCAATAGGAAATTCTCTCTTTCCCGACGGGCGAGAGGCGAAGCATGACCTCGCCGATGCCGAGGACGGAAAACTCTCTTTCTTTCAGCTCGAGTTTCATCTTGATTCTTCCCTTTCTCTTTTTCTTTGGTTACGGAATCATGTCACGCCTTGACGATCACGGTCTTCACAAGGAAGTAGGCGAGGACGAGAATGCCGAGGGCGATGCGGTAGATGCCGAAGGGCTTGAAGTCGTGGCGCTTCACAAAATCCATCAGGAAACGGATAGCGGCAAGGGACACGAGGAAGGCGGTAACGATACCGATGAGAAGGAGTCCGATCTCCGCACCCGTCGCGGTATATCCGCCGACGATGAATTTCAGGATCTTGACAAGAGAGGCGCCGAGCATGACGGGGATCGCCATGAAGAAGGAGAATTCCGCACTCGCGGTACGGGAGACGCCCGTGAGCATACCGCCGAGAATGGTGGAGCCCGAACGCGAGGTTCCCGGAATCAGGGAGAGCATCTGATACCCGCCGATGATCAGTGCGTCACGGTAGGTCAGATCCTCCACGCGCTCGACGCGGAAGGGTTTCCCTGCTCTTTTTTTCTCGATGAGGATAAAGGCGACGCCGTAGACGACAAGCGCGACGGCGACGACGACGTAGTTATAAAAATACGTGTCAAAGAAATCATCAAGCAGAACGCCGACGATCCCCGCGGGGATCACGCCGATGATGACCTTTCCCCAAAGGCTCCACGTGCCCCGCCGTTCCTCTTCGGTCTTCTTTTTTGAAAAGGGATTGAGCTTGTGGAAAAACAGCACGGGGACCGCCAAGATCGCGCCGAGCTGGATCACTACGAAGAACATCTCGCGAAACGCGTCGGAGACGTTCAGCCGAATGAATTCGTCGACAAGAATCATGTGCCCCGTCGAGCTGATGGGGAGCCATTCGGTAATCCCCTCGACAATGCCGAGAAAGATTGCCTTCAATACTTCGATGAAATCCATAAAAGAACCTTCTTTCCTTGAAATACGGAGATTTACGTTTCGTTTCCCGCCGCGCGGAGAATATCGCCTTCCCGCACGGGGAACGGCACGGGGAGGTAAAACCGCATATAAGGATGCGGAGTCGCGGCGATCGGTTCTCCGTCCTCGGAGAAGATCTCCGTCACGGGGAGCGGACGCCCGACCTGCCCCGGTGTCAGAAGCTCGGCGGGATCGCCGACGCACATTTTGTTTCTCTGCTCCATCAGGGCGCGCCCCGTCGTGGGGTCATAGGAGAGGACGGTCGCGAGGTAGGCATTTTCTTTGATATATCCGCCACTCTTCGCGGTATTGGCATCGAGATGCGAATCCGAGAAGAAGTACCCCGTCGCATATTCTCGGTGACTGACCGAGCAGAGCTCACGATACCACGCGGGGTCATACCGATAATTCCCCGAAAAATACGAGTCGATCGCCATGCGGTACGCGTTCGCCGTCGCGGCGGCGTAATACGCCGATTTCATGCGTCCTTCGATCTTGAAGGAATCGATGCCCGCCTCGATCAGCTCGGGAATGTGCTCGATCATTGCGGTGTCGCGACTTGCCATGATGAAGGTCTCGCCGCCCTCCTCCTCGATCGGAAGAGGGGCGTCCGGGCGCTTCTCCTCCACGATCTCGGCACGGAGGCGGTAATTCCACCGACAGGGCTGTGCACACTGTCCGCGGTTCGCATCCCTGCCGACGATATGATTCGAGAGTAGGCAGCGCCCGCTGTATGAGACGCACATCGAGCCGTGGATAAAGACCTCGAGCTCCAAGTCCCTCGGTATTGCGGCGCGGATGGCGCGGATCTCATCGAGAGTCAGCTCCCGCGCGAGGACGATCCGCTTCGCACCGAGGGCGGCATACGCCTTACAGGTCTCGGCGCTGACGACGTTCGCCTGCGTCGAAATATGGATCTCCGTATCGGGAAGCACTTCGCGCGCCATGGCGATCACGCCGAGATCGGCGACGATCAGGGCGTCAATACCGAAATCCGCGATCCTCTCGAAATAGGCGCGCAGGGCGGGATATTCATCCTCCCGCGGCATGGTATTGACGGTCAGATAGACGCGGGCGCCACGCGCGTGTGCATATGCGACGGCATCGCGGAGCTCTTCTTCCGAAAAGTTCCCCGCCGCGGAGCGCATACCGAAGCGCCGACCCGCAAGATACACCGCGTCGGCGCCGTAACGGATCGCCGCACGCATTTTTTCAAAATTCCCCGCAGGTGACAGTAGCTCGGGGCGTTTTCGTTCCATCTTCATCGGAACCTCTTTTTCTGTATGTTTCCTTCATTATAACATATCTGCACTACTTTCGCAAGAGGAAAACGCGGATTTCTCTTCTCCGTTTACGAAGCATCGGCAGGCAGAGCGATCAGGGCGATCTCCCACGCGGGGACGCAGCGCGTTCTCCGAAGGTAGAAGCGATAGAAGGGATATTTTTTCGAAAGAAGCAAAGGGAGCGCGAAGATGTCCCGACTCCTGTGATAGGCGGAGACGAGAAGTGCGGGGCGGTCGCGCAGGATCGTCTGTTCCGAGCCGCGGAGCGCATCCTCCTCGGCACCCTCCACGTCGTATTTGATATAATCCACCGTATGCGAAACGAAGCTATCGATCGGACGGATCGGAACCGTCACGTCGCGGTGCCGGTAGGAGGCACCGACGGTCGAGGAGTTGCGGTTCCCCGAGCCGTGGATCACCGTTTCCCCTACCTCGGCGCCCGCGGCGGCGTGGATCGGGATCACCATGAGGGGAGCGAGCTCCTCTGCCGACGCGACAAGCTTTTCATAGTTTTTCGGGTCGGGCTCTACGGCGTAGGCGGTGTGTAGTTCTCCGAAATATTCTTTGCTTTCGCACAAGGTATCGCCGCGGTATGCGCCGACGTCGATTTCACAATTTACTTGTTTATTTTGGAGCAGTTTATAAATGTCGGAGGTTTTTACGGTGTATCGCAGAAGCGGCTCGAGGTGCCCCGTGAGCTTATACCAAAGCACCGAGGTATAGACGCGGCGGGAAAGGTCGTCGGCAAACAGGGCGTATGCCTCGCAGATCTCCGCATAGTGTGCGCGATAGAATTCGGGGGTGAAATCCTCCGCTCCCGCGACGGGCAGGTCGGGAACGATCAGGGGCGTCTCGCGGTCGATCTCTAAAAAACGGGAGATGACCTCTTCTCTGTTCGATGCGAAGGCGAGAACGGGAAGCACCCGCGCATAGCGCTTGCGAATCTCGGAATAGGTGCGGACGGGATAGCCGTGAAAGGACTGCCCGCGCACGAATTCATCGGAGGCGAAAAAGTCCGAGACGGAGATCCCACGCTGCTCAAAGCGTGCGAGCAATTTCTCCGCGCCGTTCCCCATCCCGTAGACCGCGACGGGACATTCCGCGCGAAGAATGGTTTCGTAAACATCGGGGGCGGGATACGGACAGGGTGGAAGCGTATCGTAGCGTTCGGTCATGCGACCTCCTTTCTCGGAAAAATCCGCGGCGGGACTTGAAAATCCCGCTTTTCCGTGCTATAATCAAAGAAAAAGAAAGAAAGCGGGAAAAGGATATGGATTGCTTATTCTGTAAGATCGCGGCGGGTGAGATCCCCTCCGCGAAGGTATACGAGGACGACATCTGCCTCGCGTTTCGCGACATTGCGCCGCAGGCGCCCGTGCACGTATTGATCGTGCCGAAAGCGCACATTGCCTCCGCCGACGCCGTAACGGCGGAAAATTCCGCGGTGGTCGCTCACATTTTCGAGGTGCTTCCGAAGGTGGCGCACGAGGCGGGGCTGAGAAACGGCTATCGCGTCATCACAAATGTGGGCGAGGACGGTTGTCAGTCGGTGAAGCATCTGCACTTCCACCTTCTCGGCGGAAAGAAGCTCCCCGAGGCGATGGGATAATACCGAAGACCGAAAAAACGGTTGCTAAAAGGGCAGACCTTTTAACAACCGTTTTTTTCGATGGGTTAAATCTTCTCTTTAACCTTCGCGGCCTTACCGACTCTGTCACGCAGATAGTAGAGCTTCGCGCGGCGAACCTTCGCCTGACGGAACACAACCACTTTGTCCACGTTGGGAGAGTGAAGCGGGAACGTCTTCTCCACACCGACACCGTAAGATACACGTCTTACCGTGAAGGTCTCGGAGATCCCGCCGCCGTGTTTGGCGATGACAGTGCCTTCAAAAAGCTGAATTCTGTCCTTCTCGCCTTCGGTGATGCGCACATAAACCTTCACGCCGTCACCGATGTTGAACTGAGGAACCTCAGTTTTCAACTGCTCATTTACAAAAGCCCGGATCTTTTCCATATGGCCCTCCTTAAACTACGAACATTCGTGCAGAGCATTGCAGAGGACTGTTCTGAATCATCGTGCTACGCACAGACAAGGTTAATTATATCATATTCTCCGAAAAAATCAAGAGGTTTTTCACATTTTCTTTTCCGTTTTGGGGATTTTTTGTAAAAGCCTCTCTTTTTTTCGGGCTGAGGACGGAAAAATTCGGAATTTCCCTTGTATTTCTCGTTTTTATATGGTAAAATGTGTTGATAGATATTTACAAACGGAAAGGAGACTTTCATGAATCGCGAAAACGATGCCCGTCCCGAGGAAAACGAGACGGATCCCCTGCTCGAAGCAGTGATACCGCCCGCCGCCCCGAGCGACGATCGTGCGGAAGACTTTCCCCTTATGAATGAAAGTCCCGAAGTCCCAAAGACGGCGGAAACGGTTCCCGACGCAGATACGGACTCTGCACGCTCGGAGGAAGAGATACCGAGCGATACCGAGGGAGAGGAAGAAGAGACGAAACCCGCCGATGCGCCCTCGGAAGAAACGCAGACTTTTGTCACCTATACCGAACCGAGTCTTCCCGAAGAAGAAACTGCCCCCTTCATGTATGAGAATGCCGAATCGATCGAAGAGGCGACTTCGAATACAGAGCCGTCCGATGATGTCAGCACGCTCTCTCCCCGGGATGACGACGAAGACCATACGGAAGACGGCGAAGGTGCAACCGAAAGCGACATCGCGGATGCCGAAGCGTCGGGCGAGACGGATGGCTCCGACGAAACTGACGGTACGTCTTCCCTTCCCGTCCCCACCGAACAAGCGAAAAAGGACGCCCCGAAGGAAAAGGAGCCGAAGCCGCGCGGAGTCGACAGTCGTTTTGACCTTGCGGAGCTGTTCATTTTTTCTCTGGTCGCGGTACTTTTGATCTCCGCATTCATTTTCCGTCATACCGTCGTGGAAGGCGGATCGATGGAGAACACTCTGCACGACGGAGAGAATCTGATTATCTCCGATCTCTTCTACACTCCGAAAACAGGGGATATCGTTGTCTGTGAGGACTATCACACGCCCTTCCGCAAGCCACTCATCAAGCGCGTGATCGCAACGGGCGGGCAGACCGTGATGATCTTACCGACGGGGGTCTATGTGGACGGATTTTTACTGGAAGAAGAATATGTTCATACCGAAGCGGGCTACCGCTACACACCCATGGCGGAATTTACGGTTCCCGAAGGCATGATCTTCGTCATGGGAGATCACCGAGACAATTCGACCGACTCCCGCTCGTTCGGCTGTGTTTCGGAAGAATCGGTGCTCGGCAGAGTGCTTCTCCGCTACTACCCCTTCTCCCGCTTCGGCACCGTCGACTGACCGACAGAAAGGACACACCATGGCAACCAACCCGATCCAATGGTTCCCCGGACATATGGCGAAGACCCGCCGTATGATGAAGGAATGTCTCCCCGATGTCGACATCGTGCTCGAGCTGCTCGATGCGCGGATCCCTTATAGCTCGAAAAACCCGGAGATTACGGCGCTTCTCGGCACGAAGCCGCATATCACCGTTCTGACAAAGACCTCGCTCGCCTCCCCTTCGCTCACCCGCGCGTGGACGGAAAAGCTCCGTGCGGAGAGCGGCTTCGCCGTCGCCGTCGACGCCATCGAGAACGTCGGCATCGACGCGCTCTCCGACACCGTGCGTGAGGCGCTCTCGGACAAGCTGTCCCGCTATAAAGAAAAAGGAATGGAAGGACGGCGCGTGCGCGCCATGATTGTCGGAATCCCGAACGTCGGCAAGTCCTCCCTTATCAACCGCCTCGCGAAAAGCAAAAAGGCAAAGGCGGAAAACCGCCCGGGCGTCACACTGACAAAACAATGGGTGCCGACCGACATCGGACTCGACCTGCTCGATATGCCGGGCGTCCTTTGGCCGAAATTCGAGGATGCGACGGTCGGAGAAAACCTCGCGCTGACGGGCGCCATCCGCGACGCGATCCTCGACACGGAGGAGCTCGCGATGATCCTCTGCTCCCGCCTTGCCGATGTGGCGCGCGACGCTTTCCTCACCCGATACAAGCTGACCGAGGACGAGATCGCGGAGCTCGACGCCTATGATCTTTTCCGTCTGGTCGGAAAAAAACGCGGATTTTTGCTCTCAGGCGGCGAAGTCAATGAAAAACGCACCGCCGAGATGCTGCTCGAAGAATTCCGCTCCGCAAAGATCGGGCGCATCACCCTCGAGCGTCCATGACCGAAAGGAGATCTCCATGCCGGATTTTACGCATGAACACGAAGCCTATCGCAACGGCTACACCGCAGTCTGCGGCTGTGACGAGGCGGGCAGAGGTCCTCTCTGCGGTCCCGTCGTCGCGGCGGCAGTCATTCTCCCCCCCGACATCGTGATCGAAGGGCTGAACGACTCCAAAAAGCTGACCGAAAAGAAACGGGAGACGCTGTACACAAAGATTACCGAGGTCGCCGTTGCCTACGGCATAGCCGAGGCAACGCCCGAGGAGATCGATACCGTCAACATTCTGAACGCGTCGATGCTCGCCATGCGCCGCGCGATCGAAAAGCTCGGAGTTTCGGCGGATTTCGCACTGATCGACGGGAACTGCACCCGCGGCTTTCCGATTCCGACGCAAGCCATCGTCAAGGGGGACGCGCTCAGCGCCTCCATCGCGGCGGCATCCGTGCTCGCCAAGGTGACGCGGGACAGGGAGTGTATCGAGCTCGACCGCGCGTATCCCCTCTACGGCATTGCAAAGCACAAAGGATATCCGACACGCGAGCATATGGACGCCGTGCGGAAATACGGCCCCGCACCGATCTACCGCATGAGCTTTCTGAAATTCTTGCACGAAGATGAAAATCCTTGAGCTTCTGACACCGAGACGGATCACGGGAAACTTCGGCGAAAAACAGGCGGCAAAGTATCTTCGCCGTCACGGCTATCGGATCCTCGAAAGAAATTACGTCGCGAAGGACGCGGAGATCGACCTGATCGCGAAGACCGAAGAAACGACCGTGTTTGTCGAGGTAAAAACGCGACGGGAGGGACATTCGCACCCGTGTGAGCCCCGCCCCGCCTCCGCCGTCACGCCCGAAAAGCAACGGAAGCTGATCGCCGCCGCCCGCGCTTACGTAAGACGAGCGCGCCCCGACACCCGCCTTCGCTTTGATGTTGTCGAGGTAATCTTAACCGACACAAAAAAACCGAAGGTCAAGGAGATCCGCCACCTGATCTCCGCCTTCAACCAAAATACCGCCTACCACAGATAACCGAAAAGGAAGATCGCATGAAGTATATCACCACAAGAAGCAAAAACTGCCCGAAAATAACCTCCGCGGAAGCCATAAAAACGGGACTTTCCCCCGACGGAGGACTGTATATGCCGGAGGAGATCCCCTCCCTTTCGAAAGAGGAGATCGCCTCCCTCATCGAGGACTCCTATCCGCGCCGCGCGGCAAAAATTCTCTCAAAATTTCTCACCGACTACACCGAGGAAGAGCTTCTTGCCGACGCGGAAGCGGCGTATGCCGAGAACCGCTTCGGCGGGGCTCCCGCGCCCGTCGCGGCGCTCTCCGACGTCTTTGTCCTCGAGCTGTTTCACGGTCCGACCTGCGCCTTCAAGGACATGGCGCTTCAGCTCATGCCGCGGCTGTTCTCCCGCGCGCTTATGAAATGTAAGGAAGAAAAGACGGCGCTCATCCTCACGGCGACCTCGGGCGATACGGGGAAAGCCGCGCTCGAAGGGTACCGGGACATCAAAGGGGTAAAGCTGCAAGTCTTCTACCCGACCGACGGGGTAAGTGCCCTGCAAAAATTGCAAATGCAGACGCAGGAGGGAGACAATCTCTCCGTCGTCGCCATCCGCGGCAACTTCGACGACGCGCAAAACGGCGTCAAGGCGATATTCTCCGACCCCGGTATGAAAAAAGAGCTTGACGCCCGCGGCGTCTTCCTCTCGAGCGCCAACTCCATCAACTTCGGCAGACTCGCACCGCAGATCGTCTATTATGTATCCGCGTACTGCGACCTTGTAGCCGGTGGGCACATCACGCTCGGCGACAGGATCGACGTCGCCGTCCCTACGGGAAACTTCGGCAACATTTTCGCCGCCTTCCTCGCCAAAAAGATGGGACTTCCCCTCGGTACGCTCCTCTGCGCGTCCAACCGCAACCATGTTCTGACCGACTTCTTCGAGCAGGGCGTCTACGACCGCAACCGTCCCTTCTATACGACCATCTCCCCCTCGATGGATATTCTCATCTCCTCGAACCTCGAGCGTCTGCTCTTCCTTATCGCGGGACCCGAACGCACGGCGGCGTATATGGAAAGCCTTGCGAAAACGGGCACCTACCGTCTCTCGGAAGAGGACTTCACCGAGGTGCGCCGCCACTTCGTCGGCATGTATACCGATGAGGAGGACACGCGCAAAACCATCCGCGAAACCTACGAAAAACAAAACTACCTTACGGATCCTCATACCGCCGTCGCGCTGTGCGCGGCAAGACAATATGAGATGACCCGTAAGGCAGAGAGAAAAATGCTGGTCGTTTCTACGGCATCCCCTTACAAATTTGCAAAGGATGTCACGTATGCCATCACCGACAGCGAGTCCCCCGAGGGGATGGAAGCGGCAGACCGCCTGCATCGGCTGACGGGCAGGGAGTTCCCCGCGCCGCTCGACGCGCTGAGACGGAAGGCAATACGCTTTTCCGAAGTCATTGAAGCCCCGGAAATGCCGAAGACCGTTTTACGCTTCGCCGAAACTCAATAAGCCTTCGGCTTGAAGGTCGCGCAGACCGTCTCCGAAGAGCAATCCGCATCGCAAGGACCCACACAGATATTTCCGGCGCAGCAGGCGTTTTCGCCGTCGTTGTAGCAGCAGTTCTTCACATCGCAGGCAACACCCTTGATCTGCTTTTTGTAATCGCAACCGCAACCGACGGTATTCTTCTTATCATCCATTGTTTGTTTCTCCGATAGAATGGGAAGGTGTGTCACGCTTTTGCGCTTTGCCCGCTCCCCTTCCGTTTTTCTCTTTTGACTTGCAAACTTTCGTTTGCTTATTTAGTGTTTGCGTCTTTCACGCCTCTATTCCACGACACGGAGTTTTTTTGAAATGTCACTTTTTACCATCGCCGATCTGCATTTGTCGACCGACAGCAAAACGAACAAATCCATGGAGGTGTTCGGCAGTCGGTGGAAGGACTATACCTCGCGGCTGGAAAAAAACTGGCGTGCCGTCGTCTCCGACACCGATACCGTCGTTGTCCCCGGCGACATCTCGTGGGCGCTGACGCTCGAGGAGGCGAAATGCGACCTTCGGTTTTTGGATTCCCTGCCCGGGAGAAAGATTCTCGGGAAGGGCAACCACGACTTCTGGTGGACGACAATGAAAAAGCACGAACGCTTTTTCGAAACGGAGGGCATCCGCACGATCTCCTTTCTTTTTAACAATGCGCACGAGACGGAGGATTTCGTTCTCGCAGGCTCCCGCGGATGGTACAACGATCCCGCCGCCGTCAAATCGCCGAATCCTTCGGACTTTTCCAAGGTGACGGCGCGCGAGCTCGGACGGCTGAAAACGAGTCTCGATGCGGCACGGATATTGTCCGATAAGAGCGGGAAAGAGATCCTCGCGTTCTTGCACTTCCCTCCCGTATGGAACGGAGAGACGTCGGAAGACATCGTTTCTCTTCTCTCGTCCTACGGCGTCCGCCGTGTCTATTTCGGGCACATTCACGGCAATTATACGGCACCGCCCGAAATTTTCTACCGCGGGATCCGCTTTACCCTAATCTCCGCGGACTACCTTTCCTTTCTTCCGAGGATCATCCGAAAAGAAGAATCAGAAAAGAAATTTTGTGAAAGCCTTGACAAATGCGGGAATTTGTTGTAAAATGGTGTAGCTTTGTAAGAAAAAAATAAAAATATAAGTTTTCCGGAGGAAAAAAATTCATGAGCCTTTTGAAAAAGGAGCTGACCGAGAAATCCGGCTTTACCATGGAGTTTTCGGTGAGCAAAGACACTTACGACAAGGCGGAGACAGAAGCCTATAAGAAGCTGGTCAAGAACATGTCGGTTCCCGGCTTCAGAAAAGGGAAAGCCCCGAAGCATGTCGTAGAGAGACTTTACGGGAAAGGAGTCTTTTTCGAGGACGCCGTCAACGCTTGCCTTCCCGAAGCCTTTGAAGAGGCAGTGAAGGAAGCAGGTCTCGAAGTGGTCGGAACCCCGAACTTTGAGGTCGTTTCCACAGACGGTGATATTGTCCTGAAAGCGACCGGCTTCGTAAAACCCGACGTTCAGATTGAAGGTTACAACGGGATCAAAGCCAAGAAGAAGGCTGTCCGCGTAACGAAGAAGGACGTTGACGAAGAGCTTGAGAACGCCCGCAAGAGAAATGCCCGCACCGTCGATGTGTCCGACAGAGCGGCTAAGAAGGGCGACATTGCCAATATCGATTACGAAGGTTCGATCGACGGCGTAACCTTTGAGGGCGGCAAGGCGGAAAAGCACGACCTGACGCTCGGCTCGGGTGCCTTCATCCCCGGCTTCGAAGAGCAGATCGTCGGCAAGAAACCCGGTGACGAGTTTGATGTCGAGGTCACCTTCCCCGAGGACTATCACGCAAAAGATCTTGCGGGAAAGAAAGCCGTCTTCAAGACGAAGCTCAATTCCCTGAAGTTCGAGGAGCTCCCCGCTCTCGACGATGAATTCGCGAAGGATGTTTCCGAATTCAACACACTGGATGAATATAAAGCCGATATTAAGGATAAAATTACAAAGAGAGCTGCCGATAAGGCGGACGCCGAGTTTGAGAACCTTCTCGGCGAGACCCTCATTCAGAAGCTTGTCGCCGATATTCCCGAGCCGATGTTCGTTCAGGAGACCGAAAATTACGTCCGCGATTATGACAACCGTCTCAGAATGCAGGGACTTGACCTCAATACCTACTTCAAGTATACGGGTCTGACCCTCGATGCTCTGCGCGAGCAGATGCGTCCGCAGGCGGAAAAGCAGGTAAAGCTCCGTCTCGCTCTCGAGAAGATCGCCGCTCTGGAATCTCTTACCGTTTCGGACGATGCGGTGGAAGCCGAATATAAACGCATCAGCGACGCCTACAATGTTCCCATGGATAAGGTCAAGGAAATGGTTGTCGCAGAGGATATCCGCAAGGATCTGCTCGTCGCCGAGGCGATGAAGTTTGTCAAGGAGCACGCGGTCTCCGATAAGGCGGACGATGCCGCCGAGAGTGCGTCCGATGACGCGAAGGAGAGCACACCGAAGAAGACGGCGAAGAAAGCCGCCGTCAAAGAAGCCACTCCGAAGAAGACGACGAAAAAGGCAGTCGAGGAAAAGGAAGCTGCTCCGAAGAAAACGGCGAAGAAGGCAGTCGAGGAAAAGGAAGCCGCTCCGAAGAAGACAACGAAGAAGGCAGCCGAGGAAAAGGAAGCCGCTCCGAAGAAGACAA
>CAKROZ010000008.1 GCA_934373635.1 uncultured Eubacteriales bacterium
CTTCATTCCTTGAACTTCCTTCGTTTCTTCCTTTGTTCGGTTTTCTGTGAGCACTTCAAAAAAGCAAGGGCGTCTCCCGTCCTTGCTTTTTTTGTGCCTTTCTGCCGCTTTTACCCGAATATTCCATGCCTATTTCCCACAGGAGGTTTTTTGCATGGCAGGAAGAAAAGGTATGAAGCATGATCCGGAAAGTTTCAGGTTACAATTAAGGGCTTCCGACAGACATCGGAAGCCCTTAACATTCGGTTTTCAGGGAAAAATCACGGTTTACTTGTTCTTCTGCGCTTCTTCGACGGCAACGGCAACCGCAACGGTCGCACCGACCATCGGGTTGTTACCCATACCGATCAGACCCATCATCTCCACGTGCGCGGGAACGGAGGAGGAGCCTGCGAACTGCGCATCCGAGTGCATACGTCCCATCGTGTCGGTCATGCCGTAGCTGGACGGACCTGCCGCCATGTTGTCGGGGTGCAGGGTACGACCCGTACCGCCGCCCGAAGCGACCGAGAAGTACTTCACGCCGTTCTCGACACACCACTTCTTATAGGTGCCGGCGACGGGGTGCTGGAATCTCGTCGGGTTGGTCGAGTTACCGGTGATGGAGACACCGACGCGCTCGAGCTTCATGATAGCGACACCCTCGGGAACGTTGTCCGCGCCGTAGCACTTGACGGCGGCACGGGGGCCCTTCGAGTACGCCTTCTCCTCGACGACCTTGACCGTCTCGGTGTAGGGGTCGAATACCGTCTTGCAGTAGGTGAAGCCGTTGATACGGGAGATAATCATCGCGGCATCCTTGCCGAGACCGTTCAGAATGACGCGCAGGGGCTTCACTCTGACCTTGTTGGCGTTCAGTGCGATCTTGATCGCGCCCTCCGCGGCGGCGAAGGACTCGTGACCCGCGAGGAAGCAGAAGCATTCGGTCTCCTCGGAGAGAAGCATCTTGCCGAGGTTGCCGTGGCCGAGACCGACCTTGCGGTTTTCGGCAACGGAGCCGGGAATGCAGAAGGACTGGAGTCCGATACCGATGGCGGCAGCCGCATCGGCGGCTTTCTTACAGCCCGATTTCAGCGCGATCGCCGCGCCGACGGTGTAAGCCCAGATCGCGTTCTCGAAGCAGATCGGCTGGGTGCCTCTGACGATCTTGTCGCAGTCGATGCCCGCGGCAAGCGTGATATCGCGGCATTCCTCGATCGAGCCGATGCCGTATTCCTTCAGGACGGAGAGAATCTTTTCTTCGCGTCTTTCGTAGTTTTCAAAAAGTGCCATTTGTCTCTCCTCCTATCAATCTTTGCGCGGGTCGATGTACTTGACGGCACCGTCTTCTTCGGTGAATCTGCCGTAGTGACCCATGGATTTGTTGTATGCGGTGGTCGGATCGTCGCCCTTCTTGATGAAGTCGGTCATTTTGCCGAGGTTGACGAATTCGTAGCCGATGACCTGATCGTCGGCGTCAAGCGCCATGCGGGTGACATAGCCCTCCGCCATCTCGAGGTAGCGGACGCCCTTCTTGAGCGTGCCGTACATGGTACCGACCTGCGAACGGGTGCCCTTGCCGAGGTCTTCGAGACCCGCACCGATGGTCAGACCGCCCTCGGAGAACGCGGACTGCGTTCTGCCGTATACGATCTGAAGGAACAGCTCACGCATTGCGGTATTGATGGCGTCACACACGAGGTCGGTGTTGAGTGCTTCGAGGATGGTCTTCCCTTGGAGGATCTCCGCCGCCATCGCCGCGGAATGCGTCATACCCGAGCAACCGATGGTCTCGACGAGTGCTTCCTGAATGATACCGTCCTTGACGTTCAGCGTCAACTTGCACGCGCCCTGCTGGGGAGCGCACCAGCCCACACCGTGGGTAAGACCCGAGATGTCCTTGATCTCCTTCGCCTGTACCCACAGACCCTCTTCGGGAAGGGGCGCGGGGCCGTGATTCGGACCCTTGGCGACGACACACATGTTTTCCACTTCGCGGGAATAGACAAGTTCTGCCATTTGTTATATCTCCTTATGTATTTGAATCAAAGAATGATCGTGCCCATCACGGTGCCGAAGGCACAGGCGGCGTTCGACTCGTCGGTGTCGATGTGCATCGCGGGCGCAAACTTCTCGCTCACGCGGATCACGACATCGCCGAAGATGGTCGTGCGCTCGGAATTGATCTTGACCGAGACGATCTGCTTATCCGTGACACCGATCTCCTCGGCATCCTTCGGGGTCAGGTGAATGTGGCGCTTCGCGGCGATCACACCCTCGGTGAGCTCGATCTCCTTACCGTTTTCGGGGTTGACGAGCTTGCAGCCCGCAGAGCCGGCAATGTCACCGCTCTCGCGGATGGGCGCCGAGACGCCGATGGAGCGGGCGTCGGTGAGAGAAAGCTCGACCTGATTTGCCGAGCGGACGGGGCCGAGAATGGAGGCTTTGAGCGAGCCCTTCGGGCCGACGACGAGCAGTTTCTCCGCGCAGGCGAACTGCCCGGGCTGGCTCAGATTCTTTTTGTTCGTCAGCTCATACCCTTCGCCGAAGAGTGTGTTCACGGCTTCACGGGTCAGATGAATGTGTCTTGCGGATGTTTCCACCAAAACTTCTTTCATGGTTTTGAAAACTCCTTTGATAAAAATAAATAACTCACAAAACGGCGGAAACCCCCGCCGATTCACTATTATAGCACATTCCGCGTCGAAAATCAATGTATAATCCGAAATAATTCCGAAAAAACTAACAAAAATCGTGAAAACGGAAGGAAAGCGGAAGAATGGAGAACGAAACGGAGAGCGGCGCGCTCGATTCGGTCATCAAAACGGGCTCGCTCGCCATTGAAAACGGGAAAGAGACCTTTTACTGCCTTTCGATCATCGGTCAGATCGAAGGGCATTACGCGCTCGAAAACAATCAGAAGAGCACGAAATACGACCACATCATCCCCCTGCTCGCCGCGCTTGAGGAGAGCGAAAAGATCGACGGCGTTCTGATCCTCATCAATACCCTCGGCGGGGACGTCGAGGCGGGGCTCGCCATGGCGGAGGTCATCGCGGGAATGTCAAAGCCGACGGCATCCATCGTCCTCGGCGGCGGACATTCCATCGGCGTGCCCCTTGCCGTCAGCGCGAAGCGCTCCTTCATCGTCCCGAGCGCCACCATGACCATTCACCCCGTCCGCACGAGCGGCGTTGTCCTCGGCGTGCCGCAGGCGTTCGATTATCTCGATCGGATGCAGGATCGCATCATCCGCTTTATCGTCGGGCACTCGGGGGTCAAGGAGGAGACCTTCCGCGAGATGCTCACCCGCACTGACGTCCTCGTCAACGACATCGGCTCGATTCTCGACGGCTATGAGGCAACGGCGTGCGGGCTCATCGATGAGGTGGGCGGGATTCATGACGCGCTCGTCGCTCTGCGGAAAATGTGTCGGGAAACGGCGGAAAAAGAAGAAAATGAATAAAAAAGAAAAAATTCCGAAAAGCCCTTGCCTTCCGCGGCAAACTATGCTAAAATAATATCAAAAGATATTACGGAAGCGAGGCAACCACATGTCACTGTTCGGAAAACTGTTCGGAAAGAAGAACGAGAAGGCAAAGGGAGAGAAGAAACTCCCCGAAGAAGAGGACGGTCAGGTCAAATATATGAAGCCGAAGGAGACGGCGCCCGAGGCGAAGGCTCCCGCGGCACCCGCCCCCGAAAAGGCGGAAACAAAGACCGAAGCACCCGTTGAAGCAAAGGCGGAAAAGGCAGAGAAGGCTCCCGAAGCCAAAGAGTCCGCACCGAAAACCGAGAAACCCGCCGCGAAGAAGCCGGCGGCAAAAAAAGAGACGGCGCCTGCGGAGGACGTAAAGAAGCCTGCTCCCGCCGCGAAGGAAGGAAAGCCCGCGGAGAAGACCGAGAAACAACCCGTCGCGCAGGGAGCCGAAAAGCCCGCCGCAAAAAAGCCCGCGGCACCGAAAACGGAGAAGCCCGCTCCTCAAAAGGAGACAAAGCCCGCGGAGGATACGAACGAAGAGGCGGAGAGCATCGCGACCGCCGAGACGAGCGAGTCGATCGCCCTGCCGACCAAGACGGGGTCCGTTGGAAAATTCGACCTCAAAAAGTCGAAGGACGGACGCTTCGTCTTTAACCTCCTCGCCGCGAACCGCGTGATCGTTGCCACCTCGCAGGTCTATTCCTCCTCCACCGCCGCGATGAACGGCATCCACAGCGTCATTGCGAATGCCGCAAAAGCCCCCGTGGAAGATCAGACCCTGAAAAATTATACGCCCGTCGGCTATCCGAAATGGGAGATTTACCTCGATAAAGGCAATCAGTACCGCTTCCGCCTCAACGCCTCGAACGGTAGCTGCATCTGCCACTCGCAGGGCTATACCACGAAGGCGAGCTGCAAAAACGGCATCGAGAGCATCATCCGCACCGTTAAGGACGCCGATACGGAAAAGTCCTATTTGAAGAAAGATGACGTGAAAAAGTAAAGAATTGTTTGCATATACACTCAAAAAGCATCCGAGAGAAACCTCTCGGATGCTTTTTTGCGAAAACTATTTTACGGTCTATCACTGTCGCTTCAAAATTTCGGTGTCGGATAGGGCGATAGGACAGGGAGGGGAAACGGGGGATTATTTGCTCGCGATATAGGCGTCCGCCAGAGCCAGCACGTCGTTTATTGCTGCGATGAAATTTCCCTTTATTCCGACGCTTTCATCCCGCGAAGGATCTCATCGATTTTATCCGCACAGGCAACCGCGTCCTCCTCCCGCCAGCCCTTCGTCGTCATGGCGGCGAGACCGATGCGAAGTCCCGAGGTCTCCTTCGGCGGGCGCGTCTCGTTCGGGACGCAGTTTTTGTTCGTCGTGATGCCGTGACGGTCGAGCTCATCCTGTACCGCCTTGCCCGTCAGATGCGGGTGCGTGTGCGTGAAGTCAATCAGGAAAAGGTGGTTGTCGGTGCCACCCGTCACGACCTCGTAGCCGAGGTGGAGGAATTCATCGCACATCGCCCTCGTGTTCTTCACGACCTGCCCGATATACTTCTTGAAGGAGGGGTCGCACGCCTCCTCCGCCGTCACGGCTTTGCCCGCCACGACGTGCATAAGCCCACCGCCCTGATTGCGGGGGAAGACCGCGCTGTCCACCTTGGAGGCAAGCTCCTTTTTGCAGAAGATCAGACCGCCCCGCGTCCCGCGAAGCGTCTTGTGCGTCGTCGTGGTGATAAGATCCGCAAGTCCGAACGGGGAAGGGTGGACTCCCGCGGCGACAAGTCCGGCGATATGCGCCATGTCGACCATAAAATAGGCACCGACCTCCTTCGCAATCTCGGAGAAGGCGGCGAAGTCGATGATACGGGGATAGGCGCTCGCCCCCGCGAGGATGAGCTTCGGACGATATTCTTTTGCCTTCGCCCGCACGTCTTCCATGTCGATATAGCCCTTCGCGTCGAGCGAGTAGTTGACGATGTGGTATTCCCGTCCGCTGAAATTGACGGGAGACCCGTGGGAGAGGTGTCCGCCCGCGCTGAGACTCATTGAAAGGATCGTGTCCCCGGGCGTGAGCACCGCGGCGTATGCCTCCATGTTGGCGCTCGTTCCCGAGTGAGGCTGTACGTTAACGTGATAGTCGGTGGAGAAGACGCGCCGCCACATGTCACAGCAGTATTCCTCGAGCTCGTCGACATACTCGCATCCGCCGTAGTATCTCCCCTTGTTGCCCGAGCTACGCACGGCGGGATACCCTTCCGCGTACTTGTTGGTCAGACAGGAGCCAACCGCGCGCATGACGTTCTCGCTGACGAAGTTTTCGCTCGCGATCAGCTCTATGTTGTGCGCCTGCCGCTCTTCTTCCTTGCGGATAAATTCAAATACCTTGCTTTCCATGATCTTCCTCCGACCGATGATTTGTTCTATAATATAAGTGAAAAAAGTTTGCTTGCAAGGACTTTTTCACACCATATTTCAACGAACGGCTGTTCTTTGCGTTTCGCAAAGAACATATTGCGAATGCAATACAAAAATTTGTTTTTGTAAGCCGTGTTATGTTATTATAGCATACGTCAAAGGTCGCGTCAAGGACTTTCTTGACAATTGCGCAAAAAGGTGCTATACTGAAAATACTTTCCGCGCACGCGTAATTTCTCACTCCTGCAAAAGAAGAATCACACGTATACTTTTTCCGAGCGCGGAAGACACTGTAAACAAGAAATTTATCCCACGGAGGAAATCATGATGTACCGTCCGCCCCTCCCCCTTTGGCGGCGCATTTTGCGCGTCGTCCTTTCCGTTTTGTGCCTTGTCGCGATCCTGTTCGTCGGCTACCTTTCCTATCTTCTCATCGACTATCACAGGATCCCCGATCATCTTGCCCTCGACGTCGGGGGACAGAGAGACGCCCTCGTCCGCGAGGGAGAGGAATATACCCTCCTGTCCTACAACATCGGCTTCGCCGCCTACACGCCCGACTTCGGCTTCTTCATGGACGGCGGCACCGAGAGCCGCGCCGCCTCGGAGGCGTCCGTCCGCGCGAACATGGCGGACATCCTCGCCTACCTTCGGACGGAGGACACCGACTTTCTCATGCTCGAGGAGGTGGATCTCTCCGCGACCCGTACCTACGGTGTCGACGAGCGGGGGATCCTCACGGACGGGCTCTCGGGATACGCGTCGATCTACGCGATGAACTATGACAGCTCCTATCTCTTCTATCCCTTCACGAGACCCCACGGAAAAACAAAGTCGGGGATGCTCACCCTCTCGAAATACCGCGTCGCGTCCGCCGAGCGCCGCTCGCTTCCCGTCGAGCAGTCGCTCATGAAATTCTTCGACCTCGATCGCGCCTATTCCGTCTCCCGTCTGCCGACGGAGGACGGACATGAGCTCGTCCTCTATACCGTTCATCTCTCCGCCTATACCTCGGACGGCACCGTCGCGACGAAGCAGCTCGAAATGCTCCTCGCAGACATGCAGTCGGAATACGAGAAAGGGAATTACGCCGTCGCGGGCGGCGACTTCAATAAGGACCTCCTCGGCGACAGCGAGGAGATCTTCGGCATCAGCGGAGAAGGGCAGACATGGGCACAGCCGATCCCGCCCGAGGCGTTCGACGGCGTTGACATCCGCCTCGTCGCTCCTCTCGATCGCGAGAATCCCGTCCCCTCCTGTCGCAATGCCGACGGCCCCTATACCTCCTCGCAATTCGTTCTCACGGTCGACGGCTTCCTCCTCTCCCCGAATGTCGGAGAAGTGAAGAGCGAGGTCATCCCCCTCTCCTTCGCCTATTCGGATCACAACCCCGTCCGCCTCACCTTCCGCCTCGGAAATTAAAACCGCCCCGAAAAATCAAAACCGACTCTCTCGGAAGCCGAAACGGAACCCACCTCAAAAACCGACCCCGCTTCAAAAATCGCCCTCACCACAACCTCACAAATCGCCCTCAAACCCGTCTCAAAAACCACCCCACCCCGCCACGAAAGCCGCCCTCAAACCCGCTCCGAAAACCAAGGTCGGACTCGCTCGGGGAAATCAGATCCCGTCACAACCCTCCCACACCCGCCACTCCGAGTTTTTATGACAATTCTATTGACAAGCACCCATCGGATTGCTATAATTAAATTAAAATATTATGAATAAAAGCCTCGGGCAAAAAGAAAGGAACTTCTATGTTACTTTTCAAAGACAAAACCCTGATGATTACCGGCGGTACCGGATCCTTCGGAAACGCGGTGCTCAACCGCTTCCTGAAAACCGACATCGGTGAGATCCGCGTATTCTCCCGCGATGAAAAAAAGCAGGATGACATGCGCCACGAATTTCAGGCAAAAATGCCCGAAGTATCGGATAAAATCAAGTTTTACATCGGCGATGTGCGCGACATTCAGTCGGTGCGCAACGCGATCCATAACGTGGATTACATTTTCCACGCCGCGGCGCTCAAGCAGGTTCCCTCCTGCGAATTTTTCCCGATCGAAGCGGTAAAAACCAACGTTCTCGGTACGGAAAACGTTCTGACCGCCGCGATCGAGGCGGGGGTAAAAAGCGTGATCTGCCTCTCCACCGATAAGGCGGCATACCCCATCAACGCGATGGGCGTGACCAAAGCGCTCGAGGAGCGCATCGCGGTCGCGAAGTCTCGCACGGTCTCTCCCGAGAAGACGAAGATCTGTTGCACCCGCTACGGAAATGTCATGTGCTCCCGCGGCTCCGTGATCCCGCTTTGGATCGATCAGATCCGCGCAGGACAACCCATCACCCTGACCGATCCGACGATGACTCGCTTTATCATGTCTCTCGACGAGGCGGTGGATCTCGTTCTCTTTGCTTTCGAGCACGGCACCTCGGGCGACATCCTCGTGCAGAAGGCGCCCGCCTGCACCATCGGAACACAGGCGGAGGCGGTGTGTGAGCTCTTCGGCGGAGATAAGAGCAAGATCAAGGTCATCGGGATCCGCCACGGCGAAAAGATGTACGAGACGCTTCTCACCAATGAAGAATGCGCAAAGGCTATCGATATGGGCAACTTCTATCGCGTGCCTTGCGATAAACGTTCGCTGAACTACGATAAATACTTCAAGGAAGGCGAGACCGAACGGAATACGCTGACGGAATTCAATTCCTCCAACACCGAGCGTCTGAATGTCGAACAGGTGAAAGAAAAGCTTCTTTCGCTCGCCTACATACGCGAGGAACTCGCGAAGGCAGGAAAATGAGCGGCAAGCCGACCGAAACGCCGACACGGGAGGTATGTGCGGAGGAGCGCCTCATCGAGCTTCTGCGCATCCTCTTGTCACCTCATCCCTCCGAGGCGGTGAATGATGAAGCGGACGCCCCGAGTGCCTCGGGCGAGAGCCCCCTCTCCGTCACTGCTGCGGAAGCGGAGAGATCCGACGCACCGCGCGAAACCCGTGAGCGTCCTGCCTCTGTTACCGCTGCGGAAGCGGGGAGGTTCGATGTGACGAAGACGCCGAGTCTCCCTGCGCTATCGGAGGGGGAAGAGGGGCGGCTCTATCGCCTTTCCAAGGATCAGGATCTCGCCCATCTTATCCTGCCCGCGGCGGAGCGTGCGGGGCTTGAGCTACCCTCGCCCTATGCCGAAAAATATCAAAAGCGGATGTTCCTCGCGCTCTACCGCGACGAGCGGATGACCGCCGCACTTCGACGCGTGGGGGAGGCACTTTCCGATGCGAAGATCGTGCATCTTCCTCTGAAGGGCGCCATCATGCGCACGCTCTATCCCGAGTCGTGGCAGCGCACCAGCTGTGACATGGACATCCTTGTTCATGAGGAGCAGCTGGACGATGCGGTGCGTGCGCTTGAAGCCATCGGCTACCGCAACGAAGGACGGGAATTCCACGATGTCTCAATGACATCGGAGGACGGACTTTTGCTCGAGCTGCACTTCAACATCGAGGAGAACATCCCGACGCTCGATCGCGTTCTCGACCGCGTGTGGGAGTACGCCCTGCCGTCGGAAGAAGACCCGTTTTTGTATCGGATGCACCCCTCCTTTTTCCTTTTTCACTTGCTCGCACATATGTCGTACCATTTTACGAGCGGCGGGTGCGGCGTGCGCCCGTTTATGGATGTTTTCCTGTATCGGCGTTCGACCGCGTATGACGAAGCGGAGCTTTCCGCCCTGCTTTCGGACGCGTCCCTCATCAAGTTTGCCGCGGGGGTGTTCCGCCTTTGCGATGCATGGTTCGCGGGGGCGGAAGCCGACGAGCTTTGCCGCGGAATGGAGATCTTCCTGCTTCACGGCGGCGTTTACGGCACTATGGAGCAAAGGACACAGCTACAATACATGAAGAAAAAGGGAAGGCTCGGCTTTATCCTTTATCGCTTATTCCCGCCGATGCGGATCCTTTCCGGGCACTTTCCCGTATTGCAAAAACACCCGTGGCTTGCTCCCGTATTTTATGTGCGGCGAATGATTCGGTTTTTGTTCCGTAAAGATGTCAGAGATCGCGCCTCCCGCTCGCTTCAAATGACAGGTGCAATGAATGAAGAAACAGTCGACCGCACGAAGCATCTGATAGAGCAATTGGGACTCTGATCTCCGCACGTCAAAGGGCGGGTAAGCCCTTGCAGACTCGAAAATCACAAGTAAAAGACAAAAAATAAAATAATTCATATATTTTTTACATTTTTCTTGACAAGTCATAAAATATATGGTAAAATAACAATACCGAGGTTAAAACACGAAGGAGACAGCAAACATGCCTGAAATCAAGTACGAAGTCATTGACAAGATCGGTGTCGTCAGCGAAGGGACGAACGGTTGGAACAAGGAGCTGAATCTGATCAGCTGGAATGACAGGGAGCCTGTATACGACCTGCGGACATGGTCGCCCGATCACGAGAAGATGGGGAAAGGCGTTACGATTTCCGCCGCGGAAGCAAAGGTTCTGCGCGATATGCTGAACCGGTTGAATCTTGATTAAGTCTTTCACCGTTCGACAATAGACGAAAGTGTCACCGTACCGTGTACGGCGACATAGGGGCGTTTGCCATTTTGTGCATACGAAGAAATAACGGTTGTTTGAAAAGGGCTGTCGCATGTGATATGCGACAGCCCTTGATTATTATTCGGATTTGTGGGCTTAGTGCGCTCGGTGCACTCAGTGCGACGGCTTCGTTGCGGTGTCGTTATCGGGGAGCTGCGCTTTGTCATGCGAGGAGCGGGTGCCCGGAGAATGAGGGGAGGGATTGCTTTGGAACGGGGCAACCGACGTGCGGTTGTCATGCGCGGGCTTCTTCGGTTCCGAAGCAGAGGAGGAATTGCTCTTTTGAGCTCCTTTCGGTCGCAATGCGCTCGATCTTCATCGCGTATTCAAGCCATATATCGTTCATGAAAATCCCTCTTTCTTATTGCTTTTTTTGACAATATGACAAGTTTTGTTTTCGTTTTTAGACTAATTTTCGATTTTTCGGGTGGGGCTGGAGTTGTCGAAGAGAAAAGCGGCGAGGTCTCTTATGTTCCGCTTTTTCTTTTTTGAAGAAAATATAGAGGAATGACGAAAAAGAAATAGCAGTAAGAAAAGTGAAAAGCAAGAAACAGAAATATAACAAGAAAAAGAAACACAAAAGAATAAAAGACAATGCGTGTTATCGGAGAGGATCACCCGTTCTTCGGTTTGATGAAGGGGAGGCGGGAGAAGAAGCCGTTTGCCTGCGGGGGCGGCTCCGGGGTGTCGCCCGCGGTGTCGGTGAAACGCGCGATTAGGGACGAAAGAAGGGCATATTTCGCGCGCTCGGCGCGGACCTTTTCTTCCTCCTTGGCGAGCACCTTCGAGAAGTTCGGTCGACTCGTTTCCACGCCGATGAGAACGGGGTGGAAGATCTCGTAGAGCTTCTTCTGAATGAAGTTGTCGCCGAGCCTGCGCTTGAGGATCTCGGAGAGCAGGGCGAGCTTCGGCAGGGCGGCGGGCAGGGTATCGACATAGGATTCCGCGATCTTCTGATCGGGGATCTCCGCCATGGAGAAGCGCAGATTGCCGTCCTGTGTGAAGGAGAGGTCGAACAGCCGCGTATTCGGCGATTCGGGAAAGAGCATACAAATGACGAGATGCCGTCTGCCTCCCTCTTCGCGGATGCCGCCGAGCGTACGGACGATGTATTTTTCGCCCGCGAAGTCGATGATCTGCGACTCGTAGCCGTAAAGACCGATGCGGAAGGCGCGCTTGCCGTCTCCCTCCTCGGTCGTCATCAGCAGACCGTTTCCGAAACGGCGGAGGGAAAGCGCGTGAACGCCGCCCGAATAGTTGTTCTGTATCGCGCGGACGAAGAGGGGCAGAATGCCTTGGTTGTTGTCGGGAAATTGATAATTCCCGAGGAAGGGGGTGAGACGCTCGTCATACGGCCGCCTCTCACCGAAGGGCAGGAATGGGAGGAGCGGGCGCCTTTCCCGCAGGGGTGTGACCGCCATGCGGTTCTTGAAGAAGTCGCGCTCCGCCGTGCGGAGGGCACGCTCGTCCGAGCGGGAGAAGCCGATCGTCGTGTCCTCCTTCAGCCGCCGTCTTACGATGTCCAGCGCGGGGCTCTGCTGAAAGAGCTCGTTGTTGCCCGAGAGAATGACCGCGACGAGCTTTCTGCGCGGGAGGACCCATACGTTCTGCCCAAGCATCCCGTTGAAGAGAAATTCGTTTTCCTCGCGCCCGACCCAAAGGTGATAGCCGTAGTTGAAGTCGCCCGCCGATTCGGGCGTTTTTTTGTGCGTGCGGACGGAGGCGCTGATCCACTTTTCCGAGAGGATCCGCCGTCCGCAGAACATGCCGCCCGAGAGCATCATATAGCCGAGCTTCAAAAAGGATTCCGCCGAGAGCGAGAGCCCGTAGCCGCCCTTTTCGCATCCCTCGGGACTCTTTTCCCAAAGGACGTTGGTAATGCCGAGCGGGGTGAACAGGCGACTGCGCAGAAAGTCCGTGACGCCGACGCCGCTAATCCGTTCCACGATGCGGGCGAGAATGTAGGAGTTCATGCTGTTGTAGGAGAAGGCACTGCCCGGCTCGAAGGCGAGGGGCGCCGCAAAGAAGGCGTTCGTCCACTTTTCTTCCGTGACCGTGCCCGCCTCACTGAAATCGACACCGCTCGACATGGTGAGCAGGTGGTCTACCGTGATGTGCGGAAAGCGCTTGTCGCGATAGGGGATCTCGGGGAAGATGTCGACAATAGGGGTATCGACATCGAGCACGCCGTCGTCGACGAGACAGCCGATCGCCATCGCGACGACCGTTTTCGACATGGAATAGGCGACCTTGCGGATGTTGACGTCATAGCCCGGGGCGGCACATTCCACGATGACCTCGCCGTCCTTTAAGATCATGAGGCATTGAATGTTGGCGCGCTTCTCCGCTTCGAGCTCACGGAGCATATTCCGCATCTTCCGCGGGGAGATGCCGTGCTTTGAGGGGCTCGAGCGCTTGAAGAAGGGAAGCTCCGCACCGGAGACGGAGGTCTTCGCGGGGCGGTAGGGGATCACGGCGGGAAACGCCTTGTCTCCGAGAGCGATCGCGGCGGCAAGCTCTGCCGCGCGTTTTTTCCATTTTTCCATCGACTTTCCTTTCCTTCTTTTCCCAAAGGGCACACCCGGGGGATAAATTACGAATTATGAATTAAGAATTATGAATTATGAATTATGAATTATGAAGTCGGGGCTTGCGTTCGGCTTATACGCAAAAGGGGGCGTCCTTTTGGTGACAGCCCCTTTTTGACGGCTTTCGCCGCTGTGCTCAGATCGTCGTGCGGACAGCTTCTTTCTTTTCGGCGGAGAGAAACGCCGCTTCCATGACGCGAAGCACGCGTCTGACCTCGGGAAGCTTGACGAGCTGTTCCTCCTTACCGTCGATGGCACGGACGAGATTGCGGTAGAAATCGTGCACGTCCGAGACGGGACGCTCGATCTCGTAATAGTCGAGCGTAAGCTCGTCGCGGGGCGCCATCGTCTTGGTGATGCCCGCCGCCGTCTGGACGGGGGTGACTTCCTTTTCGTTCCACGCCTTGAGCTTTGCGACGCGGCACTTCTTCTGCCAGTCCTCGATGAGGGCGGTGCCGCTCTTCGCCTGCATGTAGAAGCGGGGAAGGGCGAGGAAGTTATAGGTTCCGACCTCGACGATGGCACGCTTCCCGCTCTCGAAGGTGAGAAGCAGATGGAAGCCGTCGTCGACCTCGTTTGTCGTGATGTTGGTGGTCTCGCAATAGACGTTCGTCACCGTCTCGGGAATCAGCTGTAACATCTGGTCGATGAGGTGAACCCCCCAGTCGAGGATCATGCCGCCGCCCTGCGGTTTATGGCAACGCCAGTCGGAGGGGATGCCGCGGGAGCCGTGGATGCGCGACTCGATATTGATCGGCTCGCCGATCTCTCCGCTTTGAATCAGAGAGCGGATGGCGAGGAAGTCGACGTCGAAACGGCGGTTCTGGTGAACGGTGAAGAGCTTTCCCGCCTTCTTCGCGGCAGCCGTCATTTCGTCGAAATCGGCGACGGAGAGGGCAACGGGCTTTTCGCAGACCACGTTCTTGCCCGCCTCGAGCGCACGGATGACGATCTCCTTATGTACGTCGTTCGGCGTGGCGCAGAGGACGATGTCCACCTTCGGGTCGGCAAGTGCCTCCTCGAAGGACGCATAGGTGTGGATGCCGTTTTCTTTTGCGGCATTGACTCTCTTTTCGGCAATATCGTAGATACCGGCGAGCGATACGACGTCGCTCTTTTGCGCCCAGTTCGCGTGCCAAGCGCCCTGTCCGCCGTAACCGATGATCGCAAGATTCTTTTTCATGAAAATTTACCTCTTTTCTTCTCTCCGAAGGGATGAGAGATCTCTTTCGGTCCTCGCTTTCAGTATATCACAGATTTTGCGTATTGTCCAGTATCTTTTTGCACAAAAGTTGCAGGATTTTGACTTTTTATGTCAAAGGAGAGCCGACAGCCCCGTGACGTCGACGAGAAGTCCCGCAAGGACGCCGACGGCGAAGAGCAGAAGAAGGATGCGCAGGTTCTCCTTCATCGGACGGTTGACGCGGAACAGGACGAGCAGTCCGACGCCCGCCCCCGGCAAAAGTCCCGACAGCATGGCGCCCGCGGTGAGAAATCCGTTCAGGTAAAAGCCCGTGAGAACGACCGAGGCGGCACAGTTCGGAATCAGACCGAGAAGCGCCGCCACAAGATGGCTGACGACGGGGCGGTCGTAGAGAAGGGAGGCGATCGCCTCCTCCCCGATAAAGAACACCGCCGCATTGATTGACAGCGTGACGAGAAGCAGAAACAGCGTGATGTGAAGGGTATGATGAAGGGCGGAGCGAAAAATACCCTTCTCGCAGTGGCAGTGCTCCTTTTCGCAGAGCGCGTCGACATGCGGCGTCTCTTCCTTATGTCCGCGGCGCATCACCGCGTCGACGAGCATCCCGCAGAGAATGCCGACGACGATCTTGACGGCAAGGATCAGAAGCACCGAGGTGATCTTCACATTGCCCGCAATGAGCAGGGGAAGCATCTCGTCCGACGTGGAGAGAAAAACGGCGAGCAGTGTGCCGAGGGAAATCACGCGCCCGGCATAAAGGTTCGCCGCCGCGGCGGAGAAGCCGCACTGCGGCACCGTACCGACGAGCGCGCCGAGCAGGGGCCCGAATTTGCCAGAGCTCTCAAGGAAGTGCAGGGCTTTCCCCTCCGCCCGATGCTCGAGGAATTCCATCGCGAGATAAGTAAGGAATAAAAAAGGAAGCAGTTTTGCCGTGTCGAGGAGTCCGTCGAGCACGACCTCGCGGAGAAATTCTGTCATATCGGTCCCGTCCTTTCCATAGGATCTTTCCCTTTCGGGAATACTCTCAATAGCATACGATATTTTTCGCCGTTTGTCAAGAGAAAATGCGAAAAATACGGAAATACTTCTGTGCTACAATATGTGCAAATGGTGACGAAAACCGTTTGCACGTTTTTTATTTTGCCGAAAAGTGTCGAAAGGAGGAAGAACATGCGGATCTTGTATATGACTTATGAGGAGAGAAAACGCTTTGAGACACTGTACAACGGAGGAGCGACGCCGAAGGAGCTTGCAAAAACCTTCTCGCGAAATGTAGCGACTGTGTACGGTGAATTGAAGCGCGGGGCTTGCGGCGAGACGGAAGATTTCCGTCGGAAGTATTCTGCGGAAGTCGCGCAAAAGAATTTTGTCGCGGGACTTGCGAGACGGGGAAGACGAAAAGTAAATACATAAGGAAGGAAAAGGGAATGAAGAGTGTGATTGAAAAGATCGCAAGAGGGCTTCGGGCATACGGCGAGAAGGGACACTTTCGGTGCGTGCATGACAAGGACAAGCCGTTTACCGTTACCGTGTATAAGGACGGCGAGATGTACGGTATTTGGGACATTGGCAAAGAAACCTTTGTCGCCTGACGACGGAGGTCAAAAATGCCGAATAGGATTATCAAAGAAACGATACGGACAAGCAAGAAGTTGAATGCTTTGTCTGACTTTGAATTTCGTTTATGGACGTATTTGATAACATACGTTGACGATTTCGGACGAGGAAGTGCCGACCCCGTACTTTTGAAAGGGTTTGTGCTTCCGCGCTCGCCGTCGACCTCGGACGAGATTTCCGCGGCGCTCGATCGGATGGAAACGCTCGGGATGATCGCGAAGTACGAGGTCGACGGCGAGCCGTACCTTTACTTTCCGAACTGGTCGGAACATCAGCGCGTGCAATGCAAAAAGGCGAAATTTCCCGCGCCGCCCGAGAATCGGGAGGTGCGGAAATTTCCCGAGGCGACGGTCGCGCTCTATGCTTCGGAGGATACGGAATCTTCGCCGCGGTGCTCCACCGCGACGGGTGACGCTTTGCGGTGCTCCACCGTAGCGTCGCGGGAAGAAAACGGGAATTTGCGGTGCTCCACCGTCTCCCGCGAAGAGTCTTCGAAAGTCGCGGAAGATCGCGGCGCTTCGTCGTGTGCTACCGAAACATACGGTGTTTCACCGTGTGTCACCGTGGGTCACGGTGAGTCACCGCGAGTCGCGGTGACTTTGCCCCCTGAATCCGAATCCGAATACAAATCCATATCCGAAGAAAAAGAGAGAGTGGATAGAGAGAAAAAGCCGCCGACGGCGACAAACGCTCCCCGAAAGTCGGTGTTTGTCCCTCCTTCGGTCGAAGAGGTACGGGCGTATATCGACAGTCGGGGGAGTCGGATCGACGCCGAGCGCTTCGTCGCCTACTATGAGACGACCGACTGGCATGTCGGAAACCGAAAGATGAAGGACTGGCGCGCCGCCGTCCGCCTGTGGGAAAAGCGGGACGAAGAACGTGCCGCGAAAGAGACGCCGAGGAAAGAAGCACCGAAGAAAGAACGGCAGGGCACGTTCGACCCCGAGGAGGCATTCCGACTCGCACTTGAACGAACCTACGGAGGGGAAAAGAAATGACCTATTACACCTGCTACGCGACGCCCGAAGAGAAACGGGCAGATCGCGAGAAGATCGAGGCGTTGCTTCCGAAAAAAGAGACGGCGCGCCCCGCGGGCACCTTTTCGGCGGCGATCGGCACCGGGGAGGTCGGAGAGAAAAAGAAAATCAAACTTTTTATAAATAAGGAGATCGAATATGCTTGACAGAGAGTATTACATCAAAGAAAAACTCGAGTGCATCGAGAAAGCACAGATCGTCAGTGCGGGCTTTGTGAGCCGCGCAAAGGAGTGTCTGTCCGCTTTTGAAGAGACGGAGGAGGACAAGAGAACCGCAGAGGATTACATGTTGCTTGCGAAGAATCTTTTCGCATGTTTCTCGGTTACCGACAGCATGATCGGAAAACTTGTAGACAACATTCGCTACTGCGATAAGCAACTGGGGATCAACGCCGAAGAGGACGAAGCGGCGGAACCTGCGAAGGCGTCGGAAGGCTCCGCGGAGGGGGAAGATGGTACGGTTTGAAAATCAGTGCCTCGGGTGTGAAGATCTCGGGATGCACTGCCTCGGCGCGGCGTGCGGGAGGCGACGGGTCGAAGTCCACTATTGCGACAGATGCGGCGAGGAGCTCGGGAACATCTACGAGGTCGACGGGGAAGAGCTTTGCGAGGATTGCGTGGATATCGGTCTCGAGGACGAGGAAGAAACGATCGACCCGATGACCCCCTTTGACGACGCGGAGATCGTAAGGCAAAAAATACATAGCGGAAAGGGAGGATATAACGAAAATGGCACTTTATACGATTGCGAATGACATGAAGGAGTTTCTCGATCGGCTCGACGCGGGGGAGATCCCGGAGGAGGCGGTCGACGACACCTTCGACATGATCGATATGGAATTTTCGGCGAAGGTGGAGGCGATGGCGTGCGCGATCAAAAACAAGCTCGCGCTTGCGAAGGAGATCACCGCGGAGATCGAAACCTTTCGCGAGAGGAAACGGCGGCTCGAAGCGACGGCGGAGAGCATGAAGAATTACATCGCGAGAACGATGCAATACCTCGGGTATGACAGGGTAGAAACGAAGGCTTGCGCGGTGAGATTCTCGAGGTCTTCTGGGCTCATCGTGGAGAACGAGGGGGAGCTCGTCAAGTATCTCGAGCGAAACGGCAAGGACGACGCGATCAAATACGCGGCGCCTACGGTGGATAAAAACCGCCTGCGCGAGATGATCGAAGGCGGGGACGTGATCCCTTTTTGCCACATGGAAGAACGGAAAAACCTTCAGGTGAAATAAGAAGCAGAAAAGGAGAGGAAAAACATGAGATTCAGAGAACTGACGGCGGCGGACATCGAGGTGCGGGTCAATCGTGCGAGCGAGTACGGAGTGACGCTCCTGCTCTATAAGAACGCAAGGACGGATATGCAGATCCTCGACGAGGCGGTCGGGGCGGAGAATTGGCAGAGAGAGCACTACGAGTGCAAAGGCAATCTCTTCTGCCGTGTCGGGATCAAATGCGGCGGCGACTGGGTGTGGAAAGCCGATTGCGGCGTGGAAAGCAATGCCGAAGCGCAGAAGGGGGAAGCGAGCGATTCTTTCAAACGAGCGTGCACCAACTGGGGAATCGGGCGCTCGCTCTATACCTCCCCCGAGATCAAGGTCGCCGCGTCGAGATGCAACATCAAGGAAAAGGGCGGCAAGAAGACGTGCTACGACACCTTTTTCGTCGAGGCGATCGAGATCACGGACGGAAAGATCACCGCGCTCGCGATCCGAAACGCGGACATGAAGGACAAGAGCGGCGCACCGATCCGCTGCTTCGCATGGAGGAAAGGATGATCGGCGTCGTGCGGGAGATCACCTTCGACTCAATCGGGCGGCAGATCGTCTCCTTTACCGTGACGGAGGGGGATTTCCGAAGGCAATACGATACATACAAGGACAAGCCCCTTGACATCACGGTCAAGGTGCACAGAAGGACGCGGAGCCTCGACGCAAACGCCTTTCTTTGGAAGCTATGCGAGGAGATCGCGAAGAATCAGCACATCACGAAAGAAGAGGTCTACCGCAAGGAGATCCGCGAGGTGGGGGTGTATATCCCCCTCCCGATCCGAGAAGACGCCCTCGCGTCCTTTCGGTCGGCGTGGGAGGGGCGAGGCGTCGGGTGGCTCGTCGAAGACCGCGGCAAGAGCAAACACGAAGGGTATCGGCTCGTCTACGCCTATTACGGCTCGTCCACCTATGACACCGCCGAAATGTCCCGCCTGATCGAGGCGACGGTCGAGGATTGCCGCGCGCTCGGTATCGAGGTCATGAGCGAGCGGGAACGCTCTCTTCTCGTCGAAGAATGGGGGAAACGATGAAAAGCATTTTACGAGTCGAAAAGGAGTGCTACATCTGCCTTCGCCCCGATCCCGTACAGCTGCACCATATCTTCGAAGGAAGTCGACGGAAGATCTCCGACCGCCTTGGGCTTGTCGTGTGGCTGTGTCCGAAGTGTCACGATGACATTCACAGAGAACCCGAACTTATGCGCCGACTGAAGCAAGTCGCGCAAAGAACATACGAAAAAGAACACACCCGCACCGAATGGATGCGGGAGGTGCAAAAAAATTATTTGGAGGATTGAAACATGGCAAGTTTTAACAAAGTGATCTTGGTCGGCAATCTGACCGCGACCCCCGAGCTGAAGCAGACGAACAGCGGGCTTTCGGTGTGCAGCTTCTCCGTCGCGGTCGGAAGAAAGTTTGCAAAAGGGGCGGAGGCAGTCACCGACTTCTTCTCCGTCGTGGCATGGCGGACGACGGCGGAATTCGTCGCGAAATATTTCAAAAAGGGGAATCCGATCCTCGTGTGCGGCTCTCTTCAGAATCGGACTTATACAGACGGCAAGGGCGAGAAGCATACCGTGACCGAGGTCGTCGCCGACGAGGTGGCATTTACCGCCCCGAAGAGCGAAACCGCGCCCGAGCCCGGAAGTTATACCCCCGACGCTTACAAGGCACGGACGGAAGAGATCGCGGCGCCCGACGATCTTCCTTTTTGACCATGAGCGACGAGCGGGAACCTATGCGGGACAAGGAAAAGGAGATCGTGATGAAATATACGGCGTTTGAATATACGAAACTGCGCCATGCGTATAAGCAACATTGCATTTACGGGATGCGCCACTTCTGTGACGGTGTTCCGTCGGACCGAAGGTATGCGGCGAAAAAGCCCTGCCCGTATTTTCTGTGCGGGCGTTGCACAAAGCCCGAGATCGCGGCGACAAAGGCGAATTTCAGAAAAGTAAGGGAGTACAAAGACTATGTATAAAACACAATGTGAAATGATCCTCGATCATCTCTCGGAGAAGGGGACGATCACGCAGCGACAGGCGCTCCGCGAGTACGGCGTCGCCCGCCTCGCTTCCCGCGTGTATGACCTGAAACGGCAGGGGCACAAGATCGCGCGGGACTTTATCCCGGTGAAGAACCGACGCGGGGAAGAGGTCAAGATCGCGTGCTATCGCTTGGAGGTGTGAGATGAAGATCGAGACGCAGACGAGCGGGACGCCGCTCTCGGACGAGGAGACCAAACTGTTCACCGCTCTGCTTGTCAAAATGGGGTATACGGTGCGCGTCCGAAGAGAAAAAGACGGGGAGAGAACGAACCGAATCAAAAGAACCATTCACGCGGAGGAAGAAACATGACGAAACACGACCTTTTGACCTATGCGAGGGCGGTAAAACGCCTTCGCACCCTCGACGCGCAGATCCGCGGGTACGAGGACGCCGAGCTTTACAGCGCGAACAACCGCGCCCCCACCCCGCTGCCCTACGACCACGGGAACGCGGTCAGCCCCGATGTCCTCGCGGGCAGGGTGGAGAAGCGGGACGAAATGCAAAAGCGGAGGGAAGCCCTCGAAGCGGAGGCAGAGGAGGGAATGCGGTATATCTTCATCGCTTGTCATGTTCTCGACCATTCCGAAATCGAATTTGCGAAACTTCGCTACGTCGGCAAGAAAAAAGGCGACTTCCCGTATCCGCAACCGGTAGAGGACTTCTTCGACCTTGCGAGAATGCTCGGGATCTCGCGGCGAAAATGCTTTATCGTTCAGCGCACGATCCTTGAAAAGGTCGCGGAAATTCAGGTATAGCCTATGAAGCACTTAGGGAACATCACGGAGATCCGCGGCGACCGCGTGCCGGTCGTGTAGCAAAAAAGAATAGGAGGAGAGGACGATGAATGAGGAATTGAAGCCCTGCCCGTTCTGTGGAGCAGAGGGTGACATAACATACAACTATGATAAAAAGTTTGTCCCGTATTGCACAAATAACGATTGCTTTTTGAATGAAATTGACTATGGGTTTGAAACAGAGCAGGAAGCAATCGAAGCATGGAACAGGAGGGCAAGTGATGAGCAGATACATTGACGCGGAAAAAATTGAATATAAGACAGTTGCTTACCCCGTTTTTGATTTTTCTACAGGAATGGTGTACACAAAGTGCTTAGAGGGAGAATACGCAAGGCAAGAAGACATTGAGAGTCTGCCGAAAGCCGATGTGCGGGAAGTAAAGCGCGGAAAATGGTTCCGCACCGTTCCGACCACTACAAAAAGTTATCGCCGGATCTGCTCGCTTTGCGGGAAGATCGCATACATGATCCGCGCGAGATATACCTATTGCCCGTGGTGCGGTGCAAAGATGGACGGAGGCGAGAGCGAATGAGAGAGTGCAAAGAAGAGGCAGACAAGCACGGCATGACGATCGAAAAGGCAATCGAACGATTGCGCGAGGAATACGAAAAAGCACGCGCGGCGCAGTATGTCAACGACCCGGTAGCATACGCACTCTACCATGTGTGGAAAGAAGCGGACAAGGCGTCCGAGAAAAGGAGAAGACAATGAAATCCGTACTTATCAGCATACGCCCGAAGTGGTGTGACCTCATAGCGAAAGGCGAAAAGACAATAGAGGTGCGAAAGACGCACCCGAAACTGCAAACGCCGTTCAGGGTATATATCTACCGAACAAAAGGAACCGTTCCTCATATCATCAATGGAAAATGGGTGCAGATGAAGGTTGGCGGAACGGTCATCGGCGAGTTTATCTGCGATAAGGTTTATGAACTTGTAAACGCTTTCGGCGGCATTATGTTTGCGGACGAAAACCTTAATCAATTAGAGCCGCAACTTTTTAGGGATATGAGTTGTCTGACGGACGAGCAAACAGCAGATTATTTGGGCGACAAAGACGGCTACGGCTTACATATTACCGACTTAAAGATCTACGACAAGCCGCGGAAATTGAGCGAGTTTTGTCGTCATGATAATACCTATGATAACGCCTTTGGCTGGGCGTTCGAGAATAGAGCGAAAAGCGCACCGTTAACTCGCCCCCCGCAGTCTTGGTGCTATGTGGAGGAGCTCGAATAACAAAACGCATCAATTCACAAATTATTCACAACAAACTTGCGTCAGGTCTTGATTTGCACTCCCATCTGTGCTAAAATGGTATCATGAAATAGATATCGGACGACGACCTGCGGAGTGAAAATTTCGCGGTTGCCGTCCTTTTCTATTGACAAAAATAGGATATGGTGCTACAATGAGTATGAACTGGAACGAACAAGACCACCCGCGGGATAACGACGGGAAATTCACCGATAAAGGTACGGGGACTCCGAAGAAGGTTGAATATCGGCAGAATACCCCCTACGAGAAGATTCTCGCGGACGATCGGGCGAGAGAAGCAGAGAGCGCGAAAGCGCCAAAGCCAGCGCCGTTCTTTTCCCACATGAAGAGCGGGAAAGACTTCCGAGGGAAGTTGCTCGCGGCAAAGGAGCAGATCGACGAAAGAGCGCGTTGGCGCGTGTCGAGCGATTACACCGAGTCGGATTATGAGGCGGAAGGAGTAAAGCTCTACGCGTCGGGCGATTCCGTGTATGCGCTGAAGCCGCACGGGAAAGGATATGACATTGTGAGTGTGTGCGCCGTGCGTGGCAAGGGCGCAAAAGGACGTGAGATCCTTGCGGACGCGGTCGCCAAAGGCGGCGATCGTTTGGACGCTTTTGGCGCTGACTTATTTAATTTTTATACCCGCAACGGCTTTGCTCCTGTGAGTTGGACGCCGTTCAATGCGGAATACGCGCCCGAAGACTGGAAGAGTGCGAAGACACATGGCTTTGATGTACAGGAAGAACCCGTTATCTTTTATAAGTATACGGGCAAAAGCACGCCATATACAGAGCGCACCTACGAGGAATTTTTACAGACGGTAAAGCCCGATGAAGGCGCGGACGGTTACGATAACGCTATGAGAAAGAGAGATGAAGAACTTGATAACGCGAAATGATCTGAACAACAAAAACAGCACATACGAAGAGTACAAGGCGGCGATTTACGGTATTCTTATGGACGAGTATTTTCCGGACGATAAAGAAGCCGTACAGAAAGCTATGGAATGCGAAGATAAATCGATCCGATACGGCTATGAACACGGATACGATGCCGCTGATAAGGCGTGGGGGATTTCTTTGCTTGTCGAATAATCAACGAACAATTTAACACAAAAGGGAACCGTTCAGACGGCTCCTTTTTGTTATGCTCGAATATCGATAATTTTTCCTTGACATCGAAAAGAAAGGAGCGTATAATAGAGTTGCAAACATGGAATGAGAGCGACCACCCGCGGGACAATGACGGCAAGTTTACCGAGAAAGGCGCAGGTGCGTCCTCTGCGGCGGACGAACCGATTGACCCGCGGAAGATCGTCTACCGACAGAATACACCCTATTGGCAGATCCTCGAAGACGACCGAAAGAGGGAAGAGGAAGCGGAGCGGAGAAAGAACGCCGCAAGGCTTCCGCTCGACTTCTTTTCGAAGGAGAACCGCAAGAAGCTGACGCGGGAGGATATTCCGTCGGAGGTGTACGGGTTTGCAAACGATAAGTTGATGACGGCGCACCATCGAAGGCATGCGCGGGAGATGGGATACAAAGACCCGAAGCAATACGAGAAAGGCGCGATTGAATTTTGGAAGCATGGAGAGGGTACGATTTACGCTTGTGATATCACGCAATGCTTTTACAAGTTTAACCATAGGGCGCGGGAATTTGTCAGTGTGAATCCCGCGGGAGAAATAAAGACCTTTTATGTGAGCGATAAAAAAGCATTCGACCGCAAAATAATTCAATACCATCTTAGGGAGATCGACAAATGAGCAATTATATTCTTCAATGCACAGTGTGCGGGTTGAAATTCGATATAACGAAAGATGAAGTCTGTCCCTACTGTGAATGGCAAAACACGTGGGATGAGGCGTCAGAGGATGATTATAATCCCATCAATGGAATGACGCAGAAGTTGGCTCGTGATCGTTACAAGCGAGGACTGAATGTCTTCGGCAATCCTCTTCCGAAAGTCCGCCCGAAAGACGAAGAGGGGGAACTGTTCATTCCCGAAATTTCTTACGACGAAAAGTGAGGAAGAAAGAGGAAAAGTGATGAAGTACATTTGGAAGTGTACCGTTTGCGGGCAGATTTTCGATGCGGATAAAACGGATTTTGATTGCCCGTATTGTGGGTGGATGAATTGCTTCGACTGTTCTTTTGACGACGAGCGTGATAGCGCAAACGGAATGACGAGAGAAGAAGCAAAAAAACGCTTTCGTTGCGGGCTTGACAAGCGTGGCAACCCTCTGCCGAAGGTAAGACCGAAGGACGCAGAGGGCGAACCTTTGAACGCGAACGAAGGCAACGCGTAAGGATTGAAAAATGAGCAACTATGTTCTTCAATGCACAGTGTGCGGGTTGAAATTCGATATAATGAAAGATGAAGTCTGTCCCTACTGTGGTATGCGAGAAAATCACAAAATCAAAGAAGAAATGCACCGTTTTTATGAGATCAGTCGTGACAAAAGGACGCCGGATGATATTCGCGAATTTGCGGAACGAAAGATGATTTTGCTTGCAACGCTTTGGAAAAAGCCGAAAGGCATAGAGGAGGTATGATGATGAGCAATTATCAATGGACGGAGATCGACTACAAACTCAAAGAAATCGACCCGGGCTATGTACCGATCGAAGAGCGCTCCAAAGAAGAACAGGAGGAGGCATACGATCGCACTTTTGACTGGGACGACGATGATTGAGGAATTCGTCGATTTTTTCAAATTCACTTGACTTCACGCGTAAAATGAGATATAATAATAGCGTGAGGTGATGATTTCGATGAACAACATTCAGAAGGCATTGAACATTGCGATCAAAGCGCACAAAGGCGCCGTCGACAAGGGCGGGAACGACTATATTTTTCACCCCGTGACGGTTGCGCTTTTCTGTCAGTCCGACGACGAAAAGACGGTTGCGCTTCTTCATGATGTGGTGGAAGATACATCGATCACACTCGATGATCTTCGCCGTGAAGGATTTCCCGAGCATATCGTCGCCGCGGTGGACGCCGTGACAAGGCGAAACGACGAAAAGGGGCAGAACGGCAGAGCCGTCTACCTGAAACGGGTAAAAGCAAACTCGCTTGCACGCAAGGTAAAACTTGCCGATCTGCAGCACAATAGCGATCTGACCCGCATTCCTCACCCGGCAGAGAAGGACTTTGGAAGGGTGAAGGAATATGCGAAAGAAATTGAGTTTTTGAAGAGCGTCTAAAGATATAACAACCGAACACATAAGGGAACCGTTCCGGCGGCTCCCTTTTTCTATGCCCAAATATCGGCAGGTTTTCCTTGACATTGAAAAGAAAGGAGTGTATAATAAAATTGAAAGCATGGCATGAACAAGACCACCCGAGGGATGCAGACGGTAAATTCACTGATAAAGGCGCATGGGTGCCGAAGAAGGTCGAATATCGGCAGAATACCCCCTACGAGAAAATTCTCGCGGACGATCGGGCGAGAGAAGCAGAGAGCGCGAAAGCGCCAATGTCAGCACCGTTCTTTTCCCACATGAAGAGCGGGAAAGACTTCCGAGGGAAGTTGCTCGCGGCAAAGGAGCAGATCGACGAAAGAGCGCGTTGGCGCGTGTCGAGCGATTACACCGAGTCGGATTATGAGGCGGAAGGAGTAAAGCTCTACGCGTCGGGCGATTCCGTGTATGCGCTGAAGCCGCACGGGAAAGGATATGACATTGTGAGTGTGTGCGCCGTGCGTGGCAAGGGCGCAAAAGGACGTGAGATCCTTGCGGACGCGGTCGCCAAAGGCGGCGATCGTTTGGACGCTTTTGGCGCTGACTTATTTAATTTTTATACCCGCAACGGCTTTGCTCCTGTGAGTTGGACGCCGTTCAATGCGGAATACGCGCCCGAAGACTGGAAGAGTGCGAAGACACATGGCTTTGATGTACAGGAAGAACCCGTTATCTTTTATAAGTATACGGGCAAAAGCACGCCATATACAGAGCGCACCTACGAGGAATTTTTACAGACGGTAAAGCCCGATGAAGGCGCGGACGGTTACGATAACGCTATGAGAAAGAGAGATGAAGAACTTGATAACGCGAAATGATCTGAACAACAAAAACAGCACATACGAAGAGTACAAGGCGGCGATTTACGGTATTCTTATGGACGAGTATTTTCCGGACGATAAAGAAGCCGTACAGAAAGCTATGGAATGCGAAGATAAATCGATCCGATACGGCTATGAACACGGATACGATGCCGCTGATAAGGCGTGGGGAATTTCTTTGCTTGTCGAATAGTGCGAGCGATACCGAAGGCGCGGACGGCTACGATAACGCTATGAGAAAGAGAGATAAAGAACTTGATGGATAATCATAGACTCACGAACAAAAACAGCACCTACGAGGAATTTGAGGCGGCGGTCTATCAAATTTTGTGCGATGATTTTCCCGGAGAAGAAGAGGCGGTAAAAAAAGCGATGGATTCTGTAAAAGAAGACGGAAAGCATATTTGGCAATACGCCAATGGATCGTCGGCTGGCGATACTGCGTGGGGGATCGGGCTTCTTGTCGAATAGTGCGAGCGATACCGAAGGCGCGGACGGCTACGATAACGCTATGAGAAAGAGAGATAAAGAACTTGATGGATAATCATAGACTCACGAACAAAAACAGCACATACGCCGAATTTGAGGCGGCTATTTACTTGATTCTGCGCGAAGAATTTCCGGACAAAGAAGAAGAAATTCAGAGAGAATTGCACGATACCCGAGAAATGACAAAAAAGCATTATGAAAAAGGGTACTCTTCGGGCGATGAGGCGTGGGGGATTTCTTTGAATATCGAATAATCAACGAACAATTTAACACATAAGGGAACCGTTTCGACGGCTCCTTTTTGTTATGCTCGAATATCGATAATTTTTCCTTGACATCGAAAAGAAAGGAGCGTATAATAGAGTTGCAAACATGGAATGAGAGCGACCACCCGCGGGACAATGACGGCAAGTTTACCGAGAAAGGCGCAGGTGCGTCCTCTGCGGCGGACGAACCGATTGACCCGCGGAAGATCGTCTACCGACAGAATACACCCTATTGGCAGATCCTCGAAGACGACCGAAAGAGGGAAGAGGAAGCGGAGCGGAGAAAGAACGCCGCAAGGCTTCCGCTCGACTTCTTTTCGAAGGAGAACCGCAAGAAGCTGACGCGGGAGGATATTCCGTCGGAAGTTTACGGATTTGCAAACGATAGGCTGACGACGGCGCACCATCAAGACCACGCGCGGGAGATGGGATACAAAGACCCGAAGCAATACGAGAAAGGCGCGATTGAATTTTGGAGGCATGGTGCGGGGGTGATTTATGCGTCGAGTTTAAGAAATCGCATATATAAATATGACGTGAAAAAGGGCATTTTTTTGAGCATTGGGGTCGATGGTAATATACGGACATTTATGATTTATTCAAAGCGTGACTTTGAAAGAAAGGTGGTACAGGAACATTTATGTATATTATAAGATGCACAGTGTGCGGTCAAGTTTTTGACGCAGATGATAAAGACGACGAGTGCCCTTATTGTCACTGGCTCAACACTTTTGATTGCGAAAGCGAAAACGAGCACAACAGTGCGAACGGAATGACGCAAAAAACCGCTCGTGAGCGTTATAAACACGGACTTGACATTTGGGGTAATCCGTTGCCGAAAGTCCGCCCGAAGAATGAAGAGGGAACGCCCGCGAACGAAGGCAACTCGTAAACTCGTAAAAAAATAGAACGCATAAAGGGAACCGTTCAGGCGGCTCCCTTTTTCTATGCTCTCATGAAATGGGCGAGAGGGCGAGGAAGGGGGCGGCGAGTAAATATGTTAAAGCAGAGCAACAGCAAAGCTATAGCACCTCTTCGCGCGAAAGACAAAAGACTATAGACAATCGATAGTGGCGCTACCACTGGTAATACCACTGGTGCTACCACTGGTATTACCCTAGATAAGAATAGAATAGATAAGAATAGAATAGACAATATTTCTTCCCCCTATCATCCCCCCTCAAAGGGGGAAAAGAGCACGCAAACCGAAAGGAGGTGCCGAAGTGGCGAAAATATCGGTAAGACAAAAGAAAAAGATCGTTGCGGAATATGCCGCGGGAAGCACCTTCTCGGCGCTTGCGAAGAAGTACGGCGTCTCTCGGGCGACGGTCACGAAACTGTGCAAAAACGATACAGAATTTGCGCAAAAGATAGCAGATGTAAAAAACGAGAGCGAGATCTCCATGCTTGAATGGGTCATCAGCCGCGCAAAAACCGCGCAGGAGATCGTCGAGAATATCCTTGCGACCTTCACCCCCGACGAGATCAAAAAGATGTCGGGGCGCGACCGCGCGGGGCTTTTGAAGATCCTGATCGAGCAATTCACACCGAAGGAACCCGTTGACAAGAGCTTTGATGTCCTCGGGGAACTGTGCGAGAAGATCGACGCGGCGGCAAAGGAGGGCGGAAAGGGTGGGAAATAGCCTCTTTACCGACAAACAGCAAAAGGTCATTCGCTACGCGACGCACCGATGGAATATTCTCTCGGGCGCAACGCGAAGCGGCAAGACGCATGTCTCCTATTTTCTGATCCCGAAGAGAATCCGCGAGCATTGGGAGCATAACATTCTCTTTTGCGGCAAGACGCTCTCCACCCTCGACCGAAATGTCTTCGATCCCATGCGGGGGATCTTCGGCGCGGCGCATATCGGGCCGATCCGCACGGACGCCTCGGGCAATCGGAAGATCACCCTTTTCGGCAAGTCCTGCTACTGCGTCGGCGCGAACGACGAGCGGGCGATCACGAAAATACAGGGGCTCGGGCTCGGGTATGCCTATTGTGACGAGCTGACGACCTATCCCGAGAACTTCTTCGCCATGCTGAAATCCCGTCTCGATCTCGCGAACAGTAAGTGCGACGCGACCTGCAACCCCGAGTCCCCCTCGCACTTTGTCAAAAAGCATATCGACAACAAACTGCTCGACTGCTACAACGAGCACTTCACGATCTACGACAATACCTTTCTGCCCGAGGAATTCATCAAGAACCTCGAGAACGAATACCGCGGGACGATCTATTTTGACCGATGGATTCTCGGCAACTGGGTGAAGACGGAAGGGCTCGTCTATCCGCTCTTCCGACGAGAGAGGCACTTTCTCACCCCCGCGCAGTATACCGCGCTCTACGGGCGGCACGCGGCGCGCTATGTGATATGGGGTGGGGACGGAGCAACGACGAACGACGCGACCACCCTACAGCCCCTCGCCGTCCTCGAGAACGGGCAGGCGGTGCGCCTCGAACCCTTCTATCACGATCCGAAGGTCAACGGGCAGCTCTCGAACGCGCAGCTCGTTCCCTATATCGCACGGTATCTCTCCGATCTCGAGGAGAAATACCGTTTTTCTATGTCGGGAGTGGAACACATGATGCCGATCGACTGTGCGGCGAGCGATCTCGTCCTGACGCTTGCGATGCACTTTCCCGATTACCATGTGCAAAAGTACACGAAGAAGGACATTTTGCAGACCTCCGATGTTGTCAACAACGCGCTCGGACGGAACGCGATCGTCATTCTGAATTACGGCGGGTATTTCAATTATATCGCGGGGCATTTCGTCGCGGGGGAGGATCAGCTCGTCACCGACCTTGAAAACATGGTATGGGACAAGGACAATAAAGGGTATGACGACACGGTGCCGAACGACTGCGCCGACGCGTTTCGATATGCGGTGAATTGCTATTATATGAACCCCCTGAACCTTTGGGAAACGCCCGACCCCGCAGAGTACTATAAAGGAGATTAGCGTGAAAGCAGAAGCCCGATTGTGGGGTAACTTCTCGTGTTTCACGCACGAATTTTCCTCAAAACGGGAACCCGACCCGTTTTGGTTTCTTTGCGAAAACATCGGAAAATTCCTATACCTTTACTTGCCGCCTGCGGCGGCGGAATGGAGATTTACATGACAAATTACGAATACGCGAACGCGCGGGAAGGCATGGCGCCGTGGGTGAATTCCTCCGCGTTCAACGATCATTTCACCTATTCCTATATCAACCGATCCTCGTTTTATTCGATGGTATCGCCCGAGTATTATTCTTTCATGAACCGCTTCGTGAAAAATTGGCTGTGGTGGTATGACGGGTGGGTGCCCTATTTCCACAACGCGGAGATGGGAATCCCCTCGACGAAGATCGGCACCGCCCTCGTCAACCGTGCGGCAAAGAAGGTCGTCGGCGGGCGCGTCATGTTCAAGAACGCGGGACGGGAGGCAAAGGCGCAAGACCCGAACCGTGCGCTTTCCGCGATCTGCGCATGGAGCGAGACGGTCGGCTTTGAACGCACCGTAAAGGACGCCGTGAAGTATGCCGCCGCGGCGGGCACCTCCGCCGTCAAGCTGAATGTGGACGGCGCGGGGCTGTGGGCGGAGGCGCTTCGCTTCGATTCCTTCCTTCCCGTGATCGGCGCGCGAGGAGAGGTGCGGGAGATCAAATGCTTCCTCCGCTGCTTCACGAACCTCGGCGTCAGTGAACCGCGGGAGGGCGAGGCGTTCACTTCTTATTATGTCGTCGAATGGCGGCATTTCGCGGACTATACCACCGCGGACGGAAAGATCATCAGGAACGCGCCCGTCGTCGAGTACGCCGTCAAGACGCAGACGGGGAGCGTGACAAACGGGGAATTCCTCTCACAGAACATGCGGGAGCGGATTCCCTTTGCCGAGCTGCCGAAGAGTATGCGGCAGACCATCGGGCGGGCGTATGCGGGGATCTTATTCGATCGCCCGATCCTTCTCCCGTTCTCCGATCATCTCGGCGTGGAGATCGTGACATGGACGGAGGGGGTCAGTTGTCTGCCCGAGCTTCCCTTCGGGGAGAGCTTCCTCGCGAACATTCTCGCCGATCTCATGTCCTACGACTACTACCACGCCGCCGCAAATACCGATATGTACCTCGGGCGGGGCAGAGTCCTTCTGCCGAAATACATGACGGCGAAGAACACGGGAGAATACAACAGCGGCGTCGAGCGGATGCTCTATGTCAAGTATGACACGAACGACCCCGACAGCAAGACGCCGACCTTCCTGCAACCCGAGCTTCGCGCGGGGGAGTGGACGGAGATCCGCAACCGTCTGATACAGGACATCTCGGTCAATACGGGGCTGAACATCTCGACGATCGCCTCTTTCCTAAGCGACAGCACCGCGGCGAGAACCGCGCGCGAGGTGTCGACGGAAGAGAACGAAACGGCGGAATATGTCAACGACCGCCGCGCCATCGTGGAAAAGCCCCTGAACCGTATTCTGAAGATCGTGACGCGTTACCTCGGCTATACCGACGACGTTGTGATCCGATGGTCGAGCGCGGGGCTGACAAACCGCTACACCCTCGCCGAGATTCTTCAGATCGGACTGTCGGCGGGCTTTATCTCACGGAGAAAAGCGGTCGAAATGTTCAACTATGACGACGATATTCACCAGGTGGAAGAGGAGATCGGACGCATTGAGGCGGAGGCAAAGGAAGCCGAGCCCTCCCCCTTCGACTCTTTCCCCGGTATGGAGGGCATGAATGAAGAGAGCGACGAACAGAATGAGCAGGGAGGCGCTGACCCTGCGGGAGGCGCAGGAGAAGATCCGCCTCGCGGTGAGGGCGTCCCGCCTCTCGGGGAGACCGAGTGACGCGGAAGAGAAGGTGCGCGCGATCATAGACGGCGCACTTTCCACGCTCCCGATCCCCGCACTTCGCACCGCCGCGCGGGTGTCCCTCCTCGACTTTTACCGAAGAGAACGGAGAGCGTCCGCGACATTGACTTTCTCGTCTGCCGCGGTTTTTCTTTCTCTTTTGAAGATCGGAACGCGACGGGGGATCTCTCCGCCGAAGGCGCTCGACGCGGCGCTTTCCCGCATGAGTACACGGAGCGCCTATGAGACGCTGACCGCTTACGACGGGACGATCGACTTTCACAACATCGCGACGAACAACCTCCGAAAGTATACGGAGGACTACTATCGCGAGAACATCAAGCCGACGCTCGCCCGTATGGAAAAAGAAGAGGCGCTCGACCCCGACGCCGAGAATTACCTCGGACGGCGGCAGTCTCTCCTCGCGCGGGCGGAACGGGAAGTAAGATACAAGGCACACCTCGACGAGACGGCAGACATGCGGGCGCGCGGCGTGCGGCTCGTCCTCATTTCCGCACATGCGAACTGCTCGGAGCGGTGCCGACCCTTTCAGGGACGGGTATTCTCCCTCGACGGCTCGGAAGGCGTGACGGAGGACGGACGGTATTATGAACCGCTCGAACGGGCGACGGACATCTACACATCGGACGGCAAGTGGAAAAACGGGCTTTTCGGCTTCAACTGCCGCCATACCATGACGGAATACGAGGCGGGGAAATCCGCCCCGCGCATCTCTCCCGAGGAGGAAGAGCGCGAGTACCGCATTGACCTGCGTATGCGCTCGATGGAGCGCACGGTGCGGAAGTGGCGGGCAAAGGCGGAAATGTCATTGTCTGCCGAAGAAGGGAAAAAAGCGCGGCAGAAGGCGAGCGCATGGGCGGCGAAATACCGCGCCTATGCGGCAACGCACGGGCGCGCCTTCCAACCGTCAAGACTGAAAATTTGATAACTGACAGGCGACGGAGACCGCTCCGAAGCCTGTTTTTTTATATCCTCCGGGCGACAGAGGAAAAACGGCGAAGTGACCGGAACAAAGAAGCCCCGACGGCGTGACACGCGAGGAGCGGCGAGCGTCGGGAAACGGGCTTTTGCGTTTGGCGGTGGCGAATCTCTCCGAAGAGAAAAACAAATCAAACGAAAGGAATGTAAACGAAATGTTCGAGAAAAAGAACGCACAGACCCTTCTCCGTCTGTTCTCGGCACTCTCCGACGAGGAAAAGGAAAAATTCCTCGCAGGGGTGAACGGCGCGGACGAAGAAACACCCGAGGAGGCGCAGGACGCCGCAGAAGACGCGGGAAGCACCTCGGAGGGCGAAGATACCACCCCCGAGGAGAACGCGGCAGAGAGCCACGAAAACGAGGCGCGGAGCGAGAAAGAAACCGCTCCCGCGACCGAAGAGCCGGCCGCGGAGGAAGAACCCGCGGAAGAGGAGGCGGACGCGGCAGAAGACGCGGCACCCGCCGAAGAGGTGAAGAAGGCGCAGGAGGTAGACGAAGCGCTCCTCGCGCGGATCACCGCACTGGAAGAGCTTGTCGCAAAGCTCACAGAGACGATGGGCGACGGAAAAGAGACGGACGAGGGGAAGACCTTCGGCACTTCTCCGAGCGCACCCGACGGCAATGACGACGCCCTCGCGGAGGACGATCGGATCATGCGCCGCTATTACGCAAAGCAGGGCTATCGCCATTAAGCGCCCGCCCGAAAACACATCAAAAAATAAAAATTCAAAACCGAAAGGAATCAAAAAATCATGGCAAATCAGTTTTTTTCCAACATCAACACTCCCGAGATCAACAGAGCCACGCTGAAGCGTGTGATGAGCAACGCCGTCAAGGACAACATCTTTCAGGAGATCATCGTCCGCCCCGGTGAGGGCGTCATCGAGAAATTCTCGAACGACACCGCCGCCGCGGAAATTCAGGTCGTCCGCGTCCGTCCCGACAATGACGAGGCGCGCGAGATCGGCGCGGATATCAACGGCGGTTGGTTCAACACGGACGCCGCCTCGAACCCCGAGACTGCCGCCTACGGCATCCGTATCATCGACATGATCGACAAGTGCAAGGACATTCCCGCCTCCGAGCAGGACATGATCGCCGTCGATCTCGCCGAGGCGACGCTGAAGAACCTGACGGGCAAGGTCGCCCGCGGCGTCAATGCCGTCTCCGTCGGCGCCATGCTGACGAAAAACTTCAACGACGTTGCCTCCGGCAAGGTCGCGAAGAACTGGGTCGCCCTCGCGGATAACAACTACAAGGACGCGATCATCACCGCGGGCGTGCAGCTCGACAGCGGCAACGAGGAAGAGGGGATCGACGCCTACCCCGATACCGGGCGCGCGGTCTATCTGCGCCCCGAGGCAAAGCGCCACCTCCTGACGACGGGTCAGATCATCGTCGGCGGCTCGAACTACGCGCAGGACATCATTCGTCAGGGCGGCGTGGACGCCGAGACCCGTCCGAGCGTCGTTTCCACGGGCTACATCGGCGAGATCTCGAACATGCCCTGCTATGTGCTCTCTCCCGTCGTCTGGGCGGCGGTGGAGCGCTATATGGGGCTTGGCGCGGGGGCTCTCTCGGGTGTCCTCGGCGTGGTCGTCTCGGGTATCGGTACGGGTCGTGCCCTTGCCTTCAACGCGGCGATCAAGACGATCGACTCTCCGAACGGACAGGGCATCCGCATTCAGCCGAAGTATCGCTTTGGCGCGGAATGTTGGGACGCTCTCTCGGTCGTTCCGATCGTCGCTTCCGCTTTCGCGAACCCTGCGACCGCGGCGACACCTCTCACCATGAAGGCACCCGGCTCCCGTAAGACGACCGCCACCCCGACGATCACCGTCTCGGGCGCGAAGTTTTCCATCTCGGGCGCGTCCGACGCCACCTTCTACTACACCGAGGACGGCACCGTTCCGACGGTGAACTCCACGAAGTACACCGCGCAGGTCACCCTCACGAAGACGGCAACCGTCAAGGCGATCGCCGTCAAGGCGGGCGAGCTGACCTCCCTCGTCGCAAGCGAGACGGTCACCGTCGCCTGACGAAAGCAAAAAAGGAGAAGGGCGGGACAAACCCCGCCCTTTTTCCCCTTGACAAATTCCAAAAAGGAGTGTATAATAAAAATGCAAGAGTGGCATGAACAAGACCACCCCCGCGACGATGACGGCAAGTTTACCGATAAAGACGGCGCGGTCGGCACTCTCGACCCCCGCAAGATAGAATACCGCCAAAATACGCCGTATAGCGTCATTATGGCAGACGATCGCCGCCGCATGGCGGAGGAAGAGCGCAGAACGCGGAAGATCCCGCAACCCGTCGTAAAACGCGGCGAAGAGCTCGCGAAGATCCGCGAGCTGACAGGCGTCGACGAGGCAACCGCGAAGAAGTATCAGGCGACCGTTTTCGAATGGTCGACACATCCGCACGATATTCGCAACGGAGAAGACCCCGAAGGGGAGAGAATCCTCGAGGACTATATTGCGAGATCATCGAAGTATGACGGCAAAATATATCGGGGAATCCACTTTTCCGAAAAAGAAGGTCGAAGATATCTCAAAGGACTGGAAGAGAAAAAGCAACGGCTTTCTTCGCTCCGTATGGAAGGTATTTCGAGTTGGTCATCTTTTGAGAGTATAGCGAGGGACTTTTCGACAATGAATATGTTTCTCGACACCTCGATCGGCATCATCTTTGAAACGGAAAATGTGTCGGGTGCCCCGATAGATTATTTGAGCCGACACGGCAAGACTTTCTCGAAAAACGAGGAAGAAGGCGAAGTATTACATAGCAAAAACACGGAATATATCATCAAGGACATCGTCCGTGACCCGAAGGAAAGTCTGATTAACGGGTATTACGGAAGCAAAAAGCAAGAACGATACCGAGTGATACTGGAGGAAATCAAGTGATGGAAAAAGAGAGACATATCGCAAAGGACAGATTCCGCGATCCTACGAACAATCGAATCGGCTTTCGCGATAAAGACGGAAGGTGGTTTCACCTTGAAATGTCGGGTGACGACTGCTATAAAGTCTACGAAGACAAAAGCCGTGTTTTATGGATGCACGGCGATACAGAGGTAACGGATTTTTGAAGTGATGGAAAAAGAGAGACATATCGCAAAGGACAGATTTCGCGATCCGACAAACAATCGAATTGGCTTTCGCGATAAAGACGGAAGGTGGTTTCACCTCGAAAGGTCGGGAGACGACTGCTATAAAGTCTACGAAGACGACAAAAGTCGCGTTTTGTGGAAGCGCGGCGACATAAAGGTAACGGATTTTTGAAGTCGGCAAAACGGGAAAAGATCATCGCTATTTATATAGGGTGATTGTGGAGGAAACAGATGGATAATAAACCGAAGAGAAAAAGCGGAATGATTCAGGAATGGGAAGCGGCGTGCGCAAGAGGACCGTACGGGTATTCGAGATCGTACTCCCCGATTGACGGTCATGTTCTGACCGAGGAAGAAATTCGCGCAATGGTTGAAGAATACAGAAAGTCCGACGCATACAAAGAGGATATGGAGCGTCTCGAACGCGGCGAGAAAATATAATTTCTCTTCTGCGCAGGAAATATGAGCGAACTGAAAAGATTCAAGTATCATCTTTGCGAAAGATGGGCGAACGATCCGACTCACAATCGAATCGGATTGTACGAGCCGGACGGAAGGCGTTATTACCTTGAAATGGAAGGCGACAAGTGCTATAAAGTATATGACGATAAAAGCCGGGTTTTGGTGGAACACACGCCCGAAGAAGAGGAAGATTTCAAAAGGTTCATGGAACGACTCCATAACGGAGAGACGATCACACCCGAAAACATTAACGAAAAGTAAGCCAACCGAACACACAAGGGAACCGTTTATGACGGCTCCCTTTTTCTATGCTCCGAACAGAATCGTCGGTGCAATTCCGACAAGAGCACGAGCGGGAGAACCCCGCATTTTTTGATATTTACCGCCTTCGGGCGAGAACGGAGGAACTTATGCAACCCTATTCCGACGAAAACATGATCTTTGACGAGGTGACGCGGCACTTCGTACTGACCGAGCACGCCTTGCAGACACACGGCACGGACATTCGCCGCCGCGTGTCACGAAACAAAACGATCGACGCGACGGGCGTTATCAACCGCCTTTGCGTCCGCGTCTCGGAGATGATCTATACCTACCTTCACACCTTCACCATGAACAACGCGGAGCAGGACGAGATCATCGCGACGGTGGAGGCGTGCCGTCCCGTGATCTTTTCCGCCCTTCTGAATCAGGCGGAATATCTCCTTATGAACGGCGACTTTTCGCGCTCGGCAGAACCCGACAAGCGGAAGTTTGCCATCGACGAGACGGCGAAGTCGGTCTTAGATACCGTGATCCCGTGCCTCGGCGTCTCGATCACATATGCGGGGGCGGGCGGCTATGGACTTTCTTGACATTCTTTCGGGGCGTTTCTATCAGACGAACCCCGCGAACTATTATGAGAATCTGCCGACGCCCGAGATCTTTCCCGCCGACCCGAGCGAGAGCGTAGAGCCCGAGCCCTTCGACTTCGAGTTTGTCGACCCGACCGAATGGCATTATAAGCAGCTCCTCGGCGGGCTGATCGACCGCGAGGCGGCGACGGCGACCATCAAGACGCGGGACGCGATCCGCTTTCGGCAGAGCGGCTATGTCACCTTCGACTCCCGCCTCTTTGCCATTCTCTCGGTCACGCAGGACACCCGCGCCGCGAACCGCGAGGCAATGCGCTACACGCCCGTGCCCCTCGGCACCGAGTACATTCTCCGCCTCGTGGAGATCGAGAATCCGTGGGGGATCGACCGATGAAGCTCTCCGCGCTCGTCTCTGCGGGTGCCGCCTACCTTCGCAAGGTCTGCCCGTGGCAGACGGGAAACATGGAGCAGAGCATCAAGGTCGAGAAAAGATCGCGGTCGGAATATTGGATCTGTATCCACGCCTCCGACGTCCCCTATGTGTGCTATACCAATGAAGAGTGGACGTCGCCGAAGTGGAAGAACAAGAAAAACCCGAATGAAAACTGGATCAGCGACGCCGCGGTAAAGATCGCCGAGAGGATCGCCGAGGAGCTCGGCGGCACGGTGAGCGGCACCGAGAATTTCAAGCGGGCGGACGACCTGCCCGCAAGGCTCCACCGAAAGGCGGACAGAATTCGCTTTGCCAAACTCACGGAACAAAACGAAAGGAAAACGACAAGAAAATGATCTCACTCGAAACACTCGCGAAGAAACTGGAGGACGCTCTGAACGACGGCATCGCCGACTCGGGGCTGAACGGTCTCATTAAAAACACCACCTTTACCTTCAAGATCCACGTCGACACGGCGGAGAAGACCCCCGCGGTGCGAAAGGAAGGGACGAACAGCGTCGAATATACCATCGACGGCATCTTCCGCCAGACAAGCTATGAGTCGAGCGGCACGACGCAGGATCTCTTCACCGCGACGACGGGCGTCTCTGTCGAGCTTCTCATTCCCTTCGCAAACGTGCGAAACGTGAAAAAGACCGACAGGCGGGAGAGCAAGATCATCGAGTGCGTGCGGAACCTGACCGACAATGCCTTTCACCTGACGGAAGCGACCGTCATGCAGGACGACAAAGACAAAAACAAGAGCTATTTCGTCACGACGAATTACGAGCTTGTGAGCGGCGGGCAGAGAGACCTGCGCGAGGTCGTCGGGGATTCCTACACGATGACCTTTTTCGTCGAGTATACCTTCACGGCGGGGGGATTTCCTTCGGACGATCTCGAGATCAGCGTGAAAAAAAGAGGAGACACAGAGGGGGCGATCACACTGTCCCTTCCGACCTATACCATCGGGCGCAAGACGATACAGAACGGAAACATGCTCCTGAACGGCAACGACGACGGCATCTCCCGCGCGGTGGTCGACGGTACGGCGCTTGTCATTTCCTTCAATCGTGTCGCGCAAAGCTCCTATTTTGATGCCCTCCTCGACCGATACCTTCTCGACGGCAAGGTGGAACCCCTTGATGTGACAATAAAAAAAGGCGAGTACACATATCCGGAAAACGGTGTTTTTACCATGATCTTCTCGGAAGGCTCTCTCGCGGGCGAGAACGGGCTCGCCGCGTCGAATGCGATCTCCCTTGTCGAATACTTCGACATCGAAGCAAGCGCGGAAGCGAAATAGGAGGGCAGACATGGCGGACACAAGCTATTATATCAAGATCTCGGTCGACGGGGAGAAAAAGAGCGAAAAGAAGACCTCCGCGTCGACGGGGGACGGCTGGCAGCGGCAGGCGAACCCGAAGAAAAAAGAAGATAGCGGCACCGGTCTGATCGGCGGGGCGAAAATGCTCATGAACTGCGCCGCCGTCCGCTCGGTCGCACAGATCGGCGGGCAGCTGATCCGCGCGGAGATGAACCGCGTGGAACTGCGCACGGGAAACGCCCGCTTACAGGCAAAGCAGAATTATACCGTCAACCGCGCCCTGTCCCACGCTGACTATACCATCTCAATAGGGTTCGGGCTTGTCACGGGGCACCCCGCGGCAGTGATCTCGGGCGTCATGGGCTTCGTCAATGAAGGCGTCAGGATCGCGAACGCACAGAAAGACCTCGACATTGCAAAGCAGGTCGAGAGCGTCGGTATCGGCATGGCAAACGCCCGCGCCGGTGCAGGCAGAAAAACCTATTGACAATCCATCGAAAGGAGGTTATAATAAACATGTGGACTTGGAACGAAAAAGACCACCCGAGAGATACCGACGGTCGCTTTACCGAGAAGGGGAGCGAAGAGATAATATCTGCCGTCTCCACTACCCGAAAGATCACCTATCGGCAGAATACGCCGTATTGGCGGATCATGGAGGACGAATTCCGCAAAGATCTTCCCGAACGGATCAAACTGCCCGACGAGACGCTTCCGCGCTCTGTCGGCGCCAAATGGGCGAACTATCAAATCAACATGGGCGACGGAACCTTCGCAACCTTTCAGGAAGGCTCGAAGTTGCAAGACAAGGAAGTCTTCGCTGGAAAAGGCTGTCGCCGCGTGATCGACGAGGAAGATCGCTTGATCCGTCAATACGGAGGAAAGCGCGGACAGTGGAAGAAGGTTAAGGCGAAAGCGACAATCGTTTCAAACGGTAAAACATACACGGAGAATGTTCACTGGTATGAAGAAGACTCTGTGGGAAAGGTTGAATTTAAGATAAAGAGAACATGATGAGAGTAAAATATATCGGCAAAAAGCAGGAAGATTTCCTCGTAAAAAACAATTATATCACCTTGACCCCGGGGGAGATATATGAGGTTTTGACCGAATATGAAGACGGTATGTACCGCTTGATCGACGACAGTGGAGAAGATTATTGTTATCCCTCGAATTTTTTCGAGATTGTGGAAGAATGAAAATGACCGTTAAATGCGCCGCATGTGGATTGATATTTGATCCCGAAACAAACAAATCGGACTGTTGCCCGTATTGTGCATGGATCGACGGATTCGACTTCGGAGACGAAGATGAACCGAACGAAGCAAATCACTATAAAACACTCAGGCAAGCAAAAAAACTGATTTCCGAAGGACTTGACACTTTGGGATATCCTCTTCCCAAGGTAAGACCCGCGGATGCGGAAGGGGAATTGTTCGCGCCGTCAGCTCTTACCGATAAGACGAATTGAAAGTGCAGACCTCTACGACATTACCGATTGTAAGGTGGACGAAGGGTATGCAAATAAAATTATGAGAAAGGTGAAGACTGATGAATGATGAACTCATGAAGGAAATTAAAAGGCTTGCGTGTGAAGAATTACACGGCGACTGGGTTGAACACACCGACAACTGGAACGGCTATGAAGTATGGGAACCGAGATACAAAGAAGTTGTATATCTCGGCTTTTATATGTATGTCGTCCTTGTGAAAGACGGAAAGGCGAGGATTTCGACAGACGAAGAGGCGTCGGCTTATGAGATGTGGCACATAAAACAAAAATACGGCGAATGAAAGCAAAGCCGAGAAAAAAGCACATCGCCAAACGAAAACGAACAAAATGAAAGGAACACCTTCGGGCGTTCCTTTTTTCATACCATGGCGGGATTTTTCCCGCCTTTTTTCATGGAGGAATTTATGGAGATCATTTGTAGGATCAAAGAGGACGCGACGCTGACGGACAATGACGGCGGGGCATTTGAAGAAGTCAAACTTCTCGCCCCGCTCTCAATCGGGAACTACCTCGACAAGCAGCTCGACGAGCGATATATTTCGTTTTATTCAAAGAAATCGGTGTACCGTTGCGGTTCTGTTATTTGGATCGTTTATATGTTAGATAACGGCGAACGGAGAGATGAATATTTCATCCTCGGTCGCGACAGCTCGGCACAAAGCTCCTTCAAAAAGAACATCTATTTTCATCAAGACGCCTTTTTGCTCGAATATACGAAGACTTTGGACGGCGTCGTGTGCCAATCGCTCACATTTACGAATCCGAAAAATAAAATAGCGGGAATTCGTGTGATTCCGACAGAGGGGGATTATCTTGTACAAGACGGCGTCTCGTACAGGTTGGGACTTACTATGTCGAATTTTGTATTCATTTCAGCATCTTCTCCCGTTTCGGCAAACGGAATGTATTCGTCTATTGGAATATCGACAATAAATAAAAAGGTAAAAGCACTCCACTCGGGCCTGAAAGATAATTATTATGTTTCTTCAGAGGCGTCCTATACAAAAGGGAATACTACATACTATACAACAATTTCATTGTATCTTAACGAATACAAAAAAGATGCGACACCATACGCGTCGGTAAATGCGAAAGGCAAAACGTTTCCCTCCAATTCACTGTCGCTTCGTATAAAACTTCCAAAAGTAGCGGGAGACGGCAAAACGGTTGTAAAAGTATATTGTAGATACAATTTCTTCACAAAATTACGTAGCGGAAATGCAGATGTTATATACGAATCGTCCCTTCTGTATATGCAGGTAGTGCAGCCTGTCGACTATGTGAATTGGACGATTTCTTCGGCCGTGAATCGTGTTTTGTCGCTTGCCGAGCCTACATTCGGTAACGAAGATCCTAAATATTACTTTGATACATCCGACGAGGAAAAATATGAAAAAGTAGAGTTGCCGGAGTTGTCTTTGACTTCCTGCACCTTGAGAGAACAATTGCAAGCAATCGCAAGCATCGTAAATGCGGAACCGAGAGCGCGACCCGACGGAAAACGAGTCGCGATCTCTTTCGATCATTACGGTGAGTCGATACGGACGGATATGAGCCGATTTCCGATAATCGACCGTGTAGACTCTTTTCAAATCGATCAGTATTGCACGAAACTTATATCTTTCGCATCAAACTCGACTTATAGCGCAAATGGTGAGACGGGAAAATTTACAGACCCCTGCAATGATTTTTTTCGTACACTGAGATGCGAAATTTCAAATCAGAGATTGCAGACGGAGAACTCGTATCTCTACACGGCGGAAAAGATTTACAGCATTCAAAAAGTGGAGCTTTTTTTGCTTGCAAGCGACCATACATATTACGAATTTGCAGGGGATACGGAAACGAAATACCCGATCGATATTACACCGTATGTTTTCGAGGACAGAGAGTATCAGCTGTTATCGTCTTATAGTATGCCCGGAGAGGTAACAAAGGAAAATTCCATTTATTACAAGCAAGGAGAAAAGGGAATTTTCGGGCTTTTTTATCAAGCGCCGAATGCAAAAGATTCTTCCAAGTCACCGTACGCGATCTCTGCGGTGATCGCCTCCGTACTCAACAAGAGTGTGAAAGAGGTAGATAAAATCTTTACGGACTCTAAAGATCCGCAAGCGTTCTTGAGAATCGGGGCACGGATAGTATATATTCCTATCTTGAATGTCACCATGCAGCACGGAAAGGGCTTTTTCGATAAAAGAGATATGCAATTTCAAAAGGTTTACAATCAAACCGATAACATTACGAATATTGCAAAGCTCGGAGAAAATCTCAAGGCTACCGCCGCGATGCTCGGGAATCCGGAAGAAGAACGCACATATTTGCTTCCGTCTCCCGAAGAATTGCCGAATGTCGGAGAACGACTCGATGATTTTGCGGTCAGTGCGGTGAAGGCAGAGGTTTTCCCTCGTTATACCAAAGCGACGCTTGCATTAACAAAAGACTTTGAGCGGATCTCCGAGCATGTCGGAATTGATTCTGTAAAGAGAGTGTATGAAGTGAGCGAACAAAATGCATATGAAAGAGAACTCTTGATAACTTCTTACATTATGATAGGCAGATTCAAAAGCTGCACTCCGAAAGTCAAGCTAAACATGACGGCATTATCTCATATTTTCGCAGGGAGAGACGCAGAAACGCAGAGTGATCTTGTTACATCTGCTTATCTTCGCGGTATGGATAAGGAGAGATCGACAAATGATTTCAACGGCATACAGCTCCCCGTGTTTTGCGGTTCGGCGGGAAATGCCTTTTTGTTCGTCGTTCATTACGCAGACAATTACTCTGCGGGCGACTCGGCGGTATATATTGAGGCGAAAAATGAGGAAGATGAAAACGAAAAAAAGAAAGCCTCCGGATATTGGGGGAAATCAATCTCTTACGCCGACTTTTTCGGGAGAGCGGAGTATTTATTCGCGGAATTCCGAAATTCCGAAAATTCTTATGTTGAAGGCACTTATGATCTGCCGTTGTTTATTCCGAATGAGGACATAAAGCGAGGGAAAAAACTTCTTGAAATACCGAAAGAGAATCCTCTGTTGATAAAGAAAGACAGTAGAGAAAAGATTTCGTTAAATCTTTCTTTTGAATTTGTTACAAATCAAAAGGACTTGATCGTCGGTTCTGCCCTTGCAGAATACTGTACACTGGTAGCGACGAGATCCGCAGACGATTGTTATCTCGTATGGCTAAAAAAGCCGATCGGAAGATTGACCAAAAGAGTAAAACGCGGGACACATTTTTATTACGACCCCCTAGCCTTGGTTTCCGCTACCGTTTCCGCCGACGGAAATTCTTTTTCTATATCGGCAAAAAATAAGACAGAAAGCGGGAAGTCGGTGGGGGGTACAATATACGGTTGGGCTGTCATTCGCTTCACCTCAACAGATAGTATAAACAATGACGCTGAAATTTTGCTTGCCAAAAATATAACGCCGACGACCGAATCCGTGACTGCGCTCGTAAACGATGATGAGGAAAAAAGCCCGATCTGCTTTTATCAAGAAAACGCCTAAATCACACTTTTCGCATGGAAAAAGTGTGATTTCTCTTTGCAAAATGCCGATAAAGCGCACTTTTTTCGCTAAAGCACTACAAAAACATAGGATTTCAATTTTTTAAGAAGGAGATACACGCATGAAAGACCACAGAACATCCCCGAAAAAAATCACGGAAAGGAGGAAAAACCATGATTTTTATCTTTGACCAAAAGGGAAACAGCAAGGCGACCGTCAAGAGCGGAAATCTGCACCAAGGGTCGAACCTCGCGGACGAGATCATCGTCCTCGCCCCGATCGACCCTTCGTCGGTCGTTACCATGTCGGCACGACTCCCGAACGGACTGTATATCTATCCCGCCCTCGCGGAGAACGGAAAAGACCCGATTGCGCTTGAAAAGCTTGAGACGGACGAAGTCCTGCGCGATCCTGCGGGCATAGTTTACAGTGCTTTTCGAATTCTCGTCCCCGCGCCGATGACGCAATACGCAGGCATTCTGACCGTGCAATTTACCTTTACAATGGCGAATATCGCGAAGAAAGATGAAAATGGCGTTACCCTGATTTCCAAAGGTCAGACCGTGACGACGACCGCGGTCTCGCTCAACGTAGAACCCGGAACACCGACCCTCGCGCCGAAATATACCGAGAGCAATTTCAACGATATTACGAATTATCTCAATGCCGCGCTATCCGCGCAGAATAATGCAGAAACGAGCGAGAACAATGCAAAGAATAGCGCCGAGGCTGCCGCGAAAAGCAAAGGCACCGCCTTTGTGAAAAGCATCGAGGCGGAAGCAAGTGCCGAGAAGGCAAAAACGAGCGAGACCAATGCAAAGAATAGCGCCGAGGCTGCCGCGAAAAGCAAAGACACCGCCTTTGTGAAAAGCATCGAGGCGGAAGCAAGTGCCAAGAAGGCAAAAACGAGCGAGACCAATGCAAAGAATAGCGAAAAACACGCAAAAAATTATGCGGAAATAGCAGAAAAGTGTGCAAACACCGCCGAGGATCGAACAATGAACCTTTGGAACGGCGAAGGAGAAAACTCGATCCGACAGAAAACGGGGAATGACGTTTTCTACAATACGCAGGTTGCATACTCGAGGAACAGCGAGGCGGGGAAGGCGGCATTTGCGGGCGAGATCAAAGATTCCGTCGTAGACAACGCCGAGGACGGAAGCACGAAGATCCTGAACGAAGGCGATGACTCCGCCATGCTGAGCACCGACTCGAGGAACAAGCCCGAAGGCTCTCATGCCATGATTTCAGGGAAGCGAAATGTCAATTTCGGGAAGAATAACACGGTTTTCGGCGTCGATAACCTCGTATACGGCAATACCTCGACCGTGATCGGATGCTTGAACACTTCCCACGCGAACGAAACGTTTTTGCTCGGCACGGGATTGATCGGCCGAGCGAGTAAGCAAATCATCCTCGGAGCGTACAACGAGCCGGACGCGTCTTCGCTTTTGATGATCGGCAACGGTAAAATCAAAACGCATACAGACGGCACCAATCCCGACGGCTCCAAAAAGTACGTGTTGGATTTGTTGGAGCGAAAAACGGTGCTCAAGGTCAGTCGGAGCGGTACGATCTATACCAAAGGCAAAATGACGGTAAGCACCGCCCCCGAGGAGTTGGACGATGTTGCAAGACTGCGGGAGCTCTCCACGAAGCGCGATCTGATTACAGATGTCGACCCCGACGAGGAACCGAAAGTTTATGCCGCATATCGCGGCTCGGACGGGAAGACGGTACAGTCTTCGGTAGAGTATTCGAAAAAAGCACGCAGTGATGCATTGGTGCAACGGGCGAATAACGGCAATATCAATTTGCCGAACCAAACAATGGAGAAGCCCGGCGAGAATCAGGCAATCAGCAAACAATACGCGGATGATACCTATATTTCAAAAGGAAGGAGCGGTGTGTTGCATGGTAATCTTACCGTCGGCGGCAATCTCACTGTCAGCGGCACAACCACGATAATTGATTCTAACACTCTTCGGGTCAAAGACAAACTGATCGAAGTTGCACTCGGGAATACCAAAGCGTTAACCACGCCCGCCGGGCTTGTCGCTCCGAGGTATGACGGCACGAACAGCGGCGCGCTCGTATTCGATCATACGGGAACCGCTTATGTCGGAGATGTTTCTCTTAATTCTAATGGCGATATTAGTGTATCGACATCAAACCTTCAACCCCTTGCTACAAGGAATCTTAAGAGTGTTGATCACAATAAACTTGTGAAGTGGAACGAAAGTGACAAGACGTTGGTCGCGGCGGCGGCGTACTCTCCGAATGCCACGGGCAGCTACATTGCGCAGAGAACGCTTACCGGTCAGCTGGCAGCGCCGAACCAAAGCACCTATAAGCCTTCGGATGATCAATACGTATCAAAGCGGTATGTAGATAGCAAATTGGGCAGTGGCTCATATGCCGATACCGCATCGTATTGGAAAGTAACGAGTGCAAACGAATTGAAGCTTTTCAAAGGCACCGAATGGACGAGCACTCCCGCATCCCCGGGTATTATGAATATCGGGAAAACATGGGTAGAAGTAAGTGCTGCATCGATCCGCGCCTATCGTTTTGGCAACGGTGGTGGCGGCACCGCAGGACTCGGTGCAAAGTGGCTCGACCTCGGAGGAACGGAAAATACGAATAAAAACGAGGTCGGTGCACTGTACGGGGTCAAGAAAATATGTAGCACAAATAAAGATGCATATCTCTCTTTCGAAGAAGGCAGCAACAATTCCACAAACATTGTTCCGAGCACTGCTCTAATGAGTCTCGGCTCTTCGGATCATATGTTTATGAATGTGTACGCGAGCAAGATCGAAGCGAGTAGCATTATCGGTACTGCAACGAGAGCCGCCGCGTTAACTTCGAGTGCGGGAACCGCTTCGGAACCCGTTTACTTTGAGAGCGGAGTGCCTAAAAAATGCACAAATCCTGTAATATATGCGGCAGGAACCCTTACCGTTGCCGCGTCCGGTTCGCCGTCAAGCACACACAAGGTGATTGCAAGCAATAAGTCGTGGAATACCGGTTTGATTGCAATTGCCACTTATGTTTACGACAATAATGAAAATAAGCAGGTCTCTGTGTCCGAAGTTTCAAGAGACGACTCCACAATTTCCGGAATGTATAACCCCGCATTTACAATTGCGATTTACAATCCCCCTGTAAATAAAAAAATAAAAGTCAATTGGATGTTGATCAAAGTGAATTAAGGAGGACAACACATGACACACCTGATTTTTCATTTACCCGCGGGGGGCGTGATCCCCGCACCCGAGGCGGTGATTCTCCCCGACGGGGTGGATCTCTCCCTCACCTCGGCTACCTATTGCCTCGGCATTGCGGTCGTCTGTATTCGCAGGGACGGGAAAACGGTATTCCGATACAAGCTTACGGGCGACGAGACGGTCGATGTCTCGGACGCCTTTTTGTTTGCGGGGACGGCGGAGATCGAGATCTCCCTGATCGCAAAGGGCGAGGTCGCAAAGACCTTCCGCGTGCCCCCCTTCGCGGTGAAGGAGGTCGGCGGCACGTTCTCCCTTCTGCCCGAATATGAGGCGCTGAAAACCGAAGTCGCGACGCTCCGTGCCGCGATCGCCGATCTCGCGGCTCTCGTCAAAGACGGCGAGACTCTCTGAAATCACAAAAACAAAATCAAAACGAAAGAGGTAAAAAGAAAATGAAAACCAAAACGAAAAGAATCCTATTCGCCCTGTTCCTTGTCTTCGCCCTGTGCGCCACCATGCTTCCCGCCTTCGCCGAGGAGGCGGAGGAGGGAGGACTCACGCCCCCGATCTCCGATCCCCCGATAGAGGGAGTAGAAACGGGCGAGGCGGGCACGGACACCGCCGACACCCCCGTCGAAGAAAATAAATCCTTTTATGCCGACTGGATCGACAGGATCTCGGGCTCTACCGTGTGGATCTCGATCGCTTCTTTCGCCGTCGCTGCGCTCGGAATGATCGCCTTCGTCCGCTCGAAATTCGGCGTCGTGATCGATCTTGTCAAACGAAAAGCGGACGCCTCCACCATCGGGGACGCGGTAAAATCCGCGGTCAATGATATTGTCGATAAATTTACTTCGGAAATGACAAAAACGCGCGGAGAGCTTGAAAATGTGAGGCAGAAGCTCGACGTCGCCGAAGGCAACGAGAAAAAACTGACGGCGATCCTCTCGATCTTTATGACAAATGCGAAGATCAACCCGAACGCCCGCGCCAAAATTATGGAATACCTGACGGGGATCTCGGACATCTCGGGCACGGTGCAGGAGATCGTAGAGCGGGCGAACGAAGAGATCGCCGCCGCGGAGAAGTCGGAAGAAAAGCCCGAGACCCCCGCCCTCGATGCCGTCCTCGCCGCCGAGACGAAGGGCGAGACGATCGGAATCGGGGTGATTTAAGATGAAGTGGTGCAAACGGCTGCTTGTGTGCCTCGGCTTCTCCTTTGAGTACATCGTGCCGATCCTCCTCTTCGGCGGCGTCGTTCCGTACACGCGTGACACGATGGAGGCGGGGCTGACAAAAGCGGGCTATATCGCCCTCGCCCTGATCGCCCTGATCCTCATCAAGAAGGCGAAGGAGAAGCTCGTTACCCTGCCGAAGAGCCTCGCCCGCGGCGCCGTGCTCTCGGTCTTCCCGCTGATCGTGTGGGCGGTGGTCAATGTCGGGCTTTCATGGTGCCTCTCGGCGATCAATAGCCTGTGCGTCTATTGGGACAGGATATTGCTCTTTGTCGTCCTCGGGCGCGTGTTCTATATCATGGAGGAGGCGCTTTCCGAACGGGAGAGCAAAGGAAAGAAAATAACGGAGGAACCTCATGCTTGACGAAACCTATTCCGACCTCGCCGCCGCGGGGAGAAAAGCAGAGGGTGCGATCAAACGCACCCTCAAAGAATTTTACCCCTATTTTATCCTGTTTTTCGACATCGTATTTACGGTGTCGTCGACGTTCTTCACGGGCGCCGTCGTCAACCCCTTTTCGGCGCAGTTTTTCATCAACCTCGCGACCTCGATCACGACGACGATGCTATGCTATACCTGCTACCTCGGCTACGGGGAGAGAAGGGAAAAGGAGACGATGCCCGGCTTCTCGGAGAATTGGGCGCGCTGGGCGTCTCTCTCCCGTACCGTCCGCGCCGATAAGCAGGAGGAATTCAACGCCTTTTGCCTGCGGCAGGTCGCCGAAGAGCGGGAGGGAAAGCGGCGGGAGATCATCGAGAACCGCACGACGATCTCCTATCATACCTACCTTGAGACCTATCGCACGGCGGCAAAGAGTCGGCTCGCCGCGCTCGTCCGCGAGGGCACGCTTTCTCCCTCCGACGCGCGGGCGATCCGCAGGGCGAACGGAAAGATCCGTGTCCGCCCGATCCGCCCGCTTCTGATCCTTTGCGGCACGCGCTCGGGCTCTCTCAACGACGCGGGGCGGAGCGGCGTCTCTTATACCGCCCTGTCTCTCGTCTCGCGCCCTGTGATGATGTTGATCGTCTCCGCGGTGCTGAACATGTTCACGGGCACCTTTACGGGGCTTGCGGACGGCTCGACGATTTTCCGCATGATCTATCAGGTCTTGATGATCGTCCTCGCCTCCATGACGGGCTACGCCGCGGGCGGAAAGAACGTCGCCAAAGAGAGCGACCGCGTCAAGGCGCGCACCCTCTTCCTCGAGCGCTTCCTCGAAAACGAAAAGACAGAAAGATCGGCATAAAAACCGCCCTCCCGCAACAAATACGGGAGGGCGGTTCTTATTCCTCGATACGCAATTCTTTTTTCAATGCTTTCTGCAAAGCCGCGGAGAAGTTGATATTTGCACGTTCGGCTTCTTCGTTCAGCCACGAGGGGAGCGTGACATTTTTTCGCACGGTGCGCATTTCGTGCTTTCTCCGATATTCGTCGAAGTCCACATCGACAAGCGTCATGAGCGCCCCGTCGCGCGAGGTGACCTCATCGGGTGCGGTAGGGAGGGGGATCGCTTTTCCTTCGTCCTGACGGTAACAGCCGCACATACCGATCGCGTCCCGCGCCATTTCCATAGCGTCGGCGATGGTTTCCCCTTGCGTCCCGATTTCAAAATCGGGGATATCCACCGTGTAAAAATCCTTGTCTTTTTGAATAAAAATAGGGTATGCGTGTTTCACTTTTTGTTCTCCTTTCGAGGTTCACATACAATACATGTTCACATTCACATTTATATTGATCGCGGGGAGGGGCTTATTTCAGCCCCCGCCGCTTGATGATTGCTTTTGCTAAGAGTTCCGATATTTCTTTGTGCCGTGGGATCGCTTCGATGTCTTTTCCGTTTGTGTATACCGCGTGATTTCCACCTTCTCGAACTTTGTACCAACCGTTGCCTTCGAGAAGCTTTACAAGGTCTTTATGTTTCATCGCCTCACCTCCTTACATATAATATTATACACATTTTATGCGCATTTGTCAATAGGTTTTGCAAAAAAATAAAATTTTTTTGAGAAAATTTTTTATCCCCTTGACCCCGATTTTCTTCCTATGGTATAATAAAAATGCACCGGGCGTTTCTGCCCGCACCGGTGCCGCATGTTTATTATATCACCCTTTCCTTTTCAATCTGCCGCCCCGTCGGCAGAGGAAATCCCCCGAGAACCACGCTCGGGGGATTTTTCTATTTATTTGATTCCGCTTTTTATTTTTCCTTTTCAAGTTCTTCCAAAGCCTTACGCATGTTGACGAGTTGCCGATTGATAGTGTTATTTCGTAACAATATCGTTTTGCAAGGCGGCAAGTTGCCGTTTCGTAGAGTCAAGCTCTTTTTTTAGTGTTTCTGTTTCGTCTTTTTGATATTGAAGCATTTTTAGGAGTTCGTTTGTGTTATAGTTGATTTTTCTGTACACCGCAAAAAATACTCCTGCAATCACGGCAAAAGCCACATAAGTAACGATTGATAAATTCCGCAGTGAGTTGTTGAGACTGTCTAACAATTCCATATAGCTCATGTATGAAATCCTCCAAATTGTTATTTATAAAGTTTCTTTTCCAGTTTTGCTTTTCTTACTTCCCAAGGATTGGAACGGTCGAGCAATCCGTAGGAAATTGCATTGTTGCATGTTGCGAGAGCTTCTTCGATTTTTCCGTGCTTTTCGAGTAGGATCGCTTTCTTTTTCTGCGTGTTGACGATTACGGCATATTCGGCGCATTGCTTTTTCAAAAACGGAAGGTTTTCGAGATCGAGATCCGCAATCTCTACGAGAAGGTACCACATGCGATCATCGAGCTCTCGGAAAGGGTAGAGGTCATTCATACATCGCTCGAGAAAATAGTGATAAATGCGAGCATATTTTTCTCTCGGGAACGTATGACGGGCGGATTGAACAACATATTCGCATCGCTCAAATTCTCGAAAAGTAAGTGCTTTTTCGAAAGCACTATAATACTTTGCGATCTCTCTGTTCGCCGTTTCATTCTGAACAATTTCAGCGAGTTCATATGCCGAGTATCGCGTCATAAAATAATCCCAAGCCGACAAATTCTCGCGTTTGAATTTGTAATACTCATCCTCAGTGAGAAGTTTTTGTAGCTCCGCGGATCTTTTAGCGATCACTTCGTCTTTGATTCGCTTTTTCTCCCGTTCTTCTTCCTGTAATTTTTCTATGCGTAGTCTTTCCGCTTCCTCCTTTCTTTTTTTGTCAATCTTGCTTTTGATGATTTCTTTGATGATTTTCCAAGTCGTCGATAAAGCAATGATTGCGATAAAAAAGTAAAACACTTCGCCCCTCCTTCCTTTGAAAATAAAAAAGTGTGTATAGCAGTGAGAGCTACACACACTGAAAAACGCAAGCTCTCGAATTCTGTTACCACACATAATTCAAGGCATCGCAAAAGCGCGCAAAAGAGCCTACATTTTTTTCAAAATAAAATGTAGCGCTTTTGCCGATATGAATATTGAATTATGTGTGGTGCTTATATTGTAGCATATTTTATCCCGATTTTTCAATAGAAAATTCAAAAAAAGACGAAAATAATCATTGACATACTATCGATAGTATGATAAAATCAAGGAAAAGGAGGTATACCATGGAAAATAGAAAAAGCAGAACATCAACCAAGGTGAAGGCGCGCTATAACAAAAAGACATATATTGTTGTATCTGCCGCCATTCCCAAAGAAAAGGCTATTGCCTTCAAAGAAAAATGCATCCGAGAAGGTGTTCCTCAAGCTCAGGTGTTAAAGAAAGCAATCGAGGAATTTCTCAAAAAATAAAAGCCCGTAGGACGGGCGAGGATAACGGGAGGCATCATGCGACATTACAGAACCATCCAATGGAACGACAGACTGAAAATTGAGGCATTGCATAAAGTAGGCGTTTCACCGAAGCGTATCGCCGAAGAGCTCGGCTTTCATTTTGTCACGATCTATCGAGAATTAAAGCGCGGGCAGTATGAGCATTTGAACGCAAAGGATTGGACGACGGAGATTCGTTACAGCCCGGAAAAATCGGAGGAGAAAAAGCAAGCTTACCTTCGAGCAAAAGGGGCAGATCTGAAGATCGGCAAGGACAGGGAATACGCCGATTTCTTGGAATACATGATCGGCGAAAAGAAGTATTCCCCGGACGCCGCGCTTTCTGCCGCACGAAAAGAGGGAAAATGTAAAGACACGGAGATCACAAGAACGACCTTGTATCGTTATATCGAGCAAGGCGTTTTTCTTTCTATTTCCAATAAAGATCTACCGATTAAGAAAAACAAGCGGAGAAAGAAGAGAACCAAGCGCTCGGCAAAGCCCCCTTGCGGGACAAGCATTGAAAAGCGTCCCGCAGAAGTGAAAACGCGTCAAGTCTTCGGACATTGGGAGATGGATAGCGTTGAGGGGGCAAAGAAGGACAAAGAGATACTTCTTGTTTTGACGGAGAGGAAGACGCGGGACGAATTGGTGCGAAAAATGAAGGACAAAACGGCAAAAAGTGTTGTGAAAGCATTGGACGCAATCGAGTGTGAATTCGGAACGTCGCTTTTTCATCAGATATTTCGCACAATCACGGTAGACAACGGAGCCGAATTTTCAGATGCCGCGGGAATGGAGAAAAGTATAAAACCGAACAAGAAGAGAACGCAAATATATTATTGTCACCCATATTCATATTTTGAACGCGGCTCGAATGAAAATCAAAACCGACTGATACGCCGATTCTACCCGAAAGGATGTCACTTCAAAAACGCCACCAAAGAAGACATACAAAATGTGGAAAATTGGATGAACAATTATCCGCGAAAAATTCTGAATTGGAAGACTCCCGCCGAGCTTTTCCAGGAAAACCTACGAGAAATCATCGAAAAATAAAATAATTCGATTTTTTTCCAACTTTTTTGCACAAACTACTTGACATTGCTAAAAATACGGAAATTTCCTGCCCGCGCGTGCGTCGGAGCCCTCTCTTCCCAAAATTAGCACTCTTATTCGATGAGTGCTAACGTTTACAAAAAATCCACAAAATGATCTTTGAAAGTTCACAAATTCGGCGTACAATATAAGCAATCGAAAAGAAGAACCGACGGTATCGGACGAGAGATTGTCCGTACCGATGGGAAATGAGGTGAGTGTTTATGGACATGAATCATATGACGGAAAAAAGTCTCGAGGCACTGCGCGAGGCGCAGGGGCTTGCCGCCTCCTCGGGGCAGCAGGCGATCGAGGACGTGCATCTTTTCGCCGCCCTGATGCATGCGAAGGACGGGCTCGTTCCCGAGATCTTCTCCTCTCTCGGAAAGTCCTCCGAAACGATCCGCCGCGAGGCGGACGCGCTGGTCGACGCACTGCCGAAGATCGGAGGCTCGGGGTACGATCCTGACAAAATCTATCTTTCGGCGGGGCTTGACGCCGTGCTCCGCGCGGCGGACGGCGAGCGGGAGAAGATGGGGGACGAATATCTTTCGGTCGAGCATCTGCTTCTCGCGCTTCTCGACCGCGGTGGGGAGAAGTTGAAGGAGATGTTCCGCCGTCACGGTCTGACGGGGAGCGAAGTCCTCGGCGCACTCAAAAAGATAAGGGGGAACAGCAAAGTGACAAACGAAAATCCCGAAGGCACCTATGACGTGCTGAAAAAATACGGACAGGATCTCGTGGAGATGGCGAGGGAGCATAAGCTCGATCCCGTCATCGGCAGAGACGACGAGATTCGTAATGTGATCCGGATCCTGTCGAGAAAAACGAAGAACAATCCCTGCCTGATCGGTGAGCCCGGTGTCGGTAAGACGGCGATCGCCGAAGGGCTCGCGCAGCGTATCGTGCGGGGCGATGTGCCCGAGAATCTGAAGAACCGCACGGTCTTCTCCCTCGATATGGGCGCTCTGGTCGCGGGGGCAAAGTACCGCGGCGAATTCGAAGAGCGGCTGAAAGCCGTATTGAACGAAGTGAAGGCGAGCGAGGGCAAGATCATCCTGTTCATCGATGAGCTTCACACGATCGTCGGTGCGGGCAAGAGCGAGGGCGCGATGGACGCCGGCAACCTCTTAAAGCCTCTTCTTGCACGTGGTGAGTTGCACTGCATCGGTGCGACGACGCTGAACGAATACCGTCAGTATATCGAGAAGGACGCGGCGCTCGAGCGTCGGTTCCAGCCCGTCATGGTGCCCGAGCCCTCAGTCGAGGACACGGTTGCCATTCTGCGCGGCTTGAAGGAACGCTACGAAGTGTATCACGGCGTCAAGATCCACGACGGTGCGCTGATCGCCGCCGCGACGCTTTCGAATCGGTATATCTCCGACCGTTTTCTTCCCGACAAGGCGATCGACCTTGTGGATGAGGCGTGCGCGCTTATCAAGACCGAGATGAACTCGATGCCCACCGAGATGGATGAGATCTCGAGAAAGATCATGCAGCTCGAGATCGAGGAAGCGGCACTCAAAAAGGAGAGCGACAAACTGTCTGCCGAGCGCCTTTCGAAGGTACAGAAGGAATTGTCCGACCTGCGCGAGACCTTCGGCGGGATGAAAGCCAAATGGGAACGCGAGAAGGCGGGCATCGGCAAGACGCAGAAGATCCGCGAGGAGATCGAGCGCATGAACGCGGAGATCGAAAAGGCGGAGAACGAATACAACCTTTCCCGCGCCGCAGAGCTGAAATACGGCAAGCTCCCCGGACTCAAAAAGGAGCTTGAAGAAGCGGAGGCAGAGGCGGTCAAGACGAAAAACGGCGACAGCCTGCTCCGTGATTCGGTGACGGAGGAGGAGATCGCGAAGATCGTCGCCCGTTGGACGGGAATCCCCGTTGCCAAGCTGATGGAAGGGGAGAGGGAAAAGCTCCTTCACATGGACGAGATCCTGCATAAGAGGGTCATCGGTCAGGACGAGGGCGTCGAAAAGGTATGCAACGCCATTCTTCGCTCGCGTGCGGGCATTCAGGATCCGAAACGCCCGATCGGCTCCTTCCTCTTCCTCGGACCTACCGGTGTCGGTAAGACCGAGCTTGCGAAGGCACTTGCCGCCGCGCTCTTCGACGATGAAAAGAACCTTGTGCGTATCGATATGTCGGAGTACATGGAAAAATACAGCGTGTCGCGTCTCATCGGCGCACCTCCGGGATATGTCGGCTACGACGAGGGCGGTCAGCTGACCGAGGCGGTCCGCAGAAAGCCCTATGCCGTGGTGCTCTTCGATGAGGTGGAAAAGGCACACCCCGATGTGTTCAACGTTCTGCTCCAGGTGCTTGATGACGGTCGTATCACCGACAGTCAGGGCCGCACCGTGGATTTCAAGAACACGATCATCATTCTGACGAGCAATCTCGGCTCGGATATCATCCTCGACGGTATCCGCGACGGCGAGATCTCCGATGAGGCGAAGGCAAAGGTCGAGGCGCTTCTGAAGCGCTCCTTCCGTCCCGAATTCCTCAACCGTCTCGACGAGATCATCACCTTCAAGCCGCTGACGAAGGAGAACATCTATGCCATCGTCGACCTTGCCGTCGCGGCGCTGAACGCGCGGCTTGCCGACAAGCGGCTGACGCTCCGTCTGACCGACGCGGCGCGGGATTTGATTATCGAGCGCGCCTACGACCCGATTTACGGTGCGCGTCCGCTCAAGAGGTATCTGCAATCGCATGTGGAGACGCTTCTCGCGCGGAAGATGATCGCCGAGGACATCGCGCCCGACACCGAGATCACCGTCGACGTGAAGGACGGCGAATTGTTTGCGGACGTCACGGGAACGAAGACCTCCGAAACCGAATAAAATCAACCGAACGAGGGCTTATGCCGCCACGGCATAAGCCCTCGCTTTTTCTGTTTTTGAATGGGCGCGATTTTTTGGTGCAGACCTGCTCTTTGAAGCGGGGTGATTCTTGGCTTTGTTTGCTCCCTGCGGGTTTTGTACGGGGCTTTTATTCGAGCGTTACGGTGCCTTCGTAGACGTTGTGGCAATTATCGCCCATGGTGTCGGTGAATTCGTCGTAGGCAAGCTCGACCTCTTCGTTTTTGTGGAGGACGAGGTTGTCCTTGTTCGGGAAGGTGAGGATGGCGTACTCGCCTCTCGCGTCCCGTCCGATGCCGCTGACGAGGAAGCTGCCGTCCTCCTGATGTGTGAGAGTAAAGCGGTTGCCGTAGGTGGCATCGAAGGTCTCGTCATAGGCGCCTTCGTTCAAAATATCGTCAAAATGAAAATAAGTGTATACATATCGGAAGCGAAGTTTCATAGATTTCTCCTTTTTTGCTTGAGAGTTTGATTTCTGAATGCGATTTTTCGGAGTGACGCGTTTTTGCGGGGCGAGGATTTCTTCGATTCGGCTTTGCGAGGGGATTTCCGCCCCGTTTCGGCTGCCACGGACACGTTTCACAAAGAGCGCGGCTTCAGCGTCCGTATGAACGAACGGCGCGGGAGATTTCCGCCTCCCGAAAATCCGAATCTCCGCGGTTTTTCGGGTAAAAGGCGGAAGTTTTTGAAATTCCCTTCTATAAGATTATACATACGGTCGCAAAGGGCGTACAGCCGGTACTCTTCGGTTTCCCTTCTTTCGCCGGAGAAGGGAAAGAAGGGAAACCGAATGCCGGGGCAGAGGGGGGCTCTCCGCGAGGCGGCATCCTCGGCGGTTGAACGATGACAGTCAACGAAAGGCGGGATGCGAAGAAATCCGAGTTTCTTCATTATACTATAAAGAGGAAGAAAACGCAAGTGTTGAAAAAAAGAAAATAAAAAAGACGGAAGAATGACGAAAAAAACAGAAGAAAAACAGAAAGAATTGTGCGATATTCCCGATTTTACAAAAAATGAAAACTTTTTCACGATAAAGTATTGACAAATTATTTTTTGTGTGATATGATGTAATCACTTTATCAAACTAAAGTTAAAAGAGGAAAAAACAATGAAAAAAACAACGGCTATCCTTCTGTTGGTCGCACTGCTCGTCGGTGTGTGCGGAGTGCTCTCCTCCTGCGGGGGCGGGGTATATGACGATCTGACGGTTCTTGAAACCGAGTTGTTTGAAAGCGAGGAATACGGCGTGGCATTCCGCCGCGGCTCCGACCTTGCGCGGGAGCTTGACGCGATGTTCGCTTCAGATTTTGCCGACGGGACGGCGGCACGGATGGCGGCGGTCTACGGGCTTGAGGGGAGCCTGCCCTCGGTCTTTTCGGCAGGTGGCTCTTCCGTGACCGACACGGCGGATTCGGATTATATCAAAGGGAAGGGCGTTTTGACGGTCGGCGTGACGGTATTCGACGGCATGGACTATCAGGACGCGGACGGAAAGTGGATCGGCTTTGACGCCGATATGGCGAACCGCTTCGCCGAGAGGCTCGGCGTGCGCGCGGAATTTCTCGAGATCGAATGGGATAACAAGCTCGTCGACCTCGAGGCGAAGAACATCGACTGCATCTGGAACGGTATGACGATCACTCCCGCCGTCGAAAAAGCGTGCGAGGTCACGGGAAGCTATATGCAGAACGGGCAGGTGCTGGTGGTGAAGAACGGGTCGTTCTCCTCCCCCTCGGAGCTGATCGGAAAGCGGGTGGCGGTCGAGGGCGGCTCCGCGGGCTACTATCAGGCGGTCGAAAAGCTCGGCGGGGTGAAGCTCAAGGAGGTGTCGGCACAGACCGACGCGCTTCTCGAGGTGTCCGCGGGGACCTCGGACGCGTGCATTGTCGATTACGTTCTGGCAAAGTCGCTTTTGAAGCTGAAATAAGCGGCGGTGACAGAATGGATACGGGTTTTCTCGGGGTTACGCTATACCTTTTACAGGGATTTTGGGAGACGGTCAAGATCTTCGGAGTGACGCTGATCTTTTCGGTGCCGCTCGGTCTTCTCGTTTGCTTTTTTACGCGGTCGGCGCCGATGCCGATCCGCTGGCTCTTCCGCGGCATCGTATGGGTCGTGCGCGGGACGCCGCTGATGCTTCAGCTGATCGTGGTGTTTTACGGACCGGGACTGCTCGGTCTGCCGACGCTCGACGTGGCACTCGCGACCTATCTGACCTTTTCGGTGAATTATGCCTGCTATTTTTCGGAGATCTACCGCGGGGGCATCGAGGGGGTGCCGCGCGGGCAATACGAGGCGTGTAAGACGCTCGGCATGACGCGCGGGGAAACCTTCCGCTATGTGATTCTGGCACAGGTGGTGCGGCGGATCGTGCCGCCGATGGGGAACGAGATCATCACGCTCGTGAAGGACACCTCGCTCGCGAGGATCATCGGCTATTACGAGATCATTTTCTTCGCGCAGAAGTATATCAAGCTGGAGGGGATGCTCTGGCCGCTCCTGTACACGGGACTGTTTTATCTTCTGTTCACGGGGCTTCTGACCCTGCTTCTTCGTTATACGGAGAAAAAACTCGGCTACTATCGCATATGAGACGGAGGGAAACGATATGACGGCACTTGAGGTAAGGGATTTGAGAAAAACATTCGGAGAGCGTGTCGTGCTGGACGGCGTTCACCTTCGGGTCGGGGGCGGAGAGATCCTCACCCTGATCGGCTCTTCGGGGGGAGGGAAGACGACGCTCCTCCGATGTCTGAATTTTCTCGAGATGCCCGACAGCGGCGAGATCCTGATCGGCGGCGCTCCCGTTTTCTCCCGAAGGGAGGGGGAGCGGGCGGCGTGCGACTCTGCGGCGCAGAAGAAGATCGGGCTCGTGTTTCAGGACTTTCATCTGTTCCCGCAATACAACGTATCGGACAATCTGACCCTCGCGCCGAAACTCTCGATCCGACGGGGGACGCACAGTCTCGCGGAAAGAAAACGGCTGTTTGTCGAAACGGACGAGAGGGCGGCGGAGCTCCTTTGTGCGGTGGGGCTCTCGGGACATGAGCGCTCCTATCCGCACGAGCTTTCGGGCGGACAGCGACAGCGCGTGGCGATCGCACGCGCTTTGATGTCGAACCCCGAGATTCTGTGCTTTGACGAGCCGACCTCCGCGCTCGACCCCGAGCTGACGGGGGAGGTCTGCCGTGTGATCCGCTCCCTCCGTTCGCCCGCCCGCGCGATGATCGTCGTCACGCACGAGCTCGCGTTCGCACGCGCCGTTTCCGATCGCATTGTGTTTATGGCGGACGGGAAGATCGAGGAGGAAGGGACGCCCGCCGAGGTGCTCGACTGCCCGAAAAGCGGAAAAACGCGGGCGTTTCTTTCCGGCGGATTGTTCGAAATGTAAAGAAAACCGTTCATATTTCGCGAATTCGCGAAAAAACGGAGAAGCGGTGAGATGGCGCGGTTTGCGGGGAGGGCGGCTTTCGGAGAAGGAGAAGACGTGCTCTCCGAAAAAGGGCAGGGACTCTGCGACAAAAGAAAAACAACGCGCGGGGAGCTCTGTTTTTCTCGTTTTTGCCGAAAAGGAAAAGTGAAGAAGAATTAAAAAATCTTGTGGGAAACTATTGACAAAAAAAACGGTCTGTGCTATAATAAAGAAAAAATATTCGGACGGCGCCGCCCGCCGCTCCGGGAAAGAGGAATTTTATGCTTGAATTCTTCCAGAAGGTGGCACAGGCTGCCTATTCCTTCCAAGACATCGGTGACTTTTTCAAGAAGTTGCTCCTTGAAGGTGATATCCGTACATATTACGAGAAGGCGATCGGATTCATCCCCGACTTCTACATCTACGTTCTTCTCGCATTCTCCGTCCTGATGGCATTCTTCGGCAAGAAGCTGCTCGGACTGCAGAAGTTCATCGCGTTCCTCGCCGTGGGCTTCGGTGCGGGTGAAGTGTATGTCGCGCCGTTGCTCGTTGACATTCTTCCGTCTCTTCCCGCTTGGGTCAGCGGACTTGTCATCGGTCTGATCGCCGCTCTGCTTTGCAAGTTCCTCTACTGGATCGCCGTTGCGGTCGCCGCGGGTTACAGCGTGTTCATGGTTCTTTACACGGATATGTTCTTCACGCTTCCCGAGCCGAAGCAGATCATTGCCGCCGTTGCCGCTCTCGTCGCCATCATTCTCGTGTTCATCTTCCTCAAGTTCTTCGAGAGACTCGGTACCGCGTTCCTCGGCGGTTATCTCTCCACGGTTCTGCTTATGAAGGCGGTTGACTTCTCCTTCATTCCGCTGGATCTCGCTATCACGAAGTGGATCCTCGTCGGTGTGATCGCACTGCTCGGCTTCCTCGTTCAGATCGCGACCCGTTCGAGAAGATATTACTGATTGTTCTCAAAACCCCTGCGGCACCCGCCGCAGGGGTTTTTCTATGTATAGAAAAGTCTCGGAGGAAACATCCCGCGCGTCGGGAGGAAAGCAAACGGCTTTGCGAGGGCAGGGAGAAACGCCTCGCGGAAGAGACGAGGCGTGCAGGCTTTGCGGTCGAGGACGAAACCTCTTGCGGCAGAGATGAATTGCGCGGACATTGAGAACGCACGGAAGAGACGGAACGCGTGGATTTGAGAGCGCGCGGCAGACGCAAGACGTGCGAATTTTGAAAATCGCAGGGACACAACGGCACAGAATAGATGGCTTCCGAGACTTGAGGGCGCACGTTGAAGCGGCATGTGAAAGGGCTGTCGCGCAGACTTTGCGCGCGCGGAGATAAATCGCGGACAGAAGAGATCGCACCTGCGGCGCCGAGAGTATGGGAAGGGAACGCCATGTGAAAGAGGAGGAGCGCTTGATTTAAGAACGCACGGCAGACGCAAGGCGCGAGGATTTGAGAGCACACGGCAGACGCAAGGCGCGAGGATTTGAGAGCACACGGCAGACGCAAAGCGTGCGGATTCGAGAGCGCACGGCAGACGCAAGGCGCGAGGATTTGAGAGCACACGGCAGACGCAAAGCGTGCGGATTCGAGAGCGCACGGCAGACGCAAGGCGCGAGGATTTGAGAGCGCACGGCAGACGCAAAGCGTGCGGACTTGAGAACGCACGGAAGAAGCGGGCGCGGAAGGTGAGGGCACGCCGTGCGGCGCATTGTTGCTTTTGCACGAAAGGGTTCGGCAAATGTGCGGCTTTCCCGCACGGGAGAGGGGGGCGAATTGTGAATTGTGGCAATTTCCCGCTCTTTCTTCTTTTTTTCTTGACTTTTCGCGCGTAATATAGTAAAATATAAATTGATAAATTATGCGGGTTCTTATCCGCGAAGAGAATTTTCGGAGGATATATGGAGACTCAGACCGAACGGCAACTCGAGCGCATGGCGTGTGACGTGCGCCGCGGTATCATCGACAGCGTGTATTCCGCGGGGTGCGGTCATCCCGGCGGCTCTCTCTCGATCGCCGACATACTTACCTATCTTTATTTTGAAGAGATGAACGTCCGTCCCGACGAACCGCGTTATGCGGGGCGGGATCGCTTTGTCCTCTCTAAGGGACATACCGCGCCCGCGCTTTACTCGGTGTTGGCACACCGCGGATTTTTTCCCGTGGAGGAGCTGAAGACGCTCCGCAAGACGGATTCCCGCTTGCAGGGACACCCCGACATGAAGGGCGTCCCCGGGGTGGATATGTCGACGGGCTCGCTCGGTCTCGGCATTTCCGCGGCGTGCGGCATGGCACTCGCGGGGAAGAGCGCGGGCGCGGACTACCGCGTTTATACCGTGCTCGGCGACGGCGAGAGCGAAGAGGGGCAGGTCTGGGAGGCGGCGATGTTTGCCGCACATTATAAGCTCGACAACCTCTGTGCGGTGCTCGACTGGAACGGGCTTCAGATCGACGGTAAGATCACCGAGGTCATGAACCCCACGCCGCACGACGAGAAATTCCGCGCGTTCGGTTGGCATGTCATTTCCATCGACGCGCACAGCTTCCCGGAGATCGAGGCGGCGTTTGCCGAGGCGAAGACGGTGAAGGGCAAGCCCACCGTGATTATCGCCCGCTCGATCAAGGGAAAGGGCGTCTCCTATATGGAAAACGCGTGCGAATGGCACGGTCAGGCGCCGAAGGAAGACCTTTATAAGGTAGCGGTCGCCGACCTTGAAAAAATCAAAGAAAGTCTTGCGTGAGGATACGAACATGGCGGAAATGAAAGCAACAAGAGAAGCCTACGGCAAGGCGCTCGTCGAGCTCGGCGAGAAGTATGACTTTGTCGTTCTCGACGCCGATCTGGCGGCGGCGACAAAAACGGGAATGTTCAAGAAGAAATTCCCCGAGCGGTTCTTCGATTGCGGGATCGCGGAAGGAAACATGATGAGCGTCGCCGCGGGAATCGCGACGACGGGGAGAATTCCTTTTGCGTCCTCCTTCGCGATGTTCGCGGCGGGACGCGCCTTCGAGCAGGTGCGGAACAGCATCGGCTACCCGCACCTGAACGTCAAGATCGGTGCGACACATGCGGGCATCACCGTCGGTGAGGACGGTGCGACGCACCAATGCCTTGAGGATATGGCGCTGATGCGCACGATTCCCGGTATGACGGTCATTTGTCCCGCCGACGCGGACGAGGCATATCACGCGGTGGAGGCGGCGATTCTGCACGAGGGTCCCGTGTATCTCCGTTTCGGAAGATTCCCCGTGCCGAACCTGACGCCCGAGCTTGCGGACTATCACTTCGAGATCGGACGCGGTGTGACCTATCGCGACGGAGGAGATGTGACGCTTGTCGCTACGGGATATATGGTACACCTTGCGAAAGAGGCGGCGGAGTCGCTCGCATCGGAGGGCATCGACGCCCGCGTCATTGATATTCACACGGTGAAGCCGATCGACAAAGAGCTTCTCGTCCGTGCCGCCCGTGAGACGGGTGCCGTCGTGACGGCGGAGGAGCACAGCGTGATCGGCGGGCTCGGCGGCGCCGTGGCAGAGACCCTCTCGGAGGTCTGCCCCGTGCCGGTGCTTCGTGTCGGCGTGGAAGACATGTTCGGCAGAAGCGGCAAGGTGCCCGAGCTCCTCGAGATCTACGGTCTGACCGCCGCGCATATCGCAGAGCGGGCGAAAGAAGCCGTCGCGCTGAAAAAGAAGCACTGACGAAGCTTTTTTTCGAAAAAGCGTTGTCGGTGAATTTGACGGAAAAACGCAGGAATCCTAACGATAAGACGAAGACAGCCCGTAACAGAGACCGGGCGGGAAGGACTTTTTATGAAACGGATCCTTTTGAAGCTCTCGGGCGAGGCACTCGCCGCGGGAGGAGAGGGAATTTACAATCACGCGTTCGTTGACCGCGTTGCCGCGACGATCGGACAATGCGTGAAGGAGGGCTATCAGCTCGCCGTCGTTGTCGGTGCGGGGAACATCTGGCGCGGCAGGCAGGGGGGCGATATGGATCGCACCGATGCCGACCGCATGGGGATGCTCGCGACGGTCATCAATGCGATCTGCTTAAAGGATGCGCTCGGACGCGCGGGGACGGAAGCCGTGGTCATGAGTGCGGTGCCGATGGTTCCTTTTGCCGAGGTATATTCTGCCGAGGCGGCGATTCGCCACCTGGAGGCGGGGCACGTGGTCATTTTCGGCGCAGGGCTTGGGATTCCCTTTGTTTCCACCGACACGGCGGGTGCCGTGCGCGCAGCGGAGATTCGTGCCGACGCCATGCTGATGGCGAAGAACATCGACTATATCTATACCGCCGACCCGCGCCGTGACCCGAACGCGCAGAAGCTCGAGACCGTCTCCTGCACCGAGATCCTGTCCCGCGGACTCGCCGCGATCGACTTTACCGCTGCGGCGTTCTGCCTGTCGACGGGGATGCCGATCCGCGTCTTCGGGCTTTCGGCGCCCGAGGACATTCTTGCCGCCGTGCGCGGGGAGAAGGTCGGCACCGTCGTGACCCCCGACTGAATCCTAAACCAAAGACAAAATGAATATTCAATTATAAGGAGAACGCCATGAAATTCGAGACCAAAGAATTTGAAGAGAAAATGAAAAAGAGCGTCGCCGCCTACGGTGAGAACCTGTCGACTATCCGTGCGGGCAGAGCCAATCCCGACGTTCTGAAAAAAGTGAGTGTGGACTATTACGGTTCGCCGACACCGATCCGCGACATCGCGGAGATCAAGGTGACCGACGCGCGCACCATCGTCATTACGGCATGGGATAAGAGCGCGACACGCGGCATCGAGAAGGCGATCCTGACCTCTGACATCGGCATCAATCCGCAGAACGACGGCACCTGCATCCGTCTCGTCTTCCCGCCTACGACCGAGGAGAGAAGAAAAGAGCTCGCAAAGCAGGTCGCGAAGATGGGCGAAGAAGCAAAGGTCGCCATCCGCAACATCCGCCGCGAAGCCAACGATAAGGTAAAGGCGATGAAGAAGAATTCCGAGTTGACCGAGGATGAGGCGAAGGCGGGCGATAAATCCGTGCAGGATCTCACCGACAAGTACACGAAGGAGATCGACACGGTCACGCAGAATAAAACGAAGGAAGTCATGGAGATCTGACGGTCTCCCGAATTGCCATGTGGTTTAAGAAGAAACACGCGGATACCTTCCGCGTCGACGAGCGCTTGCAGTCGGTTGCCATCATCATGGACGGCAACGGAAGATGGGCGAAGCGCCGCATGATGCCGCGCACCTACGGACACGCGCAGGGAGCGGCAAAGATCGAGCACATTCTCGAGATCTTCCGCGAGATCGGCGTGCATACCGTGACCCTGTACGCTTTCTCGACCGAGAACTGGAAGCGTCCGAAGGAAGAGGTCGACACGATCATGGATCTCGTGTATCGGTATCTCGATACCGTGGTCATCCGAAAGCTGAAGGAAGACCCGACGTTCTCGCTGAAATTCCTCGGCGACAAGGCGGCTCTGCCCGAAAAACTGCGCAAAAAGTGTATCGAGGTCGAGGGCATGGCACAGGACAGATCCTTCGTCTGCAACGTAGCCCTGAACTACGGAGGGCGGGACGAGATCGTCCATGCCGCACGCGAGGCGGTAGCGGCAGGGGAGGAGCTGACGGAGGAGAGCATCTCGCGCCATCTTTACACCTCCCACTCGCCCGACCCCGATCTGATCATCCGCACGGGCGGAGATATGCGGAGCTCCAACTTTTTGCTTTGGCAGAGCGCGTATTCCGAATTCGTGTTTACCGACACGCTTTGGCCCGACTTTGACCGCGAGGACATTATGAAGGCGGTGCACGAATTCTATCACAGAAAACGCCGTTTCGGCGGGTTGGACGCAGAGGACACGGCGAAAAAATAAGCCGTGCGTGCCCCTCGTTTTGCCACTGTGTTTTGCGATCGTGTGCTTTTTAACTGTTTCGCCGTGCTTTTTCGGTAGCATGCTTTTTAACTGTTTTGCCGTGCTTTTTCGGTAGCGTGCTTTTTGACTGTTTTGCTGTCGCCTTTTTTGCGGTAGTGTGTTTTTGCTTGTTTTTTGTCGCTTTCGCGGCAGTGCGCCTTTTGCCCGTTTTGCCCGGGGGATGCGGTGGGAACTGCCGCGCTTCGGCCTGTGGCAAGGCGACAGGCGATGCGCTTTTCCCAAAACGGCGCAAAAGCGAAGGGGCGGCATGAGTTTTGCAATGTATGCGGCAAGGCGGCAGGCGATGCGCTTTTCCGGAAGTGGCGCAAAAGCGAAGAGGCGCATGAGTTTTGCAATGTCGCGACAAGATAACGGAACGGTTGCTTTTTACAAGGTTGTGACAGCCCCGGGCTTTTATCGGTTCGCTTTTTGACGCGCCGATGCGGAGATCATTCTCCTCTTATCATTTCGGGCGGACGCCGGTGCGTCTGCCCTCCGAAAGGATATTTTCAGATGAAACAACGGATCATAACGGGCACCGTGATTGCCGCGGTGCTGGTCGGCGTTTTTCTTTTGTCGGAATATGTCGTATATCCGATCGCCCTTGCACTGCTGGCGTTCGGCGGGGTGTTTGAGATGCTCCGCGTGCTCGGACAGCATACGCGGTGGATCCTGTCGATCCCCGCATATCTGATCGCGCTTACACTGCCGGTCGCCTCCTTTTATCTGATGAAAAGTTATGACGACACGGTTGCCGTCTTGGTGCTCGCGCTTGCGCTGTTTCTCTATCTTTTGTACACGTTTTTGGTGGCGGTGTTCGCGAAGGGGAAGATCCTCTATGCCGACCTTTCCGAGGCGTTCGTCTCTGTGACCTATGTCGTCACCTGCTTTACGGCGCTGACGATCCTTCGGTATTTGCCGATGGGATTTTACTACTTCGGTCTTGTGTTCATTGCCGCGTGGATCTCCGACGTGTTCGCGTATTTTACGGGAGTTCTCTTCGGAAAGCATAAGCTGATCCCCGAGATCAGCCCGAAGAAGACGATCGAGGGCTCGCTCGGCGGGATCGTTTTTGCCGCCGTCTTTATGGTACTTTACGGATGGATCCTCTCACTTGCCGCGGAGGTCACGCCGAACTACCTTGTCCTGTCGCTCGGCGGCATATTGCTCGCGGTGGTCGGACAGATCGGCGATCTGCTTGCCTCTCTTGTCAAGAGAGAGCACGACGTGAAGGACTACGGTCGTCTGATGCCGGGGCATGGCGGAATTATGGACAGATTCGACTCGGTACTTGCCGTGTCCGCCGCGACGATGATCCTTTGCCTTCTGTTTCCTCCGTTTACATAAAGAAAAGGATTGATTTTTATGACGAAAAAGATTGCGGTACTCGGTGCCACAGGCTCCGTCGGCAGACAAGCGCTCGATGTTGCCCTGTCGCGCGGGTACCGTGTTGATTATATGAGCGTGGGGAAGAATACCACGCTCGCCGAAGAGCTTGCGAGAGTCCACATGCCCCGTTTTCTCGCCGTGGCGGATGAGGGGGCGGCGCGTGATCTTGCACTCCGACTTTCCGATACGGATATCCGCGTGCTTTCCGGGGAGGAAGGAATTCTTTGGGGAATTTCCGAAACGAACGCCGAGACGGTCGTCAACGCGATTCTCGGCGAGGCAGGGCTTCGCCCGACGCTCGCGGTAATCAACGCGGGACGACGTCTCGCACTCGCCAACAAGGAATCGCTCGTCATCGCGGGAGAGCTCGTGATGCGGCGGGCGAGAGAAAAGAACAGCGAGATCCTGCCCGTCGACAGTGAACATTCGGCGATCTTTCAATGCCTTGCCGCGGGACGGCGGCGGGAGGTCAGGCGCCTGCTCCTCACGGCGTCGGGGGGGCCCTTTTTCGGGTACGACCGCGCGGCGCTCGAGAGGGTGACGCTCGCCGACACGCTCGCACATCCCACGTGGAAGATGGGAAAGAAAATCACGGTGGACAGCGCGACGCTCATGAACAAGGGCTTTGAAGTGCTCGAGGCGGCGCATCTTTTCGGTATTCCGCCCGAGAGGATCGAGGTCGTCGTTCACAGAGAGAGTATAATTCATTCCGCCGTGGAATATATTGATAACACCGTCATTGCGGAGCTGTCCGTTCCCGATATGCGCGCGTGCGTGCAATATGCGGTGGACTACCCCGACCGTGAGGTAGGGACCGTCGCACCCCTCGATCTGTTTTCGGTCGGGCGGCTGACCTTCGCAAGACCCGATACCGAGGCATTTCCTCTTCTCGCTCTCGCGACGGAGGCGGGACGGCTCGGCGGGGGTGCGGGCGCCGTGCTGAATGCGGCGGACGAGGTTGCCGTCGCGGCGTTCCTTGAAGGAAGAGTGACGTTTACGGGAATCTTTTCCTTGGTGACACGGGCGTTTTCGCACATGCGGGACGCCGCCGTCGCCTGCGAGGGGAACGTCGACGCGCTGATCGCACTTGACAGAGAGACACGGGCATATACTGAAGCCATGATATAAGGAGAAACCGATTTGAGTACCTTTGTAACCATATTGATTGCCGTTTTGGTGTTTGGCTTTCTGATTCTGATTCACGAACTCGGGCATTATACCTTTGCCCGCATTTTCGGGGTGACGATCAAGGAGTTTTCCATCGGTATGGGTCCGAAGCTCCTTTGGTACGACTCGAAAAAGACGGGCATCCGATACAGCATTTCCATGCTCCCCTTCGGCGGCTATGTCGCCATGGCAGGGGAGGACGGAGAGTCGGACGACCCGAATTCCTTTGATAAAAAGCCCGCGTGGCAGCGCTTTATCATCACTGCCGCGGGCGCTACCGTCAATATCGTCGCGGGCGCGCTCGCGATGATCCTTCTGACGACGATGATCCCGCTCGGCTCGACGACGGTGCACGATTTTGTCGACAAGGAGACGACGGGCTATACGATCTCCTCCTCGGAATCGGGACTGCTCGAGGGCGATACCGTTCTTTCGGTTAACGGAAAGAGAGTCAAAATTCTGGACGAACTCAGCTATGAGATCATGCGGCAGGGAAACAAGCCGCTCGACCTCGTGGTTCTGCGCGACGGCGCCGAAGTGGAGCTTCCCGACGTGATCTTCCCGACCGCGGAGGAGGAAGGGCAGACCTTCGGCATGATGGACTTCCGTGTCAACCGCACCGAGAAGGATTTCGGGAGCGTGATGACCTATTCCTTCCGCAAGTCCTGCCTCATCGTGCGCATGTGTTGGGAGTCGCTTTTTGATCTAATTACGGGGCGCTATACGCTTGCCGCAGTGTCGGGGCCTATCGGAATTTCTTCCGCCATCGGCGATGCCGCACGGGCGGGCTTTGCCTCCCTTTTGTATATCACGGTGCTGATCAGCATCAACCTCGGCGTGATGAATCTGCTTCCGATCCCCGCGCTCGACGGCGGACGGCTGATCGTCATTCTGGTCGAAATGGTGACGAGAAAGAAAATGCCCGCGAAACTCGAGGGCATCATCAACGGCATCGGACTGCTCCTCTTGCTCGGACTGTCCGTTGTGATTATGGTCAAGGATATTTTCAAGCTGATCTTCTGATTTGCCAAAACGGTGGGGACTCCCAAAGGAGCCACCGCACGGGAAGGACGGTTTCCGGATGGAACAAAAAAAGAGAGAAAACCGCATTGAGCGGAAGGTAACGCGCAAGCTCACCGTCGGGCATCTGACGCTCGGCGACGGTGCGCCGATCACGATCCAGTCGATGACGAACACCGATACGCACGACAGGAAGGCGACCCTCGCCCAAGTGCGCGCGCTCGAGGCGGAGGGGTGCGACATCGTTCGCCTCGCCGTCCCCGATGTGGAGGCGGCGGACATTTTCCGCACGTTGAAGGCGGAGGGCGTCCGCGTCCCTCTGGTCGCGGACATTCATTTCGATTATAAGATCGCGCTCGCCGCCATCGATGCGGGAGCGGACAAAATCCGCATCAACCCCGGCAACATCGGCTCCCGCGAGAAGGTGGCGGAGGTCGTCCGTGCCGCAAGGGAGAGACAGCTCCCGATCCGCATCGGCGTGAACGCGGGATCGCTCGAAAAGGACATTTACGAAAAATACGGCGCACCGACGGCGGAGGCACTGGTGGAAAGCGCGCTTCGCCATGCGGCAATTTTAGAGGAGCTTGACTATCGGAACATCGCGATCTCGGTCAAGGCGTCCGATGTGCAAACTATGATTTTTGCCAATCGTAGGTTAGCAGAATTGACGGATTACCCCCTGCATCTCGGCGTGACCGAGGCGGGAGGAGGAGATGCCGCGCTGGTGAAAAGCAGCATCGGTATCGGCACACTTCTCGCCGAGGGTATCGGCGATACGATCCGCGTGTCCCTGACCGACTCGCCACTTGCCGAGGTAGGGGCGGCAAGGCGGATCCTCGCGGCGCTCGGACTTGCGCGGCGCCCCGGGATGAACATCGTCTCCTGCCCGACCTGTGGGCGGACGAAGATCGATCTCATCTCTCTGTTGTCAGAATTTACGAGGCGGGTAAAGGAAGAGGCGCTCGACCGCCTGCCGATCACCGTCGCCCTGATGGGGTGCGTCGTCAACGGTCCCGGGGAGGCGAGGGAAGCCGACTTCGGCATCGCGGGCGGAAAGGGTGAGGGCTTGATCTTCTCGAAGGGGGAGATCCTCGCAAAGGTCAGTGAAGACCGCCTGATCGATACGCTGATCGCGATGATTATTGAGCGCTACGGCGCGGTGAAATAACGGAATTTTCGGGCGGCGGGGAGAACCTAAGCCGTCGAAAACGGAACAAAACGCGGCGGTGGGGACAGCCTATGCCGTCGAAGACGAAACAAACCACGGCGGCGGGGAAGCCTAAGCCGTCGAAGACGAAACAAACCACGGCGGCGGGGGAAACCTATGTCGCCGAAAACGGAACAAAACGCGGCGGTGGGGACAGCCTATGCCGCCAAGGGCGGAACAAAAAACGGACGGACGGGACAAACGCATGGAAGCAGAAAAGAGTTTTTTCGATATTTTCCGACGCTACACTCCGAAGGAGGAGAAACGCGCCGTCCTTTCGCGTGCCCGTCTGCGCGGATATACGTGGGAAAAGGAGACGGGACGGGTCGAGGTGTTTCTCGACTTCGACAAGCATGTCGACCCCGAGCTTCTCTATGAGATCGCGGACGAATGTCTCGCACTCTATCGGGAGAATCCGTCGGCGACTTCCTTCCGCATCTTTCCGCACTTTCCAGCGGAGGAATTTTCGGTCGAACGCTTTCCCGAGATCGCGACTGAGGCGGCGCTTTGCGGTGCGGTGACTCACGGCTTTTTCAATCACGCGAGCTATCGGGACGACGGTCGGGTCTTTCATGTCACCCTTCCTTTTTTCGAAGACGGCGTGATGTTCGTCAAAAACGCGGATACGGAGCGTCTGCTTTCGCGTATTCTCGAGAGCCGCTACGGCATTTTGCGTGAGGTGAAAATTGAGGCGGACACCGTTTCGGCAGAGAGCCACGAACGCAGGCGGGAGGAATATCGTGCGAAGGTTCTCTCCGAGGCAGAGGCGCAGAACCGCGCCCGCGCGGTGACCGAGAGAGAAGAGCGCGTGCGCGCGGCGCAGGATGCGGCAATTGCCGAAGATCCTTACGCGGATTTTGCGCGCAGGGTCTCTCTCCGTTCTTCGGACACGGTGGAGCCCGTGGCGCTCGGCGAGACGCGGTTTTCGATGGGGAAGACGACCTTCGAATGTGAGGGGGCGGAACTTCTGTTCGGTGACGATTTCGAGATTGTGGAGCCACAACCGATTTCGGATGCCGAGACGGTACATACGAACGCGATCTTCCTCGGCACCGTCTTTGAAGTGGCAGAGAAGGAGAATCGCGCGGGCGACCGCATTTCCTGTACCGTGGGCATCACGGACGGAACAAGTAGTGTTTATGTAAAGAAAAGTTGTCCAAAAGAGGACGCCGGGTGGATCAAAGGCTTCAAGAACGGGATGAATATCGCGGCGTTTGGACGCGTGATGCGGGACAAATTCGACAACGAGCCCTTCCTTTCTCCCCGCGGAATCAAGAAGATTAAGAAGCTCGAGCGGGAGGACAACGCGCCGAAAAAACGCGTGGAACTGCATCTGCACTCAAACATGTCGCAGATGGATGCCATCATCACTCCCACGGAGATTGTAAATACGGCGATCCGTTGGGGACATCCCGCCATCGCGGTCACCGACCACGGAAACGTACAGGCATTCCCCGAGGTGATGCTCGCGCTCGAGAAGTCGAAGAACGAATCGCTGAAAATTCTTTACGGCATCGAGTGCTATTTCGTCAACGACACGGCGCGCTGTGTTTTCGGAACGAAGTACCCGACCTTTGAAGACGAGATGATCGTCTTCGATATCGAGACGACGGGTCTTTCGAACCGCACCTGCAAGATCATCGAGATCGGCGCGGTGAAGGTCAAGGGAGGCGAGGTGCTCGACGAGATGGACATTTTCGTCGACCCCGAATGCCCGATCCCGCCCGAGATCACGAAGCTGACCTCCATCACCGATGAGATGGTGGCGGGGGCGCCAAAGGAGGCGGAGGCGGTGCGCGCCTTCCTCGAATTCGCGGGGGACAGGCTTCTGATTGCGCACAACGCGAACTTCGACGTCGGCTTTATCCGCGTGGCGGCGGAGCGGGCGGGGCTCCCCTTTTCGAATACCTATCTCGATACGGTGGGACTTTCCAAATACGTCAATCCCGAGCTGAAAAATCACAAGCTCGATACGATCGCGGACTTTTATCGGCTCGGCGACTTCCATCATCACAGGGCATCGGACGACGCGAAGATGCTCGCGGCGATCTTTCACGAGATGGTGCGGCGGCTCTCGGACGAGGGCGTCGCGACCTTCGAGCGGATGCTCGATACGATGAGCGAGAAGACCGACCCCCTAAAGCTCCCGACCTATCATATGATCCTTTTCGCGAAGAATCTCGAGGGGCTGAAAAACCTTTACAAGCTGATCTCTTTCAGCTATCTGAATTATTACCGACGCTTTCCGAGAATTCCGAAGTCGGTGCTTGAACAGTACCGCGACGGAATTTTGGTCGGCTCGGCATGTGAGGCGGGCGAGCTCTACCGTGCCGTCCTCGACGGGCGGAGCGACGCGGACATTGAGGAGATCGCGTCCTTTTACGATTATCTCGAGATTCAGCCGATCTCGAACAACCGCTTCCTCATTGCGGAGGGAAAAGTCGCGGACGAGCACGCGCTCGAGGACATCAACCGCAAGATCTACGCGCTCGGCAAAAAGCTCGGAAAACCCGTTTGCGCCACCTGCGACGCGCACTTCCTCAATAAGGAGGACGAGCTGTACCGCAAGATTCTGCTCGCGGGTATGAAGTTTTCCGACGCGGACAAGGACACGGGCATCTATCTTCGCACGACCGAGGAGATGCTCGCGGAATTTTCCTACCTCGGCGCCGAGGCGGCAGAGGAGGTCGTGATCGAAAATCCGAATAAGATCGCCGACATGTGCGAGAAGATCCGCCCGATCCCGACGGGACGTTATGAGCCGTCGATGGAGGGGGCGAACGAGGAGCTTGCCGACTCCTGTTGGAAGCGCGCGCACGACTGGTACGGTGACCCGCTCCCCGAGGTGGTGGAGAAGCGACTGAAAAAGGAACTGGATTCCATCATCGGGCACGGCTTCGCGGTGCTGTATATGATCGCGGTTAAATTGGTCGCCTATTCCGAGAGCCTCGGATATCAGGTCGGCTCGCGCGGCTCGGTCGGTTCCTCCTTCGTCGCTACGATGTCGGGTATCTCGGAGGTCAACCCTCTGCCTCCGCACTACCGTTGCCCGAAATGCCGCCACAGCGAATTCTTTCTCGACGGCAGTGTGGGCTCCGGCTTTGACCTTGACGACAAGGACTGCCCCGAGTGCGGCACGCCCATGATTATGGACGGACACGACATTCCGTTCGAGACCTTCCTCGGCTTCTACGGCGACAAGTCGCCCGATATCGATCTGAACTTCTCGGGAGACGTGCAGGGCAAGGTCCATAAGTACACCGAGGATCTCTTCGGACACGGGCAGGTGTTCCGCGCGGGCACCATCGGTACGCTCGCGGACAAGACGGCGTGGGGATACGTCAACAAGTACCTCGACGAACGCAAGATCCGCCTGCCGAAGGCGGAGATCTCCGCCATGGTATCGAAGCTCGTCGGCATCAAGCGCACGACGGGTCAGCATCCCGGCGGCATCATCGTCGTGCCGAAGGAATATGAAATTTACGATTTCTCACCCGTTCAGCACCCCGCGGACGACCCGAAGTCGGACATCATCACGACGCACTTTCAATTCTCCTATCTTCACGATACGATCCTGAAGCTCGATGAGCTCGGACACGATATGCCGACCAAATATAAGATGCTCGAAAAGTACACGAACACGAGCGTGCTCGACGTGAAGATGAACGACAAGAGCATTTACGAGCTGTTTTACAGCACGAAGCCCCTCGGTATCAAGCCGGAGGACATCGGCGGCTGTCAGCTCGGCACCTACGGCATCCCCGAGATGGGCACACGCTTCATTCAGCAGGTGCTCCTCGATGCAAAGCCGCGTACCTTCGCCGACCTTCTTCAGATCTCGGGTCTGACGCACGGCACCGACGTGTGGCTCGGCAACGCGCAGGATCTCATCAAGGCAGGGGTTTGCACCATTTCCGAGGTCGTCGGCACACGTGACGGCATCATGTTGTATCTGCTTCGTCACGGGGTCGAGGACGCGATCTCCTTCAAGATCATGGAGGATGTCCGAAAGGGAAGAGGACTCAAGCCCGAGTATGAACAGACGATGCGGGAGCACGGCGTGCCCGACTGGTACATCGGCTCCTGTAAGAAGATCAAGTACATGTTCCCGAAGGCGCACGCCGCGGCGTACGTCATGTCGGCGATCCGCCTTTGTTGGTACAAGATCTATTATCCGATGGAGTTTTATGCCGCTTTTCTGACGGTGGCACCCGCGGGCTTTGATGCCGAGGTGGTCGGCGGCGGGTATCGCCGCGTCTGTGAGGTTATCGACGAACTTGAAAAGAAGGGCAACGAGGCGACGCAGAAGGAAAACGAAGAACTCGCGACCCTTTATCTCGTGCGCGAAGCGCTCGCACGCGGCGTGATCTTCCTGAACGTGGATCTGAAACGTTCGGATGCGACTGCCTTCCTTCCCGAGAACGGGAAGATCCGTATGCCCTTCAATTCTTTGGTGGGACTCGGCGACACGGCGGCGGAGAAGATCATCGAGGCAAGGAACAAGTACGACATCTACTCGGTGGAAGAGCTTCGCGAGAAAACGGGAATTTCAAAGTCGGTAATCGAGATCCTTCGCCGCAATCACGTGCTCGATGAGCTCTCCGAGACCAACCAATTCTCTATGTTTTAATACTTTTGTTTACAAAAAAACAAGGCGTCGGAGGATTCCGACGCCTTGTTATAAGAAATAGCGTTCCGCTGCTTTGAAAGAAAAATTGTCTGTTTTGTTTTTCTTCGCGGGAGAGCATTTTGCTTTATGTATCCTTTATTTGATAAACAGAAGGAATAGGAGCATCAGGGCACATTCCTTGTCTCCGAATTTCGAGAAGAAGAGAATGGCGGCAACCGCGAGAATCAAAAGGTCCTCGGTGGCAAAGCCTTTGCCTTCGTCTCCGCCTTTTTCGCCCGAAAACCATGAGCCGATGGCGGGAAAGAGATTTCCAAGCCCGCCGAGCGGCAGGGCGCCGAAGAGGGAATCGAAGATGCCGCCGCCGTGGTTTTTCTTCGGCGGTGGGAGCTCCCACGGATTTTTGTTCGGGGGACACTCGGCATGTTCGGGCGCCGTCCTTTCGGGTTCCGGTCGCCTTTCCTCCCGCGGAGGCGGAGGGGGAGGGGGCGGAGGCGGCTCGATCGGCGGCGGAGGCATCGGAGGTTCCGGCGGCGGAGGTTCGCGCAGGGCGGTGCCGCCGTAATTTTTCGGGATTCCCGTCTCGGGGTCACGCTCGGGGTAGTAACTGCGTGCGTACATGATGCCCTCCTATCTTACGGTCTTGAGCACGTCGAGAAGGTCGGCGATCTGGAGCATGGAATCCACCGCCTTCCGACGGTTGTCGGAGAGATAGGGCTTGAGCGCCGAGAGTAGGTGTGAGCGCGTCTCGCGATGTAGCTTCACCCCCGCGGCGGTCGGCACGGCGGTGTCCGATGCGGTGCTCTCCGTGGCGCCGACGGGTTCTTCGCCCTGCACGGGGGCGGGGGCCTCCGCCGCACCGTCGGGCGGAAGAGCGGATGCTCCCACGGCGGCGGTAGGCTCCGTGTCGGGGGCGCCCCCCGTACCGTCGCTTTTGGCAAGCGCCGAGATTTCTTCGATCAACTTCGGATTCGAGAGAATCAGATTTACGATTCTTGAAAGGTCGGGTGCTTCGTTTGCCATCTTATTTCATGTACTTTTTCTTGTAGTCGTTGACGACACGGATGGCGTCCGACATCCGCATTTTGTCGGGGTCGCCGATTACGCCGCGCAGGCGCTCCAGTTCCGCGTGCGACGGGGGTGTCGGCGGAATGTTGATGCCGTGCTCCTTTCCCATCTGCACAATCTGTGCCCAGAGCTCGGCATCGGGCAGGGCGGCAAGCGCGGCAAGTTTTTGTTTATCGAATCTCATGATGCGCATCATCCTTTCCGAGATATTTCTACCGTTATCCTATGCGGAGGGGGAGGAATGTGTGCGGAGATCCTGCTTTTTTGAAAGGAAAGAGAATTTTATGAAATGCCTTGTTTTTTCGGATTCCCACCGTCGCGGGACGGAGGGGATGGAGCGCGTCCTCACCCTGCATCCCGACGCCGAGGTCGTGTTTTTCCTCGGAGACGGACTGTCCGATCTGTCTATGGTGCGTGATCCGTCGCGTGCGGTTTTCTCGGTGGTCGGAAATTGCGATTTCTTCACCGACGGCTCGCCCGAGGTCGGCGAGGTGACTCTCCTCGGACGAAAGATCGTCTACACGCACGGGCACCGCTACGGCGCGAAGAGTGGAGAAGAGGGGCTTCTCTCTCTCTCGCTCTCCCGAGATGCGGACATTCTTCTCTACGGGCATACGCACAGACAGAGTGAGCGCTACGAGACGTGCGGTGAGCGCCGCGTGGCACTCTTCAACCCGGGGAGCATCGCGGAGGGGGATTTCGGAATCCTGACCCTGACCGAGCGCGACATGCTTTTCTCGCACGGACACCTTGAAAGATAAGAAACATCAAAAGCAGGGCTGTCGTATTACGCATTTTCCATATTTAACGGAAAATGACCGAGAATATCAAAAAGGACTGCCGAAGAACAGGCAGTCTTTTTTTTGATACCGTAAGAACAGAATGAAAAAGCGCAAGACTTTGCCATAATTTATAAAAGAGACAGTTAGCGGGAGTCTGCTCCGACATATCAAAAAGGACTGCCGAAGAACAGGCAGTCCTTTTTTTGATACCGTAAGAACAGAATGAAAAAGCGCAAG
>CAKROZ010000009.1 GCA_934373635.1 uncultured Eubacteriales bacterium
AGGCACAGGCACAGGCACAGGCACAGGCACAGGCACAGGCACAGGCACAGGCACAGGCACAGGCACAGGCACAGGCAAGAAACAAGATGGACCTGCAAAAATATGTAAGAAAGCCGAGGGCACAAGCGCAAAGAGGACGGATAATCTTTGAAGAACTTTTTACTGCGCCCGAAAGAAGCGAACGAGCTTCGGCGATTCATAAAGGCAAAGGTCAAGGTCAAGGTCAAGGTAAAGGTAAAGGTAAAGGTAAAGGTAAAGGTAAAGGTAAAGGTAAAGGTAAAGGTAAAGGTAAAGGTAAAAGTAAAGGTAGAGGTAAAGGAATTGGTTGCGGGCGATGTCAATGTTTCACATGAAACATTGAGTCGAAAATGAGGAAATCGACATGGTACGAGGGGCAAATCGCTGATTCGCGGTAAAGAAATTTGACGAACATTGCGCCTTTCTCGACGGAAGGCGCATTAAACGACGATGTAAGGGATCAAATAAAACGGGTGAAACAAGGAGAAGCATAAAGGGCGGAAAAGAAACGCGAAAATTTGCAAGGAGGGGCGGAAAAGACACGTAAAAATGTGGGAAGAGGCACGCGAAAACTAAGGGAGACGTAGGAAGACACTGGGGGCGTGGGGAGACGTAGGGGGACGCAGGGAGACGGAAAGAGATGCGAGAGATAGAAAACATACAAAAGGACAGGGGGGGCGCAGATAGCGAAAAGAAATACGATGTTTACGCATTGGGGCAAAAACATGCAAATACGAGCAAAATATAGTGAAAAAGCGCGGGCGCGATCAAAAAACGCGGTCGGCCAACGGGAGAGAAAAAGCGCCGCCGAATGAAACGGAGATGTTCGGGGCGAACGAAAACGAAAAAGCCACGCAGCTATAAACAAAGCCGTGGAGAACGAACGGCATGAGTCACATGATAAGCAAATGAATAAAAACGGATGGTGTGAGGCGCAAGAACAAAAGAAACCGCAGAGAAATGCGACACGCGAGTGTACATGGGCGGATAATTGTAGAAACAATGCGGGAAGTCGGGGGATGCTTGACAGAGAATGAAAATCCGAAATACCCTGCCCTTTTACTCTGATTTATCTGAGAATCCTTTCTTTGTCATTTTAGACACGCCGATTTTATCGAAGGCGCTTTGAAAGAGGTAAACAAAAGAAAGGGACGTTGCGCCTTTGCAGTGAAAAATGCACGAAAATGGATAAAAATTGTCTTGCAATGCTTTTTTTGCGTATCACTCCGACAATTGCTGTCAAAACCAATGCTCTGTGCGTGAAATGTTTCATGTGAAACAATTCGATTCCAATTCTTTGCGTCTCGAAAAGAATTCTCTTAAAAACGGTGGGAATGGGCATAAAAAGTGGCATAAATGTCAAAATGTCCGACAAACATGCAAAATCTTTTAAAAAAAGCGTCGCAAACATGTTATAGGCGAGCCGACGACGTGGTGTAGAGAAAAAACGTGAAAACGAAGAAAAGCTATCGATCTACTTAACGATTCGCGGAAAGGAAAAATATAACGCGAAATATTTTGTTTGCAAGTATCGAACATAAAAAGAAAGGCACATATTTTGCTTGAAGACGCAATATAAACGTGGAAGGAGTGAAAAAATTGATAAAAACGAGGGAGAATACGGGCAAAAGGCAATGATGAGGCGTAAAAAACGCAAGAAAATACGGCAATTCCCTTACTTGAGTTGTTTTTTTGCTTTTGGCGTGGTCGATTTTTTGATTTTTGCGCGCGACGAGTGGGATTTTGCGGTTCCGCTTGCAAAAAAATGCCCGTTTTGACGATTTGGACGGTAAAATTGTGGTACGCACTTCGCTGCATCCATAATTGCGGTGGCTCGAATGAAAAAAGCGCGCCGGTTGGTTTATTTTGCGGAATACGTGTTTTTTAGTCGAATGCCAATCGTGCTTTTGGATGCAAGCGGTTTTACGCGCATGAAAAACCGAGTTTTTGCCGAAAACGGATAAAATATTGCTGAAATATAATTTTTCGGCTTTTTCGTTTTTTCTCTCGGGCTATTTTTATATGATTTTTTGATTTTTTGCAAAAATAAAGAGTAAAAAATACGAATTGCGCTTTTGCTCTTTTGCCGTGCTCTTGCTTTTTCGCTAAAATATCGCGCGTATAATGTTTTTGCCGTGCATATTTTTTGCATATTCGTAATTTATGCGAAATGAAAAAGGTCGTTTGTCGGAATTTATAATATAAAAATATTGCGTCATGCTAAAGTCAGAAAAGATGTTCGCTTGTTCGTTTTTGCTTTTCTTTGACTTTGCATTGCCTTGCAACTTTGCGAGAACTATTTAAAGTAGCACTTAACAATTTGGCTTTCTCGCACGTTTTATTCTATCGTTGCTGCGTTGGCTTTTGGTATGTAAACATTGCCGTTGTGTGCTTTCTTTTTTGCATGTGCCTTTTCTTTATTTTATAAATATTTTGTCAATTTTCTTGCTCGCCTTGCTTTCGGATTTTATTATTTTAACCATCGGTTGATGCTTTGATTCGCATAATGCATTTTTTACACCGGCGTATTCTGCATATTGTGCAAAGAAAACGCATACCTGTGCGGAGCTACGGGGGGATGCGTTGGGACAGTACGCGACGCCTTTGGAGCCGTTTTTAGATAGATTCTTAGGCAGACGCGCCGAGTGCGATCTCTGTGTTATATACTTTTTTGTGGATTTTCTTACAGATAAGCCGACTGCAATTTTCGCGTTATAGCCCTTTTGTGAGCGAGGCTACGCTTGCGTTTGCGCGATTTTTGGGGGTGTCACATTCGACATTTTCTAAAACGGAAAATGACCGAGAATCTCTTGATTTCTCGGTCATTTTTGCATATTTTAGATTTACGTGTTGTATGCGCTTCGCGCGGCAGCCCTCTGCCGCGGTTTCTCTTGCAAACGCGCCGAGCGTGCGCCACTTGTAGTCCTTCTTTGCTCGCTTGATTTTAGGCGGGCGTGCTTAGCGCGCCCGCCCCTTGCGTTTTTTTGCAACGCGCCGTTCATGATCTCTTTGCAAATTGTTTGTTACCGCACCTTGCGAACGGCTCTGCAAAGGGAGGCGTTTTGCCTGCTACCCGCGGTTGTTTTGCCGAAAACTCGCGTTATTTTTGTCGGTTGCCCCACGGGCGCTTTGTCAAAACCTTGCGTCATTTCTTGCGGGTACCCGCGGTTGTTTTAGCGAAAACTCGCGTTGTTTTTGTCGGTTAACCCCATGGGCGCTTTGCTGAAAGATCGCGTTATTTTTTCCGAATCGGAATGCGGATCTCGGAATAATAATGCTCGTCGAGGGTGCCCTTTTCATACTTTGCGGGATCGTCATAATACTCGACGCAATAGCCTGCGGCGAATTCGTAATCCTTTAATGCGGGGAGTCATTCGGTGTAAATGCGCGTGTTGGCATTTTGCAGTGCGGTCGGGAGCGCGCCGACGCAGGGGAATACCGCCCATGTGAATGCGGGTATCGTCCGAAGCTCGAATCCTTCAGGCGCTTTGTCACCTTCGTTGTAGAGATCTGCGATGAGGTACTCGAACCTCTCACCGCTCATCGTCTCGTCAATGTTGATGCCGTAGCTTCCTTTCACCACGGCACCTTTGCCGCTTTGAAAGTGCTCCTGCCGGAATTTCGGGATCTCCGCTTTCGCCTTTTCGTAGGAAAAGGTTTTCGCGTTCCCGATGACGGTAAACGCCGGTTCGGCTACGATTTTGTAGTCCATGAGATGTCCTCCTTCGAGAGAAAATTTGATTTTCAGCGGTGCGAAGGATTTGAGGAGGGCGCCTTCTTTGCGCGCGGCGGCGGGCGTGACACCGTGGAAGCGCGTGAACGCTTTCGTAAAACTGTCGGGCGAATCGTACCCGTACTTCAACGCGATGTCGATCACCTTGTCATCGGTACCTGCGAGATCGTTTCCCGCGAGTGCCAAACGTCTCATGCGGATATACTCCGAAACCGTGAAGCCGCAGAGCATCGCAAATCCCCGCTGAAAATAGAACGGGGAAATGCTTGCCTCCTGCGCGACGCGCTCGGCACCGAGCGTCTCATCCGTGATGTGCTCCTCGATGTACCAGAGAGCGCTTGCAATGACAGTCACCCAATCCATACCTTTCTCCTTTTGCCGCTGTGACTCTATGATACCAAAAGATCGTTGCGACGTCTCGATAGATCTTGCTCACTTTTGTCCGAAAGCATGTTGGTGGGCACTTTCGATGCGGCTGGCCGACTCTTTTTGCGTTCCGGTGTGAAGATCGTCCGCGTTGCGTATAGAAGGCGACTTCCCCCTTTGCTTTGAAGGAACATGCGCTTTTTTGACTTGTAAAAACACACACCGCCTCTATTGCTTCCTTTTCGAAAAGAGATGAAAGCGCTCGGAATTCGTGCCGAACGGATGATGCAAAAAGCCGACAGAATTGCGATAAAGCAAAAATATATAAACAATTCTTTCCAAAACGAGCGAAAACTCGCGGAGTTTCTGCAATCAAATGCCATTGCCCATTCTTTCTTTTGAATGGATCTCAACGCAAAAAATCCGACGTTCCGCAACGAAACATCGGATCATTGCTTTGGTACGGGAGCACTCCTTGCCCCTCGGTCGCGAGGCGGTGTGCGACCGAAAAGCGAATCTTCACCTTTTCGCACTCAGTCTTCAAACAAAACCTCATTTTCCCTGAAAAAGTCCCGATAGACCTTCACCGAGGGCAGCTCTTTGAAGCGGGACAGAGCGGGCGGCGTGCGGTCGAGATCGTAGATCCGCGCGTGGCGGAGCGACAGGAGAAAAGGGGAATGCGTCGATAGGAGAAACTGACACCCCTCCCGTGCCGAGGCATCCTCGAGAAAGTATTTCAGCTCGAGCTGATTCTCGGGCGATAAGCTGTTCTCCGGCTCGTCGAGCAGGTAGAGCGCCCGCTCCGAGATCGCGTCGACGAAGAAGGAGAGCGCGCTCTCACCGTTCGAACGTTCGGTCAGATTGCGGACAAGGCGGGTGCGAAGATAGGATGCCTTGCTCTTTCGCCTCGCGTCGGAGCGCTCCTTCCATTGCTCGAAATCGTCGATTCCCGCAAGCAGGTTCGGCACCCCCGCAGCGCCCTTTTGCTTCTCGTCGAGATAGGCTTCCGTCAGGGCGGTGCGGCGGTCGTCGATGCCGTCGTTCAGGCGGCGGATGGAAAGCACACGGTCAAACACATCGTCGCTCGTGATCACGCGGCTCCCGCGGGGAAGCGGAGAGCGAAGCTGTGCATGACACATCCCGACGTAATCGTCGAAAAAGTCGCTGCGGTTGCAGGCGGTGCTGCGCGAAAGCCCGAGAGCGGCGGCGATCACGTTGAGAATCGTGCTCTTGCCCGAGCCGTTGTTTCCGCAAAGAATCGTAATGTCCGAGCATTCGAAGGTGGGGAGCTCCCTTCCGCGAAAGATCATGAACGGATACTTGCTGTCGTAACCGTTTTGCCTTCCCTTCGGGGAAAAGGCAAGAAAGTCCGCCTCTTTCTCGTCGCTCGGAAGCGTGAATCGTTCGAGATATACCATCGGACCCCTCCTGTTTTTTCTTCGCTTTTATGATACACGAAAACGCGGCGGTTGTCAAGTCCGAGGTGCGCTTGCCCGCCCCGCTTTTTCGAAAACTCGCTCTCGCATCACGGACAAATATACGGACCGAAACTTCGTTTTTCGGGAAATTCCCTTGACAATCGCTTTCCCGCGTGCTATCATGAGGCCGTCGGCGTGCCGAATACGGAAAGACGCCGTGGACAAGGGGGCACATGTATGGAACTGCAAGGAAAGATCATCGATTTTCTCGGCGACAGCATCACCGAGGGCTCCGGGGTAGGGGACCTCGGAAACCGCTATGACAATCGCTTAAAACACATCCTCGGACTTGCCGAAACACATAACTACGGCATCGGCGGCACGCGTATCGCACATCAGAAGAAGCCGAGCGAAACGCCGCGCTACGACCTCTGCTTTTGCGGACGAGCATATGACCTGAATCCCGCCGCAGATGTCATTGTTGTGTACGGTGGCGTAAACGATTATTTACACGGAGACGCAGATTTTGGAAAAATGAGCGATAAAACGCCCGAGACCTTCTGCGGCGCCGTGGAATTTTTAATGAATCTTCTGAAAGAAAAATACCCCGCCGCAAAGCTCGTCTTCCTCACTCCCGCACATCTGTGCCACAAGGGAGCAGCGACGCCTATCCTTACCCGAGAGCGTATGAAAAGAAGGATGCAAAGCCCCTCGCAGCATACGTAAACGTAATCGAAGAAAAGGCGAACGCGCACGGCATCCCCGTTCTGAACCTGATGAGGCGCCTTCCCGTCGACCCGAATCGCGAGGAGGACAGAGAGCACTATACGGCGGACGGACTGCACCTGAACGACGAGGGGCACGGACTCCTCGCAAACCTTTTGGCAGACTTCCTCCGCACGCTCTGACAAATAAAGCAACCGCCGATAAAGGGGCTGTCGTACGAAACATATACAGAGTGCAAATTTGAATAAACAGAAAAATGACCGAGGAAGCAAGAAAATTCTCGGTCATTTTTCTGTTTAATGATAAAATATTCGGGAGACAGCCCTTTTATCGAACGTGTTCTTTTGCGCTCTCCAACCTATAACAGGAAAACGCAAGGCTTACAATCATTCATAATTCATAATTCTTAATTCATAATTTCCATCATCCGTTCACTCCGAAGAGAGAAAGATACCACGAAAGCCCGACGGTGACAAGGAGCAGATAGGCGATATAGATGGCGAAGAGAAGGATTCCCTGCCATCTCGAAAACTTCTTTTTGAGGATGGTCGGTACCGCCGCGATGAGGGTGACGAGGAGCGCGACGGGAAAGTCGAGATAGATGTTCTGCGCCGAGACAGGGAGCTTTCCGCCGTAAACAAAGGAGCATACGGCAAGGATTAGGGTGGTGTCGATGACGTTCGCGCCGATGACGTTTCCGACCGACACGGACGCCTGTTTTTTGACGACGGAGGTGATTGCCGTCACGAGCTCGGGCAGGGAGGTGCCGACCGCAACGATTGTCACGCCGATGATTGCCTCCGAGACGCCCCATGAGGATGCAATCTTGCTTCCGCTGTTGACGAGAAGCTGCGAGCCGCCGACGATTGCCGCCGCGCCGACCACGACGCGCAGGATGTTGGTGACAACGGAGCGCTTTGTGACCTCGGGTCGGCTGTCCTCGACCGTCTCGCCTCCCGCAGGGGAGAGAGTGTTTTTCGCAGAGCGGATGTTCTCTGCAATATAGAGTGCAAAGATGAGAAGCAGAACGAACGCGCCCGCGAGCGAGAAGGAGCCCCAGAGCGAGAAGCAGAAGAGCGCGACAATCGCCGCGGCAAGAAAGGCTGCCTTCGGTGCGAAATCCTTCCGATTGACGGCGATGGGCATGAAAATCATGCTGATGGCAAGGATCATCGCGGTGTTGCAGATGACCGAGCCGATGCCGTTGCCGATCGCCATGCCTACCTTCTCCTGCGAGGCGGCGACGTAATCGCCGACGCCCGAGGCGAGAATGTTGTGCCCCTCGATGGCGGCGATCGTGGAGACGATGATCTCGGGCAGGGTGGTGGCAAGGCTGATGACCGTCGCGCCGATGATGAATTTCGGAATCCTTGTAACCTCCGCGACCCATACCGCACCGTCGACGAACCGGTCGCCCCCCTTCACGATGAGAACGATCCCCACGACAAAGAGAAGGTACATCCATACGGTTTCCATAAAACTTCCTCCGATGTTACGTCATTGGCAAACGGGCAGAAAAAAGTGTATGGCAAACGGTCCATACACAACAAAAAAAAGAGACCGTATGCACAATGACAGAATTGCGCATGAGTCTCATCAATCAAGATATGCCGGACGGAAAGCCCGTCGGGATGTCGGCATATCACGCAGAATGCGTCGATTACTCCCCCAAGCCTCTTCATTATAGCACGGGGAAAACGAAATGTCAAGCGACAAACCGAAAAATCCCGTTTTGCAGAAGTCGAAAAAACCCTCTTTGCGCAAACCGAAAAAACCGCTTTGCAGGACACGTCTGCCGTGACAGCGCCCGCAAAGCGGTTTTTCTTGAAAGAAACGATAGAAAACAAAAAGGCAAAAAGCCTGACGGCGCATCTCGAAAAGCGACGTTATGCAAGCAATACTTTGCAAAATTCGTTATTCATCCTTCAAAACGCGGCAATCTCCAAGAATGTCCGGCTTGTTTTTCATCGAGTCTTCCTCGGTCAGAGTGCGGATCACGCGGCAGGGATTGCCCGCGGCGAAGCTGTGCGGAGGGATCGAGCGGGTGACGACGCTCCCCGCGCCGATCACGCAGCCTTCGCCGATGGTGACGCCGGGCAGGATCGTGACGTTCGCGCAGATCCAACAGCTCCGCTCGACAGTCACGGGTTTTGCATAGCAGAGACGGCGTGCCTCGCCGTCAGGGCAGAGAAGCGCCTGCCGCTCCTCGAAGAGCATCGGATGGATCGGCGTGACGATAGTAACGTTCGGTCCGAAGTCGCAATGCTCGCCGATGGTAACTTCACCGTCGTCCTGACAGGTGAAATTGAAGTTGATGAAGGTGTTTTTTCCGATCTTCGTGTGCCGCCCGTAGTGGAAGGTGATCGGACCCTGAAGCACTACGTTCTCGTTCAGCTCGCCGAGGATCTCGCGCAGGACCTCCCGCCGCCGCTCGGGCTGATCCTCGGGCAGGGAATTGTAGACCTGATTCAGCCTATGCGTCTTTTTCTTTCGTTCGACCCGCCATTCCTCCGCGGGGGAAAACATCTCGCCGGTTCCGTCCTTTAACATGTCGGAACGCCTCCTTTTTATTTTATGTGTTAGATAGTAAGATCATCCGACTCATCTTCATTTACTCGACGTACGCTGAGATGCGTGGCGATGCAAAGAGAATCCCGTTTTTTCTGTATGTTTGGGTTTTCCGCCGTGCCGGGGGCACATATTTCCGTATCGTCCGACAACACGGTAAGATCTATCCCGTCCCGCTCGTCCAGCATATACGGAGGACGAAATTGTTGTTTCTTTAGGTTTGTGTCGACACTTCTGCGTCGAAGCTCACAGCCGCCGAGGGAATAAAAAGTGGAGCGCTGTATCCAATAACCCTCCGGCAATAAGCGGCGCACTTTTCTATAGGTCTCCCCGCCTGTTTCTCCCTGTTTCCCGAACAGAGATACATGTCGGATGAAGGCTGCGAAATTGTTTGTAAAGTGACTTTTTTGACTGTACGTAAACGTTTGTGGCATAGAGAAGATCTTTTTGCAGGATGGATCCATGCACCGGTAAAGGGGATGCTGATACATTACTTTCACGACAAACGGTGCGTGAAAAACAAAATCTTCATCTTCGTTCGGCGTGATCCTCGGATCTTCCAGTTGATAGATATCGTATGCGCGTCTGTTCTTGCTACGGAAGATCGTCGTTGTTCGATTGGCACAATAGGGGCATATGACCGTATCACGGTCTTCACTCAGTTTTAGGGTCATGCTTGTGCAATCGCTCGAAATAGAGATCCTTTGGACCGAAAACTGTTCGCCGTAACGTTCTTTCAATAAAACACGATAGTTTTTTTCGGTGAGACGATCCGTCAGCCAAAAAGCTTTTTTGTCTCGTTGTATCCGGATCACGATGTTGTTCAGCTTCATTTTTGTTTCTCCCGTGCAGACCGCAAAAACCAATGGTATCTCTATTATATCACGGATTTCGTATTTGTCAATCGACGCTCGCGGAGTCGGTATTGTCCAAAAATGGTTTTGTGCTATAATAGTAGACCCGTAAAAAAATGAGCTATAGTTGATCATACAAAAAGGGAAAGATGTGGTATCATTGTCATAAATCAAGAAAAAGGAGGAAACGAATACGAAAAACGAAAAGAAAAAAGAGGGAGCTTCGCCGCCGATTCGCCCGAGCGTGATGCTTCCGACCTGTGCGCGGGCGGATTATTTGCGCCTGAAAACCTTCGACTGCGGAATGGATGTTATGAACAATGCCTCGTTTTGCAGTGACAGGCTGCGAATGATCCACGGAATGGAGGTGTTTTTGACAGAGGGCAGGGAGCAGTATCTTCTGCAAATGGCGACGCGGTTTTCCCTGTACTCGGAATTGAAGTATTTCTTGTACAATGCGCCGGACGGAAAGACGTATCTTGTGAACCCGAGCAGCGAAGAGCAAAAAGCGCTCGGTGATACGTTGCGCGGGAGCGATTTTCGGATGGTGCCCGGCAAGGCATCCGTTCTCTACGAGGAAAATACGAGAGAGGTCGGTCATGTTCCGCTCATGCTGCTCGGTCACATTTTGGCGCATACCCCCGGCTTGCGGGAATGTTGGAGGTTTGATATTCCCATTGAAGCGGCAATCGCCGCACGGAATTCCGAAAAGAGATCATAATTATTTAGGAGGAAACAAAATGAAACATTGTTGGACAGAGGAAGAGATCAAAATTGCATCGGACTATTTTATCGAGACTTTTATCATTGACAAACGGAAAGAGTCCCTTACGGAGGCTGCCAAAGAACTGAAAACACAACTGCCGGAAATAGAGATCGGTAGTTTGAAAATGCACTTAAGCAATAGTAAGGCTTTGGCGATCGAATTCGGACAGCAAAACAGTGCCGGTTTTTCGAGGCTCGATAACGTATCCAAGACGCATCGGCGGATCTTTTCGGAGGCTGTGTCAAAATGCCAAATGAAGTCGAAGGGAGGGAAAGAAAATGTTTGAAGAGATTGTCGGGTACGAGGACGTTAAAAACGAATTGAATACCATTATCGGTTGGTATGCGGCGGGCGAAACAAAAACATCACTCAGACTTCCGCGGGGAGTTCTTCTTTTCGGCCCTCCCGGCGTAGGAAAAACGATGTTTTTAAGGTCGGTGAAGGATGCGGCACCGCTTCCCGTATACTCCCTCGTTGACGAAGATGAGAAAAACGTTGCTTCGCGGTTAAATGAATTGTTCGATGAGGCAAGCCGCGAGTCGCGCGGTGCCATCATATTGATCGACGAGTTGGATTCCTTGATGGAGCGGAGCTATGATTTCAAGGACTGCCTGAAGAAACGAATGGACGGCTTGGAACCGCAAAACCGCATTCTGTTCCTTGCAACGGCAAATTGCAACTTTTGCAGCAGTCAATCGCTTTCCCGCCCGGGGCGGTTTGATCGACAGATCTGCATTTCGCGACCTCGGGAAAAGAATCGGGAGGAAATGATCACATATTATTTCGCAAAGCAGGGACTGACGATTCCCGAGGATGAATTATCCTATTGCATAAAACTGACGCGAGGATGTAGCGGCGCCGATATCGCAGCCATTATGTCGGATGCTTTTCTGCGGAACCCGGGAAAGACGGTCACGGCGAACGAGTTTGAGCGCTCCTACGCCTTGATCTGTTGTCGTGAGCTGCCGCCGGCGCATCCGGAAGAGGAACATTATCCCCTGATACCGTGTGTTCACGAGGCAGGACATGCATTTATGGTGGAGTATTACAGTGCATATTACGATCTGCATCGCGTTTCCATGAGGAAAAAAGGTGAGGTTTGCGGTACTTGTTATTACAGCGCCATACCGCCGCGAGAAAGCTCGCAAGCCGCACTTCTTGCGAATATTGAGATCGGGCTTGCTGGCTTTCTTGCAACAAAAGTGCTTTTTCACCTGACGGATTCCGGCTCCGCAAGCGATCTGCTGAACGCTCGTTTGGAAGCGAGGAAGCTGGTAAATACATACGGGTATAGCGGCGCGGATAAGGTCCTTCGGGAGTATGAATCGGGCGTACGCAATGAAAGCTGGGTCACGTGTCTTCGGAATGAACGACTCGCTACCAAGCTGCTCCGAAAGAGCGAGCGACATGTCCGCAAGGTGCTTCAAAAAAACCAAGAGGTCATCTTTGCGATCGCGCAAAAGCTACAGACAAACGGGGCGCTTCGGGGTCAATGTGTAAGAGATATTCTGCACGGAAATTTTACCGCAACGAATGAAGATGTGAAATAAGGAGAAAAAAGAATGACATATTGTATATCGGATCTGCACGGTTGTGTAGACAAATATCGTCTGTTGTTGAAAAAGATCGCTCTGCAACCAAATGATACGCTGTACGTTCTCGGGGATTGTGTGGATCGCGGAGAACACGGCATTGAAATTCTGCTTGATATCGCCGAAAGAGAAAACGTCGTGCTGTTGATGGGAAATCACGATTATATTGCAGACGCCTTGCTCAGTTATCTCGGGAGACCGTTACCGGATCACGTAGATAAGAAGACGGTGGACTCTATGTTTCACGATTGGTACAGAGACGGCGGCGGACCTACTTGCAGGGAATATCGTTCGTTGACGAAGACGGAACGAATGAAAGTGCATGATCTCATCAACAACGCGAAGTATCATCTTGAGATCACGGTCGGGGGGAAAACTTTTCATCTGTCACACACTTTGCCGCCGTGCAGACTTTGGAAGCAGGAGCGTAAGCACGCAGGTGGTCTGTCGCAGCTCGCCTATATCGAAGGGGAACCGGAATATGAGAGTGTATACGACGAGTCCATGACCTTTGTGACAGGGCACGTGCCGACGGGGCTGATAGATTCCGCAAGCAAAGGACTCATTTGGAAAAAGAACCATCATATCGCGATCGACTGCGGCGCCGTGTTCGGCAACCCGCTCGGATGTATCTGTCTTGACACTATGGAAGAGATCTACATCGATTGATCTAAATATCGTAAATGAAATGTGAATTGAAAAGGAGAAAAAATAAATGGCTTCTACGAAATGGTTGATTTGTTACTATCTTACCGAGTTCGATTATAAGTGCGCAAGTGTCGCGCACCGCGAAACATATTACGGCACGCGCGAAGGGGCTATATCTTATGCGCAGCATCGGTTGAGGTATTCGCAGTTTAAGTATTACGACCTAATACAGCAATAATAAAATAATGATGTGCGCAGAGGGATCGCCTTCTGCGCGCATCATTATGAAGTATAAAAGAATACAGCGGATATCGGAGAAAATGCACCGCTTTATCCTTGTGAACGAGAAAGATCGTGCTCCTTTGCCCATTTTTCAAGAAGCGGTATGCTTTTGTCGCGCCACTGGCTGCATAGATAATATTTTTGTGTATGAATCATGATCGGTTTTTTGTAATATCGGTTTTTGGTTTTCTCGTTTATAGATATAGTTAAAGCGGCGAATCCCGATAGACCAAAAGCGGATCTTGACCCCTCTTTTGTCAAAAGAACAGCAATCTCTTCTTGCGATAGTTGTCGGTTTTCGAGAATCGGTACGATCTTTGTTTTCACGATGTGGGCGACAGTTCCCGGTCGTCCCTTTTGCGAGAATGGATCTTTTCGAACGAAGGACTTTTTCTTTTTTAATTTTTCGCCGTATTCTATGGTAAAAGATGCCGTCGCAGGCACGAGAGAAGGTGCGGGGGGGATCATAGCCTTTTCGCAGAATTGAGCCCAAGCCGTTTTACCGTAAAGCGCCTTGAATTTTTCTTGCATATAAAAATTAAGAGGAGGGTATTCTCCGATCCTGACTCCGGTGTTATTGATCTCAAATGATTTTCCCGGCACAACATAATAATTTAGCGGATCCGTAAATCGAAGGAAATGTGCTTTTACAAGGTTTTTCTCATCCTGCGAAAGTGAATAATTTAGAGTTCGCACGGGAGGAAGATCCGGCGTCGGACTGGACCAGTCAGAGAGATCTCCTCGAGGAAAGATATACCGGCCGGGATCGGTTTTTACATCGATTTTTATACACTGACCGGATGGTGAGAAAATTTCGGATTTTATCCCGCAAATGTGCGCCAAGTATCTGTGTGAATAAGTTAAAATGCCGGCTCTGGTGTTTCCGATCCTCGGGAATGCGGCAATATCGAGTTCTTCGCAGCTCTTTCCGCCGTCGTAATGGAGAGGATAGGTGCGATTTTTCATCATCTCGGCAAACAACTCGATATCCGGCTCTACATGCAGCCGTATCATATTCCATATTTCGTGAACATCAAAATTGCTGACGAAAACATAGGAAAAGCCGTCCGAGAATTGTGTTACGGCAGCACGTCTGGTATTCCAACGCCCGCTTTTTTTGTTTCCGCTTTCGTAGTATCTGATCCAAAGAACTGCATCGTCACGATCTGCATATTGCATCAGCATTTCGTGCCATTTTAAAACATAATCTTTGTCCAAAGTGTACGGAGCAATGCATACATCGTAAAGATCGTCGATGGATGAGCTTTTTCCTTCCGGTATGGGATCGTGAAGGATGCAAGTGCTTTTGTAATTTGAAAAGTAATCTTTGATTGTCATTTGTTTCTCCTTTTTGCTTGTTAAAGCATATTTTTATTCGGTACAAAAAGCTTGAAAGCGCCCTCCGACATGACGTAGACGGTGCCCTCGTGCGGCGTGCCGTGCGCGGATACGAAGATCCCTTCGTCCAGTCCCACGATGACCCCCGGCTTCCCGCGGAGCAGCACGATCCTCGTCTCGTCTTTCGCGGGGCGCGGGCGGAGAAGCATGGTCTCGACCTGCGTGGGACTGCTGATCGAACCGAAGGGGTAGTATTGGATCCAGTAGATCGTTTCGTTCTCGCGACATTCGATGCGCGTCGCCTTCGTGGCGCGCGCTTTCGTCACGTACACCGTGTACCGCGTCCCGCGGTAAGAGAAGTTTACGGTGCGGAAGGTCTCACATTCCGCCGTCACCTCTCCCCGCGTGCGGTACGCGTCGTAGAGAGACATGCGGTCTTCGTTTGCACATTCGCAAATATCGCCGATATCGCACCCGAGCACCTCGCAGATGCGGAGCAGGGTATCCGTCGTGACCGTCTCGCCCTGCGTGAGCTTCGCGATCACGCGCGAGCTGATGCCCGTCAACGCCGAAAGGTCGGCTTTCGTCATTTTCTTGTCGACGAGCAGCTTCCATAGCTTTGCGTAATTCATATACATAAGCCATTCCTCCTTCCTTCATAGTATAGCATATTCTTTTCCTTTTGTCAACAAATACTTTACGATAGTAAAAGAAAGGTGAATTAAGAATTAAGAATTATGAATTAAGAATTGGAGCGGGGCCGTGCGTTCGAACGGGTTTGCTTTCGGAGGCGATGGCTTTTGGGCTCTTGCTTTTCGGGACTTTTTGCGTTTTACCAAAGGGATTTTGACTCTGTCCCTATCATAGCACATTCCGCGCGGGAGGTCAACGAAAAGGAAGACCCGCTTTTGCGACGCTTTCCGACAGGAACCCCGAAAATTTATGATTTTTCGATAGACCGTCTCCGAGGCATCGAGCCGGGGGCGGTCTTTCGTCGGAAAAGGCTTGCTTTTTCCTGTCCTTTGTGCTATAATAGCGGAAAGATCATTGAGAATGATGGATGAATTAGGAATTAAGAATTAAGAATTAAGAATTAAGAATTCGGTGCTTGACCGAGCGTCGGTTCTCTGTGGTTGCCTTTTGTGAAAGCCATGAGGAAAAACGTTCGGGGCAGAAACCGCCTCGCGCATCCTTCCGATAGCATCGGGAGCCGAGCGCAAGCCGAATGTTCGTTCATCCTTCATCCTTCTCAAAACGACGAGAGACGAGCGCAAGACTTAAGAATCATTCATCATTCATCATTCTTAATTCTCATCTTCTCTCTCGAAGGAGGAACCTTTGAAGATTATTGTTGCGGGAAACGGTAAGGTCGGCGAGACGCTGATCGAAGAGCTGTCGGCGGAGGGGCACGACCTCACCCTGATCGATGTGGACGCCGAGGTGGTCGAGGATCTCGTCGGGCGATATGACGTGATGGCGGTGACGGGGAACTGTGCCGCCCTCGGCACGCTCTGCGACGCGGGGGTGGAGAGCGCCGATCTGCTGATCGCGGCGACGGGCACCGATGAGGTGAACCTGCTCTCCTGCGCGGCGGCACATGCCGTCAATCCGAAGATCCATACCATCGCCCGTGTCTGCAACCCCGAGTATTCGACGCAGGCATATCGGATGCGGGACGCCCTCGGGCTCTCCCTCTCCTTCAATCCCGAGCTTGAGGCGGCGGAGGAGATCGAGCGGTTACTCAAATACCCCGGCTTCCTGAAGCGGGACACCTTTGCCAAAGGGCGAGTGGAAATCGTGGAATTGAAGATCGACGAAAAGAGTCCCCTGGCGGATCTCGCGGTCTCCGCGCTCACGGGAGTCGTGCGGTGCAAGGTGCTGATCTGCGTCGTCCTCCGTGACGGACGGGCGACCATCCCCGACGGACGTTTTGTGCTCCGCGCGGGGGATCGCGTCTTCTTCACCGCCTCGCCAGAGAATCTCTCGGCACTGCTCAAAAATCTCGGCATCGTCTCGCACAAGGTGCGCGACGTCATGGTGGTCGGGGGCGGAAGGGTCACCTTCTACCTTGCCGAACGCCTCGCGAAGAGCGGCATCCGCACGAAGATCATCGAAAAGGACGGCGACCGCTGTCTCGAGCTTGCAAAGCTCTTGCCGAGCGCGGACATCATTCACGGTGATGTCGCTCACCGCACCGTGATGGAGGGAGAGGGAATTGCGGAATGCGACGCCCTCGTCACTCTCACTGGGCTTGACGAGCTGAATATGATCATTTCCCTTTACGGGAAGACCTACGGCGTGCCGCAGATCATCACCAAGGTCGCCCGCGTCGAGGATTCCAAAATTCTCGACAGCCTCCCCGTCGGGAGCGTGATCTCCCCGCGGAAGGTCTGCTGCAACGCCATTCTGCGCTACGTCCGCGCCATGCAGAACCAGACGGGCGCGGCGATCACCGTCCATCGCATCGCGGACGGCAACGCCGAGGCGCTTGAATTCCGCGTCGACGAACACACGCTCCACACGAACGAACCGCTCAAAAAGTGGCACACGAAGGACAACGCCCTGCTTGCCTGCATTACGCGCGCGGGCGTGACCGAGATTCCGAGCGGCGATTCCGAAATGCATGTCGGCGATACCGTCGTCGTGGTGTACGGCGGCGACACGCCTCTTCTCGACCTGAACGATATTTTTGCTTCGTAACGGAGATACCATGAACTATAAAATGATGGGACGCTTCTTCTCGCAGATCCTGTTTGTCGAAGGCGTCTTTATGCTCCCCGCCGTGGTGCTTTGCCTGTGCGACGGGAACGTCCGCTCCGCGCTCACCTTCTTCGGCGTCATTTCCGCCGCAATCTTGGCGGCGGTGGCGCTCGGCTGCCTCGCGCGGGGCGCCCGCGGAGATTTTTATACCAAGGAAGGGCTGGTCTGCGTCGGACTCGCGTGGCTGCTTCTCAGTCTCGTCGGCTGTCTGCCCTTTTGGATTTCGGGGGAGATCCCCTCTTTCGTTGACGCCCTGTTTGAGACCGTCTCGGGCTTTACCACGACGGGCGCGTCCATCCTTCGCGATGTCGAGGCGCTCTCCCGCGGAATGCTCTATTGGCGGAGCTTTACGCACTGGCTCGGCGGCATGGGCGTTCTGGTCTTTCTCCTTGCCTTGATCCCCGTCGGGGGACGGCAAGAGGGCTTCACCATGCACCTTCTCCGTGCGGAGAGCCCGGGGCCTGCGGTCGGAAAACTGGTGCCGAAGATGCGCCGCACCGCCTCGATTCTGTATCTGACCTATATCGCTCTGACAATCCTCGACTTTCTCTTCCTTATCATCGGCGGGATGTCCCTCTTTGATTCGGTCTGCACCGCGTTCGGCACGGCGGGGACGGGCGGCTTCGGTATCAAGAACGACAGCATGGCGTCCTACTCTCCCTATCTTCAAAGCGTGACGACGGTCTTCATGATGCTCTTCGGCGTCAATTTTACCTGCTATTACCTTCTGATGATCGGACAGGTGTCCGCCGCCCTTCGCGACGAGGAGCTTCGCTTCTATGTCGGTACCTTCACCGCGGCGACCCTTCTCATTACGCTGAATATCAGAAATCTTGCGGGCGGCTTCTTCACGGCGCTTCATCATGCGGCGTTCCAGGTCGCAAGCATCATGACCACGACGGGTTACGCCACGACGGATTTTGACCTTTGGCCCTCCTTTTCAAAGGCGATCTTGGTGCTTCTCATGTTCCTCGGCGCCATGGCGGGCAGTACGGGCGGCGGACTCAAATGCGCCCGCTTCCTCCTCCTTTTCAAGAGCGCGGGACGCAGCATCCGCAAGGTGCTGAACCCGCAGAGCGTGCGCACCGTCCGTGTGAGCGGCAAGACGGTGGAGGAAAAAACCGTTGACGGCACCGCCACCTATTTTATCCTTTATATCGGACTTCTGCTCGGCAGCTTTCTTCTGCTCTCGCTCGACGGCTTTTCCTTCGAGACGAACTTCACCGCCGCACTCTCCTGCCTCAACAACGTCGGACCGGGACTCGATGCCGTCAGTCCCTCGGCAAACTATGCGGGCTACGGAATCCTTTCGAAGCTTGTCCTGATCTTCGATATGCTGGCGGGACGACTTGAGCTCTTTCCGATTCTCGTCCTCTTCTCGGCAAAGGCGTGGAAACGCGCATAATGTAAACAAAAAAATGCAATTAACGTAAAAACCATGAAATCTTCGGAAAGGCGGTGATCTCGTGCGAAACGAAATCGTAAAACAAAACGTAACGAAAATGTCGATCTACGCAGGCTCCGGTACGATCGTGCATGAGGGACGGCGGATCTCTTCCCTCCATCGGCACGAGGAGCTTGAATTTTTGCCGATCTACAGCGGGCTCTTTCATTGCTATTCCGAGAGCGGCACCTGCTACGACGCGACGGCGGGGGACGTGATCTTCGTCAACTCGGGCGTGCCTCATGCAACCGCCTGTGAGGACGAGACGCAGTGCGGGCTCCTCCAATTCAAGCAAAAGGACTTTCTCGACACCGAGATCGAGCGGATGATCCGCTATTCCTCCCGACTTGACAGTCTGGCAGACGACGGCGTGCGTGTGCTCCGCGACCCTGCACTCTTTTCCGCCATCAACGGCATTTTCGCCGAGATCAAGGAGAAGAAGGTCGCCTACGAAATGTTCGCGAAGGCGAGGGTCTATGACATCCTCGGGCTCCTTTACCGCGGCGGGATCCTCTCGGATGCCGAGCGGATCTACAACAGCAAGGAGGTGCAGAAGATCCTCCCCGCGCTCTCCTACATCAACGAAAAATACGCCGAGGACATCGACCTCACCGAGATTAGCACGCTCCTCGGCTTTGACCCCTCCTATTTTTGCCGTATCTTCAAAAGTGCCATCGGCGCGACCTTTACCGAATACCTCAATTTCGTGCGCATCTGCAAAGCCGAGAAAATGATTGCCAAAGGGGAAAACAGCATCCTCGAGATCGCGGATGCCGTGGGCTTCTCCTCCGTCTCCTACTTCAACCGCATTTTCCGAAAGTACCACAGCTGTTCTCCGAGCCATTACCGCACGGTGCAGTACAAAAACCACATTTGAGAATTATGAATAAAGAATTGTTTTGAGCCTTGCGTTCACAGTTTTTGCTGAAGTTTGCAAACGATTATGTGCAAAAGCGATTGTAGGCAAGTGAAGCAGCCCTTTCGACGTTCCGCTGTTCGTCAACGTAAAGATCCGTCTTTTATTCATCTCGGCTTTCTTGTTTGCTCTCCCGTGAGGTAGAGGGAGATCACCGATTCGAGGGTCGCCGTGAGGGCGGCGCGACGCTCCTTCGGCAGGGTGCGGGATTTGCGGTAGAGACGCAGAAGGCGGAGCTCCTCGTCGGACAGCTCCGACCCCGTTTTCCCGAGGGGCAGGTCGAGCAGCTCTCCGACCGTCATGTGAAATTTCTCGGCGAGGGCGGGGAGCATCTTCATGAAGGAGGAGGAACGCGCACGGCGCCAGTTGTTCACCGTCTTTTCGGGAAGCCCGCACGCGCGCTCGAACGCGGCGTCGCTGTCGTATTCCGAGGAGATCAGGAGGAGCAGACGCTCGCGGATGCTTTCACAGTTTTCGTATTTCATCGGTTATTTCCTCTTTGCTCCTTTGCCCGCCCTGCGGGCGGGGGACGCCTTGCCGGGCTTCGCTTTCTTGCGCGGCGCGCTCTTTTTCGGCGCGCCCGAGCCCTTCGGTGCGCCTTTGTCCGCCCCATCCGGAGCGCTCATCGTTGCCCCCTTCGGGATGTTCGACGGTGCCCCCGTCGGAGTGCCCGTCGTTGCGTCCTTTCCCCGTTTTTTATCGGGAATGTCCTCTCGGGGCTCGCGGTCTTCGGTCGCTATTCCGTCGTGCGCCTTCGCGGCGTCCGCGCTTTCTTTTGCAACATGTTTTGCGGGCGGGGCGGGACGCTTTTTCTTTTTTACCGCGCTGAACCCGAAGGTTCCGAGCCGCCGCCCGAGGGCGAAATATTCGCCGTGCGCGTAGGCGAGCAGGTGCGCACGCTCCATGTGGATTTTTCCCTTTTCGTCGAGCAGGCGCTCGTCGCAGGAGACGTCGAGGATGTCGGCAAAGAAGACGTCGTGCGTCCCCATCGGGATGACCTCGGTGACGCGGCACTCGAGCGCAACGGGACATTCCGCAATGGTGGGGGGCGCGACGGTGCGACTCTCCGTTTTGGTGAAGCCGCATTTTTGGAATTTATCCACCTTTGCCCCCGTAAAGATGCCCGCACAGTCCACCGCCTTCGCAAGGTTGTCGGAGGGCAGATTGATGACGAACTCGCCTCCCTCTTTGAGGATCTCGTAGGAGTGGCGCGACGGGCGGATCGAAACGTAGGTCTTCGGCGGGTCGGAGGCGAGAATACCCGTCCATGCGACGGTGAGAACATTCGCGCGGTCTTCCTCGCCGACCGTAACGAGAACGGGCGGAAGGGGCGCTGTCAACGTCCCGCCCTTAAAATGCTTGCGTGACATAGATATTTCCTTTCATAAATTCGGAGAAACTTCGATTCGGAACGACGGCAACCTCACACGGCAAAGACAATGGCACTCCGTTCGGAACGACGGCAACCTCACACGGCAAAGACAATGGCACTCCGTTCGGAACGACGGCACAAAGAAGCGGCGTCCCGAGTCGGAACAGCGGCAACTCTGCATCACAACAGAGCCTTGCCGACACCTGCCGAGGCGCGGGATTTCCTTCGCCTGCAAACCATCGGCAACGCTTCAAAAACTCTGAACGCCGAGTTTTCAAAGACTACCGCAAGAGCTTGCCTCATTCATAATTCATAAATCATAATTCTTAATTTTCTTCATTCGTTACCTGCATCCCGAGCCAGAGCTTGGTCAGGATCTTATCGGGTAGCAGCTTGAAGAGAAGATGCTGGAGCTTCGTAAACCAATTCGTGACGTACATGACTTTGCCATTTTGCGACGCCTTGATGCACCCGCGCACGACCGTCTCGGCGGAGAGCAGGGGCTTCATCGTTTTCGGCACCGTGATGCCCGGCTCGGCGGTCGCCTTCCCGAGGAACTCGGTCGCCACCCATCCGGGGCAGAAGCAGGTCGCCCGCAGTCCGTACTTGCGGATCTCGTAATTCAACGCCTTCGTGTAGTGCAGGACGAACGCCTTCGAGGAGGCGTAAATATTGAAATTCGGCAGAGGGGTGAAGCAGGAGCCACTTCCCATCTCGATGATGCGACCGCCCTCCTCCATGTAGGGGATCGTCATGTGCGTAATGAGGACGAGCGCCTTGTCGTTGACGTCCATCATGCGTATGATCTCCTCCTCGGGCACCTGCTCGAAGGAGCCGAATTTGCCGAAACCGGCGGCATTGACAAGGAAGCGCACGCGCGGCTTCTCCGCCTTCAGCGCGTCGCGCACCGCATTGACACCCTCCATGGTCGCGAGGTCGGCGCCGATGATCTTCGCCTTGACCCCGAGCTCTCCCGCGAGCGCTTCCATCCTGTCGGTACGGCGCGCGACGAACCAGAATTCGTCAATCTCGGGAAGCTCTTTTAACTGACGGGCAAACTCACGACCGATACCGCTCGAAGCGCCCGTGATGATAGCAACAGACATACTTTTTCTCCTTATATGAAAACAATAGATTACAATTTGACGTATTTTCCGACCCGCTCGACCAAAAGTGCCGACGCAATACCGATCACGGCGCCCGCGATCACACCCGAGAGTAGAAGGGGCGGAAGATAGTAGAGCACCCCCTCGGTGCGGAGCACCGCCATCGCGGCGAGGATCTGCCCGATGTTGTGCGCGACGCCCCCCGCGACACTGATGCCGACGACGGAGAAGCGCCCGACCCGCCGAAGCAGGAGCATGACACAGAGTGAGAGCACCGCGCCCGAAAGACTATATAGCCACCCGACCGCATTCCCGAAGAGGAGAGAAACGAGGAGCACGCGCACAAGACTGACGGCGAACGCCTCCCACGTCCCGAAGACAAAGAGCGCGAAGATGACGGCAAGATTGGCAAGCCCGACCTTCACGCCGGGCACGGCGACGAACGCGGGGATCTGACTCTCGACAAAGGAGAGCACCATCGCCACCGCCACGGTCATGGCAAGAAATACAAGCCTTCGCGTTTTCTTCAAAGCAACCCTCCTGAAAATTATGAATTAAGAATTATGAATTATGAATTATGAATTCGGTAGAGAGCCTTGCGGCAACCTTGAAATTCGGGCGTATTCATGACAATGCGGGAAAGTTTTGCGGTGCGCGAAAAAACGCATGCTTTATGTCACACGTTATCCCGTCACAGATCCACGCAAGACTTCTTGCCACAATTCATAATTCTTAATTATCCACCGTAACCATGACCCGATTCGGCAGGCAGACGATGCGTTCGCCTTCTTTTGAGATCTCGCCCTGTCGGATGCACAGACCGTCGGGGCAGTCGGCGTGCTCCATGTGTGCGCGTCCGTCCTTCACGACGAGGACATTCGTCCCCCCGTTCAGCGAATAGGTGCCGTCGACATTCAGCGGATAGCGCGCGACGACCTCGTTTTCGATGCGGACCGTGACCGACGCGCCGACGGTCGCCGACAGGCGGAACGCGAGAAACAAAATCCCCCCGACAAGGAGCAGACCGAGGATGAGCCAAACGTCGGCGCGGCGGAGAACGCCGCCTCGGACATCGGAGGAGGCGGCATCACCGCTGTTGCGCTCGTTTTGTTTCATCGCTCGGACTTCCTTTCCCGGGGGTATGTAGGGAATTCAGAATTATGAATTATGAATTATGAATTATGAATTATGGTGCGGAGTCTTGCGTAGGTCTGTGACGGGATCATGTCGGCGCGATGCAAGCTTTTCGGCAGTAAGCACGCTGCGCGGCTTTGTCGAATCCCCATTGTCATAAATACGCTCGAATTTTAAGATTGCCGCAAGGCTTCCTGCCTGATTCATAATTCTTCATTCATAATTCTTAATTATCAAAATGTGCTCCGCAGAGGAAGCTTCCCTCGTGGATACAGCCCACGGGGCAGACGCTCCGACAGGCACCGCAACCCGTGCACAGGTCGTAGTTGATGGTCGCGAGGTTGTTCTCCACGTGAATGGCTCCCACAGGGCAGGTGCGCTCACACTTGCCACAGCCGATACAGCCGACGTCGCAGTATTTGCGCGTCAGGGCGCCTTTGTCATGGTTTGAGCACTTGACCACCACGCGGACGGTATCGTTCACGAGGCGGATCAGATGGTTCGGGCACGCGCGGGTGCAGATGCCGCACCCCACACAGCGGCGGGGGTCGACATGGGCAATGCCGTTTTCGATACAGATGGCGTCGTGCGGGCACACCGCCGCACAGTCGCCGTAGCCGAGGCAGGCATAGGTGCAATACCGGTCGCCCGAGAAACTCATGTTCGCCGCCTGACAGGTGGCCGGACCGTCATATTCGTATTTCTTTCCGTCCGAGAGGCATTTGCCGTTACAGCCGACGTATGCCACGCGCTCGACGACGTCCGCCGCCTCCACGCCGAGGATCGCCGCAATGTCGCGCGCGGCGGCGTCTCCGCCGGGGACGCAGAGATTTGTCTTGTCGGTCGTGCCCTCGGAGAGAGCCTTGGCGTAGCCGTCACAACCGCTGAAGCCGCAGGCGCCGCAGTTGGCGCCCGGCAGGCACTCGCGGATGGCGGCGGCGCGCTCGTCTTCCTTGACGGCGAAAAAGACCGAAGAAAGCGTGAGAAGCACGGCGCACAGTACCGCGATGGCGGAAAGGATGAGTACGGGAATCAGAATTTCCATCGGTTCGTTCCTTTCAATACTAACACTGACTGACGTGTGCCGTCAGCCGAGAATGTTTTCCACAATGCCCGCAAAGCCGTAGAAGGCGAGGGACACGATGGCGGCGGCGATCAGGGTCACGGGGAGGCCGCGGAAGGGCTTCGGCGACGGGCAGTTCTCGATACGGGAGCGCACCCCCGCGAAGAGCACCATCGCAAAGAGAAAGCCGAGTCCCACGCCGAGGGAGGAGAACATCGACTCGAGGAAGTTGTAGCCGTCGGTCACGTTGTTGATGGCAACGCCGAGCACGGCACAGTTGGTCGTGATCAGGGGAAGGTAGACACCGAGCGATTTATGAAGCGCGGGCAAAAACTTCTTTAACACGAGCTCCACAAACTGTACCAGTGCCGCAATTACGAGAATGAATACAATTGTTTGCAAATACTCAAGTTTCAGCGGCGTAAGCACGAAGGTCTGCAGAGGATAAGTGACCGCCGTCGCGCACAGCATGACGAAGGTTACGGCGATGCCCATGCCGCTCGCCTGATCGAATTTCTTCGATACGCCGAGGAAGGGGCAGATGCCGAGGAATTTCTGAAGCACGTAGTTGTTGACGAGCACGCCGCTCATTAAGATCAGGATCAGAGATTTGAAGGTCATTGTCCGTCCTCCTTCTTTTGTGCGTCGGTGTCGGGGGCGTCTTCCGGCTCGCCCGCATCTTCCGCGATCTCGGTCACCTCACTGCAGGAGGTCTTGCCGCACAGCGCGGCGGAGGGACAGCTCTCGCAGCTGAATTCCTTTTTTATGACGCCGCCCTGCTTTTCGCGCAGCTTGTTCATCAGGGCGATCAGAAGACCGAAGATGAGGAAACCGCCGGGCGCCTGCGTCAGGATCGGAATGCGGTAATCCTTGAGGAAGGGGATCGCAATGCCCGCGAAGGTGCCGTTGCCGAACACCTCGCGGATCGTCGCCATGCAGAAGAGGGCGAGCAGGAATCCGAGACCCATGCCGAGACCGTCGAGCATGGAGTCGGTGACGGGGTGCTTTCTCGCGAACATCTCGGCTCTGCCGAGGATGATGCAGTTGACGACGATCAGGGCGAGATACACGCCCATCATGTCGTAAAGATCGGGTAAGAACGCGTGCATGAGCATCTGCACGACCGAGACAAAGCCTGCGATAATGACGATATAACAGGGGATGCGCACCGTGTCGGGAATGACCTTGCGCAGGGCGGAGATCGCCGCGTTCGAGCAGACGAGGACGGCGGTCGCCGCGAGTCCCATGCCGACGGCGGAAATGACGCTCCCCGTCTGGGCGAGGGTCGGACAGGTGCCGAGGACGAGAACGAGAACGGGATTTTCCATGATGAGTCCGCGTAGGAGGATCATCCATTTGCTGTTTTTGAGCTTGTTCATACCGTACCTCCTCACTTTGCGAGCAACGCGTTGTCCGTCAGCGCACGGAACGCGTCCTTGATGGCGTTACGGAAGGCGGTCGAGGAATAGGTGACGCCCGCGACGAGCTTTACGCCCTTAAGGGATTCATCCTTCCCGACATAGATTTCGGGATAAGTCTCCTTGCCGAAATCCTTCGATTCGGAATAGGAGGTTAAGAGCACGCCCGTAATCTTTCCGTCGCTTCCGATGCCGACGGTGATGTTCATCGGCTCGCCCGCCGAGGTGTATTGCGAGGTCGTCGAAAGGAGGAGGACATACCCCCGTCCCTCGCTCTCGCGGTAGACGCTCTTCACCGTGTCGGGCAGGGTCAGCCCCTCGAGTGCGGTGAAGTCCGCGCCGTCCTTCATGACGACGCGCAGGGATTCCATCTCTTTTTTGTGTGCGTTTTCTTCCACGATCGGAGCGGTGAAGAGGTTCACAACAGCGAGTGCCAGTGCCACCATGAGACAGATGGAGGTCAGAACGATGGCAGGCATGAATTTCGTCTTTTGTGCTTCCGTCATTTCTTTGCACCTCCGAGCGGACGCTTTGCCGTCCGGTTCTCAATATAGGGAGAGAGGATGTTCATGAAGAGAATAGCGAAGGACACCCCCTCGGGATAGGAGCCGAAGAAGCGGATGAGGCAGGTGATGAGTCCGCACCCGAAGGCGAAGACCACACGTCCGAGCTTGTTGATCGGCCCCGTTACGTAATCGGTCGCCATGAAGATTGCGCCGATGAGAAGTCCGCCCGCCAAGATTTCGTAAAGCGCGAGCAGGGCGTCTCCCGTGACGCAGAGGGAAAAGAGATACACCGTGCCGACGAAGGTCGCGGGCACGTACCAGTCAATCACTCCGCGCACGACGAGGTAGACAAAGCCGAGGAGAAGGGCGATTGCGCAGGTTTCCCCCATCGCGCCGCCGCGAATGCCGAGGAACATGTCCCCGATGCTCGGAAGGGAAGCCGAGCCGCCCGCGAGGATCTTTCCGATGCTCTCAAGGGGCGTCGCGCTTGCCTCGAGGTCGAGGGGCATGGTGCCGCCGCCCGCCTCGGAGAAGGCAATCAGCATGAAAATTCTGCCCGTGATCGCGGGGTTCGCGAAGTTACAGCCGAGCCCGCCGAACAGGCACTTGACCACGAGGATCGAGAACACCGCGCCGATGACACACTGCCACACGGGCACGTCGGCGTGAATGTTCAGCGCGAGGAGCAGACCCGTTACGACGGCGGAAAGGTCGTCGACCGTCTGTTTTTTCTTTGTCACGAGGTTGAAAAGATATTCCGTCAGCACCGCCGTCGCCACACAGGCGAAAATAATCACAAAGGCGGAGAGCCCGAACAGTACGACCGCCGCGATCGTCGCGGGGGCAAGGGCGATGAGCACGTCCCCCATCAGGCGGCGCGTCGTTACGGACGAGCGGATGTGCGGAGAGGAAGATACAACAAGCTTTTCCATGAAATTCCTTCCTTTACTTCAGCGTGTCTTGATGCGCCTTGTATTCGCGCAGGGCGGCTTTCGCGAGGCGGTTCGTCGCGACGAGCGGGCGCTTCGCGGGGCAGACATAGGAGCAACAGCCGCATTCGATGCAGAGATTGATCTTCGCCTCCTCGAGCCTTGCGGCGCGGTCGGCGGCGTCCTCTATGTTCATCGCGCGGGCGTAGAGCGTGGGATTCAGATGCATCGGGCAGTTGTCGACGCATCTGCCGCAGTGGATGCAGGCGGTCGATTCGGGGAGCCTTGCGTCCTTTGTATCGAGGACGGTCAGGGCGTTCGTCGTTTTCAGCACGGGGTCGAGGGTCGAGCACACCGCGACGCCCATCATCGGACCGCCGAGCAGAATCTTGCCGACGGGCTTCGAGGTGCCGCCCGCAAATTCGATCACGTCGCCGATGCTCGCCCCGACGGGAACGATGACGTTTTTCGGTTCCTTCACGGCGGAGCCGTCCACCGTCACACACTTTTCGACAAGTGGCATGCCGCTCTCGAAATACTTTGCGAGGAAGGCAAGCGAGGTGATGTTGATGACGAGGGCACCGACGTCGGCGGGGAGCTTTCCTTCGGGGACGACCCGTCCCGTCGTGTTGTAGATCAGAATTTTTTCGCCGCCCTGCGGATAGGTGTCGGGCAGGGAAACGACGCGCACCTTCGCCTCCGAGGAGAAGATCTCCTCCATCTTGGCGATGGCGTCGGGCTTGTTCTTCTCGATGCCGATGAGGAATTTCTTCGCGGGCACGTAGGTCATGAGAAGCTTCATCCCGCGATAGACGTAGCCGCTCTCGAAGAGCATTGTATGCGTATCCGAGGTGATATACGGCTCACATTCCGCCGCGTTGATAATCACCGTGTCGATGAGTCCCTTCTTCACCGCGTCGAGCTTGACCTGTGTCGGGAAGCCCGCGCCGCCGAGACCGACGAGTCCGCTCTCCCGCACCGCGGCGGAAAAGCCGTCGAAATCGGAAACGGAGGGAGGCGCGAGCTTCTCGTCGGGCGTCATCTGCCCGTCCGAGGCAATGCGGATGGCATCGACGGTGCGTCCGCCCGAGGTGAGGTAGGGTTCGATCTTCGCCACGGTACCCGAGACCGAGGCATAGACGGGGGAAGAGACGTAGCCCGAAGCCTCCGCAATCTTCTGCCCGACCTTCACCGTGTCGCCGACCCTGACAATCGGGGTGGCGGGTGCGCCGATGTGCTGGGAGAGCAGAATCAGGACCTCTGCGGGCGGCGTCATGCGCACCGCGCGGGAATGGGCGGTCGCCTTTTTGTGGGGAAGGCGCGTTTTACCGAGCTTGAAAAACGGCATGTTCATGACCGAGGGAGCAAGGCGCTCTCGCGCGGACTCCCTTTCCTTTCTCGTTGTTACATGAAAAATTTTTACATGGGAAAAAGACAAGCCGACAAGATCTCTCGTACCCTCCGGAAAAGGGCAGACTTCCGAACCGCGGAGGCGGAGAGGGAAAACCCACAGTGTCGTCAAAGCAGACGGGTCTGCCTTGCCGCCGCAGCAGGCGGCGGGGAGAGCCTCACCGTAGCGCCGAGTCGGCGGGCTTTCGCTAACGCAGAGCGCGGAGCGAAAAGATCCCACCGTGACCGCAGAGCGGTCGGCGCTTCCTATAGCGCGGTACGCCGTAGAGATCGCGACAGCCGCCTTGCGCGGGCGGAGGAGAGCCGGACATCGGCAGGGCGCGGCTTCGCCGTTTTTGCGAAGGGACGCTTTGCGGATGTCCGTCGGTTTGTTACCTTTATTATAATATATTATTCCGCATCTGTCAAGGAATTTTCCGAATTTCCCGAATTTTCTTGACGTTAGTCAAAGGTAACTCTTGAGCGCAGAATCCGCCGTCCTTTGTTAAAAAATTATCAAAAACGGAAAGTATTCTTTACAAAAGAGGAGAAAATCCGCGATTTTTCGCTCTCCCCTCACCGAGAATCGCACATTTTCTTGCGTGACGCCACACGATTTTTAGCTTCAAAAACAAAGAAAAAGAGACGCGGCGCGCCGCGTCTCTTTTTCGGGAGAGATTTTCGAAAACTTTCGAGAAAAAAGCATAAAATGTAAAGAAAAGTGTGGATTTTCAGCCTTTGCGAGTCGGTTCTTCTTCGGAAGAAGTACCCTTTTTCTCTTCCTTCTGCCAAAAGGCGGCGAGAAATTCCCTGTAGATACCTTCGGAGAAGGGCGGGCGGGCAAGCGCTCTCGTTTCTTCCTCGGTCAGCTCTCGCTCGGCAAAGGTACGCCCCGCGGCGCGGTATTTTTTCATCGCGCGGCGGAAGGCGGCGCTGTCCCCCGTGTCGACGAGCGTCTTGAGCTCGGGCGCGAGAATCGGCGTATAGCGGTCCCGCCCGAGGATGCAGTCAAGCTCATGGAGGAGGGGATCGTACACCCTCTCGGTGTCCGAATAGGCACAGGAGGAGACCAGAACGAGCCGCTTCTCGGGGTGCGGAAAGCGGAAGCCGTGGAAGGACTCTCCCCCCTTCGGCGGGAGCTGTCCGCGGTAGGTGGACATCAGGGGAAGAAGACGGTCGACGAGCAGTTTCATCTCGCCCGGCATTCCGAAAAAGTAGAGAGGAAAGCTCACGACGAGGACGTCTGCCGAGAGAATCTTCGCGGTCAGCGCGGGCACATCGTCCCCTGCGATCACGCACCGTCCCGCCGTCCGTCCCCAACAGGAAAGACAGCCGCGGCAGGGGGTCACGTGCAGGTCGGAGACGTTCACTGTCTCGAATTCGGCGTCGCACCCCTCGGCAAATCCCTCGCAGAATGTCTGCGTCACGACCATCGTCGAGGAGGCGGCACGGCGGGGACTGCCGTTGAGGATCAGTACGCGCCGACTCATGAGAAGAGACCGCGGCGCTTCTTCGCGGCGGCGCCATAGACGGGATATCTGCCGATCTTGCGGTATTTTTCGTAACGCGCGGCGAGCAGACGGTCGGTGTCCTCGTGGGAGAGATGCGTCAGCTTGCCGTAGAGCTCGGAGGCGAGATGCGACATGAAGGTGTCGAGGAGCTCCCCTTCGGCAAAGCTCTCGGGTTCTTCGATGATGCGCTCCACGACCTCCATCTCCCACAGGTCGTGCGCGCCGAGCTTCAGATAGTCGGTGACCTCGGGGGCGCGGGCGGGATCCTTAAAGAGAATGCTCGCGCAGGACTCGGGCGCAATGACCGAATAGTAGGCGTTTTCAAGCATCCATACCTCGTCCGCCACCGCGAGGGCAAGGGCACCGCCGCTCCCGCCCTCCCCGATCATCAGGGAAAGGGTGGGCGTCCTCACGGTGCCGAGCTCGAAAAGATTCTCGGCGATTGCATCGCCGATGCCGCGCTCCTCCGCGCTCTTTCCGCAGCTTGCGCCCTGCGTGTCGACAAGAAAGATCACGGGGCGGGAAAACTTTTCCGCCTCCTTCGCGAGGCGGAGCGCCTTGCGGTACCCCTCGGGGCCGACAAAGCCGAAGTGGTGCCCCATGCGCCCGTAGGCGTCCTTGCCCTTTTCGATGCCGATGACCGTCACGGGCATGTCGAACAGGTGGGCGATACCCCCGACGATCGCGGGGTCGTCGCCGAAGCGGCGGTCGCCGTGAAGCTCGGTGAAATCGGTGAACATATGGCGGATGTAATCGGTGGCGGTGGCGCGGTGCGCACTGCGCGTCAGCCGAATTTTATCGTAGGCGGAGAGACGGCTCTCCGCGGTCGTAACGGTGTCCATGGTAGGCTCCTTTCAGTATCGTTCGTGGAAGGCGAGCATACGCGAAAGATAGGCGCGCTGTGCTTTTCTCTCCACGATGGCGTCGAGAAATCCCGTTTTCAGCCGGAATTCCGCACTCTGGAAATCGGGGGGCAGGGTCTCGCCCGTGTTCTGCTCGATCACGCGCTTACCCGCAAAGCCGATCTGCGCGCCCGGCTCCGCGATGATGACGTCCCCGAGACTCGCGAAGGAGGCAGTCAGCCCGCCCATCGTCGGGTCGGTGAGGCAGGAAAGATAGAAGAGCCCCGCGTCGCTGTGACGCTTGAGCGCCATCGAGACCTTCGCCATCTGCATGAGGGAGAGCACCCCCTCCTGCATCCGTGCACCGCCCGAGACGGTATAGCCGATGACAGGCAGGCGTCTCGCCGTCGCGTATTCGAAGAGCGCGGCAATGCGGTCGCCGACCACTGTCCCCATGCTCCCGAGCATGAAGTCGGGATTCATGATGAAAAGGCAGGCAGTATATCCGCAGATCTTGGTTCTGCCGCAGAGGACGGCTTCGTTCTCGCCGCTCTTTTCCTTCGCCGCGGCGACCTTTTCGGGATAGGAGGGGAAGGAGATCGGATCGCCGACGACATCCTCACCGAACAGCTCGGAGAAAGTGTCGGTGTCCGAAAGGAATTCCGCGCGGATTCTTGCGGGCATCCGATAGTACGCGCCACAGGACGGACAGAGGTAATAGGTGTCGAAAAGTTCCGCTTCTGTCGCTTCTTGTTTACATTTCGGACAGGCGACCCGCTTTTTTGAGCTTCGAATCGCCGAAAGCGTCGGGGTATGCTCGGACATTATTCTTCTCCTTTCAGGGCATTTACGGTGCTCTCGAGAGAGGGGACGTCGGTCACGGTGAAGAGACGCGCCTCGGGGAGCGTGCGCTTGGCAAAGCCCGTGAGCGTCCCTCCCGCGCCGACCTCGACGAAGGTGTCGATGCCCGCGGCGGACATATTTTTGAGGATGGCTTCAAAGCGGACGGGGGAGTCGACCTGCTTCGCGACTCTCTCGCGGATGCCTTCGGCATCGTCGGGGTAGGGCTCGCCCGTCAGGTCGGCGTAAAGGGGAAGCATCGGCGCATGTACCGTCATGCCCGCGAGCGCGTCGCGGAGCACCGGCTCCGCCTCCGCCATGAAGGGGGTATGGAAGGCGCCCGCTACCGCGAGCTTCACCGCTCTGCCCCCGATGGCTTTCACATCCTCGCAGAGGGCGTTCACCGCGCCGACCTCGCCCGCGCAGGCGATCTGCCCCGGGCAGTTGTAATTGACGGGAGTCACCCCGGGGTGACGGCGGCAGACATCCTCCACGGTGGCGGCATCCAGTTTCAGCACCGCCGCCATGGCACCGGGGTAGCGTGTCGACAGCTCCGCCATCTTGCGCGAGCGGGCGAGCACGAGGGAAAAGGCGTCCTCGACCGAAAGGATGCCCGTATAGGCGAGCGCGGGGATCTCCCCGAGAGAGAATCCCGCGGCGGCGTCCGCGAGGATGCCCCGAGCGCGGAGCTCTTCGGCAAAGGCAAGCCCCGTGAGGAAGAGCGCGGGCTGCGCATGTTCGGTGCGGGTGAGCGTCGCGTCATCCCCCGAAAAGAGGGTGTCGAGAAGCCCCGGGAGAGCTTTCTCTCCCGCGTCGAAGAGCGCGCGTGCGTTCTCCGAGGAGAGGTAGAGATCACGACCCATGCCGACGCGCTGTGCGCCCTGCCCGCAAAAGAGGACGGCAAGCTTACTCATGCTCTTTGCCCTCCGTTTCTTCCTCTTCGGCAAAGACGCGGGACTTCGGCACCGAGGTGAAGGTCAGCGCCCCCTTGGCGCGTACCTCGCCCTCGACACGCACCACGGCGTCGAAGGAGATGAGCGCGCCGGCGTCGCGCGTCTTTTTGACGGAGATCTCCATGCGGTCGCCCGGGATCACCGACTTCATGAATTTGAAATTGTCGATCTTCAAAAGCACCCACAGCACCTCCTCACTCGGCGACAGGTCGACGACGAGGGAGCAGAGCTGGGCGCACGCCTCGGTGATGAGCACACCGGGGAGGATGGGCGCGTTCGGAAAATGCCCGACGAAATAGGGCTCGTTGACCGAGACGCACTTGATGCCGACGGCGGATTCGGAGGGCGTCCATTCGAGCACTCGCTCGATCATCTGAAAGGGCGGACGCTGTTTCAGCCTACGGTTGACTTCCATGATATTCATCATAGCGAGATCCCTCCGTCCAGTGTCAGCACCTGTCCCGTCATGTAGGAAAACGCGTCCGACGCGAGGGCAGAGACGGCGGCGGCGACCTCCTCGGGCTTGCCGAAGCGGTGCATCGGGATGGCGGCGAGGTATTCCGTCTTTTTCTCCTCGGGGAGCGCGCGGATCATGTCCGTCTCGATGAACCCGGGGGCGAGCGCGTTGACGCGGATGCCCTTCGGGGACAGCTCCTTTGCGAGCACGCGGGTCATGGAATTGACCGCACCCTTCGTTGCACTGTAAACGCTCTGCCCCGCGAGGGCGAGCTCACCGCTGACCGAGGACATGTTGAGGATCACGCCGCGACGGCGGCGGAACATTTTGAGCGCCACGGCTTGGGCGCAAAAGAAGTATCCCTTGACATTCAGCGACAGACATTTGTCGAGCGTATCGGGATTCATCATCAGAAGATATTCGTCCTTCACCAGTCCCGCATTGTTGACGAGCAGGTCGATCTGACCATAGGTTTTGTCAACCAATGTTACCATTTCGCGTACTTCGTCGGGGCTTGACACGTCGGCTTTGCAGATCATGCCATCCCCGCCCGCGGCACGGATCTCCTCCAGTGCCGAGAGCGCTTCCGCCTCGCTGTGACTGTAATTGACGACGACGGTGTACCCGTCCGCCGCGAGACGAAGCGCGCACGCGCGCCCGATGCCGCGGGAGGCACCCGTAATCAAAGCAACTTTCATACATTCTCCGATCCGCCGCCATAGGCGGCAAAGATTAGTAAAAACTCTCCGAGCTATCGGAAGCTCAATGCCTTCGTCCTCTCAAAAAGAAGAAGGTGAGGAGTAAAAATAATTCATCATTCATCATTCATAATTTTCGAAAAGGAGTCGGAAGTCCCGAAGGCTCTGTCCGACTCCAAAGAAATTATTTCGTGAGAAGGAGCGCGGTATAGCTTCCGCCGGCACCGTAGGCAATGACGAGCACATGACGGAGCGTGTCCGCGGTGCACCCGACTTTCCGGGCACGTCCGTCGGGCAGAAGACGATAGGCGTCCGCCTCACCCGCAAGGTCGCCGTGCAGAAGCAGGGCGGCGTGCAGAGCGCCGAGCGTCGCGGCGGCGGCGCGGGCTTCTCCGACTCTTTCCTTGACCGTGAGGACGGGGAGGGATGCGAGATTTTCGCCGAACACTTCGCAAAGAGCGGCAGTCTCTGCCGCATCGACCTTTTCGTGCCCGTTGGCAAAGCCGACGACGGCATCCACCTCTTCGGGTGTCAGCCCCGCGTCGAGGATCGCCTCGCGCATCGCACGCACGAGCGCCTCTTCGGAGCCCGTGAGCGTGCCGAACGGGACGGCGTGATGTGCCTGTCCGTGGCCCGCAATGCGGCAGAGTACCGACGCACCGCGCGCCGCGGCGGCACTCTCTCCTTCGAGGAGAAGGGAGACCGAGCCGTCCGAGAGGGCGAAGCCCTGCTTTTTTTCATAAGGAGCGACGGCACCCTCGCCGACGACGCCGAGCTTATGATAAAGCTCGGAGAGGATCTCGCTGTTTTCGTCCGTTCCCGTCGCGAGCATGGCGGAGGCTTTTCCCTCGCGGATGACGCTCGCGGCGTAGGCGACGGCGGCAAGTCCCGACTGCGCGCCGTTTGTCACCGTGACATTGTAGCCGCGGATGCCCGCGCAGATGGAAAGGTACCCGCCCGCCGCGTTATAGACCGTGTTCGGGAACTTGAAGGCGCTTCCGCCCGCGTTCCCCTTTTCGGCGATCAGCATTTCGAAGTCGCACCCGGGACCGAGCGCACCCTCCGAGGTGCCGACGAGGATTCCCGTCTCCTTCGCGTTCTCTTCGGTGACGCGGTAGCCGCCGTTTTGCAATGCCTGCATTCCCGAGACGGCTTGCAGACGGCTGAAACGGTCGAGCTTACGGAAGAAGGAGCGCTCGAGCCCCGCCGCGGCAAAGTCCGCGTCGCAAAGCTCGGAGCACACGTCGGAGCCTTCGATGCGTCTGCCCTCGCGGCAGGCGGCGAGATAGGCGTCGAGCCCGCAGCCGAGCGGGGAAACGATGCCCGCACCCGTCAGGACGACCCCCTCTTTTCCGTCGGCTCTCTTCACGTCGCCGCACCCGTTTCCGAAGATGAGGCTCGCGTTGTTTCCGCCGAAGGCGAAGGAATTGTTCATGACCGCGTGAAGCTCTTTTTTCTTCGCCTTGTTCGGACAGAAGTCGATGCTGCCCGCGCGTTCGGCAAGACGCTCTTCGTCCCCTTCACGGAAGCCGAGCGTCGGAGGGATCACCCCTTCGGTCAGCGCCTTGACGGCGAAGACGGCTTCGATCGCGCCCGCCGCGCCGAGGCAGTGACCCGTCATGCCCTTGGTGGAGCTGACGGCGAGAGAATCGTTCTCTCCGTCAAAAACGGTGTGAAGGGAAAGAAATTCCGCCTCGTCGTTCTTCGCCGTTCCCGTGCCGTGCGCGTTGACGTAGCCGATGTCGGCGGGCGTCAGTCCCGAGCTCTCGATGGCGCGGCGGATGGCGTCCATCTGTCCCGCTCCGTCGGGGCGGGGCGCGGTGATGTGGTGCGCGTCGCTGCTGATGCCCGAGCCGAGCACCTCGCAATAGATGTGCGCGCCGCGCGCTATGGCGTGTTCGTAGGATTCGACAATGAGCGCGCCCGCCCCCTCGCCGAGCGTAATGCCGCTCGAACGGTTGAAGGGAGAGCAGGGCTCCGCGTCCAGTGCGTGGAGGGAGAGGAAGCCCGCATAGGGAACCGATGCAAAGGCGTCGGCACCCCCGGCGATCACCACGTCCGCCCGCCCGTCGCGGATGAGGTCGGACGCGTAGGCGATGCTCATCGTGCCCGCGGCGCAGGCGTTTGCGATGTTGGTGACGACACCGCCCGCCCCCGTCAGGCGTGCGACCTGCGAGGCGATGGCGGAGATGGGCATTTTCGGAATGTCCTCCGTCGCTTTTCCTTTGGTATAATAGTGCTCGATGCTGACGACACCGCCGACACAGCTTCCCATAATGACGCCGACGCGGCAGTCGCCGTGAAAGTCGGAGAGCCCCGCATCGCCCATGGCTTCGAGCGCCGCCTTCACGCCGAGGCGTGCGGCGCGGTCAAGCTCTTCGTGGTGAGAGAGGTCGGAGAGATATTCGTCCGGCACCTCGGCGGCATAGTCGGCGTAGCAGTTTTCGGTATCGACACTCTTCGTGTGGCGGATGCCGCTCTCGCCGCGGACGGCACTCCCCCAGCAATCCGCGACGTTTTCGCCGACCGCCGAGATCATGCCGAGTCCCGTAATGACACAGCGATTCTTATTTTCGGTCATAGGGCACCCCCGTCACATATGTGCGGCGATGTACTCTGCGATGGTGTCGATGCTGTAAAAGTGTTCCTTGCCGACGCCCGTCATGTTGACGTGGTATTCGCCGTCCGCGTAAGAGATGATCTCGAGCGAGTCGATCGAGTCGAGTCCGACGGGGCCCGCGCCGAACAGCGCGGTGTCAAAGTCGAGAGAATCGCCGTCCACCCCGAGGTCTTCGACGAGAAAATTCTTGAGTCCGTTTTTGATTTCATTGAGTTCCATGAGAAATGTCTCCTTTTTTCTTCTTATTTTTCAAAGCGGGAACAGTATACCTCAAAAAAAGAAAGTTTTCGTCAACCCAAGATAAACTTTTGTTGAGGTTTGCCCTTCACACCGTGCGATGCGCCGCGGAGTGGAGCGGAGAAGAACCCCGTCGGAGAGTCTCTCACGGGGAGTCCCGAAAAAAATCTACTCGCAAAACTTTCAAAAATCAAAAGTTTTGCGAGTAGAAACATAGGACCGTCGCGGGAAGGGACGCCCGTAAGAAAAGAAAAAGGGCTGTCGCAAACAGGTCTTTGGAATCCCTGTCTGCGACAGCCCGTGTTGTTTTTTGTCAGTTGTACTTTTTGAGAGAAGAATCGGTGATGGTGATGGACGCCGACCCGTCATTGCCACCGCGGGTGAAGGAGATGGTCACGGTGTCGCCGACCCTCGCGTTCAGCATGATGTCGACGATGTGATAGGTGCGCGTGACCTCATAGATCTCGCCGTCGATCGTGATGGAGCGGATGACGTCTCCCGACTGCAGGACGCCCGACGCGAGCGATTTTTCTTCGATCTCCTTGATGGCGACCTGCTCGACGATGTGAAGCCTGCCCGTCTCGGTGTCGTATACGGTGTCGGAGGCGGCTACTTCGACCGTGATGCCGAGCAGACAGCGGTAGACGTTTTCGTTGTCCTTGCCGTCACAGTAGTCGATGATGTTGTTTGCGATGTATTTTGCGATGTTCGAGGGAATGGCGTAGCCGATGTTATCGATCGAGGAGCTCGACATCTTCGCGTTGACGATGCCGATGACGTTGCCCTCGTCGTTGAACAGACCGCCGCCGGAGTTACCGCCGTTGACCGCCGCGTCGATGCGCATCACGCGCATGGAAATGACGGTGGCATCGTCCGCCGCCTTCATCTGGATATATTCGCTCTGCACGTTCACGTGACCGACGGTCGCGGAAATGCCGTTTGCCTCGGGGTTGCCGATGACGATCGCGGTGTCGAGCACCGAGACGTCGTTCGAGTCGGCGAAGTCCGCCGCCCGCACGTTCGAGGAGCGGAGCACGTCGCTGCCCTCCACCTTCAATACGGCGATGTCGTAGAGCATCGAGCCGCCGATATAGGTTGCGGGAATCGCGTACGCGGTGCTTTCTTTTCCGTAAAGGTAGAGATTGATGTCACTGCTGATATGGTTTTTCGTGTTCGCCTGCGCGTTGTAGACGACGTGGTAATTCGTAATGACGTAGGCGTTGCCTTTTTCCTTGTCGAGCTTATAGACGACACCGGCTCCCGCCGATTGCGCGTGCTGTTCGTAGGTCGATGCGTTCGGACCCCAGCCGCGCGATTGCTCGAGCGTGAAGTCGCAATAAATGCTCACCGCCGAGAGAAGCCCCTTGCTCGCCGCGAGCAGGGAAACCGAGCTGTCTGTCGTGACGGTAATATCGTAATTGTTGGTGTCGCCCCCTTCGCGGACCTTTTCGTCCACATATGCCTTGAGTGTTTCCTCGAGTTTTGTGTTGTCGGTGTCACCGCCGTTTATCTGGCAGGAGGTCAGAACGGGCAGGGAGAAGATAAGAGTCAGAGCGAGGAAGAGGGACAGAAGTTTTGTTTTCGTTTTCATACCGGATTCCTTTCCGAAACTTCGTTTCCTTATGATATTGTTCTTAGTATACTTCTTTTTTATGAAACGCCTGTGACGAAAAAGGAGATTCTTTGCAAACAAACGGAGAAAATTTTCAAAGTTCATGCGTTTTTCGCGTCACGGCTACGAGAGCTTCAAGGTAAGCACTCAGCGTCAAAAAAACACTTCACAATTTCGCTCTGCTCGCAAAAATACATGTCATTCGTCGCATTTCATTATCGAATGCCGTAGGTTTTTATGATGTAGTCCATGTCTTTGTCCCCTCTGCCCGAGAGGTTGATGAGCACCGAGCCTTTCTTCATCCGGTTTGCGAGCTTCATACCGTAGGCGACGGCGTGCGCGCTTTCGATGGCGGGGATGATGCCTTCCGTCCGCGAGAGCTCGAAGAATGCGTCGATCGTCTCTTCGTCGCCGATGACGTCGTATTTCACCCTGCCGATGTCGTGCAGGAAGGCGTGCTCGGGGCCCGAGGAGGGATAATCGAGCCCGCTCGCCACGGAATAGACGGGGGCGGGTTCTCCCGCCTCGTCCTTGAGCATCAGACTGTTGAAGCCGTGCATCACGCCCTCCTCCCCGTAATTCAGGCTGGCGGCGTGGTCGCCCGTCGCTCTGCCTCTGCCGAGCGGCTCGATGCCGTAGATCTCGACGGGGTCGTTCAGAAAGCCTGCGAACAGTCCCATGGCGTTCGAGCCGCCGCCGACGCAGGCGACCACCGCGTCGGGCAACTCACCCGTCATGTCGAGGAACTGCTCCCTCGCCTCGATCCCCACGACGCTCTGAAAATCGCGCACCATCATCGGGAAGGGGTGCGGCCCCACGACCGAGCCGATGCAATAGATGGCGTCCCGATACTCGCGGCTGTACGCGGCGAAGGCGGCGTCCACGGCTTCCTTGAGCGTCTGTGCGCCCTCCGTGACCTCGATCACGTTCGCCCCGAGGATCTTCATTCTCGCCACGTTGGGCGCCTGCTTTTCGATGTCCACGGCGCCCATATAGATGTCGCACGAAAGACCGAAATACGCGGCGGCGGTGGCGAGGGCGACGCCGTGCTGACCCGCGCCCGTCTCGGCGATTACTTTGTGCTTGCCCATATATTTTGCGAGCAGCGCCTCACCCATGCAGTGGTTGAGCTTGTGCGCACCCGTGTGATTGAGATCCTCGCGCTTGACGTAGAGCTGAACCCCCGTTCCGAGCTTGTCGGACAGCCTCGCGAGGTGGGAGACGGGCGTCGGTCTGCCTTGGAACTCCTTGCGGATGCGGCGGAGCTCGGCGATGAATTTTCTCGACTTGCAGATGGTCTCGTAGGCGTCGCGGATCTCGTCCATGGCGGCTTGCAGCTCGGGCGGAATGTAGGAGCCGCCGTACTTCCCGAAGTAGCCGTTCGCGTCGGGGTAGTTTTTGAGATAAGTATCAAAGTCAATGTCATGGTATTTCATGGTTTTTCCTCCAAAAAGTAAAGTTTTATTTTGATTTTACGGTAGATTTCGGATGTTCGAACTGTTTTTCTTCGGCACGCGGGGTGCCATCGACGGCTTGAATACGGCATAGCGCCCTTCTCCTTTGCGGAATGTGTTTCTCCTCCGTCCGGCGCGATAAAACAAAAACCGCCCCCGACAGAAAAATACTCTCTGTCAAGGGCGGATGATACAAAACGATCCGCGGTGCCACCTTGATTCATAGGGAAGCCCCTATGCGCTCTGCGGGATACCGACATATCCCCGGCAAATGACGTCTGCCCCACGTCGCAGAATACTCTGTGCCACGCACATTTGACTGCGCCCTCTGCGGTCCATTTGACAAGTTGTTTCTTACCCGATTCTCAGCATCGCGGGCTCTCTGTGAAGGCATCGTTGCCGTTATCTCCGCATCAACGGTTTGAATATGGAATTTTGCCTATTATAGCACACAACCGAGGTCGCGTCAAGAGCATATGCGATTGTTACAATTTGTTCATATTTTTAATCGGAGCGAAGCGGTCGACGGCGAAAGGAGCGGCATCCTGTGCCCGCCCGTTTTCAGAAGGCTTCACTTTGCGTGTTCACTTCCCGTCGGACGGCAAGGGTGAGCGGGTCAAGAACGAGGACTGGTTTGCCTTGATGCAGGGCGTAGGCGACCGTTTTTCCCGTGCCGCTCGGTTTGCCGTTCCACACGGCGAGGAGGATGTCGGCGCTGTCCGCCATGTAGCGGTTCCGCCGTTCCATGCAGTCCTTTGTGTAGTCCTTTTGCAGGAGGGTCGTCCTGTCACATGCCGCGAGGATCTTGAAGTAGCGCGCACGGAGGGGAGCCGTCCATTTGTCGGGTTGCGCCTCGCAAGGGATCGCGGCTTCGAGCGTAACGGTCGGGTAAAGGGCTTTCAGCTCCAAGACGATCTCGGCGGCATACATGTCCACGCCGATCGCCATGCCGGAGATGAAATGCGTGACCCGTTCCTCTTCAATAAGGCGAAGGATCTGCTCTTTGAGGGCAAGCTTGAGGGAGAGGCAGCGCGCGTCTGCTTCGTTGAAGCCGAACGGAAGATTCTGCGGACGATGCCCGCTGAAAGCACAGGTTTTCAAGATAGGTTCCTCTTTTCGGTCGGGAGTCGGTCTACGTTGCCGAAACGATCAATTCCATCAAATCTAAAATGCGTTTTTGTGACTCGGGAGGCAGGGCTTCGATCTTCTTTGAGAGCTCGGAGGTCTGATAGGCGGTCGAGTGTTCCACGACGTCGCAGAAGATGGCGTCTGCGGGAACCTCAAGCCCGTTGAGGATCAGAATCAGCTTTTCGCAACGGGGAAAGGACATCCCGCGCTCGAGCGTGGAGATATAATTCGCGGTCAAGCCCGTTTTTTCGGCGAGCTCCTCCTGCGAAAGTCCGAGACGCTCTCGGCATTGTTTGATCCGTTTTCCGATCCGCTTGTCTATCATGGCGCGTTTCTATCCTTTTTCTCTGTCGCTTATCCAAATTATAGGACGAAACGGCACAAAAATACAGAAACGCTCATAGCGAGTCTCGGTATCAGCAATTGAGTTTTGACAAAATTCTCCGAAATAAGACAAGCTTCGACCGCCGCGGGGCGGGGAAAGGCGAAACGCCTCGATAATGTGACGATCTGTTACGGACGCTGTGAGTCCGAGATAACAGAACTCGGCGGCGAGACTCGGGACGATAGGGCACGGGGCGACACAACCCGAAGCGGTGGCGAAAGGCGGCGTAGCCCGAAACGGAAAAAAGCGGTAGGGCGGGACTTACAGCGGGGACGCAAAGAGAAGACAGCGGCGCCCCGACCGCTCGAAAACCGAAAAAACGGCGTGGATTCCCAAGGTAAATTCCACCGTGGAATTTACCTTGGGAATCACTGCAAAGCGAGCTTTTTCTTTTTTTAATTGACAATCCGTCTTCGGCGTGCTAAAATAGAGTATTCCCCTATACTTTTGATTTTCGCGCGGGCGCAGATACGGGGAGAAAGGACGCCTTATGATTTTCGGAAAACACATCAACCGCTATTATCTCCGCTACCTGCCCGTACTGCTTCTCGGTACGCTGGCGCTCGTGGCGGTGGACTACTTTCAATTGAAGATTCCCGAGCTTTACCGCATGTTGATTAACGCCGCCGCGGGAGAGCCGATTTTGGTAGACGGTGTGCCCGTGGCGTTCGACCTCGACTTTTTGCTCGAGCGCATCTGTCTGCCGATGATCGGCGTCCTCGTCGTGATGGTGATCGGGCGCTTCCTCTGGCGCATTTGCTTTTACGGCACCGCCGTGCGTATGGAGACCGACCTGCGCGCACGGATGTTCGACCGCTCGGCGGATCTTTCGCATGAGTATTACCAAGAGAACAAGGTCGGCACCCTCATGAGCCTGTATACCAACGACCTCGACACCATCCAGGAGTGCTTCGGCGACGGGGTATTGATGTTTTTCGATGCGCTCTTCCTCGGCGTGCTCGCACTCGTGAAGATGTGGCGCATGAACCGACTTCTGACCGTCCTTTCCCTGATCCCGATGGCGTTTCTGATCGTGATCGGCGCGATCGTCGGTCGGCGGATGATGAAGCGGTGGGAGGAACGTCAGGCGGCGTTCTCCGAGCTGTCCGATTTCGCGCAGGAGAGCTTCTCGGGTATCGCGGTCATCAAGGCGTTTGTCAAGGAGGTCAAAGAGCTTCTTTCCTTCCGAAAGCTAAACAAGAAAAACGAAGACGCCAACGTAGAATATACCAAAATATCAACTTTACTTAACATTTTCGTGACGTTGTTCGTGGAATCGGTGATCTGCGTCATTCTCGGCTACGGCGGATACCTCGTGTATACTAAGACCTTCAACGCGGGCGAGCTGATGGAATACATCGGCTACTTCAACGCGATCGTCTGGCCGATCATGGCGATCTCCATGCTCGTCGAGCAGGGGGCGCGCGGGCGCGCTTCCCTCCGTCGGGTGAGCGAGCTTCTCGACGCGCCCGTGACGGTGCGCGACGCCGAAGGGGCGATGCCTCTCACCGACGCGCGCGGGGAGATCGAGATGCGCGACCTGACCTTCCGCTACCCGAAGGGGGAGTTCGACGCGCTCTCTCACGTCTCCTTTCATATCGCGGCGGGCGAGACCGTCGGCATCGTCGGAAAGACGGGGGCGGGGAAGACCACGCTCGTCGACCTTTTGCTCCGCATCTACAATGTCCCGGACGGCACCGTCTTCTTCGACGGGCGGGATGTCAACTCGCTCACAATCCGTTCGGTGCGGGACGCCTGCGCCTATGTGCCGCAGGATAACTTCCTCTTCTCCGAGACGATTGAGAAAAACATCGCCTTCTCCGAGGACACGCCGAACCGCGAGGACGTGATCCGCGCGGCGAAGCTCGCCGACGTGGATGAGAACATCACGCAGTTTCACGACGGCTACGATACCGTGCTCGGCGAGCGCGGCGTGACCGTCTCGGGCGGGCAGAAGCAGCGCATCTCCATCGCGCGCGCCCTGATGCGCAACGCCCCGATCCTGATCCTCGACGACGCGGTGAGCGCGGTGGATTCCCGTACCGAAAAGGCGATCTTGGAGAACCTCGCCGCCTGCCGCAAGGGAAAGACCACCCTGATGATCGCGCACCGCATCTCCACCGTGGAAGGGGCGGACAAGATCCTCTTCCTCGACGACGGGACGGTCGCCGACGTCGGGCGGCACGAAGAGCTTTACGCGCGGTGCGAAGCCTACCGCAAGATGGTAGATCTGCAGCTTCTCGAAGCGCAGGACGGAGGGGAAAGCCATGCATGAATATTTTCCGTTGTTGGTCGTCGGCGGCATCGTCGGCGCGGTGTCCCTGATCCTCGTTTTGGCATATGCCGCCGTGAAGGACAAAAAGGAGTCGATGGGCTTTGACCGCAACATGAAGGACGGCGAGATCGCAAAGCGGCTCCTCGTCTATGCGAAGCCCTATCGCCTGCGTTTTCTTCTGATTTTCGCCCTCATGCTCTTCTCGATCGCCTACGACATCACGGCGCCCTACCTTGTCGGACGCATCGAGGAGGTCATCGCGGGGGAATTTTCTCTCGAAACGCTCTTTCTGATGATCGGCATCTATGCCGTGATCCTCGTCTTTTCGATGGTCGCCTCCTACGTGCAGGCGATCGTCCTTCAGAAGACGGGACAACAGATCGTCTCCCGCCTGCGTGAGGACGCGTTCGTACACATCGAGTCGCTCTCGCACGGACAGCTGAACGAGATCCCGACGGGCACCCTCGTCACCCGCGTCACGAACGATACGGGCGCGATCTCCATGATGTTCACGGGACTGCTCGTCAACCTTCTGAAAAACTTTTTCGTGATTCTCGGCATCCTCACGGCAATGCTGCTTCTGAATTACGCGCTGACCCTGATGGTACTCTGCTTTGTGCCCTTCGTCATTCTGTTCACGGTCATTTTCCGCCGCTTTTCCCGCCGCGCCTATCGTCGGGTCAAGAACGCGTCGACCGCCATCAACGTCTACCTCTCGGAGAACCTCTCGGGCATGAAGATCATCCGCGTCTTCAATCGCGAGGAGGCAAAGAAGCGCGAGTTCAACGAAAAGAGCCGTGAGCTCGGCCGTGCGAAGGAAGGACAGATCTTCGTCTTCGGCATTTTTCGTCCCCTCGTTTACATGCTCTACGTCGCCTCGGTGCTCTGCCTCTTCTACCTCGGCGGAAGGGGAATTCTCGGGCACACCGAGTTCCTCGGTCAGGCGATCACGGGGGGCATCATCGTTTCCTTCTATATGTATATCTCGAAGTTCTTCTCCCCGATTCAGAACCTCGCCGAGCAGTTCAGCCGTCTGCAATCCGCCATGGCGTCGGCGGAAAAGGTCTTTTCCGTCATGGACATCGAGCCGCAGATGCCCGATGCCGAGGACGCCGTCGATCTTCCGCAGATCCGCGGGGAGATCGAGTTCCGCCACGTGTGGTTTGCCTACAAGGAGGAGGAATGGGTCCTGCGGGACGTCTCCTTCCACGTGAAGGCAGGGGAGACGGTCGCCTTCGTCGGCTCGACCGGCTCGGGAAAGACGACGATCCTCTCCCTCATCTGTCGGAATTACGAGTTTCAGCGCGGCGAGATTCTGATCGACGGCATCGACATCCGAAAAATCCGCAAGGCATCCCTCAGGCGACAGTTCGGGCAGATGCTTCAGGACGTTTTCCTCTTCTCGGGGACCGTGCGCTCGAATATCCTCCTCGGGGAGGAGGGGATCTCCGACGATGAGATCTGGGCGGCGTGTCGTTACGTGAACGCCGAGCCCTTCATCCGCCGCCTCGAGGGCGGGCTCGACGAGCCGGTCAGAGAGCGGGGCAACAACTTCTCCGCGGGGCAAAGACAGCTTCTCTCCTTCGCCCGCACGATTCTGCACCGCCCCGCCGTCATGATTCTCGATGAGGCAACGGCGAACATCGACACCGAGACCGAGCTTTTGATTCAGGACTCGCTCGAGAAGATGATGAACATCGGTACCATGCTCATGGTGGCGCACCGTCTGTCCACCATCCGCCACGCGGACAATATCCTCGTCCTCTCACACGGTGAGATCGTGGAGCAGGGCACGCACGCCGACCTTATCGCCGCGGGCGGACGCTACTATCGGCTGTATACGCTACAATATCAAAAGGAAAAACTTTCATAAGGAGGGCACATGATGGACACGAGGAATTTTCTCCGATCCTCCGCTTCGCGGTCATAAGCGACTGTCATTACGACGAAGGGGTTCCCTACGTGCGCGAGCGCTTTCGCCGCGCGCTCGAGGTCGTGTACGCCTACGCCGACGGGCAGGGCTACCAAGGACTTGACGCACTCTATGTCAACGGGGATTTCACCAACCGTAGCACCCATACGCAGATGGAGCTGTTCCATGCGGACGCGGTGGCATGTCTGCGGAAAGATACGCGACTTATCCTCACAATGGCAAACCATGATTACCATTATGTGCCGGATGACCGCGCGCCGATGCGTGATTTTGCCGAGATTTTCGGTCAGCCCTACGATATTCATATAGTCATCAAAGGCTATCATTTCATCTCGCTCTCGGCGGAAAAGACGGACGCGAACAAGTGGCACGACTCCTTCGGAGAGGGAAAGCGGAAGTTTCTCGCGGACGCTCTGCGCGAGGCGTATGCGGAGAACCCGAAGCACCCGATCTTCGTCTTTCAGCACCCCGGCATCCCGGGGACGATCCACGGCGGGCGGTACGGGAACGATCAGCTCCTCGACCTTCTGAAACCCTATCACACGGTGGTGGATTTTTCGGGACATAGCCATCTCCCCGTCTCCGACCCGCGCGAGATCGATCAGAAGGACTTTACCGCGGTCAGCTCGGGCGGACTGCTCGACATCTCCTATTCCTTCCCCGCACTGGATCCCGAGGTCTACCGCGGGGAGGAGGATCCGACCTCGCACGCGCACATGCTCGTCGTCGAGGCGGACGGGCAAAACACGGTGCGCATCCGAAAACTCGACATCCTCGCGGGCGATTTCTTCGAGGACGACATCCTTCTTCGGGACCTCGACGACCCGAGCCGCTACACTTACACCGACGCCCGCCGCCTCACGGAAGAGGCGCCCCGCTTCCCGCAGGGCGCGCGTCTCTCCCTCACAAGGGAGGGCGACCGCCTGACGCTCGCGATTCCGCGCGCGGAAGGCAAAGGCAGCCGCGTGCACGTCTATCGTGTCACGCTGACCGACGAAGCCGACCGATTCAATGTTCGTGCAATTGCACGAACATTGAATCCTTGTGCCTTCAAGACTCTTGACAATTCTCTCTCTTCTGTGGTAAAATGGGTGTAATGACACATATTGTTTCCTCCTGTTTTGGTTGTGTGGTTACTCCCATTATAACACGAGGTTCTTTCTGTGTCATTACTTTTTTATCTGTTGCACTTATATTGTAAACCTAAGATTATGAATTATGAATTTGGCGGAAGGCTTTGCTTTTGTGCCGAAATTCGTTCGTGATGGGAATATTTATTTACAAAAAGAAGAGCGCAGATCGTTCTGCGCTCTTCTTTTTGTACTTGACAAAGATTTGTTTTTGACGAGGTGGCGATTTTTGTTTTCGGCGTTTTTGCTTGATGGGAGCCTTTGGAATGTCGATGCCGTCGGAATCGCTCACTTGCTCTTCCTCTTGCAGCCGCAGTCGCAGTAGGGATCGCCCGACGCGAGCGTGTATTCCTGCGAAAACCACACGCACCCTTCGGATGCCGACGGCGCAGACTAAAACCAACAGGGCGCCGAGCCCCAAGCCTTCAAGCAGACATAATAGCAGCTCTCTCATTTGAAATACCTCTCACATTCCGATTCCAGTGCCTTCCACGTCGGGTAGTCCGCGCCCTGCTCGTCGAAGAAGTGCCTGATGTCCCGATTCAAGGCGCTCATCTCTCCGACCGCGTTCATGGCGTGGTCGGAGACGCAGATCTTTCCGAGGCAGGTCGCGCAGATCAGCCTGAAAAAGCGGTGGCAGGTCTTCCGATAGGCGGCACTCTCAAACTCCGTGTCCTCCCGCGGCAGAATCTCCCGCCCCGCGCTCCGTATGGCGCGGTAGCCCTCGATATTGGCGTCGATCAGGCGGTGAAGATACGCATTGTCCCGCCAAATCTTTTTCAGATGCCCGTCGGTCTTGTAGCAGGCAAAAGCCGCGGGAAGCACGAAGGCGGCATGGCACAGAAGGTAGTCCTCCATGTCGGGCTCGTAGGTGACGCGGTATTTCGTCCCTTCGAAGATCTTCAAGACGAGCGCTTCCTCCGACGGTTCGCCGCGGAGCGTGCCGATGGTGATCTTTTTTAAGTCCACCGAGACGACGCGGCGATCTTCTCGGTGCCCCGCCGAGCTCGCGAAGGCGAACATTACGTTCTTCCCCGGCAGACGCGAGGCAGTCTCCGCCGCGCGGACGTTGTTGCCGACAAAGACAATGTTCTGCGACCCGTTCGCAAGCAGGGTGTCGATCACCGCATCGATCTGCGTGTACCGGACGACGACGAAAACGACGTCATACACATCCCCCGGCGCAAGCTCGGTCACGATCGGCAGACGGGTGACCGTAGAGAAGGGGGAGAACATGCTCTTCACCCGCAACCCGTTTTGTCGGAGCTCCTCCGCCCATGCGCCCCGCGCGAGCAGGGTGACGTCCTTCCCCGCACGGAAGAGCCGTCTTGCAAGATTGCAGCCGAGCCCCCCCGCACCGAATACCAGAATTCTCATGTAAAACCTCCCGCTTTCGAAAACGTGATCGTTCGGATTTTCCGCCCGGAATCTGCGGATCGAACCGCCCGACGAGCCCGATGAAAAAACGCATCGGACCAAACCCGCCGGAGGCGCCACACCGCCTCGCCCGAAGTGTCGGACATCGGGGCGCGTGCCTTCCGTTGTTCTGGCGTTAGCATGCGCTAACCACCGGACATTCAAAAAACCGCCCTGCGGCAGCCTTTTGCGGACTAAGATCCCCATTTTCGTATGTTTTCTTTCTTTAAGGCTATGATAGCATGGAAACGAGACAAAATATAATTTTGTCGGCAACTGTCGTTGCCATGCGCTTTGTCTTCGCCAAACCGCCGTTTCCGTTGAAATATTGCGCTCAAAAACCCTTGCAAGCAAGTTTTCTCGCTTATATTATAGCATAGAGAAATGAATGTTTTAATAGCCGTTTGAAATTTTGTCGCCGTTTTCCCCTTTTTCTTTGCCGATGGCGGATTTTGCCGTCTTTTGTCTCCCTGCGACGGAGCGCGTCTTTGCTTTTAAATTTTTATTTTTGAAGAAAAATTGCTTGACAAACAGAATATCGGATGATATAATATGTTCAGGTTGCGCCGTATCCGACGCGCGGCTGAACAGTCATCAGGAAAAAAAGATTGTATCGCTTTTCCTCGCCGTCGCGGCGATCTTCTCAGTGCTCGCCGTGCTTTCTTCCTGCTCGCAGAAGAAAACGATCACGATTTACGCGTCCAGCGAGGACTTCCGTATCGCGAACGCACAGAAAATGTTTGACGAAAAATTTCCCGAATACAAGGTCGTGATCCAGTACAAATCGACGGGTGAACTGGCCGCGAAGCTGACGGGTGAGGGAACCAACACCGACTGTGACATCGTGATGGAGCTTGAGAATACGTATCTCGAGAAGATCGGTGACACCGTGGCAAAGCTCGACGGGCTTCCCGGTGTAGACTTCGATAAGTATCTTCCGAGCCTCGTTCCCGAATCCCATCGTTACGTGCCCTTCATCCGCACGAGCGGTGCGATCGTCGTTAACAAGAAGCTTCTCGAAGAGAAGGGGCTTTCCGTCTCCACCTGCTACGACGACCTTCTGAAACCCGAATACAAGGGACTTGTCTCGATGCCGAATCCCAAATTCTCCGGCACGGGCTATATTTTCTATCTGAATATGGTCAACACCCGCGGAGAAGAGGCGGCGCTCTCCTATTTTGACGGACTTGCGGGCAACCTCTCGGGCGCGGGCTACACCTCCTCCGGGTCGGGACCCGTCAAGGCGCTGAAACTCGGTGAAGCGGCGATCGGTCTTTGCATGTCGTGGCAGGCGGTTGACGAGATCAACAACGGTGCCGATTACGAGATCCTCTATTTCGAAGAGGGTGCTCCCTATAACACCTATTCGAGCGCAATCGTCTCCGGAAAAGAGAACGACGAGGATATCCGCAAGGTCTTCGAGTACCTCCTCACCGAGGTCACCCCGAAGGACAAGGAGCTTTACGCGCCCGAGCAGATCTACAAGGATGTTACCTACACGAAGGAAAATTTCCCCGTAAAATCAGGTATGCGAATATGACGGGACTTGACGATAACACCGTAAAGGAAAGATTGCTTGACGCATGGAAATATTAAAAATCAACGGACTGACCAAGCATTACGAAGGTAAGCTGGCGCTTGACAATGTGAGCTTTTCCGTGGAGGACGGGGAATTCCTTTCGATTCTCGGTCCTTCCGGCTGCGGAAAGACGACGCTCCTCCGGATTCTCATCGGACTTCTCGCTCCCGACGCGGGCGAGATCCGTCTCGGGGACAGGGACATTACCAAGGCATCTCCCGATGCGCGGGAAATGGGATCGTGTTTCAGAATTATGCGCTCTTCGAGAACATGACGGCGCTCGGCAACGTCTCGTATGCGATGAAATTCAAGCCGGAGCTCGAGGCTGTCGGCGCGACGCTCGGGATAGGAAATGTGCGTCTGCTTCGCGATGTCATCGCTCCGCAGACCATGGGCACACTTGCGGAAATGTTCGCGTACTTCTTCGTCAATTCCATGATGACGATCTCCGCCGTGTCCTTCCTTACCAATTATAAAACCGAGCTCTTCGCTCTCATGCTTCCGCAGTTTGATGCGTCGCAGACATCGCTTGCCCCTCCCGCGATCGTTGCACTTATCATTCTTTTTGTGAATCTTTTGATGAAAGGTGTCATCGGTCTGTTGAAGAGCAAACTCCGCAGACCGAACAGAAAGCAAACCTATGTTGACAAAAAAGCAATTTGATCTGCTCTCCGCAATGGAACATTCTCCCTCACTGACGCAGCGGGCACTGGCAAAGAAAGCGGATATGTCACTCGGAACGGTGAATAAAATTTCCAACGAGCTTGCCTCTCTCGGCTATTGTGAAAACGGAAACGTTACAAAAGCGGGGCTCGACGCGCTCGAACCCTACCGCGTACAGCGTGCCGTGATTATCGCGGCGGGCTTCGGGTCGCGGCTGATCCCCATCACGCTGAATACGCCGAAGCCCCTCGTCCGCGTCAACGGAAAGCGCATCATCGACAGTCTTCTCGATGCCATCGTCGGCGTCGGGATCACGGAGATCTACCTTGTCCGCGGGTATCTTGCGGAGCAATTCGATCAGCTTTTGCTCAAATACCCGACCATCAGATTCGTGGAGAATCCTTATTACAACGAAGCCAATAACATCTCGTCGATCATGTGTGTCAGAGAGCATCTGCAAAACGCATATATCTGCGAAGCCGATCTGCTCCTCTCCAATCCCGAGCTGATTACCAAATACCGCTACTCGACGAATTATCTCGGCGTCCCCGTCGAGAAGACCGACGACTGGTGCCTCACTTGCAAAAACGGATATATCTCCAAGATGTCCGTCGGCGGCGTCAACTGCTTCCATATGTACGGCATATCCTATTGGAACGCGGAGGACGGCGCGCGCCTTGCGCACCACGTCGAGGAGGTCTATCGCCTTCCCGGAGGCAAGGAGCGCTATTGGGATCAGGTCGCCCTCGATTATTTCCCCGACCAATACAAGATCACCGTGCGTGAATGTACCTTCGACGACATCACCGAGATCGATACTTACAAAGAGCTTTGCAAGATTGATCCCGCGTATTGCGTGAAGGGTTGACGCAAGGCAAAATACGGTGCCCTCCCGAACAGGAAACGGTTCGGGAGGGCACCGCATTTTTTAATCGGGACGGAAGAGATGTCGGCGCCCCGAAGGCATTCGGCATGCCGTCCGAAAAAGCCGCATGTGACGTGCGGGCGGAGGGGCATTCAGCCCGGTTTTGCCGCGAGTTTTTTATAATTGACGGTAAAACAGATGATCTCCGCGACCGCCGTGATCGTCCATGAGAAAATGTAGAGAAGGTAGAGAGAGGGAATGGTGTGAAAATAGGCGAATACGGTATAGATCCACGCCACGCGGAAGACGCAGGACCCCATAATTACAATGACGGTGGGGGTAAAGCTCTTGCCGATGCCGCGACACGCCGCGATGGTGCAGTCCATGAAGGCGCTGACGGCGTAGGAAAAACTCATGATCCGCGTGCGCTGAAGCCCCGCTTCGATGACTGCCTCCTCGTTGGCGAACAGAGAGAGGAACTCTCTGCCGAAGAGGAAAAGGGCACCGCCGAGCAACGCGCCCGCCACAAAGGAATACGTGATGCCGATGAAGTAGCTTTTCAGCACACGGTCCCGCTTGCCGGCGCCGATGTTCTGCCCCATGAAGGTGGAGCAGGCGGTGTAGAACGCCGCCATGACGTTATAGATCACGGCGTCGGCGTTGGCGGCGGCGGAATTGCCCTCGACCATGACGGAATCGAAGGAGTTGACGGCGCTCTGAATGAAGAGGTTCGCAACGGCGAAGATGGCATTCTGGAGTCCCGCGGGAATTCCGAGCCCGAGAACACGGCCGCCCTCGGTCGTGTCGAGCCCTTTTTTCAGGTCGCGAAAGCGGAAGGCGCAGTCGTCCGTCTGCCGTCCCATATGGAGGAGAATGAGCACCGCGGACACATATTGCGTGATGATACTCGCAAGTGCCACGCCGTCCTCCGCCATGCCGCAGACGATGACGAAGAACAGATTGAAGACCACGTTCAGGATCCCGGCGATCATCAGATATACGAGCGGGCGCTTCGTATCGCCGTTCGCACTGAGCACGCCGTTGCCGAAGTTGAAGATTCCGAGCGCCGGCATTCCGAGCGCGTAGATGCGGAAGTAGAGCACGGCGCCCTCGATGAGGTCGTCCTTCGTGCCGAGAAGCTCCAGCATGAACCGTGCGGACACTAGGCAGAGCACCGTGATGATACAGCCCGTCACAAGGCAGATCACAAAGGAGGTGCGCACGGACGCGGACGCGCGCTCCTTGTCACGGGCGCCGAGATGTTGCGCGACCCGAACGTTGACGGCGCTTCCCATTCCGATGAGAAAGCCCGTGAACAGGGACACGAGGATCGTGGTGGAGCCGACCGCCCCCAGCGCCTCCGCGCTCGAGAACTTGCCGACGACCGCGACGTCCGCCATATTGAACAACACCTGCAGTAGCTGTGACAGCATCAGCGGAACGCTGAAAAGAAACATATTCTTCCAAAGAGAACCGCTCGTGATCTGAATTTCGCTTTGCGTCCCTTTGATACGGGAAGTCCGTTCGGACATGTGAAATCCCTCCGAGAGATCGAATCCCGCGGTCTTGCAAAATCTCCCGCCGCGGGCAAGCGGTATTATAACACAAAGAAGACGGATTTTCAATAGGGAAACACGAAAATTTTGTCGAAGGGAGCTCGCCCTCCGGGAACTCCTTTCGCGTCCGCAACAGCTCGCGCGCGGAGGGAGAGGGGCGGACACGGAAAAAGTATTTTTGAGCAAAAGACGACACGAGAAAAAGCGCACACACGCGCACGCGCGCAAAATATGCGCTTGTTTGAAATAGTGGCAAACGCTTGCATTTCTTCTTGCGGGCGGCAAGTGAGAGTTTTCGGCGGTTTTGAAATGAGTAAACACCAAATAAACACCAAACGCCTATTTTTTACCCGTTCGGAAGAAAAATAAAAAACCCTCAAAAACTCAATGTTTTCAAGGGTTTTTCACCGGTTGCGGAGGTGGGATTTTTCATTGCCCGTCCCGGTCGCATAGTCGTTTTCTTTCGTCGCGGCAGGCGCGGCTCGGAAAACTCCTTGCTTTGCGGGACTTCGCGGCGTCCAAACGACCCACCGGGGCGTTTGGACTTGCTCACCCACGACCTTCGTCGAAGGTCGTGGGGCGATTCAAAATCTGCGCTTCGAAATAAAAGAAGAACGACACCCGAAAAGGGTGTCGTTCTTCTTTGGTTGCGGAGGTGGGATTTTTCATTGCCCGTCCCGGTCGCATAGTCGTTTTCTTTCGTCGCGGCAGGCGCGGCTCGGAAAACTCCTTGCTTTGCGGGACTTCGCGGCGTCCAAACGACCCACCGGGGCGTTTGGACTTGCTCACCCACGACCTTCGTCGAAGGTCGTGGGGCGATTCAAAATCTGCGCTTCGAAATAAAAGAAGAACGACACCCGAAAAGGGTGTCGTTCTTCTTTGGTTGCGGAGGTGGGATTTGAACCTCACGACCTTCGGGTTATGAGCCCGACGAGCTACCAGGCTGCTCCACTCCGCGATGTGATGGTGCCGGAAGCCGGGGTCGAACCGGTACGAGAAATAAATCTCACGGGATTTTAAGTCCCGGGCGTCTGCCAATTCCGCCATTCCGGCATAGCGCTTCCGTCATGCTCATCTATTATAGCATGTGTTTTTCGATTTGTCAAGAGGTTTTTCAGAATTCTTGTTAATTTCTGAAAAAAATGAGACGGCGCGGATTCGAACCCGATCTCCCCCGACGCGGGGGGGGCGTCGAGACGGCGGACGATCTTCGCCGCATGGAGGCGCTCGGATGCGACGTCATTCAGGGCTACTGCTTTGCGAAGCCGATGAAGTACGTGGACTACTTCGAATTCGTCGAAAAGAATTTTGAAAGCGCGGAACACGCAAACACTTTATAAAATGTATCGCCCGTTTTCTTTCTCGTTTTGAGAAGAAAAACGGGCGATTTGTTATTCTTTATTTACAAAATTATCTTTTCTTATAATAAAGAAGTTCGGGAGAGGTTCCGTCCACGCTGTATTCGGCGATCAGGAGAAAGGACGCGTTGCAGACGACGCCGACGGAGACTCCCGCCTCGGGGAGAGCGACCTGCGTGCCGAGGTATACCGCGTTGTCCGAGAGGAAGGTCGCGACCCTGCCGCCCGGGAGCGGGTAGGGGAGGTTCACGTACTTCCCGCGCAGCTCGACGAGTCCCTCCGCGGGCGGGAGTCCGAGGGAGGCGAGCGCTTCGTTCACCTCATCTAACAGCGTCTTCCGAAACGCGCGGTATGCCGCCTCACCCCCGACGCGGAGATAGGAGCTCCTCACAGTCTTTTTTGATGATTCGCGGGCGTCCGTTTTCCGCGCGGAATTTCCGCCGCCCCGATAAAAGCCGTCCCGACAAAATCGGGAAAAGCCGACGATTTTCTCTCATTATAGCACGGAGAGGGTCGGGATGCAAGCGGGGAAGGAGAATTTCCTTGCATTTTGCGGGCGGATGTGGTATACTGATAAGGAAGAGAACGAAAAAGGAGAAGCCGCATGTCGGAAATTACCAAGCGGGCGCTCGAGCAGTCCCTAAAAAATCTTCTGCTGAAAAAGCCCTTGACGAAGATCACCATCAACGACATCGCCGCGGATTGCGGGATCAACCGCATGACCTTCTACTATCATTTCAAGGACATTTACGACCTCGTTGAATGGTCGTGCCTTGAGGATGCGCGCCGCGCGCTTGAGGAGAAAAAGACGCACGACACGTGGCAGCAGGGCTTTTTGCAGATCTTCGAGGCGGTGCGGGAGAACAAGCCCTTTGTTATGAACGTCTACCGCTGTGTCCCCCGCGAGCAGGTGGAAAAGTACCTGAAGCCCCTTGTCGACAGTCTCCTGCTCGAGGTCATCGGGGAGGAGTCCGGGAAATTGCGCGTGCGCGACGAGGACAAGAAATTCATTGCCGATGTCTACGTGTATATCTTTATCGGCTTGATGCTCGACTGGATCAAGGACGATATGAAGGAGAATCCGAAGAAGATCGTCGACCGTCTCGCGACCCTGATCTCGGGCTCGGTGTCCGTCGCGCTCTCGCGCTTTTCCTATTGATTTTTATCAAAACCGCGAAAACGATAAAATTTTTTACACCTTTGCGCCCGTGATGAAGTTTTTATCACGGGGCGTTTTTTGTCTGTTGAAAGCGTTACGGAATTTGCTATAATGGATTCAGAAAATCAAATTTGGAGGTTTTGAAACCATGTATTATTCTTCCGGAACCTATGAATCGTTTGCCCGTCCCGAAAAGCCGAAGGACGCGGAAAAGAAGTCCGCCTATATCATCGGCACGGGGCTCGCGGGGCTGACCGCGGCATTCTACCTTGTCCGTGACGGACAGGTGAAGGGGGAGCACATCCACCTGCTCGAAAAGCTCGAGCTCGCGGGCGGCAGCTGCGACGGCAGGCGGGACGTGACCAAGGGCTTCTTCATGCGCGGCGGCCGTGAAATGGACAATCACTTCGAGGTCATGTGGGATATGTTCCGCGACGTTCCCTCGCTCGAGAACCCGGGACTCTCGGTGCTTGACGAATACTATCGCCTGAACAAGCACGATCCTAACTATTCGCTCTGCCGTGCGACGCTGCACTGCGGTGAGGATGCCCACACCGACAAACAGTTCGGACTGGATAAGGAGTCGGCGCTCGCCCTGTCGAAGCTCTTCATCACCCCCGAAAAGGCGCTCGAGGGCAAGAAGATCTCGGACGTTTTGCCCGACAGCTTCTGGAGCACGAATTTCTGGCTCTACTGGCAGACGATGTTCGCCTTCCAAACGTGGTCGAGCGCGCTTGAGATGAAGCGATATCTTTGCCGCTATGTCCATCATATCGACGGACTTCCCGATTTCAGCGCGCTTCGCTTCACCAAATACAACCAGTACGAGAGCCTGATCCTGCCCCTCGTGAAATACCTCGAGTCGCACGGCGTCACGATCGAGTACGGCATGGACGTCAAAAATGTCATCATCGAGACGGTCGGCGACAAGAAGATCGCGCGGCAGATCGTGTATCAAAAGGGCGGGGAGACGAAGACCATCGATCTCGTCGAGGACGATCTCGTCTTCATCACGAACGGTTGCTGCACCGACTCGACCTGCTACGGCGATCAGACGCACGCCCCCGACCTTTCGGGTCTGAAGGACGGCCGCGGAGAATCGTGGGATATGTGGAAGGCGATCGCCGCACAGGCAAAGCATGGCGAGTTTGGCAATCCCGACGCCTTCTGCAACAACATCGAGGCGACAAACTGGATGAGCGCCACCGTCGCCACCGCAAACGAGGAGGTCATCCGTCACATCATCGATGTCTGCAAGCGCGACCCGAGAGAGGGAAAAGTGACCACGGGCGGCATCGTCACGGTTAAGGACAGCGCCGACAACTGGTATCTCTCTTGGACCATCAACCGTCAGCCGCAGTTCAAGTCGCAGGACAAGAATACCGTGCTCGTCTGGCTCTATGCGCTTCACACCGACCGCGAGGGCAACTACGTGAAGAAGGCAATGCGCGACTGCACGGGCGAGGAGGTCTGCCGCGAGTGGCTCTATCACATCGGCGTCCCGACCGAGCGCATCGACGCACTCGCGAAGGAGGCGTGCAACACGACCACCTGCTTCATGCCCTATATCAACGCGTTCTTCCAGCCGAGAAAGAACGAGGACCGTCCCCGCGTCGTTCCAGAGGGCGCCGTCAACTTCGCCTTCCTCGGTCAGTTCACCGAGACGCCCCGCGACACCATCTTCACGATCGAGTATTCGATGCGCACGGGCATGGAGTCGGTGTATACGCTTCTCGACATCGACCGCGGCGTGCCCGAGGTCTTCGGGAGCAAGTACGACGTGCGTGAGCTCGTGCGTGCCTGCTACTACGCGATCGATAAGAAGAAGGTCACCGACCTGAAGCTCTCGTGGAAGGAAAAATTCCTCCTGAAATTCGCCCTCAAGGCGGCGGAAGGCACCGACATCGAGATCTTATTGCGTGAGAACGGATTGATTGACTGAATGAGCCGCACTCTCACAAGATGACAAAGCCCGCATATATGCAAAGAATTCTTTGCATATATGCGGGCTTTCTTTTGAAATACAAGGGATAAGCGGCTCGCCGAGGATCGGCAATGCTACCGGCGCCGAATGTCGGGATGCCGCTTTCAATTACAAAATTAAAAGCGGACAAATCCAAATCAGACAAATCACGATTAGACAAATCGTGATTTGACGACATTGTTTCGGTTTACCCTTATCGAAAGGATCTCGAAAAAGACATCCGTTTTCGCGCGCGTATTCAATGGCGGCGCCCGTCGGGTCACGGTTCGCCTGCGCTTCCTTCGGCGCGTTTTTCCGTCCGTTATGCGAGATAAGAAGCAGTGCCGCGAAGGACAGCCCCGCCGCGAGCAGTGCGATGAGCGCCGTCGGCGGGCTGAAAACGAGAAGCGCGAGGAAAATGACAAAGAAGTTTAAGTACCCGCCGACAAAGTTGTCGATCATGCGGATGCCTTCGCAGAAATCGTCTCACCTCGGACTGGCGTCCTTTGCGGTGATGAATGTTAGCGGTCGCTAACCGACAGCCTTTGAAAAAGCCGCAGGGCGAAAAAAGGGCAGATGCGGTTCGCTCGGGCGGTTTCCGAGGGGTATTATAGCACGCTTTTTCGCATTTTTCAAGAAGGTTTCCGAATTTTCGGAAAGGTTTTTCAAATTTTGCGGAAGAGAAGGGGAGTTTCCGATTTTCCGTGCGGTGGATCTTTTGCGGGAGGTTACAGCTTTTCCGAAATTTTTCGGGAGCGCTTCTTTTTGCGGACTTGCGCTCTTTTTTGCGGTTCGGGCTTTTGCTCTGTCACTTCTCCTTTTTTGCAGGTTGAATTGCTTTTTGCGGCGGGACGGTCGTTTTTTCGGTGCTCGGATGAAAATTCCGAAGAAAGACAGAGAAAACCTTCGAAATGTTCATAATTTATTTATATATATATGGTATAATACAAATTAACTCTCACGGGGACTCCGTGATAAAATTTCCGAAAGGACGAGCCGACGGGCGGGATCTTTGCGCCGCATCGCTTCGGCTCGGGAAGACACATGATACAGGCAGAACATTTGGTCAAACGCTACGGCTCGAACTATGCCCTGAACGACGTATCCTTCACCATCGGGGAGGGGGAGATCGTGGGGCTCCTCGGTCCGAACGGCGCGGGCAAAAGTACCGCGATGAACATTCTGACGGGATACCTCGCGCCCACCTCGGGACACGTGCTCGTCGACGGGCTCGACATCTCGGAGCACCCCGCCGAGGTCAAACGCAAGATCGGCTTCCTGCCCGAGCAGCCTCCCGTCTACCCCGACATGACGGTGCGGGAGTACCTCGATTTCGTCTATGATCTGAAAGGGTGCACCCTCCCGCGGGAGGCGCATCTTTCCGAGATCCTGTCGGTCACGCGCACGGCGGACGTCGAGGGACGCCTGATCGGCAATCTGTCGAAGGGCTACCGTCAACGCATCGGCATCGCCGAGGCACTCGTCGGCGACCCGAAGATCATCATCTTCGACGAGCCGACGGTCGGTCTCGACCCGAAGCAGATTCTCGAGGTGAGAAATCTCATGCGCGCCCTCGCGAAAAAGCATACCGTCATCCTCTCGACGCACATCCTTGCCGAGGCGCAGGCGGTGTGCGAGAGAATGATCGTCATCAACCGCGGCAAGATCGTCGCGGACGCGAAGACGGACGAGATGGTCCGCACGATCGAGGGCGGCTACCGCCTCGAGGTCAAGATCTTGGGCCCCGAGAAGGAGGTCGCCGCCGCCCTCTCGAGAATTTCGGGCGTCGGCGGTGTGGAGTCGACGGGCGAGAGGGACGCGGGCGCGTACCGCTTCCTCATCGATACCCGCGCGGGTGCGGACGTGCGCCGTGAGATCTTCCGCCTCTGCTGTGAAAAGAACTACCCGATCTTCGGCATGAGCGCGTCGGGCACCGACCTTGAGAGCGTGTTTATCCGACTGGTCGACCGATCGGATGCCGACGCGAAGCGCGCGAAGTAAACGGACGAGCCGTCCGCACCGACAATTTACGCGTCGCCCGAAGGCGACAGAACGGAGATTTCCATGCTTGCCATTTATAAAAAAGAACTGCGCACCTATTTTACAAGCGCCATCGGTTACGTCTTCCTCGTGATCTTTCTCGCCGTCGGCGGGGCGATCTTCTGCCTCAGTACCATCTATTCGATGTCGGCGTCGGTGACGAATTTCTATACGTACATGATGCTTTTCTCCGCGATCATGCTTCCGATCCTGACGATGAAGTCCTTCAGCGAGGAACGGAAGATCCGCACGGAGCAGCTTCTTCTGACCTCCCCCGTCTCTCTTACGGGGATGGTGCTCGGGAAGTTTTTTGCCGCGTTCACGATGTTTGCGGGCGCCCTTGTCGTCTGCTCCCTCTACTTTCTTTTCCTTACCCCCTACGCCGCGGTCAAATTCTCCCTTCTTTTCTGTAATCTCATTGCGCTCCTGCTCGTCGGAATGACCTTCATCGCCATCGGCATGTTCGTCTCCTCCCTGACCGAGAATCAGCTTGCCGCCGCGGTCGGCACGATGGCGATCCTGCTCGTGCTCCTCGCCGTCGGACTCCTGAATCAGCTGATCGGTGCCTATTGGCTCCGCTTCCTCATCGGCTCGATCTCCATTTTTACGAGATTCCAGACCTTCACGAACGGCTATTTCGATCTTGCTTCCCTTGTGTATTACCTCACGGTCTGTGCCATCTTCCTCTATCTGACGGTACGCGTCTACGACCGCCGCCGCCACAACGGCTGAGCGAGGGCAAGGCATGAAGAACCGAATGGAAAAAATCAAAAGCGCGGTGGAGAGCCGTCGCTTTTCAATGACGACGATCACCCTGCTCGTGATCGCGCTCGCCCTGTTTTTCAATGCGTTCCTTTACGCGCTGGATGAAAAATACGGGCTCTCCGTGATCCGCCCCTCCTCGAGTGAGATCACCCTCTCGGGCGCGACCGACACCTATTTCGAGGATGTGAAGGACACCTATCACGCGGAGATCATCTTCTGTATGCCCGAGGACGAGCTTGCCGATCACACGACGGGCTCCTACGTATTGCGGACGGCAAAGCAGCTTGCCGAAAGATACCCCGATTTCCTCGAGCTCCGTTTCGTCAACATCATCACAAGGCGGGACGATAAGGGAAACACCGTCGACCCCTCCCTCTATGAAAAGGACGAGCTCGGCGAGGAAAACAGCATCAAAAAGACCACCGTCATTTTCAGAAGCAACCGACACTACCGCGTTCTGACCGATACCTACACGTCGGCGGGCTTTGCCGACTTCTTCACCCTCAACTCGTCGGGCAACCTCGTCGCCTACAACGGGGAAGAGGTGCTCGCCTCGATGATCCGCTTCGTCCTCGCCGACGAGCATAAGACCGCCTACTTCACGAACTATCACGGGGAGACGGCGGATCTCGCCCTCCGCACCGTGCTCGCGTGCGCGGGCTACTATGTCAAGGACATCGACCTTCGCGCAGAGGAGATCCCCGCCGATGCGGGACTCGTCCTCATCTCCGCACCGCAGAGCGACTTCGAGGAGGGCGCCGCGGGCAGCGACGTGCGCTCCGAGATCGACCGGCTTTCCTCCTACGTGGAGGGGGGCGGCAACCTCTACGTCGCGCTTCATTCCTATCTGAAACGCGATCTTCCCGTCTTCCGCGCCTTCCTTGAAAAGTACGGGCTCCGCGTCGCAATGACCGAGCTTTCGGGCGCGCAGACGGTGCAGAACATCGTCAAGGACGCCGACCGCGCGATCACGACCGACGGCTTCACCTTCTCGGCGAGAGTCGCCGACGGGGCGGGGAGCGGCTTCCTTTCGAAGGTGGAGCGCTATTCGCAAAACGGCGTGCTCGTCTCGCACACGGGACGCATTCTTCCGGCGGATAACGTGACGCCCCTTCTCGTGACCTCCGCCGCCGCGGTGACCGAGGCGGGCGGCGCACGGGCGGACGACGCGGACACGTACATCGTCGCGGCGGCCGCCGAGGTCGAAGGAGACGGCACCGTCGGGCACATCTTCTTAACGCCGAGCATCTATCTTTCGGCGTCTGACGCCCTGACCTCCTCAAAATACGCGAACCGCGATTTTCACTTCGCCCTCTTTGAAGAGAGCTTCGGTGCGGGAAAGATGCCCTACGGTACCTCCGTCGTGAATCTTTCGGACGACCTGCTCGAGAACCTTACCATGCAGACCGCGAAGGTTTACACTGTCATCATCGCGGCGATCCCGACGGCGCTCGCCGTATTCGCCGTGATCTATCTTCGCCGCCGTAAGAACCGCTGATTCCCGAAATACCAAGAAAGGCAGACCAGATGAACAAATCCATGTTACGAAAAGGCGGCAGGCGAGAGGGGGTCTTTGCGCTCGTCACCGTGCTCGGAATTCTCCTTCTGCTTGCGCTGAATCTTCTTCTGACCGACCTCGGGCTCTATCACTCGCTCTATCTCGACACCACGCCCGAAGGGCTTTACACACTGACCAAGGCGATGAAGAAGGAGAGCTCCTTCCTCGACAGCCTCAAGGAGGAGGACGGCACGCCGAAGAAGGTGCGCATGATCTTCTGCAACGACCCCGACAGGCTCGTTGCCGATACCTCCCTTCGCACCGTGTACTTTATGGCGCTCGCGTTCCACGACGTCTATCCGAATTTTGAGGTGGAGACGGTGAACATCACCGACAACCCCACCGCCGTTTCGATGTATAAGGCGACGACCCTCTCGAAGATCGAGACGACCGACGTCATTCTCACGACGGGGGACAGCTATCGGATCGCGTCGGCGACCTCCTTTTGGACGCGCACGACCGAAGGCACGCTCTATTCCTACAACGGGGAATACCGCCTCGTCTCTCTCCTGAAATCGGTCACCGCGGTCAACAACCCCTCGGCGTACTTCATCACGGGGCACGGCGAGACGGTGTACGACCCCGAGGATCCCTCCTCGGAGGGGAGCCTCTCGACCGAGAGCTTTTACCACCTTCTCCGTGAGCGCGGGCTGAACGTGCGCACTTTGAATCTTTCGGAGGTCGACGAGATCCCGAAGGACTGTGCGCTTCTCATTCTGAACGATCCTAAATCCGACTTCACCTACGACGCGTCGAAGCTCGGGCAGCTCTCGTATATCACCGACACCGAGAAGATCGACCGCTATCTCGTGAAGCGGCAGGGCGCGATCGCCGTCGTGAAGGACTACAAGCGGAGCCTTCCCGTCCTCGAGAGCTATCTCGCCGAATGGGGCATCGTCTTTGAGGACGCGCTCGTGCGCGATCCCGACTCCTCCTTCACCGACGCGGAGAACACCCATACGAAACTGATCGCCGCCTACGACTCGGACGAGAAGAGCTTCGCTCACGCCATCTACGGTGACTATATCGATCTTTCGAGCGCGCCGCGCGTCCTCATCGAGAACGCGGGTGCCATCCGCACGAATTTCGGCATGACCTCCTCGCAGGACGAGCCGGGTACCTTCATGACCTCCCGCACCTTTGCGAGCTTCCTCACGAGCTCGGACGGAGCGATGACCTACGGCAAAAACAGCGTGAACGGTGCCTACGACGCGCCGACGCGGCGGGAGAGACAGAAGCACACCGTCGCCGCCGTTTCCGCCCGTATGGAAACGGACGAGACGACGGCAAACCAAAAATTCTCCTATATGTTCGCGACCTCCTCGGTGAATTTCTTCTCGGAGGAGATCCTCGGGAACACCTCCTTTGCCAACTACGAGATCGTTTCCGCCCTCGTGGAAAACATCTCGAGAGTCGACGAGTTCGCCTCGATGGAAATCGGCGGCACCACCCTGAATGCGAAGAACGCCTTCGGCGGCAAGCCCCTGATCTCCGAGAAGCTCTCGACGAGCGCGAACACCGAGTATCGAAAAGACGGCTCGGTTCTGCATGAAAACCGTGCGTTCACCGACGGCGCGAAGGTCACCTACACCGTGATCGTCGCATTGGTTCCCGTCGCGGTGCTGGCAGTCGGTATCTTCGTGACGGTCAAACGTAAATTTCTGTGAGAGGAGGCTCCCCGATGAAACAGGTAAAAAAACTTGAAAAACGACAACTCGGCATCCTCATCCTCGCGGGTCTTCTCGTCTTGTCCGTCGTCCTATATATCGTGATCTCCTCCGTGACGCCCGATCATCCCGATGACGGAAAGCATACGAAATACGATCCCCTCCCCGGGGAGAGCGAGGACGGGAAGGTTTATCCCGTCTTCGACCCCGACCGCATCAACTGGGTCTCGGTGGACGGTGCCGACGAAGAGCATTCCTTCGATCTGCTCCGGGACAGCGACGGCGCCTTCATCCTCTATTACACCGACGAAAACGGGGAAAGGCAGGTCTATTACCCCGACATCTGCGCGGCGGACCCCTCCTTCTCGTATAGCTCCCTCTATGCGGCAGACCCCTTCGGAAAGGGACGCATCGCGAGAATTCTCTATCTGAAGCAGGGCATTTCCTCTCTCGCCTTCGGCGAGCGGATCGCCCTCCCCGAAGAGGCGGAGGCACGCGAAAGAATGCTCACCGAATACGGCTTCGGTGAAAAGCAGACAACCCTGCGCGTCCGTTACGAGACGGACACCGACGTTCTGAGTCATAAGATCGTGGTCGGCGGCACGCTGATCTCGAAGAACGGCTATTATCTCATGATCGACGACCGCCCGTATATCTATTCGGTAGAGAATACCATGCTCGACTATGCGATGAAGCCCTTCACCTACTATATCAACCCCCGCCTCGTCAGCGAGGGACTCGCGACCGACGGCACCTATGAGCCCTACCTCACGACGATGTACCGTCAGTGGAAAAACACCCTCTACGATGATGAGGGCGACCGTGTGAAGGAGGGCGCCGAGGTCATTCTGCGTGCGCTCGCGAGATCTCCCTACGTCGCGGGTGTGAGCGAAGGGGAGCCAGGCGCCGACGGCTATCTCGTCTCGGGCATGTCGGAGCGTAGCTTCGATCTCTCCGCGCTCGCGTCGAATGCGGCGTATAAGCGCCTCATCGCCGCCCTCACGGGGCGTAAGGTAAAGGACGAGGCACCCTTTGCGGTGAGCGTCGTCACGGGTCCCCGCTCCGTGAAGATCGCGGACGGCTCGGCACCGCACTACACCTACACGATCCGTGCGATCGAGGCGGTCCTCACCGACAGCGGTGAGGTCTCCGACGCGGACTATCCCGTTCTCTCTCACGATCTATTGAAGGTCGCCTACACCTACACGACGGGGGGTGAGACCTCTTCCGTCACACACGGCATCCTCGACCTTACCGATAAGAATCTTCCCGCCGACGCGGTGGCAAAGCTGCGCGGCATGAAGGTCGGAAAATTGCAAAACGAGAGCGATTTTGTAACCTTTGATTTACAATACACAAAAGAAACCGCGAATGCGCGAAACATCCGCATCGTCCTGACCGAGATCATGTCGATCTACAATGAGGATGCCTCCGCCACGGAGAGCGTCGCCGCCGACGGCTCCCTCGTCAGCTACCGCTATCGCTTCGTCATCGACGGCAAGCGGCAGGACAAGGAATACAGCGTCACCGTCAAGCTCACCGAGAGCCTCGGCGAGGTATATTCGAAGCTCCTCGGCAAAAAGGTAGGGAAAAATCTCTCCGAGACGCTCGCTTCCTATACCGAATACGGCGAGGTCATGCAGGACTTCGTGACCTACGAGATCGAGGAGATCTCCTATTTTGTCGAGCGTGAGGAGGTCGTCGCCTTCCGCTTCGTCAACAGCTCGGAGCGCGATCCCTTCTTCGGCGAATCCATTTACGAGAATCTGATGTCGGGTCACCGCCGCCTTTACGGACTTTCCTCCACGGGCTGCGAGGGCGCGGTCAAGTTCCTCGGCGGCATCGGGAGCAATACCTCTCTGTCCGAAGGACTTCTCGGCACCGAGACGGTCGCCGTCGGACTCACCCCCTCGGTGATGAAGCAATACGGGCTCTACGCCTACAAGATCTATTTCGAGCTGCCCCGCGGCATTTCCACCGTCGACGCGGGGGACGGGGAAGAGAGCGACGACTATACGTGGCTCGATACCCTCGGCTTTACTCTCTACGTCAGTGAGCGGCAGGCGGACGGCTCCCGCTATATGGCGTCCGACCTTTACGGCATCGTCGTGCGCATCGAGGAGGAGGATCTTCGCTTCCTCGAGTACGACTTCACCGAGTATTGGGCAAGGCAGACGCTCCTGCTTCTCGACGTGAAGAACATCGACGCTCTCGACGTCGAGTTCTTCATGGACGACTTCAAAGGGAAGTACGGCTTCTCGCTCAAGCATACCACCTATTACGTGACCTCGGACGGCAAGGGGTATCTCTCCCCGCCGAGCGAAGGGACCTATTCCGAGTACAACATGATCGAGATCACCGCGACGCCCTCGGGCGACGACGCGACCGACAATCTGCTTCTCTCCTATATGCGCTCCCTCGGGACGAACAACGTCTCCCTCTCCGAATTCTACAACGCCACCCTCGGTGGCGGGGAGACGATCAAGGTGCGCAACGATCCGGCGGGCACCGCGTATTTCAAGGAGCTCTTGCAGATCCTCTATCAGATCCCTTACAGCGGCACGCTGACCGAGGAGGAGCAGGCGTCTCTCTCCTCCGCGGCGAAGCTCATGAAGTTCTCCCTCAAGATCAAGGGCTCCGCTTACCGCTACGCCTTCGAATTCTACCGTGTCGACGACCGCCGCATCGCGGTGCGTATGTACCGGGAGCTGAACGGTGAACCGACGGACGGAGGGGTCGGTGACTTTTGCATCTCCGCCTTCTCCTTTAAGAAAATTGCCTACGCCTTCGTCTCTCTTTTCGACGGAAAGGTCATCGACGGAGTTATCGCTTACAACTACTGAGCAAGCTGCGGCGCGAATCCCTTAATTTTTACGTAATTTTCTCTGTTTTGAAAATAGATAGAAAAAATTTTAAAAAAGGTTTGCATTTTAGAAGTAGGTATGCTATAATAGTAAAGCCATATTAAAATCGCAAGAAGGAAAAGACACATGAAACACAGAATTATTGCTTTGGTTCTCGCTTTGGTGCTGATCGGCGCGGCACTTACGGGCTGCGCGTACAACATCGATCGCGACGACCTCACCAAGTATGCCGCGTTCGATCTCACCGCGTTTGAACAGAAGCTTCGCGAGATCGAAATCAAGGACAGCGGTGATTATTCCGTCGCCGAGGGAGAAGAGGCAGATAAGCTCCGCGAGCAGAAGCTCCGCGAAAAGATTGAGGACGCGCTGAGAAGTGCCGTCGATACCTCGAAGGACGACGCGAAGAAGACGGCGGGTGTCTTTGCCGACCGTCAGCTCCTCTCCTACGCCTACTACGTCACGGCGGAGAACGGGAAAGTCTACTATACCTCGAACATGAAGATTGCCTCCCCCTCGACGCTCATGATCGGAAGCATCAAGGACGATAAGCTCGTCAAGGCAATCGGTGATGCCCTGAAGGAGAGCGGCAAGGATCTGAAGGACTGTCTCTACACCACGAAGGCGGGGACGAGCGACGTCGCCGAGGGCGGCAAGCTCGCGTTTGTCACATACACCCGCGAGTACACGCTCGAGGGCGGTGAGGTCAAGCCGGAAACGATGACGCTTCATCCCGTGCTTCTTCCCGCCGAGGCGAACAACGATACCTTTGCGGGGCAGCTTGTCGGTGAGAAGATAGCGACCACCCTGACAAAGGACATCCGGGCGGTTGAAACGGTCGAAAACAGCAAACATGAGGAAGAAAGCGTCACGGTAACCTACTCGAATGTAAAGATTGACTTCGTTGCACAGTCGATGGCGGCGGTCGACGTTCCCTATACCTATGAGGACACGAAGAGTGCGACCGACACGGCGGGCAAGACCGAATCGATCAAGGGCGTAAAGCTCACCTATCACATCTTCCCGATGTATTATTACGAGGTAGCGCTCCTCTCCGCAGAGAACATTCTGACGAAGATCTACGGCGAGAAGCTCTCCACCTCGACCCTCCCCTGCTTCACCGAGAAGGAGGGTGACGCGTATGTCTACAAGTACACCGACGAGAAAGGGGAGACGGTTACCCTCTACTCTCTGATTAAGGACATTTCGGACAAGAAGAGCGCGGTCAGCAAGGCCGGCAGCGATACCGATAAGAAGAAGGAAGCTCAGACGGCGCTTGACGACGCGCTTGCCGCTCTTTGGGAAAAGGTACAGAAGTGTGCCGAAGAGGGCAAGATGGCGGAGAAGATCGTCGAGGAGTACGAAAAGAAACTCACCGACGATCTGAAGAAATCCTACGAGCATGACATTCTCGACAAGATCGGCGCGAAGGTCTGGGCACTCATCGACGCGTCCGTGACCCTTTCCTCCTACCCCGAGAAGGCGGTGAAGGACGCGAAGGATGCCATCTTCGAGAACCTGAAGTACACCTACTACACGGGCACCGAGACGGTCAGCAACGAAAAGAAGAACATCCGCGACATTTACGCCAACGTGAAGGAATATATCCGTCAGAAGAGCGACTACAAGGCGGACACCTATGAGGCGTCTGAGGCTCTCATGCAGAAGGAAGCGGAGAAGCAGGTCGGCGAGCTGATCAAGGTCTACACCATCGCACAGGCGATGGGCATTTCCACCGATGTCAACAAGACGAACATGGAAGAATTCATGTACACCTACGTTGCGAGCATGTTCGGCTACGACAGCATCGAGGATGCATCCGAGTCGATGCAGAAGACCATCAAGAGCCTCGCGCAGCAGTATATTTCTCACTATGACGAGACTACACTTCGCCGCGCGATCGTCTTCGACCGCCTGATGGATCACATCATGGAGACGGGCGAGGATAAGCTCGACTTCAAGAACCTGACCTATAAGTTTGAGGTCGAGAAGACCGACGACGAGGACAGCAGTGAATCCGAGAGCGGTTCGGAGAGCGGCTCCGAAGAGAACACCGACGGCGAATAAGAAAAAGTCAACACAACGAGGGGCGGGACAATGTGCCGTGGACGGTACCTATCCCGCCCCTTCTCTCTTCCGCGATACGCAAGAGTCCCGTCGCATCGTTTGACACGCCCGCACCGCAAAGTCCCCAAACCGCAAGGGCGCCCCCGATATGCGGGAATGTTTTCGTCCCTTGCGGCATAGAAAAGAGATATGACATGAAGAAAGTAGAACTCTATACCGACGGTGCCTGCCGCGGGAATCCCGGGCGCGGCGGCTACGGGGCGATCCTCGTCTACGGCTCCTACGAGAAGGAGATCTCGGGCGGAGAGCCGCTGACGACCAACAACCGCATGGAGCTACTCGCCGCGATCGAGGGGCTTGCCGCCCTGAAAGAGCCGTGCGAGGTGACGCTGACCTCGGATTCCAAATATCTCGTGGACGCGTTCAACCTCGGGTGGGTGGACGGATGGATCCGCGCGGACTTCCGTCGCGGGAAAAAGGATGAGGTCAAAAATCCCGACCTCTGGGAGCGACTCATCGATCTGACGAGAAAGCACAAGGTGTCCTTCGTCTGGGTCAAGGGACACGACGGGCATCCCTACAATGAGAGATGCGATCACCTCGCGACCGCGTTTGCCGATTCTTTCCCGCGGTCGGGAGAAGAAATGAAGGAGGAAAACGAATGAACCGTACAAAAGAAAAACGGAGCCGCCGCACGCGCGGGCTGTGTCTTGCCCTGCTCGTCGCTCTGCTGCTTTGCCTGCTCACCTCTTGCGGGAACTTTTCGTACACCGAGTCGGAGCTTTCGGATTATGTGAAGATCGAGCCGGAGGACTATCTTGGTCTGACGGTGACGGTCGCCATCGACCCCGTGAGCGATATGAAGGTAGAGGAGCGCATCCTACAACTCCGCTATCGGCATCGGAACAAAACACCCGAGAACGACGGCGCGAGCTATCGCGGCAAGACGGTGACGGCGGGCGACGTGCTTTCCATTTATTATCAGGGGTATTCCGTCGGCGAGGACGGGAAGAAGACCTACCTCGACAATACCTGCAATTTTTCGAGCGGACTTGCCGAGCTCGGCATCGGCTCGGGGAGCTTCATCTCGGGCTTTGAGTACGGACTGCTCGGAAAGAACCCGTCGGACTATTCCGCATTGGAGATCACCAAAAACGGCAACATCGGCGAGTCGGACATCATCTACGCCGATTTCGTCGCCTATTATCCCGACGGCAGTGTCAAGACCTTCACCGACGCGCGCCTCGACTTCTCCTCCGACCTCGATGCCGAGTACGGCGCGGGCTTCCGTGAGGCATTGCTCGACAAGCCCCTCGGCAAGGCGGTCAAGGCCTTCAACGCCACGCTCGACACGGAGAAGCTCTCGACCACGATCGCGTACAGCGATTTCACGCCGAATTTCCGCACGACGGGAGAAGAGAATCCCATCGTCGTCAAGACCCGCTTTCCTTATAATTATCAAACCGAGTCCTTCCGTCTGAAAACGGTGTATTTCAACGTATGGATTAACCGCGCGGTGCTTTATACCGCCCCCGACTTCGACGACGCGTTCGTCACCGAGACGCTGAAAATGACCGAGGAGGAGCTTTCCGCCTTCGAAGGTGAGACGATCACCGACCGCGCGCGGGCGTGCATCCGCAAGACGCTCGAGGAAGAATACGAGGAAGGCAAGCGCACGCTCGCCGAGGAGGAGCTCTGGAAGATCCTCAAGGAGAAGGCGACCTTCCGCGAGCTCCCGAAGAGCGCGGTCTCGGCGGTCGAGCAGGAATATCTCGATGACCTCAAGCAGAAGTATGCGACCTATACCGCAAGCTACGGCAGCAGCATCGGCGGCATCGAGGCGTTCGCCGCCGAGTATTATGGCTTGGACGGCACGACGCCCTATAAGGATTATATCCACTCGCAGGCGGAAGACGTCGTGAAGGAAAAGCTCATCTTCTATAACATTCTCCGCAAAGAAGAAAAACTTCCCACAGGCGAAGAATACGAGACGCTGTATAACAAGGCGGTCGATGACGCCCTCTCCTACTATCTCTCCCAATCCTCCTACGATAAGAGCACCTTTGAGACCGAGGAGAAGTACAACGAGGCGGTCGCAAAGCTGAAGAGTGACCTGCTTTCCTACTACGGAGAGGAATACTTCAGAGAGCAGGCGTACTACGAAGCTCTGATGGAATACCTGATCGACAGCATGACGATCAATGTAACGTATCCCGAGGGCGCGCTTTGATCTGCCGGCACTCTCGCTAAAAACCGCCCATATGCAAACGTTCGTTTGCATATAGGCGGTTTTTATGCTTAAAATAGGAAAAGCGAAAGCACTTTGCAAGGGAAGAGAAGCGCCGGATGCGCGATCTTTCGGACAGAGACTCCCCTTCGACGAAGCGCCGCCCCTCGCGCGTGCACGCGAAAATAAGTAAAATCTTGCACGCGCAAAAATTTTACTTGACTTTACGCGCGTTTTATTATATAATAGATATGTATGAAATGAAGCCGGCTCTTTTTACCTCCGTTTCGGGTTGACGAAGGAGAAGAAAAAGCGCGTTTTATATGATATTATCTTAATTTTGAAATCGGTTACTTTGTAATCGAAAGGAGGTGTCTTATGGATATTGTTGCCATTCTTTGCATCGTCGGCGCTCTCGTCTTCGGTGTGGCTGCCGGCGTCTTCGGACGCAAGGGCATTGTGGAAAAGAGACGCGGCAACGCGGAAGCGCAGGCAAAAGAAATTTTGCAGAACGCGATCCGTGACGCGGAAAGCGTCAAAAAGGAATCGATCCTCTCCGCTAAGGAAGAGATCATTCAGATGAAAAAGGAAGCGGACTTCGATGTCAAGGAGCGTCGGAAAGAAGTCTCCCGTCTCGAGCGCCGTGTGACGCAGAAGGAGGAGACTCTGGATGCGAAGCTCGACGGCATCGAGAAGAAGGAAGCCGCCCTCCAGGAAAAGCATCGTGAGGTGGACGAGCTGAAGGCGAAGGCGAGCGACATGCTGAATCAGCAGATCTCGGCACTCGAGCGCGTCGCGGGACTGACCGCCGAGGAGGCGAAGGCAGAGCTCGTTGCAAAGCTCGACAGTGAGATGCGCCATGTCACCGCGATGAAGCTCGCGGAATACGAGGAGCAGTTCAAAGAGGATGCCGACGCGAAGGCGAAGGACATTCTTTCCCTTGCCATTCAGAGATGCGCCGCCGACCATGTGAGCGAGGTCGCCATCTCCTCCGTTCAGCTTCCGAGCGACGACATGAAGGGTCGTATCATCGGACGCGAGGGACGGAACATCCGCGCCATCGAGAATCTGACGGGCGTCGAGCTGATCATCGACGACACGCCCGACATCATCACGGTCTCGGGTTTTGACCCCGTGCGCCGCGAGATCGCACGCATTGCCCTCGAGAAGCTGATCGCGGACGGCAGAATTCATCCCGCCCGCATCGAAGAAATGATCGAGAAGGCGAAGCGCGAGGTAGAATCCTCGATGAAGCAGGCGGGCGAAAAGGCAGTCTTCGAGACGGGCGTGCACGGACTGCACCCCGAGCTCATTCGTCTGCTCGGTAAGATGAAATACCGTACCTCGTACGGTCAGAACGCTCTGCGCCATTCGATCGAGGTATCGATGCTCGCGGGCGTGATCGCCGACGAGATGGGCGCCGACGTGACGATGGCACGCCGCGCGGGACTTCTTCACGACATCGGTAAGTCGGTGACTGCCGAGGTCGAGGGCTCGCACGTGCAGCTCGGCGTCGAGATTGCCACCAAGTACCACGAGAACAAGGAGATCATTCACGCGATCGAGGCGCACCACAACGATGTGGAGCCGACCTCGGTGCTTGACTTCATCATTCAGGCGGCGGATGCCATCAGCGCGGCAAGACCCGGCGCGCGCAGAGAAGACGTCGAAAATTACATTAAGAGACTTCAGAAGCTCGAGGAGGTCGCAGGCGACTTCAAGGGCGTGGAGAAGACCTTCGCCATTCAAGCGGGCCGTGAAGTCCGCATTATGGTCAAGCCCGACGTGATCGACGACGACAGCATGAAGATCCTCGCGCACGACATCGCGAAGAAAATCGAGGCGGAACTCAACTACCCGGGCCAGATCAAAGTGAGCGTAATTAGAGAGGCGCGCTGCGTCGACTACGCCAAATAGTTTTTGACGGCGTCTGCCGCGCATCTTCGCCGAAATCTGCCCTTGCCGTACACCTGTACGGCCGGCGGGCAGATGTTCGACGAACCTGCATCGGCATCCGTCCGCCAAAAAAGTAAGGCATCTGCGCACACCTTTGAAGGTAGGGATTAGTACCTAAAACCCTGCTGTTACAAAAAACAGTAGAGACATTTGCGCGCATCTTCGCCGAAATCTGCCCTTGCCGTACACCTGTACGGCCGGCGGGCAGATGTTCGACGAACCTGCATCGGCATCCGTCCGCCAAAA
>CAKROZ010000010.1 GCA_934373635.1 uncultured Eubacteriales bacterium
CTACGTACCGAATTTTCGGTATTTCGCGCAGGCGAAATCGATTCGGACTCAAGGCTCCGAATCGAGAAAATTCTATGTGCGACACGCCGACGCTATATTCCTGCCGACCTTACGTCGCGCTTTGTCCTTGCCTACGTACCGAATTTTCGGTATTTCGCGCAGGCGAAATCGATTCGGACTCAAGGCTCCGAATCGAGAAAATTCTATGCGCGACACGCCGACGCTATGTTCCTGCCGACCTTACGTCGCGCTTTGTGCTTCTCCTATGAGATCATAGTCCAGCGCTTCTTCAATCTTCACCTCGACAAAGGTGCCTTCGGGGATGCGCGTCTTTGAGCGGAAATAGACCTTTCCGTCCACGTCGGGAGCATCGGCAAAGGAGCGTCCGTAATGAATCCCCGCGGCACTGTCGTACCCTTCGGTCAGAACGGTCAGGGTACTGCCGATCCGCTTCGCGTTCAGCTCTTCCGTGACGGTGAGCTGTGTCTGCATCAGGATGTCGTAGCGGTCCTGCTTTGTCTGCTCGTCGATTTGTCCGTCCATGGTTGCGGCTGCCGTCCCCTCCTCGGGCGAGAAGGTGAAGGCGCCGAAACGGTCGAATTTCGCCTCCTTGACAAAATCGCAGAGCTCGGAGAATTCCTCCTCGGTCTCCCCGGGGAAGCCCACCATCGCCGTCGTACGAAGGATGATGCCCGGGACACGCTCACGAAGTTTTTTCACCGTATCGACGATCAGCTGCTTTCCTCCGTGACGGTTCATGCGGGCGAGCACACTGTCCGAGATGTGCTGGATCGGGATGTCCATGTACTTGACAAGGCGATCGTTCATGCGGAATTCTTCGATCAGCTCGTCGGTGATCTTATCGGGATAGCAATAGAGAATGCGGATCCACGGGATGTGCGTCTCCTCGGTGATGCGGCGAACCAGTGCGGCGAGCCGATACTCTCCGTACAGATCGAGTCCGTAGCGGGAGCTGTCCTGCGCGATGAGGTTGATCTCCTTCACGCCGAGTGCCTCGAGCTCCTTTGCCTCCGCGATCAGGGATTCCATCGGGCGGGAGCGAAAATGCCCGCGGATCAGCGGGATCGCACAATAGGTGCAACGGTTGTCGCACCCTTCTCCGATTTTCAGATAGGCGCTGTATTCGGGGGTCGTGAGAAGGCGTTCACCGCCGAGGGGGGAGGTCTCCTTATCCTCAAAGGAGATATAGCTCTCTCCTCTCTCCACCGCGCGAAGCGCATCGACGATATGCGAGAGGCTTCCGACACCGAGAAGGGCGTCCACCTCGGGCATTTCCTTCATTACTTCCTCGCGGTAGCGTTCCACAAGGCACCCTGTTGCTATGATATGTTTACATTTTCCATGTTTTTTCAACCATGCGACATCCAAAATGCTGTCGATCGATTCTTTCTTCGCACTTTCGATAAAGCCGCAGGTGTTGACGACGATGATCTCCGCCTCGCTCTCGTCGGGCGTGATCTCATACCCCGCATCGTGAAGAGAACGGAGCATGACCTCGGTATCGACGAGATTCTTGGAACAGCCGAGGGAGATAAATCCGACCTTTGTCATATCCTTTGAAACATTCCTTTCGGATCATTTGAGAAATTTTTTGAATTTTTCCCGGTACTTGAGAAAATAGATGCGCACGACGACGGTAATGAGCTTGTCATACGCGAAGAGCGTCACGTTCGCGAGGAGGTACAAAAGGACGTTGAAGATCCACTTGTCGTAAAAAAGATCTTCCATCCCGAGCACGAAACGGACGACGGCGTAGAGCGCCATAAACTGCACGTTGAAAAGCACGAGTTTCACAGGGAGCCACGCGGCGCGCGGCAGGCGCTCGATGTACCCTTTCAGCACGGGGTACGCGCCGAACACGAGCAAAAATTCCGCCCACACGAAGCTGTGCGGGAAGAAAATAAACGCCAGAAGCGAGGCGGCGAGCCACGTGCAGAAATTGTACGGCGCGCCGATCTCCACCTGCACGAACACCACGGTAAAGGATGCCACCGCCACGATCGTCAGATCGAGCGTCTCTATCACCGCGCCGAGCACCATCAGGGCGACGGCGAGTGCCGTCATCATAGCGCTGAGCGTGATCTTCTTCGTCTCCCGCATGGCTTAAATGCAGGGGATCAGGTCACCGCCCATACATTCGCAAAGGCAGTCACAGAGTTTGATCGTGAGGCAGACCTCGCAACAGTCGGAGGACGAGCTCGTCGTCGTGTTCCCCGTTCCGCCGTAATAGGTACTTCCGTACCCGCGGGCGGAGTTGTTGAACATTTCCTTCGCCTTCTGGTATTCCATATTCCCGGGTTCCATATCGCACGCGATCTCAAGCTCCCGCATCGCGTCGTTGACGTTGCCGCGGCGCATAATCAGGATGCTGTTGAGATAATGCCATTCGGCGATTCTCTCCCCCTCAGGTACCGAGGAAATGAGCTTCGCCGCCTCACCGAAGCGATGCGAATTGAGCGCGTGGCGGATCTCGGCATAAATGCCGCCCGCCGACGAGGTGCCGCCCCCCGTGCCGGAGGAATTCTGATTCTTCCCGCTCCCCCGCTCACGGCGGATCTCGTCGTATGCGGCGTTGATCTCCTGCATCTTCTCGCTCGCGAGATCCTTCAAGGGGTTGTCGTCCCCGTAATTGTCGGGGTGATATTTTCTCGCAAGAGCGCGATACGCCTCCTTGATCTCGTCGTCGGTCGCGTCTCTCGACACGCCGAGCACGGTATATGCATCCTTCACGTCTCGGGCTTCCTTTCTTCGGACGGGGTGAGTTTCTTTTCGTCTTCCCCGTCCGTCAGGAAGGCGATGCGGCGCACGAGTCCGCGGTAGGTAATATTTTTGATGAGATTCTCGAGGATCCGTCGGTTCCCGAAGGGCAACAGCTCCACCGCCCGTGCCATGCGCGATGCTTCAAGGAGAAGCGCCGTGTGGATCGTCTCGCGATTCTCCCGCGTCAGGGGCTTTCCGCCGTAGGAGAGAACGTAGGGGTTATAGCGTCCGCGCCGCGCGTCCTTTTCGTAATCCTCCGCGGCATCGGCGGCGTAGATGAATTTTCCGAGCCGATAGCCGATCTCCCGTGTGACTCTCCCCTCCCTCTCGGGAAGTCCCGAGGCGAACACCGCCCCGAGCAGATCGCCGAACAGAGAGGCGGGCGGGTCGACGCGCGAAAGCTTCTCCCTCTCCATCTCCGAGATCTCGGAGAGCTTTTCCGCCATCAGACGGTCGAGTGCCGCGTAGCCCGCACGCGCCCGCGCATGAGTGAGAATCGGTCGGAGGGGGAGTGCCGCGGCGCGGGTCAATGCCCCCTCGTCCGAGAGATCGTCCCGCAGTTTATGGTAGGAGAGCAGAGCGAAGACGCGCGCGGTGTAGGTGATCGCGGGGTTCGGGTTCAGCATATTCCGCTTCTTGAGAGGATGAACGGCACAACGGCGCATACGGGAGGAAAATTCCTCTTCCCCGATGAAGAGCATACGCACCAGTGCGAGAAACACGGCGTCATAGCTTAAGGCGATGCGCGACGCGTTCCCTGTCACGCGCCCCGTCTCGCGGCAGATGCCGCAATAGGTCGCGCGGTAAAAGTCGTAATCCTTGACGCGCAGTTCCCCGCTGTCGGGTTTTACGTAGCCGAACATACCCTCTCCTCTCGCAAAATTTCTTGGTGCCGCCGAAGCTTATTCGGTTTTCATACCCTTTCTGGTCAGGGCGATACGGTGCTTCGCCACATCGACGTCCTTGATCTTGACCTCGATGACGTCGCCGACCGAGAAAAGGTCGGAGGCACGCTTGACAAATTTGTCGCTCATCTCGGAAATGTGGAGAAGACCGTCATGGTGCACGCCGATGTCGACAAAGCAACCGAAATCCACAACGTTGCGGACGGTGCCTTTGAGCTGCATATCGGGTTTCAGGTCGGTGATCTCGAGGACATCGGTCGAAAGGACGGGAGCGGGCGCATCGTCGCGGATGTCGCGTCCCGGCTTCTCAAGCTCCTTGATGATGTCCTCGAGCGTCGGCTCGCCGCAGCCGAGCTCGCGTGCGAGCTTTGCCTTGCCGTACTGCTCCGCCTTGAAGCGGAGGAGCGCCAGATTGTTCGCTCTCACGTCCTCGTCGGTGTAGCCGAATTTCGCAAGGAGCGCCTCGGCGATCGGATAGGACTCGGGGTGAACGCCCGTGGAATCGAGCACGTCCTTTGCCCCCGGGATACGAAGGAAGCCCGCGCACTGCACGAACGCCTTCTCGCCGATCTTCGGCACTTTGAGAATCTGTTTTCTCGTCTTGAACTCTCCGTTCGCCTCACGGAAGGCGACGATGTTCTTCGCCGCGGTCATGTTGATGCCCGAGACGTAGGAAAGGAGCGAATAGGACGCCGTGTTGATGTCCACGCCGACGCCGTTCACGCAGTCCTCGACCACGCCGCCGAGTGCCTCGGACAGGCGCGCCTGCTTCATATCGTGCTGATACTGACCGACGCCGATCGCCTTCGGCTCGATCTTGACGAGCTCGGCGAGGGGATCCTGAAGTCTGCGCGCGATGGAGACCGCGCTTCTCTGCGTGACGTCGTAGTCGGGGAATTCCTCGGCGCCGAGCTTCGACGCGGAGTACACCGAGGCGCCCGCCTCGGAAACGATGGTATATTTGACTCCCTTCGGGCAGTGCGGATCGCGCAGGGTGTCGGCGATAAAGCGCTCCGACTCACGCGAGGCGGTTCCGTTACCGATGGAGATCACGTCGATCTTGTATTTTTCGATCAGGGCAAGAACCTTTCGTCTCGAGCCCTCGATGTCGCACCGCGGCTCGGTGGGATAAATGACCCCCGTATCGAGCACCTTACCCGTCTTATCGACAACCGCCAGTTTACATCCCGTGCGGAAACCGGGGTCGTAGCCGAGCACGGTCTTCCCTTTCAGCGGGGAGACGAGCAGAAGGTTGCGCAGGTTTTCCGCAAACACCTTGAGCGCGCCCTCCGACGCGTCGTCGAAGAGGGCGGTGCGCACTTCTCTCTCGATGGCGGGGAACAGCAGACGCTCATAGGCGTCGGTCAGGGTCGCCATCAGATAAGGCAGAGCGGGCGACTTCTTGTTTGTAATCACGCGGGCGACGAGCTGGGCGATCGCCTCCTCCTCGGAGACATTCACCGACACTTTGAGGAATTCTTCCTTCTCGCCGCGGTTGATGGCGAGAACCCTGTGTCCCTTGAGCTTTTTGATCGGCTCGGAGAAATCGTAATAATTCTCGTAGACCGAGCTCTCCTCCTTCGTTCCCTTCGTATCGAGCGTCCCGTGCTCGAAGGTAAAGGCACGAAGCAGCTTGCGGATCTCGGCATCGTTCGAGACATCCTCCGCGATGATGTCCGACGCGCCCGCGAGCGCCGCGGCGGCATCGGGAACCTCTTTTCCTTCCTCCGTCGAGATAAACTCCTCGGCGTATACGTCGATGGCGGGGTCGTAGACGTCCCGTTGCTCCATAATATAGTTGGCGAGCGGCTCGAGTCCCTTTGCACGGGCGATTGACGCGCGCGTCGTGCGCTTCGGCTTGAAGGGACGGTAGATGTCCTCGAGCTCGACGAGGGTCTTCGCATTTTCGAGTGCGAAGGTGATCTCGGGCGTCAGCTTTTCCTGTGCGGCGATCAGGGCGGAGATCTCCTCCTTCCGCTCGTTCAGCTTTCTCAGATACTGAAGTCTGTCGTAAAGCTCACGCAGGACGGTATCGTCGAGGCTCCCCGTCACTTCCTTACGATAACGGGAGATGAAGGGGATCGTGTTTCCCTCATCGATCAGGGCGACGGTCTTTTCCACCTGCTCTTCTTTTAAGGAAAGTTCCTTTGCCAGTGTCTTAAGAATGTCCATGGGTTCTCCTTTTATGTACGCCTGCGCGCCCTTTCGGCGACGGGCAATTTTGATTGATGTCGACGGCGTTCTCCGTCGTTTTTTATTCCGCAGTGCGGAGTCCTTCGATCTCCTCCTCGGTCAGGGGGCGGAAATCTCCGCGGGAGAGAGCGGGATCGAGCAGAATGTCGGCAAAGCGCACCCGCTCGAGCGAGGTCACGCGGGCGCCGACCGCCTCGACCATCCGTTTGATCTGATGATACTTCCCCTCCGTCAGAATGACGTGTCCCGACCTCCTGTCGGGGGAAAGGGTGAGCGTGGCACTCTTGCACACCTCGCCCCCGTCGATCGTGAGTCCCGAGCGAAAGTGCTCCTCCGCACCGGGAGAAAGGGGCGCGTCCGCCGAAAAAACATATTCTTTCTCCACATGGCGGCGCGGGGTCAGAAGTCGGTGTGCGAGGGCGCCGTCGTTCGTGAGAATCATCAGACCGAGCGTGTCCTTATCGAGTCTGCCGACGGGAAAGAGATCCATCTGCCGTGCCCGCTCGGGCAAGAGCTCCGTGACGCACGGATAGCGTCTGTCCTCCGTCGCGCTGACGTAGCCCGCGGGCTTATTCAGCATATAGTAGACGAAGCGGTGATAAACGAGCGTCTCGCCGAGATAGGTCACCCTGTCGTGCACGGGGTCGATGTGACGGGAGAGGTCGCGGACGGGGATGCCGTTGACGAGCACGCCCCCTCGCGCGGCGCTCGCCGCCGCGGTGCGGCGTGAGGCGACCCCGAGGTCGGAGATCATTTTATCGATGCGCATGAGTCCCCCTCCTCTCTTTTCGTTTTATTGTATCATATTTTTTCTTCTTTGTAAAGAGAAAATATTTTAATTCTTTGAAAACATGGGAACGGGTCGCAAAAAGCGTGCGGGAAGCGTCGAAAAGAGCCAAAAGGCGCGAATTTTCGTCCGCATAATTTTGACTTTTTTCCGAAAACTATACCATAGCACAACGGCTTTTGCCTTGTTTTGATTCAATTATTTGATAGGAGTAACGATATGAAAATTCTGAAACGAAGTCTCGCCCTCATTCTCGGGGCGGCACTCCTTCTCGGGTGTGCGGGTCTTCTCGCCTCCTGTAACCGCACGGAGGGCATTACCGTCCGCTACCTTAACTTCAAGCCCGAGGTCGCGGAGAAATATAAGGCGCTCGCCGCCGAATACGAAAAGCAGACGGGGGTGCGCGTCATCGTCGACACCGCCGCCAACAACGCCTACGAGCAGACGCTCGCGGCGAAGTTGTCGACCTCCGAGGCGCCGACCCTCTTCCAGATCAACGGTCCGAAGGGGTACGCCGCGTGGGCGGACTACTGCGCCGACCTCTCGGACACCGAGCTGTATCGACATCTGTCGGACAAGAATCTTGCCGTCACGGGGGTGGACGGGGGCGTCTACGGCATCCCCTACGTCGTGGAGGGCTACGGGATCCTTTATAATCAGAAGATCACCGACAAGTATTTTGCCCTCTCCGACAAAGGTACCTCCTACACCTCGATGGCGGACATCAAGAGCTTCTCCGCCCTCGCGAAGCTCGTCGCCGACATGAGCGCGAAAAAGAGCGCGCTCGGCATCGAGGGCGTCTTTGCCGCCACTTCCCTGAAAAGCGGGGAGGACTGGCGCTGGCAGACGCATCTCGCAAACCTTCCGATCTATTACGAATTCAAGGCGCGCGGAGTCGACCTTTCCTCCGACGAGACGAAGACCGTCGAATTCTCCTACGACAAGAATTTCAAGAATATTTTTGACCTTTATATCAACCATTCCACCGTCGACCGCCGCACCCTCGGCACGAAGAGCGTCGTCGACTCGATGGCGGAATTCGCCCTCGAAAAGTGCGCCATGGTACAAAACGGAAACTGGGCGTGGAGTCAGATCGCCGACGTCGCGGGCAACAAGGTGACGGCGGAGAACATCAAGTATCTGCCGATCTACACGGGCGTCGAGGGCGAGGAAGCGCAGGGTCTCTGCATCGGTACCGAAAACTTCTACGCCATCAACAAAAAGGCGAGTGCCGAGGAGCAGAAGGCGGCGGCAGACTTCATCTATTGGCTCTACTCGAGCGACTACGGTAAGAAGTATATCACGGAGGAGCTCGGCTTCATCGCGCCCTTCGACACCTTCTCGGAAGACGAAGTACCGAGCGACCCGCTCGCCCGCGAGGTGCTCCGCTATATGCAGAACGAGAGTCTTACCTCGGTGCCGTGGAATTTCACGGTCTTCCCCTCTCAGAAGTTCAAGGACGATTTCGGCGCGTCCCTTCTCCGCTACGCGCAGGGTAGCAAGGAATGGAGCGCCGTCAAATCCGACATGGTTGCGAGCTGGAATAAGGAAAGCGCCTCGTAAGGGGAGGTCGTCGTCATGAACCGCAATTCCCTGAAAAAATACTTTCCCCTGTTCGTGCTTCCCACCCTCATCGCCTTCTGTCTTTCCTTCGTCGTTCCCTTTGTTCTCGGCGTCGGGCTTTCCTTCACCGAATTTACCACCGTGACCAATGCGAAATGGTGCGGCTTTGAAAACTATATCAAGGCGTTCACCGACGACGCGAGCTTTCTTCACGCCCTCGGCTTCACCTTTCTTTTCACGATCGTTTCCATCCTCACGGTCAACGTATTTGCCTTTGCCTTGGCACTCCTTCTGACGCGGGGCATCCGCGGGACGAATCTGTTTCGCTCGGTCTTCTTTTTGCCGAACCTCATCGGCGGCATCGTCCTCGGCTATATCTGGAATCTGCTCATCAACGGTGTGCTCGCCCGCTTCGGTGTCGATATCACCTACGCGGCGTCCTACGGCTTTTGGGGCCTCGTCCTGCTGACGAACTGGCAGCTGATCGGGTATATGATGGTCATCTATATCGCGGGACTACAGAACATCCCCGAGGATCTTCTCGAGGCGGCGGCGATCGACGGTGCCTCCCCGACGAAGGCGCTCTTCCGCATCAAGATTCCCGCCGTCATGCCCTCGATCACCATCTGCACCTTTCTGACCCTGACCAACTCCTTCAAAATGTTCGACCAGAACCTCGCCCTGACGGCGGGTGCACCCGAAAAGAGCACGGAGATGCTTGCCCTCAACATCTACAACACCTTTTATGGCAGGGTCGGCTGGCAGGGGGTCGGGCAGGCGAAGGCGGTCGTCTTCTTTCTCATCGTCGCCCTGCTCGCACTCTTACAGTTAAAATTCACGTCGAGTCGTGAAGAGGAGGCATAATATGCGGGTCAATAGCGACAAAAAATCAACAAAAGTAGTCATTTTCGTCTTTTTGTGCCTCCTCGCCATTCTGTTTTTGATTCCCGTTCTGCTTGTTCTGATGAACTCGTTCAAGTCGAGATTCTATATTTCGGGCGACCCTTTCGCATTCCCGAACGCCACGACTTTCGTCGGCTTTCAAAATTATATTTCGGGACTTTCCGCAACGGGATTTTTCGCCGCCTTCGGGCGCTCGCTGTTTATCACCGTTTTCTCGGTCGCGGCGATCCTGATCTTCTGCTCGATGACGGCGTGGTATCTGCTCCGTATGCGGGGAAAGCTCTCGAACGCGCTTTACTACCTTTTCGTTTTCAGCATGATCGTCCCCTTCCAGATGGTGATGTACACGATGACCTTTACGGTGAATCGTCTCGGACTCGCGAATCTGCCCGGTATCGTCCCCGTCTACCTCGGCTTCGGCGCGGGGCTGTCGGTCTTCATGATGAGCGGCTTTCTGAAAAGCATTCCGCACGAGATCGAAGAGGCGGCGACCATCGACGGTGCCTCCCCGATCGGGACCTTCTTCCTCGTCGTCTTCCCCATTCTGAAGCCGACGATCGTCACCGTCGCCATTCTGAATACCATGTGGATATGGAACGACTACCTGCTTCCCTACCTCGTCCTCGGTACCGACAAAAAGACGATACCCGTCGCGATTCAGATCGCGATGCAGGGGGCTTACGGTTCGACCGACTACGGGGGGCTCATGGCGATGCTCGTCCTTGCCATCATTCCGATCGTGATCTTCTATCTGTTCGGGCAAAAATATATTATCAAAGGTGTCGTCGCGGGGGCGGTCAAGGGCTGACGGCGGCGAAAGGAGAATTTCTATGGCTTCGATTTCCCTTCGGAACATTGTCAAAACCTATGAGGACGGACACACCGTCATCGACGGACTGAATCTCGAGATCCGCGACCGCGAATTCATGATTCTTGTCGGTCCCTCGGGGTGCGGTAAATCCACGACGCTCCGCATGATCGCGGGGCTCGAGGAGATCTCGGGCGGCGATCTGTATATCGGCGAGCGGCGGGTCAACGATGTCGCGCCGAAGGACAGAGACATCGCCATGGTGTTCCAGAGCTACGCGCTCTACCCGCACATGAGCGTTTATAAGAACATGGCATTTGCCCTCGAGCTTCGGAAGGTGCCGCGCGAAGAGATCGACCGCCGCGTGCGCGAGGCGGCAAGGATGCTCGACATCGAGGGGTATCTCGACCGCAAGCCGCGCGCCCTTTCGGGCGGACAGCGCCAGCGTGTCGCACTCGGTCGTGCGATGGTGCGCCATCCCGCCGTCTTCCTGCTCGACGAGCCCCTCTCCAACCTCGACGCCAAGCTGCGCGGCGAGATGCGCTCCCGCATCGCGAAGCTGCACGAGGAGCTCGGCACGACCTTTGTCTACGTCACGCACGATCAGACCGAGGCGATGACCATGGCGGACAGGATCGTCGTCATGCGGGACGGTGTGATCCAACAGGCGGACACGCCCGAAAATCTCTATCATTTTCCCGTCAACCGCTTCGTCGCGGGCTTTATCGGCACGCCCGAGATGAATTTTCTTCCCGTGACGGTGGAAAAGGGGGGCGAGAGTATCGCCTTCTCCTGCGGGACGCTCCCCCTTCCTCTCTCCATGCGGGAGGCGGCGCGCGCTTATGTCGGTGAGACGCTTCTCTTCGGCATCCGCCCGGAGAGTTTCTCCCTCGCGAAGGCGGGGAGCGGCGATTTTGACATGAAGGCGGAGATCTCCGAGATGATGGGCACCGAATTCTATCTGCACGGGCATCTCGGAAAGACGCCCGTCGTCGCCCGCATTTCCTCGGTGGAAAAGCTCTCGAGCGGCATTACCGTTTCTCTGAAAATGAACCTGCGCGCGGGACATCTGTTTGACGCGGAGACGGGTGTCGCGCTCGCACACGGAGCATGAGAATACCGCGGAGCGCGGGGCTTCTTCTCCCCGTCTTTTCCCTGCCCGGGGAGCACGGGATCGGCACGCTCGGAAAGGAGGCTTACGCATGGATCGACTTTCTGGCAGAGGCGAAGCAGACCTATTGGCAACTGCTCCCCGTCGGTCCGACGGGATTCGGGAATTCCCCCTATCAGAGCTTTTCGACCTTTGCGGGAAATCCGTATTTCATCGATCCCGATCTGCTCGCGGAGGACGGGCTTCTCTCCCCCGACGAATATCGCGGGATGTTCTCGGATATTCCGCGGGACAGGGTGGACTACGGTGCTCTGTTTTTGCGTAAGGAGCCCCTCCTTCGCAAGGCGGTGAAGCGCCTGTTCGACGCGCCGCCCGCGGGGCTCAATCAGTTTTTTGCGGACGCATCGGGGTGGCTCGAGGACTACGCGCTGTTCACCGCGCTGAAACGGGAGAACCGCGGCACTCCCTTTTGGGAATGGCGTGCGGGCGAGCGGGAGGGGGATGCCGCGGCGCTCGAGGAAGCGCGCCGCCGTCTCTCGGAGGAGATCCGCTACGAGAAGGGAGTGCAATATCTCTTTTTCACCCAATGGGTCAGGCTGAAGGTCTATGCGGCACGGCGGGGAGTGCGTCTGTTCGGTGACCTTCCTTTCTACGTATCGGCGGACAGCGCCGAGGTCTTTTTCCGACGGGACGAATTCTTTCTCGACGCGCGCGGAGCGCCCTCCCTCGTCGCGGGGTGTCCGCCCGACGCCTTTTCGGCGGGCGGTCAGCTGTGGGGAAACCCTGTCTACCGCTTCGATGTGATGCGGGAGAGGGGGTATCGCTTCTGGCTCGAGCGCCTTTCCTTCGCGCTCGGGATGTTTGATCTGCTACGCATCGACCATTTCCGCGGCTTCGACGCCTTCTACACCGTCGGGGCGGGTGCGGAGGATGCGAGAGAGGGGACGTGGCAGCGCGGGCCCGGTGCGGAGCTCTTCCGCACGGCGCGAGAGGCGCTCGGAGATCTTCCCCTCGTCGCGGAGGATCTCGGCTTTGTTACCGATAGTGTACGCGAGCTTTTGCGCGCCGTCGACATCCCGGGGATGAAGGTGCTGCAATTCGCTTTTGACTCCAGAGAAGCTGGTGATTATCTTCCGTATCGCTATCCGATGCAAAGTGTTGTTTACACAGGGACGCATGACAATGACACATTGCGCGGATTTTGTCGTCATGCGGCGCCACAGGACATTGAGCGTGCGATGCGCTATCTTCTTGCGGAGAATGAAGAGATGCTCTGTCGGAACATGATGCTTGCGGCGCTCTCCTCGGTCTCCGATCTTGCGATACTGACGGTACAGGATCTGCTCGGGCTCGGGAGCGCGGGGAGGATCAACACCCCCGGCACGCAGAGCGGAAACTGGGAATTTCGTCTCCCCCGCCCTCTCGGAGAGGGGGAAGCGCGTTTTCTCGCGGAGTACACCGAGTTATACGGCAGGGTGCCCTCGGCTTCCGGCTGACGCGCCGGAGCCTTCGCCTGTGCGGTGCTCGGTCATTCTCCCGCAGGCAGAGAACGGGCATCTGCCGATCGTGAGGGCAAAGATTTATAAAAAACGCACGGTCGCGGGGATCCATTTTCTGCGGCTATGCGTTTTTCCTCTTTTTGTTCATATTTCCTTTTTTGATTTGTGATATAGTATTTTCAGCGTTTTTTGCCTTCGTTTCCCGATCTTACCGCGGAAGAGGCAAGAATTTACGCCAAAAACTATTGATAGATCTGCAAAGGAGAAAATCATGACTTACGCATACGCAAGAGTATCCACCACCGACCAAAATCTCGAACGCCAGCTTTCCGCCTTCCGCGAGTTCGGCGTATCGGATACACAGATTTACGCCGATAAAAAAAGCGGCAAGGATTTCATCCGTACCGCCTACATCCGTATGTTGAAAAAGCTGAAGCCCGGGGATCTTCTCGTCATCAAGTCCATTGACCGCCTCGGCAGAAATTACGATATGATCATCGAGGAATGGAGCCGTATCACGACGAAGATCGGTGCGGACATTCTCGTGCTCGACATGCCTCTGCTCGATACCCGGACGAAGAGCGAAAACCTCGTCGGAAAGTTCATCTCGGACATCGTTTTGCAGGTACTCTCCTTCGTCGCGGAAAACGAGCGTGCGAACATCCGCGCACGGCAGGCGGAGGGCATCGCTATCGCCAAAAAGAACGGCGTCCGCTTCGGCAGACCCGAGCGCGGCTATCCGGATACCTTCATTCGCCTCATCTGCGCCTACCGCCGCCGCGAAATCCCGATCCGCGAGGTGTTGGCAAAATCGAATATGAACCGCTCAAATTTTTACTATCACATGGGGCGCTGTATCGAGACCGACCGTGAAAATTACGAGCGCGTCGCCCGCCAGACACGCTGCAAGCTCTCCTGACAAAAAACGTGTCGGTCGCGAATGTGTTTCCGTTGTGTTGCATTTGTGCCGAGGCTTTCGGGCAGAATTTCTCGGATTCAATGCACCCCGCGAAATCTTCCCCGAAATGCAGCAACGGAGCGTATCGATACGTTCGTTTTGAAAATTTACCCGAAAATTCCCGCGCAAAATTTGCCGCACACAAAAGCTCGTCCACCACTTGACATTTGCGGTATTTTTTGCTATACTGTTTAGGTATTCGGGATGTAGGGTAACGGTCACCCGCTTGCTTTGGGAGCGTGTGACCGCCTCATGAACCGACCTCCGAAAGCTCGCAAAATCTCCGTTTTCCCCGCGTTTCCTCGCTTTTTTGCCGCCGTGTGCTTCGGCAAAAAACTTTTGACCACAGATTTGACCACTGGATTTGACAGAAAAAACTGAATATTTTCACCAATCGGGGTGTGGCGCAGCTGGTAGCGCGCGAAGTTTGGGACTTCGATGCCGTCGGTTCGAATCCGGCCACTCCGACCAAAAATCAGTCGAAAATGAGATTTTTCTCCCTACTTTCGGCTGATTTTTTGCTTATAAACGACTCTTATCCACCACTTCGAAAAATTTCGATGACGGCAGAAACGCGGCTTGTGCCATAGTTACAGCACAAGCCGCTTTCTTTTTTTCATAAGGCTTTTTCTTTGCCTACTGCGCCGCAAATTTTAAGTGCTGACCGTCATGGTCAGCCCTTATTTGTCGCCTTCTCTCCCGCCTTGATTTCCGCAATCTCCTTTTTCATCTCAGCAATCAGCACCTTGAGCTTTTCCTCGCACTCCTCCCGCGTGGTGGCGTAGATGTTCTTTGCGATTCGTTTGCCGTTCACACGCGGGGAGAACCTACCCTCATAGAGGTGATCGTTGATCATCGTCACGCAACCCGTGCCGGGTTTGCGTATTTTGCCCTTATACGGCTCAAATTTCGGCTCTGTCGGCTGATTGTCCGCTTCACTGTCACTTGTCTTGTCCGTTGCGGTCGGCTCGGGAATGGGCGTGTCAGCCCCGCCGTTCTGCGGTCGGGTCTTGCCGCCGCCTGCCGCTCATCGTGTCGGTGATATAAGAAGAGGACCTGAAACGGCAAAGCGACTTCGTGGGCTTGTGCAAATTTACAGGCAAATCGAATCCCGTTCGTTACATGAAACAGGAGAGGGATGATTTGTTTTGAATTCCGGCTACCGTTATTGTGAAAAATAACGAAAGATTCTTTTTTGATTCTTGCCTCACATATTCCTATTATGAAAGGTTCACGGGAGCTTCCGTGAGCCTTTTGTCATCGTTTGAACGTGTGTTTCCGAAATTTAGTTTTCATCAATTTTCTATGCGGCCTACGCTTTTTGCCTCTTCACGAAGCATAGCGACCTTCAAAAAGGCATACATTCGGATTTTCGCGCATACGAAGACGGCATTGTGAAATTTCCGCTTCGAGCCGACGGGGTTCAGCAGTAATACTCCATCGGGTAGGTGAGGTACTCGTTCGGTGCCAGCTGATCGGCGGTCACATAACCTGCGGGTGCGGTGAGAAGAGCGGGCAGACGGTTGACGACCGTCGCGCAGGTGTGCTCGACCGTCGCGGGCTTCACAACATGAAACTCCGTATCCGGCTCACCCGTGATCTTCCAGTCGCACATATCGCCGTCATCGGGACCGTACACCTTACCGATGGTCTCCTCCTCGATGGTGATGCCCTGCATCGTCTCGATGGTCACGACGGCGGACATACCGATGCAACGACCCGCCTTGATGGTCTTACCGAGCGTCGAGGACTCGATGTCGTGGTCGATGATACAGGGAACGTGCTTTTGTGTGATGGACTTGATCGTCAATCCGAGCTTATTTGCGAGGGCTTCGCTCGCGTTCCATGCATAGGAGGGCTCGAAGGACGAGGGATGCGCAATCTGCTTTTCGAATTCTTCCTTCGTCAGGTCGCATCCGTGTGCCTTTGCGAGGGCGAGACCGTACTCGTCTACATTATAGCTATATGCACCCTTGATCTTCGTGATCTTGTGGCAACCGCCCGCGACGAGCGCGACCATGTTGATCCAGAAAATATCCTGCATGCCGCTGCCCGTGATTGTGCAACCCGTCTCTTTGGCAAGTGCGTCGAGACGATTGATCTGAGCGGCGGAGGTCGTCCAGGGATAGATGGCTTCCTCGCAGGTGGTGATGACGTTGATACCGCGCTTTACGCACTTCTCTACGTGATCGTAAATATCGCCGATGAAACTGAAGAGGGTCACGATGGCGACATCCGCGTCGCACTCGTCGAGAACCTTGTCCGCATCCTTCGAGATAATGACGCCCGTCTTGACGCCGAGACCCGCAAAGTCGCCCACATCCTGACCGACCACCGCGGGATTCACATCGATCGCGCCGACGATCTGTGCGCCGTGCTCGTGCAAATACCGAAGAATGTACTTGCTCATTTTACCGCAACCGTACTGTACAACCTTGATTTTCTCCATGGAAAAAGCCTCCTTGGTAATAAAGAATATGGTAAAACCGAGAGGACTTCTCTCGCTTCCGTCTTTATTATACACCCTCATGCAGGATGAGAGTCAAGAAGAGGAGAAAAAAATCAAATTGTTTACAATTCCGAAAAACCTTATGCCCGACGGGTGGGATTCGACACGCGCCGTCAGGATTCGACGCGCCCGAAAGTCACGGGCACCTGCAAGCGTAGAAACATGCCCCGTCTGTCCCCGTCGAACACGTTGAATTCCGTCAGCACCTCACAGATATAATCTCCCGCGATGTGCCAGCCGTTCTCGCGGCAGGCGGCGAGGAGCTTTTCCGCGTAGCCGGGCTCGTCGTCGTAACGGTCGAGATAGATACAGGCATACATTCCGCTGTCCGATATCACCGTGTCGCGGAAGCGTTCGGTGTCCCTGTGATCGATGAAGGCGAAGACGTCCTTTGCGCGAAGGCGCCCGGCGAGGTAGTCCTCCATGGCGATGCTCGTCCCCGTCGCGTAGGAATGAATGTGCGAAAGTCCCCGCTCCGCGAGCGCATGGCGAAGATTCAAAAGCTCCTCCTCGTAGTCGCGGATGTCCCCTTCGTAAAAATTCTTTCGGCACGGAAGCCCCAAAAGGTAACGACGGTCAATGTATTCGAGCGCGATGGTGCCTTTGACGGGGGATTTCCGATAGCGTTCCACGCTGGCGATCGCCCGCTCCACCGCGTCGTGGCGGGATTTCAGCTCCCGCATCTGACGATGGATCTGCTCGTTTTTGCGGATGAGGATCGACTCAATCAGGGTGATGTCCTCTTTTCCGAGCACCTCGCGGATCTCCGAAAGGCTCATGCCGAGCTCCTTCATGTAGGCAATCATATCGAGCCGCGCGTTCTGCGTGATGTCGTAATAACGATACCCGCTCTCGGGATCCTTCTCTCGCGGCGTGAGGAGCCCGAGCTCGTCATACAGCCGAAGCGTCGCCACGGTCAGATGATTCATCTCTGCCATTTTGCCGATGGAAAGCAAGTCTTTTTTCATGTTTTTTCTCCAAAAAACTCTCATCTGCGGATAGAGTTTTTTCGTTGATTTCCGAATATGGAAGTCCCTTCCGACCCGGCTTTTTGCGGGTGGTCAATCGTTCTTTGCAAAGTAGTGCTCCTTTGCGTAGAGGAAGTGCTCCTCGAAGCGGCGGGCGGCGAGCTTACTTGCCTTTCGCCACGGCGTCAGCATATCGAAGGCGTGATACAGTCCTTCGTAAATATCGATCTCTGCCTCGACGCCTGCGGCGGGCGTTGTCGTTTGCTTTTTCCTCGGGGTGAGGATCAGAAGCTTCAGGCACCCGCCCTTTGAGGGAATCTTCACTTTTTTCGTTCGGCAGTTCATAGGTCCCTCCGTTGCTCCTGCGGTGTCTTTTGCGGGGTGCGAAAGGCTTTTTTCGTGCTTCTTGCCTTTCGCTTTTTTATATCTCCTTATATTTCTGTATCTTCCTTACGTCCCGCCCTTATATTCTTATGTCTGATCTTGTATCGTCCTTATATCCCGAGAATCCCTCCCCTGTGCCGGGGCGGGGTGTGGGCGGCGCTTTATTTTAGGAGCTTGCGAATGAGTGCGCACTGCATTCTCTTCGGGAGGAGGGAGAGAAGGAGAAGTCCCAGGTTCCGATTGACGGTGTAGGCGAAGGCGGGATGCTTTTTCGAGAGGATGCGAAGGGTCTTGCGCCCGATCACATCGGGGGAGACGCTCTTCGCCTCCACGCGGTTCACGATCTCGTGAAAGCGCGCGGCGTTGTAGCGGTAATGAACCGTTTTCTCACAAAAGGTATCGAGTGCCTCGACCGATGCGCCGAGCATTCCCGTCTTTACCGCTCCGGCGCGGAGCACCGAGACCGAGATGCCAAGAAGCTGAAGCTCCATGCGGAGGGAATAGGCGTATTTATCGAGCGCCGCCTTTGTGACCGCGTAAATTCCCGTAAAGGGGAGCGGGTCGAGAGGGGCGAGCTCACTTGTCGTCATCAGGACTTTTGTGCCAGATTTCATGAGCGGAAGGAATGTTTTGTTTACATAATAGGCGGAATACAGGTTGACGTGCAGAATCTTATCAAAGGCTTCGCTCTCCATTTCCACGAGGGAGTCGAGCATATAGATGCCGGCAAAATGGAGGACGGCATCGAGCCTTTCCGTCCTTTTTGCCACCTGTGAGAAGGCGCCGCGCACGCTCTCCTCGTCCGTCAGATCTGTCGCGAAGGGGAGGACGTTCTCTTCCCTGCCACTGTCGGGAATCCTTTTATCGAGTGCGAAGACGAAATACCCGTCCGCGACGAGGGCGCGCGTCACCGCGCGCCCCATCCCGCCATAGGCGCCCGTGACCAATGCGTATTTCATATCAGAGATGCGAGAGGATATGGCGTGCGGCGTTCATGCCGACGATGCTACCGACCTCGCCGCTCTCCATGCCCTCAAACTCGACCGAAACATAGCCGTCGTAGTCGCTGTCGCGAATGACTTTCAGTGTCTTCCAGACGTCGAGGTCGCCCTGCGCGAGAATCGAGCCGCGGAGCATATACTCGCCCGAGTTCGTCGAGAACCACGAGCCCGCATCGCAACGGAAGAGTCCGCCGACGCCCGTCAGACGGTCGGCGGGGCGGATGTAAAAGTCTTTGAGATGCACCATCTTCGCATAGGGGGCGCACTTTTTCACCGCGACGAGGGGATCCTCGTCCACGCAGACAAAGTTGCCCGTATCGAGGAGCAGACCGTAATTGTCCCGTCCGACGGCATCGACGAGCCGCAGAACGCGGTCGGAGCCGTTGACGAAGAAGCCGTGATTTTCGAGCAGGGTCACGATCCCGTACTCTGCCGCGTAGTCGGCGAGCTCTCTCGCCCCTTCGACGGCATAGGGAAAATATTTTTCAAACGCGAGAGGCGTATTGAGCTCGAGGGGGCGGCGGAAGGAGGAGATGTCATGCCGCATCATCGGTACACCGAGCTTATGCGCGACGTCGATATGGCGTTTCAGGCGCTCGACCTCGTGCCGCCGCTCGCCTGCGTCGTCCGACAGCAGATTTGCGAGGACGGCATAGTTCGAGAGCGGGAGGGAAAGCGCCGCGGACAGCTCGCGGATCTCGCCGATCAGCGACTCGTTGAATTCTCCCGTTTTATCGTCGTGGAGGGTGAAGCCGAAGGGCACGATCTCCATATGCTCCGCACCGTTCTCCGCCGCGAAGCGCATCGCGTCCAAAATCGACTTCTTCCCCGTCGTGATGTCCTCATTCAGGCTATAGCTTGTCAATCCGATTTTCATGTTTTTACTTCCCCGCCCTGCGGGGTTCCTTTCCTTAAAATATAAAATATAAAGTATAAAATAACATCAAAAATAAGCGGTCGCGTGCGAATCTCAGCGCGCGGTGATGTCCGCCGTGCGGTACGGGAGAAGGGTCAGGAGCGCGGCGGGAGACATCTCGACCTGAAAGCCGATCTTCCCCGCGCTGAAGAAAAAGCGGTCGAGCGTCGTTACGCTCTCGTCAATGACGGTCGGAAAGGTCTTCTTCATCCCGAGCGGAGAGCAGCCGCCGTGGATATAGCCCGTCAGGGGCAAGAGCTCCTTCGACTTGATCATCTCGATGCTTTTCTCACCGACGGCGACGGCGGCGCGCTTCGGATCCAATTCGCAAAGGACGGGGACGAGAAAGACGTAATGCGCGCCGCTCTTGCCGACGGTGACCAAGGTTTTGAACACCTTCTCGGGCGGTTCTCCGAGTGCCTTTGCAACGTCGGCACCAGAAATTGCCCCGGATTGTAAATAATTGTGTGCGGTATACTCGATCTTTTTCTGATCGAGCAGGCGCATGACGTTGGTTTTTTCTTCTTTTTGCATGACTGACTCCGTGATTTTTCGACTTTTTTCTCCGCCCGTTCGGGGGGCGTTGTTCTTTTCTTTGGGGAACGGTTTTTCTCCTATTTTTTCTCCGTTTCAGTATAGCACAAATTTCCGAAAAAGGCAAGAAAAAATTTTTGAAAAACCGATTGACAAACGCCCCCCCGCTTGTGTATAATCGACTTGATGAAAGCAGGGGGCTTCGGTATGAAAAAAACAAACATGCACACGGCACTTCACCGCGTCGAGCCGACCGATCTGACCGTCGGTTCTTCCGCGGGTACCATTTTCCGCTTTTCTCTTCCTGTCATTCTTTCTTATTTTCTGCAACAGATCTATACTCTCAGCGACGCGGTGATCGTCGGTCAGACGCTGACCGCCGACGAGGTGGCGGGCGTCAACGACACGGGCGCGCTGATCTTTATCTTTCTGCAATTCGCCTTCGGCGTCAGCGCGGGCTTTTGCGTGGTGACGGGGTGTCGGGTCGGTGCGCGGGACGAGGCGGGCGTCCGACGTTCTCTCGCGACGCAGATCTACCTCTCTTTTGCGCTGACGGTGCTTCTGACCGCCACGGCGCTACTGCTCCTCAACCCCTTGCTCGCGTGGATCCACGTCACGCCCGAAAATCCCTCGGTCTACCGTGCGGCATACACCTATTGCGCGCTGATCTTCGCGGGGATCGGGGCACAACTCTTCTATAATTTTATCTGCTCCTTCCTCCGCAGTCTCGGGGATTCGATCACGCCCCTTCTCTTCCTGCTCTTCTCGACGGTGCTGAACATCGGACTTGACCTTTGCTTCATCCTCGTCTTTCGCATGGGGGTGGCGGGCGCCGCGATCGCGACGGTGCTTGCACAGCTCATCAGCACGATCGCGTGCTTCATTTACACGTTTGTGCACTATCCGCAGGTGCGGCTCCGCCGCGAGGACTTCCGCGTGACGCGGGAAGACATTACCTCGCATCTGACGCGTGGCATCCCTCTCGGACTGCAATTCTCGGTACTCGCGATCGGCATCATCACCATGCAGGCGGGGGTCGTAAAATTCGACATGTCCTCGGATGGGGTGATGGTATCGAACGCGGCGCAGAACGGCTTCGGCGCCGCCAATAAGATGGTGAATCTGATCTACACGCCGATCTCGGGACTCGGGACGGCAATGACGAGTTTCGCCGCGCAGAACCTCGGGGCGGGAAAATTCGACAGGATCCGCCGCGGAACCTTTCAGGCACTCGGCATTATGGCTTTAACTGTCGCCGTTTCGGTCGCTATCGGGCTACTCTGCACGATCAACGGGGCGTACCTTTACCTCTTTTTGAGTGCCGATAAGGTGACGGCGGAGACGATCCGCTACGGGAATACGCTCCTTACCGTCGATTTTTCGATGTTCCTCTTCCTCGGCTTTATTTTCGTCGTGCGAAACGCGGTGCAAGGCATCGGAAAATCAGGCTTTGTCCTTGCCGCGGGCGGTGCGGAGCTTGTCGCGCGGATCCTCGTCTGTACGTTTTTGCCCGCCGCCTTCGCGGGAGGTGAGGTCAGTGCCGCGGCGCCCGCCATCGCGTTTTACGCCTTGTGCGCCGCCGACCCGTGCGCGTGGATTGCCTCCGATCTTGTACTCTCGATCCCCTTCGTGCGGAACATTTGCCGCATGAATTATCGGTATGCGATGAAAAAATAAAGCTACGGTTCCGAAATCTTTCCGAGCGAGATCACGCGCTTTTGCTTTCTTCTCGCATAGCGAAGAGACGCCGCCGCTCCGTCGAAGTCGTGCGATACGCAGGCAACGACGACATCGGCATGATCGATCATCCATTCGTTTCGTTTGGAGACGGTGTAAGCCTTCGGGACATTTTCGAGTGGCGGATAGATCGATGTGTCGTATAAGCTCATATTGTAAAATCTGTCAAGATAAGGAATCACGAGAACGGAAATGATCTCGCGATTCCTTTTTTTCATGCTTTGAACGACCTGTGCCGCGAGTCGGTCAAAGTTACCGTACCCGCCGAGATAAAACACGGTGGCGCCCTCCCCGATCAGTGCTTCGACGCAGGCGGAGAGTCGATCGAGCAAGGGTCTGTCGCAATCGGTGTCGTCGTGACCGCAAAATGTTACCGTCATTTTTTCTTCCTCTTTGAAAATTTAGTAGATATACCGTATATCTATTATACACAAATAGGAGAATATTTTAAGTAAAATAAGCATAAAATATGTTTATCGGAGGAGAAATATGAGCGTAAAGAGTGTGTCAATCCGCATTGAGGAAGAAATGCTCGCAAAGTTATCGTCGGTCGCGGCATATGAAGGGCGAACGCTGAACAGTCAGGTATTGGTCTTAATTCGTGACGCCATCAAAAGCTTCGAGGCGAAAAACGGTCCGATCGAAATGAAAATTCCTCCCGAAAACAACGTAAAACCCGAGAGAAAGAAAAAACAATAAACCTGTTTCAAAACCGATGGCACGAGCGCAAAAAGCCTCCCCGTGAAAGGGAGGCTTTTTCTATGAGAATTCGCATCTTATATCTTGACGCGGGGACAGGATTCACTGTCCTTTGCGGCAAAAAGGGTTCAATACGAAATATTACCGCAAACGAAAAAGACTTTGCGACGAAAATGAGCCTCTCGGCGAGGATTTTTCATTCATTTTTTCGATAGCGGTTGTCTATTCTTAAGATCTCGCCCTTGCCTTCCCGCAGAAGGCGGATCAGGTCTGCGGGGGTGCGGAGCTTCTCTTCAAACGCCATGCCCGAGAGCACTGCCTGCGTCGGGAGGTGCAGGTCGGAGCCGCCCGTCCGGATTTTTCCGTAGGCGTCGGCGTAGACGGAGGCGAGGTCGTTCGTCCGTTTATCGCGTCCCGCGTTCAGCACTTCGACCCCCTCCACGTTCGGGAATAGGCGGATGTGGTCGATATAATGCGCGGTGCGGAAGGGATGCGCCTGCACCGCGAGGGCGCCGTGCGACGCGCAGAAGTCGCAATACTCCCGCATCGGCATCCGAAGGATCTCGGGATAGGAAGCGAGCGCTTCTTCATCCCATCCGTAGGTCAGGACGTCGGTGCCCTTATAAGAATATTCGAATCCGAAGAAAACATCGAGACGATCTCCCGCCTCTTCTTTGACCTCGCGATAGCCTTCGGCAAAGCGCTCGACCGCCTCGCGGTAGGGCAAGGTCTTATCTACGGTGGTATTCCCGTTCAGAAAGTGGTCGGTGACAAAAATTCCGTCGTAGCCATTCGCGAGATAGAGCTCCACGAGCTCCTGCGCGGACAGGCGACTGCACGCGCTGATTCTCGCCGTGTGGCAATGAAGCTCATAACGATACATGATACTGTCCCTCCTTCTTATTTCTTCCTTGATTTTTTCCGTAGTTATTATAGCACACCGCCTCCGCGTTGTCAAGAAAACCGCGAGTGGAGAATTCTTCCGTGCGGGGGAATTTTGCCGTAGTGAATTCCCAAAGCAAATTGCACTGTTGCATTTACTTTGAGGATTTACTTCCGCGGAAAAAGAAGGTGAAAGAATCGGTAAAACCCCCTTGACTTTGCCGTTTTGATATGATAAAATAAAAAAGTAAAAGAATTTCCGTCCAAAGTGAGGGTTTACCTATGGGAAAATGCAAGGAATGGTTTGACAAGGCGAAAGCTGCCTGTGTGCGCGCATGGCAGGCGACGAAGACCTTCTGCGTCAATCTGTGGCACAAGGTCGCCGATTTCTTTCGGCGTGCGGTTCCCGCCGTCGGTCACTTCTTTCGTGATCTTCCCCGCAATACGGTGAGCTTCTTTCGGCGTGCGATCCCCGCGACCGGGCGTTTCTTCCGCGATCTTCCCCGCAACACGGTGAAGTTCTTCAAGGAATTCAAGATGCCCGACAAGAAGGGGTGGCAGCGCATCTGGGACAAGGCGACGACGGGTCTTCTGATCCTGCTCTTCGCTTCCCCGCTTCTGATTCTCGCCTATATTCTGATCTGGTTCATGGTGAAATAAGTCTTACATATCTCAACAACACGGGTTGCCTTGCGGCAGCCCGTGTTGTTTGTTATAGGAAGAGGGAGGCGTGCGGTGCGCTGTTTTTTCTAAAGCGGAAGGGTCGTCGTATTCGCCGCATCATCGAAGCGGGAAGCCTTTTGCCTTTGCGACGAAGAGAGGCGGCGGAGGCTCTTCGTTTGCAAAAAAGAGGGACGGCGTGGATTTTCGCGCGGTTTTTCTCCTTTTCGCGAGCCTTCTTCTGTTGTCTTTCTCCTCCGCTCGGGCGACCGACGAAGAGGCTTTTCGCTTTTTTCTGCGCTTTCCCGCTTTTTCCCGCCGTGAATTTTCTTTTGTCTTCCGTTTCTTTTTGAAATTCTATTGACAAATACCACCTTTGCGTGTATGATAATAAACGGAAAATCGGAACATCCTTCAGGAGGCATTTTTATGGAGCATATTATCGAGATCGAACACCTGACAAAATCCTTCGGCGATGTCAAGGCGGTGCGCGACCTTTCCTTCCACGTCCGCCGCGGCGAACTGTTCGCCTTCCTCGGCGTCAACGGTGCGGGAAAGTCCACGACCATCTCCATTCTCTCGGGTCAGCTCGAAAAGGACGGGGGCACCGTCAAGATCTGCGGCGAAGATATCGAACACTCTATGGCACACATCACACGAAAGCTCGGCGTCGTTTTTCAGAATTCCGTGCTTGATCAGCCGCTTTCTGTAAAGGATAATTTACAAAGTCGTGCCGCTTTGTACGGAATTGTCGGTGAAGCGTTTGAAAAGCGGCTCGCGGAGCTTGCGAAGCTTCTCGACTTTGAAGACCTTCTCGATCGGACGGTCGGAAAGCTCTCGGGCGGTCAGCGTCGACGCATCGACATTGCGCGCGCTCTGCTTCACCGCCCGGAGATCTTAATTCTCGACGAGCCGACGACGGGACTCGACCCGCAGACGCGCCGCTTGCTCTGGCAGGTGGTATCCTCTCTTCGCAAAACGGAGGGCATGACCGTCTTTCTGACAACGCACTACATGGAAGAGGCGGCGGACGCCGACTATGTAATCATTCTCGACGCAGGTAAGATCGTCGCGGAGGGGACGCCCCTCGAACTCAAGAACACCTATACGGGGGATTTTATCACCTTCTACGGCTTGAGCGATGCGCAGATCGACTCGCTCGGTGTCCCCTACGAGAAGATCCGCGACGCGGTGCGCGTCCCCGTGCGGGACACGGCGGCGGCGACCGCGATGATCCTCGCGCGTCCCGAGTTGTTTGCCGATTACGAAATCACCAAGGGCAAGATGGACGACGTTTTCCTCGCCGTGACGGGAAAATCCCTCTCCGACGACAAATCCCTGTAAGACAGAAAGGCGGTATCGGATATGACAGGACTTTACCCTCTTATCAAACGGAATACAAAGCTCTTTTTCAAGGATCGCGGGATGTTTTTCTCCTCTCTGATTACGCCGATGATCCTTCTCGTGCTGTATGTGACCTTCCTTGCGCGGGTGTACCGCGACAGCTTCGCATCGGCGCTCCCTGCGGGCATGTCGATTCCCGAGGGGCTGATCGACGCGACGGTGGGCGGTCAGCTCGTCTCTTCCCTGCTCGCCGTGGCGTGCGTGACGGTGGCGTTCTGCTCTAACCTCCTCATGATTAACGACAAGGTGAGCGGGGCGATCCGCGATCTGACGGTCACACCGCTGAAACGCTCGACCCTCGCGCTCTCCTACTTTCTCGCCTCCGCGCTCTCGACGCTCATCATCACCTTCGCGGCGCTCGCGGTATGTCTTCTCTATCTCGCCGTCGTCGGCTTTTACATGTCGCTCGGTGACGTGCTTCTCGTGGCACTCGACGTATTTCTTCTGACGCTGTTCGGCACGGCGCTATCCTCCTGCGTGAATTTCCCGCTTTCGACAAACGGGCAGGCGTCCGCCGTCGGCACGATTGTCAGCGCGGGGTACGGCTTCCTTTGCGGCGCTTATATGCCGATCTCGAATTTCTCGAACGGACTCCAAAAGGTGCTCTCCTTCCTCCCCGGAACCTACGGGACCTCTCTTCTCCGCAACCATGCGCTCGCGGGTGTGTACCGTGAGATGGAGGAGATCTTCCCCGCCGAAGTGGTGGAGGGAATCCGCGATTCCATCGACTGCAACATTTATTTCTTCGGTAACAAGGTCGGAATCGGCGCGATGTACGCGATCCTTGCGCTCTCCGTCCTGCTCTGTGTCGGCATTTATGTTGCGCTGAACGTTCTTTGCAAAAAGAAGCGCAAATGACGGGTGCGTCTTTCGGATTTTTATACAATGAGGTAACACCATGAAAAAAACACTGTCGGCTCTTCTTCTCGTCTCTCTTCTCCTCGCTCTTGTCGGTTGCCGTCCGCAATTCGTCGGCAATGCCTATACGACAAGCACGGGTTATCACATGGATTTTTCCGCCCTGAACCGCACCGAAAAGGCGGAGCTCAGCCTGAAGGACGGGGAGTCCCTCCGCGTTATCATTTCTCTCACCGAAGGGAGCGTCGCGCTCACGATCTCGGGCGACGCGGGGGAAGCCTACCGCGGAAACGATCTGAAAAACGAAGCCTTCACCGTCGGTGTCCCTGCGGGCGGGCGCTATCGCATCACCGTGACGGGGAGCGACGCCGCGGGCAAGATCGAGATCCTGAAACGGGATGCAGCAAACTGATTTTGATTTTCTTCGCTTTTTCCCGATACAGAGACCCCCGAGGGCATGCCCTCGGGGGTCTCTGTATCGATTTTTATAAAAAGGCGAAAGGGGCTTTCGAAAGAAATCCGCCCTTTTTCTTTTCGATCTGTGAGCCGATTTTATGGCTTTTCGGTCGTGTGAGTCCGTTTTATGGCGTTTTGTCGGTGCGGGTCGGTTTTATGACTTTTCTCCGCGTGACCCTGTTTTGCGGCTTTACGATCGTGCGAGCGGTTACGGCTTTCGGTCGTGCGAGCCGCCCCTCAAAGAAGGGGATAGTCGGGATGGCGACGGATGACCTCCGCAAGGGCGGCACGGTCGGCGCAAACGGTGACGTGCGCGGAGAATTGAAGGATCGAGACGGGGATATGGGGGGTGACGTCGCCGAAGAGCGCACGCTCGAGGATCTCGGCTTTGCCCGCGCCCATAGCGAGGAGGAGGATCCGCCTCGCCGCAACGATCTGTCCGACGCCCATCGAGATCGCGCGGGTGGGCACTTCGTCGCGATTCTCGAAGAAGCGCGCGTTCGCGTCGATGGTGGAGGCGGTGAGGTTGACAATGCCCGTCCCCTTCGAGAAGGACTCCGACGGCTCGTTGAAGCCGATGTGTCCGTTGTTGCCGATGCCGAGCACCTGAATATCGATGCCGCCCATCGAGGCGATCACGCCGTCATAACGAAGGCACTCCGCCGCGAGGTCGGGGGCAAGCCCGCTCGGCAGGTTGGTATTCTTCTTATCGATATCGATATGGTCGAAGAAGTTTTTCGCCATAAAGTAGGCATAGCTCCGGTCATGCTCGGGCGCGAGACCCACGTACTCGTCGAGGTTAACGCTCTTGCACTTTGCAAAGGAGATCTCCCCGCGCCGATTCATCTCGACAAGCGCCTTGTACATGCCGACGGGAGAGGAACCCGTCGCGAGTCCGAGCACGGCGTCGGGCTTCGCCTTCACGACATCGCGAATGACCTCCGCCGCTCTCTCGGATGCCGCCGCGTAATCTTCACCAAGCAAAATTTTCATGATGGTAATCCTCCGGATGTAAATGATTGTTTCTATATTTTATGTTTTTTAGTCTGCCGTTTCTTTTGCGGCAGGGGTCAAGCCGCTTTGAGGAGGTATGAGGTTCCTCCGCTTACGGCGGGTATCGTGCTTACGCCTTCGCGTACTTTTTCACGATGGCGCGCATCTCGTCCGTCACCTTCTCCATATCGGCAACGAGCTTGAACTGGTTTCTCGCGCGGTCGAGATTCTGCTTCGGGCGCGAGGTCTTGAAGTAGGTATCGCCCGCGAGGTAATCGGCGAGGAAGCGCATTCCGCATTCGAGCGTCATCATCTTGGCGGCGTCGGGGAGGAAGGAGAGCTCCGCCTCGGTGAGTCCGCCTTTTGCGCCCTCGATAAAGCCCTTGACATACAGCTCGTAGAGCGAGATGTCGAAATTCACGCGCGAGAGATCCACTTCATCCTCGAGTGCGGTGGTGGCGCCGAAGCGGATGGAATCGCCGAAGTCGTTCACCGAATATCCCGGCATGATGGTTTCGAGGTCGATGATGCAGATCGGCTCGCCGCTCTCACGGTCGAAGAGGATGTTATTGAGCTTGGTATCGTTGTGCGTCACGCGCAGGGGAAGAAGTCCCTCGGCGTGCGCGCGCTCGAAGGTACCGATGAAGTCGAGGCGCTCCTTCGCAAAGGCGAGCTCCGCCTCCACCTCTGCACGTCTTCCCATCACGTCGGCGTCCGCGGCGGCGGTCAGCTGCCGATAGCGCTCGGGCGTGTTATGGAAGTCCTTGATGGTTTCGCCGAGCGTGTCGGCGGGAAAGCCTGCGAGAAGGTACTGAAAGTTTCCGAAAGCGACGGCGCTCTTGTAGAACTGCTCGGGGCGTTCCACCTTATTGTAGCTCACGCTGTTCTTAACGAAGAGCATGAGACGCCACGCGTCCCCGTTCTCCGCAAGGTGGAAGGTCTCCCCATTCTTCGTCGGGATGAGGTTGATGGTCTCGCGCTCGGTATCGCCGCCGCGCGCCGCGATCGTAGCGCGAAGGTACTCGGTCACGCTCGCGAAGTTGTGCATCAGGAGGGCGGGATCGCGGAAGATCGCGGTATTGATGCGCTGGAGGATGTACTTCTCTTTTCCCTCCTTGTCTCTGACGAGGTAGGTATCGTTGATGTGTCCGTTTCCGTAGGGGGTCACGTCGCCGAGCTCTCCTTCGGCCGCGAAGAGAGTCACAATGGCTTCGGGATGTCTTTCCGTCATGATGGTTTTTCCTTTCGTATCTTACATTCGGTTTCCGAATTTGTTTTTCAGAAGTTCTGAAGTCCGAGCAGTGCGGCACCGATGATGCCCGCGTCGTTGCGGAACTTCGCCGCCTCGACACGCGTCTTGCCCTGCTTCAGACCGAAGGACATGCGCTCGACGTGATCATGGAGGGGCTTCATCAGGCGATCGCCCTCGCGGGAGATACCTCCGCCGATGCAGACGACGTGCGGCTGAAAGATATTGATGATATTGGAGACACCGACGGCGAGCGCGTCGATGTAATCCTCGATCACGAGCCGTGCGGCGAAATCGTCCGCCAAGGGAGCATCCTGCCATCCGAGGTTCACGGTGGAAAGGACGACGCCTTCCTTCACGATGCCGGGCGTCGCGACGCCGATCCGCGAGACGTCGGACAGGGCGATTCCCTCCGTCTCACAAAGTCCGCGGGAGAGTGCCGCGATGTCCGCCGCGATCTCCTCACAGGGAGCGAGGGGCACGCGTCTTCGTGCTCCCCGTGTGCAGGATGGTCTTGCTCTCTCTGTCCGCAAGTCCCGCGGCGATATCCGTACCGCCGAGGTCAATGCCTATCGCGTATTTCATCTCCGTACCTTCTTTCTTTTCGTTCGGACGGTCAAAAGCCCCGACAGATCGGTGCTCCGCGTCCGTGTTTTTCCGTTTTCTTGCTTTAATTATATTGCACCCCCTTGACAAAAGCAAGTGAGAATAGTATAATATTTTGGTAAAATCGAACATTTTTCGAGTTTTATCACATGTTTTAACGGAGGAACGGCATGAATACGGAAGAAGTCAGAGACGTCCTCGCGGAGCTGCACCGCATCTCGGGATTCCGCGTTTCGCTTCACAACATTCATTTCGAAGAGATCGTCGCCTACCCCGACACGCACATTCCCTTCTGCACCTTCGTGCATGAGAACGCGGCGGAATACGAGCGCTGTCGCACCTGCGACCGTCTCGGCGCCACGGCGGCGCTCCGCACGGGACAGACCAACATTTATAAATGCCGTTACGGTCTGATCGAGGCGGTGAGCCCCCTCTACAATTTCGGTATTCTGACGGGCTATCTGATGATGGGACAGATCCGCCCCGACACGGCGGAATCGGCGCGGGACTGCGACCTTCTGACCCGCGCTCTGATCCCCGACGAGGCGCGACGCACGGAGTTGCTTTCCTCCGTCCCCGCAGTCAGAGAGGATCTGATCTCTTCCTATGCGAAGATCATGCGCGTCTGCGCCGAATATCTGACGCTATCGAACGCTGTCCCCGCGCAGAACCCCGGGATTGCCATTCTCGCGAAGAAGTACCTCTCCGAGAATTTCCGCGAGAAGGTCGTGCTCGGCGACATTTGCCGTGCACTCTGCTGTTCGAAATCCACGCTGCTCACCGCCTTCCGCAAGGCGTATGACACCACGGTGAACGCATACCTTTGCGACCTCCGTCTGCGGGAGGCGGAGCGTCTTCTCTACATCAAGGGAAAGAGCCTCGGAGAGATCGCGGCGGCGGTCGGCTTCGGAGATCAGTCCTACTTTACCAAGGTCTTCACGCAAAAGTACGGCAAGTCTCCGAGCGAGTACCGCAGAGAGAAGGAGAAAGAACATGAAGATCCTTCACTGCGCTGATCTGCATCTCGGTTCCCCTCTCACCGCCCGCCTTTCGGGCGAGAAGCTCGCGTCGCGACGGGCGGAGCTGACCGCCTCCTTCTATCGTCTCATAGAGGTGGCAAAGAAAGAGGGCGTCGCCATGGTTCTTCTCGCGGGCGACATCTTTGACGGCGAATGTGTGACCGAGGTTCATATTGCCGATTATCTCTCCGAGATCGAGAAAAATCCGTCGATCGATTTCTATTACATTTCCGGAAACCACGAGAAAGATCTGCTAAAAAGCAGAAAATTGCCCACCAATCTTTACATATTCGGCGACGATTGGCGGTATTACAAGAAAAACGGCGTTACCGTGGCGGGACGTGACGTTCTCTCATCCGACATGTTTTCCACCCTTTCGCTTCCGCGGGAGACGGTGAATTTCGTGCTCCTTCACGGTGCCGTCTCCGAGGGGAGCAGCGGGGAGATTCCTCTCGCCCTCGCGGCAGGACGGGGCATCGACTATCTCGCGCTCGGGCACTATCACACCTATCATGCCCTGCCGATCGACACACGCGGGGTTGCCGTTTACGCGGGGGCTCCCGAGGGGCGCGGCTTTGACGAGCTCGGGGCACGCGGATGTGTTCTCATCGACACGGCGGGCGGACGGGTGACCTACCGTTTCGTCGAAACGGCGAGACGGCTCTATCTTGCCCCCGAGGTGTCGGTCGACGGTGCCGAAAGTACGGTCGAGCTCGAACGGCGCGCGGATGCGGTGCTTTCGGGGATATCACGGGAATCTGCGGTTCGCCTGACCTTTGTCGGGACGGATGCGGGCATTCCTCTGCCGATCTCCTCCCTGACCTATCGCTACGGCGACGAATTCTTTCTTTTTGAAATCAAGGACAAGACGACGCCCGACCTCCGCCGTGCCGTGCTCGAAAGTCCCCTTGCCCGCGCTTTTGTGACCTGTTGCGAGTCGGACTCTACGCTATCAGAAGAGGAGCGGCGCACCGTTTTGCGCATGGGGCTCGACGCGCTGTCGGGAATGGCGAATGAAATTAAGAATTATGAATTATGAATTGAAAGTTTACGATGAAGCCCGAAGGCTTCTTCGTCGGAAAGGAGAACACCGTGAAGATCGAGGTCTGTCGCATCGCCGGATTCGGCGCTTTGCAAAACCGCACATTTTCCTTTGAGGACGGGCTGAACGTCCTCTGCCTGCCGAACGGCGCGGGGAAATCCACGCTCGCGGGCTTTATCAAATGTATGCTCTACGGGCTCTCCGACACGAAAAAGCAGAGCGTCGCGGAGAACGAGCGCAAGCGCTTTGCCCCGCTCGGCGGGGGTGCGTTCGGCGGGTCGATGACCTTCTCCTCTGCCGACGGGCGCTTTACGATCGAGCGCACCTTCGGGAAGCGGTCGTCGGACGATACTTTTGCGCTCACGGACGCGGTGACGGGACGGCGCTCGACGCGCTACCCGAATTCCGTCGGGGAGGCGCTTTTCGGTCTGGATGCCGAGGCGTTCGAGCGGGTCTTCTTCCTCTCCGAGCGAGAGCTCACGGGAAAGAACGAATCGGTCGCCGAGCGTCTTTCCTCCCCTGCAGAGCGGGCGGGGTTATCCGAAGGACTCACGCGTGCGCTCGACCGTCTGGAAGCCGAGCGACGCCGCCTCGCAAAGCGCGGCGGAAGCGGCGACATCGAGGACACCGAGCGACAGATCGCTGCCCTTTCGGCAGAGATCCCGACACTCCGCGCGCAGGCAAACGACGCAGCGGAGGCGAAGCGTGCCCTCTCCGACATCGAAGAAACGCTCCGTGACCCGAGCGGTGCGGCAGAGCTCCGCGCGGCGGCGAAGGAAGAGCGCGACCGTGCGCTCAAAGCCTTGAAGGCGGAGGAAGCCGAGCTTCTCGCCTTCTTCCGTGCGGGGATCCCGTCCTCGGAGGAGCTCCGTGCGGCGGAGCACGCCTATTTTGAGGAAAAGGAAGCCAAAACGAAAGCGCCCGCACCCCGTCCGCATGCGGATGGGAAGCTCTCGCCTTCTGCCGCCTTTTTGAAAAAGCTCCGCGTCCCCCTCTTTCTTCTGACGCTCGCGCTCGGTGCGCTCGGGGTGGCGATCGGGCTTTCTTCAAGCGTTTTCGGCTATCTTCTTTTGCTTCCTGCCGTAATTTGGATTTTACGATTTTTTGTCGGGAAATTCCAAAAAAATGACTATAATTATTTACATAATATAAATTTCGCAACAGAATTTCTTGTAAAATACCCTTTTGAGACAGGCAACCCTTTTGACGAGATACGCAAGAAAATCTATCGCATCGAAGAAGTGCGTCGCGCCATCGGTGCCCGCGAAAACGAGGATTACGAGCGCGTCACCTCTCCCCCGAATGTCCGCCCGATGTCTGCCTCCGAAGACCATGCAAAGGTCGGGCAGGCGGGCACCGCGCCCTCCCTCGCTACGCTCTATCGGGAGCGGGCGACGGCGGAAGATCGGCTCAAACGCGCCGAAGAAGCGGCGGTTCTGCTCGAAGAAAAGGAAGGAATGCGCGCGGCGCTGTCCGAAAAGCTCGCGCGGGACAAGGCGCGCCTTGCCCTCCTTCTCAAAACGAAAGAGCTTCTTCTCCGCGCGGACGGGTCGCTCGCGGATGCCTACCTTTCGCGCGTTGCCGACGGGCTTTCTCGGTACGGGGACGCCCTCGGAATCGCGGAGGGGCTTTCGGCGGACGGCGACCTGCATCTTTCGGAGAAAAGAAACGGGCTTTCCCTCCCGCTTGAGCTCATGAGCCGCGGAGAGCGGGCGCTCTCAAAGCTCGCGCTGCGCTTTTCCCTCGCGGACGCGATCGGCGGGGAGCCGTCCTTTTTGCTGCTTGACGACCCGTTTCTCGCCGTTGACGATGAGAAGATCGGGCGGGCGCTCGGGATGCTTTCCGCGCTCTCGAAGGGGCGGCAGGTCCTCTATCTCACCTGCTCCGCCTCCCGCGTGCCGTGAGTGGTGCCGTGCCGTGGTCTTCCGTGCCGTGAGCGAGTGGGTTGTGCCAAGGGCTTTCATGCCCGTGAGTAAGTGGTGCTGTGCCGAGGGCTTTCGCATAACGAGCGGTTTGAATCTTTACGGCAAAAAAATAAAAGCCCAACGGAAACCGACACGCATACGAATCTCCGAAGACGAATCGGAGCTTATACACACGAAAATAAGAGTATTATCGTGCCCCGAGGGCAGACGGAGGGAAAAGCTTTCCCTCCGATGCGGTTCGGGATTATAGAATGAAAGGTTATCTATGAAATACATCAAACATTTTTTTAAGAATACGGACCCCTTTACTTTGATCTTACGCATCGCCGCCCTGCTTACAACGGTGGCGACGCTTGTCCTTCTGACCGTCGGCATCTGCCGTGTCAATGCGCCCGTCGGCGAGTATCTTCGGGACGGGGAGGCGACGTTTGTCCGCGCCTATACCGTGAGTGACGACTATGAAGAGGAAGAATACGACGAGACGGAGACCCGCTGTACCGTCCTGTACCTTTCGGAGGACGGCGAGGTCGAGATGAACGTCGTTTACTCCTATGAAGAATTCGAAGCGCTCGACGATACGCCGATCGTCGGTTATCTCTACCGCGAGGCGGACGGAGATCGGCTCCTTGCCTTCCCTACCCTCGCGACCGACGACATGATCGCCGAGGCGGTGCATGACCTGTATGCCGACGACGCGTCCGTCCTCTTCGGCGTGGCGCTGTCGGTCGGGCTCCTCTGCATCGGGCTTTGGGTGATGGGGATCTTCCGCCGCTTCTTCTCTCTTTATGAGACGATCTGGTTCCTCTCGATCTTGGTGCTTGCCTCGGTATTCGCCGTGATCTTCCCCGAGGACTCCTGCAACGGTGTCAACGGCATTGTCATCATGGGACTATACCTTGCCGACACCTTCCTCAACATTCTTTGCGAGCTGCTCATCTCGAAGCAATCGAAATGGAATTTCATCGTTTCGGTCTTCGTGGAGATCACGGAGATTCTCATTTGCGTAGTGCTCGCCTACCGCTTCGCCACGATGGCGACGACGCTCCTCTTCTGGCTCCCCTGCGACATCATCAGCTTTATCAACTGGAACCGCAAGCCGGACAGTGAGAACGACGAGATCACCAAGGTGCGCACGCTGAAAGGCTGGCAGGAAGTGCTGATTATCCTCGGCATCGTCGTTTGGACGATCGGCATCGGTTATTTGCTCTCGGGACTCGATCTTGCGACCGACCTCTTCGGTGGGAACCGCACGCTCGCGGTGATCGTGTGCTATCTCGACGCGTGCGTGAGCGCGGTCGGCGTGGTGAACGGTCTCGCGATCCTCTTCCGCTTCCGTGAGCAATGGATCGCATGGTACATCTCCGCCATCGGAGAGGCGGTCATCAACATTCTGTCGGGGCAGTTCGTCCTCCTGATCCTCAAGATCGGATACCTGACGAACACGACCTACGGCTACATCCAATGGACAAAATACATCAAGGCGCACCCCGAAGCCGTCGAGGAGCACAGCTTCTTTTAAGCGGATTTTGCGTCTTTTCCCCCGCGGGACTTCGATCTCTCGAAGTCCCGCGGTTTTTATGCGGAGGCGGAAACAAAATTACCGACAGTTTCGGCGTGATGTGCAACGCTTTTCAAAATCTTCTTCGACGGTATTAACAAATGGGAGTTATTGGAGCTACAACGCCTGAAATTACACCATTCACTATGCAAATGAAGAGTAAGTGACATTCCATTTGACAATTTGAGAGCAACGTTTCCGGCTCCTTCCGACTTGTCGGAGGGAGTCGGATTTTTCTCTGTTCTGCTGTTGTGGCGGAAGATTTTTTGCGGAGGAAACGGATGGTATTTCACGAAGAGAGCGAAGGTTTTTGCCGAGGGAGCGAAGCTTTTTCGCGGAAATGGTTAAGGCTTTTCGCAATCGGGAACGAGGACTTTTCGCAAAGGGAGCTAACGCTTGTTTTGCGCGGGGCGGAATATTTTTTTCGCAAAACTCTTGACCTTTGCGCGCGCGTTTGGTATAATAATAGCATACGATGATGTTAACAGTGTTAACATTGGCAAAAGCGGGCGCGGGAAAGTGGAGGCGTAGCGACTTGCCTTGAAGGGTAAGGCGGGCAAGCCTGCGGGAAGCGCTCACGTGAGGGACGACGAAAAGCGCTCACTCGAGAGACGGCGGAAGCGCTCACTCGAGAGACGGCGGAAGCGCTCACGTGAGGGACGGCGGAAGCGCTCACGTGAGGGACGGCGGAAGCGCTCACGTGAGGGACGGCGGGGAGTGCTCGCGCGAGACGGCGGAAGCGCTCATGCGAGAGACGATGCGAAATGCTCACGCGAGAGACGGCGGAAGCGCTCACGCGAGGGTTGCTTCCTTCGGGCGCGAAGACAGACGAAAAGAAAGGACTCGGGGCGGGGCTTCGGGGTGAACTTCGGGTGGAGAGATGAACGAAAAGGCAAGGGAGCTTGGGGCGCACCGTTCGGTGATCCGCGAGCTGTTCGAATATGCTACGAAGAAAAAGGCGGAAGAGGGGGATGCGGCGATCCATGATTTCACGCTCGGGAATCCTTCCGTGCCGCCACCCGCGGAGGTGACGGAGGCACTGCTCACCGTCATACGGGAGACGGAGCCGACGAAGCTGCACGGGTATACCACGGCGGCGGGAGACGCCGCCGTGCGGACGGCGATCGCCGCCGACCTCGCGGCGCGGTATCGCGTCGAGGTCGACCCTTCTCTGCTCTATCTGACCGTGGGAGCGGCGGCGGCGCTGTCCGCGACGTTCGGCGCCATTCTCAACGAGGGGGACGAAGCGATCGTCATTTCCCCGTATTTCCCCGAGTATCGCGTCTTTCTCGATCATGCGGGGGCGAAGGTCGTCGAGGTCGCGGCGAAGGCGCCCGACTTTTCCCTCGACCTTTCCGCGATCCGCGAGATCATCACAGAGCGGACGGCACTCCTATTATACAATTCTCCGAACAATCCGACGGGTGCCGTGGTATCGCCCGAGGAGCTGTCGGCACTCGCCGCGCTTCTGCGCGAAAAGTCGGAGGAGATCGGGCATCCGATCCTCCTCGTCGCGGACGAGCCGTACCGCGAGCTTGTCTATGACGGGCTGACGGTGCCCTGCCCGCTCGCTTACTATGACGATACGGTGATCTGCTACTCCTTCAGCAAGTCGCTCTCCCTGCCCGGGGAGAGGATCGGGTACGTGCTCGTTTCGCCGCGGGCGACGGGGGCGCGGGCGCTCTACGAAGGGGTGATGGGCGCGGCGCGGGCGCTCGGGTATGTCTGTGCACCGAGCCTGTTTCAAAAGATCCTGCCCGCGTGTCTCGGGAAGGTCTCCTCGCTCGAAATTTATGACAGGAACCGAAAGCGGCTCTACGAGGCGCTGACGTCCTACGGCTTCTCTGCCGTTTATCCGCGGGGGGCGTTCTACCTCTTTCTGAAATCTCCCGAAGCGGACGCAAACCGCTTCCTCGAGCGGGCGAAGCGGCTCGGACTGCTCTTTGTACCGAGCGACAGCTTCGGCTGTGCGGGGTATGTGCGGATCGCCTACTGCGTCGGCGAGGCGGAGATCGAGGCATCCCTGCCCGCGTTCCTACAATTGGCGCGGGAATACGGGTTATGCACCGAATGATCTTTTTCCCCCGAAGCTCGAAACCGGTCTAATTTTGAAAGAATTGTTTGCATTTTGTGATATTTGAGGGAATGTGGTATGGAAGAATTGGAGATGGCGCGAAAGATCATTGACGAGGCGGACGGCGAGATCGCGAAGTTATTCTGCCGTCGGATGGAAGCCGCGAAGATCATTGCCGCCTACAAGGGGGCGCGCGGGCTTCCGATCCTCGACGAGGAGCGGGAAGCCGCAGTGCTCGCACGCGGGGGGATGCGCGTGTCCGACGAGGAGCTTCGCTCCTATTATCTTTTATTTCAAAAGGAAGTGATGGCGGTCTCCCGCGCGTATCAGCGAAAGCTGCTCGAGGGGGAGCGCGTCGCTTATGCGGGGACGGTCGGCGCCTTTGCGCATCTTGCGGTGCGGCGCCTGTTCCCGAAGGCGGAGGCAGTGCCTTACGCGGATTTTTCCGCCGCGTGGCGGGCGGTGGAGGTCGGGGAGTGCGAGCTTGCCGTCCTTCCGATCGAAAACAGCTTTCAGGGTGAGGTGGGGACGGTGACCGACCTGATGTTCTCGGGTTCCCTCTTCCTCAACGCGGTGACCGAGATGCCGATCACGCAGGATCTGCTCGCGAAAGCGGGGACCTCCCTCTCCGAGATCCGCACGGTCATCAGCCATCCGCAGGCGCTCGGGCAATGCGCGGCGTATATCACCGCCCACGGGTTCGAGAGTGTGGAATACGCGAACACGGCGCTCGCGGCGAAATTCGTCTCGGAGAGCGAGGACAGGACGGTTGCCGCCATCGCGTCGGGTGAAGCGGCGGACATTTTCGGTCTGACGGTGCTCGAGAGCAACATTCACACGAAGGCGACCAACGCGACGCGTTTCGCCGTCTTCTCGCGTTCATCGCACACGCCCGCGCCGACGGAGGCGGGGGTGCGCTCGGTCTTCCTCTTCACGGTACCCAACCGCGCGGGGGCGCTCGCGTCTGCCATCGACATCATCGGTGCGCACGGGTTCAATCTTCGGACGCTCCGCAGCCGCCCGATGAAGGAGTTATTCTGGCAATATTATTTCTACGCGGAGGCGGAGGGGAACCTATACGCCGACGTGGGGCGGGAGATGCTCGCCGAGCTCGGCTCGGTCTGCGACCGTCTGAAGATCGTCGGCGTCTACCGCAAGGGAGACGAAAACGCATAAGGAACGAAAGTTCCGCCGCCCGAGCAGGGGCGGCAAGGAGGAAAGGAGACATACGCGCATGACAAGTTTTGACGTGCGGACGGGGAGCGGCAGTTATCCCGTGAAGATCGAGCGGGGGGTCCTCTCCCGCATCGGCGACCTTCTGCCCCTCGGCGGTCGGAAGGTATTGATCGTAACGGACGACGGGGTGCCCGCCGAATATGCGCGCGCGGTGCTCGCCGCCGCGCCGGACGGAAGGATCGTGACGATCCCCGCGGGGGAGCGCTCGAAGAGCTTTTCCTCCTTTGAGGGGCTTCTCTCCGAGATGCTCTCCGACGGGTTCACCCGTTCCTCGGCGGTATGCGCGGTCGGGGGCGGGGTGGTCGGCGACCTCTCGGGCTTTGCCGCCGCGTGCTATATGCGGGGGATCGATTTTTACAACATTCCGACGACGATGCTCTCGATGGTGGATTCGTCGGTCGGAGGAAAGACCGCCATCGATTTTCACGGGGCGAAAAACATGGTCGGGGCGTTCTACCCGCCGCGGGCGGTGGTGATCGACTGCGACGTCCTCGGGACGCTTCCCTCCCGTGAGAGAGCCGCGGGACTTGCCGAAGCGGTCAAAATGGCGCTGACCTCGGATGCGGAATTCTTTTCTCTCTTCGAAGGGGACAGGCTCCCCGACGACGAGGAGATCGTCGCACGGTCGGTCGCGGTCAAGGCGCGCATCGTGGAGGAGGACGAAAAGGAGGCGGGTGTGCGCAAGCTTTTGAATTTCGGGCACACGCTCGGTCATGCGATCGAGGCATCGGCGGGGCTGTCGGCACTGCTCCACGGGGAGTGTGTGGCGCTCGGGATGCTCCCGATGTGCTCGCCCGCGGTACGAAAGCGGCTTTTGCCCGTGCTCGCACGGCTCGGGCTGCCGACAAGCTTCCCGCAGAAGACGGAGAAGATCTTCTCCTATCTCGGCTATGACAAGAAACGGGAGGGCGATTCGGTCGTCGCGGTGCTTGTCGAAAAGGTCGGTCACGGAGTTCTGACCCGCATGACCTTCGACGAATTGAAGGCGCGGGTCACGGACTATCTCAAAACGGAAGAGGGGAACGGACAATGAACAACACGATAGGGCGCGCGGTGGCGCTGACGCTGTTCGGCGAGAGCCACGGCGGGGAGATCGGGGCGGTCATCGACGGACTTTCCCCCGGAATTCCCGTGCGGGAAGAAGAGATCGCAGGGGCACTCGCGAGGCGGCGTCCGAAGGACGAGACCTCGACGGGACGGCGGGAGCCGGACGCCTTTTCGATCGTCAGCGGTGTCAGAAACGGAAAGACGACGGGGGCGCCCCTCACGATCCTGATTCCGAACGTCAACGCACATTCCGAGGATTACGAGGGCGGGGCATTTCTTCCCCGTCCGTCGCACGCGGACTTTGCGGCGTTCCGAAAATATCACGGATATGAAGACCGACGGGGCGGCGGACACTTTTCGGGTCGGCTGACGGCGCCCCTCGTTGCCGCGGGGGCGATCTTCTCCTCCGCGCTCGCCGCGGGCGGGATTGCGATCGGGGTGCATATTGCCGCCCTCGCGGGGATTCCCGACGACGGATTTTCGGGAGAACGAGAGGCGCTCTCCGCGCTCGGGAAAAAGGACTTCCCCGTCTTCTCGGACGCCGCGGGAGAAAACATGAAAGAAGCCATTCGCCGTGCGGCGGCGGAAGGCGACAGCGTAGGAGGAATTCTCGAGGGATTCGTCCTCGGCCTGCCCGCGGGACTCGGGGAGCCGTGGTTCGACACGGTGGAGGGAGAGCTTTCCAAAATGCTCTTCTCGATTCCCGCCGTCAAGGGGGTGGAATTCGGAGACGGATTTTCCCTTGCGGGGATGCGCGGGAGCGAGGCGAACGACCCGCTCGCAATCCGTGACGGGCGCGTCGTCACGCTTACGAATCGAAACGGCGGTTGCGGCGGCGGCATTACGAACGGAATGCCTCTTCGCTTCTCGGTCGTTATCAAGCCGACGCCCTCTATCTTCAAAAAACAGAACACCGTCGACCCCGCCGCGATGACGGAGGAGGTGCTCGAGCTTCGCGGCAGACACGACCCTGCCATCGTTCACCGCGCCGTGCCCGTCGTCGAAGCGGCGTGTGCCGTCGTGCTCGCCGATCTGATCGCGAGACGATACGGCGAGGACGCGCTCGCGAACGGACGGTTCAGAGAAGCGGCGATCGCCGAGGGGTGCTTATGAAATACGGATGTATCGGGAAAAAACTCGGACACAGCTTTTCCCGTGAGATTCACGCGGCACTCGGCAATACGGAGTACGAGTTATGCGAGCTTGCGCCCGAGGCGCTGGATAGTTTTCTCGAGACAAGAGACTTCTCGGCAATCAACGTGACAATTCCGTATAAGGAAGCCGTGCTTCCGCATCTTTCCGAGATCGACGAGGGGGCGCGGCGCATCGGAGCGGTCAACACGATTGTCAACCGCGGAGGGCGGCTCTGCGGCTACAACACCGACTTTTACGGGATGCGCGCTCTGTTTTCTCACGCGAAAATCACCGTCACGGGAAAGAAGGTCGTGATTCTCGGCACGGGAGGGACCTCGAAAACGGCGTGCGCGGTGGCGGAAAGCCTCGGCGCGGCGAAGGTCCTCCGCGTCGGGCGGACGGGGCGCGAGGGTGCGCTCACCTATGAGGAGCTGTACGCGCACCACGCGGATGCCGACATTCTCGTCAACACGACGCCCGTCGGGATGTACCCGAAGCTCTCGGAGAGTCCCGTCGACCTGTCGAGATTCCCCGCGCCGGCGGGCGTCCTCGACGCGGTATACAATCCTCTGCGCACGGATCTCGTCCTTTCGGCGAGAGAAAGAGGAATTCCCGCAGAGGGCGGACTCTTCATGCTGGTGGCACAGGGGGTACGCGCGTCGGAGATCTTCTTCGACACGAGCTATCCCGAGGAAACGACGGAACGGATCTTTCGCGACATGCGGCGGCAAAAAGAAAACATCGTCCTTGTCGGGATGCCCTCGTCGGGGAAAAGCACCGTCGGCGCTCTTCTCGCAGACATGCTCTCCCGCCCACTGATTGACACCGACGAGCACATCGTCGCCCGTGCGGGCAACATCTCGGAGATCTTCGAGAAAGAGGGGGAGGCGGCGTTCCGCAAGATCGAGGCGGATGTCATCCGCGAGGAAGCCGCGCCCGCGACGGGTTCCGTCATTGCGACGGGGGGCGGAAGCGTGCTTTCTGACGAAAATATAAAGAATCTTTTGCAAAACGGGAGGCTATACTTTCTGAACCGACCGTTATCTCTGCTCTGCCCGACGGACGATCGTCCCTTGGCGCGCGACAGAGAGGCACTGCAAAAACGATATGACGAGCGTCTGCCCCGCTACCGTGCGGTCGCGGATGCCGAAATTCTCGCGACGGGGACACCCGAGGATGTCGCTAAGGCGATCTTGGAGGAGTTTTATCGGTGATGAAGATCTTTGTAATCAACGGGCCGAACCTGAATCTGCTCGGCATCCGCGAGCCGAACATTTACGGTACGACGGGCTACGCGGAGCTATGCCGCGGCCTCGCGGAGTACGGAAAGACGCTCGGAATCGAGCTTTCCCTCTTTCAATCCAATCATGAGGGAGCGCTCGTCGACAGGATACAGGAGGCATATTTCTGCGGGGCGGACGGCATCGTCATCAACCCCGGCGCCTACACGCACACGAGCATTGCCCTGCTCGACGCGCTGAGTGCGGTGAAGATCCCGACGGTGGAGGTACATATATCGGACGTTTCGAAGCGGGAAGCCTTCCGTCAGGTGAGCTATCTGCGTCCCGCCTGCATCGCGTCGATCATCGGGCACGGCGTACACGGCTACTATGAGGCGGTCGACCTTTTGTGTGCCGGGAAGGATAAGACGGAATGAAAGTCACTTTCAAAAAAAGCCTCGCGCACGGGACGCTCGCCGTGCCGCCCTCCAAAAGCATGGCGCACCGCCTGCTTCTCGCGGCGGCGCTGTGCGACGGGGCATGCACCGTCCGCGGCATCTCCGACTGCGAGGATGTGTCGGCGACGCTCGACTGTATGCGGGCGCTCGGCATCGAATGTAACAAAGAGGGCGAATGTGTGACCGTGTTCGGCAAGGGGGCGGGCGCGCTGACGCCGCGATCTCCTCTGCCCTGCCGCGAGAGCGGGAGCACACTCCGCTTTCTGATCCCGATCGCCCTTCTCTCGGGGGAGAACGTGACCTTCACGGGAGAGCGGGTGCTCTTTTCCCGACCGCTCACGGTATACGAGACGCTTGCCGAAGAGCGGGGACTTCTCTTTTCGCGAAAGGAGGACTCCCTCACGGTGCGCGGCCCGCTCGAGGCGGGAGAATTCTCCGTCGTCGGAAATATCAGCAGTCAGTTTATCTCGGGGCTTCTCTTCGCGCTTCCGCTCCTCGAGGGAGACAGCAGGATCCGTATGACGACGGCGATCGAGAGCCGCTCCTACATTGAAATGACCCTGCGTGCGCTCGCGATGTTCGGCGTCCGTGCCGAGTGGGCGGACGAGCGGACGCTCTTTATCCCGGGCGGTCAGACCTATCGGGCGGGCGAGGTCTACGTCGAGGGGGACTATTCGAGCGCGGCGTTTCCCGACGCGCTGAACCTCTTCGGCTCCGAGGTCACGCTCACGGGGCTTTCCCCCGACACGGTGCAGGGGGACAGTGCCTATCGCCGTTACTTCCCGATGCTCACGTCGGGGGTGCCGACCCTCTATATCGGTGACTGCCCCGACCTCGGCCCCATCCTCTTCGCGATCGCGGCGGCGAAAAACGGCGGGGTGTTCGACGGGACGCGAAGGCTGAAGATCAAGGAGAGCGACCGCGCCGCCGCGATGGCGGAGGAATTAAAGAAATTCGGCGCCTCGGTGTCCGTCTACCCCGACACGGTGGTTGTCTACCCGACGGCGTTCCGTGCCCCAAAGGTACCGCTCGACGGGCACAACGACCATCGGATCGTGATGGCACTCTCGATCCTTTTGACGCTGACCGGGGGGACGATCCTCGGGGCGGAAGCGGTAAAAAAGAGCTATCCCGCGTTTTTCGACGATCTCGCGGCGCTCGGTATTCTTTGGGAGGCAGAAGATGAAACTTGATAAGAACACAAAATTTTTGATCGTGGGACTCGGTGTCATCGGCGGCGGCTATGCCAAGGCGCTGACAAAGGCGGGCTACACCGTCGACGCTTTTACAAAGAAGGCATCCGATGTCATGTATGCGAAAGAGCACGGAATTGTGCGAAAGGTGACCACAATTGTTGACAAAAAGATGATTGAAGATGCCGACGTCATCATTTTCGCCCTCTATCCGCACACTTTTATCGAATGGGTGGAGGAGTACGGAAAGTGGATCCTGCCGAAGACGCTCGTGACCGACGTGACGGGAGTCAAATCCGAGGTGATCGAGAAGGTCAACGCAAGCCTTCCGCGTGGGGTGGAATTCATCGCGGCACACCCGATGGCGGGACGGGAATCCTCGGGCATCGAATACAGTGACGACAGCGTATTTCACGGTGCGAACTACCTCATCACGCCGACGCTCAAAAATTCGACCGAAGCCATCTGTGCCTGCCGCGACCTCGGAAAGATCCTCGGCTTCTCCCGCATTACGATTCTTTCGCCTGCGGAGCATGACCGCATGATCGCCTTTCTCTCCCAGCTGACGCACGTGATCGCGGTAGTGCTGATGAATGCGGAAAACATCGAGGGGCTCGAAAAGTACACGGGCGACTCCTTCCGCGATCTGACGCGCATTGCGAAGATCAACGACGCGATGTGGTCGGAGCTGTTCCTCATGAACCGAGAGGCACTGCTTACCGAGACCGATGATTTCCTTGCGGTGATGGAAAAATTCCGCGCGATGCTCGCCGCGGGTGACCGCGAGGGGATGCGGGAGATGATGCGGGTCGCATCGGCGCGGCGCTCCCTGTTCGACAAGCCGAAGACATCCGCCGCGAAGGCAAAATAAGGAGAAACAAGTCATGGAAAAGAATATGGAATTTTATCGCAAGCTGCCGATCCCGAAGGAGATCAAGGCGCAATATCCGATCTCTCCCGCGGCACAGGCGGCGAGGGACGCCTGCCTTTCGGAGCTTGAAAAGATCTTTACGGGAGAGTCCGACCGTTTCCTGCTCGTGATCGGCCCCTGCTCCGCCGACCGCGAGGACGCGGTGCTCGAATACATCGGCAGACTGCGGAAAGTACAGGAGAAGGTGGCGGACAAGATCCTGATCGTGCCGCGCATCTACACCAACAAGCCCCGCACGACGGGAGACGGCTACAAGGGGATGCTCCATCAACCCGACCCGAACGCGGCGCCCGACCTGCTCCGCGGCATTGTGGCGATCCGACATCTGCATATGCGGGCGCTTGAGGAGACGGGCTTCGGCTGTGCGGACGAAATGCTCTATCCCGAAAATCACCGCTATCTGTCCGACCTGCTTGCCTACGTGGCGGTGGGAGCGCGCTCGGTGGAGGATCAGCAGCACCGTCTGACGGCAAGCGGACTTGACATCCCCGTCGGCATGAAGAACCCGACGAGCGGAGACGTCGGCGTGATGATGAATTCCATCGCGGCGGCACAGCACTCGCACATTTTCTGCTACCGCGGCTGGGAGGTCAAGAGCCACGGCAACCCGCTCGCACATGCGATTTTGCGCGGATATGTCGACCAAAACGGAAAGTCCTACCCGAACTATCATTATGAAGATCTCATGTCCCTCGCGGGGCGGTACGAGACCTCGGGGCTCAAAAATCCCGCGGTCATCGTCGACACGAACCATTCGAACTCGGGCAAGCGATATACGGAGCAGATCCGTATATCGATGGAGATTCTGCACAGCAGACAGAGCTCGGCGGACATCCGACGTCTCGTAAAGGGTCTGATGATCGAGAGCTATCTTCTCGACGGTGCGCAGAGCATCTCGGACAAGGAAGAATACGGCAAGTCCATCACCGACCCCTGCCTCGGATGGGAGAAGACCGAGCGGCTGATTCTCGACATTGCGGACAAGGTATAAGATGAAACGAACGGACGACAAAAACGCGGATGAAAACGGCAAAACGAACACACCGCGCAAGCGTGCGAAAGCGCGCGGGAGTGTCCCCTCCGCGAAAGGCGGAGCGGCGGCAAATCCCTGCGCGGGCGAATACGTGACACACCCGATCGCGCCGATCTACGACGCGAGGTCGCGGATTTTGATCCTCGGCTCCTTTCCGTCGGTGAAATCGCGGGAGGCGGGCTTCTATTACGGGCATCCGCAAAACCGATTCTGGCGGGTGCTCGCCTCCCTTTACGGAGAGGCGGTGCCCTGCGAGACGGAAGAAAAACGCGCGTTTTTGCTCTCGCACGGCATCGCGCTGTACGACGTGATTTCGGCGTGTGAAATCTGCGGCTCGGCGGATGCCTCCATCAAGAAGGTGTGTCCCGCCGACCTTTCCCCCATTCTTGCGAAAAGCAGGATCGAGAAGATCTTCGTCAACGGGCGGACAGCGGAGGCGTACTATCGGAAATATCAGGAGGCGAAGACGGGACGGGCGGCGATCCTGCTCCCGTCGACGAGTCCCGCCAACGCGATGTTTTCTCTCTCGAGGCTGACCGACGCGTGGCGGGTGATCTTATAAAAAACGGCAATCTTTCGCACTTTTGCGAGAAGATTGCCGTTTTTGTATAGAATTCTTTGCATTTTCTTAATCTTATCTATGCTGTCAAGAGGTCGGCGCGTGATGTATGCCTTTGAGATATCGGCGCTAAAATGGCTTTTTACGGTTTAGAGGGGCGCGTCGAAAGTGTCATTTTCCCCCTGCTTTAAGAGGAAGGCTTCGGCGGCACGGATGCCGTCGATGGCGGAGGAGGCAATGCCGCCCGAATAGCCCGCGCCCTCTCCGACGGGGTAGAGCCCGCGGAGGTTTGCGGCTTCGAAGGTCTCGGTGCGAAGGAGTCGGACGGGAGAGGTGGAGCGGGTCTCGGCGCCTGTCAGCATGGCATCGGGCAGATAGAAGCCCGGGCGCCATGCGTCAAAATCCGAAATGGCGGCACGAAGCGACTCGGTGACGTAGGGAGGGAGATATTCCTCGGGAGAGGCGGGCACCGTGCCGCGCGCGTAGGTCGGGAGGACATCTCCCGCGGCGCGGGGAGACAGACAATGTAAAAAGTCCTCCATCCGACAGGCGGGAGCGGCATAGGTGCCCCCGCCCGCGCGGAAGGCGGCGCGCTCGATGCGCTCTTGCAGGGCGAAGCCCGCGAGGGGGTCATCCGTCCCGAAGTCGGCGGGGGTGACGGAGACGAGAAGCGCGCTGTTCGAATTCCTGCCGTCGCGGGTGTAAGGGCTCATGCCGTTGGTCACGACGCGCCCCTCTGCGGAAGCGGCGGCGACAACGCTCCCGCCAGGGCACATGCAGAAGGAGTAAGCACTGCGCCCGTTTTCAAGATGGGTAACGAGATGGTAGGATGCCGCACCGAGGGGAGCGGGGGCGTTTTCCCCGTAGAACAGGCGGTCGACATACTCTCTCGGATGCTCGACGCGGAGCCCGATGCCGAAGGGACGGGGGGTGATCGGAACATTCGCCGACAGAAGGAGCCCGACGGTATCGCGGGCGCTGTGCCCCGTCGCAAAAAAGGCGGCGCGGGTCGGGACGACCTCTTCTTCACTTCCCTGCCCGTTCCCTTTCCGCAGTCCGATGCCGACGAGAGCGCCGTCGCGGATGAGAAGCCGCTCCGCCTTGGTACAAAAGCGAACCTCACCGCCGAGGGAGAGGATCTTCTCCCGCAGGCGGCGGACGATGCGCGGCAGGCGGTCGGTGCCGAGATGCGGATGCTCGAGATAGCGGATCTCACTCGGAGCGCCCGCGAGAATGAATTCATCGAGCACCTTCGTGCGGTAGGGGCTGTCCTGCCCGAATTTCAGCTTTCCGTCGGAGAAGGCGCCAGCGCCCCCCTCGCCGTACTGAATATTGCTCTCGGGGTCGAGGGTGCCGCCGTCGAAAAAGCGGCGGACGCTCTTTTCCCTTTCTTCGACGGGCTCACCGCGCTCGACGAGAAGAGGGCGCGTGCCCGCCTCGGCAAGGATGAGGGCGGCGAACAGTCCCGCGGGACCCGCACCGACGACGACGGGGCGATAATCAAGCCGACGCCGCGGGGTTACATAGACGAAGGGGGCATAGGGGTGAACGGTCTTTCGCATTTTGAGAAGCCCGCGCTCCCGTTCCTCGGAGGCGGAAAAGGCGACGGTCAGGCGTTTTCGATACCCGCCTTCCGTCAAAAGGAGTTTTTCCTTGAGCGGAGTCACGTCGCGGATCTCTTCCCTCCCGACGGGCAGAAGGGAAAGAATTCCCGCGTAGATATCTTCTTTCTCATAGTTTATCGGAACAGAAATCTCGATTGCAACCACGGCGCGTCCTCCTTTCGGGTTTTGTTTCTGATAGAACCAGTATAGCACAAAGCGCCCCGCATTGCAAGGGGCGCTTTGTGCTTTATGATCGTTTCCTGTATACTTGTCAATGATGTGAGACCGAATTTTCGAAAAAATAATTGAGGGGGAAGGAAGTTATGACCCCTGCGGGCGGAGAAAGGAAGGGACGGAGCGACCGAACGGAGCCCGCAGGGCGCCGCGTCGATGAATATCATCGCCCACCGAGCTCCTTTTGAACCTGATTCGGGGATTTCCACCCGAGAACCGCCATGGGGATTCTGTTGGAACGGTACAAATACCGTTTCATCTGCATCTTCAAGTCGCGGAAAGAGTAGAAGCTCAGATGATTGTAAAAACGTTCTTGGTCGTTACAATGGCTTCGTTCCGCTTTTCCGTTATGCCACGGTGTCCTCGGACGAATCAGCTTGTGTTGAATGTGGTATTTGTTGCAAAATATATCCAGCGGGCGCATGCGGTTTGCTTTCGTGGGATGCGTAAACTCCGCTCTGTTATCTGTTTGCAGAATGTTCGGAGCGTAGCCGAAGAATTCGATTGCCCTTTTGAGGAAGTCCACCGTGGAGAAACTGCTTTGTTCTTCATACGCGTCGATGAACCGATCCCGAGACGCTTCATCTATGACGCTATACCTCTTCGGTATGGGCATTGGGATGGGGAGAATGTGGTTTGTGAGACTTATTTTGCAAGGAGTCTTTTGTTCCGTCATACGCCTGATTCCATCGCATCAGGGACGCTTTTGAGATATGATACCTCCGACAGACAAAAGATATGTCCTTTGTTTTTCGATAAACTTCTACCGCGTGGAATTTTGTTTCCAAAAGGTGTGGACAATATCGCTTTTTTGTGCTATAATCTTTCACGGTGATTGGGTCCTTTTCAGAAGATGAGTTAGGGGTAATTCTATTCTATCAGAACTCAATCACTTTTTCTATACCTTTTTTCCCTTTTGGTCTCACATCAATTGTAACACTACATACCTTTCAAAAGAATTTCGGCAATCCATCTTGACAAAGCGCGCCGGCGGTGCTATAATAGGATGGTAAAAAATCTACCCGTGGCACAGCTGGATAGCGCGTGAGACTCCGACTCTCAAGGTCGCAGGTTCGAATCCTGTCGGGTAGGCCAAATTCTCCGCCGTAGGGCGAAGTCCCTGCGACGGAGAATTTTCTACCCCACGGGTGAGAACCTCGAGGCGTTCCTCGGAACGCCTGAAATTCGCCATTCCGACATTCCGTCTGCGCTCCTTCGCTTCCGCGAATTTCTTGCAGTGTTCGAATCCTGTCGGGTAGGCCAAATTCTCCGCCGTAGGGCGAAGTCCCTGCGACGGAGAATTTTCTACCCCACGGGTGAGAACCTCGAGGCGTTCCTCGGAACGCCTGAAATTCGCCGTTCCGACATTCCGTCTGCGCTCCTTCGCTTCCGCGAATTTCTTGCAGTGTTCGAATCCTGTCGGGTAGGCCAAAGAAAAGCACCCGCCGGGTGCTTTTTTCAATGATAAAAACCGTCGCGGGAAGGTCGAGATGTCCCGCACGTGAAACGCCTGCGGGCGTGATAAATACTTCCCGATGCAACCGTTCGGGAAGGATCGGAGGAAATTTTATGAAACAAACGACGCAAAAGGTCGCCTTGGTCACGGGGGCATCGAGCGGGATCGGACTGGCTACGGCACGGGCGCTCGCGGCGGAGGGCTACACCGTTTACGGGATCTCCCGTCATATCAAAGAGGGCGAGCCCTTCCGTGCGCTCTCCTGCGACGTCACCGACCGCGAGGCGGTCTCGGCGTGCGTCCTCCGCGTCGTGCGGGAGGCGGGACGCATCGATCTTTTGGTCAATTCGGCAGGGATGGGCATCTCGGGCAGTGTCGAAAACACACCCGCAGAAAGCATGGAGCGGATCTTCCGCGTCAACGTATTCGGCACGGATACGGTATGTCGGGCGGTTCTTCCCGTCATGCGGGCGCGGGGCGACGGATGCATCGTCAATCTCGGCAGTATCGCGGGCGAGCTACCGATCCCTTTCCAGACCTTTTACAGTGCGACGAAGAGCGCCATCGGAAGCTATTCCCGCGCGCTCGCGATGGAGGTGAAGCCCTTCGGCGTGCGCGTCTCTTGCGTGCTTCCAGGGGACACCCGCACGGGCTTTACGGCGGCACGGGTGAAAAATCCCGCAGACGATGAAAGCTACGGCGAGCGGATCGCGCGCAGTGTCAGCCGCATGGAGCATGACGAAACGCACGGCATGAGTGCCGAGGCGGTAGCGCGCGTCATCCTCAAAACGGCAAAGCGAAAGCGCCCCGCACCGACGGTGGCGGCGGGAACAACTTACCGTTTTCTTCTCATCCTTTCAAAGTTTCTGCCGCGACGTTTGGTCGACGCGATCCTCTGTCGGATGTACGCAAAGTAACTTTATGTTTACAAAAACGAGGCATTTTTCTTGTGGGAGCGAGAAAAATGCCTCGTTTTGTAAATTACGAATTAAGAATTAAGAATTATATGAAATGCAAGCGGCGAAGCGGGCGGAGTCGCAAACAGGTCGTCTATCGATCGTTGTCGTTACATTCTCTTCCCTATGTTGTCAAGATAGACTGCGAAGCCTACGGCGCCGCCGGTGTGTCCGTGACGGCGGACAAGGGTATCGTAGCGCCCGCCGCGAAGCACCTCACCCGCGCGTCCCGCACGTCCGACGAAGAAAAAGCCGTCGTAATAATCCATGCTCGGGGCGAGGGTGAAGTCGATGCTCGCGCGCTCCTTCGCGATGTCGCCGAGGGCGTCGCGCAGATCCTTTGCCGCGGCGATCTCCGCCTCGCTCCTTGCGACCTCGAGAAGATAGGAGAGCCCCTCCTTCGCGGGACGCTTTTCCGTCAGATAGGCGGAAAGCGCGGCAGCGGTCTTTTCCTCCTCCCCGCGTGCGAGCAGGAATTCGTAAAGTCCCGCGGGAGTTGTGCGAAGCAGGGTGTAAAGCTCTCTGCGATAGGCGCCATAGATCCCGTAGCGGTCAAAGAGGGCGTCGGAATAGGCGAGAGGCATGACGATGAGCTCACATTTCGCAAACAGGCTCATGAGCGCCTCCGACGCGAGCGTGAGGACCTCCCGCTCCTCTTCCCCCGTAATGTTCCCGATACATTCCACGCCCGCCTGCGAGATGCGGCGGTAAAGCCTCCGCCTTTCGTCCGGGCGGAGAATGTTCTCGTAATAGCAATATTTATGTGTGCCTGGGTCGGTCGAGATCTCATCGATCAGAGAGAGGGTGACGTCACCGAACGCCTCCTTCGCCATGCTCTCGGGAAAGACAGAGCGGGCAAAGCGGAGATAACCCCGCGACTCAAAGCGCGCCATCAGCGAATACGCCGCCCGTTCCGAGGGGAGAAGGGGCATGTTGCCGTTTTCTCTCACGGTACGAAAAGAAGGGGCGCCGAGACGGGAAAGCGCCGTGCGATAGCCGCCCTCGGCGCCCGAGAGCGCCTTGGAGACGCGGCTGATGGTCGCTGTGGACGCGCCCGTGCGCTCAACGATGTCGTGATAATTCGCGCCGCGGTCGAGCAGGCGCGCGACCTCAAGGCGGGAGGAAAACTCGGTGAGTTCCTTCGCCGTACAGAGATCGGCGAAAAACGCTTTACATTCTTCGGGCGTTTTGAGAGAAAGAACGGCTTCATACAGTGCCGCAAACTGCGTGTCGGTCATACGATGCACCTCGGATCTCGATAGCTATTTACAGTATAGCACTTTATTCCGATAAAGTCAACAGAAAAAACGGACCTTTCGCATCCCCTCTTCGGTTGGAAGTACCGTTTTTTATACTCGTCCAAATTGAGCCAAAGAGCGGGGCGAATGCCAAGCGCGACGTCCACATAGCTATAGTTGCTGTAGAAGTCGGAGCCGGAGCCGCCCAAATCGACGAAGCGCCCGCGAACAGAATTGTCTGCGACGAACGGTGAGCGCAACCATCAGGAACCGGCATAACGCCCTGAATCATTCGTGCTCAGCCCTCTTGCCAAGGCGTAGGCGGTGTCTTAGAATGTGCAGTTCAGATATGCGCGAATCGCAGATTCCTTATAGTGAATGGGATAAAAGCCCCCGCCGTGCGCGGAAGGGGCGGGCGGTGAGAGCGCTTTCTTCCTATTTTCGGGGCTCTTCCGTCGGTTCGTCGGTGGGGCGGTAGAGGTAGGCTCTGCCTTCTTTTCCGTCGCGGGTCAGGACGCCGAGCGTCGTCAGCAGGGTGATGCCGAGGGAGGCATAGCGTAGCTTGATCCCCGCCGCCTTCGCATAGGCGCGCACGGTGAAGGGCGCTTGCAGGTTCTTCGGCAGAAAGGCGTCCGCATAGGTCGCGGGGGTCGTGAGGGTCACGAGGTGTGCGAGGCGGGTCGGGATGCGCTCGACGCGCTCGGTCCTCCTGCGGGTGCGAGTGGTAAGTTTTCTGTATTCCTCGACATCGAAGAAGGCGAGGGTGACGGTGAGATTCGGATGCGGGAGCAGGCTTTTCAGCTTGTAAAGCTCCCAAAATACATCGTATACTTTACATTTTTTCGGGCTTTTGCGTCCTTTGCCGATCTCTCCGCTCTCGGGGTCGATGGTATGCAGGATCTTTTCCTGCGGGAGAGGATAGACGACGGTAACGCGGTATTCTTCGAGGAATTTCCCGAGCTTCGGCACAAGATGCTCGAAGGAGCGGGTCTGGATCTCGACGATCTCCTCCCCTCTTTTGATATCCGCGACGTAGCCGAGACAGGGGATCTCGTGACAGGTATCGTCGGGTTCCCACGTATATTTGAGCATACGGTGAAGCGTCTTTTCCCCGAGGGTGCCGATGCCGCCGTCCCGCGCGGGGAGAGCGGAAAGGCAGAACAGGCGCGCCGCGGCGAAGGACTCGCGCAGCGCTTCCTCACCCTTCATCGGTATGTGTGACGTCGACATAGCCGACGGCGCCCGAGGCGCGCTCCAGCTCGGGCAGGGTCAGAGCGACTGCGCTCGCGGGAGTGCCCGCGGCGGGATAGACGGTATCCATGCCGCAAAGAGAGCGGTCGAGATACACGCTGACGCCCGCGGGCAGAGCGAAGGGGCAGACGCCGCCGACGCGGTGCCCCGTCAGGGGCTCGACCTCTTCGGCAGAGAGCATCCTCGCCTTGGTGCCGAAGGTCGTCTTATACTTTTTGTTATCGATCTTTGCGTCCCCCGCCATGACGACCAAAAGCACGCCGTCACCGCGATGGAAGGAGAGCGTCTTCGCGATACGGTGCTCCTCGGTGCCGAGCGCTTCCGCCGCCTCGTGCACGGTGGCGGAGGAGCGGTCAAACTCGCGGATGCGTCCGTCGAGTCCGAAGGCGGAGAGCGCCTCTCTCACGTGAGAAAGGCTCATGCCTCCGTCTCCTTTTCCATGAGCTTTCTGCCCATGATAACGCCCATGACGGACGCCATCATCAAGCCGCGCGTCCATCCCGAGGAGTCGCCGAGGCAATGCAGACCGCGGACGCTCGTCGTGAAGTTTTCATCCATTTTGACGCGGTTGGAGTAGAATTTCAGCTCGGGAGAATAGAGCAGCGTCTCATACGAGGCGAAGCCCGGAACGACGTGATCGACCGCCTTGATAAAGTTGATGATGTTCATCATGGCGCGATAAGGCATTGCCGCCGTGATGTCTCCCGCCTCCGCATCGGGGAGGGTGGGACGGACGTTCGACTCGGCAAGCTCCTTCGGCCACGTGCGCTTTCCGTCGAGAATATCGCCGAAGCGCTGAACGAGGATATGCCCCGCGCCGAGCATGTTCGTCAGCTCTCCGACCTTCTGCGCGTACTCGATCGGCTGATTGAAGGGGGTGGAGAAGTTGTGCGAGACGAGGATCGCAAGGTTGGTATTGCTGCTCTTCAGATCTTTATAGGAATGTCCGTTGACAACGGCGAGCCCGTGGTCGTAGTTTTCCTGACTGACAAAACCGCCGGGGTTCTGACAGAAGGTGCGGACCTTGTTCTTGAAGGGGGCGGGATGCCCGACGAGCTTCGACTCATAGAGGACGGTATTGATCTTCTCCATGATCTCGTTGCGCACCTCGACGCGCACGCCGATGTCGACGGTGCCCGGCTGATGGGCGATGTGATGCTCGGCACAGAGTTTCTCGAGCCATTCCGCGCCGCGTCTGCCCGTGGCGACGATGACCTCCTCCGCCTCGATGTGTTCTTCCCCGTCCTTCGTGGCGATCACGATGCCGTGGCAGACCTCGTTCTCGGTAATCAGAAGGTCGCGGCACTCGGTGTCGAAGAGGATCTCGACCCCGCCTTTCAGGAGGTACTGCTCGATGGCGTAATAGATCTCCTGCGCCTTCTCCGTGCCGAGGTGACGGATCGGGCAATCGACGAGCTTAAGCCCCGCCTTGATGGCATTGCGGCGGATCTCCTTCTTCTCTTCCTCATGCTCGAGTCCCTCGATGTGGGTATCGGCGCCGAATTCGAGATAGATGGAATCGGTATAATCGATCATTTCCTTCGCATAGTCCGCGCCGATCAGGTTCGGCAGATCGCCGCCGACCTCCTCGCAGAGGGAGAGCTTTCCGTCCGAGAACGCGCCCGCGCCCGAAAAGCCCGTGGTGATATGGCAGGGCTTGCAATTCATGCATTTTTTGGTCTTGGCTTTGGGGCAGACGCGCTTTTCGATCGCCTTTCCCTTTTCAACGATCAGGATCTTCTTTTTTGTTCCGCGACGGAGCATTTCGATGGCGGTAAAGATGCCGGCAGGTCCGGCACCGACGATCACGATATCATAGGTGTGTTTCATGGGTTCGGGTCTTCTTCCTTTTTGTTTTTTTGTTGTTTCTCAGCCTTCGACGAGGAGTCCCGCGTCTCTTAGCTTTCCGACAAACTCCTTCGTATCCGAAAGAAGGGTGTCGTAGGGGGCGTCGTAGATCGTCCCGAGGCGATGTGCGACCTCCTCCTCGGTGAGGTCTTCCTTTTGCAGAAGCTCGAAGATGTCACGTCCCGCCTCGTTGAGCGAAATCATGGCGCCCTTCTCCCTCGCTTGCTTTCCCACCGCGACGGCAACGCATTTTCCTGCCACGGTGCGAACGACGAATCCGTCAATGATCTTCATGGTTTCTTCCTTTCTCTATCTCTCGATGATAAAATGCTGTCATTTGCCCGTGAGGGCGCGTCGGGCGACATGCGCCGCCTCGGGGTTCATATTACAGGACAGGCGGTAGAGCCTCGCATCCGACAGGATGCGCTCGGTCAGAGTGAGCGTCAGATCTGCCGCCTCGGGATCCTCGGGCATGAAGATCTGCCCGAGGAAGGAGAAGAGGGTGGTCGCGGGGACTGTCCTTTCGATCCGATTTTCCTTCCCTCGGGAGAGAAAGACGATCGAGTCGAGGGGCAGCATCTCGCATCTGCCGTAGTTCTCTTTTCCCCGCCACGGCGTCCCCGCGGCGAAGAGTGTCCCGTCGATGTAACGTAAGATCGGCTTATCGCCGTTTAGGATATGCACCGAATCGCCGAATTCGGAGAGCCAAAGGCGAAGGTGCGTCGTCTTCCCCGTCCCGCTCTTCGCGGTGAAGGCATAGGCGCGCCCCTCCTCGGCGAGGACGGCGCCGTGAAAGACGAGCGCGTCGTAATAAGGGAGCTTCCTCGCGATGGCGCGGTAGACGACGGTGCTCTCGAGGCACCCGCGGTTTCGGATACCCGAGATGCGCGCTTCCTCGGCGAGATCCTCATCGCTTGCCGAAACGGTAAAGAGGGGCTTTTCGTCGGTGAGATAATCCCGACAGAGCTCCGCAAGGTAGGAATAGCGGTTCTCGATGCCGACGGGAAGGTCGGCGATGCGTATGGTGATCACTTCTTCCCCTCCTTTTCCGAAAAGTCGAGGATCGCCTGCACGAGGAGGATGTTTCCGTCCTCCTCGACGTGAACGGCAAGAAGGCGGGCGGCTGTGCCGCCGTAGGAGACGGAGAGCGTCTCGGAGCAGGCGTTGAAGGCGTCGCTTTCCACATAATTCAGGGACAGTGGCAGGGCGACGGAGGAAAGGGACTCGCACCCGTCGAAGGCGGCGGAGCCGATGGTCTCTACCGCGTCGGGAATTACGATGCGGACAAGATCGACACAGCCCGCGAAGAGTTCATTCGAAAGCTCGGTCAGCTCCTCGGGCAGAGTGATGCTGAACAGGCGGGGGCAATCCGAGAAGGCGGCGCTCCCGATCTCGGTAACGCTCTTCGGAAAGGTGACGAGGAGAAGGGATTCGGAATTCTGAAACGCCTTCTTCCCCACCGTCTCGACGCCGCTCGGGATATGGACCTCACGCAGAGAGTTCGCATACGCGAAAGCGCTGTCGCCGATGGCGATGAGCTCCTCGTTCCATCCGATCTCGGAGAGGGAGACGCAACCGACGAAGGCACTGCCGCCGATCACGCGAAGATGCTTCGGCAGGGTGATGCTCTTCATGGCGGCGCAGTTGGTGAAGGCGCCGTAGCCAATGTACCCGAGATTTTCGGGGAAGCGGATCTCGGTGAGGTTCTCGCACGCGGCGAAGAGTCCCTCGGGAAGATAGATGCCGATGTTACGGATATCCGCCTTTCGGATGCCGCTGCAACCGTAAAACGCCTGTTTCCCGACCGAGGTCAGGCGGGAGAGATCGGGATTCTCCCACGCTTTGCAGCCGTAGAACGCCTGTGCGCCGACGGTGCGAAGGGTCTCGGGGAGGGAGAAGTTTTTCAGCGCGGTGTCACCGCGGAACGCCTCGGAGCCGACCTCGGTCAGCTTCTTTGCCGTGACGGTGGTCAGGGCGGTACAGCCGTAGAAGGCGGCGCTTCCGATCTTCGTTACGCTGTCGGGCAGGCGGACTTCGGTCAGGGCGGTACAGCCGTAGAAGGCATCCCGTCCGACGGCGGTATAGCCGCCGGGAATGGTGACGGAAATCAGAGCGGTGGTATCGCGGCAGACGCCCGCGGGGATCGCGGTGAGCCCGCCCCCGAAGGTGATGCTCGCAAGAGAGAAGCAACCCGCGAAGAGATTCGTCCCGATCTCGGTGACGGTATCGGGAATCGTGAAGACCGTAAAGCCCGTCGAGAGGAACGCGCCCTCTCCGAGAGAGGTAAGCGTCGCGGGCATGGTGATCTCACAGAGCGCGGCAGCCTCGGCAAAGGCATACGCACCGATCGTGCGGACGCCCTCCTCGAGGGTGACGCGCGCGAGGGATTTGCACCCCGAAAAGGTATAGGGCATCAGCTCTTCGAGCTTTCCGCAGAGGGTGATCTCGGTCAGGTTCCCGCAATTTTGGAAAGCATATGCGCCGAGGGTACGAAGGTCGGAGGGCAACCGGAGACCCGTGAGGAGCGTGCAGGAATCAAAGGCATATTCCCCGATCTCCGTCAGGCTTTTGGGAAGAGTAAGCGAGGTGAGGAAGGTCGCCGACGCGAAGGCATAAGGAGAAAGTGCCGTGACGCCCTCGGGAATCGTGACGGAAGTGACCTCCAGAACGCTGTAAAAAGCGGAGGACACCGTGCGGATCCCCTGCGGGAGCGTCAGGGAGACCCCGGTCGCCTTCCCCGTTTTCTCCGAGAGGACGGGGGTGGCGTAATCGGTCTTGATCAGATTTCCGTTTGCGTCCTTTTGCGGATTGTAGCGCAGAAGGATGCCGTCGCCGACGATCGTGAATTCTTCCGAAAGAGAGCGGTAATAGGGAGTGCCGACAAAAGCGAGAGCGCCGACGGTGCGGAGCGTGCCCGGCAGATTCAGCGAGGAGAGGGAGCTGCACCCGTAGAAGGCATACGTGCCGATCTCCGTCAGGGCATCGGGAAGATTGACGGCGAGAAGGGTCGTACATTCCGCGAAGGCGTAGGGTGCGATCGTCTTAACGTAGGACGGCAGAGTGACCGTCGTGGTCGTCCCCTTCCCCGGCAGGCGAAGGGCGATGCCGTTCGTCTTATCGATCAGGGTTCCGCTCACCAGTGTGAAGGACGGGTTGTCCTCCGCGAGGTGAAACGCGGCGAGCTCGTCACAAAGAAGAAAGGCGCCCTCCCCGATGGTCCGCACACCGGAAAGGTCGATGTCGGAAAGTGTTTTACAGCTGTAAAACGCCTGTGCACCGATGGTGGTACAGGCGGCGGGGAGGGTGATCTCCGTCAAAGCTTCACACCCGTAAAAGGCGGAATCGCCGATCGCCGTGACGGTCGTTGGGAGGGAGATCTCCTTGATGCCCGCGCTCTCGAAAAAGTGAGCGGGGATCTCGACCATGCCGCTTGGCAATTCGATCGTCTCGAGGGAGGTACAATATGCGAAAACGCCGTCGCCGAAGCTCGTGACCGTCTCGGGCAGAGTGACCGACGTGAGAGAGCGGCAGAAATAGAACGCGCCCTCGCCGATCACGCGCAGAGGAACGTCCTCGCAGACGACGGTGCGGAGCGAGGCGCCCGAAAAAGCAAACTCGTCGATCTCGGTGAGGAAGGAGCCGAGGGTGAGCTTTCTGACGGTGGAAGAATCGAACGCGCGCGTGCCGATCTTCGTCACGGCTCTGCCGTCGATGATGGCGGGCAGGGTAAGCTCCTGCTCCCGTCCGAGGTAGGCGGTGATCGTCACGGTGCCATCCTCACGGAGCGCGTAGGAATATTCGTCCGTATAGAAAACGGAGGGGTCGGGTGCGGGGGTGTCCTCCCCGCGCAGGAGAAAATACAATCCGACGCCGAGTCCCGCGAGCAAAAGCGCGGCGAGAAGCAGAGCGAGGATGAGCTTCGTTTTTTCGGAAAGGGGCTTCTTCGGGGCGGACGGTTTCTCCGTCTTCCGCGGAGTTTCTTCTTTCTTCATAACCTATCCTTTCGGGGCATTGATTTTACCTTATAAATTATAGCACACGCCCGCGCGCATTGTCAAGGCGTCGGGCGACTTTTCGCGCCTTTCGCGAAACGTTTACAATTCGGAAATTTTGAAAGCGTGCGACCGTCCGTCGAAATTGCGGATTCGTCCCGTTTTTCTCTCTTTTTTCCTTTTTCGTATAAGGCGGGAAATTCGGGGAAAAATGAGCAACAGTAACCAAGAAAGGAATGGGAATACCGGAATGAAAAAAATGCTTCTCACTCTGACCGCTCTGACGCTTCTTCTCTGTACGACCATCGGTGTGGGCGCCGCGTTCCTCGGCGGGGCGGCAAACGTGCTCGCCGACGATGTGACCCTCATCAAGACGGGACTTCTCGGAGAGACTCTCACCTTCTCCGATACCGACTTCAAGGAGGCACTCGCCGTCCCCGACTTTACCTCCGTGACCGTGAAAAGCCTGCCGAGATCGACCGAGGGCACGCTCCTGCTCGCGGGGCGCAGGATCGGGGTCGGACAGACCGTCAAACGCAAGAACGTGGCATCGCTCGCCTTCGTTCCCGCGTCGAAAAGTGTGACAGAATGTCAATTTTCATTTACCTGTGACGGATATGCGGGGGGCGCCGAGGTGCTCTGCACGCTGAAATTCATCGACAAGGTAAACTATGCGCCGAAGATCGACGAGACGGCAAGTGCTGCGCTCTCGGTCAGCACGCAGAGGAACGTCTCCCTCTTCGGGCAGATGTGCGCCGCCGACCCCGAGGGGGATGCGCTCGAGTATATCGTCGTCTCCTATCCGAAGCGGGGCACGCTCTCGGTGACCGACAAGGCGACGGGAGAATACCGCTACACGCCCGACGCCACCTATACGGGCACCGATACCTTCACCTATGTGGCGCGTGACGAATACGGCAACTACTCCTACCCCGCAAAGGTGGAGATCAAGGTCGACCGCCGCGCGAGCGAGGTCAACTACACCGACATGGAAGATCGCCCGGAATACGGGGCGGCACTCACCATGACCGCGAAGGGCATCATGGCGGGGACGCCTTCCGGTGACGACGTGCTCTTCCGTCCCGACGAGGGGGTCACACGCGCGCAGTTTGTCGCCATGGCACTGAAGACCGTGGGCGTGCGCCGCGACACGTCCCTTGCCTCCACCTGCTTTGACGACGACGGGGACATTCCCGCTTCCCTGCGCGGCTATGTGGCGACGGCACAGCGCATCGGGGTCGTCAACGGCTCCTTCTCGGGCGGGAAGCTGCTCTTCCGTCCGAACGATATCATCACAAAGTACGAGGCGGCGAGCATTCTCGCCACACTGACGGGTGCGAAGGCAGACGGTGAGACCGCCGCCTTTGCCGACGCAGACACGGTGCCCGCATGGGCGCGTCCCGGGGTGCTCGCGATGATCTCGGGCGGGATCTTCCGCACGACGGACGGCAAGATCGGCGCCGACGCGAAGGTGACGCGCGCGGAAAGCGCCGTTTGGCTTTGCAGGATCGCGGACACGCTTTGACAAAGTAGGAAAGCTGCCCCTTCCGTGAAAAGCCCGATCTTCCGTAAAGGGCTATCATCAAAAGGGCTGCCGCAGATCGGTCGATCAAAGACCGAAATGCGGCAGTCCTTTTGATGTTTCGTGAAGAGAAAAAGCAAAAAGCGCAAAGCGGATTTATCCACGATTCGCGCTTTTTGTATAGAATTCTTTACATATCTTGCGATTCGATGCGGGCGATCTCGCGGGCAATCTGCTTCGGAAGGTCGGACGGCGTGACGCCGAAGGCGGAAAATTCGCGTGTGAGAGTATCTGCCGCAAGCCCGTGGCAGAAGACGGCGATTGCGGCGGCATCCGTCGGGGGGATGCCCTGTGCGGCGAGGGCGGCAAGGCAGCCCGCGAGGACGTCGCCGCTCCCCGCCTTGGCAAGAGCGGAAGAGCCGGTGTCGTTCAGATAGCAGACCTCGCCGTCCGTCACGACGGTGCCCGCGCCCTTGAGCACAAGGGTGGTATGCGTCGCCGCGGCGTAGGACATCGCCTCGCTCATGCGGTGGAGCTGTACCTCTTCGACGTTCTTCCCCGAGAGGCGGGAAAACTCCATCGGATGCGGGGTGAGAATGACCTTGCGCTTTGCGTGTGCGAATAGTTCACGGGCGGCGTCGTGGTCGTGCGAAAGCGCGTTCAGGGCATCGGCGTCGAGCACCAGCGTCCTCCCCTCCGATGCGAGAAGTGCCACGAGCAGGCGGTACAGTCCCGCGGTGTCCTCCGAGCCGCAACCGACGAGGGTCGCGCTCTGTTTTTCCGACAGGGCGACGAGCGCGCGGATCTCCTCCTCCGAGAGGTCCGCCGCGGGGGAAAACTTCTTGTAGATCGCCTCGGGAAATTTCTCCGCGAGGTCGTGGATCAGGGCGTCCGTCCCGCAATAGGTGGTATAGCCGACGCCGCCGCGAAGCGCCGCTTCGAGCGACAGTGCCGCCGCGCCGCGATAGGTATCGCTCCCCGTGAGAAGGAGGAGCTTCCCGAAATCGCCCTTGCTCGAATTCTCCTTCCGTTTCGGGAGGCGGGAGCGGACGAACGCCGCATCGATCTTCTCAAAGGGCATGGGAAAGCGTTCGGCGAGGGTGTCGGCAGGCAAGCCGAGAGTGTCGCAGATCAGCTCGCCGACATAGCCGCGAGCGGGATAGGAGAGAAGCCCCGCCTTGATAAAGGACAGGCAGACGGTCGCGCTGACGGAAACGGCGTCGGGGGTCACGCTCCCGTCGTCGGGGTTCACGCCGAGGGGGACGTCGACCGCGATCTTCGTCGCGACGGTGTGACGGAAAAGGCGGGCGAGCGTATGCGCCGCCTCGGGCAATTCTCCTTGAAAGCCCGTGCCGAAGACGGCATCGACGAGACAATCGGCATCCGCGACGGACGCCGCCCGATCGAAGGGAAGCACTTCCCCGCCCGCGGCGAGATACTCGGTGCGGAAGGCACGCGCCTCCTCTCCCTTCGGCTCCTTGCCGAACACGTCACAGAGGGTGACGGCGTAGTCGGAAAGCAGCTCGCACGCGGCGGCATAGCCGTCGCCGCCGTTGTTCCCCGCTCCGACAAAGATGCCGATCCGTCCGCCGCGGGGAATGCGGACGCGGACGGCTTCGGCGACCGCGTGTCCGCTCCGCCGCATCAGCTCACGAACGGAGATCCCGAGATCGGACGCCGCGTAGGCATCGATCTTGCGGATATCCGCGGATCTTGCGAGTTTCATGAAGTCTCCTTTCTGCGTTTTTTCCGAAAGCCTTGAGTTTTTTTGGAAAAAATGCACAAAACCTATTTACAAATCGGATTTTTTTTGATATAATGAATAATACCAAGGAAGAAAGGATGAGTCAGATACCATGGCTAAGAAAGTGATCATCACCATTGCGAGACAATACGGGAGCGGCGGGCGCGAGATCGGCGGAAAGGTCGCCGAAGCCCTCGGTATCCCTCTTTACGATAAAGAGATCATCAAGGACGCCGCCGCGCAGGGCGACCTCCACATCGATGTTGCGAAAAAGGCGGACGAAACGGCGGCAAACAGCCTTCTCTACACGCTTGCCATGGGGTCGAACGTTCTCGGCACCTCGATGGCGTTCGGCTACAAGATGCCCCTCAACGACAAGCTCTTCATCCTCCAGTCGGATGTGATCAAAAACTATGCGAAGGAAGGGAGCTGTGTCATCATCGGTCGGTGCGCCGACTACGTTCTGCGCGAGGAGCCGAACCTTCTCCGCGTCTTCATTTACGGCGATCTCGAGCACAGGAAGGCTCGCGTTGCCGAGCGGCACCCGGAATTGAAGTCCTCGCAGATCATCGACGCTATCAACAAGACCGACAAGCGTCGCTCCTCCTACTATAATTTCTATACGGGAAACAAGTGGGGAAAGTACGACAATTACGATCTCGCCGTCAATTCCTCCTCGATCGGGATCGAGGGAGCCGCACGCCTGATCGCGGCGGTTGCAAAGGCGAAGATGGACGAAGAATAACATAACGAAAGACGAGCGGCGCGGCGGTAAAAACCATCGCGCCGCCGCTCGTTCTGCGGTTTTATCAGAAGTTCTCGGGGTAGACGCCCTCCGCCTTCAGGCGGCGGAACGCCTCGACGACGGCTTCCTTATCCTCTTTATAGGTGACACCGTACCACTTATCGGTATTGTCGAGGACGCGGACGTCGGCGCGCCCCTCCCCGATGAGGTCGGAGACGACGCTCGGAAGAAAGAATTCGCACTTCTCGGGATTCTTCCCAAGATTCTCGCGAAGGAATTCGGGGAAGCGGTCGCGGCACTCGCGGATGTAGGAGGGAGTGAAGCCCCAGAGATTCATCGACACGAGGGTATCGGGGTCGAGGGTCGTCTCGGTCTCCCCTTCCACGTAATAGATGGTATCGGCGCGAACGCCGATCTTCGTGCGCTCGACGATCTCGGTGAGCATCCCGTTTTCATCCTGCGAGCAGATGCCGCGGGAGACCGTGCCCTGCTCGGTAACGGTATTCTTGATGCGATAGCCGACCATGGCATAGTGATACTTGCCTTCGTCGTTTGTATTCTTCAGAAAATCATAAATCTTCGAGAAGGCGTGCGCGCCGTAGTAATCGTCGGCGTTGATGACCGCGAAGGGGGCATCCACCGTGCCGAGCGTGCAGAGGATGGCGTGCGCGGTGCCCCACGGCTTTTTGCGTCCCGCGGGGACGGTGAAACCCTCGGGGAGCTTATCGAGCTCCTGGAACACGTATTTTACATTGATATTCTTCCCCGCGAGATGGCGATCCATGACCTCACGGAATTCATGCTCGATCTCGTGCTTGATGATAAAGGTGACGTCGCGGAAGCCCGCGCGGATCGCGTCGTAGATGGAAAAATCGATGATGATATGTCCCGCGTCGTCCACGGAGTCGATCTGCTTCAATCCGCCGTAACGGCTTCCCATGCCGGCAGCCATGATGACAAGTTCCGGGTTCTTCATACTGTTACTCCTTTTTCGGGGAGATTTCCCCTCTTGTGGTTTTATTTTACCATACCCCGAGAAAAAATGCAAGGGGCGCGTGCGATTTTGGAAAAATAGTACCAAATTCCCGTTCGTTTTTACCAAAACGGACGGCTCCGCTTTTTCGGCATTTTCGGTACCGTTATCATTGTTTTCTACCGTTTTTCGATTGTTTTCGATCCTCCTTGTCCTTTTTCGCCGCCATTCCTTCGTGTTTGGCGGAATTTTGTTGCGTTTCGATCGAAAATCTTCTTTTTCGGATTTCGGTTTTTTCTCTTCATCTTTATTTTCTACCATTTTTCGAGTAATTTCATCCCTTGCACTTTTGTTTTTCGGTGCGGGACGGTTTTTTTCGCGAATTTTCTCGCAAAAGGGCTTGAAAAGCGGTCGGGAATGAGGTATAATATACAGGAATAAAAAGAAGGAAGGAAGAAGAAACATGAGTCAATTTCACCTCATCGACCACCCCCTCATCCAGCACAAGCTCACCATCATGAGAAACAAGAACACCTCGACGAAGGATTTTCGCGAGCTGCTCAACGAGATCTCCATGCTGATGGGCTACGAGATCACCCGCGACCTGCCTCTCAAGAGCGTCACCGTAGAGACCCCCGTCGCTACCGCCACCCTCAAGAAGCTCTCGGGCAAGAAGCTCGCCATCGTTCCCATCCTTCGCGCCGGTCTCGGCATGGTGGACGGACTTCTCAAGCTCATTCCCTCCGCCCGTGTCGGTCATATCGGTCTTTACCGTGACCCCGAGACGCACACGCCCGTGGAATACTACTGCAAGATGCCGCCCGATATCGGCGAGCGTCTCGTCATCATCGTTGACCCGATGCTGGCGACTGGCGGTTCTTCTTCCGACGCCATTACCATGGTGAAGAAGAGAGGCGCGAAAAATATCCTTCTTATGTGCCTCGTTGCCGCGCCCGAGGGCGTCGCAAAGGTGCAAAAGGATCATCCCGATGTCGATATCTACTGTGCCGCACTCGACGAGTGCCTGAACGAGCACGCGTACATTGTTCCCGGTCTCGGCGATGCCGGTGACCGTATCTTCGGAACGAAGTAAGCCTTCCCCGTTCACCCGTCGGAGCCCGCGCGGTGCGTCGGCTCCGACTTTTCTTTTTCTTCTTCCCGTATGTTTTTTCTTCCTCATCAGTGCTCCGTCCGCAAAGCTTCTTTCACGGATTCCGTTGCTTTCCGTGCGCGGCGGGGCGCTTTTTTCTTCCGACCTTTCAGGAAAGGAGCTCTTATGCACGAGATCACGATCGGCAAAAACGATGCGGGGCAACGCGTCGACAAATTTCTCACGAAGTCTCTCGGTCTGCCGACGGGGCTTCTTTACAAAGCCATCCGCACGAAAAAGATCAAGCGCAACCGCAAGCGCACCGAGCCGTCCGAGCTTCTCGCGGAGGGGGACGTTCTGCAATGCTTTCTTCCCGAGGAATTTTTTGCAAAGCAGGCGGAAGACGTGTCCCTTTCCCGCGTGGTACCGAACCTCGACATTCTTTACGAGGATGAACACCTCCTGCTTGTCAACAAGCGTCCCGGGCTGACCGTCCATGAGGACGAGCACACCTCGGGGGACACCCTCATCGTGCGGATCCAAGCGTACCTTTACCAAAAGGGAGAATATGACCCGGCAAGCGAGCAGAGCTTTGCCCCCGCGCTCTGCAACCGCATCGACCGCAACACGGGAGGCATCGTGATCGCCGCCAAGGACGCGATGACGCTCCGCGTGATGAACGAAAAAATCCGTGGTCGCGAGATTGACAAGTATTATCTCTGCGCGGTGCACGGGGTGCCCGAGCCGCGGGAGGCGCTCCTCACGGGGTATCTTCTCAAGGACGAGAAAAACAACCGCGTCAAGGTCTATGAAAAATATCCGCCGAAGGGCGCAAAGGAGATCCGAACGAAGTACCGCGTCCTCGCGGTGCGGGGAGACATCTCCCTCCTCGAGGTGGAGCTTCTGACCGGGCGAACGCATCAGATCCGCTCGCATCTCGCCTTCATCGGTCACCCGCTCGTCGGGGACGGAAAGTACGGCATCAACAAAGAGGACAGAGAGCGCGGATACCGCTATCAGGCGCTTTACTCCTATCGGCTCCGCTTCTCCTTTCACGGTGAGCCGACGCCCCTCGACTATCTTTCGGGGAAGGAATTCTCCATTCCGAAGGACAAGATCTATTTTACGAAGGAATTTTTCGAGCCGGGGTCGGAAAGACGTTGACCTGAAAGCGAATATACAAAACCGGCGACCCGCTTTTGCACAAGTCCGTAAAAACGGACAATTGAAAAAAAGAGCATTCTATGGTAGAATAGATATATATCTACAATTACCAGAGGAGGTTTTTGTATGCCAAGAGGATATCGACACATAGAGGAGTATGAAAAGAAAATCATACACCTTTGGGAAGAAGGAAGAATACTAAGCGGAATAAGTCGACAACGTGGATTTAGTTACAGGTAAATTCGTAATTTCAAAACAAGATACAACGAAAAAGCAACGAAAGATAGCCGTAGGAATAGTCCTCAGGAAAAAAGGTAGACCTGCCAAAGATAGCGTAATAACCGAGGAAGATAAACTTTCCAATCTACGATACAATTTGACTCGGAAGGATGCGCGGATAAAGCAATTAGAGATGGAAAATGAACTTATGCGGGATTTTCTCTCGCTCACAGAAAGGAAGCTAGGACAAGTGTAAAATATACGGTGATCTATCGCCACAAGGACAAATATGAGGTCTGTGAGATGTGCCGGTTCCTTGAGGCATCGAGAAGTGGCAACTATGGTTATGTCAAGGAAATGGATACACCTGCATGGGATCTCCTCTTGCTGAGAAGATTAAAGAGTGTCAGGAACGCAGCCACAGCATTTATGGTTACCGCAGAGTGCATATATGGCTTGAAAGACAAGGAATACACAAGAATCCAAAAACAGGGCTATGCCTACAAAACAATTGCAAATTATAAAATGGTATTGTCCTCTATTCTGCTGACGCGGGCAATCTTTGAAGGGGATATTTTTGAAAAAGAGGTTATACGGTTTTTCATAGCAAGCACCTGTTTTCGGGCATAAAAAAAGCCGAGCGATTAAGCGCCCGGCAGTTTCTTCTTTTTGCCGTCCGAATCGACTTTAATGCCGAAATAGTCGTTATAAAAGAATAATACGAACCCCATTTTTGTTTCGGTGTTCGTATTATTCTCGTTTGGCGGGAATGAAGTATCCGATATTGAACTTTACGGGTACAGAAAAGAGGCAAAGTATATAGTAAAGATTGCGCTTTGACTTAAAACTTACTCATTCTCAATCAAAAAACTTTTCAGAAATTATATTTCCCAAAACCGAAAAACACTTGATTTTGGGAATATAGTGTGGTATAATACAACCAAGTTATATATTCTGCGAGGTAACGAAATGAAACTGATTGAAAGGGATTTTTATCTCGACAAACTCAAAAACGTAATCGGTACGCCTGACATAAAGGTAATAACCGGCGTAAGGCGTAGCGGAAAATCAAAACTTCTGGAAGCGTTCAAGCGATATGTGGCAAGCGACATTCCGAATGCTAACGTCGTGCATATCAATTTCAACCTTTCAGAATTTGAAAATCTCAAAGACTATCACGCATTGAACGATTATATCGAAAGCCGTTACGTTTCGGGCGCAAGCAATTTTGTTCTGATAGACGAAGTTCAGTTATGCCCGAATTTTGAATTGACGATAAACAGTATGCACGCACGGGAAAAGTACGATATTTACCTTACGGGTTCAAACGCTTTCCTGCTTTCGTCGGACTTAGCGACGCTTTTTACGGGCAGAACGTTTGAAATCAAGGTTTACCCCTTTTCATTCAAGGAATATCTCGATTATTTCGGATATGAAAACGCCTACGACGCTTTTGATAATTACGTAAAAGAAGGCGGAATGTCCGGCTCTTACCTATACCGTGATTTAGAGGCGAAATACGACTATATCAAGGACGTTTTTGATACGCTTATCGTACGCGACATACGGCAGAAATACAAGATAAAAAACGTCGGACTTATGGACAGGCTCGTTGACTTTCTGACGGACAACATATCAAATCTTACTTCCGCGCGCAACGTTGCCGACACCCTCACCGCAAACAAAGACAAAATAAATCACAAGACTATAGGCGCATACATTCAGTATCTTTGCAACGCCTTCGCTTTTTACAAAATACGGAGATACGACATTCACGGCAAAAAATATCTTGCGTCAAACGACAAATATTACCTCTGCGACCACTCGTTCCGCTATGCAAAACTTGGTACGAAAAATCTCGATTACGGCAGAGTGCTTGAAAATATCGTTGCTATCGAATTGTTACGGCGCGGGTACGAAGTGTACGTCGGCGTGCTTTACAAAAAAGAAATAGATTTTGTGGCAATCAAACGCAGCGAAAAGATTTATATTCAGGTTTCAGACAATATCTCGGATGAAAAAACGTTTATGCGGGAAGCTACGCCGCTTTTGCAGATAAAGGACGCCTACCCCAAAACGATAATCGCCCGCACTCGCCACGAAGAATATCAATACGAAGGTATCAAAGTCATAGATATTGCCGACTGGTTGAAACGGGAATAAAAATTATTTCCCTATACTAAAATGTTTTCAGTTTTGGGAAATGGTGACATAGTAAATTAAAGTATAGCCGAAAATAAGGCAAACATTTTACCCTATAAAAAAGCGAAAGTGCTAAATTTGGGAAAGTAAAATAAATGAGAGGTAAACGAAATGATTAGAACGGATATAATTGCTACGGTTGGAAGAGAGTATCTTACTGCAAACATAGAGAATGACGAGTTTAGTTACCGAAAGGCTTTTTCTGCTGCATCCTTAACTTTCAAGCCTATAAAAAATAGTATCGGGAGAAATTATGAAAAACTCGATATTCGTTTTGTAAAAGACAACGTTACTTTGTTGATTGAAACCAAACAGAATTTTACAAAGGCAGATGAGGAACAACTTTCTGCTTATGTCGAATACGAAAAGGCATTGACGGGCAATAAGACGGTTGCCATTCTGGCAAACACAACCAACGATATAATAAAAGTCTGGCGTGGTGTTGTTTCAGACAGCGATTGGATGCAGAAAGAAACAGCCCTTCGCACAATGGACGAGTATGTCGACTTCTATACTTCGAAGATAAACGACAAGGAAAAGGTGATGCAAAACACGTATAAACTCAATGAGCTGTTGCATCGCCATAGCATTCCTGAAAAATTAAGAAGTCAGTTTGTCGGCACTTGCTTGCTGGCACTTAAAAATGGGCTTGATTACTCGACTCCGACCTTAACAGCCGCACAAATACGTACAAGAATAAGAGAAGTTTTGGAGAATTTGCTCAATGATGACTTGAATAAAGCGGAAAAGTTGGCTTTGTTGAATAGAAATGTGCTGGATAATCAATACGTTCGCCAATTAAAAATTGATGCGATAAGAGAAATTCTGAAATTTATTAAAGATAACATATTGCCTTTTATTAACGATAAAAGCACTTCGGGACAAGATCTGCTAAACTTGTTCTTTGTTACATTCAACAAATATGTGGGTAAATCAGATAAAAACCAAGCGTTCACGCCTGATCATATAACTGATTTTATGTCAAAGATCACAGGAGTAAACAAACATTCCGTGATACTCGATCCTTGTTGCGGTAGCGGTTCGTTTTTAGTTCGTGCAATGACGCAAGCATTGGATGATTGCGCTACAGGCGCCGAGCAGGAAAACATTAAGAAACATCAAATATTTGGTATCGAATTTGACGAAAATATATACGGTCTTGCTACGACTAATATGCTTATACATTCTGACGGAAATTCAAACATAAGACAAGGTAGTTGCTTTGCTCTTACCGATTGGATAAAAGAAGCGAAGCCAAATATTATTCTAATGAATCCTCCTTACAATGGACAGCGTATTCATTTGCCTAAAAGTTATGTTGATACTTGGGCAAAAGATAAAAAAGAAGATCCGTCAAAAGGATTGTATTTTGTCAAATACATAGCCGACACTCTCAACTCGATAAATCATCCTGCAAAACTTGCCGTATTGCTCCCTGTTTCATGTGCCATCGGAACAAGCGGAGAGATTGCCCGCTTAAAACGTGAAATATTGGAGGAGAATACGCTTGATGCGGTGTTTACTTTGCCAAATGAAATATTCTATCCCGGCGCAAGCGCATCTGCTTGTTGTATGATGTTCAAAATCGGAACAAAGCATAATGACGTTTCCAACCCCGATACTTTTTTTGGATATTGTAAAGATGACGGCTTTAAGAAAAAGAAAAATCTCGGTCGTGTCGAACAGGTTGATACCGACAGTGGCAAAAGCAAATGGGTAGAAATTGAAAACAAATGGATTGAATTGTATCGTAACAGACAAGTGGTAGATGGCTTATCGGCTACACACAAAGTCAATGGTGACGACGAATGGCTCTGCGAAGCGTATATGAAAACAGATTATTCGAACATTAGCGAACAAGATTTTCAAAAAACAATTAATGAATATCTTGCTTATTTAGTAAAAGAAGGGAATGTTTATGAATCTTAACATTGAAAATTGGAAAGAATTTAAAATTTATAGAAACAATCAGCCTGGATTGTTCGATATTTTTCCATGTAAATGTGGTTGTGCTGGGGATTTAGAAGATGGCAATGATATAAATTATATCGGAGCTAAAAAAAATGATAATGGTGTCATGAAAAAAGTCCAAATTGTTCCCGATTTAGTTTCAAAAGGGAATTGTATATTATTTATATGTGATGGTGAAGGTTCTGTTGGTTATACTAATTATGAACCTGAAGATTTTATTGGTTCTACAACTTGTTCTGTTGGTTATGATGATTGTTTAAATCAAATAAATGCTATGTTTTTAGTCACTATTTTAGATAAAGAAAAATATAAATTTTCTTATGGACGAAAATATAGAGCTAATCTTAATGAGATATGTATAAGATTGCCAATACTAAAAGATTTAAATAACAATCCGGTTTTTGATAAATCTCTTAAATACTCTTCTGAAGGCTATATACCAGATTGGAAATTTATGGAAGATTATATTAAATCTATTAATCATAAACCTATCACCACAAAGAATAAGGGGGGGCAATTATCACCTATTCTTGGACAGACTAATTGGAAAGAATATAAATTAACTGATATTTTCCCAATAATAGAACAAGGTAAAGCGCATGACAATTTATTAGATGATGGCGATGAGATGGTTTATATCGGTGCTAAAAAAGATGACAACGGTGTTATGCGACATTGTGCAAATAACACAAATTTGAGCCACGACGGAAATTGTATTGTTTTTATATGTAACGGTCAGGGTTCAGTTGGCTATTCATTATATTTAGACAGACCGTTTATTGCAACAACTGACGTCAAAATCGGATATGGTCCTAATATTAACAAATACACGGGATTATTTTTAGTAACGGTTCTTGACAGAGAAAGAGGGAAATATTCTTTTGGAAGAAAATGGGGGCCACATATAAAAAACACGATATTAAGGTTACCCACAAAAAACAGTCAACCGGATTGGGATTTTATGGAAAATTATATTAAAAGGTTGCCATACGGAGATAGAATATAACGATTCACACAGCGTTAAAAATTGAGTTTTGTCAAAGTACAGCCATTAGAGAAGAAAGTCTGATTTCGGTCAGGCTTTCTTTTTTGCGCAGTTGTCGAAAAAGTTTCTTGCAAGATTTTTATTAAAAACTTTGTAAAACCCATCTTCAAATGTCCTATATAAGTGAGGGGCATTTTTCTTTTGCGAAAAATACGGAGTTTTACAGTGAAAGGCTCCAATTATTGTAGGAGGATAATAAAAATTTTTCTAAACACCCCCGCAAAGCAATTGAAACTTTCCAATAATATTGAGGATATGTAATGGAAACGTAAAAGTTTTTGTCATCTATTGTCCGTATAAAGTGAGAAAATCTTTGTCAAAATGAAAAAAGTTTCGTGCAAACCATTTACTTTCGTGCCGGAAGTTTCCAATTATAGTAGAGGGATATTTTTCAGAAAAGTACGAAGTTGTTACTCTCTGTTGTACGTATTTAGTGAAGGGCTCTTTGTTTTAATGAAAAAGTTTCGCGTAAACCATTAACTTTAGTACCGGAAGTGTCCAATAGTAGTAGAGGGATAATAAATTACCGTGAATTTCTTAAAACACCCCGCCAAAGGGTATGGTAAGTGTCCAATTATAGTAGTAGGAGTATTTTTTGAAAAAGTTCAGTTAAATACCCTAACAAAGAGATGAAATCTTTCCAATATAAGTAGAGGATATTTTCAAGAACTTACGAAAAACACCCCCGCAAACAGGCAAGCAAATGTCCATATATAGTGAACGGTAAAGGAGATAACGGATCATGAGTTACAAACAAGTGTACCCGCCTTAGCAGGCAGAAAACGGAAAGCAAAAGCCCGAAAAATAAATTGGAAAACGGGTACTTTTTACAAGCAGGATAAGGTTTTTGCAATCTATTTCAAAAACGATACGCTGAACAAGTCGGAAACCGACTTTTCGGAAAGG
>CAKROZ010000011.1 GCA_934373635.1 uncultured Eubacteriales bacterium
TCGACGACAGGCTCACTGCGATAGCTCGGCGTCTCGCGCACAGGCTCGACGACAGGCTCACTGCGATAGCTCGGCGTTTCACGCACGGGTTCAACGACAGGTTCATTGCGATAACTCGGCGTTTCACGCACGGGCTCGACGACGGGCTCACTGCGATAGCTCGGCGTTTCACGCACGGGTTCAACGACAGGTTCATTGCGATAGCTCGGCGTCTCGCGTGCAGGCTCGTAGGAGCCTTTCGCGGGCGTTTGCTTTTCTTCCGCGGTCGCGAGATTCTGACGGATGCCCGAAGCAAACGCGGCGGCGCGGCTGTAATTGTGCGGCGACTCGGTTGTGCGGGCGCCCGACGGTGTTGCGGTGGCAAGGGGTGTTTCGGGCGCGGCGGGCGTTTCTTTTCTCGCCGGGGAAGCGAAGAAGAGCCCGCCCGAGGGCGCCGTATCGGCGGTGACATGTGCCTCTTCCGCCGTATTCTTTTCGATGGAGGTATGTATGCTTCCCGATTCTCTGACGGTTCCGCCGACGATCTCCTCGCCCATCTCGTTGAATTCGATGATGCGGCGGCGATGGGGCGTTGTCTGTGGCGGGGGCGTGGCGTTTTTCTTCATTCCCGCGAGAATTTCCTGTTTTTTACGTTCAAATGCCGCATCGCGGTCGGCTTTCTGCTTCTTGCGGTACTCCTCCTCGAGGGAATCGGCATATTCTCCGACGCCTTTCTCGTGGGCGGGTGCGCGGGTGGACGCCTTGGACGCCATCGCGCGGTTGATGGTCAGATCAAAGGGGTCGAAATCCTGCGTAAAGACGGATTCCGCACTCTCGTCGAGTCCATAGGAATCGGCTTTTTTCGCCGCCTTCCGCACGGGCTCTTCTTCCGTGTGCGGAGGGTCGATGATGATCGGCGGACGGTCGTCCGTGTCGGTCGTGTCGGAGAGGGGAGACGCGCCCGCAGGGGCAAAGGTGCTCTCGGCATTGCCGTGAGCCTCCGTGCGGCGGGGCGTATCGCCCGCACCCTTCGGATAGACGGTCTCGTGAAGGGTCGGATTTTCCTCGATCGATTGCTCCGAGCGGGTCTCGAGAATTCCGAGATCCTCGATCTCAAGCTCCTGCATCCCGTTGTCCACGGCGAAAAAGTCGTCGTGAAGGAGCGCGGATTTCTTCTGTTTTTCCTGTGCGGCGACCCGCTTTTCCTTCGCATCCTTCAGATTTTTGAAGAACAGGCGCAGCTTTTTCTCCACAAAGGACGCCGCGCTCGCAAGAGCGGCAAGCACCTTGAGGGCAAACGCCTTGACCGAGTTGCTCTCACCGGCGAAGAAGTAGGTGAGGTAAAGAGAGAACACCAAGACGGCGAGAACGATCATGCCGACCGAGCCGAACACCTTCGTGATCGCGTAGCCGAGCACGCCACCGAAGAATCCGCCGCCGAGCGCCTGTCTGCCGCGACGATAGAATTCGCCCGCATCAAAGGTCACGTCGGTGCCGAAGTAGGTCACGGCGTAAATGAAGCAGGAAAGGGTCAGAAGAAACACGGCGGAGAAGATAAGCCGTGTCAGTCTGCGCCCGCGGCGAAGGTCGGAGGCGTAGAAGATCGCGTGCAGAAGGATCAGCACGGGAACGGCGAAGGCGGCGGAAGAGAAGAGCCCGAGCAGAACGCCCGAGATCAGGGGGCCGAGCGTCCCCGTATTCTGCGTGAGAAAGCAGAGTGCCACAAACACCGCGAGTGCGAAGAGAAGGATCGGCACCGCGCGCTGAAAGCCCGTGAGCGGCTCTTTTGCGGAGGGGTTGTTTTTTTCGGCAGAGTCTTTGTCATTCATCATGTTTCGATTGTCCTTTCTTTTGTCTGTTTTTGAAGAAGCGCTCCGAAAAGCGCAAAATATCTATAATACTATCATAGCATATTCCGCGCCAAAGTACAAGCACTTTTTTGTTTTTCGCGAAAAATCTTTTTTCTTTTTTATGCGTATTGACAAGGGGCGAAAAATCTGCTAAAATTAAAATTGATAAAATTTTACCCTTCGGGGGTCGGAGGTCGCACGCGCATCATGCGTATCTATAACTCGCTTACCAGAACAAAAGAAGAATTCATTCCCCGCGTCGAAGGTCGGGTGTCGATGTACACCTGCGGTCCGACGGTCTATCACTTTGCCCACATCGGCAACCTGCGCTCCTATATTATGGAGGACATTCTCGAAAAGTATCTTCGCTACCTCGGCTACGACGTGACGCGGGTGATGAACATCACCGACGTCGGGCATCTGACGAGCGACGCCGACACGGGTGAGGATAAGATGTTGAAGGGGGCGAGACGTGAGCATAAGACGGTGATGGAGATCGCCGATTTTTATACCAAAGCCTTCTTTTCCGACTGCGAAAAACTGAACATCAAGAGACCCGACGTCGTCGCCCCCGCGACGGGGTGCATCGCCGAATTTATCGATATGATCAACACCCTGCTCGAAAAAGGCTATGCCTACCGCGCGGGCGGAAACGTGTATTTCGATACCTCGAAGCTTGAAAAATACTATGTCTTCAACGACTTCGACGAGGAGGATCTCGCCGTCGGCGTGCGCGAGGGCGTGGAGGCGGACGGCAATAAGCGGAACAAGACCGACTTCGTTCTCTGGTTCACGAAATCCAAATTTGAGGATCAGGAGCTGAAATGGGATTCTCCCTTCGGCGTCGGCTATCCCGGCTGGCATATCGAGTGCTCCTGCATCGCGAGAAAATATCTCGGCGAATATCTCGATCTCCATTGCGGCGGTATCGACAACGCCTTCCCGCACCATACCAACGAGATCGCGCAGAGCGAGTCCGCCTTCGGGCATCCGTGGTGCCACTATTGGTTCCACGTCCATCACCTGAATACGGCGGGTGGCAAAATGAGTAAGTCCAAGGGCGAGTTTCTGACCGTCTCCCTTCTCGAGGAGCGCGGATATTCCCCCCTTGTCTACCGCCTCTTCTGCCTCCAGTCCCACTATCGGAAAAATCTCGTCTTCACGTGGGAGAACCTCGACAACGCCGCCGTCGCATATAAGAAGCTGACGGCGAAGATTTCCGCCCTCGGCAAAGAAACCTCCAATGCCGATGAGGCAGGGGAGAGCGCACTCCGTGCGGCGTTTCGCGAGGCGCTCGACAACGACCTGAATACCTCCCTCGCGGTCACCGTCCTCTATGACGTTTTGAAATCGGACATCTCCGACGGTGCGAAGCGGAAGCTCATCGCGGAATTCGATACCGTCCTCGGACTCGGACTTTCCGATCTTGACGCCTCGGAAAAGCAGGAGGAAGAGAAGAGCGTCGCTCCCGCCGACGAAGCGCTCGTCGCTTATATCGAAGAAAAGATCGAAGCGCGCCGCGCGGCGAAGGCGGCGAAGAATTATGCCGAGGCGGACAGGATCCGCGCCGAGCTTTCCGAGCGTGGCGTCACCCTGATTGATACCAAAGAGGGAACGAAATATACCCTCGGCAAGGTGTAAGATGGCAAACGGTGCACATGCGGTCACTCTGTTTCTGAAGGGAGATCGCGAGGGCGCGGCAAGACTTTTCCGCCGCGACGCGGAGGAGGGGGACGCCGAGGCGGCGTTCCGCTACGGTGAATGCCTGCTTCGCGGCTACGGCGTCGAGAGGGACGCGAAGGAGGCGAAGAGTTTTTTCGCCTTCGCCCGCGACCTTCCCGGCGGAGACTCACTCTATAATCTCGCGCTTTTGTATCTTCACGGCGAGGGTGTCGCGAAAAACTTTCAAAAAGCCTTTTCTCATATGAGTGCCGCGGGGGCTGCCGGGTGCATCGAGGCGCAGCTTTATCTCGGCATGGCGTATACGGTGGGCGCGCTCTTCGAGCCAGATATCGTCGGCATTTCGCGCATCCCCTTCCATACGCCGATTTACCGCACCGACACCCCGATGCTCGCGGGCAACGTACCCGAGGAGGTGCTCCTGCGGGAGGAGGAAGAACGCTATTCGGTCATCGAGGCGGACGGACGCCGCGCCTTTCTCTGGTTCCGCGCCGCGGCGTATCACGATGCGACCTACGTGTCCGACCTCGTTGCCAAGGGCAAATTTTTGTATGCCAAATGCTATGCCGACGGGCTCGGCACCGATTTCCGGAGAGATAAGGCGGTGCGGCTCATGATCGCGGCGGGGCGGAGCGGTTCTGCCGATGCCGTTGCCTATCTCGGTGAGCAGGGCATCTCTCCCGACCGCTATCTTGTCGGGAAATAAGATTTTCGGAGACGGTATGAAACGTTTTACGCTCCCGCGCATCCTTCTTTTGCTTTTGATCCTCGCTACGGTCTGCTTCATCTTTGCCCGTTCCACAAAGCCGCCCGCCGCGTCCTCTGCGGAGAGCGACAAGATCCGTGACATCCTCGAGAATGTTCTTCCGCCCGATACCGACGCGACCGACTTCATTTTGAAAAACGTGCGCAAGATCGCGCATTTTTCGGAATTCGGCTTGCTCGGGATTCTGACGGTGATCTTTCTTTCGACCTATCGCCTGCATCCGCGGATGCTCGGCGGATGGGGAGCGTTCGGCTTTGCGGTCGCCTTCCTCGATGAGACCATACAGATTTTTACCTCGCGTGGTCCCGCCATTCTCGATGTGTGGATCGATGTCGGCGGCTACATATTCTACTCGCTCCTGACGATTCTTGTTCTGACACCCGTGCTTCTCATACGAAAACGACCCCTGTTCACCCGTACCTACGCACTTTAATTTACGTTAAATATAGAAATCCCGGAAGCAACATGAAATAAAAATAGGGGCTCGCTTCGCTTTCTGCTCGCGATTTTCGTTATCTTCGTGATAACGAATCGTTCGTATAGGATGGCGGAAGTTTTGCCGTTTGTTAACAAAAGAGCCGATACAAACAGTTAATTCATCCTGTTTGTATCGGCTCTTTTGCTTATCGATGGCGTTTATGTGCAATATTGAATTTTACACGAAAAATTCGGGTGGAATCGCCAAATACTGCTAAGCAGAGTAGAAGAGAAATTATAAAAATCGGGGTCAATGTGCGAACTGACTGTCGTAGAGGTGACGGTAGAAGCCGCCCTTTTTCATCAGCTCGTCGTGCGTGCCCTGCTCGATGATGTGTCCGCTCTTCATGACGAGAATCACGTCGGCTTCTCGCACGGTGGAAAGACGGTGCGCGACGATGAAGCTCGTGCGTCCGCGCATCATTTCGGCAAACGCCTTCTGAATACGGATCTCGGTGCGGGTATCGATGGAGGAGGTCGCCTCGTCGAGAATCAGCATCGGTGGAAGAGTCAGCATGACGCGGGTGATGCAGAGGAGCTGCTTTTGCCCGGCGGACAGGTTGCCGCCGTCCTCCCCGATCTCGGTGTCATAGCCGCTCGGGAGTTTTTTGATGAAACTGTGCGCATGAGATGCCTTCGCCGCCGCGACGATCTCTTCATCGGTCGCCTCGGGCTTTCCGTAGGCGATATTTTCGCGCACGGTGCCGCTCTTTAAGAAGGTGTCCTGTAACACCATGCCGTAGTTTTTGCGCAGGCTCTCACGCGTCAGCTCGCGGATGTCCGTCCCCTCTACGGTGATCTTTCCGCCCTTCACGTCGTAAAAGCGCATGAGGAGGTTGATGAGCGTCGTTTTCCCACACCCCGTCGGTCCGACGATGGCGACTCTGGCTCCTGCGGGGACCGTGAGGTTCAGCCCCTCGATGAGGGGACGCTCGGAAACATAGGAGAAGGAGACGTCCTCCAGTGCGACGTTCCCCTCGGGGGAAGTGAGCACCTCCGCGTCGGGAGCGTCGGGAAGCTCGTCGGGCGTATCGAGAAGCTCGAAGGTACGCGCGGCAGAAGCGACGGCGCTCTGAAACTCGGTGACAACGCCCGAGATCTCGTTAAAGGGCTTGGTATATTGATTGACATAGGCGAGCAGAGCGGACAGGGAGCCCACCGTAAAGGGGATTGCCGCGCCCGCACTCGAGATCACGGTCAGCGCACCCGTGAGAGCGACCGCCGCATAGACCGTACTGTTGACGAAACGGGTGGTCGGATTGGTCAGGGAAGAGAAGAACATCGCCCGCAGGGAGAATTTCTCGAGGCGGTCGTTGATCTCGTCGAACTCACGGAGCGCCGCCTTCTCGTGACAGAAGGCGTGAATGACCTTTTGATTTGCCACCGTCTCATTGATATAGGCGGTCTGCTCTCCGCGCGTTTTCGTCTGTGCGACGAACATCGCGTGCGTGCGCTTCGAGATAAAGCGCGCGATGAAGAGGGAGAGGGGCGTCAAGCAGACCACGACGAGCGTGATCTTCCAGTCGATGGTCAGCATGAAGACGAGCGTGCCGAGAATCGTCAGCACTCCCGTGAAAAGAGAGGTGAAGCCGAGCAGAAGTCCGTCGGCAAACTGTTCCACGTCGGAGGTGATGCGGCTGACGGTATCGCCGTGCGCGTGCGTGTCGATATAGGAGAGAGGAAGCCGCTCGATCTTTGCGAAGGCGGCGTTTCTCATATCCTCCGTGATTGAGAAAGTGATGCGGTTGTTTAACGCGGCAAGCAGCCAGTTGGCAACGCCCGTTCCCGCGATCAGTAGTGCGGATTGTAAAATAATGTTTGCAATTACTTCGAATTTTACATCTCCGACACCGACAATTTGGTCGATGGCACGTCCGATGAAGAGGGGGAGCGTGAGCGTCATTGCGACCGAAAGAAGAGAGAAGAAAAGGGAGAGCACGATCTTTGACGTGTGCGGACGGAGAAGGGCGAAGATCTTTTTCATCGTCGCGGAATCCGTCGTGACGTTTTGCTTTTTATCCTTACGCATGAGCACCCGTCTCCTTTCCTTCGCTTCCTTTTCCGAACTGCGACTCGTGAATCTCGCGGTAGACGTCGCAGGTGCGGAGCAGCTCCTCGTGCGTTCCCATTCCGACGAGTGCCGCATCGTCAAGCACCAGAATTTTATCCGCGTGCATGAGGGAGGCGGTTCGTTGGGAGACGATGAAGACGGTCGCCCCGCCGCTGCCTTCGCGGATGGCGTGGCGGAGCGCCGCGTCGGTCGCGTAGTCGAGCGCGGAGGAGGAGTCGTCGAGAATCAGGATCTCGGGCTTACCGACGAGCGCGCGGGCGATGGAAAGCCGTTGCTTCTGTCCGCCCGACAGGTTGCCGCCTCCTTCTTCGAGGCAGAAATCGAGTCCGCCCTTTTCCTCGACCGAATCCTTGATCTGCGCCATTTCAAGCGCGCGGTAGATCTCGGCGTCGTCCGCCTCTTCGTCCCGCCACTTCATATTGTCTCTCACCGTCCCGTGGAAGAGGACGGCGCGTTGCGGTACGATGCCGACCTTCTTCGCGAGCGCTTCGCGGGAGTAATCACCGATCGGTCTGCCCTCGATGCGCACGCTGCCCTCGGTCGCGTCATAGAAGCGGGCGATGAGATTGACGAGCGTCGTTTTTCCCGCGCCCGTACCGCCGATGATGCCGACGGTCTCCCCACGCTTTGCCGTGAAGGAGACGGGGAGCAGGGAGTCCGCGCCCGCTCTCTTGTAGCGGAAGGCGGTATCCGTAAATTCCACTGCGGGAGCGCCCTCGATTCCCTCGGTCTCGGTGCCGTAGGTCTGTGAGGAGGTCATCGACAGGACCGCGGAGATGCGTTTTGCAGACGCGACGGATTTTGTGATATTGATGATGAGATTCGCGAGCTTGACGAGCTCGACGAGGATCTGCGACATATAGTTATAAAGAGCAATGACGGCACCCTGCGTCAGAACGCCTTCATAGACACGGAGCGCACCCGTGTGAATGAGCCGGAGGATTGCGAGGTTGATGATGACATAGGTGAGCGGGTTGAGAAGCGCGCCGATGCGTCCGACGTGCTTTTGCTCGGCGCAGAGCTCGCCGTTCTTCTCACGGAATTCGGCGACCTCCGTGTCCTCTTTCGCGAAGGCGCGTACCACGCGGGCGCCGACGAGGTTTTCCCGCGTTTTGAGGAGCACGCGGTCGAGCTTCGCCTGTACCTTCCGATAAAGGGGGATCGAGAGAAGCATGATGCCGAAGATCACGACGGCGAGCGCCGGGATCGCTACCGTGAAGATGAGTGCCGACGGCACATCCACCGTGAACGCCATAATCATGGCACCGAATACCACGAAGGGAGAGCGGAGAAGCAGGCGGAGCGTCAGGTTGATGCCCGTCTGTACCTGCCCCGTGTCACCCGTCATGCGGTTGATGATGGTGGAGGTGCCGAGCGTGTCGATCTCGGTATACGAGAGCGTGCCGATGTGCTCGTAGAGTGCGTGGCGGACGCGCGCGGAGAAGCCGACTGCCGCCTTGGCGGCAAAGTATTGCGCCGTGACGGCAAAGCCGAGTCCCACAAGTCCGAACAAGACGAGAAGCAGGGACATGCGCCATACGTAGGCGTTGTCGCCGCCCGCGATGCCGACGTCGATGATCGCCGCCACGATCAGCGGGACGATCAGCTCGAGCGATGCCTCGAGCAATTTGAAGAGGGGAGAGAGAACGCAGTCTCTCTCATATCCCTTCATGAAACGTAAGAGTTTTTTCAATGTCTCGTTACCTCGTTACGGAAGATTTCCCGAAGGATATAATTTTCTCGTCTTCACGGGAGAAAGTGCATCTAAGTCATTTTGTCGGCAATTCTTTCGCTTGACATTTTCGACCGCGGGTGCGCTCCACCGACCTGAGAAATTTACTTTTTCATGACAAAATTTTCGCGGCATGCTTCGATTTTGAAACGCGTATTCCATTCAAAATTCTCCTTGCGGAAATAAGTAAGCAATTATGACAATCGGGTAGAAAGAATTGTAGCACATTTCAGAGGAAATGTCAAGATGTGCGTCTCTTCGGTATAAGTAATAAAATAAAAAAGAACGGTCGGTCGATTCAAGCAAAATCCGCAAAAAGAGTTAAATTTCGAGGGGATTTTCATAAAACAATTGCAACTTTCGCGAAAGTGTGATATACTGATACGGTAAAAAAACGGGAAATCATGGAGAAGAAAATGAAACAGTGCAAAAACAATGCCGTCGTCGGACAGTCGGGCGGTCCCACCTCTGCCATCAACGCGACGCTCGCGGGCGTAATCCGTGGCGCAATCTCGGCGAGAGAACACGGGGAGCTCGGCACCCTTTACGGAATGTATAACGGCATCGAAGGACTTTTGTCCGAACGCCTCGTCGACCTTCTTTCGGTCTTCGACGAGGAATCCAAAATCGACGCGCTCGCCCTGACGCCCGCCGCGGCGCTCGGCTCCTGCCGAAAGAAGCTGAAGCCCGTCACCGAGGACGCGATGACCTATCGGCGTCTTTTCGAGATCTTCGAGGCATACGATATTCATTTCTTCTTCTACATCGGGGGAAACGATTCGATGGACACGGTGGCAAAGCTCTCCGCGTATGCGGAGACCGTGAGCTACCCCCTGACCGTCGTCGGCGTGCCGAAGACCATCGATAACGACCTCGCCCTGACCGATCACACCCCGGGCTTCGGCTCTGCCGCGAAGTACATCGCCGCCACCATGCGCGAGATCCTTTCTGACACCGCCGTGTATACTGTGCGTGCGGTGACGATCGTCGAGATCATGGGACGGGACGCGGGCTGGCTGACCGCCGCCGCGGCGCTCCCCGGACTTTCGGGCGGACGGGCGCCCGACCTTCTGTATTTTCCCGAGCGTCCTTTTGATAAGGAGCGCTTTATCGCCTCGGTGAACGCCGCGTTCGAGAAGCATCCGAACGTCGTTGTCGCCATCTCAGAGGGCGCGCGCTATGCCGACGGCTCCTATGTCGGCGCGACGGCGCAGTCGGGCGCCAAGGACGCCTTCGGACATCAGTATCTTGCCGGCGCGGGACGTGTACTTGAAGCGATGGTTCGCGAGGAGATCGGCTGCAAGGTCCGTTCGGTCGAGCTGAATCTGCCGCAACGCTGTGCCGCCCATCTCGCCTCAAAGACCGATATCGAGGAATCCCTTCGCATCGGCGCGGCGGCGGTGGATGCCGCCATCCGCGGGGAGAGCGGCGTCATCATGTGCTTCGACCGTCTGTCGGACGAGCCGTACCGCACCGCGATCCGCGCGGAGCGCGTCGCCGGTGTCGCAAACGCTGTCCGCACGCTCCCCGACGCCTTTTTGAATGAAACGGGCGACGGTGTGACGGACGCTTGCCTTCGCTATCTTGCCCCCCTCATTCGCGGGGAAGTCATGCCCGAGTATAAGGACGGAATGCCCGTGCATTTCGTGTTGAAATGATCGGTTCGCCGACCTGCCGCAAGCGAGGGCATCATCCCGCGCAAACGGCAAGAAAGCCCTCGAAAAACAACGCCCCGTCAGATTTTCGCCACACGGTAGGGAAGTTTTGACGGGACGAAACGATCGAGCGGCGAAGTGTCGTTTTTGCTCGTGACCGCGCCGAACCTCTTGCCATGTAAGATTTTTTTCATTTCGTCGATTTTTTTTGAAAAATCTCTTGCATTTTCGCAAAGGGTGTGTTATACTGTATCACGAAAATTCAATATGCTTATCAAGAGTGGCGGAGGGACTGGCCCTGTGAAGCCCGGCAACCTACGGAGAAACCGTAAGGTGCCAATTCCTGAGAGATGAGTATGTCTTTGCCTCGGGAGTTTGCGAAAACCCGAGGATTTTTTGTTGATAAGCGGAAAAGGAGTGCCATGGGCAAACAATTATTTACATCCGAGTCGGTGACGGAGGGGCATCCCGACAAGATCTGCGACAAGATCTCCGATGCGATCCTTGACGAAATGCTTCGCCAGGATCCGATGAGCCGCGTCGCCTGCGAGACCTTTGCCACGACGGGCATCATCACCGTCATGGGTGAGGTGACGACGAAGGCGAGCGTGGACATTCAGCGCATCGTGCGCGATACCGTGCGTGAGATCGGCTACGACCGCGCGAAATACGGCTTCGACGCTTCGACCTGCGCCGTCCTCAGCTCTCTTCACGAGCAAAGCCCCGATATCGCTCTCGGCGTCGACAAGTGCGCGGAGGCGAAGAGCGGGGAAATGACCGACGATCTGAACATCGGCGCGGGTGACCAAGGGCTGATGTTCGGTTACGCCTGCAACGAGACGCCCGAGCTGATGCCCCTGCCGATCTCGCTCGCGCATCGCCTTGCCAAGCGTCTCACCGAGGTGAGAAAAAACGGGAAGCTCTCCTATCTCCGTCCCGACGGGAAAACGCAGGTGACGGTGGAATACGAGAACGGAAAGCCCGTGCATGTCGATACCGTTGTCGTTTCCTCTCAGCACAGCGCGGAGATCGATTCCGATACCATCCGCAAGGACATTATTGATTCCGTGATCCTCCCCGTCATCCCGCATGAGCTTCTCACGGGCGAGACGAAGATCTACGTCAATCCGACGGGCAGATTCGTCATCGGCGGTCCCGCGGGCGATACGGGACTCACGGGACGGAAGATCATCGTCGATACCTACGGCGGATATGCCCGTCACGGCGGCGGCGCGTTCTCTGGGAAAGACCCGACGAAGGTCGACCGCAGTGCGTCCTATGCCGCCCGCTATGTGGCGAAAAATATCGTGAAAGCAGGACTTGCCGATCGTTGCGAGGTACAGGTGGCATACGCCATCGGCGTGGCGCATCCCGTCTCCCTCATGATCGATACCTTCGGCACCGGAAAGGTGTCGGACGAAACACTCGTCGCGGCAGTCGAAAAGCTTGTCGACCTTCGTCCCGCCGCCATCATCCGTAAATTCGATCTTCGCCGTCCGATTTATAAGGAGCTCGCCGCTTACGGCCATATGGGAAGGGAAGACCTTGGCGTGAAGTGGGAGATCTGCGACATCGCGGACAAGCTGAAGGAACTTTGCAAATAATTTTCTCCTTGGAAGCCGCTGACTTCAAGATACGAAAAACCGCTCTGCCTGTCGTGCAGGGCGGTTTTTGTCTTGTTTTTACGCAAGGAGAAAGACGAGTCCCGTCGCGAGCAGTCCCTGAAGCAGTTTCATCGGATAGTAGCGCCACATCGAAAGATCGGTGCCCGAAAGAAAGTGTCTCGCCTGCAAATGTACCGAAAGTCCCGAAAAGGAGGTCGCGAAGGCAGTGAGGGCGAGCGTGACGCGCGACGGAAGGGGAGAGACGGAGGAAAGGTAGTACGCGGCGTTTCCCACCTCCAGAAACGGAAAGAGAAAGGAGAGCAGTCCCGCGTTCGGGATGAGTCGGGAGAGGAGTCCCGTCACCACCGAAAAGAAGGTGAGAAAGGATGCGACGGCAAGCGTGTTGATTCCCGCGTCCCGCACACAGGCGACAAGATGAAATTCCTCTCCGAGTGAGGCTTCGCCGCCCCTCCCCGCACGGTGCCCGATTCCAAACAGAATTCCCACAATTACCGCGGACACTACCATCGCAAGATACAAAAGGATCCCCTCCCGCATGTTTCCGCGCATACCGAAGCCGATGGCGCTGACAAGGAAGGCGGGCCCCGTGTTGTTGGAAAAACCGATGAGCCGCTCCGCCTCGTCCCGTTCGAGTCGTCCCGCACGATAGAGATCGACGGTGCACTTCACCCCGAGCGGATAGCCGCAGAAAATCCCCGAAAGAAAGGCGGTGATGCCGCATCGGTGGATGCGGAACATCCGCTCGAAGGGGCGCGCAATCAGGGTGAGAGAATCGAAGGAGGCATACGCGCCGATGATGCCCGATAAAATCATAAAGGGAAAGACGGCGGGAATGACCGTGCGTGCACAGAGCGTCAGCCCGAGCCTTGTCGCATCGGCGATCTCCTCCGAGAGAAAGATTGTGGAGATGAGCACGGAGAGCAGAAGAAGCGTCAGTATCTTTTCAAACGTTCCCCGCGCGACGCCCGCACAATCTCTATGGCAAAGGTTCCTTTTGGCTTTCTCGTCGCCGACCGTCATTTTTTTCTCTCGCTTTCATACATTTTAGTAAAGAAATATGAAGGGCGGAAAGAAAAAATGATACCCGAGAAAAAAGAAAAGAAAAAGGAGACGACGAGAAAAAAGGGGCATATGCCCGCCTTTGCGGGTGGTATCTCGCTTTTTCACGCGGAGCTCGATCCCGCCCCCGTCGGGGCAAGGATGACGATCGTCGGCGTCCGGAGCGTGAGCGACTTGTCCCCGACCTTTCTTTCACTCACGATGGAAAAAGGAGAGATCGAGATCCGCGGAGAGCGACTTTCTCTCACGGTTTTTGAAAATCAAACTGTCGGTGTTGTCGGTCATATAGAGGAGATAAAACTGCAATATGGTAAACATTGATTGTCTTTTCCTCGGATTTCGACGTTTTTTTGTAAAAGAAAGGGATGTGGCTGGCGTCGCGGACTGCCTCTTGAAAAACGGGATCTCTGCTAAAATCTCGGAGGACGGGAGCTTCGTTTTGCCCCTTCGGCGCACACGTGCGGCAATGCGCGCACTCGAAAATTTTTCGGAGGTCACGGTGTCGGAGCCGCTCGGCATCCCGGGCTTTTTCTTTCGCTATCGGCATCGCTACGGCGTGTTCGCGGCGCTGCTCGTTCTGCTCGTTTTTGCCTGCTTTGCGGGGGAACGCGTGTGGGATGTGCGCGTCGAGGGGGACAGTACGATTTCCGCCGCTTATGTCACCGAGGCACTCGGGGAGGCGGGACTGATGCCCGGGGCGCGCTTTCGTGACCTCGACCTTTCCTCGGTGGAAACCGACGTTCTGAATACCTCGGAGCGCATTGCATGGCTGAACATCAACCGCCGCGGAACGGTCGCCTATGTGCGCGTTGCCGCCAAGGCAGAGGTTCCCGACGAGACACCGAAGCGCGGGTATGCAAATATCGTTGCAGAAGAGGACGCTATGATTGAGGAGATCACCGTTCGCCTCGGCACCGAGGCGGTCAGGGTCGGGGACAGCGTGAAGCGCGGAGATCTTCTGATTTCGGGCATCGGTGGTGGAATTTTGCCCGCGGAGGGAAGCGTGCGGGGCAGAGTCCGACGCACTTTCGAGGTCACCGTCCCGCGTTCGGAGAACATCACCTCCTACGGAGAAAGGGAGACACGGGCGGTGTTAGTGAATTTTTTTGGAATTTCTCTAAATATTTTCAAAATCTATGGAAATGTCGATACCGATTGTGCTATAATAGAGGAAACCGAACGTCTCACCCTCTTCGGGCAGAGACGGCTCCCCGTTGTCCTTACTCGTACCGTTGCCGTAGGACGCGAAACAACCTATCGCACTTATACCGATGACGAGTGCGTGAAGATCGCCGCATCGCGTCTTGCTTCGGTTTTGCGAAGCGAGCTTTCGGACGGCGATCTCGTCAGACTTCGCACGGGGGGTGCCTTCACAAAGGAAGGCTATCGCATGTACGCCGAGGTCACCGAGGTGCGGGAGATCGGACGGCGCGCGGAATTCGAGGTCAAGGAGTAACCATGTCGGAAAAAATGATTTTAACACCGTCGGGCGCGGCGACCGCCGCCCTGTTCGGTTCGTTCGACCGCAACGTGCGGATGGTGGAGAATGCCTTTCATGTCCGCGTCTCCAACCGCCATGTCGGCGGGGAAGAGGGAGACGCCGTTACCGTGACGGGGGAGGCATCCGATGTCGACGCCGCCACGTGCGCTCTGGAATATCTCAAGCGCATGGTGGGCGAGGGGGAGAGCATCGACGAGCAAAGCGTCGAATACGTCATCGGACTCGTGCGCGACGGGGAAGTCGGCAACGCGGGTGACTTTTCGGGCGATACCATCTGTCTTACCTACCGCGGAAAGCCCATCAAGGCAAAGACCGTCGGTCAGCGCAACTATATTGAAGCCATCCGAAAGAACACCGTCGTCCTCGGCATGGGTCCCGCCGGGACGGGCAAGACCTTTCTCGCCGTCGCCATGGCGGTGGAGGCGCTTCGCTCCAAGACGGTCGAGCGCATCCTTCTGACCCGCCCCGCGGTGGAGGCGGGCGAACGCCTCGGCTTCCTTCCGGGGGATCTGCAAAGCAAGATCGATCCCTATCTCCGCCCCCTCTACGACGCGCTCTTCGAGCTCCTCGGCGGAGAGAACTATCAGCGCCACCTCGAGCGCGGCACGATCGAGATCGCGCCCCTCGCCTATATGCGGGGCAGAACGCTCGATTCCTCCTTTATCATTCTCGACGAGGCGCAGAACACGACCCCCGAGCAAATGAAAATGTTTCTCACCCGTCTCGGCTATAATGCGAAGGCAGTCGTCACGGGCGATCTTTCGCAGACCGACCTTCCCTTTGGGAAGAAGAGCGGACTCTCGGTCGCCGCCGAGGTGCTCGAGGGCATCGACGGGGTCGGCGTGTTCCGCTTTACCGATCGCGACGTCGTGCGCCATCCGCTCGTGCGGCGGATCATCGGCGCATACGAATCTTACGAAAAGAAACAAAAAGAAGCCGCGGGAAAGAAATTCCGCGCCGAAAGGACAAGCAAAAAGATATGAAACGCCGTCTGACGATTCGTTTCCGTGCCACGGCACCGTTTTCCGCGGTGAATTACAAAATGAAGAGTGCCGTCCGCCGTGCGGCGGAGGCAACACTCGATACCGAGCATTTTCCCTACGATGCGGAACTCTCGGTCACCTTCTGCGACAATGCGTATATCCACACCCTGAACAAAAAATTCCGCGGGGTCGACCGCCCCACCGACGTGCTCTCCTTTCCTCTCTATGAGGACGGAAACTTCGACATGACGGAATGTATCGGAGGTGCCGTGCTTGGCGATGTCGTCATTTCCCTCGAGCGTGCGGAAGAGCAGGCGGGGGAGATCGGCCATCCTCTTTTGGAGGAGGTCGAATTCCTGACCGTTCACTCGGTCCTCCACCTTCTCGGCTATGACCATGAGCGCTCTCCCGAGGAGGAGGAGCGCCAATGCGCAAAGCAACGCGAGATCATGCAAAAGATCCGCGAAGACGCCTGACCCCAAAACGAAAACAGAACCCTACAAAGAAAAGGAACAGTATGAAAAAAACAGCATTTATCGCCATCGTCGGACGTCCCAATGTGGGAAAGTCTACGCTCTTGAACGCCATCCTCGGCGAAAAGGTCGCCATCGTGTCGAAAAAACCGCAGACGACGCGCAACCGCATCACGGGCATCCATACGGTCGGGGAAGACCAGTATGTCTTTCTCGATACCCCAGGATTACATAAGCCGCGCACAAAGCTCGGCGATTATATGGTAAAGGCGGCGACGGACACCCTCGGCGGTGTCGATCTCGCGATTCTCGTCGTCGAGGCGAGGGAGACGGTCGGCGACATCGAGGAGGGGCTTCTCACGAGAATCCGTCAGGCAGGTATCCCCGCAATCCTCGCAATCAATAAGACGGATACCGTCCGTCCGGAAAATATCGCAAAGACCATCCGGGCATATGCCGATGCCTTTGATTTTTCCGCCGTCGTTCCCATGGCGGCAAAGAACGGGCAGGGCGTCGACATCCTTCTTTCCGAATGTGAAAAGTTTTTGTACGAGAGCGAGTGGTTTTTCCCCTCCGACATCGTGACCGACCAGCCCGAGCGGCAGATCGCCGCCGAGATCATCCGTGAAAAGCTTCTGCGCCTTCTCGAGGAAGAGATCCCGCACGGCACCGCCGTTGCCATCGAGGAATGGAAGGAGTCGGAAGGACTCGTTTCGATTCGCGCCGAGATTTATTGCGAAAAACAGTCGCACAAGGGCATCATCATCGGCAAAGGGGGCGCGACCGTCAAAAAGGTCGGCACCTACGCGAGAGAAGATCTCGAAAAGTTGCTCGGCACCCGTGTGTTCCTCGACCTCTACGTCCGCGTCAAGGAGCATTGGCGGGACAGTGATTTCAACCTCTCCGACTTCGGCTATAAGGACGACGGGGCGAGATGACGACCAAGGTCAGAGGGCTCGTCATTCGCACTGCGGACATTAAGGAAGCGGACCGTCTGATTACCCTCTTCACCGAAGAAGAAGGCGTCATCACCGCCGTCGCGAAGGGCGCCCGCTCGATGAAAAGCCGTCAGATGGCATCGACCACGCAGTTTTGCTACGGGGAATACGTCCTCTATCAAAAAGGGGATTTCTATTGGGTGAAGGAAGCCTCCCTCATCGAGAGCTTTTTCGATATCCGAAAGAGCATCGAGGGACTTGCGCTTGCCACGTATTTTTGCGAGGTGCTGACCGACGTCGCCACCGCACAGCCCGAAGGGGAACTCCTCCGCCTCGCGCTCAATTCGCTTTCCGCAATCGCGGGGGGAAATACCGAGCTCGATAAGATCAAGGGCGTGTTCGAGATCCGCGCGGCGGCGATCCTCGGCTTTTCTCCCGACATTGTGGAATGTCACCTTTGCGGGGAGCGGGGAGGCGACTTTTTTTTCGACATCATGGGCGGATACGTCACCTGCGCCGCCTGTCATGAAAAGAGCGTCGGCTCGCTCGACGCCGCGGAGGACGACGGGCACGAAAGACACATCGTCTGTATTCTCTCCGCAGGGGCAAGACAGGCGCTCGCTTATGCCGTCTATTGCCCGATGAACAAGCTCTTTTCCTTCCGCCTGCCGCCCGAGGATCTGCGCCTTTTCTGCCGCGCGGCGGAGGCGTATCTTCTGAACCATCTCGAGCGCCCCTTCAAAACCTTGGATTTTTACTATGAAGTAAAGCGCTGATCCCGAAATTCCGAAAGGAAACCAACATGAATTTCCGACAAAAAATGTTAAATACGCTTGAGTACGGAAGGATTACCGAAATGCTCGCCGACTGCGCCGCCACCGAGGGCGCGAAGGCGAAGGCACGGACACTTCTGCCGAGCGACGATTACGATACCGTTCTGCTCCGTCAGACGCATACCGCGGATGCGAAGCGCCTGATCGCCCACAAGGGCTACCCCTCCTTCCATGCGGAAGAGTCGGTTCCCGCCGCCGCCGAGCGTGCCTATAAGGGGGCAGTGCTCTCTTCGCGTGAGCTTCTCGATGTTGCCTCTCTTCTTTACAGCACGCGGATGCTGCTCGATTACATCCGGACGGACAAGCCTTTCGATACCTCGCTCGACGAGATCTTTCGCCGCCTGCTTCCGAACAGGGAGCTTGAGGAAACCATCCGCCGCTCGATTCTCTCGGAAGATATGATCGCGGATGAGGCGAGTCCCGCCCTCGCGGAGATCCGCCGTAAAATCCGCAATACCAACAACAAGATCAAGGACACGCTCCAGAGTTACGTCGGGGGCAACCGCCTGAAATACCTTCAGGAAAACATCGTCACCATGCGAAACGGGCGTTACGTTGTTCCCGTTAAAGCGGAGTATCGGAACGAGCTCAAAGGACTTGTTCACGATACTTCCTCCTCGGGCGCGACACTCTTTGTCGAACCGATGAGCGTCGTGGAAGCGAACAATGAGCTCAAACGCCTGAACGCCGAGGAAACGCATGAGATCGAGAGGATTCTCTCGGCGCTTTCCGCGTCCTGCGGCGAGTGTTCTTTCGCGCTGACATTGAATTATCATAACATCACCGAGCTTGCCTTCACGTTCGCCTGTGCCTCTCTTGCGATCTCGATGAAGGCGGAGATGCCGAAGATTGTCGACCGCCGCGTGCTCGACCTTCGCCGCGCGCGCCATCCGCTTCTCGACCGTGAGAAGGTCGTGCCGATCGATGTCGCCATCGGGGAGGAGTACGATACCCTTATCATCACGGGACCGAATACGGGCGGTAAGACCGTCACCATGAAGACCATGGGGCTTCTCACCGTCATGACGCAGGCGGGACTCCAGATCCCCGCCTCGGAGGAATCCACCGTCGGTGTCTTCGATACGATCCTCGTCGACATCGGCGACGAGCAGAGCATTGAAGAGTCTCTGTCGACATTTTCATCCCATATGGTAACAATTGTTGACATTTTGAAGAGTGCGACCCCGCGTTCGATGGTTTTATTCGACGAGCTCGGCGCAGGAACCGACCCGATCGAGGGTGCGGCACTCGCTATTGCCGTGCTTGAGAGAACGCAGGCGCTCGGCGCCCTGTCCGCCGCCACCACGCACTATGCGGAATTGAAGGTCTTTGCCCTCGAGACTCCGAGGGTGCAGAACGCATCCTGCGAGTTTGACGTGGAGACCCTGAAACCGACCTACCGCCTCGTCGTCGGCACTCCGGGAAAATCGAACGCCTTTGCCATTTCGGAAAAGCTCGGGCTTCCCGCCGACATCATCGCCCGTGCAAATAAACTCATCGAGCGGGACGATAAGCGCTTTGAGGACGTGATCGAGCGTCTCGATACCGACCGCATCGCGATGGAGCGGGAGAAGGAGAAGGCGGAAAAGCTTCGCGCCGATTACGAGCGCTTCAAGGAAGAAGCCGAGGCGGATCTGCGCCGTCGCATCGCAAAAAACGAAGAGGAGATCCACCGTCAGGCGGCAAAGGCAAAGCAGATTCTCGACAGTGCCCGCGCATCGAGTGAGTTTATCTTCCGTCAGCTCGAGGAGCTGCGCAAGCAGGAGGATAAGGAAAAGCGCAACGCCATGATGGTGTCGGCAAGGGATGAGGTGCGCCGCCGTCTGCGCGAGAGCGAAGAACTCGCCGACGGGCTGAACATCAAGGAGGTCTCTCTCGAGGACGAGTATCGACTGCCACGCCCCGTGGTCGTCGGCGATCGCGTCTATCTCGTCGATGTCGGGACCGAGGGTGTCGTCACCGCCCCGAAGGATAAGCACGGCTTGATCGCCGTCACCGCGGGCATCCTTAAAACCAAGGTCACCGAAGAAAAGCTCCGCCTTATCGACGGCACGCAGACCTTCCGACGGAAGGAAGCCCCGAAGAAGATAGGCGAAGGAAAGGTGAAAAAGACCGTTTCCTCCACCTTCTCCCCCGAGATCGACGTCCGCGGCATGATCGGGGAGGACGCATGGTTCGTTATCGATAAATACATTGACGACGCGGTGCTCGCCGGAATGCCGAGCGTGCGCATCATTCACGGAAAAGGAACGGGCGCTCTGCGTGCCGCACTCTGGAAGTATTTCAAGAGCGACCGACGCATCAAGTCTTACCGCCACGGCGAATACGGAGAAGGGGATGCGGGCGTGACCGTTCTGACCCTGAAGCCCGACTGACCCGTAAAAGCACATTCTATAAAAATCTATCCCGAAGAGGACAAAGCGAGGAATCAATATGAATTTTCAACCGTTAAAGGACTTTTGCGACTTTTATCTTCCGATGCTCGGCATTCCGATGTCGGACACCGTGATCTACTGCAATCACGAGGAGATTTTCCGCTACAGCGCGGGATATGACGACCCGTGGCTCCGCATCCCGACAAAGCGCGACGCGCTCTACAACCTCTATTCCTGCACGAAAGTCGCGACCGCCGTCGCCGCGACACAGCTTATCGAGCGCGGGGAGCTTCTGCCCTCCGACCCGCTCTATGCCTATTTCCCCGAATATAAGGAGATGCAGGTGAAAAAGACGGCGCCCGACGGGAGCGTCACATTGGTTCCCGCGACGAAGCCGATCCTTGTCGAGCATCTTCTCACCATGACCTCCGGTATGAATTACAACCTCGACACCCCCTCCATCGCGAAGGTGCGCAGAGCGACCAACGGTCTATGCCCGACTCTCGACATCGTTCGCGCACTCGCGGACGAGCCCCTCGAGTCGGAACCGGGGGAGCATTACCTCTATTCGCTCGGACTCGACGTGGTCGGGGGTCTTGTCGAGCTTGTCTCGGGGCTTCCCCTCGGCGAATACATGAAGCGCAATATCTTCGATCCCCTCGGCATGACCGAAACGGGCTTTACGATGGACGAGACCATCGTGCCCCGCATGGCGTCGCAGTATCGATATAACGAAGAGACGGGCGCGCCCGAGAAGATTCCCGTCTCCGAAAACCCCTATCGTTTCGGCAGTGCCTACCAGAGCGCGGGCGCGGGATTGATCTCCTCGGTGAAGGATCAGATTCTCTTTGCCGACGCGCTTGCCAACATGGGAAAGGGAAAGAGCGGAGAGCGAATCCTTTCGCCCGCCGGTGTCGACGTTCTGCGCGCCAACCGCTTTGATGAAAGCAAGCTCTCGGAATTCCCGAAATACACCTTCGGCTACGGTTACGGCTACGGCGTGCGCACGGCGGTCGATCCGAAGACGAAGGGGAATCTCGCTTCCGACGGAGAGTTCGGCTGGGACGGAGCGAGACGTTCGTACATCTCCGCCGACCCCGCGCGCAAGCTCGCCGTTTTCCACGCGGAGCACATGAATTTTCCGAACGCGGAGTCGGTCATTTTCGCACGCCTTCGCAATGTGATCTACGCGTGCGTGGAGAGTGATTGAGATGCGGTTTGTAAGGCTCAGAACCACGGTGCCCGCCCGTGAGATGAAGGAGATCCTTTCCGACCCGGAGCGGGTCAACGAAAATGTCCGCTTCGACGAAAAGAAAGGGACTCCGAAAATGAAGCCGACCTTTCGCGGCGATCGCCTGCGTGTGAAATGCGAAATGATGAACCGCCCGACCAAGGACAACGGCTTTCTCGTCGGCACCTACTTTACGGGCAAACTCTCCGAGCGGGACGGCGTGACCACCCTTTCGGGCATCATCGTGACCGAGCCGATCTTTCATTTGATCTTCTTTGCGCTTTTCGTCTATTTTGTCATTCTTTGCTTTTTGGTCGGCGGCTTTTCCGTCGTCCCGATCTGCCTTTGCGTTTTCGTTTTCGTGATGTTTTGGAAGGAGTACCAAAAGCAGGGGATCATCGAACGCTATCTCGCCCGTGCGTTCCGCCGCGCGGAAGATCCCGCTTTCCGAAAGTAAGGCGGGGAACAGCTCGGAATCCGAATGAATTCGGGTTGACGCACGCTCTTCGTTTTCAAAAATTAAAAATCGCTCTCGAATGTAAAGTTACACATTCGAGAGCGATTTTTTTATATGAGAAAGCGGGAGATTACTCTGGCATCCGATCCGAGGAAAGGTCGGGCATGGGCTCCTGTTTTCTTAGTCTGCGGATCAGGAAGAAGGTCGCGATCAACGCGACGAAGGGGAAGATTGCGGAAAACAACATTCCCGCTTTCAGTCCGGCCTCCACCGGGTCGTCGGCAAGGAAGGCGGCAAGACCCGAGAGCGCTCCGTCGGAGATCGCCTCGGAGACAAAGCCCACGACATCGGGACCGACGGTACAGCCGATGTCTCCCGCGAAGGCAAAGAGCGCGAACATGAGCGTTCCGCCGCAGGGAAGATGCTTCGCTCCGAGACTGTAAGTGCCGGGCCAGAGCAGGGCGACCGAAAGTCCCGTCAGCGCGCAGGCGGCAAGCGAAAGCGCGGGCGAAGGTGCGAAGACCACGAGCAGATAGGCGAACAGGCAGAGCACAAAGGACGCGAAAATCCAACGCTCAAGCCGCATTTTTTTGCCGAAAATTCCGTAGAGAAGCCGTCCCGCGCCCATCAGAAGGGCGAAGCAGCAGGGACCGAGCAGGTCGCCGACCGTCTTCGAGACGTGAAGTCCCTGTTCGGCGAAAAAGGATGCCCATTGTGACATGGCGAGCTCCGAGGCACCCGCCGCGATCATGATAATCATCATGAGAAGGAAGGTCGGCTCCCGTAGCAGGCGGCGTCCCGCCGAGTGTCCCTCCTCCTTCGGCAGGGTGGCGATCGGCACTTTCAGACAAAGAAGCATGGCAAAGAAGGGAACGATTGCCCAGAGCATCGGGAGAATGTACCACTTTGAAAAACCGAAGAAGACGAAATAGAGCGTGGAAAAAAGAATCACGCCCGCCTGCCCCCAACAGTAGAAAGAATGGAGAATGCTCATGGCAGAGGCTTTTTCATCTCCCGGGATAGCTTCGACAATCGGGCTGACGACAACCTCGATGAGTCCGCCGCCGATGGACGAGAGCGCGGTCGCAATCAGCAGAGCGACGAATTTGTTTGCCATCAGGAGCGGAAGCGTTCCGAGCGCGATCAGCCCCGCGACGGTCATGGCTTCCGCAAGTGTCACGCTCGCGCGGTAGCCGATGCGATCGATAAAGAGCGTGCTGGACAGATCAATGACGATCTGCAAGGCGAAATTGACGGTAATCAGAAGACTGATCTCGGCAAAGCTGACGCCGAGCGTGTCACGGAAGGTGACGAACAGCAGGGGAGAGAGGTTGTTGACGATCGCCTGTACGATATAAGATAAATAAGAGGCGATCAGGGTGTGTTTGTAGGTGAATTTCATAATAGGATCCTTTTTCGGAGATTACTAACAGTATATGAAGAAGGGAAAATCGGCGGCAACCGTAAAAGGGGCCCCGCGCGAAGTCCCGGGAAATTCAGGGGTCGGAAAATGCCCGGCAAGAAAACCATCGCGCGGGCAAAAGATTAAAAACAGGAAGAGCCGTGGAAAGGCTACGCGAAATCGGAGCAAAGCACAGCATGTGTCTATGGCAGCCGTGGAACCGGAGCACAGCAAAGCACTTGCCTATGGCAGACGCGAAATCGGAGCAAAGCACAGCATGTGTCTATGGCAACCGTGGAACCGGAGCACAGCAAAGCGCGTGGCTATGGCAGACGCGAAAACGGTGCAAATTGCCGCACGCGGCAAAGGGCATCCGCATTTTTCGATAGACAAGGAAAAGGCAACCGCAAAAACGGTTGCCTTTTCGATGGTTTCCAAATCGTATCAGTTGGATACGTAGGGAAGCAGTGCCATCTGACGCGCTCTCTTGATCGCGGTGGTGAGCTGTCTCTGATGAAGAGCGCAGGTGCCGCAAACGCGTCTCGGAAGGATCTTCGCTCTTTCGGAAATGAATTTCCGAAGTTTGGCAACATCCTTGTAATCGATCTCGTTCACCTTGTCCTGGCAGAAGAGGCATACTTTCTTTCTTCTGTGCATCGGACGGAAGGAGGAACGGGGTGCATCGTTTCTTTCCATGTCGGTAAAAACCTTTCCGGCTCACCGTATCGAATACCTTCGCGCGTCGTGAGCCTGACGCACGAGGGGAAAGAGCACTTTCTTCGAATCAGAAGGGAAGGCTCTCGTCACCCGGGATCTCTTCGAAATTGGAGCCCTGCGTGTTGTTGAAGGCGGGCGCACCGTACGCACTCGGCGTATAGGCTGCGCTCTGCTGAGCCTCGTGAGGAGCGGGAGCAGCGCCGTTTTGTCCGGCGGACGGTGCGACGAAGGTCGCCTCGTCGGCGACGACTTCCACCGTGTATCTCTTCTGCCCCTGGTTGTCGGTCCAGCTCCGTGTCTGAAGCTGACCGCAAATGAGGATCGGATTCCCCTTCTTGAAGAAGCGGCAGACAAATTCCGCCGTCTGTCTCCACGTGACAATATCAAAGAAATCCACCGTCGGTTGACCCTGATCCGCCTTGGTGTAGCGACGATTGACTGCGATACGGAAATTGCATACCGAGATCGCGGAAGACGTCTGCTTCAGCTCGGGGTCGGATACCATATTGCCAACCAAGATAACTTTGTTAAAACTTGCCATAATCAAACGATCCTTTCTTTCCGTCGTATGCGCCGATATCAGCCGTTACGGCGGTGTCGGTCGCTGCTTTACGCCTCGGTCGTTTCTGCGACTTCGACGGTTTCTTCGGCTTTCGCTTCGGGCTTTCTCGCCTTGGCTCTTGCCTTCTTCTCGATCTTGACGGTCGTCATGTAGCGGATCACGTTTTCGTTGATCTCAAGCAGACGCTCAAGCTCGAGGGGGAAGGTCGGTTCGCTCTTGAAATTCACGAGAACGTAATAAGCCTCGTTGATATAGTTGATCGTGTAAGCAAGCTTTCTCTTGCCCCATTCGTCAACCGCAACGTCGCTCGCGTTCTCCCGAATCAGAGAAACGAACTTTTCTTCCACTGCCTTTGCTTCCTCTTCGGCAAGATTGCCGTTGATGGCAAAGAGAGTCTCGTAAGAAGAAATTTTTCCCATCGTTTTTTACCTCCTTCTGGTCATTAAGGCCGCCTCGGGCGGCAAGGAGACGGGCACAATACCCGAATCGGCAATATTTTATCATATTTAAAACAGCTTGTCAACCCCTTTTCGGAAAATAATTGCCCAAAAATATCAAAAAAAGGATTGTATTTGCACGTATTTTATAGTATAATGAAAAGGAAAAAGAAAGGAGGTGTGCACGATGTCCGCAGAGGAGATGCCGTTTCTTTCGAAAGAGACAACAAGGAAAAATCTTATTGCACTTCGCACTCGGGCACAGCTGCTTTCGGATGCCCGCATAGCAGAGCTCTCTTTCTTCGCCGATCAGGCGGCGGCGCACGCTTCAAAAATGTTCGCCGACGGAATGGGCTTTTACGAGATTCTTTCTTTTGTGGCGGGAGAGATTTTACTTTTTGACTCCGTGAATGAAGCACGGTCTAATGGGTTCGACGGGGCTTTGCATAAAATCGGAATCGAAAGGCAAAGTGGCAAACAGGGCGAGGAACAAAAGAAGGACGATCGCGAGGGTGCGCGCGCATCCTTTGAGGAAACGTATGACCGCGCGGTCTTTTCCGCCCTCCTTCTCGAGAAGCTCGGCGAGCGGGGCATTTTCCCGACGGAATCGGACTTCTTACCGACAAGAGAAGCGCCCGAGACCTTCACCTACGTGAAAAACGCGTATGCCGACGAGGCGTACGAGGTCTTCTCCTCCGAGTTTTCCGACCCGAGGGTGAAATATTCGCGCACCTTTGCCGAGGCGGTAAAGAGCGTTCTCGACGGCGAGGTCGGCTACTGCCTTCTTCCACTCGCGGAGAAGGGGGGCGTGCGCCTTTCCTCGGTGACCGAGCTCCTCGCGGGGAACGACCTGAAGATCGCGTCGGTGACGCCCGTCTTCGGCTTTTCGGGAGATGCGGAGCTCTGGTACGCACTGGTCGCCCGCGGCTTCCGCGTGCCGAAGGTCGCGGCGGAGGACGACCGCTATCTCGAGATCCGTTGTTCGGAGGAGGACGGGGACACGCTCGCCGCGCTTCTGTGCGCCTCGCGCGTCTTTTGTGCCTCACTTTATCGCGTGCATACCGTCACGCGCCGCCCCGCGGAAGAGGACGGCTTCTATTATACCGTCGTGTTCCGCACGGAGGGGAAGAGCTTTGTCGGACTTCTTACCTACCTGACGCTTTATACCGAGACTTACGTCCCCGTCGGGCTCTATAAAAATCTCGAATGACCCTCCTCCGACGGCATAAGCACGCCGTACGATGAAAGCAAAGAGCCGTTTCGAAAAAAGAACGCGCCCCGCACGAGAAAACATGCGCGCGTGCCCGTATGTCCCCCGTCAAACAGCAAAATCACCGCGCTTTGCGGATCGGAAAAACGCTCCCGAAGCGGGTTTTCCCGCTCTGCGGGGCAAAAAGAAAGGAATCCCATGAAAAAACACATTGAGTACAAAACCCACGGCACCTGCTCCCGCACCATCCTTGTCGACATCGAGGACGGGGTCGTGAAAAACTGCGCCTTCGTCGGCGGATGCCCCGGCAATACGGTCGGCGTCGCCTCTCTCGTGAAGGGGATGCGCGTCGAGGAAGCCATCGCACGCCTCGAAGGAATCCGCTGCGGGTCGAAGCCGACCTCCTGTCCCGACCAGCTTGCCAAGGCATTGAAGTCGGCACTCGAAGAAACCTGATTTTGAAAAGAATTATTTGCATTATTCGCTGATTTCGGATGCTTTGCGAAAGATATCGGTCTTTCTTGCGAAGCGCTCCGATCCTATTACACTTTTACACTTTGATTTTGATAAAAAATAATATAAATGAAAACGAAAGGGGAAACGGTGTATGTATCAAACAGAATATGAGCGTTGGCTCGCGTCCGATGCACTGACGAAGGAAGAGAAGGCGGAGCTTGCTGCCATCGCACACGATGAGGAGGCGAAGGCGCTTCGTTTTACGGCTCCGATGGACTTCGGCACGGCGGGACTCCGTTCTGCCATGAATATGGGCATCGGCTCGATGAACCGCTTCACCGTCGCACAGACGACGCGCGGCATTGCCGCCCTGATCCGCGAGGCGCATGGCGAGGAGCGGGGCGCCGCCATCGCGTACGACTCGCGCAACCATTCCGAAGAATTCGCGAAGGTGGCGGCGTGCGTGCTTGCCGCCGCGGGCATCCGCGTCTTTTTGTTCGACGGTCTGCGCCCGACGCCCGAGCTGTCCTTTGCCGTGCGTAAGCTTCATGCCGTCGCGGGCATCAACATCACCGCCTCCCATAACCCGAAGGAATACAACGGCTATAAAGCCTATTGGGAGGACGGCGCGCAGATCGGCCCCGAGCAGGCGAAGGTCGTCTCCGCCGAGCGGAAGAAGTTCGACGTCCTCGATACGACGGGCATCGCCGATTTCGACAAAGCCGTAAAGGACGGGCACATCAAAATGCTCGGCGAGGACTTTGACGAGCTGTATCTCGACGCCGTGCTTGCCACCGCGATCGATGAGAACGCCGTGCGCGAGGTTGCAGACGAGCTGAAGGTGGTCTATACGCCTCTTCACGGTGCGGGCTATCGCCTCGTCCCCGAGGCATTCCGCAGACGCGGGCTCCGCTATCTCTATCCCGTCGAGGCGCAGATGACGCCCGACGGCAACTTCCCGACCGTGAAAAAGCCGAATCCCGAGTATGCCGCCGTCTTCACGCTCGGCATCGAGATCGCCGATCGCGTGGGCTCCGACCTCATCGTCGCGACCGACCCCGACTCCGACCGCGTGGGCGTGATGATCCGCGGCGCGGACGGAAAATTCGTCACCGTGACGGGCAACCAGATGGGCGCGCTCCTTCTCGATTACGCCATCCGCAGAAGAAGAGAGCTCGGAAAACTGCCGAAGGACGCCTATTGCGTCAAGAGCATCGTCTCCACCGACATGGCGTATAAGATCGCGTCGGCGAACGGCGTGAAGCTCCACGACGTGCTCACGGGCTTCAAATTCATCGGCGAGGTCATTAAGAATTACGAAAAAGAGGGGAACGCCGACGGCTTCCTTCTCGGCTTCGAGGAGAGCTACGGCTATCTTCTCGGCTCCTACGCGAGAGACAAGGACGCGGTCGAGGCATCCATGATGATCCTCGAGATGACCGCCTATTATAAAAAGCGCGGCATGACCCTTGCCGACGCGCTCGCCGAGCTCTACCGCACCTACGGTCTTTATATGGAAGAGATGATTGACATCTACATGGAGGGGCTCGACGGCATCGAGCGCCGCCGCACCGTGATGGCAAAGCTCACGGACACCCCGCCGAAGGCGTTCGGCGGCGTGCGTGTCGTCAGAATCGGCGACTACAAGAAGGGGACGGTCACCGACCTTCGGACGGGGAAGAGCGAGCCTACGGGAATGCCCTCTTCCGAAGTGCTTTATTACACGCTTGAAAATGACGATAAGATCGTCGTCCGCCCCTCCGGCACAGAGCCGAAGATCAAAATTTATATTCTCGCGCACGGAGAGAGCGAGGCGTCTTTGAAAGAGAAGATCGCCTCCTACGGCGCCGATGCCAAAGCCGAAATGGGAGTCTAATCCCGAAAGGAATACCGAAAAACGTGACGGATAAGCAAAAACATACACGGAATTTTTCCATCATCGCACACATCGACCACGGAAAATCCACCCTCGCCGACCGGATCCTCGAAAAGACGCGGACGGTCGCCACGCGGGACATGGAGGAGCAGCTGCTCGACAATATGGATCTCGAGCGGGAGCGTGGCATCACCATCAAGGCGCGTGCCGTGAAGCTCTGCTATACCGCGAAAAACGGAGAGGATTACGAATTCAATCTCATCGACACCCCGGGTCATGTCGACTTCGGGTATGAGGTCTCCCGCTCGCTCCAGGCGTGCGAGGGGGCGATCCTCGTCGTCGACGCGACACAGGGCGTGGAGGCGCAGACCCTCGCGAATGCCTATCTCGCCATCGACAACAACGTCGAGATCCTTCCCGTTATCAATAAGATCGACCTTGCCTCCGCCGATGTGGAGAACACGAGACGGGAGATCGAGGACATCATCGGCATCCCCGCGGAGGACTGCCCCGCCGTATCGGCGAAGGCAGGCATCAACATCGAGGACGTGCTCGAGAAGATCGTGACCGACATTCCCGCACCGAAGGGGGACGTGGACGCGCCCCTCAAATGCCTGATCTTCGACTCGCATTACGACTCCTACCTCGGGGTCGTCGTGTATATCCGCGTCGTGGACGGTTGCGTGAAGGCGGGGGATCGCATTCGCCTCATGTCGACGGGTGCCGAGTTTGACGTCTTTGAGGTCGGCAGTATGCTGCCCTTCGGACTGAAAAAGGAGGATAGCCTTACCGCGGGAGACGTCGGCTATATCACGGCGAGCATCAAGACGGTCGGCGACACCCGCGTCGGCGATACCGTGACGCTCGCGGAGGGGGGCGCTACCGAGCCTCTTCCCGGATTCCGCGAGGTTCACCCGATGGTGTATTCGGGCATTTATCCCGCCGACGGCGCCCGCTACGGCGATCTTCGCGACGCGCTCGAAAAATTACAGCTCAACGATGCCGCGCTCGTCTACGAGCCCGAGACCTCCGTGGCGCTCGGCTTCGGCTTCCGTTGCGGCTTTCTCGGCCTTTTGCATATGGAGATCATCGAGGAGCGGCTCGAGAGGGAATTCAACCTCGATCTCATCACCACCGCCCCCTCGGTCATTTATCGGGTCGAGCTCCGCTCGGGGGAGGTGCTGACCATCGACAACCCGTCGAAATTCCCGAACCCCGATTCCATTCAGACGGCGTACGAGCCGATCATGAAGGCGACCGTCATTACGCCGAGCGCCTACATCGGCGGGATCATGGATCTCTGTCAGGAGCGCCGCGGCGTCTTCGTCGATATGAAGTACATCGACGCCGACCGCGCGGAGCTTCATTACGAGCTTCCTCTAAACGAGATCATCTACGACTTTTTCGACGCACTCAAGAGCCGCTCGAAGGGCTATGCCTCCCTCGATTACGAGCTCAAGGAATACCGCCCGTCGAAGCTTGTTAAGCTCGACTTTCTCCTGAACGGGGAACAGGTCGACGCGCTCTCCTTCATCGTTTTTGAGGAGCGCGCTTACGCGAGAGCGCGTAAGATCGCCGAGAAACTGAAAGAGAACATCCCGCGTCAGCTCTTCGAGATTCCGATTCAGGCATCCGTCGGCTCGAAGATCATCGCCCGCGAGACGGTGAAAGCCATGCGCAAGGACGTCCTTGCCAAATGCTACGGCGGCGACATCACGAGAAAGAAGAAGCTGCTCGAAAAGCAGAAGGAAGGAAAGAAGAAGATGCGCAAGCTCGGCAGTGTCGAGGTTACGCCCGAAGCCTTTATGGCGGTTCTCAAGCTGGACGATGAATCCTGATACGCTCGGACTGTACGTTCACATCCCTTTTTGTAAAAAGAAGTGCAATTACTGCGATTTCTGCTCCTTTGCCGACCTTGACGGGGGAGCAAGAGCGCGCTATCTTCGCGCACTCACAGAGGAGATCTCCTCCTATGGGGGAGAGGAGCACCCTCCCGTCGATACCGTGTTCCTCGGCGGGGGTACCCCCTCGCTTCTCACGCCGACGGAGATCGAAGATCTGTTTTCCGTTTTGCGGGGAACCTTTCGGATTCTGCAAGGCGCCGAAGTGAGCGCGGAAGCCAATCCCGGCACGCTCGATCGGGAGAAGATCGAAGCCTTTCGGAGAGTCGGGGTCAACCGCCTGAGCATCGGACTCCAGTCGATCCACGACGGGGAGCTCGCGGCACTCGGCAGAATTCACACCTATGCCGATTTTCTCGATGCTTACCACCTCGCGAGAGAGGGAGGGATCGAAAATATCGGCGTCGATCTGATGTATGCCTTCCCGACGCAAACGGCGGCGTCCTTTCACGAGACGCTTGCCGCCGTGACGGCGCTTTCTCCCGAGCACATTTCCGCCTACGGGCTGATTGTGGAGGACGGGACTCCCTTCGGTGAGAACCGCGAACGCCTTCTCCTCCCCTCGGAGGATGAGGAGGTCGAAATGTACGAGGACGCCTGCCATACCCTTGCTGCGGCGGGATATCGGCATTACGAGGTGTCGAATTATGCGAAGCCGGGCTTCGAATGTCGGCACAACCTGCGCTATTGGCATGAGGAAGAATATCTCGGTTTCGGCGTTGCCTCACATTCCTATTACCGTGGCGAACGCTTTGCCAATTCCCGCGATTTTCTCGCATATTCGCAAGGAAAATGCAAACAATACCGTACAAAAGAGCTGATAGATCGAGAAAACGAAGCCGAGGAATATACCATGCTCGCGCTCAGAACTTCGGAGGGGATTGACCTTTCTCTCTATGAAAAACGGTTTTCACGTCCCTTCCTTTCGGGGAGAGAGGACGCCGTGCGCCGCTTCGTTGCGGCGGGGGTCGCGCGCCTCGCGGACGGGCATTTTGCCCTGACCGAGCGCGGATTCTATATCGGGAACAGCCTGACGGCAGAGCTTTTATGACGGTTTTCGCGGCGGTTTGCTAACCTTTTGTAAATTCGTGAAAAAGCCCTTGACAATTGCCGCGTCTTCGGGTACAATAAAGACAACAACAACGATGGGAGATTACCGATATGCAGGACAATCTTGAAAACGAAAACGTAAATGCCGCAGAGGAGAGCGACGAGGCTCCCGTGTTCACCCTGACCGATGAGGAGACGGGGGAGGAGCGCGACTTCGTTCTGCTTGCCGAAGGTACGGTAGACGGAAAGCTCTATTACGCGCTTGCCGACGCCGAGGATGAGGAGAGCGAGGAATATGTCATTCTCCGCGTCACCGAGGACGGCGAGGACATTCTGCTCGAGAGCGTCGACGACGACGATGAATTCGAGCGCGCCGAGGATTACTTCAACGACCTCTTCTTCAGCGAAGTGGATTACGACGAGTAATCGAAAATCAGAACCGAATACCAACCTGCGTGGTGCGTGATATTGTGATATTTGGACCTACGCTTATGAAAAGGGAATCCGGACTTCCGTTTCGGGTATGCAGGTCTCCCGCCCGGGGCTGTCTTTGTACCCCCGCCGGCGGACGTTGAAAGCGCAATGTTACGGAGAGGATACCCACCTGTACGAACAGGGTTAAAAGTTTGCTTTACACGGCCATGCGGGAAAGTATTTTTTAGAGAATAGGGAAGAGTGAAAGTGAAGAAGTGAGTGGACTTAGAAGAAAAAGGAAAAATGAGACGGTGCGCCGCATTTGTCGAACGCCTTCGAATGATTTTTTCCGCGAACGCGAGCTTCCTGCCAAATTCTTAATTCATAATTTTCTTTGTGGAATATGTAGAATTTTTTTGGCATAATCACGAAAAAGAGAAATTCGGCTTGTAAATATTTTATAACTATGATATAATGAATCCCGTAACGGGTATGTCCCCGCTACGGGGTATTTTATTACATAGGAGATGCAGATGAAAACGAGAAGAATTGTCCTGTGCCTGATCGCCCTTCTGACGCTTTCGCTTCTTTTCGTCGCCTGCGCGCCCACCGGCGGTATGGAGAAGAACGTGGAATTGTCCCTTACCGACGAGGTGCCGAAGGTGACATTGAAGGATACGGTCTATAAGATCATTTATAACGGCGATAAGGTGAACGAATCGGGAATCATCCGGGATTTTAACGCCTCGCTGAATACCAAGACGGGGAAAGTGTATGAGCGCACGCCGTATGAGGGGGAGATTATCCCCTCGGCGATAGTCGTCGGAACCCTTGAGGATTACGAGGGGTATACGACGCTCAAGAAGAAAGTTTCCGAATTTGCGAGCGCCACGCTCGGCTCCTTTGCGATCGCGATGAACGGCGGCAAGACGCTTCAGATCGTCGCGTCGGACAGCGCATCGCTCAAGGCTGGGTGCGAATTTTTTGTCGATACCTATTGCAAATCCGATGGCGTGATTGAGGTAGAGGAGACGCTCTCGGAGTACATTTTATTTAACAAAAACGAGTATTTCACAAAGGGTGAGATCGTACGGATCGATACGACCACGGTGACCGCAGACGCGACGCTCGCGTCGATCACCGTTAACGGCACGGCGATTGAAGGCTTCTCTGGAAGTGTCAAGAACTACCCCGTGAATGGCGGTTCCTATGCTACGAGATATCCGACCGTCGGCGCGGTTCCCGTCTTTGCGGGCGCTGCCGTTTCGGTGACACAGGCATCGGACGAGAATGAGGGCGTCGCCACGATCACGGTCACGGGCCGTGACCCGAAGTCGGACGGCACCTACAATACAGAGACCTATACCGTGACATTTGATTTGGATGAGACCTCCGAGAGTGCGGCAGAGATCGTATGGCGCGGCGGAACTCGGGGAGCTGTCGTTTTCGTGATTGGCGATGACGTAGCGACCGAGAACTTTGTTCGTGAGGAAATTCTTCATAAGTATTCCGCACTTCTTGTTACCAAGGACGGTGCATATGTCGACAAGAGGGCGGCATCCGAAGAGTGGCAGGAGATGATCGATCGGGCAATAAAAGAAGGCAAACAAGAAATTCTATGCATTCCCAAAATTGTCATTGATGGTTTTCCTACAGACGGGAAGTCGTATATTTTCTCTCAGACAGAGGCGGATATGATGTTTGCTTATGCCAATACGCGTTCCGCCGAGGGCAAACTTTGGATTGCTACCACGATGACGGAAGTGAGCGAATACGCGAGACTTCGTGGCTCTGCGAAGGTCAAGGCAGAGACCTTCCGTGACGAATGTGTCAAAGTGACGCTGACCGCAGATGAGGTTCCGAGCAATCTCACGCCCGGCGAGAGCCTCGGTCATATCTCCCTGACCATTAAGGTCGCTGTTCCCTCCGACTGGAGCGGAACTGTCGTTGCGTCGAACGGCGAGAGCGCCGAGGTGCAGACCGATACATCGGGCAATTTTGTCTACATCGATATCATTCCGGACGGAACGATAGTCAGCTTGACAAGAGCAAACTGAAAACGTTGTTTTTTCAAAGAATTGGCTAATTATTTTAATAACTGCAAAAGGCTGTTGAAGATAGCGTAAAAAATCTGTCGTCAACAGCCTTTTTTTTGCGTTTTGAAACGTGGTGCAAGAGATCGAAAAAGTGTGCATTGCGTGTGACGGTCGCATGAGAAGATGCGGGATTTGAAATCTGAGACACGGGGAATAATTCGTTTTCGGCGAAAACCTCGCACGATTTGTCGATTCGGTACTTTCAAACAAAAATTCCGCGTCTGCACCGGAGCATATCGGTAAGCATGGCAACAACAAATGTTGGAGGATGAACGTAAAAAAAAGAAGCCTTATGAAAAATTTCTTCCGCGGGACGCTTGTACGAATGTTTCGGGACGCGCTCTCATATAGTTTTTGCAGAAGGAACGCGATCCGAAGGAGTGTGCAATGAAGAAAGCAAAACGCGGCTTGACCGAAGAGGAAGTCCGACTTTCCCGCGAAAAGCACGGGGACAACTCGCTGACACGTGAGAAGACGAAGGGTTTCCTCTGCAAATTTTTCGAAAATCTCGGCGACCCGATCATTAAGGTGTTGATGTTCGCCCTGCTTGCCGAGGTGGTGTTCACCTTCGGGCGGTGCAACTGGTTCGAGGTTTCGGGTATTCTGATCGCCGTATTGATCGCGACGACGGTCTCCACCGCGTCGGAATACGGGAGCGAGCGCGCCTTCGCCGACATGCAGGCGGAGGGAGAGGAGGCGTGTTGCCTCGCCGTGCGTGACGGCGAGGTGGCGCGTCTTCCGATCTCCGAACTCGTCGTCGGCGATCTTGTACTGCTCTCCGCAGGAGAGCAGGTACCCGCGGATGGCACGCTGATCTCGGGGAGCGTGCGGCTCGACCTCTCCGCACTGAACGGCGAGAGCGCCGACGCGGAGAAGCACGCGGGTGCTCCGTCGGAGCGTTGGGATCTCCACGAGCCGACCAAGGTCTACCGCGGCGCGGTCGTCACCTCGGGCGAAGGGGAAATGAAGGTGGGCCGCGTCGGCGGCAATACCTATTACGGCATGGTAGCGAAGGACGTCCAGAGCGAGACGCGGGAGAGCCCGCTGAAGCTCCGCCTCTCCCGCCTCGCCTCGCAGATCAGCAAGATCGGCTACGTGATGGCGGCATTCGTCGCGCTGACCTATCTGTTCAATCGCTTCGTCGCGGACAACGGCTTTGTCGGCGCGAAGATCCTCGCCTCCTTTGGCAACCCGAGCTTCGTATTTTCCACCCTGATTCACGCCCTGACCCTGATGATTACCGTCGTTGTCGTTGCGGTCCCGGAAGGTCTTCCAATGATGATTACCGTGGTATTGAGTGCGAATATGCGGCGGATGCAGCGGGACGGCGTTCTTGTGAAGAAACTCGTCGGCATCGAGACGGCGGGCTCGATGAATCTGCTCTTTACCGACAAGACGGGCACCCTGACCACAGGGAAGCTCGACTGCGAGCGCATCCTCACGGCGGAGGATTGCTATCACACGCCCGCCGCCGTCAAGAAGGCGGGGCGGGTCGCGGAGCTGCTCGTCGCGTCGGCAAAATACAACACCGATGCCGTGATTTCGGGGGATGAGGTCATGGGCGGCAACGGTACCGATCGCGCCATCGCCTCCTTCTTTCGGGATATGCGGGCGGCGCCCGCCGAGGTCATCTCAAAAACGCCCTTTTCGAGCGAAAAAAAGTATTCCTCCGTCACGCTCGACGGCACGCCGAAGCTGACGCTTTGCAAAGGCGCGCCGGAGATTCTGCTCTCGGGGGTTCATTACGCCATGCGGGAGGACGGGCAGACGGTCGCCTTCGACCCTGCGACGGTTCTCGAGGAATACCGCCACGCCGCCGCGCGCGGCGAGCGGGTGCTTGCGGTCGTTTGTCGCTACGGCGCGGAGAATTCGCCCATGGTCTTTCTCGCGCTGCTGTTTTTGAAGGATAAACTGCGCCGCGGCGTGCGCGCCGCGGTACGCGAGGTGCGCGGCGCGGGAATTCAGGTCGTCATGGTGACGGGGGACGGAAAGGAGACCGCCGCCGCCATCGCTACCGAATGCGGCATCCTGCGTCCGAACACCTCGGAGCTCGTGCTCGGATGTGACGAGCTGCGCGATATGACAGATGCCGAGGTAGCATCCCTCCTCCCGCGCATCCGCGTGATCGCCCGCGCGCTCCCGCAGGATAAGACGCGGCTCGTCCGCATTGCGGAGGCGTCGGGCGCCGTCGTCGGCATGACGGGGGACGGCATCAACGACGCGCCCTCCTTAAAGCTTGCCGACGTCGGCTTCGCCATGGGGTCGGGTACCGACATCGCGAAGAATGCGGGGGACATCGTGATCCTTCACAACGGCTTTGCCGCGATCGGAAAGACCGTGCTCTACGGCAGAACCATCTTCAAATCCATTCGGAAGTTCATCACCTTCCAGCTTATTATGAATCTTGTTGCCTGCGGCGTCTCTCTCATCGGACAGTTCATCGGCATCGACAATCCCATCACCATTTTGCAGATGCTCTGGGTCAATATCATCATGGACACCCTCGGAGGTCTCGCCTTCGCGGGAGAAGCGCCGCACGCCTATTATATGAAGGAAAAGCCGAAGAGAAGGGAGGAGCCCATCCTCTCACGCACCATGATCGGGCAGATCGCCCTGACAGGGGCATACACGCTCGCCCTCTGCATCCTCTTTCTGCGGGCGGAAGTATTCCGTCGGATGTTCGACGGCGGGGAGATCTATTTTCTGACGGCGTTTTACGCGCTCTTCATCTTCGCGGGACTTGCCAATTGCCTTTGCGCGCGGAGCGAACGCTTGCGCGTGTTCGCGGGAATCGGGAAAAACAAGCCGTTTATCTTCATTCTGCTTCTGATCGCCGCCATTCAAGTGCTGATGATCTATTACGGCGGTGCGCTCTTCCGCACCGAGCCGCTCGCGCTGCACGACCTTCTGACGGTCATCGCTCTTTCCGCCACGGTGCTCCCCTTCGACATCCTGCGCCGCATCTTCTCAAAGCTCGGGGGAAGGAAAGGAGTTAGAAATTAAGAATTATGAATTATGAATTATGAATCATGAATTAAGAATTTAGAATTACGAACGGATTCGGAATTCGGACGCTCGAAGGTACACTGAATCAAAGGGCTGTCGCAAACAGGAATTCAAAGACTTGCGTCAGCCTCTTGATTTTTCGTGAAAGGCTACGAAAAAAAGATCCCGAGCAATTGCTCGGGATCTTGGAGCAGGTAAACGGAATCGAACCGTCACGACCAGCTTGGGAAGCTGGTGTTCTACCACTAAACTATACCTGCATAGCGGCAGCTCCTGTTACTTTTTCTATTATACACTATCTTTTCGGAAAAATCAACCGTTTTTTCGAAAAAAGCGAAAAGAATTTTCTTCGTCTCCGTAGCAAAACGAAAAAAACGCAATATTCCGAAGAAAAAGTAAAAAAAACAGAAAAACCCCTTGACAACGGGAAGAAAAAATGATACAATAAATACCGCTTGATGCGCTGGTGTGGCTCAGTTGGTAGAGCAGTTGATTCGTAATCAACAGGTCGCCGGTTCGAGTCCGGCCACCAGCTCCACGATTACGCTTGCTTCGGCAAGCGTAATTTTTTTCTGCCGTCAGAGAGTTGGTACGGCAAAGCGCGTGCGTTTTCTTCCGAGAGGAAGCACTGTTTCTGCCCGCAGAACGGAAGCCCCTATAACAAAAACCACGCATTATGCGTGCGGAAGAGAAAAGGCTTTTCGCTTCGGAGCCGAAAGGGTAGGGCGGTTGTGGTTTCTTTCGGGAGAAAGTGCCGCCACAGCCTGCAGAACGGAAGCCTTGATAAAACCGCAAAAGAGAAGGAGAAAAGCCTGTGAATCTATGCAATCCAAATACCATACGCGCCCTGATGGAAGAGGCGGGGATCGTCTTTCGCAAGGACTACGGGCAGAATTTCCTGATCCGTCCCGAGATCCCCGAGGAGATCGCCGAGCGCTGTGCGGATGATACGGAACGCATGATCCTCGAGATCGGTCCCGGCATCGGCTGCCTGACGGCGGAGCTTGCTTCTCGCTATCGGAAAGTGGTCGCCGTGGAGATCGACCGCGGGCTGATTCCCGTACTCGAGAAGACACTTGCCGACTTCGACAACGTGACGGTGCTGAACGAGGACATCATGAAGGTCGACCTCAAAGCGCTCGTCGAACGGTACGGTGAGGGACTGCCGATCTCGGTTGCCGCGAACCTTCCCTATTATATTACCACGCCCATTCTCATGTATCTCCTCGAATCGGGGGTACGCTTCTCCACGATCACCGTTATGGTGCAAAACGAGGTCGCCGCTCGCCTTGCCGCCGCTCCGGGGAGTGCCGATTACGGCGCCATTACCGCGGTACTCGGTTACTACGGTCGGGTGAGCCGTCTCTTCCGCGTTCCCGCAGGGTGCTTTCTCCCCGCGCCGAAGGTGGACAGCGCCGTGATCCGCATGGATCTGTATCGGGAGCCACACTACACACCGAAAAACGAAGCCCTCTTTTTCGGCTTGATCCGCGCCGCCTTCGACATGCGGAGAAAGACGCTCGTCAATGCCGTAACGGCAAAATATCCGCACTTTACCAAAGAAAAGCTCGTCGACGCGATCTTAAAAATCGGGCACCCCGTCACCGTGCGAGGAGAGCGCCTCTCGACCGAAGATTTTGTAAAATTGTCCGACGAACTCGCATAAATGTAATGTTTTTTTTGCAAAACAAAGTAAAAATCATCCGACGCAGAGCGGAAAGTGCCTGCGTCGGATGATTTTTTATCTCAATAAATGAGTGTTATTTTGTGTCTTCCTCCGCCCACGCGAGGCTGCGCTCCACCGCGCGGCGCCAACGGGCGATGTGCTCACTCCGCCATGCGTCGTCCTTCGTCGGGCGGATCACGAGGTCGGTGCCGCGGTGTGCGGCGATCTCGTCCGTTGAAGAATAAATACCGATGGCAAGACCGCAGAGATATGCCGCACCGAGCGCGGTTGTCTCGATGCACTGCGGGCGCTCGATCGGAATCCCGAGAATGTCCGCCTGCATGGCGAGGAGCAGACCGTTCGCCGAGGCGCCACCGTCGACGCGGAGCTCACGCACATGAATTCCCGTCGAGCGCTCCATGAGATCGACGACATCGGCGGTCTGATAGGCGAGGGATTCGAGCGTCGCGCGGATGAGATGATATTTCGTCGTCGCACGGGTGATGCCGAGGACGGTTCCTCTCGCGTAGGGGTCCCACCACGGCGCGCCGAGTCCGCTGAAGGCGGGGACGACCGTCACGCCGCCGCTGTCCGGGACCTTCGACGCATAATATTCGCTGTCCTGCGCGGACTCGATGATGCGGAGCCCGTCGCGGAGCCACTGGATCGCCGCACCGCAGGTGAAGACCGAGCCCTCGGTCGCGTAAGTCACCTTGCCGTCGAGCCGCCATGCCACCGTGGTCAGGAGCCCGTTGTTTTTGGTATAGGGGACATCTCCTGTGTTCATGAGAAGAAATGCGCCCGTACCGTAGGTATTTTTGAGCGTTCCCGCCTCAAAACAGCACTGACCGAACAGCGCCGCCTGTTGGTCGCCCGCCACGCCGCCGATCGGAAGGGCGGCTCCGAGAATTCCCGGGTCGGTCATGCCGAAGAGGGAGGCGGAATCCTGCACACGGGGAAGCATGGCGCGCGGAATCCCGAAGAGGGAAAGCAGCTCGTCGTCCCAGTCCTGCGTATGGATGTTGAAGAGCATGGTTCGCGAGGCGTTGGAGGCGTCGGTCGCGTGGACGGTGCCTCCCGTCAGACGGAAGATCAGCCAACTGTCTACCGTTCCGAAGCAGAGCTCGCCGCGCTCCGCCGCTTCTTTTGCCCCCTCGACGTGCCGAAGAATCCATTCGACCTTGGTCGCGGAGAAGTACGGGTCGACGAGAAGTCCCGTTTTCTCCCGTATCATGTCCTCGTAACCTTCGCGGATCAATTCCTCACAGCGGGCGGCGGTGCGGCGGCATTGCCACACAATGGCGTTGTAGATCGGCTTTCCGCTCGCGCGCTCCCACACGATGGCGGTCTCGCGCTGATTGGTGATACCGATGCCGGCGACCTCCTCCCATTGTCCGCCGATCTTCAGAAGGGCTTCGGCGGCGACGGCGATCTCGGTCGACCAGAGGATCATCGGGTCATGCTCCACCCACCCTTCGGCGGGGAAGATCTGCGGGAATTCCTTTTGCGAGGTGCTGACGATGTTGCCCGCGGTGTCGAAAAGAATCGCGCGGGAGGATGTCGTGCCCTGATCCAGAGCCAAAATATATTTTTTCACGGCTTCGGTAGCTCCTTTCGATGGGAAATCGTGGGAAATTTTTTGTGCGCCTTGCACAGAAGTTTGAAATAGGCTTTGTATAAACCCGACAAAGAAAAATCCCGGGGCAGAAAGACCCCGGGGATTTTTCATTGAATTTCGACGTTGACGTGCTTGCCCTCTTTTGTGGCGGCGACCTTCATGATCTGACGGATCGCCTTGGCGATCTTGCCGTGGCGTCCGATGACCATGCCGGTGTCTTCCTCCGCGACGGAGAGCACGAGCTCCACGTCGTCACCGTCAACCGTCTCTTCCACACGGACGGCGTCCGGGGTGTCGACGATCGCACGGGCGATGTCGGTCAGAATTTGTTTCAGATCCATGTCCGTACCCGCTTCCGATTACTTCAGAATTTCGCTCTTTTTGAGCAGAGCTCTGACGGTATCGGTCGGCTGTGCGCCGTTTTCAAGCCACTTGCTCGTCTTCTCGGCGTCGATCTTGATCTCGGCGGGGTCGCTCATCGGATTGTAGTAGCCGAGCTCCTCGATGAACTTGCCGTTACGGGGAGATCTCTCGTCTGCCACGATCACGCGGTAGAAGGGCGACTTCTTCGCACCGATTCTCTTAAGTCTGATTTTGACTGCCATTGTTTTTTCCTCCAAAAGGTTTTTGTTTTTTTATAATTATTTTTAATTATAACCGAAAGAAATTAAGGGAGAACGCTTTTATATACGCCCGCACGCCTTTTTTTGCGGCAGGCAATTTTGAAGAAAGGCTTCGCAAAGTCTGCCTTTGATGTCAGGCAATTTTGACGGATGGTTTCGTAAGTTTTGCCTTTGACGGCGGTCTCGGAGGCTCAGAAGGGAAGCTTCATCCCGGGGATTGCCTTGCGCTTGCCTATGCCGGAGAACTGCTTCATCATCTTTTTCATCTGATCGAACTGGCGAAGCAGCTTGTTGACGTCCTCGACGCTCGTGCCGGAGCCCGTCGCGATGCGGCGGCGGCGTGAGCCGTTGATGATCTCGGGGCGGAAGCGCTCCGCCTTCGTCATCGAGAGGATGATGGCTTCGGTACGGGACATCTGTTTTTCGTCGATCTCCGCGTTCTTCAGGGAATTTGCCTTGACCCCGGGGAGCATACCGACGAGCTGATTCAGATTGCCCATCTTTTTCAGCTGATGCATCTGAACGAGGAAGTCGTCGAGCGTGAAGGTCTGCTCGCGCAGCTTCTTTTCCATCTCCTTGGCGCTTTTTTCGTCGTATGTCGCCTCTGCCTTTTCGATGAGGGTGAGAATGTCGCCCATACCGAGGATTCTCGACGCCATACGGTCGGGGTAGAAGGGCTCGATGGCATCGGACTTTTCTCCCGTACCGACGAATTTGATGGGCTTTCCCGTGATATACTTGACCGACAGCGCCGCACCGCCGCGCGTGTCGCCGTCCATTTTCGTCAGGACGACACCCGTGATGTCGAGCAGGTCGTTGAAGGTCTTTGCCACGTTCACGGCGTCCTGACCCGTCATTGCGTCCACGGTCAGAAGAATCTCGGTCGGTTGCACCGCTTCCTTGATCTTGACGAGCTCGCCCATCAGCTCTTCGTCGATGTGCAGTCTGCCCGCCGTGTCGATGAAGACCATGTCAAAGCCGTTCTTCTTCGCGTGCTCGATGCCCGCCTTCGCGATCTCGACGGGGGAGATCTTCGTTCCCATCGAGAAGACGGGGACCTTGACCGACTCACCGACGATCTCGAGCTGATCGACCGCCGCGGGACGGTAAACGTCGCAGGCGACGAGCAGGGGGTTTTTACCCTTGGATTTATAGAGCGCCGCGAGTTTTCCCGCGTGCGTGGTCTTACCCGCACCCTGAAGACCGACCATCATAATGACGGTAGGGGGCTTCGGCGCGATGGTGAGCTTCGTATTTTCTCCTCCCATCAGGGCGGTCAGCTCTTCGTTGACGATCTTGACGATCTGCTGCTCGGGGAGAAGACTTTCGAGCACCGAGGCGCCGACGGCGCGTTCGGTGACGGTTTTCGTGAATTCCTTGACGACCTTGAAGTTGACATCGGCTTCCAGAAGGGCGAGCTTGATCTCGCGCATCCCTTCCCGCACGTCCGCCTCGGTCAGCTTGCCTTTGTTGCGGAACTTCTTGAAAGCGTTTGCCAGTTTTTCCGTAAGACTGCCGAACATGTCACACTCCTTTGTTCAGTATCGTTTTCGCCGCGTCCGTGAGCACCTCGGAGGTTCTCTCGTCCCCGCGGGAGAGCAGGGCGGCGGCGGTCTTCGTGAGCGTCTCGGCAAGCGCCGAAAGCTCGCGGTAATGGGCGGCGAGCCCGAGCTTTTCTTCAAGAAAGGAAAGCTCCTCTTCGCCCTTTTTGATGATATGGCGCACGCCCTGACGCGAGATGTTCTCCCCCTCGGCGATCTCCGATAAGGAAAGGTCGTCTCCGTAGTACGCCTCCATGATGCGGGCGCACTTCTCGTCGAGGACGTCACCGTAAAAGTCCAAAAGATAGGCGAGCTTCATATTTTTTTCAAACATCGGTGTCGCCTCGCTTTGCTGTAAACGAATTTACTTTACAAGTATAACAGATTCTTCCCCCGCTGTCAAGGGGAAAATCAAAAAAATCCGAAAAATCTTCCTCTTTTTTTGAAAAAACTCTTGATTTTAGGAAAAACATGTGATAGAATATACTGCGTATGATAAAAAGCTGTCGCGCGGGGGCTTTCGCATCGGACCCTCTCAGCCGATACGGGTGCGTGCCGCGGATCGCTTTATAATAAATAAGGAGAAGAAAATGGCTAATATCAAGTCTGCAAAGAAGCGTATCCTTGTCAGCAATGCGAAGGCACTTCGTAACCGTATGCTGAAGACTCAGCTCAAGACCGTTATCAAGAAGTACGATCTCGCGGTTGCGTCGGGCGATAAGGAAGCCGCCTCCGAAGCGTACAGACTCGCCGTTAAGAAGGTCGACCAGGCAGTTGCTCACGGCATCCTTCATAAGAACAACGCGGCACATAAGAAGTCTGCTTTCACCAAAAAGTTTAACGAAATGGCGTAAGTTTTACGCAAAGCCCCGTATGTTGACCCGCATACGGGGCTTTTTTCGTATTCCCGTCTCCTTGACAAGGGAAGAAGAATATGATAAAATAGAGCCAACAAGCAGAATCGTGAGGAGGAAGTATGCCGAAGTATGAGAAGCTGTCGCCCGAGCTGACCGAGCGCATCCGTGAAGACATCGCGCACGGGACACGCCCGAACTTCGCGGCAAAGGGTGCCGACGCCGTTCGTCGGAATCCGTCCTACGACAGGGAATCGGTCTGGCGCCCCGCGTATGTGCGGGACGTGGATAAGATCATGCACAGTCCCTATTACAACCGCTACACCGATAAGACACAGGTGTTTTCATTCTATAAAAACGACGACATCACCCGCCGTGCCCTGCACGTACAGCTCGTCTCCCGCATCGCGCGCTCGATCGGCTCCGTCCTCGGACTGAACCTCGACCTCATCGAGGCGATCGCCCTCGGGCACGACATCGGGCACACCCCCTTCGGACACGCGGGGGAGAGGTACCTCGACGAGGTGTATCACGCCGAGACGGGCAGGTATTTCAATCACAACGTGCACAGCGTCCGCGTCCTCGACGGGATCTTCCCGCTGAATATTACGCTCGACACGCTCGACGGCATCATCGCGCACAACGGCGAGTTTGAGATGCACGAATACCGTCCCGAGAAGATGCCCGACTTCGAGACCTTTGACCGCGTGGTGGAATCCTGCTACGTCGACGAGAGCAACATCCTGAAGCTGATCCCCTCCACGCTCGAGGGGTGCGTCGTCCGCGTCAGCGACATCATCGCCTACCTCGGAAAGGATCGTCAGGACGCCATGCGCGCGAAGCTCATCTCCTCTGACGAGGCACTCGGCACCTCAGGCATCGGCACCATCAACGCCGAGATCATCAACAATCTCGAGGTCAATATCATCGAGCACAGCTACGGAAAACCGTATATCCTCATGGACGAGGAGCACTATGCGGGTCTGAAGGAAGCAAAGAAGACGAATTACGAGCAGATCTATCATATGGAGAACGTCACGCACGTCCTCGACGGCACCGTGAAGCCGATGATGCAGAAGCTCTATTATCATCTGCTCGACGATCTGAAACAGGGGAAGAAGAACTCCCCGATCTTCAAGCATCATATCGATTTCGTCATGCAGAATCACTACGCGGCGGATACGCCCTATATCGAGAACGAGCCGAACCGCATCGTGGTCGACTACATGGCGTCGATGACCGACGACTATTGCGCGGAGCTGTATGAATTCCTGTTTCCGAACAGCGAGCCGAAGATCCACTATCACGGCTATTTCGAAGATATTACCCTATAAGGAGACAGTATGGAAGAAGAATATGAAAAAGACACCTTCTGCGAGGAGGAGATCTTCGGGGAAGGACGCGGACGGATCGATGCGGCAATGGAACGGGAACTTCACGGCAGGCAGAGCGTCTATGCCCTGATCGCCCTGATCGTCGGTGCGATCCTGCTCGGTGTGTACCTTGTGTTCGGCGTGATCCTTGACGGGACGGTCGCAAACGATCTTACCTTCCTGCTCTTTCTTTGCGGGGTGATCCCCTTTGCCGTCGGGCTTGTCTATACCATTACGTATGCACGGCTCCGCCGTGTCGCGGCGTGCGCCGCGGAAAACCGCTATCGCTTCGGTGCGGCGCGCTTTTATGTCATCTCCCGCAGTGCCGCCGGGGAGCTGATCGGGAAGGCGCGGTATCGCTACGATGCCGTCACGAAGGTCGCAAAGAGTGAAAGGTATCTCTTCCTGACCGTGAGGACCGAGACGCAAAGCGGAATTTTTCCCGTACTCCGCGAGAGCATGAATGCGGAGACCGAACGCTTCCTTGCCGAGCGCATTTCTCTCGCACACCCGAAAGATCAAAAGAAAAAATAAGACAAGAATCGTCAAAATCTGTAAGAAAACAAAGATTTTTTCTCATGATGTGAAAAAAACGCGGAGCGCCCGAAACGGTGCGCCGCGTTTTTGTAGCTTTGAGGGGAATAGGAAGGGACAGCCCTTTCCGTGAGAGTCTCTTTTCTCCGATAAGAAAACGCGAGAGCCGTCCGCATTCGGAGGGCTCTCGCGTTTTTGAAGATCATTCGTCGGAACGTCCGCTCGGGGCGTCGACTTCTTCTGCCCCGACGGGGGAGGCTTCGGTCTTTATGGCACCGTCGATCGGCAGCTGCTTTTTCTTTTGGAGAAAGCTTGCGATAAAATCGTAGACGGTGATGCCGACGCCGATGATGATATACAGGTAATAGGTCGAGAAGCGCCAGAAGATAACGACCCAGATCAGAATCGAGCTTGCGATATAGGAGAACGCCATCGTGACGGTACTCTCGATCGCACCGCTGTTGCCGGGAGTCGGAACGACGGAGGAGGCGAAGGTCGCATAAGCGTTCAGCGCCATGACCTCGATCATTACGGCAAAGCCCGCGTCCGCACCGAGCCCGCCGAACGCCTTCATGATAAAGAAGGGAAGGGCGAAGGTGAGCGACAGCTCCACGATGCAGGAAAGGGAAAGAAGAACAAATTCGAACGGATGGCGCGCCATGATGGTGAAGGAGGAACGGAAGTCACGCACGACGTCGTACGCCTTGTTCATGGCGGCGTCCTTATTCTTGACGATACGGAGCTTATGCCCGGCACGGATGAGCCATTCGGTCAGCTTGTGCGAGAAGGTCGGGAAAATGACGAATCCGAAGATGAAGAGGGGCACGAGTGCGTTGAGACACCAGCCGATCCATCCCGCCACTTTCAGAAAGCCGCCCGTCGAGACAGAGGAGAGCGCGGAACCGCCGAGGATCATCGCGACCGCCGCGACGAAGAGCCACGCGCAGGTGTTGAAGGCGTATTTGATGAAGACGACCGCGGCGGAAAGCCCAACGGAAAAGCCCTTTTTGTGGAGGTAGTAGATCTGCATCGGCTGACCGCCCGTCGCGAAGGGGGTCACGTTGTCGTAGTATCTGCCGAGGAGTGCTACTTTGAGCGACACCCACGGGTGCGCCTCCTTCGTCGTTGCCGACAGAGCGATGAAATACTTCGCCGCGTCGATAAAGAGGATGAGCAGAATGGCGACAAGCGTCAGAGAGCCGAAGAGGGGATCGAGCTGTGCGAGCACCTCGCCGAGGCTCTTTTGCTCGGAGGACATGCTGTTTCCGAGTTGAATCATCATCACGACGCCGAAGGCGATGACGGCGAGGAGAAAGATCTTGCCGAGCCAGCTCTTTTTCTTGCTCTTCTTCGGGGGCGTCGGCGTGCTCTTGCCTTCAAAGTAAGAGTACGCCTCGCCGACATCGGTGCGTCCGCGTTTTTGCGGCGTCGGAGCGTGGCTTTCGGATCGGTTTTCGGTGTTGCTTCGGAAATGATCGTTTTTGTTCATACGGTACCTGTCTCGTGAATTTTCTCGGTGGCGGGGAATGCGACGGGGTGCTTTTCTTCATACAGTCGGAGATACAGCTCGTAGGAGTCGCCGATCGTCTTCTCCCAGCTGACGGCAAGGTCGCGCTGTGCCGCAAGGCAGATCTTCTCGTAGGCGTCGGGGTTGCGGAAAATCTCGCGGATCTTCTCGGCATACGCGTCGACGTCAGCCTCCGAAAGATAGCCGTCCACTCCGTCGGTCACGGTGCACGCGGTACGCGCGCCGCGCAGGAGCAGGGCGGGGGTCTTCTGCGATGCCGCCTCGATCTGCACGAGGCTCGACGCGTCGTAAAGGGAGGGGAAGGTAAAGAGGTCGGCTCTCGCGTAATGCTTCTTCATCTCTTCGCGGTCGCCGATGCGTCCCGTGAAGATCACGCGGTCGGCGATCCCGAGGCGGTGAATTCTGCGTCGGAGCGCTTCCTCGTCCTGTCCCGCGCCGATGAACATCAGGCGGTAGCCTCCCTCTTTTTTAAGCAGGCGGGCAAAGGCGTCGACAAGGAAGAAAATGTTCTTGATGCGATTCAGACGCCCGACGAAAAGCAGAAGCCGTTCGTCCTCTCCGATGCCGTATTTTTCGCCGATCTCGCGGCGCGCAGCCTCATAATTTTCGATCGGTTTCAGGTCGGTTCCGTTGTTCGCGACATCGACGGGAACACGGATGCCGTAGTCCTCAACTGCCATGCTTTGTATACTTTTATTTACCGCAAGGCACCTGTCACACAGATTATAGACGCTGACGATGTGCCGATTCAGGAGGAACCTCGCGAAGCGTTTGTTGTGCGTTGCCATGTAAAGATCGCGATAATACTGACTGTGCACCGTACCGATGAGAGGGATGCCGCGCTCCCGCGCCACCTTCGCCGCGTACTTGCCGATCATAAACGGGGAATGGATGTGAATGACGTCGAGCTCCGCCGTGCGCAGCGCTTTCCGAAAGGCGGGGTCGAACTTCGGTGCCGGGATCGGGTAGTCGAAGCCCGGGAGCTTGACCTCCTTGCAGTAAACGACCTTGTAGGGGTGCTCGATCTCCTTCGACTTGCGGTTTCCGGCACAGAACACGGTCACGTCGGCGTATTTCGAAAGCTCTTTCGCGTAATTGTCGACGACGAGAACGACGCCGTCCACCATCGGATAGAAGGTGTCGATAACGAGCCCGATCTTCAGTTTTTTCGGAGTTTCTTTCATGAATATCCTCTCCCTTCCGAAAAATCGTATTCATTATAGCACAAAACATTCGTAAAAGGAAGGCGAAAACGGGGGATTTCACATTATTTCATGTTTTTAAGAATTTGTTTTTATATCTTCTCCCGCCTTTTTCCTCCCTTTGCGTCCCGCCCCGCCCGCACGCTTTTTTCACTTTCCGCGGAAAAAATTGTCTTCTTCCCGATTGACAAGCTACGACTTTTATGATATAATATCATATTAGCAAAAAGGAGGGAGAGCCGATGAAAGAGAGCGAACGGGAAGCCGACGAATTCTGGGATATTTCCCGCCTTGTACCGAAGAAAAAAGAGCCGCTCGCGCCCTTTTCGACGAAGCCGAAGCTCACTCCCTTCACGGACGGCACGGCGGGGGAGGAGCGCTCGTCCGGTGTCTCCCCTCTGACATTTCCCGCCCGCACGGGCACCTTCCGCGAGGAGACCTACGTCCCCGATCGGAATCGGTTTCTCAAACGGATCACCGTCAGACATCGCGTCGACGGCTATGATTTTTACGAGAATTTCCGCCGCGCGGCACTGCTTTACTATGACGTGAAGGGGAGCGAGTGTCCCTTCGTTTCCTTCTATTCCTACATGCCGCAATACGCGCAGATGACGAAGGAGCAGAAGAGCTACTATTTCTACTGGCGCTCCGAGCTCCGCGCGGGACGTTACGGCAAGACCGAGCCTTCCTATATCTATCTTTACGTTTACGAGATTCTGAACCTCCCAGACAAGATCCCGCCCGTCTCGGGGCTTTCCTTGCTCTGCGACGTCTGGCGCGCTTACCGAAAGACACATCCGACGATCGATCGTTATTTTTCGGTCTGGGTGCAGGATTACTGCATGGTGCATAAGCTCCCCTCCCCGGGGCATCTCATCGCGGACTTTCTCTTCGAGGCGGTCGCGGTCTCGGGCTTCCGCGAATTCTACCTTTCGGATTTCGACGGGGAGAGCGGCGTCGGCACCGAGGGGCTTCTCGCCTATCTTTCGGATTACGACTGGCGCACGGGACGGTATGCGGGCGGCGAGAGCCGCGCGGTCTATGAGACGTGTATGGTGCGGACACTCGGCGCCTATCTGACCGAGCTCTTCCGACGGGGCGACCTCTTTTCGGAGAACGCCGCGAGCGCCGTCATCCGCCGCGAGGCGTTCCCGTGCTCCCTCTGCACACACAGCGTCAAGTGTTCGCTCGAGATCGAGTATTACCCCCTCGGCGAGTCGACGGAGCTCCGCGCACTCGTGACGGGGGCGGTCAAGCATACCGAGAACCGCCTTCGCGCCGCGATGGGGGTGAAAAGTCGCCTGTCGGTCAAGAATTTTCCCGAGGACGCCGCCCGCCTTGTCGATCGGATCTTCGACGCCCTCTTCGCCGCACACAAAAAGAAAAGCGCCGCGTCCGCCCTCCCCGAGTACGAGAAGCTTTACGATACGGGGAGCGAGACGCTCTCGAGCGAGGACGCCGAGACGATCGAACGCGCGTCGTGGGATACCACTCTTCGCCTTGTCGACGAAGAGGAGGCGCGCGAGCTGCTCTCCGCCTCCATAGAGACGGAAGGGGAAGCGCACCCCGACGACGCACGAACACCCGCGCCTGAAAAGACGCCCTCCGACATCGGAAGCGCCACGGGCACGCCCGTAGCGGCAGAGCCTCACGCGGCACAACACGCGGAGTCGCACTTCGGACTTTCCCGCGCGGCGTGCGATTTTCTCCGCGCCGTCTATGAGGGAGACGAGGGAGCGGAAAAGGCAGCCGTCGCGGCATCGGGCGAGCTTGCCGAAGGACTGATCGAACAAATCAACGAGGCGTTCTCCGAGCATTTCGGAGACATCGTGATCGACTATGACGGCGCGGTTGCCGTGCCGATCGAAGATTACAGAGAGGATATCGAATCATGGCTGAAGAAGTAAACGGCATCAAGGTGCCGAAGCGAATTCTGAACACTCTGCTCGCGTCTCTGACGGCGGGCGTCGTCCCGCGCACGGGTGCGCCCTATATCGCCATCGGACGCAAGGAGGAGATCGCCACCCTGCTCGACGACCTCGACACGGTCGGGGAAGGGGGCGCCGCCTGCCGCTTCCTTATCGGACGGTACGGGAGCGGTAAGAGCTTTCTGATCCAGCTTTTGCGCGGCTACGCGCTCGACCGCGGCTTTCTGACCGCGGACGCCGACCTCTCGCCCGAGCGCCGTCTCACGGGAGGTAGCGGCGCGGGACTTGCCACCTACCGCGAGTTGATGATGCACCTCTCGAGCAAGGCATCCCCCGAAGGGGGCGCGCTTTCCTCGGTGCTCTCGCGCCACTTCGTACAGATCAAAAACGAGATCGTCGCGGACGGCATCCTGCCCGAGGACGAAGCCTTTGAAAAGGAACTCAAAAAGCGGGTCATTCTCACCCTCTCGGCATCCGAGGAGAGCGTCGGCGGCTTCGACTTCGCCCGCGTGCTCGGCGCGTATTACAGCGCGTCGCTTGCCGACGATGCCGAGAAAAAGAGCGCCTGCCTGCGTTGGCTTCGCGGAGAATTCGCGACACGCACGGAGGCAAAGGCGGCGCTCGGCTTTTCGGTTGGGACGGTCATCGGGGACGATAACTGGTATGATTTTATCAAGCTGTTTGCCGCCTTTTCGAGAAAGCTCGGTTATGCGGGACTCATTCTCTTCATCGACGAGTGCATCGACCTTTATAAGATTCCGAACCGCATTTCCCGCGAGGCAAACTATGAGAAAATTCTCGCCGTCTTCAACGATACCATGCAGGGGCGCGCCTCCTCCCTCGGCGTGATCTTCGGCGGGACGCCGCAGTTTCTCGAGGACACGCGCCGCGGACTGTTCAGCTACGAGGCGCTTCGGAGCCGCCTGTCCGATTCCCGCTATGCGGAACTCGGCTACCGCGACCTGTCTTCTCCCGTTATCCGCCTTCGCAGACTCTCGAACAACGAGCTTTTGGCGCTCGTCAAGCGCCTGACAAAGCTCTATATGCAAAGGGAAGAGACGGACACACCGCCCCTGACCGATGAGCAGATCGAACGGTTTTTGCAGGTCTCCGTCTCCCGCGCCGGTGCGGAAGAGCTTCTGATGCCGCGTGAGATGATTCGTGACTATCTCTCCCTCTTAAACATCCTTCGTGACAACAAAGGTTTGCAATTTGACGATGTGATGAAGGATTTTGAGTCAAGACCGACAGAACCGGAAGCAAAAGAACCTTCCGCAGATCATGCGGAAAAAGAGAAAAAAACGAAGATCAGTCTGTTTGATCTCGAATTCTGACAGGAGAAAGGAGGACGCCATGACCGAGGCGGACCGTATATTTTCCCGCTTTCCGTCCTACATCAAGGAATACATTTACGCGCACGGTTGGACGGAGCTGCGCGACATTCAGCTTTCCGCGGCGCACGCGATCTTCGATACCGACGCCGACCTGCTCCTCTCGTCCTCGACTGCATCGGGAAAGACCGAGGCGGCGTTCTTTCCGATCCTGACCGAGCTCTCCGACACCCCGCCGCGAATTCCCTCGGTGTCGGTGCTCTATATCGCCCCTCTGAAATCCCTCATCAACGACCAATTCTTTCGCATGGAGGAAGTGCTCGAGGCGTCGGGTGTCCCCCTGACGCGCTGGCACGGGGACGTCGGCGCGACGAAGAAGAACGAGCTTTTGAAGAACCCTTCGGGCATCCTTCAGATCACGCCGGAGTCTCTCGAATCCATGCTCATGAACCGCGCGAATGACCTGCCCCGCCTCTTCGGTGATCTTCGCTATATCGTCATCGACGAGATCCACGCCCTGATCGGCAGTGACAGGGGCGCACAGGTGCTCTGCCAGGCACAGCGCCTTGCCCGCGCCATCGGGCATCACCCGCGCCGCATCGGACTCTCCGCGACCATCGGCGATCTCTCCCTCGCGGCGGCATGGCTTTCGGCAGGGGACGGCAGGGAGTGCGTCGCGCCCCCGCCGCCGAAACAACCGCTCCGTTGGATTCTCGGCATGGAGCACTTCTATATTCAGGACGCGAGAGAAACGCAGACAAGCCTCGTGAGTGCCGAAGGGGAAGAGGGCGGACGCGCGCGTCTCGACCCGGGGTACGAATATCTTTACGATGCCGTCGCGGGGAAGAAGGCACTCGTCTTCTCCAATTCCCGCGAGGAGACCGAATACGTGACCGCCACCCTTCGTCAGATCGCGAAGGCGAGACGGGAGGAGGATATTTTCCTCATCCATCACGGCAACCTTTCCGCCTCCTTGCGCGAGGATGCCGAAGAGAAGATGAAGGATGAGACGGTGAGCCGTGCCGTCACCTGCGCCACAGTGACGATGGAGCTCGGCATCGACATCGGGAAGCTCGAGCGCGTCGCCCAGATGGGCGCGCCGACCACCGTGTCGGGATTTCTCCAGCGTCTCGGACGCTCGGGCAGACGGGGGAACCCGCCCGAGATGGTCATGGTCTACCGTGAGGAGATGCCCCTGCCGAACGCGCCCCTTCCCGAGCTGATCCCGTGGGAGCTTCTGCGCGGGATCGCCATCGTCGACCTGTACGCGACCGAACGGTTCATCGAGCCGCCGCGCGTCAAGCGGATGCCCCTTTCCCTCGCGTTTCAGCAGACACTCTCGATGCTCGCCGCGTCGGGAGAACTCTCCCCGCGGATGCTTGCCGAGCGGGTGCTCTCCCTTCCGCCCCTTGAGGCACTGCCGAAGGAGACCTACCGCGAGCTTCTCGTCTCCATGGTGAACAACGACTATCTCGAAATGACCGAGACAAAGGGACTCATCGTCGGACTCGCGGGGGAGAGACTAACGAACAGCTTCAAGTTTTACGCCGTCTTCAAGGACAGTGAGGATTATACCGTCCGTCGCGACAGCGAGGAGATCGGCACCATCACCACGCCGCCTCCCGTCGGTGACCGCTTCGCCCTCGCGGGGCGCGTGTGGGAAGTGACCGAGACCGACCTCTCCCGCCGCCTGATCTTCGTCAAGGCGGTGGAAGGGAAGATGGAGATCTCGTGGCCCGGGGACAGCGGGGAGATTCACACCCGCCTGCTTCTCAGAATGAGGGAGATCCTATCCTGCGAAAAGACCTATCCCTACCTTGGGGAGAATGCCGCGGCAAGACTGGCGCACGCGCGCCGCGTCGCGAAGATTGCAGGGATGGACAAACGCCTTGTCGTTCCCCTCGGCGGACAGAGCTACGTGCTCTTTCCGTGGCTCGGCACCCGCCCCTTTCGCACAATGCGCCGCTTTTTGCAGAAATACGCGGGTGAGCTCGGACTTTCCGATATTCAGGGAGTCGGCTGTTGCTACATCACCTTCAAGGCGAAGGGGGAGGGCGCCACGCTCCCCGCACGCATCCGCGAGATCCTTTTGCGGGACGGTCTTTCGACCGAAGCTCTCGTTTTCGAGGGGGAATGTCCCGTGTACGATAAATATGACGATTTCATCCCGCCCGAGCTTCTGCGTGAGGCATACGCGGTCGACCGCCTCTCGGCAAAAGAGGTGCTCGAGCGCTTTGCGGGAGAGGAGGACGCATGATCTACGATTTGATAGCACCCTTTTACGATCGCGTGAATCGCGCAGTCGATCCGTCGGATTTTGTCGATTTTTACGAACAAAACTTTACAAAATGGCTGAAAAAGAAGCCGGAACTCGTCCTCGACCTTGCCTGCGGGACGGGAAGGATCACCCGAGAGCTTGCCCGCCGCGGCTATGATATGACGGGCGTCGACGGCTCGGTGGAGATGCTCGGACGCGCCCGCGATGCGGCGGAGCGTGAGGGCTTTCGGGATGAGATCCTCTGGCTCTGTCAGGACATGACCGAGTTTGAACTGTACGGAACGGTGGATGCCGTGGTCTCCTCTCTCGACAGCATCAATCATCTTTCGGGGCACGGAGAGCTTGAGCGCACCTTTGCCTTGGTACACAATTACCTGAATCCCGACGGGCTTTTTCTCTTCGATGTCAACGGAAAACATAAATTCGAGACGGTCTATGCCGACAATACCTACGCAATGGAAGAAGGAAAGTATTTCTGCGTATGGGAAAACCGCTATAACGCCCGATCGCACCTCTGCGACTTTTTCATCACCGTGTTCGAGCGTCAGCGGGACGGGAGATACGTCCGCCACGAGGAGGTCGAGCGGGAACGCATGTTCCCCTTGCACACCCTGACCCGGGCGCTCGGGGCGGCGGGCTTCGAAGTCCTCGGCGCATTTTCGGACTTCGCTTTCACTCCCGCGACGGATGAGGATGACCGCATCTTCATCGCCGCCGCGTGCAGAAAGCCCGGGCAATAAAGATATAGGAAGGAAGAGATCATGGAACAGAAAATAAAGGACGGACAAAGCGGAGAGAGCCGCATCCTTCGCGGGATGACGCGCGACGGCTCCGCAAGAATTCTCGTCATCGATTCGAAACGCATCGTGAACGACATGATAGCCACCCATCACACCGCCCCCACGGCGTCCGCCGCACTCGGACGGCTCGTCAGCGCGGCGTCGATGATCGGCACCATGCTCCCCGAGCGGGAAGACACCCTGACGATCGGTTTTATGGGGGACGGTCCTGCGGGTCACCTGCTCGCCGTCGCCGACTATTTCGGAAACGTCAAGGGATATATCGAGAACCCGAACGCCGACCCCGCACGCAAGCCGAACGGGAAGCTCGATGTCGGTGCCGCCGTCGGCGCGGGGACGCTCTTCGTCGGCAGAGATCGCCCGAACGGGGAGCCCCAGACGGGCACTACCGCCATCACGAGCGGGGAGATCGCCGAGGACCTCGCGACCTACTTCGCCGTCAGTGAGCAGATCCCCACCGTCCTGTCCCTCGGCGTGCTGATCTCGGGGGACGGCTCCTGCCTCGCCGCGGGAGGCGTGCTCGTACAGCTCATGCCCTTTCCCGATGAGGACACGGTGGCAAAGCTTGAGCGCAACGCCGCCGACCTGTCGGCGATCTCGCACTATTTCCGCGACGGAAAGACCCTCGGGGAGATCGCCGACATCGCCCTTCGCGAGATCCCCTACGATGTCTTCGACACACTCACGGTTTCCTACCGTTGCGATTGCTCGTCCGACCGTATGCTCGCGAAGATCCGCTCTCTCGGGCGGGATGAGGTGAGAAAGCTTCTTGACGAGCAGGAGGCGGAAGGAAAGGCGCGTGAGCTGACCGCCGTCTGCCGCTTCTGCGGGAAAAATTACACCTTTTTCGAAAAAGAGCTTCTCCCGTAAACCGAAGGGGTGTCGCATTCTGTATTTTTGTATTACAAACGAAGAATGACCGAGGATTTTCTTGATTCCTCGGTCATTTTTGCATATTGATTCGGATTTGCGTTTGTGTGCGCTTCGTGCGACAGCCTCACGCTCCCGTGTTCTTTGAGAAAACGCGAAAAAATTCCCGAACTGCGAAAAAAGAGGAACCGCAAGCCGCCGCTTTCATAAACTGAAAACAAGTACCGTCTTTGGAGGAGCGCTATGGAAGAGCCGTATCTGCCTTTTCTCTCGGAAATTGCCGTCAGGGAACACATCGCCTACCGAAAATTGCTTGCCGCCCGTCTCTCTCTTCTGAAAAAGAGTTTTCCCGGGCGGGAGTCGCTCGGTACGGAAGAGATCCTCGCATCGCACCTTCGCGGCGCGGAGCGGGAGATGTACCCGCTCGCGCGGGAGATCCTCCTTCATGACGTTTTCTTTTCCTCCTTTTCGAAGGAGCGGACAAAGGCGCCGCCCGCCCTTCGCCGCTATTCCTCCGACGCCGCGTTCCGCTACGCGTTGCTTCTCGCGGCAAGGGAGGGAAGGGACGGCTTTCTCTCGGTGTACGTCGACCGACGCGGGGACGCGCGCTTTGAACTTGTGACCCCACCCGATTTTCGCACGGAGCACCGCCCGTGCCTTGCCGTCGACCTTGCGGAGCACGCCTATTTTTACGACTTCGGCTTCGACCGCGAAAAATATCTCGCGGCGGCACTCGCATCGCTCGACCTGTCGAGACTGAAATAACCGCCAAAAGCAAAAAGCCCGTCGGCGCCCAATTCTCGGACATCCCGAGAGAGGAGCGCCGACGGGCTTTTCGAAACACGCCGTCCGAGAGGCACGACCGCATCCGTTTCAAAAATTTAAAAACCCCTTGACAAGGGATGAAAAAGCGTGTATAATAACTTAGGTATCCTAAGATAGCAGGTTCCGGTAAAAGCCGTTTGGCTTTCCTGCCGAGGAGAGACAACTTTATATTCATGAT
>CAKROZ010000012.1 GCA_934373635.1 uncultured Eubacteriales bacterium
CGACATATCAAAAAGGACTGCCGAAGAACAGGCAGTCCTTTTTTTGATACCGTAAGAACAGAATGAAAAAGCGCAAGACTTCGCACCTAATTCATAATTCATCATTCATAATTCTTAATTCTGAATTATTCCACCGTTACCGACTTCGCAAGGTTTCTCGGCTGGTCGATGTCACAGCCGCGCAGGGCGGCGGTGTGGTAGGCGAGAAGCTGCATGAGTGTTGCTTCCACGATGGGAACGAAAAGACTCTCTTCGTCTGCAAGATCGATGAGGACATCGGCGACGCTTGCAACCGCGTCGCTCGACGGGCAGACCGCGATGGTCTTCGCACCGCGTGCGGCAACCTCCTTGAGGTTGGCAAGCATTTTTTCGCGCATGGCACGCTCGCCGAACAGGGCGATGACGGGGGTTTTCTCGGTGATGAGGGAGATGGTGCCGTGTTTCAGCTCGCCTGCGGGATAGCTCTCCGAATGAATGTAGGAGATCTCCTTCAGCTTTAAGGAGGCTTCGAGCGCGGCGGCATAGTCGAATCCGCGACCGATGAAGAAAAGATCCTCCGCGTCACGGATTTCGGCGGCGACCTCGACGAGCGTCTCCTCGCTGTCGATGGCTTTTCCGATGAGATCGGGAACCTTTTTGAACTCCTTCATGAGCGTTTTTGCCTCTTCGTCGGAAAGCTTTCCGACGGCTCTCGCAAAGTAGATGGCAAGGAGCGCGAGCAGAGAACACTGCGCAGTGTAAGCTTTTGTTGACGCTACGGCGATTTCTACGCCCGCATAGGTGTAGAAAACACTGTCGACCTCCGAGGCGATCGTGGAGCCGACGACGTTCACAATACCGATGGTGGAAGCGCCCTTTTCCTTCGCCATGCGAAGGGAGGAGATGGTGTCGGCGGTCTCGCCCGACTGGGAGATGAAGATGCAGAGATCCCCCTCTTCGAGAATCGGGTCGGCGTAGCGGAATTCGGACGCGACCACGCAGTCACAGCGCACGCGCGCGAGCTTTTCGATCAGATACTTCGCATACAGTCCCGCGTGGTAGGCGGTGCCGCATCCGACGATGGTGATGTGACGCATTTTTGCAAGACGATCGGCATCCAGCTTGAAGGCGGGATAGCCGTGTATATCGAGATATAGGGAGGTCAGGTGGGCGACAATGCTCTTTTCCTCCGCGATCTCCTTCCGCATGAAATGCGCGTAGCCGCCGCGTTCCGCGCTCTCGGCGTCGAAGGTGGCGATCTGGAGATTCCGCTTCACTTCCTTGCCGCGGCGGTCGTAAACGGTGACCCTCTCGCGTGTGACGACGGCGATCTCTCCTTCTGCAAGGCGGAAGTAGCGGTTGGTATAAGAGAGAAATGCGGGAATGTCCGATGCGACAAAATTTTCATCCTTGCCGATACCGACGAGCAGGGGGCTCTCGCGGCGGAGCGCGAAGATGGTGTCGGGCACGTCGGCGAACATGACGCAAAGGGAGAAGGAGCCCTTCAATTTATCGGCGACCTCGCGCAGAGCGGCGATGGGATCGCCGAGCTTCCCGTAAAAATAATCGATGAAAAGCGCCGCCACCTCGGTGTCCGTCTCGGAATTGAAGGTATAGCCGAAGGCGGTGAGCTTCTGCTTCAAGAGCAGATAGTTTTCGATGATGCCGTTATGCACGATCTGGACGCGGGCATTGCCCTGCGGGTGGCTGTTTTTGTCGCTGACCCCGCCGTGCGTCGCCCAACGGGTATGACCGATGCCCGTATGCGATTCGGGGAGGGGAGAGGCGGCGAGACGTTCTTTCAGAACCTGAATTTTTCCCGCCGCCTTCTCTACCTTCAAGCCCTTGGCATAGACGCAGATGCCCGCGCTGTCATAACCGCGGTAGGAGAGCTTTTCGAGTGCCGCAAGGGCGACATCCGACGCGTTTCTGTAACCGGCGTAACCGATGATACCACACATAGTTTTCTATCGGGGGCGCCGCGGACATACCATGCCGTATGCTATGCGGTCGTCCCGCCTTTCCGTATTGTTTTTGCTTGTTTGACGGGGAGATTTTCTCTGTAGTTTTTTTAATAGTTTTTGAGTTTTTCCGCGATCTTTGCCGCCGTGTCCTCGGCGAGTGTGCGTGTCAGGGCGGGGTCGAGGCTCTCGACCATGATGCGGACGAGGGGCTCGGTACCCGAGGGGCGGACGACGAGACGGCCGCTCTCTCCGAGTTTTTCTTCCGTCGCTGCGATGATCTCTTTGATATCGTCGTCGGTAAAGAAGGCAATCTTTTCGTTCTGCGTCGCCTGAATGTTGACCGTATGCTGAGGGTATTTTTTCATGATTTTGCAAAGTTCGCTTAACTTTTTGCCACTTTCCTTCATGCAGGAGAGGAGCTGAATGGCGGTAAGCTGTCCGTCACCCGTAGTTGCAAATTCGCGGAAAATGACATGTCCCGATTGCTCGCCGCCGAAGACGAAGCCCTCTTGGTTGAGCATTTCGAGAACGTAGCGGTCGCCGACTTTCGCGGCGATGTAGCGGATGTCGTTCTCCTCACAGAATTTCGAGAATCCGAAGTTCGTCATGACGGTGCCGACGACGGTGTTCTTCGCGAGGCGTCCCGCCTCCTTCAGATGCTTTGCGAGGATCGCCATGATATAGTCGCCGTCCGCGGCGGTGCCGTTTTCGTCCACGGCGAGGAAGCGGTCGGCATCTCCGTCAAAGGCAAGACCGATGTCGGCGTGATGCTCGACAACCGCCTTCTCGAGAAGCTCGAGATGCGTCGAGCCACAGCCGTCGTTGATGTTGATGCCGTTCGGCGTGTCGGCAAGCATGATACATTCCGCGCCCATGGAGGAGAAGAGGTTCTGCGCCGTGGCGCTGGCGGAGCCGTTGGCACAGTCGATCACGAGCTTCATGCCCTCGAAGGTCTCGGCGGTCGTGTGCATGAGATGTACCGTGTAGTCGTGGATGGCGTAGGGGGAGTCGGTGCGTCTGCCGATGGCGGCATCCGCCGCGGGTTTACAGGGCGGGGTGTTGTCGAGGACGATGGATTCGATCTGCTCCTCGAGCTCGTCGGAGAGCTTGAAACCTTCCTCCCCGAAGATCTTAATGCCGTTGTACGGGTAAGGGTTGTGCGAGGCGGAGATCATGACGCCCGCCTTTGCCTTATACTTTTTGACGAGGTAGGCGACCGCGGGAGTGGGGACGACGCCGAGCGTCATGACATCACTCCCGACGGAGCAGAGTCCCGCGCTGATGGCGGAGGCGAGCATTTCGGAGGAAATGCGGGTGTCCATGCCGATGAGGACCTTCGGGCGGTACTTGTGGTTGGAGGATAGAACGGTGCCGAGCGCTCTGCCGATCTGCATGGCGCGCTCACAGCTCAGATACTCGTTCGCGATGCCGCGAACGCCGTCGGTTCCGAAGAGTCTTCTCATAAAATATGTCCTTTCGGTTTTTTACCGTTTGAAATCGGTTATTTTCTGTCCGCGATATTGTTCGCGTCCTTGACGATCTTTTTCGGTGCAATGACACCGCGCAGGCGGACGAGGGGATAGACGATGCTGTCCCGTCCGACGATGCTCGCGGGGCAGAGAACGGCGTGACAGCCGATCTCGGCGCGGTCACCGAGCATGGTGCCGAGCTTCCGCCGTCCCGTCGCAATGTTCTCTTCGTCCGAGCGGACTGTGATATTCCCGTGGTCTGCGCGGAAATTCGAGGCGATGGCTCCCGCACCCATGTGTGCCTTGTAACCGAGAATGCTGTCGCCGATGTAGTTGTAATGGGGTGCCTGCACGCCGTCGAAGAGGATGGCGTTCTTGATCTCGGTGCTGTTGCCGACGACGGCGCCGTCACCGATGAGCGCGCTCCCGCGGATGAACGCACCGGGACGCACTTCGGTGCCGTGACCGATGACGGTTGGCGGCTCGATCACCGCACTCGGGGCGATCTTCGCGTCCTTCGCGATATAGACCTCGGGGGAGACCTCCTCGTAGTCGTCGTCTAACGTCTTGCCGAGCTCACGGATGAAGTCCGCGAGGGTATCAAGCGCCTCGTGTCCGTAGGTGAAGCGGGCGAGATAATCTCCTGCCGCCGTGTGGGAGAGGTCGAAGAGCTCTTCGATCTTCGGAATTTTCATAAAAACCTCCGTTGCCATCGTCAAGGCGACGCCCGACGCAGTTTCATATTGAATAGAAAGAAAAAATTAGGGTAAAGAAATGCGTGTTTCTCGGAAGATCTGAACAAAATGAAAAAATTCATAAATCGGACGGTATTTTACCGTCTTGATGTTCAAAAGTTAACTTCAATAATATTATATCACTTCTTTTATTCAAAATGCTACTGCTTTTTTGCCCAAAATATTTTATAAAAGTTCACACGGCAAACAGCAAAATATACAAAAATGGAATGAAGAAGTGTATAAAATGGATATTTGAAGCTGATTGTTAGATTTTTCGGAAATCAAAAAACGCACGGGAGAATTTGGATCAGGGTGTAAAGTGGGGTGAGAAGAGTTATGCTGTTCGGATTGGCTTTCACTTTGCACTTGAGAGACAGCGACTCGAGAAGACGAGGAAAAAATAAAAGGGATGCCACATGAAGTGCTTTTGTATTACACACGAAAAATAACCGAGAATTCCCTTGATTTCTCGGTCATTTTTTTGCATATTTATTCAAATTTATACCTTGTTTGCACTTAATGCGACAGCCCCTTTACGATTGGCATAGAGGAGGTTTACGCCATTTTTTGTCCAAAGCCACTCTTCGCGAGCCTTTCGCGCAGAAGCGTCTCGATCAGGTCGTGCCCCTCTTCCGACGGGTGGATTCCGTCAAGGGAGAGCAGAGAAGCGCAACGATGGGAGAGAAGGAAGTCGGTGCGCAGATCGATCATGGGACAGGATGCCGTGCGCGCGATGTCCTCGACGATCAGGTTGTAGTGCTCTTGGAAACGGTAGAGCATCGTGATATCCCCGAGCCATGACATGATATTTTCGCGCGAGCGATCTTTGGAGATGAAGGAGAGGTAGCGCTCGGGCATCATCGGCACGAGGTTGCACATGTAGACCTCGGCGCCCGTGGCAAATGCTTTGTCAAGCATGTCGCCGTAGAGCGTGCGGAATTTCGCCTCGGGCGTATGGGGCAGATGTACTCCGAGCGGGTCGGCAGAAATTGCCGCCCAGTCGTAGTCGCAATCGTTGCCGCCGAAGTCGAAGATTACGGTCGTGTCCTTGTCACATTCCGCGATGGTATACTCGAACATATCGAGCCCTCGGTCGACGGTCGCGCCCATGCGCGAGTGATTGATGACCTCATATCCGAGCGCCGCGAGGGTGGGGAGCTTATAGCCCGAGCAGAGCTTGTGCTTCTTGGCTTCTTCGGAATACGTGATTCCGCGAAGAATGGAGTCGCCGTAGATCAGCAGTTTTTTCATGGTGGGTACCTTGGCGGTTGCGTGACGGGAGAGGTGATACGAGGGGGAGGGCAACGCCGTTCCTTTCTTTATAGAATTGCTTATCGGGTTTGCGGATTTGAATTTATTGTGATGATGTTTTGCCGTAGGAAGGCTTTCTGCTTGTTTCGATGATGCTTTGCTGTTTGCTGTATGTGGGGTGCTCTTTGCGAAGAGCTTTGTCGGGAGGTGGCGGACTTTCCTCGTGGAAAGTGCGGCGAAGGATTCCGAGCAGGCGGCTCGATGATGAGTCGGCGCTTTTTGAAAATCAAGGCGAGCCGACGAAGATCGATGCATCGACGCTCTTTGCTTGTGATAACAGTATACCCCAAGCCGAAGAAAAAGTCACGCTACTCATGCGTTTTTTCTCTCGACTCTCCGTTCCCTTGCGCTCTACTCACGATTCTTTGCCGGTAGAATTTGAAAGTAGGGGATTCTACTGTGAGTAGAGTCTGAAATTTTGCGAAAATCCTCTTGATTTTTCAAAATTGCCGTGGTATAATCGTATTGTAAGGTGTGAAAACGCATTTTTTTGCTCTTTTTCAGAGCGAAAAAATCGTCGGTAGAAGATATCTACTGCAATATCTTGTCGTCTCTACTTTTTCGAGAGAACAAAAATACAATGAAAGGATAACAAAAGTTTACATGGATGATGCAGAGAACCTCCGCGAGATCATCGGGCGAAACATCGCGGGACTTCGCACGGGAGCAAAGGTGACACAGCTCGAGCTTGCCGAGATGCTCAACTATTCCGATAAGGCGATCTCCAAGTGGGAGCGCGGAGAGTCCATTCCCGATCTGGTCGTGATGAAACGACTCGCCGACATTTTCGGCGTCAGCGTGGATTATTTTTTGAAGGAAGAACACGACGCGGGAGATTACAAAAAGGAGCCCGTCCCCGCCGTACTGCGCCGCAACCGCACGCTCGTCACGCTGCTTGCCGTTTCCCTCGTATGGCTGATCGCGACCTTCCTTTTCGTCGTTATCAAACTGGCGGCGCCCGTGAGCGTATTCCCGACATGGATGCTTTACGTGTATTCCGTCCCCGTGAGTTTCCTTCTTCTTTTGATCTTCAATTCGGTCTGGGGCAATCCGAAACGTAACTATCTGATCATTTCCGCGTTTGTGTGGACGCTTCTTGCCGCGGTGTATCTGTCGGTGCTTACGCTGGTTTCCCTCGATATCTGGCTCGTTTTCATGCTCGGTATCCCCGCGCAGATTATCATTGTCCTTTGGTCGGGGCTGACCGTCAGAAAAAAATAAGCCAAGCTTGCCTTGTTTTTGCTATGTACCTGTGAGAGTTAGTGGCTTGGTTCTCTCGCGGGTAACATTTCGCATTTTTTTCATTTGTTTTTGAAGCGTTCAGAAAACAAAGAGGGAACCGCGGGTCGGGTGTCCGCGCTCCTCTCGGAAGGGGTTCTTATGGCAATGTTTCCGCCTCCGCCGCCCGCGCCGCCGCAGGACGGCATACCGAAGCCGAAAAGGCTCTCCGAGGTGCCGCTTTATCTTTGGCGGCGCGCCAAGGGCTTTTTCTCCCGTTTGTTTTACATCATCTCCCTCGTGTGGGAGGCGGCGCCCGCCGTTTTGCTCCTTTTGATGGCGTTGTGCGTTGCCGACGGTCTTTTGCCGATCGCGGGGGCATATATTTCCCGCGCACTTCTGAACGAGATCGCCGCACGCATCGGCATCACGGCGACGGATGCCGTGTGGGAAACGTTCCGCCCGATCATTTTTCTTTTCTTCCTTGAATTTGTTTACCTTTTTTTGAAGAAGGTATTCCATCAGCTCAATCGCACGGTGACCGCGATCGCGGGAGAGCTTGTCACCAATCATATCCGCCTGAAGATCATCGGCAAGGCGAAGGAGGTGGATCTCTCCTCCTTCGACCGCCCCGAATTTTACGAAAAGCTCGAGAACGCGAACAGGGAAGCGGGCGTACGCCCGATCGGAATCCTCTCCGCGACCTTCTCGGTCATCAGCTCCTGCCTCAGCGCGATCTCCTTCATCGTGGTACTGGCGACGCTCAGCCCGATCGCGCCTTTGGTCATTCTTCTTGCATCTGTGCCCGGGGCGGTCATCACCTGCCTGTACCGCAATCGGAATTTCCGCTATCTGCGCCGTCATTCCAAGGAGCGGCGGCAGATGAATTATTACTCGGGCATCCTCGTCAACAAGGACCTTACCAAGGAGGTCAAAATTCTCGATCTCGGCGATACCTTCACCGAAAAATACCGCTCCGTCTTTTCACGGTATTACGCGGGACTGAAACGGCTGATCTATAAGGAAGGCGTCTCCGAGATGTTGGTCGGACTCCTGTCGGTCGCGGTGCATTGCCTGCTCTTCTTTTACGTGGCGTATCACGTCGTGCAGGGGGAAGGACAGATCGGCGATTATACCCTCTATACGGGAGCGCTCAGCTCCATTGCCGGATATGTGACGACGCTCGTCTCCTCCACGGCAAAGATCTACGAAGGTACTCTGTTTATCGACAACATGATCGACTTCATGAAGGAGGAACCGCAGATCGTCGCGAGCGAAAAGACGCCCGCACTTCCCGTGGCGGGAGCCACGCACACGCTGGAGCTCTCACATGTCTCCTTCCGTTACCCCGGTTCCGATCGCGATGTGCTGACCGACGTCAGTCTCACATTGCACTCCGGAGAGCACGCCGTGCTCGTCGGATTGAACGGGGCGGGGAAAACCACTCTTGTGAAGCTCGTCACGCGGCTTTACGACCCGACCGAGGGCGTGATTTTGCTCGACGGCAAGGACATCCGCTCTTATGATGTCAAGGCATATCACGATCTTTTCGGTATCATTTTTCAGGATTTCGGCAAGTACGCGGAGAGCGCAAAGGAGAACATCCGTTTCGGCGATGCCTGCCTGCCACCCGACGACGAGCGGATCCGTGCCGCCGCCGAGGCGAGCGATGCGGATTCCTTTATTGGAAAACTGCCCGAGGGGTACGATACCCCCCTGACACGCATGTTTGAGGAAGGGGGCATCGAGCTTTCGGGCGGACAGTGGCAAAAGCTGTCGATCGCCCGTGCCTTCTATAAGAAGGGGGACATCCTGATCCTCGACGAACCGACGGCGTCTCTCGACCCGCTCGCGGAGCAGGCGGTCTTCCACCGCTTCGAGGAGCTCTCGAAGGGGAAGATCGCGATCTACGTATCGCACCGCCTGTCCTCCGCCGTCAGCGCGAGCAAGATCGTGCTTCTTGACGGCGGCAGGATCGCGGAGTGCGGGACGCACGAGGAGCTGATGCACCTCGGCGGAAAATACGCGACGCTCTTCTCGGTACAGGCGGAGCGCTACGGTGTCGGCGGCGATGCCGCAAAGTACGCGAGCCGATATTTCGAGGAGCTCGAGGACGCCGCGTCGGAAGAAGAGTAAAAATCTCGGAATTACGGTAGAAAACAAAGATTTTGTCGATGATAAGAAAAATCTCTCCCCTCGGCGGAGCACCTTTGTGGGATGTTCTGCCGAGGGGAGAGATTTTTATGATAGGAGGGTTTATGCCCATCGGGCGCCTTTCATACTACGCGGCGTTGCAGGAATTGTTTGTTTTCGCTTCGTTGAAGTTCGCACCGTAGAGCTCGTAGAAGATCTTGCAGACCATGGACTTCACGTGCCCCGTGGCAAGGGGAGAGGTCAGCTTCGCTTCGGCGACCGCCTTCGTAAGGGTATTCGCGTTACTGTCCTTCGAGAGAAGGGAGAGATAGGTCTGCCATCCGAAGTCCGGTGTTTCCGCTTCCGCAAAGAAGAGCTCCAGTGCGGCAAGCTTTGCGCTGACGCGGGACTGAGCGGCGAACGGGGTGCGGACGATCTCGTCACAGAGCAGATACGACAGGTTGTTGACATTTTCCGAAAGCCCGAAGCGGCGGGCGGTCTCGGCGACGATCGCGTTGACGGCTTCTTCGGTGATGCCGTCCTTCGGGAGGGCGTAGATCTCGGCTTCTGCGGCGGCGAGGAAGGCGCTGTCGATCAGATCGAGAAGGGCATTCTGCATTGACGTATACAGGAGCGTCGTATAGGTGTCCTCGGTGACCTGCCCCTTCATGAGACGCAGGGTCAGAAATTCACATGCCGCGGCATGAAATTCGACAAGCTCCGCGCTCCTCGCATCGCCGTAACGGTAGGCGCCAAGGTAATTTCCGAAGGCGTGCGCCATGGAGAGATAATCGGTGACCTTTTCCTCCGCGGTCAGATAGAGCAGAGGGGAGTCGTAAGAATCGAGATAGAAGACCTCGTTGCCCGTATTCCGCTTTCCGTCCGCGACGGCGATGTCGTAGAGCGAATACTGGAGCATATAATTGTAGGCTTCGGAGAGCACCCCGCCCTTGTCACCGTAAAGGGAGGACAGGCGGTTGATCGTTTTATAGATCTTTTGCGTTTGGACCGTGCTGTTCTCACGCGAGAGAAAAATCTCGTCGTACAGGACGCGGTAGACCGAGACGGCATTCTGCGCCACGTCGGAGAACAGGGCGTCCGCCTCCTTTTGCGTGTAAGAATAGCCCGCGTCGCGGTAGGCGATCTCCGCATAGGAGGATGCGCCGAGCGCGTCGGCGATCTCGCGACGGAGGGCGACAAGCTCAAGATAAAGCTCCTTTTCCCGCGCGAGCTTTGCCGTGCGGTAAAGGGTGGTGCAAACCGCTTTTGCCGCAAGAAATTCGGTGGAATCTTCGCCGAGGCGTTCACGACAGCGCGCGATCAGATGTTCTGCGGTATCGGTCTCCCCCTCGTAGGTGATTGTGACATTGGATTCGGAGAGAAGAAGGTATTCGTTCTCCTTTTTCACCTCCCGCACCATGGCATCCACCGCCTCGTCGGTGTATCGTTCTCCGCCCGCGTAGCCCGAGAGATTCTCGGAAAAACATTCCGCGGCGAGTCGGGCGGCATGGGGAGAGCGGGCGGCGGCGACGCAAAGCGTCTCAATGCGACGAATCAGGAGGGGACGCGCCTCCGAAAGGCGCGCGTATTCCGAGAGTACGGTCGCGTCGGTCTCCCCGCTCTCAACCTTCCACGCGAGGTAGGCGCTCATCGTGATCGCCTCGGAATAGGCGTTCGCAAGCCCTTTGACCTTCTCCACCTGTGCATCCTCCGAGAGAGAATTCTCGGTCAGCGCCGTCGCGGCATCCGTGACGGCGAGAAGAAGCGCGTCGGTGTCGGGCGCACGGTAGGAGATGGCGGAGAGCTTCGTGGCACGGCGGTCCTCATAGAGCTTGAAGGGAGGGACGTAAATTTTGGAATCGTCCGAAACGGGATCCTCTGCGGGATCTGACTTCGGATCTTCGTTTTTCGATCCATCTTCCGTCGGCGCGCAGGAGATCGTGAAAAGAAGAACGGAAGAGAAGAGGAAAATGACGAGAAATAAAGAAAACAAATGTTTCACGGGTACACCTCACAGGTAGGGAATCGTGTCTCTCTTTTTCTCCTATTGTACCGCAAAAAAATGTGCCTTCCGTGTTATAGGCATAAATCTTTTATAAATGTTTTGTGAAAAAATTATAAATAGCCGTGCCCGCACTTTTATAAAAGAACGGGCGGAGCACCCGTGGTCGTAGGTGCTCCACCCGTTAGAAAAAGCAGAGTGAATGGTTTGAGATGCCCGCGTTCTTGTCCGCCGACAGGGGGCTTTGCTTTCGCACCTTTGCATATGGGGCGAAGGGGTGAAGGGCGGTTGCGGCTGTTTTTTCGGGAAAGAGGTCGGGGGTACTCTGCGCCCGCGCTCTTTCGGTCTTCTTTTTATTTTCCGAGTCCCGCGGCGCCGATGATGCCCGCGTCGTTTTTCAGCGTGGCGATCACGATGCGCGTTTTGTGCGGATTGTTACGGGTGTACTGATCGCGCGAGACCTTCGCGATCAGGGGAACGGTGAGGTTCTCCTTCTCGTTGCAGATGCCGCCACCGATGGAAAGCACCTCGGGTTGGAAGATGTTGATCATGTTCGTGATTCCCTCGGCAAGGTAGAAGATGTAGTCGTCCACGATCTTCTTTGCGTGAGAGTCGCCGCGCTTCATGGCGTCGAACGCCGTGCGCGCCGAGACATGCCCTTCGGCTTCCGCACAGTCGAAGAGAAGGGAGGGGATTCCCTTGAGCTTCAGCTCGGTCATTGCTTCGCGGGTCATTTCGGTGAGCGCGGTGGCGGAGGAATATGCCTCCCAGCATCCGCGTCTGCCGCAGGAGCACTGTCTGCCGCCCGCCACGATGACCGTGTGTCCGAGTTCGGCGCCCGCACAGTTGACGCCGCCGTCATAGATCTTTCCGTCAATGATGACGCCGCCGCCGACACCCGTGCCGAGCGTGACCATCAGGGAATTCTTCGTTCCCTTTGCCGCGCCGACCAGCGCCTCGGCGAGTGCCGCCGCGTTCGCGTCGTTGGCGATCAGAACCTCTCTGACGGGAAGATACTGCTTGAAGATCTTCGCAATGGGGAAGTTCAGGAAGGGAAGGTTGTTCGCATATTCGACGACACCGCTGACCGCGTTTGCCGTGCCGGGGGTCGCGATGCCGACGTAGGCGATGTCCTCGACCGTGAGCCCGTGCTTTTTGATCAGCTCGTCGGCGAGCGCCGCCATATCGCGCACGATCTCCTCGCCGTCCCGCTCGGGACGCGTGGGCACCGATCCTTTCTCGAGAATATGAAGCGCATCGTCGCAAAGTCCGATGGCAATGTTGGTACCGCCGAGATCCACACCGATTGTATACATAATTTTCTCTCTTTCCGAAAGGCATATGTGCCTGTGATGATAAGGATATTATACCGCGAAAGGGATGCTTTGTCAAGACGAAAACGCGTTTTCTCAAAAAAGCGCGACAAAATTGCAAAAGCTTCCCCGGATTTGACTTCAAAAGGGAACAACGAAAAATCCCGGCGCGTTTTATTGTTAATAAAAAATTAACATTCGATTTTTTGCGAGCCTATTGAAAAATACACAAGAATGGTATACAATAAGGAATGTCAAAAAACAGAACGCGATACTATCGCGCAAATCAAAATAAAAGGAAGGAATCACCGTGAAAAGATTCGTATATGCCGACAACGCGGCGACCACCCCCGTCAGCCGTGAGGTGGCGGAGGCGATGGCTCCCTGTTTCGAGACCGTCTGGGGGAACCCGTCGAGCCTTCATCAGAAGGGAAGAGAAGCGAAAGCCTTGCTCGATGACGCTCGCCTTCGTATCGCGAACGTGTTTCATTGCACGCCGAAGGAGATCTTCTTCACCTCCTGCGGAAGCGAGTCGGACAACTGGGCGATCAAGGGTGCCGCGCACCGCATGAAAAAGAAGGGGAGAGACGAGATCGTCACCACGGCGATCGAGCACCACGCCGTGCTTCACACCTGCGAGGCACTCGAGCGTGAGGGCTTCAAGGTCACCTATGTCGGGGTGGATAAAGACGGCATCGTGAAAATGGACGAGCTCCGCGCCGCCGTGACCGAAAAGACCGCAATCGTCGCGGTCATGTATGCAAACAATGAGATCGGTACGATCGAGCCGATTCGCGAAATTTGCGACATTGCACATGCAAAAGGTGCACTTATGTTTACAGATGCGGTGCAAGCCGTCGGAAACCTCGAGATTGACCTCTCGAAATTGCCCGTGGATATGCTCTCGCTTTCGGGACATAAAATTCACGCACCGAAGGGCATCGGAATGCTCTTTATCCGCAAGGGCGTCGCGATCGACAACCTCATCGACGGCGGCGGACAGGAGAGAGGAAAGCGCGGAGGAACCGAGAATCTTCCTTATATCGTCGGTCTTGCCAAGGCACTTGAGGTCGCCGAGGAAAAGATGGCGGACAACGCACGCGTCGCGAGACTGCGCGACCGTCTGATCGACGGGCTGACGAAGATCCCGCACTCGAGGCTCCACGGTCACAGGACCGAGCGGCTTCCCGGCAACGTGAACGTCGGTTTTGAATGTGTGGAGGGGGAGAGTATGCTTCTGTGGCTCGACCTCGCGGGTATCTGCGTTTCGACGGGTTCTGCCTGCTCTTCCGACTCGCTCGAGCCGTCGCACGTGCTCATCGCGATCGGCATCCCGCACGAGAAGGCGCACGGCTCCCTGCGTATTTCCATTTCGCACGAGACGACCGATGAGGATGTCGACTATATCCTCGAGACGGTGCCTCCCATTGTCGAAAAGTTGCGCAACATGAGCCCCTTGTGGGAAGATCTGCAAAAGAAAGAACAGAACGCCTGACGGACACCGGACAGAAACCACGTGCAGGCTGAATAATAAGAGGGAAAGAGGAAACAGAGATGCAATACAGCGAAAAGGTAATGGATCACTTCACCCACCCGCGCAATGTCGGCGAGATCGAGGACGCCTCGGGCGTCGGCACCGTCGGAAACGCCAAGTGCGGCGATATTATGAAGATGTATCTGAAGATCGACGATAACGACGTAATCACCGACTGCAAGTTCAAAACCTTCGGTTGCGGTGCCGCGATCGCCACCTCGTCGATGGCGACCGAGCTCATTAAGGGACACACCGTCTCGGAGGCGCTCAAGCTGACAAACAAGGCGGTCGTCGAGGCGCTCGACGGACTGCCCCCGATCAAGGTGCACTGCTCCGTTCTTGCGGAGGAGGCAGTGAAGGCGGCGCTCGCCGACTACTATCATAAGATCGGAAGACCCGTCGATTTCGAGACGGAGAGCGAAGCCGATCACGACGAAAAGTAAGCTTTGCGCCCGTCTTCCCGATAGAAAATAGAAGAAATAGAAGAAGATAGAAGAAAAAGCAACCTCCCGTACCGCCTCCGAAAGGACGCGCGGCGGGAGGTTTTGCTTGCTGCCGTGAGGGAAGGGAAGAGCGCGTGGCGGTCTGCCATGCCCGCCTCTGAGAATAGCGAGGAGAATGTGCAGCGGTCTGCCGTGCCTTTTGAAGGGAAGCGGGAAGAGTTCGCGGCGGTCTGCCGTGCCTTTTGAGGGAGAGCGGGAAGAACCTTCGGCGGCAAATCTTGCACGCTTTCGGCAAGTCGGGGAGAGAATCAAAGGGTCCGATCCTTCCCTTTTCGGAGGGAAAAGGAGACGGATACTGCCCATTCCGTTCCTTTCCGAGAGGCAAGGAGAATGGCAAAAGCAAGGGAAAAAGATCGTATTTTCGGGTGAATACGGTCTTTTTTCTATCATGTTCGGTTGTCCGATGTGTAGAAAAAACAAGTCGCTTTTTGTGCACTTTGCACAATGTATTGCAAAATCTCGAAATTTTCTCCAGAATTTTCGAAAGGTAAGCGATATTTACATAAACTTCTGTTTATATTTATATTATATAGTAAATTTAGCTTACTTGTCGAAAATATAAGCAAAAACCGTCTTCGTTTTCGTGTAAAGAAAAGTTATCATTTTGGAAAAACAAGGATTTTTCTTTGGCGCGCGGACGATTTTTCTTATGAAAATCCGCTTTTTTGCTTTCTTGACTTTTAATTTTTTATATGCTATAATAAGAATCGCAATCCGAAGGTTCGGACGATGCCGTCACTCGATTTTCCCGCCCGCGGGCGAGGCAGTCGAATGACAGTATCGCCGAAGGTGTCCGCCCTCGGCGGAACGCGGAGCAAAGAAATTTTCGGGAGGACCCATGGTATGAGAAAACATCTGTTTCGGAAGGTGATGTGCCTGTTGCTTTCCGTGACGATTCTCTTCGGCGTGCTCGCTGTTCCCGCCTTCGCCGCAAGGCTGAAGGACGAGTCCGTACATACGAGCCTCGATGAGATGAAATCCTTCCTCAATGCGTCGTCTTACGCGGCGTACAGGGAACGGTACAAGGATTCCGTCGGCAGCGGACTTTCCCGCATCGACATTGATGTCGTTGAGGCGTTGAAGACAAAAGGCGAGATCAAGCCGGGCGAGGCGTATGCCGGCCTGCTTACGAAGAACTCCATTTGTTACGCCGAGGCGCAGAGCGAGGCAAACCGCGCGCTCTGGGAGGCATTCGGCGACAACTGGACGAACACCGTCTACCTTCCCGCAAGCGGAACGGCGGAATGGGAGTTCAAAATTCCGGACGGCGCCGAGGGACTCTACTATATCGCGTTCGAATATTTCACCTGCGACACCGCGGAGAGCAGCATCAGCTCGATCGAGCGCAAGCTGTACATCGACGGTGAGATTCCCTTCTCGGAGGCGAGTTACCTCACCTTCCCGAAGACATGGCGCTATAACTATGTGTCCGACCCCGTGGTCACCGACACGATCGAGCCCGACGATTACAGTGTCACCTATGAGCTGCGCAACCGCGGCGACGACCTCGCCGACAACGGATATTTCAAGATCGTCACCGAGATCAAAAACGGCAAGAAGACGGTCACCGAGTACCGCATCGCGCAGGACATCAACGGCAACTCTATGTCGCCCGAGATGGTGCAGAATCCGCAGTGGGGAACCTACTACTGCCAGGATTCGACGGGTTACTATAATGAATATTTCGCCTTCCACTTCCAGAACGCCACGCACACCATCCGTCTGGAAGCGCAGCGCGAGCCGATGATCCTGAAGTCCATCTCGCTCATCCCCGTGGGGTCCTCCGAGCGCAGGATTGACAGCTATGAGGAAGTCCGTGCCGAATACGTCAAGCGCGGCTACTCCTCTCCCGAAAACGGGAAGATCACCGTGATCCAGGCAGAGTTCCCCGATCTCGTCTCCGACAACTCGGTGACGGCGGGCAACAACAACTCTTCCTCCGCGACCTATCCCTCCGCCTCGCAGGCACAGCTCTTCAACGTTGTCGGCAAGAACAGCTACAACGCCATCGGGCAGTGGGCGGCATATAATTTCCAAGTCACCGAATCGGGTCTTTACACCATCAGTATGCGCTATTTGCAGAGCGCTCTCCAAGGTATGTATATCTGCCGCGCGATCAAGCTTTACGGCGGACACACGGGTGCCGAGGGCGAGAGCGTCGCGGACGGCGTGTACGGACTTTCCGACGGTACGCCGGAGGTTCCGTTCACCGAAGCGTATAATACACAGTTTGATTACAGCAAGGAATGGCAGTCGGATTATATCTCCGACGGCTCCGGAGATGCCTTCCAATTTTATTTTAAGGCGGGAACCACCTATACCCTCTATCTCGAGTGCTCGCTCGGCTCTCTGAAAGAGCTCATTCAGCGCGTCGAGGTCTCGATGGATAAGGTGAACAACTGCTACCTTCGTATCCTTCAGCTGACGGGTGCAGACCCCGATGAGTACAGAAGCTACAGCTTCGACAAGATCATGCCCGAGGTGCTGATCGAGCTGCTCGATCAGGCGATCGAGCTGACCGCCGTTTCGAAGGCGTTCGAAGAGCTCTGCGGCACGAAAGGCTCACACGTCGCAACACTTGATACCGTTGCGCTTCTGCTCGACCGTATGGGCAGAGACGAGGGCACCGAGATCGCCGCGAACATGTCGAACCTGAAATCCTATCTCGGTACGCTCGGTACCTGGATCAACAACTCGAAGAAATCCACACTCGTTCTCGACGAGATTGAGATCCATCCCGCAAGCGACGGGCAAAAGGAGCTTCCGCGGGCGAATGCGGGCTTCTTCTCCGCCTTCTGGTTTGAGATCAAGTCCTTCTTCGGCTCCTTCTTTACCGATTACGATGCCATGGGTCTGACCACCCGCCCGACCGAGGACACGAAGACCGTCGAGGTCTGGCTTGCCACCGGTCGTGACCAGTCGCAGATCTGGCGTACCATGATCGACGCGAGCGACGGATATACCGAAGCGACGGGAACCGCCGTCACTCTGAAGCTGGTTACGGGTAGCACGCTTCTCCCTTCTATTTTGGCAGGGAAGGGACCCGATGTGTACCTCGGACTTGACTCTTCAAGCGTGATTAACTACGCGATCCGTGACGCCGTTGTCGGCGTGAGCGGAAACGACGGTCACCTGACCGACGCGCAAAACGAGATCTTCCGCAACGTATATTATACTTATAAGGATGCCAATGGACAGCACACCACCGTGACCTCGCCGATTGCGGGCAGGGAATCGGAGCTTTCCTTCACCACCGAGAGCTTTGCCGAGGCGGTTAAGGCATATGACTTTGAGACGAAGGACGGCAAATTCGTGGAAGCCGCGCTCGACACCATCCGCCTGCTCGGCGTGACCTACGGTATTCCGCAAACGATGTCCTTTGCTATGATGTTCTACCGCACCGATGTCCTCGCGAGACTCGGGGAAGAGGTGCCCGAGACATGGCCGCAGGTGCTCGCGCTTCTGCCCGTGCTCCAGGCGAACAACATGTCCATCGGTATCTCCTACGTTTCGGCGATTGACTTCCTTCTTTATCAGATGGGGGGTAACATGTGGCGTTACACCGACAATGAACAGTACGCGGGTGCGCGCATCGGTCTCAATACCGATATTGCTCTGACGGCATTTGACTACGTTTGCCGTCTTTACAGTGACTATTCCTTCCCGGTCAACTACGACGGTCCCAACCGTTTCCGTACCGGTGAAATGCCCATTATCGTCGGTGACTATGCGGGTATTTACAACCAGCTCGTCGTATACGCGACGGAAATTGACGGTCTGTGGGAATTCGGCTCTCTTCCCGGTTGGGTGAGAGATGACGGCGAGTTCAACTATGACTCCCTCGCGGGTGTCGGCGCGACGGTCATGCTTCACGGCTGTCAGAACATGCTCGAGGCATGGCAGTTCATGCAGTGGCAGACAAGCGGTAAGGTGCAGGCGGATTACGGTAACCGCATGGTTGCCCTGATCGGCCCCTCCGCGAAGTATGAGTCCGCCAATGTCACGGCGCTGAACGACCTCTCCTGGACCGCAAAGGAAAAGACGGCGATCGCGGATCAGATGAAGCATCTGTCCTCCATCGTCAACTACCCCGGCTCCTACATCATCGGCCGCTACACGAAGTTCGCCTTCCTCGATACCGTCAACAACGGTGCGGATGCGGTCGATGCCATGAACGAATACATTGACGCCATCAACGCCGAGCTGAAGAGAAAGAGAAAGGAATTTGACCTTCCGACCCTCGACACCGACGTGGACGAATCCGAGCTGCCGGGCGCGTAAGACCTGACGAGATTAACAATTAAGGAGAAAAACAGATGTCACAGACTAAGGCAGAGAAGACCCGCCCGGTGCAGCGCTCCGAAATGTCGAAGTGGCAATGGACATGGAAGGAGATCAAGAGAAATAAGACCGCGTACTTCATGCTCGCGCCCTTCTTTCTTCTCTTCATCATCTTTACCGTCCTGCCCGTCCTTCTTTCCATCCTGCTCAGTTTTACCGACTTCAACATGCTGCAATTTCCGCACTGGATGGGACTCGACAACTATACGAGACTGTTCCTCGAAGACGAAATCTTCCTTTTGGCTTGCAAGAACACCCTGATTTTCGCGTGCATCACGGGACCCGTATCCTACCTTCTGTCCCTTTTGATCGCATGGTTTATCAACGAGCTTCCCCCGAAGATCCGTGCCGTTGTCACACTGATCTTCTATGCGCCCTCCATCTCGGGTCAGGTGTACCTGATCTGGAAAACGCTCTTTTCGTCCGACTCTTACGGATGGGTCAACGCGACCTTGATGGACCTCGGCATTATATCCTCCCCCATTCTTTGGTTTGAAAACGCCGATTATGTCATGCCCCTTTGTATCGTGGTCGCCCTTTGGACCTCGCTCGGTACGGCGTTCCTTGCCTTCATCGCGGGCTTCCAGACGATCGACCGTTCTCTTTACGAGGCGGCGGCGGTCGACGGTGTCAAGAACCGTTGGCAGGAGCTTTGGTACATCACCTTGCCGACCATGCGTCCGCAGATGATGTTCGGTGCCGTCCTTGCAATTACGAATTCTTTTGGTTTCGGCAGTGTTGTCACCGCGCTCTGTGGCTTCCCGTCGGTCGACTATGCGGCGCATACGATTATGCACCATCTTGATGACTACGGCGGACAACGATACGAGATCGGTTACGCATCGGCGATCGCCGTGATCCTCTTCATCATCATGTTCTCTTGTAATATCGTGATCAAGAAGGCGCTTTCAAAGGTAGGTGAGTAGTATGTCGAAAAAGTTAAGAACCCGCGGTCACCGCGTCGTACTCAACCGTTCCGCAGGGGGCGATACCGGCATTACCATCGTACTTACCATCTTCGGTATCTTCATGTTTTTGCCGATGTATTACGTCGTGATCCAGGCGCTCAAGCCGCTCGACGAGCTCTTTATGTTCCCCCCGCGTTTCTACGTCATTCACCCGACGTTTGATAACTTCAAGGACCTCTTCACGTTGATGGGTGACTCTTGGGTACCCTTCTCTCGTTACATATTCAATACTGTGTTCATCACGATCTGCGGAACACTCGGCAACCTGATCTTCGCCTCGATGGCGGCATACTCTCTCGCGAAGCTTCGCTTTCCCGGCAGAAACGCCATCTTCCAGGTCATCGTCATGTCCCTGATGTTCCACTCCACCGTCAACCAGGTGACGCACTTCATCATTCTGTCTTCCTTCGGATGGATTGACTCGTATCTTTCTATTATAGTGCCTTCGATGGCGACGACGATGGGGCTTTACCTCATGAAGCAGTTTATGGAGACCTCGGTTCCCGACACCGTTCTGGAATCGGCGCGTCTCGACGGCGCGAGTGAATTCCGCACTTACCTGACCATCGCGATGCCGATGGTCAAGCCCGCGTGGCTGACGCTGATTATCGAGTGCTTCAAGAACCTTTGGAACTCGGGTGCCTCGATCTACATCCACTCGGAGGAACTCAAAACGTTCAACTACGCGATCAGCCAGATTCTTTCGGGCGGTATCGCCCGTTCGGGCGCCGGAGCCGCAGCCACTGTCGTTATGATGCTCGTCCCCATTCTCGTCTTCGTTCTGAACCAGAGTAAGATTATCGAGACGATGGGTTCTTCGGGTATGAAAGATTAAAAGGAGGGAAGAGCTTTGAAAAAGAAGTGTATGCGCGTCGCGATATTCGTCGTGCTCTTTACCGTTCTCTTCGGAACGCTGACCTCCTCCGCCTTCAGCTCCTATGACACGTACACCTATTCGATCGACGGTGACCCGATGAAGTCGCCCGCCGCGTATTCGGCGAGCCAACTCATCGACTCTCCCACGATGGGACTTCTGAGTGCCGACGGACTCCGGCTGGCGGATGTGAAGTACGACGGTGGAAAACCGTATCTTCAGATCGGTCCGAACCCTGAAGACAGACAGGATCTGAACCCCGCCGATGTCACGACAGATAAAGACGGAAATCGATACATCAAGGCGAGTTACAACCTTCTCGGCGCGTCAGATATCGTGACCGATGAAGAAGGAAGTGTGTATATCGCCGATACAGGCGGAAAGAGAAACGATATCACTTACGCGGGCAGAATCGTCGTTCTCAATAAATACTATCAGGTCACGAAGGTGTTGACCGATTATGTGGACGAGAACGGCGTCACTCAGCTTTTCAACGAACCCGCGGGAGTCTATGTTACCGACCCGACCATCACGGCGGACGGAGAAAGTTACATTTACGTCTGCGATACAAAAAATTCCCGCATCGTTGTCTTCGACAGGGAATACAACTATGTGCGCACTATTGGCACGCCGTCGACGGCGCTGCTGAGTGACTCGACCTTCCGGCCCTCCGCTGTCGCGGTCGATAAGTACGGAAGAATTTTCGTCCTGTCGAAGAACTGCGAGGAAGGCGTTATCGTCCTTTCGAGCGAAGGCGATTTCACGGGCTTCATCGGCGCGCAGAAGGTCGTTTACAGTGTCCTTCAAATCATCTGGCGCCATTTTCAGACGAAAGAGCAGCTTGCCCAACAGGCTTTGACGCTCCCGGCTGTTTATAACAATCTGACGGTGGATGATGACGGTTTCGTTTACGTGACGAACAATAAAATTGATGCGGCAAAGCAGATTGACGCGATTACATCCAAAAACGCGGATTATTCCCCGGTAAAAAAACTAAATTCTGCGGGAACGGAGATCATGAAACGGAACGGCTTCTTCGATCCCGGCGGAGAGGTCGCGGTCGGTACGGTCAACGGGACGCCCTCGAGTATCATCGACGTGGCGATCGGACCGGAGGGCTCATGGTCTCTTCTCGAAGAGAGCAAAGCCACCACGCTGAAGAAGCGTTCCAGAATCTTCACCTATGACCAGAACGGTAACCTGCTTTTCGCCTTCGGCGACAAGGGTGATCAGCTCGGCAACGGTGAAAACTATATCGGCTTCACCTATCAGGAGGTGGACGGCGTTACCTACCTGCTCCTTCTCGACAAATCCTCGGAGGACGACTACAAGATCACGGTCTTCACGCCGACCGACTATTGCGACACCATTATGAAGGCGCTCCGCAATCAGAACGAGCACAACTATTCTGCCTCCATCACCTATTGGGAGGACGTTCTGAAGCGGAACAACAACTTCGATCTCGCGTATATCGGTATCGGTAAGGCACTCTTCAACCAGGGCAAATACGAGGAAGCGCAGGAAATGCTTGCGAATGCGTATGAGACGACCTACTATTCGCGTGCCTTCTCCGAGATCCGCAAGGAGATCGTCGGACGCTGGCTCGTGCCCCTTCTGATTCTCGTTATCGCGCTCGTCGTCCTGCTTGTCAAATTCCTCGCGTGGGCGAAGAAGAAGAACAAGGCGGTCTCCCTCAAGGTCGGAAGGAAGACCTACGGGGAAGAGCTACTCTATCTCTTCCATCTGAATCTCCATCCGTTCGATGGCTTCTGGGATCTGAAACACGAGAAGCGCGGTTCGGTCCGCGCCGCGACGACGATCCTCATCGCCACGATCATCGCCTTCTTCTACCAGTCTGTCGGACGCGGCTATGTCTTCAATCCGAAGGGTGAGTACAGCACCATTTTTACGCAGATCATTGCCGTGACGGTGCCCGTGCTTCTCTGGTGTGTGGCGAACTGGTGTCTGACGACGCTGTTTGACGGCGAAGGCTCTTTCAAGGACATTTACGTTGCCACCTGTTATTCGCTCTCTCCGCTCCCCTTCATGCTGATCCTCTCCACGATTCTCTCGAACGTGCTGACGACCTCGGAGGGATCGATCGTGAACCTGCTTGTCACGATTGCATACGTGTGGGTCGCTCTGCTTCTCTTCTTCGGTATGCTTGTGACACACGACTACTCGCTCGGAAAGAACTTCCTCATCACCATCTTTACCATCGTTGCGATGGCGGTGATTATGTTCGTTGCTATTCTGTTCTCCAGCTTGGTGATTAAGATGGTAACCTTCGTGATATCCATCGTGACGGAAATCGGAAACCGCGTATAGTAGAAAGGAGGATAAGACATGAGACTCAAAAGAATTTTATCGTTTGTCATGGCGTCGCTCATGACCCTGACATGCATCTTTGCTATCCTTCCGATGAAGGCTTCCGCGGCATATTCCGAAAGCACGGTGGGCAGTACCACCCTCCCGAAGGATACGGTGAAGGCGATCGTCGAAGCAGCCTACAAGTACGAATACAAGACGGCGGAGGAGATGCTCGCCTACGAAGAGTCGGAGGGCTACCTTGACAGCGCGACCTATCGTGACGCCGACGGGACGCCCCTCTACTCGCTCTACGTCAACCGCTACACCGGTGTGATCTACTATAAGAACGAGAAGAGCGGTCAGATCCTGACGAGCAACCCGACGGACGTCTACTCGGTCACAAGGAATAAGCAGGACAACAACAATACGGCAAACCTGCTTTACAGTCAGCTGATTATCGCGTACACGGAGATCGCCACCTCGTCCTCCCGTGAGTACAACAGCACGCGTGACGCCGCACTCCGCGCCCAGATCTCGGTCAGCGCGATCAAGGACGGACTCCGCGTCAACTACATTCTCGGTAATACCGCGAACCGCTATCTGCTTCCCGGTATGATCAAGGCGGAAGCCTTCGAGGAAAAGATCCTTGTTCCTCTCATCGAGCGGTATCAGGAAATGCTTGAAGACTATTGCAGCGAGGCGTATCCCGGTGCCGACTTCATCTTCCTCGACGGATACACGACGAAGGCGGGGGTCAAACTTGAGATCCGCACGAACGGTTATATCGATTATGAGGCACTCCAAAACTATCTCTTCGACACACAGCGCTTTTACAGAGATGATGCGAACGCGAGAAAGATCGTCCGCCCACTGAACACTGCAATCCTCTCCTTTATGAACGAAGATACGGGCTATTCGATCCAGAACCCGAAATACTATCTCAATCGTATAGAAGCCGATGAGACCGACAGTATCGCTAAGACGATGCTCGAGAAAATGTATAAGGATTACCCCATTACCGAGGAAGGGTATGCGATCTACATTTTCAACCCGAAGGCTTCCTCGGGTACCCGTGCCACCTACGCGAGAACCATCACGTCCTACTGCCCGACCTACAACTTTGCCGAAATGTACGCGGATGAGCGCGAGGTCGGCTACGTTGCCGAGACCGAGCAGAACGCGGTCTTCCGCGTGGCACTCGAGTACACCTTTGCGGAGGACGGCTCTCTGCTTGTCCGTCTGCCGGCAAACTCCGTCACCTACGACTCGACACTCTATCACGTCACCTCGATCTCCTCTCTTCCGTACTTCGGCGCGGGAGACATGGACGGGAAGGACGGCTATATCTTCTATCCCGACGGAAGCGGAACTATCGTTGACTTCTCGGACTTCTACAATGATACGAAGAAGACCTCGGTCTCCCTGACTTCCTCGATTTACGGACAGGATTTTGCGTATTCCAAGGTGAGCGGTCAGCACCGCGAGCAGATCACGCTTCCCGTCTACGGTATGGTCGGTGAGGTGGGACGCGGCGCCTCCTTGAAGCTCCCTCCGGAGGATGAAAGAGAAACCGTGAAAAGCGGCTTCTTCGCCGTCGTCGAGGAAGGTATGTCGATGACGAACCTTTCCTTCCGCAGCGGCGGTTCGGAGCATAAGTATGCGACCGTATTCCCCGAATTTATGCCCTATCCCGCAGACGAGTACGACCTCTCGCAGACGATCTCGGTCGGCGCGAGCGGAACGTACGCCATGGTGGCGGATACGCAGTACACCGGCTCCTTCGTCACGCGGTACAAGATGCTTGCCGACGATTCCGTGATCGGCGCGAGAGCACGTGAAAGGGACAGTGAGACTTACTATCCCGCGACCTACGTCGGTATGGCGGCGTATTACAGAAATCTTCTCCGCGAGAGCGGCGTGCTCAGCGCACTGAGCACGGATACGGAGGACATTCCGCTTTACGTCGAGACGTTCGGCGCGATGCAGATCCGGGACAAATTCCTGTCCTTCCCGATCACGAAGACCATCGCCCTGACCTCCTTTGGCGATGTGATCGCGATGTACGGCGACTTCTCGCAGGCGGGCATCAAAAACGTCAATTTCAAGCTCACGGGCTACATGAACGGCGGTATGGAATATACCTACCCCGTGAAGACCCGCTGGGAGCGTGCGGTCGGCGGTGACGACGGCTTCAGAAACCTGATAAAACAGGCGGAGACCACTTCGTCGCAGGACGGCTCGCACTTCGGCGTCTATCCCGACTTCGACTTCCAGTACATCAACGAGACGGCGCTCTTCGACGGCGTTTCCCTCGGGCGGCATGTCTCCCGCATGGTGGATAACCGTTATGCGTCGAAGCAGATTTACAACGCGATCGCGGGAGAATTCGAATCCTTCTTCAACATGGTTGTCACTCCCGAAGCACTGGATTCGCTCTACGACAGCTTCTCGAAGAATTACGGAAAGTACGGGGCGAAGAGCCTGTCGGTCTCGACGCTCGGCTCCGATCTGAACTCGGATTTCAACGAGGATGTCCTGACCACGAGAGAAGAGGCGCGCGCACGCGTTGAAGCGGTACTCGCCCGTATGAAGGAAGAGGACGGCTACGAGATCATGACGAGCGTCGGCAATTCGTATGTTCTGAAATATGCGAAGCACCTGACCGGGGTCGCGACCGACTCGAGCCACTTCCGCTTCTCCTCTTATGCGGTGCCCTTCCTCGGAATGGTTCTGCACGGTTCGATCAGCTACACGGGAACGCCTCTCAACTATTCGGGTAGTCCCGAGTACGATCTGCTCCGCTCGGTGGAAAGTGGCGCTTACCCCTCGTACATCCTCTGCTACGAGAACACCTCGCATCTGAAGGAAGACGAGAACCTCAACAAGTATTACGGCGTGGATTACACCACATGGTTTGACTCGGTGAAATCGACGTACACGATGCTGAACGAAAAGCTTCGCGATCTTCAGACCTTCTACATCACGAACCACAGGACTCTGATCGCAGAGCGTATCATCGATGTAAAGGAGCAGGCAGAGAACCTCGCGACGCTTGAAAACGAGGCGATCGAACAGCTCGACCGTCAGATCGCCGTGGCGATAGACCTCGCGTTTGATGAAATGCGCGAAGATCCTGCGAATGCGGGACGCGGCATCCACCTCACGGTGGACCGTGACGCAACGCTTGCCACGATTGCAAAGCAGGTCGGTCTGACCGACGCTTCTTCTCTCGGTGAAAAGCTTGTTGCCCGTGTCGATGAGGTGATCGCAAAGTATACGAAAAAATACGAAAACTATTCCGAAAATCCGTATGATTTGTCCTTCACGCTTGCGGCGTATGCGAGTGTGCATAAGTATCTGACCGACTCGGTTGCGACCGCATCCGCCGATGAGTACGAATTCACCGATTACACCTGCGACAACAACAATGTCATTCTTGTGACCTATTCCGACGGGACCCGCGAGGTCCGCTTCCTCCTGAATTACAACGTATATCCCGTAAATGTCAGAATGGAAGACGGAACGATGCACACACTTGCAAAATACGGATTCGAGAGAATCGGATAAGGAGGGAAAGCCATGGATAAACAGTTAAGAATTCCGAAGCGTCACGCTTCCTTGGAAAAGAGAAAAGCCCGCGCGGGTTATCTCTTTGTCGCGCCCTTCCTTATCGGTGTCCTTTTGATCTATCTTCCGATCCTTCTCGACTCGATCTGGTTCAGCTTTAACAATGTCAATATTGCAGTCGATCCCGCCACCAACAACCGCATCATTGTTTTGACTCCGCAGGGCTTTAAGTTTTACGTGGAGGCATTCACAACCGACCCGCAGTTTGTCACAAAACTGCTCTCGGGTATTCAGCAGCTCGTCTTCGAGGTTCCTGCCATCATCATTTTCTCCCTGTTCATCGCGGTGGTACTGAACCAGAAGATGCTCGGCAGAGCGGCGTTTCGCGCGATTTTCTTCATTCCCGTTATCATTTCGACGGGTCTGATGGAGTCCATTAATGCGCAGGATTTGATGTCAGGTGCGGCGGAGGGCGGTATTAACGATGGTTCGGGCGGCGGCGGTGCATCGCAGATCATCTCTGCGCTCGATGTTGAGTTGCTCTTCGAGAACATGAAGGTCGGCGGCGATCTCGTCAAGTACGTCGTCAGTCTCGTCAACAACGTTTACAACATCATCAACTATTCCGGCGTACAGATGCTGATCTTCCTCGCGGGACTTCAGTCGATCTCGCCCGCTATCTATGAGGCGAGCCAGATCGAGGGTGCGACGGCATGGGAGACCTTCTGGAAGATCACCTTCCCGATGATTTCACCGATGATCCTCGTCAACACCGTCTATACCATCATTGACTCTTTCACAAAGCAGAGCAATGTGACAATGGCGTATATCTCCGGTATCTATAGCGGAAACGAATCCAAAGCGACTGCCATGTCGTGGATTTACTTCCTTGTGGTTATCCTGATTATCGCCATCGTAGCGGGTATCGCATCCACATTCATCTTCTACCAACGGAAAGATTAGGAGGATAAACGATGGATACGAAAACCGTAGTTACCAAAGAAACAAAGAATCGCATCCGCGTGAATTACGAAGGCAAGCTTACTTTCGGCGAGCGCCTGAAAAAGAAGCTCACGACCTCCAACACGTGGAAAAAGGTTTTGCTCAATATTTTCCGCTTCGTCTTGATGCTCGGTGTCTCTTACGTTATTCTTTACCCCTTCTTTGCAAGAATCGCCGGCTCTTTCATGACAAAGGAAGATGTTATTGATCCGACCGTTTCACTCATTCCGAAGCACTTCACACTTGAGATCTACCATTACCTGATTGTGGAGAATCATTATTTCCAGGCTCTTCTGAACACGACGGTTCTGTCCTTGCTTTGCGCATTGATTCAGACCTTCATTGCCTGTCTCATCGGTTACGGACTCGCAAAGTTCAAGTTTAGGGGAAACAAGGCGGTCATGCTTGCCGTCGTCCTGACGATGATCATCCCGCACAGAACGTTGAAGCTCGCGCTCCTTCAGCACTTCGTCTTCTTCGACATCGGAAAGGTGCTCTCGTGGGACTATCCCGGCATTTTCGAATTGATTACCGGAAGCCCTCTGCACCTCGAGAACAGCTATTGGCCGCTCGTGATCCTTTCGATCTGTGGCTTGGCGTTCAAGAACGGTCTTTACATCTACATGATGCGACAGTTCTTCAAAGGCGTTCCCGACGAGCTCGAAGAGTCGGCGTATGTGGACGGTTCGGGCGTGTTCCGCACCTTCTTCCAGATCATTCTTCCGCTTTCGATCCCGATGATGATCACCATCTTCCTCTTTGCCTTCTCATGGCAGTGGACAGATGAGTTTTACACAACGTTGTTCTTTATCGATGACCGAAACAAAACTTACTTGATGCCCGATGTATATACGACTCCGCCTCCGTCACTGGAAACCACCTACGGCGGTCAGAGTCTCTATTACAGCGTTATCAGTAACACCGCAGGTATGATGATCATCGCTCCCCTTGTCATTGTGTATCTCTTCTGTCAGAGATACCTCGTACAGGGAATCGAGAGATCCGGACTTGTCGGATAATTTCAAATCAAAAACCGCCGCAAACGGTGCTTCGGCATCCGCTTGCGACGGTTTTTGAATCACAGGGAAAGTAGTAGGAAAATTCCTTGACTCTATTTCAATGTTGAGGTAAGCTCAAAAAAATAACAAAAAACGGGTATAAAGAGAAAAATCTGTTAGATATCTTCTCCGGTACAAACATCGCGTAGAAACACGGAGGATATTTCCGCCTCGTTTCAACCTCTTCCGTGTTTCTACGCCCTCTTCGGCGACTTTATTCTATTCTCTTTGTTTTTTGCTCCGGCTATTGACAAAGCGCCAATTCTTTTACCAATGCGGTTCGAATCCTTCTCCTTATTTGTGGTATTTCCTCCCAGTGAGGATGGAGAAGGAGCGATACAGTGCTTCGGCCAAAATGACACGCATGAGCTGATGCGGAAAGGTGAGACGGGAGACGGAAAGCCGCTCCTTTGCCGCCGCCTTGACCGCGGGGGAGAGCCCGTGGGAAGAACCGATGATCAGGGTGATCTTTCCCACCGCGTCCGCCGCACGACCGAGCAGTGCGGCGAGTGACTCGGAGTCATACTCCTTTCCCTCAACACACAGGGCGATCGGGTAGGAGCCCTTCGGAATTTTCGAAAGGATCTTCGCCCCCTCTTCAGCGAGCGCACGCTCGATTTCTCCCGCGTCGTCTTCGTTTGCGATGCGGACCTCTTTGATCTCGATCTCTTCGACTCTGCAATAAGCGCCGAGCCGTTTTTTGTATTCGGCAAGCGCTGCCGCGAGGTAGTCCTCCTTCAGCGTGCCGACGGTAATCAGAGTCAGCTGTGTCATGGCGTCACCGGATGCGCGAGAGCTTCGCCAGCCCGTGCATGAGCGCCGCGACGAGCAGGTCGACCTCTTCCGTTGTGTTGCGGTAGGAGAAGCTGACGCGGATTGATGTGTCCGCTTCCGCCGCCGTCCGCCCGAAGGCAATGAGCGCGGAAGAAAGGTGCCCCCCTCCGTTTGAAGAGCAGGCAGAGCCGGACGAGACGCAGATTCCCTCCGAGGAGAGATAGTGCAGCATGGTCTCGCTCTTGATCTTCGGAAGCGTCAGATTCAGGATGTGCGGCGCGTGTCGCGGAGGGAGAACGGGACGGACGTTCGCAAGGGAAGGCTCGCTTGCAAGCCGTTCGAGCAGATACGACCGCAACGCCTCCGTCATTTCCGCCCGCGCGGAGAATTCCGCCGCACCGTCGGTCGCTGCGACGGCAAAGGCGGCGATCCCCGGGACATTTTCCGTCCCCGAGCGAAGCCCGCCCTCCTGCCCGCCGCCGAGGATCCACGGGGCAAGCCCGCGCTTTTTCAGAAGCTCGGAGGAAACATAGAGCGCTCCGACCCCCTTCGGACCTTCGATTTTGTGAGAAGAGATCGTCATCATGTCCGCCCCGAGCGCCCGCGGGGACGCGGGGACCTTCAGATAGCCCTGCGTCGCGTCAATATGAAGCACCGCCTCGGGCGATCTTTCCTTCATCAGACGGGAGACGGCGGCAAGATCGTAGAGCGCGCCCGTCTCGTTGTTGACGAGCATCATCGTGACCAGCACCACGTCGGGCGTCATTTCCCGCCTGAGTGCCTCTGGGTCGAGCACGCCGCCCGCCGTCGGGATCTCGACGACCTTGACCCCTTCGGTGCCGAGCGCTCGAAGCACTTCGGACACCGATGCGTGCTCTCCCGCCGTCGTCAGAATCTTCGCACCGCGACGGTATCGTTCCTTCGCGTGAAGGCGACCGAAGATGGCGAGATTGTTCGCCTCGGTGCCGCTCGCCGTAAATACGAGTGTTCCCGCAGGAGAGCCGAGCGTGCGGAGGATCGCCTCACGCGCCGCCGTGATCTCCCGCTCTGCCGCAAAGCCGAGCGCGTGCAGGGAAGAGGGATTCCCGAAGACCGAGCGGGAAACCTCGATATATTTTTCGAGTGCGCGCTCCGAAATGCGGGTCGTTGCACTGTTGTCAAAATAAACGGTATTCATCGGATGTGAAGCTTCTCCGTCATTTTCGTTACTTCGTCGAGATGTGTCGCATAGTCGCCCTCTTTTGCCGTGTAGGTGAAGACAAAGCCCTTGGTCGACGTCACCGCAAGCACCTGATAGACGTGATAGACCTCCCCTTCAAAAAGGTAGGTGTATTCGTAGGCAACGGCACGCTTCGCGTTGGCAAAGGTAAGCTCTTCGTTTTCTCTCAGAACGGTGAGCTCGGTGACAAAGGTCGAAAGCTCTTCCTTGCGTTCCTTGAAATAGTCCGCGACGCTGACTCCCGTGCGGGTCGCCTCGGACATCGTGACGCTCGCACCGTCCGCCGCGACCGCACCGATGATGCCCGTCGTCAGCGTCGGCGTGAAGGTCGGCGAAAGATAAAAGTCAAAGCCCGCTACCACACCGTCGGAGATCAGAAGATAGCCGTCCCCGTCACGCTCATATACCTTGTCGTCGGGAGACTTGTCCGTCTTTTCGATGAATTTAATCGAAGAAATGACGCTCCGCGCCTTCTCGACATAGGTTTCATACGGCGTCTTGTCCGCTCCGTCCGCCTTCGTGTCGGGCGCGGTGTAGGTGTAAAGGTAGGCTCGTCCCTCGAATCTCGCAAGGATCTGCAAGGTGCGGAAGCTCTTCTCCTGATAAGTATAGGTATAAACATAGGAAACGGCATCCTCCGCATTCCCGAGCGTGCAGGCAGTGCCCTCTTCCACTTTCGCCACACCGAAAGAGGCAGGGAAGGAAGCAAAGCTCCTCTCGAAATACTCCGCCGTGCTCTCTCCGTCGGAAAGCTCGGTCGCCGTGAGCGAGACCGATGCGGGCGTCAGGGGAGAAACATACGCGGCGCTGACGTCACCGAGGTTCGATACCGTCCATTCCTCGGGGACGAAGAAATAATAGCCGAGCTCGCTTCCCCCCGCTGCGAGTTGCATCCCGTCGGGGATCTCCACCTCGCTCTTTCCCCCGCAGGACACGAGAGAGAAAAGTAGAGTCAGCGTGAGCAGAAATGATAGCCACCGTGTTTTCATGATCTGTTTTCCTTTTCTTTTATATTTCCTCGGGAATCTCCTTCGTCAGCGAAAGCACTTCCTCGCGGAAGACATCGCCGCGCTCTTCGAAATTCCGAAATTCGTCAAAGCTTGTGGAGGCAGGGGAAAGAAGTACCGTGTCCCCGCTCTCCGCTCCGCGGACGGCGAGACGCACCGCGTCCCGAAAATTCTTCGCCCGCAGTACGGGTGGTTTGCCCGCCCGCTCACAGGCGGCAAGCAGAGAGAAGACCTCCTCTCCCGTCTCCCCGAAAAGAATGATCTCCTTCGCTCTCGATAACAGGACGGGAACGAGCGCGTCGAAGGGCACGCCCTTGCCCTTTCCGCCGATGAGCAGGATCGGCGCTCCCGCCACCGCCGACAGCGTGGAGAGCGTGCGGGCGGGAGAGGAGTCGATGGAGGAATCCACATATCGCACCCCGCCGCGCACGGCAACCGTTTCGATACGGTGCGGGATTCCCGAGAAGGTGCGGGCGACCGAAAGAATCCGCTCCTCGTCGGTATACCCGAGCGTGAGCGCGATTGCCGCCATGAAATTCTTGACATTGTACATGCCCGGAAGACGGATTTCCGAGAGAGGGAGGAGCCGCTTCCCGTCAAGGCAGATCGCCTCTTCCGACAGCGTGAGAACATGCCGCGCCCGATAACGGAGAAGAGAAGTTGCTCCCTCCTTCACCGAAAAGACGGCAAACGGGCGGATGCCCGAAAAGAGGGAAACACATCCCTCGTCGTCTGCCGAAAGCACGGCGTCCTCGGCATTTGTCAGAATACGGGACTTTGCCTCTCTGTATTCCGCGAAATCTTTATGCCAGTTGAGATGGTTCGGCGTCAGATTGGTGATGACCGCACGGCGGGTACGCGGCGCGAAATATTGAAGCTGAAAGCTCGAAAGCTCCGCCACGGTGACGGAATCCCGCCCCTCGGAGAGAAGCAGAGGGGAGAGCGCCCTCCCGATGTTCCCCGCGAGTCGGACGTCGCGTTCCCCGCCCGAAAGCAAGAGAGAGGTGAGCGTCGCCGTCGTGCTTTTTCCGTCCGAGCCCGTGACGGCAAAGACGGGAGCACGAGTGTTGTCGAAAAAAAATTCCGCATCCGACGAGAAGCGGCAACCCCGCGCCGCCGCGGCAAGCAGTCGTGCATCCTCCCGCCGTGCGGAAGGGGAAAAAAACAGAATGTCCTCCGATAATTCGTCGTAGATCGCATCCCCCGTATAGCATCGCACCGCGAGAGAGGGGGAAAGGCACGCGGAGACTGCACGTTCCGTGCGGAGCGTCAGGGCGCGGGTGCCGAAATGCTCGAGTACGCGCACGACCCCGCGCGTCGAGGTGCCGAGCCCGAGGAGTCCCACCTTTTCACTTCCTTTGAGAGGGAGAAGAACCTTTGACATGCGCTTCGTCCTTTTTCGGTGAAATGAAACATACCACTTTCTATTATAGGAGACTTCCGCGGAAAATGCAACCGGATGAAGAAAAATTTACAAAGTACACGGGACTGTTGCCCGTGCGTCCGAGAATGTTTCTCCGACACACGGGTAACAGCCCCGTGACCGAACTTGTAAGCCGGGTTCTGTACGTCTTGCGACGCGGCAATCATCTATCTTCACCGCGGATCGCTCCGCGGTTCAAGCCTTGCGGCTCTGCCACCGGATGTGTTGCGACGGGCAGCCGCTGCCGCTTGCGCGGCAAACATCGGGTGTTGCTTCGGATAGGGTTTACAGCGGATCTATGTTGCCATAGAAACGGGTGAGCTCTTACCTCGCCTTTCCATCCTTACCGTCGGAAGACGGCGGTTTCTTTCTGTTGCACTTTCCCGGAGGTCGCCCTCGGCGGACGTTATCCGTTATCCTGCCCTGTGAGGCCCGGACTTTCCTCACGATACGACCTTTCGGCATAATATCGCGCGATTGCCCCGTTCGGTACTAACAGTATAACAGTTTTTTTTGCCGTTGTCAAGTTTTTCTTTTCGGGTGATTGAAAAAATCCGATCAAGGCATAATAAAAGAAAAACGGCGAGGAGAAAATCATGGAGAAAACAAGGATATTCGGCGTGCGGGTGGACATCGGCGACAGGGAAGAGATGGCGCTTGCCGCCCTGACACGCCTTTCGGAGGGCGGATGTGTCTATACCGTCAATCCCTTGATGCTGATGTATGCGAGACGACATCCCGATTTTGCCGCGGTGCTCAACCGCTCCGACTATAATTTTCCCGACGGTCACGGCATTCTCGGCACGCTGAAAAGCCGCGGAGAGAGAAGCGAGACGCTTCCCGGCGTGGAGCTCGGCGAGCTTCTTCTTTCCGCGGGCGCACTCCGTGTCGCCTTTCTCGGCGGGCGGCGCGGAACGGCGAAGCGCGCTTTCCGCAACCTCTCGGCAAAATACCCCGACCTGACTCCCGTATTTTTGCAGGACGGCTACCGCTTTCGTGAGGAGCGCGTTGCCGAACGCCTCGAGCGGGGGACGCCCGACCTTTGTTTTGTCTGCCTCGGCTCTCCGAAGCAGGAGCGCCTGATCGACCGCCTCTCGCACTATTCGCCGAACACCCTGTTCCTCGGTCTCGGCGGAAGTCTCGATATTTACGCGGGTGAAAAGCGCCGCGCACCCGCCCCCTTCCGAAAATACGGGGCGGAATGGCTCTTTCGTATGCTCACGGAGCCGAAACGGCTCCTGAAGCTCCCGACGCTTGTCCGTTACTATTTTCTCTCCCGCGCGGAAAGCGTGTGTCTTTGGACAAAAAAGCCGAGGGAAGAGACGCCGTTTTGAGAATTTTCCACAAATCTGATAAAAATTTCTCAATCCTCTTGTATAATGAGAAAAAGTGTGCTATAATCTAAAATCGGAGAAGGAAGGATTCCACACGGCGTTTTTTCGGCGGAACGAGCCTTTTTCGCAAAGATAGAATCAAAATTTTATTATATTTTGGAGGATTTTCAAAATGGCAGTAAAAGTTGCTATTAACGGTTTCGGCAGAATCGGACGCCTTGCGTTCCGTCAGATGTTCGGCGCCGAGGGCTACGAAGTGGTTGCGATCAACGACCTCACGAGCCCGAAGATGCTCGCGCATCTTCTCAAGTATGACACCGCGCAGGGAAGCTACGTTGCGCAGGGTCACACCGTTACTTACACCGATGCGAAGCTCGGTGAGGACGGTAAGACGGTTGTCGAGCCCGGCTCCATCACCGTAGACGGCAAGGAGATCAAGATCTATGCCGAGAAGGATGCGAACAACTGCCCTTGGAAGCAGCTGAACGTGGACGTCGTTCTCGAGTGCACCGGTTTCTACTGCTCGAAGGAGAAGTCCATGGCGCACATCAACGCCGGCGCAAAGAAGGTTGTTATCTCCGCTCCCGCGGGCAACGACCTCAAGACTATTGTCTTCAATGTCAATAACGAGACGCTTACGAAGGAGGATCGGATCATCTCCGCCGCGTCCTGCACCACCAACTGCCTCGCTCCCATGGCAAAGGCTCTGAACGATGCATATCCCATCGTTTCGGGTATCATGACGACCGTTCACGCTTACACGGGCGACCAGATGATCCTCGACGGTCCCCACAGAAAGGGTGACCTCCGCCGTGCCCGCGCAGGCGCGCAGAACATCGTTCCCAACTCGACCGGCGCCGCAAAGGCGATCGGACTTGTTATCCCCGAGCTGAACGGTAAGCTCATCGGCTCCGCGCAGAGAGTGCCTACCTGCACCGGCTCGACCACGATTCTTGTCGCCGTCGTGAAGGGCAAGGACATCACGAAGGATTCCATCAATGCCGCGATGAAGGCACAGGCTTCCGAGTCCTTCGGTTACAACACCGACGAGATCGTTTCCTCCGACGTCATCGGTATGCGTTTCGGCTCGCTCTTCGATGCGACGCAGACCATGGTCGCGAAGATCGACGACGATACCTATCAGGTACAGGTCGTCGCCTGGTACGACAACGAGAACTCCTACACCTCGCAGATGGTTCGCACCATCAAGTATTTCGCGGAGCTCGCGTGAGTTAACGTTTGAAAATCGCAAACTGCCCGGCACTCAGCTGTAAGTGCCGGGCAGTTTGCGCGAAGCTATAAGAACTTCAAAGCTACACTGTTGACAAATGCGTCGGTTGCGAACACCGTCTTGAAAAATGTGACACTTAATATTTCTGCTCCGTGTCACATTTCAAAAAAATCTTGAAAAATTTAAAAAACCCCTTGACAAGGGATGAAAAAGCGTGTATAATAACTCAGGTATCCTAAGATAGCAGGTTCCGGTAAAAGCCGTTTGGCTTTCCTGCCGAGGAGAGACAACTTTATATTCATGAT
>CAKROZ010000013.1 GCA_934373635.1 uncultured Eubacteriales bacterium
CAAAGTTCACTAACGAGATCTTCACACTTTTCAGTGTTTTCTTCTCTTCTTTGTGTTGTTCAATTTTCAATGACCGAGCCGTCGTTTTATCGACAGCTTTCTTATTCTACCACATCTCTCTCCGATTGTCAAGGGCTTTTTGAAAGATTTTTTACTTTTTTATCGATTTTTTGCGTATTTTTCGTTCCCCGTCTCAAAATAAAGATACATTCTCTCGGAAAGGAGCGCACGATGGCTTCGATTTTTCTGCGAACCGTGCTCATTTATTTCTTTCTCTCCGTCACGCTGAAGCTGATGGGAAAGCGACAGATCGGAGAGCTCGAGGTCGGGGAGCTCGTCTCCACCCTCCTCATTTCGGAGGTTGCCGCCATTCCGATCGACGATCCCGACCTTCCCCTGCTCAACGCGGTCATTCCCATCCTCTTTATTCTTTCGGCAGAGATCCTGCTCTCCGCGGTCAAAAACCGTTCCGCAAAGCTGAAGCACCTGATCGAAGGGGAGCCCGTCTATATTATATATAAAGGAAAGATTCGTCAAAAGGTGCTCGAGGACAACCGCATCTCGATCAACGAGCTGCTCTCGGAGCTACGCGTGCTCGGCATTGCGGACGTGTCGGAGGTGTACTACGCCATTCTCGAGCAGAGCGGAAAGCTGTCGGTCACTCTGCGGTCGGACTGCCAGCCGATCACGCGACGCGCCCTTGCCGACGAGGAAGACGCGGACGCGGGGATCGCGCACATGATCGTCGTCGACCGCGAGGTCAACGAAAAGAATCTCCGCGCCCTCGGCTACGACCGCGTGTGGCTCTCTCACGTTCTTTCGCATTACGGCGTCAAGCTCCCCGAGGTATACCTTCTGACCGTCGACGACCGCGGGAACACGTCTCTTGTCCGAAAGGAGGACGCGCCCGCATGAAAGTTAAAATTTCCGCGACGGTCATTCTCGTGCTCGTGCTGATCTTCGTCTTCGTCAATGCCGCCGTCATCGGGCAGAAAGCCGCGAGCTACAAGGAGAAGGTCGCGGCGCTCTCTCCGACCGACGAAGGGATCCTCGAGCGTGTCACTGCGCTTTATCGGGATTTTCGGGCAGAGGAGCGCTATATCAGCCTTACCGTCAATCACGACGACCTCACGAACATCGAAGAAGCCTTCGCCGAGCTGATCGGCGCGGCAGAGGCGGGAGACGACGAGCAATTCGTCATTACAAAAAGCCGCCTCGAGGATGCGCTCACGCACCTCGGGCGGCTCTCGGGAGTCAATCTCGACAGTATCTTCTGACTTTCAGCGAAAAGGGGTCATATCCTCGCGATAGGCACCGACCCTCAAAATCCGATACCCCTCGTTCACAAGGCAGGGATCGGAGAGGATGCCCGCTTCCTTTTTTAAGAAGCGGATAACGAGCTCGGGATTCAGAAACGCGGACGCGTCCCCCGAAAGTACGCAGAACATGTGAAGCGTCCCCTCCTCTGCCGTCACTTTCACCGTGCGGATCAGCGGGCGGATCTCTACGGGGCGGAATTCTCTGTCCTTCCCCTTCTTCTCGGCGAGCACGCTCTCTCCGAGCAAAAGTGCCTCGCACTTCTCGGCGAGCGCCGCATCCGCGCCCTCGGTATCGACGGTGATGTCATAGCCGAGCCATTTGAGATCGGTCAGGCGCGTGTCGGGATAATATACCTCCTCGACCCGCATGTCGTCGGTCAGATTGGCATTGAGCGCCTCCCTGACGCGGGACGGCTCCGCCCTTTCCGTCAGGCGGATGTCCATAAACTCGACAAGACTTTCCGTCCCGATGGAAAGCGGGGCGGCAAACACCATCTTCGGCTTCGGGTTATACCCCTCGGTATACCAAAGCGGCAGGGCGGCACGGGTCACGACGCGGTTCATCGTGCGCACGAGGTCGAGGTGAGAGATATATTGAAGGTCTCCGATCTTGCGGAATTTTACGCGGAGGGTGACGGGGGTCATTTCTTGCACCATCTCGTTTTACCTCCCAAACGGTTCGCCCCACAGCCCGAGCAATGCTCGGCGCAGGAGGGGGTCGTCTCCTCACGATACGCACGGGCGCGCTCGCGAAGAAGGAATTCTTTTGTCACACCGGGATCGATCACGTCCCACGGAAGCACCTCGTCGAGTCCGAAGCCGCGCGTCGTATAAAACGCGGGGTCGATGCCGGTGTCGGAAAACGCCTGCATCCAGCGGTCGAAGTCGAAGCACTCGTCCCACGCGTCGAGATATGCGCCGAGCTCCACCGCGCGCAAGATCGCGCGGGAAAGGCGGCGGTCGCCGCGGGTAAAGACCGCCTCGATGAAGGAGGTCTTCGCGTCATGGTAGGTATAGCGGATGCGTCGGTCGGTGATGCACGCCTTCAGATGCTCCTGCTTTTCGGCGAGGGTCTCGAAGGTATCCTGCTTCTCCCACTGGAACGCGGTGAACGGCTTCGGCACGAAGCAGGCGACGCTGATGGTGACGCCGACGCCGCGGGGGCGTTCCTCCTTCGGCAGTGCGTAATAGCAATCGATGACCTTTTTCGACAGGGCGGCAATGCCTTCAATGTCCGTCAAGGTCTCGGTGGGGAGTCCGTTCATAAAGTAGAGTTTGACATTGCTCTTGCCGCCGCGGAAGGCGATGCCGACCGCGCGCTCGAGGTCTGCCTCCGTGACATTTTTGTTGATAACGTCACGCAGGCGCTGTGTTCCCGCCTCGGGAGCGAAGGTCAGACCGCCCGTGCGGACGGAGGACACCTTCTGCATGAGCTCTTCCGAAAAGCTGTCGAGGCGAAGGGACGGGAGAGACAGGCTCACGCGCTTTTCATCCGTCCACGAGAGCAAACGGTCGGTCAGCTCGGGCAGGCGGGAATAATCGCTGATGGAAAGGGAGATGAGGGAGATCTCGTCGTAGCCGCTGTTCTCGTACAGGCAACGCGCACGGTCACAGAGTACCTCGGGCGAGGTCTCGCGAATCGGGCGGTAGATCATTCCCGCCTGACAGAAGCGGCATCCGCGGATGCATCCGCGATAGACCTCGAGAACGATGCGGTCATGCACCGTCTCAACGTAGGGGATCACGAGCTTTTCGGGATAGGGCGCATGATCGAGATCGGGGACGATGCGCTTTCTCACGCGGGTCGGCACCTCGGGATATTTCGGCGTATAGGGATAGAGCGTACCGTCCTCGTGATAGCGCACCTCATAAAGTGAGGGGACATACACGCCCTCGATGCCCGCCGCGGCGCGCAAAAATGCGGCACGCGTATAGGTACCGTCCTCCTTCATCCGGATATAGAGTCTGACGATCTCGTGCAGGACCTCTTCCCCTTCCCCGATATTGAGAAGGTCGAAAAAGTCCGCGACCGGCTCGGAATTGAAGGTGCAGGGACCGCCGCCGAGGATGATCGGGCAATCCTCTCCCCGCTCGGCGGACAGAAGGGGGAAGCCCGCGAGCTTCAGCATCCCGAGAAAGGTCGGATAACAAAGCTCGTAATGAAGAGAAAAGCCCACGATGTCAAAATCGGATACCGGGTCTCCGCTCTCTACCGCGGTGAGCGGAAGCCCGTAGGTCTCCATCCGCTCCTTCATATCCGTCCACGGCGCGTAGGCGCGCTCGCACCAGATGTCGGGGTCGCGGTTTAATACGTCATACAGAATCCTGACACCGAGATTGGACATGCCGATCTCGTAGGTGTCGGGAAAACAGAAGGCAAAGCGGCATTTGACTGCCGCTTTGTCCTTCATGACGCGATTGTATTCTCCCCCGATGTAGCGCCCGGGCTTTTCCACGGACTTCAGAACCGAGGAAAGATGCGTTTTTTCGGTCATTCTTTAATCCTTTCTCCGCTCGACAACCGCGGGAAGTGTCCCGCGGATCTCTTTACGATTTCTCTGCTTCCCGACGGGGAAGGTATTGCGGGTGAGGAAGGCGAGAACGCCGACCCATGCCGCCTGCCAAAGTGCGAGGAAGACCGTCGGAATACCGAGCACGCCGAAGAGCGAAAGCAGGATCGCCGCCGCGCCGCCCGCCGCCGCGGCAGCCGTCGCGGTGCTGCGGAGGGTCTTTTGAAATTTCACGTACTTTTTCGAGAGAAGAAGCATGTTGATGGCATTGGTCTTGTCTCCGAGGGTCACGATGCCCGCGCTGATGCGGGGATAGATCTTCTTGTCCTCGGACAGCGGCACCGTCTTGTGCATCACGCGGATGATGTCCTCACCCGTCGTGAGCTTGTGCACGAGCTCGTTATTGACATTGGGATCACGGGTATACACGAGGGTCACGATGCCCGCCTCTTTCAGGAGAGGAAGGAGCATGGTATACTCCTCCGAGAAGGAGTAACGAAGGTAGAATTTCGCATACACGCGTCCTGCCTCGGCGGCATACATCACGCGCGTGGTGTCGTACACCCTGTCCTGCGCGCCCGTATCGGCGGGGATGGTGATGCCGTAGCGGCGCATGTATTCTTCCGTGCCGGCATAGACCGTCACGCCCTCGACCTCACCGCGGATGCCGTCCTGCTCGACGTATGCGTGCTCTGCGGGGGGACAGCGTTTTTCGAGCGCGTTCGCAAAAATGTAATCGAGCGGTCCGCCGAGCAAAGCGAAGAGTGCGGACATCTGTCGCAGTGCTTTTGTAAAGTTTTGTTTATCTCCGTAGAGCATAACGCGTTGAAGTGCGACATCTTCTTTCCCGAAGATCTCGATATCGTCAAAGGTCACGACGTCCACGCCGGCGTAGTCGTAATAGGAGGTTTCACCGATGACCGTGCTGTCCTCCGCGAGGGTTTCCTTCTCCGCGCGATAGTAGGAGAGCTTATGGGAAAGCAGACCGAAGGACGGGAAGGAGAGCATGAAGACGAGGAGGAAGGAAGCGAGCGCCCCCACCATGCCGCCGACGATGAAGTAGGCGACCACACCCGTCACGAGAGAAACGCCGAGGGAGACGGCGAAGAGGAGGAGCACCGCCTGCGAATTCTCCGCGCTCTTGGAATTGCGGCGGAAGAAATCCGAGACGAAGGTGGTGCGGAAAAAGCGCGCGGTCTTCGATTTATATTCGTCGATCGTGCCGTCGAGCGCGAGGTTCTCTCTTTCGAGAGAGCGCGTCATTTTCTTTTCCACCACCTGTTTTTTGCCGTTGATGGAAACGAGCTTGAAGCTCATGAATTCCGCATTCGCCGCAAAATAGGACGAAGCGATCGCCGTGAGTGTGGCAACGCCGTAGAGTGCACCGAAGAGCGGATAGCTCACGGGCTCGTAAGCGGCGATTACGAGGCAATACACGATATTAAATAAGAAGGCAACGGGCAAAAACAGCTCGCATTTCGCCCTTCCGACAAGGAGGGCGCGCACTGCGGCGATCGTCTCGGGGAGTCCGATGGCGAAGAGGCAGGCAAGAAATTCGAGATCCAAGAGTGCGAGTGCCCCGGGGAGGGAGGAAAGCCGCAGAAGCTTTACGGGATCCACACCGACGGCACCGAGATTCTCGAGCAGAAGAAGGATGAAGGTCAGGACGGCGGCGGCAATGAAACGCACGCGAAGGGAGGCGATCGCATCGACGAATCTGTCCTTGAAGGCGAAGCGCTGAGAAAAGCTCGTATAATCCGCGCTCTTCCCCTTCTTACCGTCGGGGGTAAGGATGCTGAGCGGCTCGTCCTCCTTCGGGGAGGATATTTTTTCTCCGTAGACATCGCTCACGCCGTAATCCATCACGGCGGGCGCGCCTTTTTTGTCGGAGAAGTCATAGACCGTTTGCCCCTCTTCCCTTTCGGGCGTCTTCGCGGTCTGCTCCTCCGCCTTCGGTGCTTCCGTCTTTGTCATACGTTCGTCACCGATGATCTCGCGGATCTTCTCCCTCTCCTCCTCCAAGGTGGGCTCGGGCTTCGGCTCGTTCTTCGGTTCGCTCTCCGTCGGTCTCGCCGAGGGCTTTGCGACCTTGATGAGGTTCTCCTCGGGGTCGGGATTCGCCGTGTTCACATTGACCTCCTTCGCCATGGCGACGGGGGTCGTATCGTTCTCCGCCGTGGGGTCGGAGGGGGACACCTTCCGCGTAGCGGCGGAATTCACCGCCGTGGAGGAGCCTGTCCGCGGACGCGGGTCGTTCACCATGCGGTAGGTCTCGCTCACCTCGGTAAACCGCGGAAGATAGGTCGTCCAGATGCGCGGACGATCCTCCTCGGCAACGGGGGTATTGTATTTTTCGTTGACGCTGAAATTCTCGGGGACGAGGAATTCCTCTCCCGCGGGAAGGGGCGTCTCTTCCTTTTTCTTATCCTTTTCCGAATCGACGAGAACGGTCTCTTCGACCTTGGGTGCGGACTTCTCATGCTCGAGAAGAGAGGGGGTCTTCGGTTTTTCTTCCTCGAATACGAGCCCGTGAGGTTCCTCGCGGAAGACGAACTCGGTCGCGCCGTTTTCGTTTTTGCTTTCGGTGATGTTGCCGACCTTATATTCTTCCTTGATCTTCGACAGGATGTCTTCGATCTCTTCGGTCGGCTTTTCCCGATTGTCTGCCATTTTCGGAGTCTCCTTTCGTCTGTTCTTTCAAAAAAGCGGTCAGATGCTCCGCCGCTGTCTCGCGACCTCTGCCATCAGAACGGCACCCGCCGCCGAAACGTTCATGGAATCCACGTGTCCGCGCATGGGAATCGAGAGGGTGAAATCGCAATGCTCACCGACGAGGCGGGACATTCCGCTCCCCTCACTCCCGAGCACGAGCGCGACGGCACCGCGGAAGTCCACGCTGTCATAGGGCGTACCGCCCATATCGGTCCCGTAAATCCAGACGCCCTTCTCCTTCAACTCTTCGATCGCCTGCGAAAGATTGGTCACGCGGGCGACGCGCATATATTCGATGGCGCCTGCCGAAGCCTTTGCCACCGTGGCGCTGAGTCCGACGGCGCGTCGCTTCGGTATCACGACGCCGTGAGCGCCGAGACATTCCGCGCTGCGGATGATGGCGCCGAGGTTCCCGGGATCTTCTACCCCGTCGCAAATGACGAGGAAGGGAGCTTCCCCGCGTTCCTTCGCGACCTCGAGGATCTCCTCAAGGGTACTGTAATTTCTCTCGGCGGCGAAGGCGACGATCCCCTGATGCGTGCCGTGTCCCGAAAGGGCATCGAGCTTCTGACGGTCGACCTCGTGGATCGGGATCTTTCTTGCCGCCGCCTCTCCGAGGAGGACGCAGACCGAGCCTTCCCTCTCGCCCGACTGAATGTAGATCTTATCGATGTCGCGCTCGGAGGCAAGAAGCTCCCGCACCGCGTTTCTTCCGAAAATGACGTTCTCCGCGACTTCTTCCTCCGCGCGGTTCGGCGTGCCGTTTCTTTGCGGATAGGGGCGTCTTTTTTTATCCGGGTTGCCTTTTTTGAAATCCTTTTCTCTTTTTTCCATATACGATACGCTTTCTTCCCTTTCGGGAGCAAATCGAAAATCAGACAATCGTCCGCACGGCTGTGCCGACACGGCTCTGTTCCTTTTTATTATAGCATACTATTTTCTTTTTGTATAGGGGAAAAACGAAAAAAAACCACTTTTCGACCCCCTTCGCGTATTCGTCCTCCGAGCAGTCTGCCACGGCGCGGAGAGGGGGCTCTGCGTTTTTCCCTTTTTACCACAGAAAAAGGGCGGTCACGGCGACCACCCTTTCGCAAATTCCGCCCGATGCGGCATCCGTCTTTATTGAGAGTCCGTTTTCCCAACGGCCACGTACCACGTCCCGTTCCGATTCACACAGACGAGCTCGGCATCCCATTCGGTGCCGTCCTCGACCGAGGCGCGCAGTGTCAGATACGCATAACTGTCCGCGCGGCGATATCCGGTAAGGCGATAGGTGATCTTCGAGTCGGGGGCTAATTCTGTGGTGTTGGTGGCATACTGAACCAGACGGGAAAGAGACGCACCCGTCGCCATTTGTGTCCTGCGGATCAAGACGCGCTCGTTCGGGTCGATGCAGTCATAGAATGCGGTGTTATCGTTTTTCTCCACGGCGTCGCGGAAGCGAAGCGCCATCGGGAACGGAGAGGTAAAATAAACGATCAGGGCAACGGCGATCAGGGCGATCAGTACCCCGAACAAAACGAAGATCGCGATCTTCGTCTTGTTCTTCATTTTCTTGCGCGGACTCGTCTCTGCGACGGCGGTGTTCGGCTTCGTCTTTGCCATTTCCGTGGTTCCTTTCTCACTTCCGCGGGCATTCGTCCGATGGATGCTTTTCTTCTCTTTCAAATATTCCCGTAAGCGTCGCGCATCATCATCGCGACGGTCAAACTCTTTTTACGAAAAACGAGCATTTTCTGCTCGAAAATGCTCGTTTTCCACTGGAGAGAGATCAGGCGTTTCTCATTGCGGCGAAGCACTCGCTGCAGTAAACCGCCTTGCCTTCGGTCGGCTTGAAGGGCACTTGGCACTCTTTGCCGCACTTCGCGCAAACCGCATTGAACATCTCTCTGGTGCCACGGCTCGCGTTCTTTCTTGCGGCACGGCATTCTTTGCATCTCTGGGGCTCGTTTTCAAAGCCTTTCGATGCGTAGAATTCCTGCTCACCTGCGGTGAACACGAAATCATTGCCGCAGTCCTTGCACTTCAATGTCTTGTCCTGGTACATGGTTCCTTTTTTTCCTCGCTTAAAATAGGTAATTTTGCCCGTGACGGATTCCAACCGACGCCTTTGTAAACAACGCTCTCCCTTAAGCTACCTGGGCATATGAATACTAATCGTCCTCACTTTGCAAAAGCTCTCTGTGTGCGCGAAGTCTTCGGAACAGGCGATCTCTCGCATTCCCGACAGACTTCTCGTCCCTCCCGAGCGCCTCTGCCGCCTGAGAAACGGAATAGCCATGAATACAGAGAAGAAGAAACACGCGATACTCGTAATCGGACGCCAAAGCCTTCACACGTCCGAGCAACGCGGCATACGCCTCGTCACGAAGAAGTGCCGCCTCAATCCCGTCGGGCGCAGCAACCGACTCGGTGTCCAGCGCATCGAGAGAACCCGCGACCGTCTGCTCCTTACGCACCGCCCGCGTCAGCCGACGGCAGACACAGATCTTCGCATAAAGACCGAAGGAAACCGCTCCCTGCTCCGTCCGATAGGTGCGCGCCGCGTCATGCAGTGCGATCTGCGCCTCTGCGAGCGCCTCTCTGAACGAAAGCCGACCGTGGCAGATGTCCTCCGCCGAACGCGTCATCATCGGCATATAGCGGCGGGTCAACTCGGCGAACGCCTCATCTTCCCCTTCCCGAACGGCTCGTATCAACGCGTTGATCTCGGTATCGGTATAGGAACGCATCTTCGCTTCTCTTTCTTTTTCTCTACCTACTATTATACCGTTTTATAAATTTTTGTCAAGTGTTTTGTTGAAAAAAAATCATTTTTGTGAAAGTTTTTTTCAATTTCGAAAAAAAAGCAGGGGAAAAGGGAGCCGCGATGGTGCCCGAAAAGCGATTTTTATAAAATTCCGCCGTCCCGCGTGCGGTTTGGCTGCGGGGTGGCGGAGATTTCAGGGAAGATATGCAATCTTTTGCGTGGTGGCGAAGAGAATCCCGCGATAGATGTCGTCGGGCTTCGCCTCGAAATTGCGGCGTGCCTCCTCTGCCTCCGTGCGGGAGGAAAAGGTCAGCGTGGTGTTCATAAGCTCCCCCGTCGCATCCGAGACGACGAGACGGACGGCATAGCGCCCGTTCGGAAGCTCTTCGACCGAAGAGGAAATGTCCGCCTCGCGTCTCGCGAGGGAGAGATACTTCGCCGCGGCGTTCAGGCTCTTCTCACGAAAGGCGGGGTCGAGCGTATCGTAGAGCTCCGAGGCGATCATGCGCCCGCTCTTCGAGATCATGTAGTAGGTCTCGCCGTCGACGGTATCGCTGTAGAGATGTCCGTCGTCGACAAGCTCCGAGAAGGCGACCTCATACTCGAAGGAGAGCATATAGGTGTTCTCCGCGATGATGCGCATGAGCGTCGTCTTGTCGATCGGATACGCGATCTTTTCAAGTAAAAACAGGAGAAAGACCTTGATGTCCGTCAGGGTGCGAAGGCGAAAGTTCTTTTCTTTTTTCATGGTTTCGGGTTTCGGATCAGTCCGCCTCGATGAAGCGGTCGCGGTAATTCTTCAGCGATGCCTTCGTGAAAGAGAAGAAGCCGTAGCCGTCCGACTTCAAGCCGGAGAGCTGATTGCTGATATATGCGTAATTCTGTCCGTAGAGAACGGGAATGATCGGCATATCCTCACAGAGCGTCTTCTCTGCCGTGCGGAGGAGATCGACACGGCCCTTGTCCTTCGTTCCGAGCGCGTAGGCGTCGTGAATGAGTTTATCATAAGCTTCGCTCGTATAGCCGCTGATGTTCTTGCGGTAGGTTGCGTTGTCCTTCAGGTCGGCGGTGCCGTTTCCGTTCATGTCGGAGGTGAACGCCGAGAGGGCGACGAAGGCATCCTTCGAATACATCTGCCACTCGATGCCGATCACGTCAAAGTTTCTTTTTCCGACCGACGCTTCCTTGACGAGTGTCTGTATTTCGGAATCGAGGATCTCGAGGCTTTCTCCGGTCGAAACATCATATACGCCTTGCGTCTTTGTCGAGCCGACGGGTTTCACGGTCACGGTAAAGCCGAGAGACTCCCACGCCTCCTTGGCGAGTGCGGCGAGCGCGAGGTTCTCCGCATCGTTGTTCACCGTCAGGGTAAATGCCTTTGCAACATCGGCGGGGATCTGCGCCTTCGCGAGCGCTTCTCTCGCGGCGGTGAGATCCGCCTTCGTCCCGATCAGGGCGTCCCCGCGGAACTTCTTCCCCGTCGCGACATTGAGAACGGTGTCGGGGAGGAAGCCGTTCGCCGCCTTTGCGAAAGTGACGGCGTTCGCCATCGCCTCACGGTCGAGCGCGAGGGACAGCGCAAGGCGCACGTTCTTGTCCGCAAAGAGCGGATTTTCGGTATTGAATACATAAGTATAGGTGGAAAGCGTATCGTTGACGGTAGCCTTCGACGTGTTCTCCCGTCTGTCGGCGAGGATGTCGTTCGTCTCGCTCATCGGCACGGATGCGTTACCGATATAGAAGAGGGTGTTGTTCTCGATGGCGTCGTAGTCGAGGTCGACCTTTTCCATATTTTCCGTCCAGAAGGACGCGAGGAATTCGGGCGTGACTTCCTTGACATAATTGACCTCGGTGGTCTTCTGATGATACCCGATGTTACGCTGAATGGCGAATTCACCCGTCGCGTCGTTCATCGAGCGGATGGAGAACGGGCCGTTTGTCATCATGGTATTCAGCTGCTTTGTCCAATAAGAAGAGGAAGACTTCGCGATGTCCTCGCGAACCGGCGAGGTCGCAAGTGCCGAGAGATTCGCAAGCAGTGTGTCGGGGTCGCCGCCCTCGCGGTAGCGGATCGTAATCTCATAGAGTCCCGATGCCGACGCACCGAAGGTGTAAAGAGACGCGTCTCCGCGCTTCACCTCGACGGCGCCCTCAATGTCATAGAAAAGAGCGGCTGCGGGGTTCGCGTTGTTCGGCTCCATGATGCGGTCGCGCCATGCGTAGATGAAGTCCTCCGCCTTCACGCGCACGTTGTCCGACCAATAGGATTCGCGAAGGGAGATCACGATCTCGCGATCCTCCTTGTTCACCTTGTAGCTCTGCGCGGCGGCACAGGAGAGATTGCCGTTTTTGTCCAGAGAAAAGAGCGGCTCGAAGAGCAGGCTCATCAACTGCGCGGCGTTGTCGTTCACGTAATAGTCCGTCGGGTCGAAATCGTAGATTTCATCGCCGAGATACACCTTGATTTGCGGTCCCGCGTCCTTCGGCGCTCCGCATGCGGTCAAAAGCACCGCGGTACCGAGCAGGAGGCTGAGGGAAAGGATAAGGCTCACGATTTTTTTCATATGTTCCTCCGAAAAGCATAACACGCTTTGTATGGTAAATATTTTATCATATTTTTTATTTTTTTGCAATCCCCTGCCCGCATTTTCGGGAAGAATTTTGTTTTTCGTAAGATTGCACAAACGTGCTTTTCTTTTTCTGTACAAAATGCCCAAAGGCAGGGCGCGCCGTATAGAAACCGTCGGGGCGGGAATACTTCCGAAAGATTCCGTATTCTATCGGAAGCGCGGCACGCCGCGAATATCCGAAAAAGGAGAGCGAGCATGGGACTTGATTTTACGCGAAAGGATAATTTTTACAGTGATCTTGCCTGCGAGCGGCGGCGTGCCGACACCGAGACGCCGGGCGTCGAATTCACGCGTGAGGAGGTCGGCGCCCTCGTATGGGAGCGTATCCGTATCACCTCGAGCGAGGGAGAACGGAGCATCGGACGTCCGATGGGGCGCTACTATACCCTTCATCTGCCCGAAAACGCGGCGGACGAGGAGATCCGCGAGAGTGCAACGGAGGAATTGTCCGCCGCGATCCTCGGACTTCTCGAGGAGCTGCCCTACTTCCCCTCCCGCGTGCTCATCGTCGGGCTCGGAAACGGGGAGCTGACGCCCGATGCCGTCGGCGTCCGCGTCGCCGACCGCGTGCACGCCACGATGCACCTTGCCGCGTATGACAGGCGGACCTTCCGCGCGCTCGACTGTGCGGAGATCGCGGTGCTCTCCCCCGGTGTGGCAGCGGAAAGCGGCATGGACGCCGGGGAGGTCGCCGAGGCGGTCGCGGAGAAGATCCATCCCGACGCCGTAATCGCCGTAGACGCGCTCGCGGCGAGAGAAAAGGCACGGCTCGGCAGAACGATCCAGCTCTCGGACACGGGAATCTTCCCCGGGAGCGGGGTCGGCAACCGCAGGCGTGCGCTCTCCTTCGAGACGCTCGGCGTCCCGGTGATCGCCGTCGGCGTTCCGACCGTTATCGACGCACGCGCCCTCGCCGCGGATACGGCGCTTTCTCTCGGCGCGGACGCGGATAAGGTCAACAGATTCCTGTCCTCGGAGGAAGGAAAATACTTTGTCACGCCGAAGGATATTGACGAAATTGTAAATAATAGTGCGCAGATCATCGCAAATTCCGTCAATGCCGCCGTCGGCGTCGTGATATAGAGCGCTCTTCTCCTCTCCGCTTATAAAAAAATCAAGGGTGCCGAAGCACCCTTGATTTTTTTGTCTTGAAAGTCTTCTCGAAGACTGCACGCAGGATCGCCCCGCAGCTTTCTTCGGAAAGAATGTTTCCGAAACGATACGGCACGCGCCGCGATCACGTTCCGCTTTCCTTTTTCAGTATCACTTCGTCGAGCGAGCGTTTCGGCACCCGATGCGTTCCGTCGGGCAAGCGGTAATAGCGGATGTCGCCATCCGTCACGCCGACGAGCTCCACATGCTCGATCGGGGCGCCGAGGGCGATCACAAGCTCGGGATGCCAGCCCTCAAAGCCGAACAGTGCATCGACCGCCTCGCGCCGAAAGCTGCGGATCACGCAACCGCCGAGCCCTCGCTCGACCGCCGAGAGAAGGATCGCCTCCGTCGCGATTCCGATGTCGATGCCGAGCGTGGAGTCGGGCGCCTTCTCGGTAAAGAGAACGAGATACGCCGCGGGACGCTCCCCCGCCGCAGGTCCCGCAAAATCCTTGAGATAGGCGGCGAAGGCGAGATTTCCGAAGAGGGCGTCGCATGTCGCGGCATCGGTCACGGTAGCGTAACGAATGCGCTGAAGATTCCCCGCCGAGGGAGAAAGGCGTGCCGCGTCCACCAAGGCGAGCAGTTCTTCCTCCGAAAGACGATGCTTTTCGTCAAAGCGTCGGTAGGAGCGGTTCTTCAGAATCAAATCATGGAGCTTCATTTTATATTTCCCTTCATTTTTAATTCAAAAGCGAAAGCAAAAAATCATCCGTCGTGAGTGTCCGTGTCAAATACGTTCTCGGCACTAAAGTCGACACGCGCATAGATTGAAATCTTCCCTTTTATCAATACAGGAATTCAAACTCGAAGTCGTAGAGATCGACGGTATCTCCTTCCTTGACGCCCGCCTCGCGGAGTTTATCGATCACTCCGTTTTTCAGCAGAACGCGCTGGAAGAAATTCAGCGACTCGTAATCGTCGAAGTTGATCTGCCCCATGAAATTGCGGAGCCATTCGCCCTCGACGTAATACACGCCGTTTTCCACTCGGACGGTCGTCTCGCGTGTGCCGACGGCGCCTGCCGCCGCCTCTTCCTCCGCCGAGATCTCGGGCTCGTACACCGTGAGTTTCGGCAATGTCGCGAGCGTCTTTTCGGCAAGGCGGACGAGCTCGGGAAGTCCCTCCCCCGTCACGGCGGAGACAAAGACGATCTCCCGTCCGAGCTTCTCCGCATAAGAGCGAAGCTCTTCGCGGATCGGCGCGTCCTCGGGGATCGCGTCCGTCTTGTTCGCCACAAGGATCTGCGGACGTCCGCCGAGCTCGTCGGAATACTTTTCGAGCTCGGCATCGATCTTATCGATGTCTTCGAGCGGGTCACGTCCGTCCTGTGCCGATGCGTCCACCACGTGCAACAGCAGTCGGCAACGATCCACATGGCGAAGGAATTCGTGCCCGAGTCCCGCGCCGTCGGAGGCACCCTCGATCAGCCCGGGGATGTCTGCGGCGAGAAAGCCGTGCCCCTCCCCCGTCTTCACGACGCCGAGATTCGGGGAAAGCGTGGTAAAATGATAATCGGCGATCTTCGGCTTTGCGGCAGAGATGCGCGAGAGGATCGAGGACTTTCCGACATTCGGGAAGCCGACGAGTCCCACCTCGGCAAGCATTTTTAATTCGAGAAGAACCTCGCGCTCCTCTCCTTTGGTGCCGCTCTTGGCAAAGCGGGGAATCTGCCGCGTCGGTGTGGCAAAATGGCGGTTGCCGAAGCCCCCTCTGCCGCCGTGGCAGAGGATGAATTCGTCGGCGTTCGCCATATCGAAAATGATCTTTCCGCTCGCCGCGTCGCGGATCAGCGTCCCCGGCGGCACGGGAAGCACCGTGTCCTCCCCGTTCTTTCCGTGCATTTTGCCACCCATACCGCCGCCGCCGTTCTCGGCGACGAATTTCCTTTTATAACGATAGGAAAGCAGGGTATTTGAGCCCGTGTCCACACGGAACACAATGTTGCCGCCTCTGCCGCCGTCGCCGCCGTCAGGACCTCCCGCGGCAACATACTTTTCGCGGCGGAAGGAGACGGCACCGTTTCCGCCGTCTCCCGCTTTGACATAAATCTTAATGTGATCGATAAACATATTTTTCGTGATTCCCTTCGCAATTTCGCGCAGATTCGGCGCAAAATGTAACGATTTGTTTTCTTTTTGTCAGTTTCCGATGCCGTCGTCACCCTTCTGGCGAAGGACGAGTCGGATTGGTGTGCCCTCAAATCCGAAGGCTTCTCTCAGACAATTTTCGATATACCGCTGATAGGAGAAATGAAAGAGTGCGGCGCTGTTGCAGAAGATGACGAAGGTCGGCGGGTTTGCGCTCGTCTCGGTCATGTAGTAGATCTTCAGCCGCTTCCCCTTATCCGACGGGGGCTGTACCCGCGTCATCGCGTCGTTCAGTACGTCGTTGAGCATTCCCGTCGGCACGCGGCGGGAGGCTTCTTCATAGACCTTGCGGATGAGCGGATAGAGCTTCTCTACCCGCTGTCCCGTCAGGGCGGAAATGTACACGATCGGCGCATAGGTCATATAGGCGAGTGCGGTGCGCACATCGTTCGTATACTTGTTCGTCGTGTTGTTGTCCTTCTCCATGGTGTCCCACTTGTTGACGACGATGATGCACGCCTTCCCCGCCTCGTGTGCGATGCCGGCGATGCGCTCGTCCTGCTCGGTCACGCCGTCGGCGGCGTCGATCATCAGAAGACAGACATCGGCGCGTTCCACTGCCGCCTTGGCACGCAGAACGCTGAATTTCTCGATGCGGTCCTCCACCTTCGCCTGTCTGCGGATGCCCGCCGTGTCGATGAAGTTGAACACGCCGTAGGCGTTCTCGACCCGCGTATCCACCGCGTCACGCGTCGTACCCGCGATGTCCGAGACGATGAGGCGCTCTTCCCCGCACATGCGGTTGATGACCGAGGATTTTCCCGCATTCGGCTTTCCGATGACGGCGACGCGGATCACGCCGTCCTCCGCGGGCTCCTCCTCCGAAAAATCGCAGGTCTCGACGATCGCGTCGAGCAGGTCGCCCGAGCCCGTCCCGTGAAGAGAGGAAAGCGGAATGGGATCGCGGTCAAAGCCGAGCTCGTAAAATTCATAGAATTCATAGGGCAGCTCGCCCACTTTATCCACCTTATTGACGACGGGAATGACGGGCTTCCCCGATTTTTTGAGCATGACGGCAATATCCCTGTCGTCGGCGACAAGTCCCGCGCGCACGTCGCAGAGAAAGACGATCACGTCCGCCGTCTCGATGGCGAGCGTCGCCTGACGGCGCATCTGACGCAGAATGGTATCGTCGCTCTTCGGCTCGATGCCTCCCGTATCGACGAGAAGGAAGCGGTGCTCCCCCCATTCGGCGTCCGCGTAAATGCGGTCGCGCGTCACGCCCGGGGTGTCCTCCACGATGGAGCGGCGCTCACCGATGATCTTATTAAACAGGGTGCTTTTGCCGACATTCGGTCTGCCGACAATGGCTACTATGGGTCTTGACATATCTTCACCTCGTATCTTTCTTATGCGTCCTTACCGAACAGGCGGTAAAGAAACGCGTATCCGTCGTTTTCCGTCGGTGTCACACGGACACCGAGTTTTTCTTCAAGCTCGGGCAGGTGCATCCCGCAAAGGAAGATGTCCTCCCCCGAGCGGAGCGCGTTCGCGGGGATGAGAAGTTCTTCCCCGAGATCCTGCCCGGTGAGCTCGTCCGCGAGATCGCGTCCCGTCAGAAGCCCTGCCACCGTGATGCTCTCTCCGAAGAAATAATTGATAATTTTGTAAACATTGATTTTCAAATGCGGGCATATTTTCTCGACGCCCCGACAAAGAGAAGACATGAGCGGATAGGCGGCGACGCCCGTCGCAACGGAAATTTTTCTATCTTTTTTCATCTCTGCCGAAAGCGTCGCGACATCCTCCGCGGCGAAGGAAAAATCGTCCGCAAAGGAGCGGAGCATCCCGACGCCGTTTTCAAGCTGCGGGTAGCCCTCGTAATAGTCCGCACTCGGGATCCGGCGTCCCGCCTTCAGATAAAACTCGTCGGCGGCAAAGAAAAGGCGCGTGCCGATGCGCTCCTTGAGCTCGCTCCCGACGCGATCGATGGCGTCAATGACCTCCCCCGCCTCCTCCGCGGAAAAGTCGGTGAGCGGATAGAGCTTTTCCCGATATTTCGTAAGTCCCGTCGGCACGATCGAGACGCTCGTCATCTCTGGGGCGTATTTCGACAGGTCGCGCATGGAGCGAAGAAGCTCTTCCCCGTCGTTGATCCCGTGGCAGAGGACGATCTGCCCGCAGAGGGAGAGTCCCGCCTCCTTGAACACATCGAGATACCGAAGCACCTCGCCCGCCCGCTTGTTTTTCATCATCTTCACGCGGAGCTCGGGATTGGTCGTGTGGATCGAAATGTTGATCGGTGAAAAGTGCATTTTCACAATGCGGGCGACATCCTTGTCGGTCATGTTGGTCAGGGTGATATAATTCCCGTGGAGGAAGGAGAGGCGCGAGTCGTCGTCCTTGAAATAGATCGATTCTCTCATTCCCTTCGGGTTCTGGTCGATGAAGCAGAAGATGCACCCGTTTTTGCAGGAATGTTTCTTATCCATCAGAGGCGTCTCAAAAGACAGTCCGATGTCGTCGTACTCCCGCTTATGAAGAGAGACGGTATAGGGTTCCCCGTCGCGCAGAAGGCGAAGCGCCACAACGCGCTCGGTCAAATAAAAGCGATAGTCGAGAACGTCCGAGATCTCTTCGTTGTTGATGCTGACCAGCATATCCCCGGCGCGAATCCCTGCCGCGGCGGCATGTGAGCCCTCATCGACACCGCATATCCGTACCATCGTACCCCTCCCCTCTTTTTTCGGTCAAACTGTGCCAAATTACATTTTACCACATTTCGCGCGAAAATGCAACCGTTTTTTCGCATTTCGAAAAAAAGGAGGCGCAGAGGGAAAATTCGCGCAAAACGGTTGCAAAATCGGGCAATGTATGATAAAATAAGGATGGGAGGTGAGGGGGAACCATGGTTTACGAAAATGAGGCACAGCGCATCCGTCGCTACCTGACCGAGGCGCTCGAGGAAAAGCCGCTCACGCGACGTGCGGCAATCGACGCCGCCCTGTCCCGCTTTCCTCTCTCCGAGGAAGAAAAACGGGACACCCGCACCAACGGAAAGCGGAACATCCTGAAAAGTCGGATCGGCTCGGTCTTCTCCGAGCTTGCGGCAAAGGGCGTTCTCATCCCGACGGGGAACGGTGCCTACAAGGTGGAAAAAAGCGCGCCCGTCGTCCTGCGGGAGGCGAGGTGTGAGGCGGAGCTTCTCTCCCTTCTGAAGGAGAAACCAAAGACACGTGTACAGCTCCGCGCGGCGCTCGCCGATCGCTTCGGCACGGATAAGACGGCGACCGAGGAGGATGACGCGAGGCTTTACGGAATGCTCTCGGATATTCTGAAGCGACTGGAGAAAACCGGTGTGACCGTGCGGGAGGGCAACACCTTCCGTCTCTCGGCCCGCCACGGTGCGTCCCCCGACGACGCACAGGCGATCGGCGAGCTCCGCGCGGAATTTCTCGACGCCCTGCACGCGAAGGGGGGCGAATTCTTCGAGCATTATATCATGAATCTTCTCGAAAAATATCTGACTCTGCACGGCAAGACCGTGACGGAAAGCCGTCTGACGGGCGGCTCGGAGGACGGCGGCATCGACGGCGTTCTCAAAACGCGCGATGTGCTCGGCTTCCGTGAAACGATCATGGTGCAGGCAAAGAACCGAAACGACCGCTCCTCCGAGCGGGAAGTGCGCGGCTTTTACGGTGCGGTGTGCGCCGCGGACGGCTCGCGCGGCATTTTCGCGACGACCTCGGGCTTCTGCCCCACTGCCGAGAAGTTTCTCGATGCGGTCGACAACTGCGTCGGGATCGACGGCTACCGCATCTTCGACATGGCGTGCGAGACGCGGTACGGCATTCGAAAAAGGGACGGGATCCTCTCCACCGACGAAAGGCTTCTTACATAAATAAAGGTACATTGAATCGAACGAAAAAGGAGGGTGTGTATGGATTTCACGAAATACGGAAAAAGCCATGCTTCCAAGTGCGAAAACTGCGAATTTTACGACTACGACGAGCTGACGGGCACCTATTCCTGCCGCCAGAACCTCGACGAGGACGAAATGACGCATTTTCTCTCCTCCGACACGCGGGGCTGTCATTTTTACCGCTACTACGACGAGTATACGAGCGTTCACCGCCAGATCTGACAGAGCGCCCCTTCCCCGCCGCGGCGAGTCGGGCGGCATCCGTCGGCAAAGCCGCCATGGCGGGAGGGCGCAAAGTACGTGTCCCCTTTCTCTCATGTGCTTCAAAACCTCAAAAAAACGGGCAAAACGCCCGTTTTTTTGATTTTATTTTCTAATTCGGTTTTGAGAAAACGGGAGATAGAAAGAGAAAACGATAGAATACGGGAGCTTTCGAATTTGTAAATCGTTTTTTTGAAAAAAACTTTTCAAAACCTATTGACAAGGGGCGGGGCGTGTGCTATAATAGGCGTGTTGCAAAAAAGGGCGTACCATGCCCGAACGACAATCAAACGGAGGAAATACAATGTCCACTTTTATGGCTAACGCCAACACCATTGAACGCAAATGGTATGTGATCGACGCCGCGAACAAGCCCCTCGGCAGAACCGCGGTCAAGGCTGCCGACATTCTGCGCGGCAAGCACCGTCCCGAATTCACTCCCCATGCCGACTGCGGCGAGTTCGTCATCGTGATTAACGCCTCGAAGGCGGTTCTCACGGGCAAGAAGCTCGAGCAGAAGGTCTACCGTCATCATTCCGGCTACATCGGCGGTCTGAAGGAAGAGGGCTACAAGCACATGATGGCAACCCGTCCCGAGTTCGCGATGGAGCTTGCGATCAAGGGAATGCTTCCCCACAACACCCTCGGCGCAAAGGCGTTCACCCGTCTTCACGTCTACGCGGGTGAAACCCACAATCACGCGGCTCAGCAGCCGACCGTCATCGACTAAGGGAGGAGATTATCATGTATACCAGTGCAAAGCCTTATTTCTACGGCACCGGCAGAAGAAAGAAGTCTGTCGCGAGAGTTCGTCTCTATCCCGGTAGCGGTGCCATCACCATCAACGGAAGAGATATCGAAGAGTATTTCGGGCTCGAAACGATGAAGCTCATCATCAACCAGCCCTTCACCGTCACCGAAACGATCGGCAAGTTCGACATCGTTGCCAATGTTACCGGCGGCGGCTTCTCGGGTCAGGCAGGTGCTATCCGTCACGGTGTTGCCCGTGCGCTTCTCGCCGCGGACGAGACCTATCGTCCCCTTCTCAAGAAGGCAGGACTTCTCACTCGCGACCCTCGTATGAAGGAAAGAAAGAAGTACGGTCTCAAAGCCGCACGTCGTGCTCCTCAGTTCTCGAAGAGATAAGGATTCCCTTTCTCCGAAGATCTGCGGATCTCATGCCAAAAAGCCTCGGACATTTTTGTCCGAGGCTTTTTGGTTATTGTCGAAAGAATTTCTTTTGAGGGGATACGTTTTACGTTAAATTCAAGGCAGCGACAAGCCTGTCAGCCACTCGCGGATGCTTGCGTCGGACGCACCCGAGGAGAACCGCCGCCCCTCAAGCCATGTTCCGCCCGTCGCCATCTCCTCGAGAAGGCGCCCGCTCTCTCCTAAGTCCGAGCTTGCCGAGGTCGCAAAGGGGATCACCCGCTTGCCCGCGAAATCGTTGCTTTTGACAAAGGAATTGACGGGCCATGCCGCGATCATTTCAAAAGATAGAAAAAGTAACCTGTTCTCTTCGAGCGACATCGACAGTCGTCATGCAGAATTTATGAATCATAATTCATAATTCATGATTCATAATCATTCTTCGTACAAATATACCACGTCTCTTTCCACAAAAGCCATATGTTTCACTGCTCGTTTTCTCCTTTTTCTTCTGTTCTATGCAGAAAGCTCGTACCTCGCGGCAATCGCTGAAATAAATTAGCAACAAACCCGATGATTTTTAACAATTTTACAATTTATTTCGCTTCGTTTTCCACGATAAAGTCAAAAGCCTTGAAAAGGATCGTTGAAATAATTCACCATCCGCAAATACCTTTTCGGTTTCACTGAAACACAGGTTCTATAATAAATGTTGGGGTAAGCTCAAAAAAATAACAAAAAAACGAGCATAAAGAGAAAAAATCTGTTAGAATAAAGTTGCTAACACCATTCGACAGGAGATTTTCTTTTATGCTCATTTCTAATAAAAATACAATGTTATTCTTTGCGATCCTCAAAACAAAAGAGTCTTGGATATTCTACCCGAGCGCAAAGAAAGCTATTTGATCCGTTATTTCAAGGAAACAGACCGTAGCCGCGTGAAATACTTTGTCAGTGATATGTGGACAATCTACCGCGAGATCTCAGAAGGCTTCTTTCGAAATGCCACTTTCCTCGTGGATAAATACCATTGGATCAGGCAAGCCGTTTGGGCTTTTGAAGCGGTGCGAAAAGAAGTGCAAAAACACTTAAAACCGGAGGATAGAAAATACTTCAAGCGTTTCAAATCTCTACTGATAAAGCGTTTTGATTCTCTCAATTCGGAGCAAAAGCAAGCGGTAAATACGATGCTATGGTATTCCGCCGAGCTCTGTGAAGCACACGCTGCTAAGGAATGGTTTTTCAGGGTATTGGATACAGAAGATCCGTCAAATCTTAAGCGAGACTTTCCTTTTGCTTTTTATAGTGGGAGATGTCGTCCGTGAGCACCACGTCGATGCCGTGATGTCCCTCGGGAATCAGATCGGTGATCTCCCCCTTCTTCTCGATCGCCCAGAGTCCGAAGGGCTCGCCGACTGAGACGAGCTCGTCGTGCCCACCGATGAGCGCATCGAGATGCGCTCGGTCCTCCGCCGTTTTCGGATGTCCCGAAGTGATGCGGTCGACCAGCGTATTGCAATACACGTTCTCGGTGTCTTATAGGCACGGAACGCCTCGGGCAGGTGCCAGAGGTCGATATAGCGCTCGACACAGGATCTCAGCGCGTCGGCGTTATTGTCGATCAGCTCGCCGGGAAGAAGATAGAGTCCGGGGAGTCCGCCTCATACCGGGCATAGAGAAGCTTCGTCAGCTCCGCGGGATAATAATGTACGGCAAAGGTACGGAGAAAGTTACCTTCTCCGTACTGCAATACTTTTATCATGTCCCGCCTCTTACTTTTTCACCATGAAGCGGTCGATGGCGTGGTAGAAGGACTCGGGATCGTCGGTATGCGCCTCTACCTTGATGGGAGAGAGCAGATCGAGGGAAAAGATACCCATGATGGACTTCGCGTCGATGACATAACGTCCCTGCACAAGGTCGACCTCGTAGTCGAGCAGGATCACCGCGTTGACAAAATCGCGGATGTCCTGAATGGTTTTCAGTGTGATGTAAACTTCGGTCATGGAAATGCCTCCTTCAAATTCTAAAGTTTCACTACCTAACATTATAGCAGACCTTCTGTCCGTTGTCAACGGGTCACGGGGTGTTCCCGTTCTTTTTTTCATCTTTTCCTTCGGGGGAGGAGAGCACCGCGCGGCGGAAGTCGTCGCACATGCGGCGATAGCGCTCGGGATCCGAGAAATAGGAGAGTCCGTGGTCGGCGCCCGGGTAGGTCTCGTAGCGGACGGTCGGATTTTTCTCCGCGATCGCGCGGCTCATCTCACAGGGGACGAAGGTATCGCCTTCGCCGTGGACGAGAAGGATCGGGAGCCGACTGCCTGCCACCGCCTCCGCGACCGAGACGGAGGACGGGTCGAAGCCGCCGAACAGCATTGCCCCAACCCGCAGGAAGGGATAGGCGAGCGCGGGCGGCAGGTGCATGTCACCCGCGACCTTCCGAAGAATGTCGCGCGGCGAGGAATAGGGGCAATCCGCCAAGACTCCCTTCACGTTTTTCGGCAGGGGGAGCGAGGATGCCAAAAGCACGGTGGCGGCGCCCATCGAAACGCCGCTGATCAGGATCTCGGTCTTATCGCCGAAGCGGCGGCAGACCTCCTCCACCCACGCAAGGACGTCATAGCGCTCGAGAACGCCGAAGGTAATGACGTGTCCGTCGCTCTGTCCGTGGGCGCGCTGATCGACGAGCAGGAGGTTCGTCCCGTTCCGCACGGCGCTCTCGTAGGCGACGGGACCGTCGTGAAGGGCGGTGCTGCGGTAGCCGTGAAAGCCGATCTCGACGGGCGCGCCCCGACGGATCTCATAATATCGTCCGTAAAGTGTCAGCCCGTCGCGCGAGGTGACGGTCAGCGGCAAAAATTCTGCCGCTCTCACCGCATCCACTCGAGAAAGAAACATCGAGCGCACCGCGGCGAGCGCGGGGTCGGAGGAGAAAAAGCGATCGTCCCCCCGCCGCTTTTTCTTCGGGGAAAAGAACGCCGTCCGATAGGTAAGATAGGAAAAAAGAAGAAGCAAGGCAACGATGCCGAAAATCAAAGCGAAAATCCACCACATGAAGGTGTCCCCCGTTCGTATCTCTTACCGTCAGTATACCACATTTTTCCCCGTCCCGCAAGAGCGGCGACAAAAGTCGCGAAAAAATTCGCACAGCCCCTTGATTTTTGGAGCTGAAAGGACTATAATAGGACTGTCCGTTTTGAGAAAACTGTTTTTTCGGAGTGTGTTATCCCATGGAATATTATGTCGTTTTGCTTCCCCTCGCTCTGCTTCTCGTGGTGTCGAAGCTATTGATGAAGCTGTGCAATCGCATCGGGATCCCCGCCGTGATCGGAATGTTGCTTGCGGGCATCCTCATCGGTTTCCTGCGCTACATCCCCGGGCAGACCATCCTGACCGAGACGGGACTGACGGGACTCGGCTTCTTTGCCAAGATCGGCGTCATTCTCATCATGTTCTCCGCAGGACTCGAGACCGATCTGAAGAAGATCCGCAGTGTCGGTGCTCCCGCCGTGATCATCACCTGTGCCGGCGTGCTCGTGCCTCTTGCCCTCGGCTTTGTCGTCGCCACGCTCTTCAACGGCGGCTTCGGCAACCTCACGCACGAGAACCTCGTGCACAACCTCTTCTACGGTACCATCCTGACCGCGACCTCGGTCAGCGTCAGCGTCGCGACCCTGCGTGAGCTCGGGCGTCTTGACTCCCGCGTCGGCACCACCATCATCACCGCCGCCATCATCGACGACGTGCTCGGGATCATTGTTCTTTCGGTCGTCCTCGCACTCAAGAACGATGCCGCAAGCGCCGAAGCCGTGAACCCGTGGATCGTTGTTTTGCGAACAGTTGTTTACTTTATCGTCATTGCCATCCTCGCATTCGTCGCGTCGAAGGCATTCCGCGCCTTGGATAAAAAGTTCCCGCATCACCGTCTGATCCCGATTTTCAGCCTTGCCTTCTGCTTTTTGATCTCCTATGTAAGCGAGCGGTTCTTCGGCATCGCGGACATCACGGGCGCCTACATCGTCGGTCTGATTCTCTCCACCAACCCCGACACCGAATACATCGACCAGAAGTCGGACATTCTCTCTTACATGTTCTTCGTGCCCGTCTTCTTCGGGAACATCGGCATCTCGACAAACTTCGGAGGCATCACCGCAGAGACGCTCGCCTTCGGGCTTGCCTTCATCGGTGCGGGCATTGTCGGAAAGCTCATCGGATGCGGCACGACGGCGCTCTGTTGTCACTATACGCCGAGCGATTCCTTCAAGATCGGCGTCGGCATGATGGCACGTGCGGAGGTCGCGCTCGTCTGTGCGCAAAAGGGTGTGGAAAGCGGCATCATCGACAGCACCATCATGCCCTTCGTCGTTTTGCTGATTCTCATTACAAGCTTTATCACCCCGATTCTTCTCCAAAAATCCTACAAGCACGACGAGAAAAAGGGGCTCTCCCTCATCGAATAAAAAGGGCGAGCCACGCATCAGAACGCGTCCTCTCCCTTCTCTTTTCAAAGCCCCCTTCCGACGGAGCCAATGTCCGTCGGAAGGGGGCTTTGAATTGCCGATAAAAAGCGCGGATATGCGAAAGCCAATCGACGAAGCGGATGCCGCGATCGGACGCTTCCGTCCGAAAAGGTCAGTCGACGCAGCAGATGCCGCTATCGATCGCAGTCTCGATCACATAGCTTTGATGATATTCTTTCGGAGCGAATGCTCCAGCGGCGAAAATTCCCGCAACGAAAATGAGCGAGAGCACCACACCGACAAGACCTCTTGCAAAATCCATACGTTTCCTCCGATTTCTGCGCCGACGTCGGCGCGTATTCCGTCCGTGAGATCTCTCTACGGACGCTACCCGAAAAGACAGGCTTTGAATACGGGAAGTTACACGCATCCGCGCAAATTCACAATAAATTCACGCCGCCTTCTTAAAGGCGTTACGGCGAGGAGTTTTTCCCCCCCCGTCTCTCGTCTTCCTTGCGTCTATGTTGCCCTCTTGTTTGCTTTCCGTCCGACGCTCCTTGCGTCTATGTATTGTTTGCTTTCCGTCCGACGCTCCTTGCGTGTCCTTCCGCCTTTCGAACGTGTCACGGAAGACGGAATTTTTATAGACCTGTTCCCTTCGTCCTGTCCTTCCTGTTTTTTCTTTTTCCAGAAAACAAAAAAGCGGATGCAATCCGAGCATAGGGATCACATCCGCGGAGAATATTAAAGATAATTATCGTGCCCGAGGTAAAGCTCGGCTTTTTCTTCCTCGCTCAGCTCTTCGATGTCACGACCGAGCTTCATTTCCGTCCATGCGCGATTCGGCACCGGAGGGTCCATCGCGGGGACAACGGGCGTCGGGACCTCAAGCGGAGGAAATTCCTGCTTTTCGCGTTTTTTCTCCATTCGGTTTCATCTCCTTTCCGTCAGGGTATCGATAGTTTTCCCCGACGGATTTTCGACTATACCGAAGAAAATGTCGAAAAATGCAAAGAATTCCGTATCTTTTGCGTTTTTGCGGATTGTTTTCTGAATTGCGCGTGTCGGCTTCATCAAAAAAAAAATCCTCAAGTGAGCACGTGAGGATTTTTTAATGTGATTTAGTCGGCGTCCTTCATGGAAAGGTTCTGTCTTCCCTTTTCATCGGTGCCGAGGAATTTCACGCGGACGCGATCGCCGATCTGAACGGCGTCCTCGACCTTCTCGGTGCGCACCTTCTGGAGCTTTGAGATGTGAACCATTCCCTCTTTGCCGGGAGCATATTCGACGAACGCACCGATCGGGATGATGCGGGTGACAGTGCCCTCGTAGGTCTCACCGACCACCGGCTCAAAGACGATGGCGTCGATGATCTCCTTCGCACGGTCGGCACTCGCACGGTCGACGGCGGCGATGAACACGCTTCCGTCATCGTTGATGTCGATCTTCGCGCCCGTGTCGGCAACGATCTTCTGAATGACCTTTCCGCCCGAGCCGATGACCTCGCGGATCTTCTCGGGGTTGATGTGCATGGTGATCATCTTCGGCGCATAAGCGGAGACCTCGGCACGGGGTGCGGGGATCGCGGCAAGAAGGATCTTGTCGATGATCTCGTCTCTTCCCTTGTGGGTCGTCTCAAGCGCGTTCTTGATGATCTCGGGGGTCAGACCGTCGATCTTCAGGTCCATCTGAATGGAGGTAATGCCCTTGTGCGTACCGGCGACCTTGAAGTCCATATCGCCGTAGAAGTCCTCAAGACCCTGGATATCGATCATGGTATCCCACGAGCCGTCCTCCGCGGTGATCAAGCCGCAGGAGATACCCGCGACGGGTGCCTTGATCGGCACGCCCGCGTCCATCAGCGCGAGGGTCGAGCCGCAGACCGAGCCCTGCGAGGTAGAGCCGTTCGAGCTGACGACCTCGGAGACCAGACGGATGGCGTAGGGGAATTCTTCCTCGCTCGGAAGTACGGGAAGGAGCGAACGCTCGGCAAGCGCGCCGTGTCCGATCTCACGTCTGCCGGGAGAACGAAGCGCCTTCGCCTCGCCCGTCGAATAGCCGGGCATATTGTAGTGATGCATGTATCTCTTGGAATCCTCGTCGTCGATGCCCTCGAGTCTCTGTGCATCGGAGAGGGTGCCGAGGGTCGCGATCGTAAGGACCTGCGTCTGTCCTCTCGTGAAAAGGCCGGAACCGTGCACTCTCGGAATTAAGCCGACTTCGGCGGCGAGAGGACGGATCTCGTCCATACGGCGGCCGTCCACACGCTTCTTGTCCACGAGGAGCCAGCGACGGACGATCTTCTTCTGGATCTTATAGATGAGCTCGGGAAGCACGATCTTGATGTCGGGGTACTTCTCCTCGAACTTGGCTACGATGTCTTCCATGATGGGCTGCATCTTCGCGTCGCGGATGTTCTTGTCGTCCGTGTCGAGTGCTTCCATCACTGCCTTTTCGCAATAGGCGAAGATTTCATCGAACATATCGTGATCGAGCTCGCCCGAGGGATAGGAGAATTTCGGCTTCCCTACCTCGGCGACGATGCCGTCGATAAACTTCACGAGTTTCTTGATCTCTTCATGCGCGAGCATGATGGCGCCGTACATGTCCTCGTCGGACACTTCCTTTGCCCCCGCCTCGATCATGACGACCTTCTTCTCGGTCGCGGCGACGGTGAGCTCGAGCGTGCTGACCTTTCTCTGCTCTGCGGTGGGGTTGACAACGGGCTTCCCGTCGACAAGTCCCATGAACACGCCGCCGATCGGTCCGTTCCACGGAATGTCGGAGATCGAAAGGGCGACCGACGCACCGATCATCGCGGTGATCTCGGGCGAGCAGTCGGGGTCGACCGACATGACGGTGAGGATGAGGGAGACGTCATTGCGCAGATCCTTCGGGAAGAGGGGGCGGATGGGACGGTCGATGACACGGCTCGTCAGAATCGCCTTCTCGGTCGGCTTGCCTTCTCTCTTCAAGAAGCCGCCGGGGATCTTACCTACCGAATACATCTTCTCGTCATAGTCGACGGAGAGCGGAAGGAAGTCGATGCCCTCACGGGGAGCGGCGGACGCGGTTGCGCACGCGAGAACGGTGGTCTCGCCGTAGCGGATCATGACCGAGCCGTTCGCAAGTCCCGCGACCTTTCCCGTCTCGATCACGAGCGGTCTGCCCGCGAAATCGTAGGTGTACTTTTTGTAGTTGTCGAATGTTTTGAATCTTTCTACCATTTTCTTTCTCCTTTTTCGGAGCGAAGCGAACATAGCACTTAAATATACGCTCGCGGATGCCGAACGCGTATTTAACTGCTACTTCCGCCGCCCCGTATTTTGATTTTTTGATTTTCATAAGAAACGGGAACGAAGAAATCCCGTTCCCGTCTCTTATAGCGGTCGTGGGAAAGCGAAACTTACTTTCTGAGACCGAGCTTCTTGATGACAGCTCTGTATCTTTCGATATCCTTTTTCGCAAGATAGTTCAGAAGCTGTTTTCTGTGACCGACCATCTTCGAAAGACCTCTCTGCGAGTGGAAGTCCTTCGGATTCTTCTTCATGTGCTCGGTCAGCGAGTTGATTCTGTCCGTCAGAATAGCGATCTGCACTTCGGGCGAACCGGTGTCCTTCTCGTTGATCTTGTACTCGGCGATGATGGCGGTTTTTGTCTCCTTGGAAATCATCTGTTCTCACCTTTCTTTTTTATTCCCGAATCGAAGCGGTCGGCGCGGGTGAAAACGCAAACCACGCCGCGGTATCTCCGACGGCGGAGCAGGGTCATACACCGATCCCTCAATACGGGTACCGAGTTATTATAACATACTTTTCTTCAAATGTAAATAGGTTTAGGAAACTTTTTTGTTTTTTTCATCCGTATGTGCCGTTTTCGCGTGTTCTCCGCGCACGGAGGAGAAATCGATCGCCTTCGGCATGTTCCATTTGAAGGCGGTGGCGAGCATCCGCAGGGCGAAGACGATCGCCGCGCCGACGGAAAGGGCGACCGCATCGGGGACACCGAGCTTCCAAAGCAGATAGTAGGATGCCGCCCCCGACAGTGTGGCGAGGACGTAGATCCGCTTTTTCAGAATGAAGGGAATGTCCCGCACGAGGACATCGCGCACCACGCCTCCGCCAACGCCCGAGACCGTGCCCATCAGGATGGCAAGAAGGGGCTCGGTATATCCCGCGTCCAGCGCGATCTCGGTGCCGATGACCGAAAAAATGCCGATGCCTACCGCGTCGAAGACGTTATCGACGGCGAGGAGCGCGCCTTCACGCTCGAGATATTTTTCTTTATAATGCCGTGCGAGGAAGAAGACCGCGAGCGCGACGGCGACCGAGATGGCGATCTCGGTATACATCGTGAAAAAGCGCGGCGGCTCGGAGGAAATGCAAAGATCACGCAAGATACCTCCGCCGAAGGTCGTCGTCAGGGCGAGGATGACCACGCCGACGATATCCGTCTCCCGGCGGATGGCGACCATCGCGCCCGAGACCGAAAAGCCGATGACGCCGATGATCTGAAGCACAAGGAAAAAGATGTCCATCCCCGTCTCCTATTCTCCGAGCTTTTCAAGCAGAGCGGCGAGAGCGCGGGCACGGTGGCTCACCGCGTTCTTCTCGTCCTCGGTGTACTCCGCGAGCGTGCGGTTCCCTCCCTCGGGGACAAACACGGGGTCGTAGCCGAAGCCGCCCGTCCCGCGCGGAGCATCGGCGATCTTACCGAAGAGGTACCCTTCGGCGGAAAGGAGGCGCCCGTCGGGATAAACGAGGGCGACGGCGGCGGTATAATGCGCCCCGCGATCGCTCTCCCCCGCGAGCTTTTCAAGCAGAAGCGCGGTATTCTTTTTATCGTCTCCGTGCTCTCCCGCGAAGCGTGCGCTGTACACGCCGGGAGCGCCGCCGAGAGCGTCCACCGAGATCCCGCTGTCATCGGCGAGCGCCGCCGTGCCCGAGAGCGCGGCGATCTCGCGCGCCTTCTTTTCGGCGTTCTTTGCGAAGGTATCTCCGTCCTCGACCGTCTCGTGGACGATGCCCGCCTCGGCAAGAGAGAGGATCTCCTCAAAGCGTGTGCCGAGGATCTCACGGATCTCGCGCACTTTGTTTTTGTTGTTGGTTGCAAGTATCAGCTTCAAGATTTCTCCTTCGGGCGACGTGCACGGACGCGCCCTTTTCGACGGCTCCGAATGTCATTCACCGTCCGCAGGTTATTCTACCACAGCCCGCGAAAGTTGTCAACAGAAAAAAATATTTTCTCAAAAAACAAAAAATCTTGAAAAAGGGCTTGCATTTTTCGAAAAGATATGCTATAATACCGTTTGTCGATTTATGATTGAGATAAGTATCTTCCCATAAAAGCGGAAGAACAGGAGGTATCAAAATGGCAAATTGCAGCATTTGCGGTAAGGGCGTCACGTTCGGACATAACGTTTCTCACTCCAACCGTAAGACGAACAGAACATGGAAGCCCAACATCCGCCGTGTCAAAGCGGTTGTCAACGGCTCGCACAAGACGGTCTATGTCTGCTCCCGTTGCCTTCGTTCGGGCAAGGTTGAGCGCGCATAAGTCGCCGCAATAGAAAACGGTGCCGACAAGGCACCGTTTTCTATTATCGCGGGAGGGCGCGCTATTTCTGCGTCTCGGACAAGGGCAGCGTGCCGCTCGCTTTTCTTCCGTCTTTTCGACCCGCTTCTTTTTCGTCATTTCTATTCGCTTCACTACGGTCATTTTTGCTCTCTTCTTTTTCGTCTTTGCTGCTTTCTTCTCCGTCTTTTCCGCGTCCTTCTTTTCCGCCTTCTCCCCCTTTTCTCGTCGCCGCCTGATAGGCAACGGTAGCGATCGGGATGAGGAGCAGTCCGAGGACACCGAAGAGCGCATACCCGACGTAGAGGAAAATGAGGGTCAGGAGCGGATGGATGCCGAGATGTCTGCCGACGATCTTCGGCTCGGTGAACTGGCGGATCAGCTCGTTTGCCGCGAAGAGAAGGAAGAGCCCGACGGCGAGTCCCGTATTCCCCGAGACGAGAGCGAACACGCTCCACGGTACGAGCACCGTACCGACGCCGATGACGGGAAGCATATCGAGCAGGGCGACGATGATCGCGGCGAGGAGCGCATAGCGGATGCCGAGGAGCAGAAAGCCCGTCAGCATGATGGCAAAGGTCATTGCCATAATAATAAGATAGGAACGCAGATAGCGCACCAGCGTGTGCAGAAAGCCGTCCTTGAAGCCGATGAGCGCGCGCGCCGCCTTCTCGGGCAATTTTCCTCTGACAGCGGCGTTGATGTGCTCGAGGTCGAAGGAAAAATAAACCGACGCGATGGCGCATACAATGAGGAAGAGGAACACCCGCGGCACGACGGCGATCGCCCCCGAGAGAAATGCCACCGCCCCCGAAAGGAGGGCGGACAGCGCGTTCCCGAAGGCGAGCGTCACCTGCTCGGCGAGGGCGGCGCCCGCCTCCGTGTCACCGAACCAACCGACGGGCATGCGCAGGATGGCGAGGAATTTCTCCGCGAGCTCTTCCCCATCGCCAAGCCCCGAGAGGAGCCGCCACGCCTCCGCCCCCGCGCCGACGAGAAGTCCGCCGAGCACGGCGAAGAACAGAAGCAGACAAAGCACCGTCAGGAGCACACGACAGAGCCTGACGGACAGGCGGGTGTGCCGTGCCACCCCTTCAGCAAGCGGACGGACGGCAAACGCCGCGCCCCACGCGATCAGAAAAGGGAGGAAGAGGAGCAGGACGTACTTTGCAAAAAAGTAGCCGAGGAGCACGGCTCCCGCAATGCACACAATGAGGTGCGCATAGGTCGAAAGTTTCTCGCGATCCATATAATCACCGAATTTCCCTATATTTATTTACATTATTATATTCCGATTTCCGAAAAATTATGAGCATATACAAAAAATACCGAAAGGAAGACAGAAAACATGGTTACTATCGAAATGGACAACGGACAGAAGATCGAGATCGAGCTCTACCCCGAGGCGGCGCCCGAAACGGTGAAGAATTTCCTCACCCTCGTAAATTCCGGCTTTTACGACGGACTGACCTTTCATCGCGTTATTCCCGGTTTTATGATTCAAGGGGGTGACCCGCTCGGCAACGGCATGGGCGGCTCGGAGCATACGATCAGGGGCGAGTTCCGTCAGAACGGCTTTGACAACCCGATCCGTCATACACGCGGAGTCATCTCCATGGCGCGCGCCTCTGACCCGAATTCCGCCTCCTCGCAATTCTTCATCATGCACGCGGATGCCCCGCATCTTGACGGCGCTTACGCCGCGTTCGGCAAGGTCGTCTCGGGGATGCACGCCGTAGACGAGATCGCCGCCGTCCCGACCGACTTCCGCGACCGTCCGAAGATCGCGATCCGCATGAAGAAGGTCACGAGCGACGAAAAATAATTGTTTTCTTAAATACAATCAAAGCCGCCGCAAGCGAACGTTCGCTTGCGGCGGCTTTGATTTTTTATTTTGTCGGTGTTTTTCAGGTATTCGTATCGATGTAGGGGAGGTAGCTCTTCAGGTAATCGATACCCGAGAAGATGGTGGTCACGACCATGATGCCCATCGCGATATACGCAATCACGTGCGACTGCGCCGAGAAGGGAAAAATCGTACTTTCAAGAAGAATCAGCACCGTGCCGACCATCTGCGAGACGGTCTTCGCCTTGCCGAAGATGCTCGCGGCGACGACGATGCCGCTCTTCCCCGCCACCACGAGGCGAAGGCTCGTCACGCCGAGCTCACGGAGCAGAATCACAAGCACGACAAACATGAAGACGATTGCCTCTGCCACCTGTCCCTCGAGAAACATCACGGCATCGAGCGAAATCATCGACGCGAGCACCATGAATTTATCCGCGAGCGGGTCGATAAATTTTCCGAAATCGGTCACGAGCCCGTACTTTCTCGCAATTTTTCCGTCAAGCATATCGGTGAATGCGGTCAATATATAGATGAAGGCGGGCACAAGCTTACCCCAGACGGCAATCTCCCTCATAAAAATCAAGGTCACCACAAACACGGGCACAAGTGCCACGCGAAGCAAGGAAAGCGTATTCGGTAAATTCATACTTTTTTTGGTCATGTCATTCTCCTCCGTCACCAAAGTGACAAGGCGCCTCATGCGCCGTGATTTTAATTTGAAAGTTTTTTACGAGTGTGTCAGTGCCATGCAGACCTTATCTTATTTCTTCTATTCGTTTTTTCTATTATTCATCGCACCGTATGTACCGAATTTTCGGTATTTCGCGCAGGCGAAATCGATTCGGACTCAAGGCTCCGAATCGAGAAAATTCTATGCGCGACACGCCGACGCCATATTCCTGCCGACCTTACGTCGCGCTTTGTCCTTGGCTACGTACCGAATTTTCGGTATTCCGCGCAAGCGGAATCGATTCGGACCAAGGCTCCGAATCGAGAAAATTCTATGCGCGACACGCCGACGCTATGTTCCTGCCGACCTTACATCGCACTTTGTCCTTGCCTACGTACCGAATTTTCGGTATTTCGCGCAGGCGAAATCGATTCGGACTCAAGGCTCCGAATCGA
>CAKROZ010000014.1 GCA_934373635.1 uncultured Eubacteriales bacterium
AGACATTTGCGCACACCTTCGACGGAATCTGCCCTTGCCGTACACCTGTACGGCCGGCGGGCAGATGTTCGACGAACCTGCATCGGCATCCGTCCGCCAAAAAAGTAAGGCATCTGCGCACACCTTTGAAGGTAGGGATTAGTACCTAAAACCCTGCTGTTACAAAAAACAGTAGAGACATTTGCGCACACCTTCGACGGAATCTGCCCTTGCCGTACACCTGTACGGCCGGCGGGCAGATGTTCGACGAACTTGCATCGGCATCCATCCGCCAAAAAAACGCGGGCGTTGGGATTAGTAAGTGACGGTCACTGAAACCCTCCCGTTGTTTTGGCAACGCTGACGGAAGCGTTTGAAGTTAGTTTATCGTGTTCGCCTTGCCTTCGGCGGCGAAGGGAGATCGTGCTCGCTCTGCCTTTGGTGCGAACGGGCAAATGCTTCGCTTTGCCTTCGGGCGCGAGTCAATTTGAAAAGAAATGAGGATATAAGCGCGGTATGCCTTATATCCTTTTTCAAATCAAAATAACAAAAGGAGACAGCAGCATGAGAATTCTTGCCGTCGGTGATGTGACGAGCCCTGCGGGGGTCGAGCATCTTGCGACGCACCTTTGGGAGGTGCGCCGTCGCTACGCCGTGGATTTCTGCATCGTCAATGCGGAAAACGCGTCCCTGATCACGGGCGCCTCGCCCGAGCAGGCGGAGCTGCTTCTCCGTTCGGGCGCCGACGTGCTGACGGGCGGGAACCACACGCTCCGCAACCGCGCGATCTATACAGCGCTTGACGACACGCCGGAGCTTCTCCGTCCGCTGAACTTCGGGGCGGAGGTAGCGGGGCACGGCTACGTGATCTCGGACACGCCCACCTGCCGCGTCATGGTCGTCAACGCGATGGGGAACGTCCACATGGAGCCGACGCTTGACTCTCCCTACGGCGCGATCGACCGCCTGCTCGCAAGGGAGGCGGGGAATTACGACATCGCCGTGCTGGATCTCCACGCCGAGGCAACGGGAGAAAAACTCGCGCTCGCCTTTGCCTACGACGGACGGCTTTCCGTCGTCTTCGGTACGCACACGCACGTGCCGACCGCAGATCTGAAAATTCTGCCGAAGGGGACGGGCTACGTCAGCGATCTCGGCATGTGCGGGGAGTCGGGCGGCGTCCTCGGTATGGATCCCGAGACCGTCGTGCGCCGTATGCGCACCCACTTGCCCGAGCGGTTTTTGCCCGCCGCGGGAAAGGTCGTCGCGGACGGCGTGATCTTTACCGTAGACGAAAAGACAGGGAAGACCACCGCCTGCGAGCGGATCGCGTTTTGACACGACAGCACCTCGCGCAAACGGATCGCGTTTTTACGCAAACGTCACCTTGAGCGAGCGGGCGCGTGTTGACGGGAATGCCCGCCGCGGGGAAGTGAATCGGGCATGACGCAAAAGTCTGTACGAAAACGATCATATTCGCGTGTAAACGATTGCACGGAAAAACCGCACACAGGAAAGCATGTCTCCAGAAACGGAATACGCCTTTCCACAAGAATGTGACGCGCGCAAAAACCACAAAATGCAAATAAAACATTTCATATCGCATCTGAATGAAAAGAGAAACCATGAAAAACGAGAATCGGACACAAGTCGCCGTGATCGGCGCGGGGCACGCAGGCATCGAGGCGGCGCTCGCCTCGGCGCGGCTCGGATTAGATACGATCTTATTCACCATCAATCTGGACGCGGTCGCCAACATGCCATGCAATCCCTCCATCGGCGGGAGCGGGAAGGGGCACCTCGTCTTTGAGATCGACGCCCTCGGCGGCGAGATGGGATACGCCGCCGACCTTGTGACCCTGCAATCCCGCACCCTGAACCTCGGCAAGGGTGCCGCCGTCCATGCGAAGCGGGTACAGGCGGACAGAGCGCGCTATCGCGCCATCATGAAGCACACGCTTGAGGAGCAGGAGCATCTGCGCCTGCTTCAGGCGCAGATCGTCGACATCGGCACCGAGCGGGGGGCGGACGGACGTCCGCATGTGACCTCGGTGACGACCGACCTCGGAGAGGTCTTTTCGGTTGAGCGGGTGATCGTCGCGACGGGCACCTATCTCGAAAGCTGTATTTTCGTCGGGGAAAAGACCTTTCCCGCGGGACCCGACGGGCTCATGCCCTCGCACGGACTTTCGGCGGCGCTCGCCCGCCTCGGCGTGCCCCTTCTGCGCTTCAAGACGGGGACTCCCGCCCGCGTGAATCGGCGCTCGATCGATTTTTCGCACCTCGAGGTACAGCACGGAGAAGCGGAGCCGATCCCCTATTCCGCACGCACGCCCGAGAACGCCTTCGACGGGAAAGAGGACATCCCCTGCCACGTCGTGTATACCAATGAGAAAACGCACCGCATCATACGGGAGAACCTCGGACGCAGTGCCATGTATTCGGGGAACATCGTCGGCACGGGGCCCCGCTATTGCCCCTCCATCGAGACAAAGCTCGTCCGCTTCGCAGATAAGGATCGCCATCAGCTCTTCATCGAGCCGTGCGGACGTGACACGGACGAAATGTACATTCAGGGCTTTTCCACCTCAATGCCCGTCGACGTGCAGAAGGAAATGCTTTCCTCCCTCGAGGGCTTTTCCGATGCCGAGATCATGCGCTACGCCTACGCCATCGAGTATGACTGCGCCGAGCCGACCGCCATGCTCCCGACGCTCGAGTTCAAATGCGTGTCGGGGCTCTACGGCGCGGGGCAGTTCAACGGCACCTCCGGCTATGAGGAGGCGGCGGCGCAGGGACTGGTCGCGGGCATCAACGCCGCGCTCTCCCTCAAAGGGGAAGAGCCGATGATCCTCACGCGCGACAGCTCCTACATCGGCACGTTGATTGACGACCTCGTGACCAAGGGGACAAACGAGCCCTACCGTATCATGACCTCACGGAGCGAATACCGCCTGCTTTTGAGACAGGACAATGCCGACCTGCGCCTGACCCCGATCGGTCATCGCGTGGGACTCATCGACGAGGAGCGCTACGCTCACTTCCTCGACAAGAAAAAGAAGATCGAGGAGGAGATCTCCCGCCTCGAGCACACCGTCCTGCCGCCGAGTGATGAGGTCAACGCCGCGCTCGAAGCCGCCGGCTCGACAAAGATCACGACCGGCGCGACGCTCGCCGCCCTGCTTCGCCGTCCCGAGCTGACCTACGAGGCGCTCGAAGAGGTGGACAAGGAGCGCCCGCAACTCTCCCGCGCCATCCGCATCACCGCACAGATCTCGGTAAAATACGAGGGGTACATCCGCCGCGAGACCGAAGAGGCGAAGCGGCAAAAACAGCTCGAAGAAAAGCGTCTGCCCCCCGACATCGACTATGAGAAGATCCGCGGGCTCCGCCTCGAGTCGGCGGAAAAGCTATCGAAGATACGCCCCCTGAACATTGGTCAGGCGTCGAGAATCAGCGGCGTGAACCCCGCCGACATCAGCGTCCTTCTGATTACGCTCGCCGCGGGGTACCCCAAAATGGGGAATTAAGAATTATGAATTATGAATGAGTTCTTGTCCTTCGCGGAGTTCTTTTGACGGAATGTTTTTCTGTTTTTTGGGTACGTGAATTTTGGCGTTTCGGTCATTTTCTCCGACGCGTTCCGGATTTTCTTCATCGAAAAAAGACCTTGCTCCGAGAGTCGGAGCATAGGTCTTTTTTATGTTATTTCCGCTTGACGCCGAAGATCCTTGCGAGAATCGGCGAGAGGAATTTGGGGGAACGGATGATAATGATCTTCATAGCAAACTCCATTCCGCCGCGATGCGGCGGTATAATAAGGTATAAAATTCTTCGATGTTTCCGAAGGAAACTAAAATGGGGACGGGCCCCATTTTATTCGAAGAATTTATGCGTGAAATACGCGAACGTTTCGGTACCGGAAACGTGTACTTTCACGCAAGACCTCACAAGCGAGGGGGGTACCCTCACTTTCAGTCTATGAAAACCGTGATTTCCGTGTCACCCTTATTTTCTTTTGTAGGAAAGAATGTTTTTGAGGACGGTCTCACTGCGCTCGAATGCCGTGCGGCTGTTGCGGTCGGTCTGCTCCGCGACGGGGGTCAGCGCCCGCAGGCAGATCACGGTGTCCTCAGGAAACTCCGAGAGCAGGGGGAGAGAACCGAACGAAAGGGAGGAAAGATACACGGCGTCCTCCGCCCCGTCGACATAGCGCACGCCCTCGATTCCCTCGGTGTAGGAGGTCAGAGAGACGAAGAGCGGAACGCCGTCGCGCTCCCGCTTGTCACGGTAAACACTCTCCGAGAGGAAGCAGAGATAATAGTCCCCGACGGTCAGGAGGCTTGAAAGCGTCGAGGCGTCCTGTTGCAAGAGTGTGTAGTTGACCTCCATTCCGGGCGTCGCCTCGACTTTTGCGATTTCCTCCGCGGTGAGGGAGAAGAGCGTTTTCAGACTGACGCCGATCTTTCCGTTGCCGTCGAAGTCCTCGCTCACGCGGGAGAGGTCGTCGAGAAAGGTCTCGTATTCAACGACCCCGCCGCTTGACGAGGTGCGCTTGATCTCGCGGTTCCCTGCGTAGAGGATGTGAATATCGTAGCTTTCGCGCGAGCAGGTCTGCAGGGTACAGACGACAATCACGAATATGGCAAAGAGTGCGATGAGGGTGTGCCATTTGTAATGATACCAGAAATTGTCGAGCCATCGATAAAAGGGCGACTTCACTTTTATCGGCGCATCGCCGAGTTTTTCTTTGTTTTCTTCCATTTTCCTTCCTTTTGTCCGCCTTGGGTGCGTTTTGTTTTCTGCTTTCATCATAGCATATCCCCGCGGAAAAATCAAGGCTTCTTTTCCGAAAAATCAGCGACGCATCCGTAAACTTTCTTCCGCATGTAAAAAACCGAAAATTCGAATGTCGTTGTTCGTTTTTCTTGTGGCAACCGACCCCGATGCTTTTGCCGGGCGGAGCGAACGTCGCCGAAGCAGGAGAGATTTTTTGGCTTTTTTTGTGCGAATGCTTGCTTTTTTTTCTTCGGCATGATATAATGAAAGCGAAATAGAGATTGCAACAAAACAAATTGAATTCACCCCCCTTTTTGGGAGGGGATTGAATCCCGGAGTTCGACAATCGAAAGGAGAATAACATGAAACTTTTATATCTCGGTACTGCGGCGGCTGAGGGGCAACCCGCACTCTTTTGCACCTGTGCGACCTGTCGTGAGGCGTGGCGGCGGGGAGGACGCGATCTGCGCACCCGCTCGCAGGCGTTGCTTGACGGGAAATTGCTCCTTGATTTTCCCCCCGATACTCTGGCGCATACCCTGCGGGAAGGGATTGACCTCTCGGAGATTCCCGACTGTCTGTTGACACATACGCATACCGACCACCTTTATTCCGATGACTTTGAAAATCGGTTGGGCGGTTATTCGGCTGTCGGGGAACGCACTTTCACCCTTTGGGGTGATGCCCGCGCGATGGCGTATGTCGAAGAAAAAACGGCGCCCTACAGAGAGCGGATGCACGGGTTCTTTACACGTGCACTTGCCCCTTATACAACGACATCGGTAGGAGATTTTTCGGTGACTCCTCTTGCAGCGGTGCATGACCCTGCCTCCTTCCCCTTGATTTACATCGTCGGAAATGCGGAAGGAAAGCATTTGTTATACGCGCATGACACGGGCTATTTTGCCGATGATGTGTGGGCGTATTTTGAGACGCATCCCCTACACTTTGATTTGGTTTCACTCGATTGTAACTACGGGCAGAAAGAGAGCGCACGCACAAGCGGACATATGAATTTTGACGCAAATTTGCGCGTGCGGGACAGGCTCCTTGCCCTCGGGGTCGCGGATGAAAAGACCCTCTTCGTCTCCAATCACTTTTCCCACAACGGGAAGGGCGTGCTCTACGATGAGTTTTCACCTGTCGCGCGGGAGCACGGATTCTTGATGTCCTATGACGGCATGACGGTGGAAGTGTAAGCAACCGAATGTCGCTATATCGCGCGACAAGCTTTTACGAGAACCATCCATTATGCAAACAATTCTATACAAAAACAGCCTTGCTTACGATTTTTTCGTAAGCAAGGCTGTTTTTTATCGAACGAGCAGGCTCTTCAAAAGTACAAAATCGAAAAGCAAAAAGAATCGCCGAACACAATCCGCTCAAACACGGTAACCCCTTATGCTCCGGTCAGCTCTTTTGCAAGCGCGGAGAGCGCCGCGCGCGTCTCTTCCGTCAGGGCGGAGCGAATCGTCACGGGCGCCTCGCAGAAGGAGAGCTCGCGGCATCCTTCAAGCGCCGCGCGCATGACCTTTGCGGCGGTGGGCGCCCAACTGCCGTTCTCGAGGAAGGCGACCGTCCGCGAGCGGAAGCCGCGCTCGCAAAGCGCGTGCAGATAGGCGTGCATCGGTGGGAAAACGTCGGCATTGTAGGTCAGGGAAGCGAGCACCAATTTCGGATAGCGGAACGCCGAGGCGACCGCCTCCGCCATGTCGGCGCGGGAAAGATCGAAGAGCGCAATATGCGTCTGCCCCTGCTCGGAAAGCTTCTCCGCGAGCAATTGTGCCGCCTGCCGCGTGTGTCCGTACACCGACGCATAGGCGATGGTCACACCCTCCTCCTCGGGCTGATAGGACGACCAGAGGCGGTAAAGACGAAGGGGCTTTTCGAGATCCCGATCGAGGATCGGACCGTGCAGGGGACAGATGCACGCGATGTCAAGCGTCTGTGCCTTTTTGAGGAGGGACTGCACCTGTGCACCGTATTTTCCGACGATGCCGATGTAGTAGCGGCGCGCCTCGTGCTCCCACGGTTCGTCCGCGTCGAGCGTCCCGAATTTTCCGAACGCGTCGGCGGAGAAGAGGATCTTGTCGGCGGCGTCATAGGTCACCATGACCTCGGGCCAGTGCACCATCGGCGCGGTGACGAAGGTCAGCGTGTGCCTGCCGAGGGGGAGCGTGTCCCCCTCCTTGACGACGAGCCGATGCCCGCCGCATCCCGCGCCGAAGAAGGCGTCGAGCATGGGAAAGGTCTTCGCATTGCCGACGACGGTCGCCTCGGGATAGCGGCGGAGAAAAGCGTCGATGTTCGCCGAATGGTCGGGCTCCATGTGCGAGACGATGAGGTAGTCGGGCGCCCGCCCGTTCAGTACCTCTTCCACCTCCGCGAGCCACTCGTCGCGGAAGGCGCCGTCCGCCGTGTCAAGCACGGCGATCTGCTCGTCTACGATAACATAAGAGTTGTACGACATGCCGTGCGGAACGGCATACTGACCTTCAAATAGGTCGATTTTCCTGTCGTTGATCCCGATATGATAAATATCGCTTGTGATTTGTTTCATGGTATTCTCCTTTGAGCGTGAAAAGGTTGCGTCAGGTTCTTCGGAACTTTTTTCGGAGGTGTCCGCGAAAGAAAAAGCCTCATCCGAAAAACAGTATAGCATGGTATCCTCCGTTTGTCAAGGCTAACCGCGCACGCATACGCGCGATAAAATAAATTTTTCATTTTTGCAAAAAAATATTCAAATTTTCTTGACAACAACGAAGAAAAATGCTATACTGTAAACGAAAAGTCTGTCGGGAAAGGTATAATTTTCCTGACCGCCGTCAACGGCTCAAAAAATCGCCTTCTACTGCGTTTTTTCGAGTGAAAACATAAAAAAAGAGTCTGTCGGGAAAGGTATACTTTTCCTGACACCCGCCCCCCGTGAAAAGAGACTGCTCCGGTACTTTTGCGGGCTGTTTTTTTGAAAGCGCAAAGAGCGCAAGCCATTCGAGCGGAACGCAAGTCATACCGCCTAATTCTGAATTCATAATTCATAATTCTTAATTCTCCCTTTGCTTCACTACACTGCGGTGCAGTTGAAAATATTCATCTAATAAGAAAGGAAAACACCATGAAGAACACAAGCAAAAAACTGTTTGCCGGCTTCTTCTGCCTCGTGCTCGTTATCGGTGCGTTGCTTGCACTGACCGCCTGCGGCGAGTGTAAGGAACATTCCTTCGGCGAGTGGGAGACCGTGACCCCGGCGACCTGTACGACCGTGGGAGAACGTCGGCACACCTGCACCAAGTGCAAAGAGGTGGTCAAAGAGGCAATTCCCGCGCTCGGCCATGACGAAAAGACCGAAGTGACGACCGCCGCGACCTGTACCGCAGAGGGCGTCGAGACGACGACCTGTCAGCGCGAGGGCTGCGATTACCACACGACCGCGACGATTCCCGCGCTCGGTCATGACGAGAAGACCGAAGTGACGACCGCCGCGACCTGTACCGCAGAGGGCGTCGAGACGACGACCTGTCAGCGCGAGGGCTGCGATTATCGCGTGACCGCCACGATTGAAAAGCTTGCGCATACGCCCGACCGCGACGCGGCGACCTGCGAGGCGGCAAAGACCTGTACCGCCTGCGGCGCAATCCTCGAGGCGAAGACAGCTCATGTGTATAAGGAAACCGTGACCCCGGCGACCTGTACGACCGCGGGCTATACCACGGTGACCTGCGAGCATTGCGACTATAGGAACGTCAAGGACAGAACAACCGCACTCGGACACAACCCCGGGGATGCGGCAACCTGTCAGACAGAGCAGACCTGCACGCGCTGCCATGCCGTTCTTGCCCCCAAGGCAGCACACAACTATGTCGTTGAGGTGTCGAGCCGAGAACCCGACTGCGAGCACGACAGTTCCGTTACATACAAGTGCGAGCACTGCGACGCGACGACAGAGAAGGTGAACGGCTTCAGACTCGGTCACGACGTCGGCACGTGGGAAGAGATTTCCCGCGTTCGGGTGGAAGGCGAGACCTGCGTCTATACGCTCACCTATGAAGGCACCTGCTCGAGAGGCTGCGGCGCGGTACAGAGAACCGAGGAGAAGACAATCCACGAATACAACCTTGTGATTACCGCGCCCGCGACCTGCATGGCGGACGGCGAAAAGACCCCGACCTGCGTGCATTGCGGAGCGACGGATACTCCCGTCCCCTACTCCGATCATAACGCGCACCGGTGGTCGGAAGGCACACAGGAAGGTAACATTCTCGTCAAGACTTGCATGAACGACGGTTGTACCGAAACGAAGAGACAGTATACCGCGGCGAATCAGACCGCGGCGGACCTTACCGGAGACGCGAAGACTGCCGACTCGATTCAGCTGAAGGACGCGGAGCTTGCCCTGAACGAAGACCTGAAGAACTCGCTTCCCGAAAATACGAAGCTGACAGCCGAGAGGCTTGACGAAGAGCGGAGAAATCAGGCACTTGAGAATGTCAAAGAAGACGATAAGAACAGAATCGGAGACAATCCGATTTACAACTTCGGCTTGACTGCGGACGGAAGTAATATCACCTTCGGCGAAAACGGCAGAGTGACCGTTACGGTCCCGTATTCGCTCGGTGAGGGTGAAGATCCCGAGTCTATCGTGATTTTCTATGTCGACGGCGAGGGGACGGTAACGGGATGTAAAGCGGCTTATGCCAACGGCTACGCCACCTTTGTGGCGGAGCACTTCTCCTACTACACCGTAGCGAGACTCACTCCCGCGGAGCGTTGCCAATATTACGGCCATACGTACATTGAGGGCACCGTCGACGCGACCTGCACGACGGACGGCTACACCTTTAAGCTCTGCCGTCGTTGCGGCGAGTACATCCGTGAGATCACCGAGCCCGCGTTCGGTCACGATATGGACAACGGCGTGATCACGCCCGCGACCTGCGTTGTGAACGGCAAGATCGTTTATTCCTGCAAAAACGAAGGCTGCACCTTCCATGTGGAGAAATTGATCCCCAAGTCGGGACATAACTTTGCCGTGGATGCCGCGACCTCCCGCGCATCTACCTGTACTGCGGCGGGGCTTGCGCACTATGTTTGCCAAAACGAAGGTTGTGACGCGGAATACTCCGTGCCCCTTCCCGTGGCGGAGCATACCATCCTTTCGACGACGGTCCCCGTCACCTGTACGACCGACGGTTATACGCAGAACACCTGCTCGGTCTGCGGCTTTACCTATCGCACGGGTGAGCGTGCGGCGCTCGGCCACAGCATGACCGAGACGGTCGTTCCCGCCACCTGCACCGAGGACGGCTATACGCTTCATGCCTGCCGCTCCTGCGATTATGCTTACAGGACCGACACCGTGGCGAAGCACCACACCTTCGACATCGCCGAGCCTACCTGCGGTCAGGGTCAGACCTGTACCCTCTGCGGCGCGAAGGGGCTTCCCGCGACGGGCAACCACACGATGGTGAACGGCGTCTGCTCTGTCTGCGGTCAGGGCTGCACGCACGACTATGACGAGAAGGTCGTGGCACCCACCTGCACCGAGAGCGGCTACACGGAGAAGACCTGCAAGATCTGTAATAAGGTCGTCCGTGAGAACTACACCGCAAAGCTCGGGCACGACTATAAGAACGGCGTCTGCACCCGTTGCGACGACAGGCTCGATCTGACGAACCTCTACTATCAGATCAATCGCTCGCTCATGACCGAGAAGTACACCTTCCTCGCGAAGAACGTGAGACTTGTCGTTATCGACAAGAACATCTTCGGCGGCGGAACGAGCCCGAACCCCCCGAGCGACAAACGCGCGCTTCTTCTTTCGGAGGACGATGCGACCGCAGAGGTCGATCCCGACATTTCGCTTTCGATTTCGGGTGAACTCTACTTCGGCTTTGACGAGAACGGCGACCTTTACGGCTACATGGTAGCGACAGCGGCGGGCACCGTTGACGGCAATCTCGGAAATGCCAAGGTCACCGCGATGATTCGGGGCGGCAAGGTGTATTTCGCCGAGAAATCGGATGCAACAAGCGAATCGATGGAAATGGTCGGTGTCGTTGACCTTGTGTCAATGAAGAACGCGGCCGAAACGAGCGCCACGGCGAATATGCTTCTCGTTTACTTCCCCGAGCTCCTGAAATGGTATGAGGAGGAGGTTCTTCCCGTCCTTCTTGCGAGTGCCGACGGCAGGGCGGACGAAATCGCCGAGGCGGTCGAAAGATTCCTTACCGCATTCTTCAAAATGGAAGACCGTGCGGAAGGCGGCTATGCCTTCACCTTTGACTTTGATAAGCTCCATGCACTGAATGACAATCTCGCGACCCTGACGGTTTCCGAGCTTGTTGACTTCTACTTCGGTGAGGGCACGTTTGCGGCAATCAAGGGCGCGATTCCCGTGCTCTTTGACATGACGATAGGTGATATCCTCGACGCGATGGAGGCGGACGGCTTGTCTGCCGACACGCTCATCGACCTCGTGAATTCTCTGATCGTCCGTCTGAAGATCCGTATCGAAGGCACCGAGATTACCTCCCTCGATATGCTGATTTCGCTGATTCCGGGCTTCCCCGCGAAGGAAGACGGAACACCGTACACCCTGAAGGAATTGCTGAAGGACGAAACCCTTCGTTCGACGGTCATATTCGACATCATTCTTGACATGGTGAATGAGAAGGCGAACCGACAGCTCACGAAGGAGACCGTCCTCGCGATGGCGAACGACATCCTCGGGACGCTCGAAAATCAGACCCTCTATCACTACATCGCTTCCATGATGGCAGGCGACAACATGGTTGCCGAGGGTGACGGGGACGGCACGACCGACAATCCGACCACCGGCATGACCGAGGAGGAGCTTGAGGCTGCGATCGCCGCGGCGGTAGCGCAGATGAAGGATAAGGTCGATATGTTCATCGAGGCGGCACGCTCCTACGTTTCCTTCTCCTTTACCACGGACGAGAGAGGCGTCGTGCAGGGCGCGACCCTGAACCTGAATGTCGATATCCCGAACATCGGCTCGCTCATCGGTGAGCTCTCCGTCGTGAAAGGGTATCATTCCACGGTAGACCTTGACGAAGCCTTCAAGGCGCTCGAGGACATCAGGCTCAATCCTCATTCTGCCGACGGCGAGGACGATATCGTCCTTACCTTCGACGAAGAGGGCAAGCTTGTTTCCGTTAAGAGCATCTACGGCGGCGATCTTATAATCTCGCCGGATTCCATCAAGAACGACAACCCCGACATCCGCGAAGAATATGACGCCGAGACGGGCAAGCTCGTTTGGCTCTACCCCGAAAGCATCGTGATTCGCTATACTGTCCCGACGGTCGAGGCGACCTATCCGGCGAAGGATCTCATGATGTGGGCGATACAGAAGGATTGCGGCGACTGGCGCTCTGTGATGCAGAACTACTCGGCATTTGAAAGCCACTACCTCGTGACCGAGAGGACCGCGACTTTCAAGGCGAGCGACATTGAGGCGTTCTTCAAAGGTGAGGCGCAGCCCGTCGACATCATCGCGGGCTATGCACAGGCAATCCTTTTCTCCGACTATGAGAGAACCACGGAGCAGGTGGGGCAGCAGGAAGTCACCGAGGACGTCATGAGAATGCTCTATGGTGTCTACTATACTCCCTACGGTTCGCTCGCCTTCTGCTACAACGTGACGACGAACGCCGTGAAGAATAGATCCACGATGCACGACACCGAGCTGACCTACGAGTTTGCGACCGAGGGCGGGGACTGCGAGGACGGCGTCACCTACACGTACACCTGCAAGAACTGCAATGCTGTGACGAGTCAGTATAAGAGAACGGGGCATGATACCACGACCAAATTTATTAACGCTTCGGAGCTTGGTCATAAAGATTGCCCGATGTATATCACATACAAACACTGTAGCGTCTGCGGTAAAGACAGTGGAGTGGAGATCAACAACGCCTATACGACCGCAACGACCGACGACGCTGTCAATGCCGAGACGACGCTCTACCGTTGCTACAATGAAAATTGCACCTTCGTAGTCGAAGAGCATGTGGTTTGGGAGCAAACCGGTTGTGTACGGACGGAACGGTACACCTACACCGTCATGTCGAATACCGAGACGATCAAGGAAATCAAATACACGATGGTCAGGCTCAATCACACGGATGAGCATACGACCTACACGCTTGTCGACGGTGCGACCTCCTGCGAGGACGGCGTTGTCGTCAACCATTGGTGTGATGCCTGCGGCTTTAAGGAAGAGCACAACATCAACTGGCACGCGACTTATCTGCTCGAGAGCTATGACCTGGCAAAATACGGCTCGAAGTGCGGCGGCACCATTGAGGTGTGGATCTGCGCCTGCGGCGAAGAAAGAGAATGGCACAATGACATTCGGTGCAAGATGCACGAAGAGAGGGAATCGGAGCTTGAGACCGGAGATTGCACCAAGGCATACAGCCTTCACTGCTCCGTGACTGACTGTGCCTATGCGATCCTCTTTAAGACCATCCGCTCCTACGATGCGGCGACCTGCACGGCAACTGATAAGACGTATGCGTACCTTGAGCGTGATAAGAGCACCGGGAAATATGAGAATGAGGTCTACCTTTCCTGCAATATCTACACCGAGCATGATACCGTTGAAAATGAGGTATGGGACCCCGTAGAGAGAACGCACACGGTTACCGACGCGTGCAAGTACTGCGATCATAGGAGGGTCATCGTAGACCGTTACGAGACCGACGAGGATTACAAGAACGCCGAGGACAACAAAAACGACAACCGGTATGAGCGCACAGAAACCACCTATTATAGCGAGAGAGACAATACAAAGGAGGCGGTGTGCACCGTTACCAGCAGACGGATCCCGTTTGATGAAAACGATCCGCGGTATCAGATTCTGAACAGTTTTACCTACGACTACTACTACAGAAATGAGACCCTGTATCGCGACGGTGAAAGATACTACCAAGAGCGCGGAGTCGAGCTCTCGGAGGATGATCTCTGCATCTATCGCGTCTATGAGAACGATAACGGCAACCGTATCGAGAAGGGGTGGGAGTCCTTCCACGATTCCGATTGGATGTATCTGTCTCAGCTCTTCAGTATCGTAGAAGTGGCTCATCCTGCCTCCTGCACGCAGCCCGGCGAGTACGCTCTGGAGTGCCGCTTCTGCCATACCCGCATCAACCCCTTTGCCCGTCGCGATGTGTTCAACGCGACGACCGGCATGACTTCGGACTTCTATTACGAGGCAACATTTGCAGGGGTGGCGGATGAAAACAGCGTCCTGCCGTATAACAATCGGTACACCCTGTATGTCAGCGCGACCTCCTTCAATGAGAAAAAGGGAACCTTCCTGATGTGCAGCGGACATAGCTACGAGAAGACTTCGGACGGTTCGTACGTCTGCAAGACCTGCAGATTGAAGAACTACACGGGACATGACGATGTATGCATCCTCGAGGATTGCAGTAACAGTCAGGAAGAAGGATTCCTCGCCGCGAGATACATCGCCCTGACGAACTACGGACTGATGCCGAAGCTCTCTTTCGTTCTGACCGCTACCGACGGAGAAGGGAACGCGCAGACGATGGTGATCTATTTCGGCGGCGGCTATGAGATCGGCGGTACTTTCTATGAGGATAAACTGTTTACCGCCGAGTTTGACGACAGTGCATATGTCACCGTCAACTCTGACAAGTCGCTCATCGTTATCAACTGGGCGGGCGTCCGGGAATTCATTGCGGCTCACGCGGGCGATGAACTGAAGAAAGTGCTCGCTTCGGACAGCACGCGGATTTCCTGCCGTCTGAATATCGTTCCGATAGGCGGCATGGAAGAACTCGAGTGCGCGATCACCTTCGAGTAATTCGGATTTCCCTCCTGCCACGAGGCAAAAGCATTCTCAAAATTCTCGGCTCCTCCGAGAATTTTGAGAGAAAATCCCCCGCATGCGGCATCCGCCGCAAGCGGGGGGAAGAGGAAACGGCACTTTTGCCAAAGAACGGGATAGCAGACAAGACTGCAATAGAAATATCGAATAACTGAAACAACAAAAACCGAAGCGAACAATATGTTTGCTTCGGTTTTTTGATGCCAAAATCATTTCAAAAGTGCATACTGGCTGTTGTAAATTTCGGAATACAGTCCGCCTTTTTCGAGGAGTACTTTGTGCGTTCCCGACTCGACGATATGCCCGTTGTCGATCACGAGAATGAGGTCTGCGTCAACAATGGTTGACAATCTGTGCGCAATAACAAAGCTGGTCTTGCCGCGCATGAGGTCGTCCATGGTATTCTGGATAAGGATCTCGGTGCGGGTGTCAACGTTGCTCGTCGCCTCGTCGAGAATCAGGATCTTTCTGCCCGAGAGGTAGGCGCGGGCAATGGTGAGAAGCTGTTTTTGCCCGGCGGAGATGTTGTTCGTTTCCTCGTTGATGCGCGTGTCGTACCCGTTCGGGAGCGTTCTGACGAAGCCGTCGACATGCGCGCGCCGCGCCGCTTCCATGACCTCTTCGCGGGTGGCGCCCTCCTTGCCGTAGGCGATATTTTCGTATACCGTGCCCGAGAAGAGCCACGTGTCCTGTAAGACCATGGCGAATTCCGAGCGCACGTCGGAGCGGTTCATTTCCTTCGTGTCCTTGCCGTCGACGAGGATGCGTCCGCTCTGTGGGTCGTAAAAGCGCATTAAGAGGTTGACGATCGTGGTCTTGCCGCCGCCCGTCGGCCCGACGATCGCGACCTTCTGCCCCGGGGTCACGGCGATGGACAGATCCTCGATCAGGGGTTGCTTTTCGGTATAGGAGAAGGAAACGTCTTCAAAGGTGACGGCACCCTTTCCGTCGGGAAGAGGAGCGGGCGGAAGCTCCTCCATCTCGCCTTCGTCGAGGAATTCATAGACCCGCCGTGCCGCCGCTACCGTCGATTGCATCATCGAAAGCCCGTTCGAGATGCTCTCGAGCGGCCCCGCGAAGAGCTTCGCATACAGGACGAAGGCGACGAGCTCGCCGACGCCCACCGTCCCGCGCACGGCGAGCAGTCCGCCGGCAAGACAGATGGCGACGTACGTGATGCCGTTGATGAAGGCGACGGTCGGCTGTACCTTACCCGAGAGGCGCATCCCGTCGGCGTACTGCCGCTCGGCGCCCTCGGTCAGCGCGTCGTATTTTTTCTGTTGCAGAGACTCGAGATTGTATGCCTTCACGGTGTCAAAGCCCGTGAAATCCTCCTCGGTGAGGGCGTAGATCTTGCCGAGCGTGCCGCGGTAGTCGTTGAAGTGCTTTTCGCTCTTCGCGGCGAGCAGGGAGGAGAGGATCAGGGAGAGGGGAACAAAGACGAGAATGATCGCCGCCATCAACGGGTTCATCAGCAGGATGATCACGGTGACCATGACGAGCTTGAGGATGCCGTTGATCAGAATGTCGAGAATGTTATGGATGGAGCTGCCCATAACGGACACGTCGTTCGTCATGCGGGCGATAACATCGCCGCTCGGTGTCCTGTCGAAATAGGAGCAGGGAATGCGCGCGATCTTTTCGCTCATGTCGGTGCGGATGCGACAGGTGTAATGGCGGGAGACGACGTTGTTCATGAGCACCATCATCACGACGCTGAGCGCCGCCGCCAAGACGTAATAGAGTGCGAGCCGCCCCGCCTCGGAGAGGAAGAGCGCGCGGTCGATCGCCACGCCGTCGGTCTCGTACCCATAGAGCATGTCGGTCAGCCGCCCGAGCAGGTCGGGACCGAGCATCGTCAGCGTCACGGCGGCAAGGTCGATCAGCACCGCGAGCCCGAGCCACGGCAGGATCGGCTTTGCATCCCGCAGGATCCGCCGTATGACCGAGAAGGAGGTAGAGAAGCCGAGCTTCTGTTCTTTTTCTTTTTTCATCACGCATTCCTCCCTTCGACGGCTTCGCGCGAGCCGAGCTGGGAGTCGTAGATCTCCCGATAGACAGAGCAGGTCGAAAGAAGCTCTTCGTGCCGTCCCGCGCCGACGAGCCGACCGCCGTCGAGGACGAAGATGCGGTCGCACCGCATGGCGGTCGCCGCGCGCTGGGTGACGACGATCTGCGTCTTTCCTTCGAGACGGCGATTGAGCTTTTGACGCAGGCGGCTCTCGGTCAGATAGTCAAGCGCCGAGAAGCTGTCGTCGAAAATGTAGACCGACGCCGGCTTCGTCAGCGCGCGGGCGATGTTGATCCGTTGTTTCTGACCGCCGCTGATGTTGGTGCCCGACCCCGCGAGGCGGTAGTCGAGCCCCTCTTCGTGCATGGCGAGAAAGGGGGACATCTCCGCAATGTCGAGTGCCGAGAGGAGCGCCGCGTCGTCGGCGTCATGGTTCCCCATGCGGACGTTGTCCCGCACGCTTCCCTCGAAGATCATGCTCTTTTGGAGCGCGACCGAGAAGTTGTCCCGCACCGCCGCCCGCGGAAGGGAGGCATAGTCGGTATCGCCGAAGCGGATGCTCCCGCTCTGCGGGGTGTAGAAGTCGAGAAGTAGCTTGACGAGCGTGCTTTTGCCGCTTCCCGTGCCGCCGATGAAGGCGACGACCTCCCCCTCCGGAACGGTCAGAGAGATGCCCGAGAGCACGGGTGCCTCGGCGTCCGGGTAGGCAAAGGTCACGTCGCGGAGTGTGAGATCGCCCGAGAGTGTCACGCCGCGGGCGTCGGAGCTTTCCTCGCTCGGCAGCTCGAGCACCTCTCCGATCCTGCGCACGCTCACCCGCAGGTGGGGGAGCCACGCAATCGTCCACGAGAGCATCAGCACCGCGTTCATAATCAGTGCGACATACTGAATGACGGCGATCACGTCGCCCGCCTTCAACACAGCCGAGGTCGTCATTCTCACCGAGCCGACAAGGAGAAGGAGCACTGTCGCGAGGTTTAAGATCAGAGTCACCGCGTCGTCGAGATAACCGCTTCGCACATTGGCGCGGATGATGTATTTCGTCATGTTTTCGGTCGCGTCCTTTGCCCGCGCGTGCTCCGCCTGCTCTTTTCCGAAGGCGCGGATCACGCGGAGCCCCGAGAGTCGCTCGCGCACGATGCGGTTCTGCACGTCGATATAGCGGTCGCTCTTGTCCCACATGTCGCCGAGCGGACGCGTCACGAACCGCGCGAGCAGGAGGACGATGGGGATCGCCGCGAGGAAGATCAGGGCGAGCACGGCATCCGCCGAAAAGGAGAGGATCACCCCGCCGACAAGAAGCACGGGCACCGTCGCCACCGTGGCGACGAGTCCGCCCGCGGCATCCTCGACCGAGAAGATGTCGTCGGTGGAGCGGGTCAGAAGCCCCGAGGTGCCCACCTTGGAATATTCTTCAAAGGAGAGGGAATTGATCTTTCCGAACACCGCGCGGGAGAGGGACCGTCCGAAGGCGGAGGACACCTTCGCGTTCATGCGCACGGTGAGAAGACTGAAAAGGAAGGAGACAACGCCAACCCCCACCATCAGAAGACAGAGGCGCAGGATCATGGCGCCGTCCTGCTTCGCGATACCGTCCGAGACGACCGCGCTCATAAGATAGGGCATGAGCAGGGAAAGAAAGGTCGACAGCGCGTGAATCATGAACATAAAGATCAGTTGTTTTTTGTAGGGACGAAGATAAGATATAACAGTTTTCATAGAATTTGTAAAGAATAGTTTTCATATCAAGGGCGAAAACGAAAGAAAAAAGGCACAGGCGTTCGCCTATGCCGAAATCTCGTTACGGACTATGCGCGTCGCGCGAGACAGGAGGCATACGCAAAAGCGGGGAGCAGTCTTTTCGGTCTGAGTTTCATATTCGTATCCTCCTTTCTTGATTTGACAGGAAAAGTATAGCACACTCTTTTTCTCTTGTCAAGGGATATTTCGCGTTTTTCAAAAAACAGTTACCATCTCGCATCGGTTAAGGGCAACGAGAATTTATAAAAGACGGCTTTATGCTTGCTTGACGGTCAGATTTTTCATCCAGTCGTAGCGGTTGATTTTGACGACGGCAACGAAGCATTTGAGAATCTGATCGCATTTGAGACAGGCAAAGACGACCCACGGCGGTGCGCCGAGGGAGAGCGCGAGGATTGCGGCGGGCAGAACGACGAGAAAGACGAAAATTGCGTCGTTTTTGAAAACGAAGGCAACATCCCCGCCGCTTTTGACGAGTCCGAACAGGCAGGCGCATTGGTAGCAGGTGCCGATCACGGTCACCGAGAGCACATTGACGAACTGCGCCGCGTATGCCGTCGCCTCGGGCGTGACATTGTAAAGGGAAATGAAGGGATCGCGGAGAAGGAAGAGCGCGCCGCCCGTCAGTACGCCGAGTGCAAGAAAGATGAATTGCACCGTGACGGCGTATTCCTTCATCTTTTCTTCCTTGCCCTCGCCGATGGTCTTGCCCGTGATGATACCGACCGCACCCGCCATGCCGTTCATCACGACGTAGGCAAGGTTGTTCAGCGTGCCCGTGATGCTGACCCCCGTCACTATCGCCTTGGAGAAGCGTCCCATGATCACGGCACTCGCGAGCATGTTCGACGCCCAGACGAGCTGCCCCGCGACAATCGGTGTGCCGTACCTGACGAAATCGCGGAGGATGGCACCGTCGCGGTGAAAGAGGTCGGTGATACGGAAGCGGAGCTTTTTGTCAAAGAAGAGGACAAAGAGGAGGATGATGACGCTTTCCGCGATTCGAGCGACGAGCGTCGCGACGGCGGCACCGCGGATTCCGAGCGCGGGTGCGCCGAGCTTTCCGAAGATGAGGATATAATTGAGCACGCCGTTCACGACAAGGGAGACGAGGGAAACATACAGTCCGATGCGCGCGGTCTCCACGCTTCGCATCGCGGCGATGAGAGCCTGTGTCAGGCAGAAGAAAAGGTAGGAGAAGCAGACGATGCCGAGGTATTCCGCTCCGCTCGCGATCACGCTCTCCTCCCCGGTAAACAGGGAGATCACAAAGGAGGGGAAGAGCGCACAGACGACGGAGAGAACCAGCCCGAAGCCGAGGGAAAATTTCATGCCGACCGCGACGATCTTCCGTATCGTCTCGGTGTCCCGCTTGCCCCAATATTGCGCCGCCAGAATGAGGATAGCGCCCTCAATTCCTCCGCTGAACACCTGGAGCAGGGTCTGAATCTGCGTTCCCATGTAAACGCCCGAGACCGCCGCGTCGCCGAGCGCACCGATCATCACATTGTCGAGCAGACCGACGGCAAAGGTTACGAGATTTTGCAATGCGATGGGGATCGAGAGCGTAAGCAGAGATCTGTAAAAATTGCGATCCTTGGTAAAAAGCTTCATGTCTGTGCGTGGTTCCTTTTCGTAATAAGGCTATTGTAGCATAGTTTGCCCGAGGATGCAAGGAATTTTTCGCACTTCGGGAATTTTACAGTGAAAAACGGGCTTAGAAATAAAATTTTCGCCGCGATGAGCTCCTGTAAATGGCCGACAGAGTGAAAATGTCAGTCGACAGAATACGTATTTTTTACGATGTTAATGATCGGCGAACCTAAAAATTCGTCGGCGGAGCATGGAAATTGTTTTTCCTCTTGCAAAAAGTGTCGCTTTGTGTTAGAATACATACGCTTGCCTTTTTGCGGCGGTCGGTTTTCGGGTCTGTCGCGTTCGGAAGCGAAGATTTGTCCGCGCGCGGGGTGTCCGCGGGCGGCAGAACGGAGAAAAACATGAAACTCAAACAATATTTCGGCGATCGCGCTTTTTACCGCACGGTGCTGACCGTCGCCGTGCCCATTATGGTGCAAAACGGCGTGACGAACCTTGTCAACATGCTTGACAACATCATGGTCGGCTCTCTCGGGACCGAGCAGATGTCGGGCGTTTCCATCGTCAACCAGTTTACCTTTATTTTCAATCTTCTGGTCTTCGGGGCGGTGAGCGCCGCGGGCATCTTCACGGCGCAGTATTTCGGTGTCGGGAACAAGGAGGGCGTGCGCGACACCTTCCGCTTCAAATTCTTGATCAACCTGTTCATCGGCGTCCTCGGCATCGGCACGCTTTGGCTGTTCGGCGATGCCCTGATCGGGATCTTCCTCCACGAGGGAAGTGCGGAGGGGGATCTCGCCCTGACGCTCGCCTACGGAAAAGAGTATCTCCTTGTCATGCTCATCGGGCTGATTCCTTTCGCCATGACGCAGGTCTACGCGTCCACCATGCGCGAGACGGGAGAGAATATGATGCCCATGATCGCGAGCATCGTCGCCGTGGTCGTCAATTTCGTCTTCAATACGATCCTGATCTTCGGTACCTTCGGCGCGCCCGCCCTCGGCGTGAAGGGCGCGGCAATCGCCACGGTGATCTCCCGTTTTGTCGAGCTTGCCGTTCTGGTGATCTACGCGCACACGCACAAGGAAAAATGCGCGTTTGCCGACGGAGCGTTCCGCACGTTGAAGATCCCCTCCCGCCTCGCGGGACAGATCGCCCTGAAAGGGCTTCCCCTGATGCTCAACGAGTTTTTCTGGGCGCTTGCCGTGACCCTCCGCAATCAGTGCTATTCCACCCGCGGACTGGATGCCGTCGCCGCGCAGAACATCGACGCCACCCTGATCAACCTTTTCTCGGTCGTTTATATGTCCCTCGGTACCGCCATTGCCATCATCGTCGGCAACAAGCTCGGCGCGGGCAAGATTGAGGAGGCAAAGGACACCGACCGAAAGATGATCGCGTTCTCCGTTCTTTGCGCGCTCGGCATGGCGATACTGCTCGTCGGCGTAGCCTTCCTGTTCCCGATGCTCTATAACACCACGGCGACGGCGCGGGAGATCTCGACCTACATGATCCTAATTTCGGGGCTTCTGATGCCCTTCAACGCCTTCTCGAACGCCGCGTACTTCACCCTTCGCTCGGGTGGACAGGTGATGATTACCGTCCTCTTCGACAGCGTGTACATGTGGGGCGTCGTCCTGCCGACCTCCCTCCTTCTGACTCACCTCACGGGGATGGACATCCGCTGGCTCTTCCTCGCCTGCCAAGGCGTCGAAAGCATTAAATTCCTTCCGGGAATTTTTCTCCTTCGTCGCGGGACATGGGCAAATCAGCTCGTCAAAGAAGAAGAGAGTGTCGAGGAGCTTGACTCGCTTTTGGACTCATAAAGCAAACAAAACATAACAAAAACCGGGGATTCCGCTTGCGGAACCCCCGGTTTTTTGCGAATGAGACAGCCCTTTCGACGGGTTGTTTTTCGGAGCTTACTTTGCCTTGTTCAGCGATTTCGTCGTCGTTCCGTCGTAAAGGTAGAGATACCCCTCGCCGGTGACGCCGCCCGCGAGCGGCATTTCGGACACATAGGTAATCTTGACATCGACGAAGGTGATGCCACGGCTCGTCGAGCCGAGACCGTCGACCGCGCCGGAGTAGACCGTTTGGGACTTGCCCGACGAAACGTCGAATTTGAAGAGACCTTCGCTGCCGCTCGTGATGCTTGCATAGTAGACGTCCGTACCGTCATTTGCCATATCGACGATTTCGACCTTTTTCGCCAAGGCGCCGGATTTTGCTTCGGTCGTCGGGTCGTAGGAATACAGGGTTTTGTCCTTCTGATTGAAGACATAGAAGGTGCCGCCGACATAGGTAAACATCGCTCCCAAACCGATCTCCGTGCCTGCCGTCTTTTCCGTAGCGTCTACGGCAATATAGCAGAATTTTTTCTGTGCGAGGGGATTGTTCGGGTTCGTGCAATAGTACACCTTATCGTTTAATACAAGAATCGTCCGATAGTTGACATTGTCCTTTCCGATCTGCACGGCGTCGGTGTCGAAGTCAATTGAGGTGTTCGAAACGCGCTTGAGGCGGTTTGCCGTCGCCCCGTTGTCGACAAAATAGAGATAGTCGCCGTCAAAGAAGAGAGCATCGATGCGATTCTTCGACACACGGACGGGCTCGGAGCCGCTCTTTAACTCGAGCTTGTATAGGTCGTAGTTTGTCAGAGAATACTTGCTGTAGAAGATATATCCGTCGTGGAACCAAAAATCGGCACATGCGTCCGAAATCACCTTGAAATTTCCTTTGGTGATCGGATTGTACTTGTAGATGGCACCGCCGTCACGGTTGTTGATGTAATAGATCTCGCCGTTCCATTCCTTTGTTTCTGCATATCCCATCACATAGGTATTGTCAATCGGAACAAATCCCTCCATCACATCGGTGGCGGTGCCGCTTGCGATGCGGTAGCACATCAGATGCTTGTTTGCGTTGCGGTAATAGTACAGGTTCGTGCCGTCACCCGTGAGAGCGTAGACCTGTTCGTCGACAAGCTTTGTGCCGGGCACACTTCCCGAGGCACTTGTCAGAACCTTGTAAACACCCTTTCCGAGCACGGAGGAGGTCAACAGATCGGAATTGATATAATAAAGCGTATTGCCGACGACCGTCAGATTCTTTCCCGCGTCGCAGGTGAGCTTCGTGATGGTATCGGAAGACAGATCGATCCGATGAAGGGCATAGCCCGATGTGAGAGAGCCGATATTCAGGTAAAGGGTATTGTTATTTATCATCATTTCGGTGACGGTCTTCCCGTTCAGCAGATCGCCCTTGTATTCGGTTGCACTGCCGCCGGATACGGGAATGCTGTATAGCTTCCCCTTTGAGGAGCCGTCCGCAAAATACAGCGTGTTTCCGTTGACACAGAGCCAGCTTGCATTGCCTTGGTATATTTGTGTTGCAAGGGTATCTTCCGCGGCGGACAGGGAATAGCGATAGATTCCGTTCTTTTCTCCGCCGAACAGGCTGTTGATTGCAAAATATACCCATCCGTTCGAGATTGTGAGATATTGTGCGTTTGCCGAATATACGGCGGACGGATTCGAGCTCGAGATTGCCGACGCGGTGTCGAGCTTCTTGATATTGGAGCCCAACAGACCCTTGCTCGTGAAATACAGGTCGTTTTCGTAAGCCGTCAGATAGTTCGCCTCGTCGTTGCTGACCTTTGAAATCGTGCCTGCCTCGTATTTATAGAGGGTGTCGTTATCGAGCGGATTCTGGAAGTATACGGCATTCCCGACAATCGTGCTCCAGAGCTGCTTTTCGGTCGTTTTGATTGTAAGCGTTGCGGCGTAGCGGCGCGCATGATAGTTTTGCCCGGACACCGTGGCAACGACCGCGTACTCTCCTCCATCCGTTACGGAATCGCGCACTTCTCCGTTGTATGTATAGACAACGGTGCATCCGCTCGGCACGTCGCCGACGATGATGAGAGAATGAGCGAGACCGTCGTACTCCACCGTATTGTCGGTAAAGGTAATGATTTCTTCGGCGAAGGTTGCCTTTTCAATGACCAGTGCTGCCGTCAGCGTCAAGGGATTGTAGTTTTCCTTCGTAATCGTCACGCTTGCATTGTACGTCCCCGCGTTCGTACCCTTTTCGTTCTCGTAGGCCGCGGATGCGCCCGCCGGGAGGGTTCCCGCGATTGCGAGCACATGCTCGGTGCCGTCATAGGTCACGGTCTTATCGGGGAAGGTGATGCCCGTAAAGTCCGCCTTGTTGACGGTCAGGGTAGCTGTCAGCGACAGTGTGGCGTACCCTTCCTTGGAAAGGGTCACCTTTGCCGAATAGGTGCCCGCGTTCGTGCCTTTTTCGTTCTCGTAGACCACCGTCGTTCCCGAGGGAAGAGCGCCCGTCACGGCGAGCGTGTGCTCTGTGCCGTCATAGGTCACGGTCTTATCGGGGAAGGTGATGCCCTCGAAGACCTTCGACACGGGGGCTTTGTCGTCGCTCGGTGTGTTGTCGCCGGAATCGTCGCTCGGGTTTTCGATCGGGTCGTCGTTCGGCGGCTCGGGCGTGGGGGTCTCTCCGCAGGCAACAAGCGCGAAGAGAAGGATCAGGAGAAGCAGGGGGAGCAGAAAACGGATGCGGTGTTTCATGAGATACCTCCGAAAATAAAAATTTTAATCGTCAAGGTCTTCGCCGCGGTTCAGCTTCAGAAGTTGGGGAAGGAAGGTGAAGGGGCTGATGATTACGGCGGCGATCACGGTCGCGACCAGCGTGATAAGATAGATCAGGAGACGGATGATCGCGAAAAGGATCTTCATCGCGATCAGGAAGATAAAGCCGTCGAGGTCAAATTCGAAAATGACCCCGGGCGAGCCGACGAGCCGTCCGCCGGCGAACGCGACGTCGGTCACCTTGCCGCCCCAGAAGATCTGGGAGAAGAAGGCGTAAAGGAAGATGCCGGACACAAGGACGGAGGGGATGATCTCGCCCGCAGAGGTCCCGTTTCCGATCATGCCGACGATTCCGACGATCAATATCAAGGCGGTGATGATGCCGCCGAGAATCAAGCCGCGGTTGCGTGTCTTTTTGAGACCCGTCACGCGCTCTTCCTCTTTATGGCGTGCGATTTCCGCCGCGCGGCGTTTCTGCTCGGCTTCTTTTTTGCGGCAGGCGCGGCACACGAGCGGGGGCCCGCCATCCGCCTCACCCTCTCGGATGACGGCGCCGCACTTTGTGCACATGCCGATGATCTCCGGCTTTGCTTCCTCTTGATTTTTAGCGGCGTCCGCGCTCTCGCCCGTCACGCGCTCGCTCGCGGTGCTCTCCGACTCGTCCGCGGAAGAGTCAAAATAGGAGAGAGGGACGTCAAAGAATTTTGCGAGCAGGCACACCGTCTCAAAATCGGGCGTGGAGCTTCCGCGCTCCCACTTGGACACCGCCTGAAACGTGACGTGCAGCTTCTCGCCGAGCTCCGCCTGTGTCAGTCCTTTTTCTTTTCTCAGCTTTGTGATCTTTTCTCCGTAGGTCATAAAAATGCGTTCCTTTCAAGATGTTTTCGCCGAATTCGGTCGTGATTTCATGATACAACCGAGAGGCGGAAAAGTCAAGAAAAATCGCTCTTCCGTTCGTTGAATATTTTCTACTTTCGGTTGAATCGGCGAAAAAACGCCCTTATTTCTCGTTTTTTTTCGTAATGCGCGAACGAAAAAATCGACGGACGGTAGAAAAAATTCTCATTTTCTATATTATACACCTTAAAAGGCGTAATGTCAAGTGAGAAAATTCAACCTGTGGTAAAATAACCGAAAAAGGGAATTTCGGCACCCGCGGGTGAAAAAACGACCGACGGAAACAAAGGAGGGGCGCGCATGACCACCTATCAGAGACTTCGCGATGTCAGAGAAGACAGGGACAAAACGCAGGCACAGATCGCGGCACTTCTGAAAACGACGCAGCAGCAGGTGAGCAAGTGGGAGACGGGCGAGCAGCTCATGGGCATCGACAAATATGTCATTCTTGCGGAATACTACAATATTTCCGTCGACTATCTCTGCGGGCTCGTCGACACCCCGCGAAAGCTGCATCCCGACGACATGTATCGGAAGACCGAAGAATAAAAGGAAACCCTTTGTTCGTTGTATGATTTCCGTAAAAACAGCCATACTAATCCCGAGTATTTTTTCGGGAGGATGTATGGCTGTTTTTTTGATCGTCGGAGGAGGCGTCGCGGGACTGTCCGCGGGAATTTTTGCCGAGCAGGCGGGGCATCACGCCATCGTTATGGAAAGATGCGCGAGCGCGGGCGGGAACCTGACGGGCTGGCGTCGGGGCGCGTATACCGTCGATAACTGCGTGCACTGGCTCATCGGAACGAGGGAGGGGAGCGCCGACCGCCGCCTTTGGGAGGACGTCGGCATTCTCGACGGGGAGGGCGTGCGGAGCCTTCCTCTTCTCTATACCGTCGAGGGGGGAGGGGAGAGTCTTTCGCTCTTCCGCGATTTCGGGAAGACCGAGCGCGCGATGCTCGCCCTGTCGCCCGAGGACAGGGAAGAGACGCTTCGCTTTTGCCGCGCGGTGCGTGCGCTGATGCGCTTTTCGGGCTTGTCCCGCGATACGAGCCTTGCCGCCGCGGTGCGCGCGGTGCCCTCGCTCGCCCGATACGCGTTTTTGTCGGCGGGCGCGCTCGCGGACAGATTTTCGCATCCTCTGCTTCGCCGCTTTATGACGGGACTCGTCGGGCGGGATTTCACCTCTCTCGCTCTGCTTTATACGGCGGCGAACTTCTCGTCGGGCAACGCCGACCTTCCCGCGGGCGGCTCGCTCGCCGCGGCGGAGCGGATGGCGGAGCGTTTCGTTTCGCTCGGGGGTGAGCTCCGCACAAAGAGCGAGGTCGCAAAGATCCTGACCTCGGACAGGGAGGCGTTCGGCGTCCGCCTTGCGGACGGGGAGGAGATCCCCGCCGACGCGGTGATCCTCGCCGCCGATCCCGCCGCCCTGTTCGGGAAGGTGCTCGACGCGCCGCTCCCGCCCGCCCTTCTGTCCCTCTATAAGAATCCCGCCATGCATCGGTTTTCGAGCGTGGGGTGTGCCTTCGCCGTACCGCGCGCCGCTCTGCCCTTTTCGGGCGATCTCGTGTTGCAGATCGGGCGCCGCGGCGAAAGCTATGAGGTCGGGGACGGACGCCTCGTCCTCCGCGAATTCTCGCACGAGCCCTCCTTCGCTCCCGAGGGGGGGACGGTGATCACCACCATGCGCTTTTGCTACGAGGACGGATGCCGCCATTTCCTCGAGCTGTCGAAAAACACGGATGCCTACCGCAAGGAAAAGGAGCGTCTGCTTGCCGAGACCGAGGGGGACATCGTAGATCGCTTTCCCACCCTTTCGGGGAAGCTGCGCCCTCTCGATATCTGGACGCCCGCGACCTACCGACGCTTCACGGGTGCACCTCTCGGCACGTATATGAGCTTTGTGCTCCCGCCCGCGCGCCTGCCGCGCGTCCCCGCCCGCGTTCCGGGGTTCCGAAATCTCTATCTCGCCACGCAGTGGCAGTCGCCTCCCGGCGGACTTCCGACGGCTCTGCATCTCGGAAGACGCGCCGCGGAGCTTGCGTGCCGCACATACGTCGCCCCGGGAAAACAACGGACTCCGCGCAAAAAGGCAAGCGCAATGTAAACTATTCTTTTCAAAACAATAAGGAAAGAAGGGAGATCTGCCTTTGAAAGAGCTGACAGAGTCATACTCGGTGAATGTGGAAGAAATGACGGCAAGACTTCGCGTGTCGGAAAACTTCGATGTCATTCGTCGTGACCTCCGCGTCGGAGATGTGACGCTGACGTTTTTCTATATCGACGGCTTCACCAAGGATTCCGAGACACAGCGTCTCATGCAATATTTTCTCTCGCAAAAGAGCATCGGCACGGCGACGGAGCTCCTCGCTCGTCTTCCGCACGTGGAGGCGGAGCGGGTAGAGAATGCGGATACCGCGCTCTCCGCGATCCTCTCGGGGCAGACGCTCCTCCTTGCCTCGACCTTCGTCGGGGAGGGGCTGCTCATCGATCTGCGTACTTACCCTTCCCGCGGCGTGAGCGAGCCGGAGGGGGACAAGGTCATGCAGGGGGCACGCGACGGCTTTGTCGAGACCCTGATCGTGAATACCGCTCTGCTCAGACGGAGGATTCGTGACCCGCGTCTCACCATGGCGCATTTCAATCTCGGCGGCTCCTCGAAGACCGACATCGTTGTCTGCTATCTTGCGGGAGTCGCGGACGAAAAGAAGGTCATGGCGATCGAAGGGAAGATCCGTTCCATCCGCCCGAAGTCCCTGACCCTCGGGACGCAGAGCCTCGCGGAGAGCCTGATCCGCAGTCGTTGGTATAACCCCTTTCCGAAGATCCGGACGACCGAGCGGCCCGACACCGCGGCGGCACAGGTCGTCGAGGGGAGCATCCTGATCTTCTGCGATACCTCCCCGCAGGCGATGATCCTGCCGACCTCGATCTTCGATTATCTGCAACAGACGGACGATTACTATTTTCCGCCCCTGACGGGGACCTATCTGCGCGTTGTGCGCACCTTTATTCTTTTGCTCTCACTGGTGGCGACTCCGCTCTGGTATCTCGCACTTCAGTATCAGAGTGTGCTGCCCGAGGCACTTCGTTTTCTGATTCCCGACAACCCGGGCGCCCTGCCGATCCTGCTTCAGCTCTACCTTGCCGAGGTGGCGATCGACGGCTTGAAGATCGCCTCGATGAACACGCCCGACATGCTCTCGAACTCCCTCTCCATCGTCGGCGCCCTGATTCTCGGCGATTTTGCCGTCGGGGTCGGATGGCTCTCGGAGGACGTGATTCTGTATATGGCGTTTGTCGCCATCGCGAACTTTGCCCAGCAGAACAACGAGCTTGGCTACGCGATCAAATTCATGCGCGTGATGATCTTGACGCTGACGGCGATCCTCGGCGTGTGGGGCTTCGCCCTCGGGATCGCTCTGACCTGTGTTTTCGCCGCGTGCAATCGGACGGTCGGCGATATGCACAGCTACCTCTACCCCCTCATCCCGTGGAACGGAAAGGCGATGCGCCGCCTGCTCTTCCGAACGAGAAAGCAGGATTTCGACGACTAAAACCTGCGGGCGCGAATGTAATTACATTCGCGCCCGCAGGTTTTTTATGTGCGCCCCCTTGCAAAAAAGAAAAAGATGTGGTATACTATAAATAAACTCGGCACGAAGGGGTCATCGGTTAACATAGGGGGAGAGGACTGATCTGAAAACGTTCGAATAGGTGGCGGTACATTGTCAGATGTAAGCAAATGCCACGAGAAGAATTTAGAAAAACTAACACTCAAAAAGTGCCGATGTGTTGCAAACGAAGCGACAGACGATACGCCATCGCTCGGAGAACATCGTTTATTTTTTTGAATAAGCCAACAAAACTTGTCAATATAGTCAATATAAAAGGAGCACCTCATTGGAAACGCAGGGAAAAGAAACGCAGTCCATCATCGGGCTGACCTCGACGGAAGTCGCCGAGAGAGTCGCGCGTGGCGAAGTCAATAAAACGAAGGAGAAGAGCGGAAAGAGCTATTTCCGTATCGTCACCGACAATCTCTTTACCTTCTTCAATATGATCTGGGCACTCATCGCGGTGCTGATGATTGTCTTTCAGAGCTATTCGAACCTGACCTTCCTCGCGGTCATCATCCCGAACGTCCTGATCGCGATCATTCAGGAGTGCCGTGCGAAGCACACGGTCGAGAAGCTCTCGGTCACGACCGACCCGCGCGCCACCGTCCTGCGTGACGGAGCGCCGAAGGAGATCGTCGCCGACGAGATTGTTCTCGGCGACGTGATGCGCGTTTCCATGGGACAGCAGATTCTGGCGGATGCCATCGTGGTTTCGGGACTCGCCGAGGCGAACGAAAGTATGCTGACGGGAGAATCGAACGCCATCCGCAAGAGCGAAGGGGACAAGGTTCTCGCGGGCAGCTATCTTGTCAGCGGACAGATCGACTGCCGCGCGATCCATGTCGGGGCGGAGAATTACATCCATAAGATCGAGAAGGCGGCGAAGGGCTTCAAAAAGCCCGCGTCCAACCTCTTCCGCGATCTGAACAAACTGCTCTTCTACATTGCCTGCCTGATGGTGCCCCTCGCGATCGCCATGTACATCTTCCAGAGGATCTCGACGGGGAGCGTGACCGACTCGGTGCTTCAGACCTGCGGCGCCGTGATCGGCATGATCCCCGCGGGCATGTACCTTCTCGTCACCGTCACCCTGACGCTGAGCGTCATCACCCTCGCGACCAAACGCACGCTCGTGCAGGATATGTATTCGATCGAAATGCTGGCGAGCGCCGATGTGGTCTGCCTCGATAAGACGGGCACCATCACCGACGGCACGATGTGTGTGTCCGCGGTGGTTCCGCTCGGCGGGCATACCGAGGAGGAGATTGCCCGCATCATGTCCCTCGTCGAGGGCTCGGAGCAGTCGATCAACGCGACCTCCCGTGCCCTGATCGAGTGCTTCGGTACCGCGAGCGATGATACGCTGCTCGATAAGATTCCCTTTTCCTCCGCACGTAAGTATTCCGCCGCCTCCTTCTCGGGCATCGGCACCTATTCCGTCGGCGCACCGCACTTTGTGAAGTGTGAAATCTCGGATGAGATGGAGGAGACGATCGGCACTTACGCGAAGAGGGGAGAGCGCGTTCTTCTTCTTGCAAAGCACGAAAACCTGACCGCCGAAGGGGGTGAGCCCGTCGCCCTGATTGCCGTCTCTGACCGCATCCGTCCGAACGCGAAGGAGACCATCGAGAAATTCCAGTCGCAGGACGTGACCGTGAAGATCATCTCGGGCGACCACGCCGAGACGGTCGCCGCCGTTGCCGCCCGCGTCGGAGTGAAGAACGCCGATCGGTACGCCTCCTGCGAGACGATGAGCGATGAAGAGCTTATCGCCGCGGCGAACGAGTATACCGTCTTCGGCAGAGTGACCCCCGAGCAGAAGGTGCTTCTCGTCAAGACGCTGAAAGCCGAAGGTCATACCGTCGCCATGACGGGCGACGGCGTGAACGATACCCTCGCCCTGAAGGAAAGCAACTGCGCGATCGCGATGGCGGACGGAAGCGAAATGGCACGCAAGGTGTCACAGATCGTCCTGCTCGATTCCGACTTCGGCACCCTGCCCGATGTCGTAAGAGAGGGACGCCGCTGTATCAACAATGTGCGCCGTTCCTCCACCCTCTTCCTGATGAAAACGGTCCTGACCATCACCCTGTCGATGGTGACGGTCATCACGGGACTTCTCTCCCTTTTCACCTCCGTTCCCGTCTTTGTCTATCCCTTCCAGCCGAAGGGACTCATGCTCCTCGAGCTTTGCGTGATCGGCATCGCCTCGGTGCTTCTCGCGCTGGAACCGAACAATGAGCGCATCGAAGGCTCGTTTATCAAGACCGTTCTGAAGAACAATATCCCGAACGCCATCGGCTTGATCGTTCCCGTCTTTACCGTGGTATTGCTCGGCGCCCTCGGCGTGTTTGAGAGCACGGAACAGCGAAACGTCTTTGCCATGATCGCCGTCACGCTCGCCGGACTTGCGAATCTTTGGATGCTCTGTATTCCCTATACCAAGTGGCGTGCCTTCGTCGCGGTCGGCATGACCGTCTTCCTCGCGCTTGCCGTTCTTGTCTGCGCGACGATCCTTGCCCCCTTCATGAAGCTCGGCTTTGAGCTCGTCGCACCGATCCCCGGTGAGGTCGTCGCCGTCGGACTCGGGAGCATGGCGTTCGCCGCCCTGACCCACGTCGCAAACGCCGCCATCCGAAAGCTCCGCAAAGCCAAAAAGATCACATAACTTTCGAAAGTGTAGACAAGGACTGTCACATTCAACGCATACAAGACATAAATCTGAAGAAATATGCAAAAATGACCGAGAATTCCCTTGATTTCTCGGTCATTTTCCGTGCGTAATACAGAAAAATGATTCATGCGACAGCTTAATTTTGTAATCTTTTCTGCATAGATTACTTTATTCTTCGTCCTCTTCGCGCTCTTCTTCGTACGCCTCTTCGTCGAGCTCGTCGTTGAAGTGCTTGATCTTTTTGCTGTTGACATAGCTTGTCGAGCCGCGCTCGCTCGTGAAGACGTATTCTTCGTCGTCAAGGTCGTAGAGCCTGCCCGAGAGATCGAGATTCTTCGCCGCCTTGCAGAAGATGTCGAGGAAGTCTTCGGGATTGAATTCGTCGATCTCGACACCGAGGTCGTCGTTGGTAAAGGTAAAACCCGTTTCCGCCGCGTCGTCGGCAGACGCGAAGTCGTCATCGTAGGCAATATAATCGTCGTTTACGTCGAAAAAGTCGTCAAGCTCGCCCGATTTCAGGTACTTCACGAATTTCTTGAGGTCAGATTTTGCACCGTTCACCGTGATTTCAAAATACAGCTCTTCGTATAAAGTCATAAAGCCTCCCGCGCGGCACCCGCGCATGATTTTCATTTGCGAAATAGAGTATAGCACACCGCCTCTCGGTTTGTCAATAGCTTTTCGGCGCTTTGCGGAGAAATGTTCGCCCGTACCGCGGGGGCAGTGCGCTTCCCTCTGTTTCCTACCTTTTATTATATACGGAAGGGAGCTTTCCGCTACAAAAGGAAGGCGTCGACCGTGAGTATGTCGACGCTCCTGCTACCCGACGGCTCCGCTGTCGCTTTTTCGCTTTTTTTGCCGTTCGGATCCGTATTTTGGCGGGAACTTTTTCCGTTATAACGGCTTTTTTCATATTTTCAAAAATTTTTTTAATTTTTTTGCGAAAACCCCTTGACAAGAGAGGGAAAAAGGGATATAATAGACAAGCCGATTTAAGGAAGGCGGTCAAA
>CAKROZ010000015.1 GCA_934373635.1 uncultured Eubacteriales bacterium
GCTCGGGAGAGAGGCGACAAGCGACTTCATTCCCTCTCGCACGCCGAACAAACATACGTTCTCTTCGCGCCAACGCGCAAAAAATGCACCGCAAACACCCCTTAGGGCTTGAACATCGCGGCGTTGACAACGAAAGCGATGCCAAGATAGAACACAAGTAAGATCAAAGGCAAAAAGAACAAGAGCAACCGTTTTATATTTGTTTATTTCACCACGAGGTTGACGATCTTTCCGGGAACGACAATCTCTTTGACCAAAGTCTTCCCTTCAAGGGCGGCGCCGAGCATCTCGCGGGCGACGGCAAGAACCGTGTCCTTGTCCGCATCCTTTGCCACCGTGACGGTGCCGCGCACCTTTCCGTTCACCTGAACGGGGAGCACAACGGTATCGTCCACCGTCTTTTCTTCATCGTAGGTCGGCCACGGAGCGAGAGAGACGAGATCGTGATTTCCCATCATCTCATTGACCTCCTCCGCGATGTGCGGAGCAAAGGGAGACAAGAGACGGGCGAAAGCGACAAGCTCGTCCTTCGTGATCTTTCCGACCTCGGAGATCGTGTTCAGAAGCGCCATCATCGCGGCGATTGCGGTATTGAATTTCACCGCCTCGATGTCCTCGCCGACCTTTTTGATCGTCTTATGGAAGGGACGCTCAAGCTCAGGGGTCACGCCGTGCCCCGACGCGATCTCGGTGAGGTTGAAGAAACGCTCGAGGAAGCGCTTACAGCCCTTGATGGACTGGGTGTTCCAAGGCGCCGCCTGCTCAAAGTCGCCGATGAACATTTCATAAAGGCGCATGGTATCGGCGCCGTAGTCGCGCACGATGTCGTCGGGATTGACGACGTTGCCACGGGACTTCGACATCTTCTCCCCGTTCTCGCCGAGGATCATACCGTGGCTGGTACGCTTTTTGTACGGCTCGTTGTACGGAAGAATGTTGATATCATAAAGGAATTTCGCCCAGAAGCGGGAATACAGAAGGTGCAGGGTGGTATGCTCCATACCGCCGTTATACCAATCAACGGGCATCCAATAGGCGAGTGCCTCACGCGAGGCAAGCTCCTTGTCATTGTGCGGGTCGCAATAGCGGAGGAAGTACCACGAAGAGCCCGCCCACTGCGGCATCGTATCCGTCTCACGGCGCGCCCGTCCGCCGCAACGGGGGCAGGTGCAATTGACCCAATCGGTCATGAGAGACAGCGGGGACTCGCCCGTCTCGGTCGGCTCATAGGACTCAACCTCGGGAAGTCTGAGAGGAAGCTCCTCCTCGGGAACGGGAACCCATCCGCATGTCTTGCACTCGACGAGCGGGATCGGCTCACCCCAATATCTCTGACGGGAGAAAACCCAGTCACGGAGTTTGAAGTTGACCTTTTCTTTTCCGATGCCCCGCTCTTCAAGGAAACGGATCATCGCGCGCTTGGCATCCGCGACCTCCATGCCGTCGAGGAAGCCCGAGTTGACCATCTTTCCGCTCGCCACATCGGTGAAGGCGGCGTTCTGCACGTCTCCGCCCGCGACGACCTCTACGATGGGAAGTCCGAATTTCTTCGCAAATTCCCAGTCTCGCTCGTCATGCGCGGGAACCGCCATGATGGCGCCCGTCCCGTAGCCCGCGAGCACGTAGTCCGAGATGAAAATCGGAATCTCGCGTCCCGTCGCGGGGTTGATGGCGCGCACGCCGCGAAGCTCGACGCCCGTCTTTTCCTTTACAAGCTCGGTACGCTCGAAATCGGATTTCTTCGCCGCCTCGGCGCGGTATGCCGTCACCTCGTCGAAGTTCTCGATCCTGTCGCGCCATTTATCGACGTAGGCGTGCTCGGGCGCGATGACCATGTAGGTCGCGCCGAAGAGCGTGTCGCACCGCGTCGTATAGACGGTCAGGGTATCGCCCGCCGTGGTCTCGAAGTTGATCTCCGCACCCGTGGACTTTCCGATCCAGTTGATCTGCTGTGTCTTGACTCTGTCTATGTAGTCAAGACCGTCGAGGTCGGAGATCAGGCGATCGGCATACTCGGTAATTTTCAGCATCCACTGGCTCTTCACCTTGCGGATAACGGGAGAATGGCAACGCTCGCAGGTGCCGTTCACGACCTCTTCGTTTGCCAACACGACTTTACAGGAGGTGCAAAAGTTTACCGCCATTTCCTTTTTGTAGGCGAGCCCGTGCTTGAAAAGCTGAAGGAAGATCCACTGCGTCCATTTATAATATTCGGGGTCGGTGGTATTGATCTCGCGATCCCAGTCGAAGGAAAGCCCGAGCTGCTTCAGCTGTGCCTTAAAATGCGCGACGTTGCGCTCGGTGACGAGCTTCGGATGGATCTTGTTCTTAATGGCATAGTTCTCGGTCGGAAGTCCGAAGGCGTCCCATCCCATCGGAAAAAGGACGTTATACCCTTGCATTCTCCGCTTTCTCGACACGATGTCGAGGGCGGTATACGGACGCGGATGTCCGACGTGAAGCCCCTGTCCCGAGGGATAGGGAAATTCGACGAGCGCGTAATACTTCGGCAGCGTAAAATCCTGCTTAGCGGAAAACGCCTTGGCTTCCTCCCAGCGAGCCTGCCATTTTTTCTCGATGCGCGAATAATCGTATTGCATATGTTCAACCCTTCCTATTGATATCGAATGTTTCGTCGACCTCTTTTACGAGGTCGGATATGTCTACCGCACACTCTGCGGGAAAGAGGCGATCCAGAGGGTAAAGCTCACGGGACGGAGGGTCGAAGACATTGACGATTACGTCACCGTAATCGACAAGAACCCACGCGCCGCCCGCGCGCCCCTCCATACGTAGGGCGTCTCTGCCCCGCAGGGCGAGTGCCTCCGCCACATCGTCGGCGAGGGCGCCGACCTGCGTCGAGGAGCGCCCCGTCGCGTTGATATAATAATCGGTCACGGTGGTGAGGTCTCTCACCCGATACATCGCGACCGCCCCCGCCTTCCGTTCGAGAAGGCGGCGTGCGGCGGCACGGGCGAGCGTCAGAGAGTCGGTGTGCCCGAGATCGTCGGTCTTGACAGGATTCATATCGGTTTCCTTTCAGGTCATTTTTTGGCAATGGACAAATCGGAAAGCTCCTTTTCCCCGAGAACGCGGTAAGACAGTCTTCCGTCGCGGTAAACGTTGTCAATGGCTAGTTCCCCTTTGTCGGTCAGCCTCTCTTCTCTGTCGGGATGTCCGCCCGAGAAGAGATAGTTCACCGCCACCTCGCGCACGCCAGCAAGGTTCGCCGCATAGTACCAGAGTCCGCTCTCTCCCCTTGCCGACTGGCCCGGCAGGGTGACGTAGCGCATGGCGGTGTCCTTGAATTTAGAGAAATTGCGAAGCAGAAGCCCCGTCGCATCGGTGAGAGAGATGTCGGTCACGACCTCCTCGCGCATCACGCGGAGAAGTCCGATCAGTGTATCCGCGCCGATGCTCTCCCTCGCCTTGCGGAAGAAGGCGGACAAAAACAGCTTTTGCGCGTCGATGCGTCCGACGTCGCCGAGCGCATAGCCCTCGCGATAGCGGACGAAGGTCTCTGCCGCCGCGCCGTCGAGCGTATGCTCGCCCGCGGGGAGAAGCACCGTCTGTGTGCCGTCCGCCGCCTCGGTCACAAGGTCTCCGGGGACACGGACGGTCACGCCGCCGATCAGATCCACGCACTTACGGAACGCGGAGGTACCGAGCCCCACCGCGCCGTCGATACGAATATCGAAGAGGGTCGCGAGCTCGTTTTTGAGAAGAGAAAGGCTCTCCTCCTTCCCGTGACCGCGGGAGCGATAGGAGGCGTACAGGCTGTTGATCTTATTCTGCGAGGTACCTGCCCGATAGTAGGTATCCCTCGGGATCTGCACCGCGGTCGTCGTGTTCTCCGCCGCGTCGTACCCGAAGAGGATCAGAACGTCGGTATTTTCCGCCGCGTCGTCAAAGCCGCAGAGGAGGTACACCCCGCCGCGCGCCGCCCCGCCTTCGGTCGGTACGGTTTCCTTTTTGCAGGAATAAAGAAGCAAAAAACAAGAAATCAGGAGTAAAAATGCAAGCAGTTTCTTCATGCGAAAGCCCTCGAAATTCTTTTTTTCTTAGGTTTCCGCATTTTTCACAGGTTACTTGACACAAATATCGGAAGAAGCGGGACTTCTTACCTTTTCATTTTTGAGCAAGCTCCGAAAGAACGGAATTCCGCGCCTTCACCGTGCGGGAGTTGATGCTCATCCGCCTCTCGATCAAAGAAATGACGGTCAGGTCGAGCGTCAAGAGCACCGCGTCGTCGAGCGCGCGCTCCTTCGGCGTACCGTCCGACAGTGCCGCAAAAAGGCTCTCGCGCACCCTGACGCAGGAGGGATAGGTTCGTCCCTCCTCGATGAAATCCGAGAGAAAGAGGATCTTCTCGAAGGTGTTCATCCCCGCGTCTCCCGTGGTATGGAAAAAGACGGCGCGAAGGATCTCCTCCGTCGCAAAGCGCGAAAAATCCCGTCGGATCAGGGTCGGTGCGGCAAAGGCGTGATAGAGATTCGGAGAGGCAAGATCTTCCTCCGTTCCCTCGAAATTCCCATCCCGGATCAGAGCAAGCTGTTCTTCCTCGGGCAGTTCCTTTGCGATGTCGTGAAGGAGTGCCGCGGCGCGAAGAGCGCGTACTTTCTCCTCGGGAAAGAAGAGGTTGCCGAGCGTCCCTGCCATCCGCTCGACGCCGAGCGTGTGGCGATACCGCTTTTCGGAGAGTCTCTTTGCGACCTCCTCCGAGAGTGCAAAGAGGTCTTCTTCGGAAATCATCATCGGTATAACCCCCGCTCTTTGATATACGAATACACCCCGTCGGGCAAAAGACGCTCTGCCGTCGGCTCATGCAGGGAGAGACCCCGACGAAGCTCGCCCGAGGACACCTCGACGACGGGAGCGGAGAGAAGCAGAATACGCGCGCCGTAGGTGTCGCGGTAATTCTCTGCCGCCCGCGCGATCTCCTCTTCGAGATGCGCGTCGTTTTCCCGCCTGACGCAGGCGATCTCGGCAAGGGCGAAGATCCGCTCCGGCTCATGCCATGTGGGAAGCGTCAGGAACATATCGGTGCCCGTCAGGAAGAGAAGTTCCCTCTCCTCCGCCGCGAGTGCCGCGAGCGTATCGGAGGTATAGCTCTTTCCCCCGCGGCAAAGCTCCATATCGGACACCTCGGTGCGCGGGATGCCGCGGAAGGCGAGCCTCGCCATCTCGAGCCGTTCCTCCGCCGTTACCTTCCCTTCGTATTCTTTATGCGGGGGAAGATAGTCGGGGATCACGAGGAGGCGGTCGAGCGCCGCCTCGCGGACGAATGCCTCTGCGGCGTGGCGATGCCCGATGTGCGGCGGATTGAAAGTGCCGCCGAAGATACCGAGTCTCTCCTTTTTCATGGGAGCTCGATCCTCTTCTTTTTTTCGGACTCTTTATAGAAGATCAGCACCGAGCCGATCACGCCGACCGTCTCGGCACCCGTCGCCGACGCGATCTCTTCGGCGGCGTCCGCGGGGCGGTAGCCGCTGTTTTCGAGGACGCGTACCTTGATCAGCTCTCTCGCCTCAAGTGCGGCAGAAAGCTGACGGCAGCTCTCCTCCGTCACTCCGCCCTTTCCTATCTGAAAAATCGGAGAGAGGGGGTGTGCGAGAGAACGGAGGTAGGATCTTTGTTTTGATGTAATCATGAATAGTATTTCCTTTATTCTTCGTTCGAGAAGAGAGCGCGGGCGAATTCGTCGGCGTCGAAAGGTTTCATATCGTCGATCTTCTCACCGATGCCGATAAACTTCACGGGAATGCCGAGCTCGCGGCGGATCGAAAGCACGATACCGCCCTTCGCGGTGCCGTCGAGCTTCGTCAGGACAAGCCCCGTGATCTTCGAGGTCTCCTTGAATTCCTTTGCCTGCAACACGGCGTTCTGCCCCGTCGTGGCATCGAGAACGAGAAGCGTCTCCTTTGCCGCATCGGGAAGCTCGCGTCCGATGACGCGATCGATCTTCGCAAGCTCGTCCATGAGGTTCTTCTTGTTGTGAAGACGTCCCGCGGTATCGATGAGAAGCACGTCGGCATGACGGCTCTTCACCGCGCCGATGGCGTCGTACACGACGGCGGCGGGATCGGCGCCCGCGCCCTGTCTGACAAGCTCGACGCCCGCGCGCTCACACCATACGGCAAGCTGTTCCGCCGCCGCTGCACGGAAGGTATCGGCGGCGCATACGACCACGCGCTTGCCTTCTCTTTTGAGCTCCGCGGCGATCTTTCCGATGGAGGTCGTCTTCCCAACACCGTTGACGCCGATGACCAGAATGACCGACGGCTTCGTCGACAGATTCAGCGGCTCGTGCTCTCCGAGAAGAGAACGGAGCATTTCATACAGGTGCTCGCGGATGCCTTCGGAATCCTTGATCTTGTTTTCCTTCGCATAGTCGCGGAGCTCGTCGAGGATCTCCTCGGTCGTGCCGACGCCGAGGTCGGCGGAGATGAGAAGCTCCTCGAGCTCGTCAAACAGCTCCTCATCCACCTTGCGAAAGCTTTTGAACAGATTGTCGATCTTTCCGACGATCGCGTTTTTGGTCTTGAACAGACCGTTTTTCAGTTTCTCAAAGAACCCCATCGAGTAACTCCTTCTGCTTTCCTTCGATTTCGTTGACGTTCAGCTCGATCGCCTGCGAGATTCCTCGCTGCGGCATCGTGACACCGTACAGGCGGTCACCGACCTCCATCGTACCGCGGCGGTGCGTAATCAGGATGAACTGTGTACCTCCCGCGAGCTTTTTGATATATTCGCCGAAGCGGAAGACGTTGACCTCATCGAGCGCCGCTTCGATCTCATCAAGAATACAGAAGGGCGTGGGGTTCACCTTCAGGATGGCAAACAGGAGAGCGATCGCGACGAAGGACTGCTCACCGCCCGACAGAAGAGACATGCTCTTGATGATCTTTCCGGGAGGTGCCGCCTTGATCTCGATGCCCGAAGTCAGAACGTCGTCGGGCTCGGTCAGGGACAGCTCGGCATTACCGCCGCCGAACAGCTCGCGGAAGGTGATACCGAAATTCTTGTTGATCGCGGCGAACGCGGTGCTGAAGCTCTCGCGCATCTCGTCTTCCAGACGGGAGATGATGCCGAGAAGCTCCTCATGCGATTTCGTCAGGTCGGTAAACTGTGTATTCAGGGCATCGTACTGCGACTTGACCTCGGCGTATTCCTCGATGGCGGACGGATTGTAGTTTCCGAGCGCACGGAGCTTGTTGCGGAGGGAGGTCTGCGCGGCGGCGACCTCATCGCGGTTCTCCGCGGTGACGGGAGGATATTCGAGCGCGACGGCGTTCTCATAGGTGATCTCGTAATCGTCCCAGAGCTGAGAGCCGAGCTTTTCCTGTTTTTCCTTCAGGGCGTTCAGGTGGTTCTCGCTTCGGAGGCTCGCCTCGTAGCAGACGTCCTTGCTCGCGTTCTTTTCCTTTAACTTGACGCGGATCTCTGCGAGGGCACGGTCGAATTCGTCGCTTCCGTTTTCCGCCTCGCGGCGCTTCGCATTCAGCTCCTCGAGCATTTTCTCGAGGGCGTCGGATGCGCTCTTGCCTTCCGCCTTGGTGGTATCGATGCCCGCCCGCTTCGCATGAAGCTCGGCGATGCGTGCCTTCTGACTTTCCTTATCGTTCTCGAGGTCGGCGATACGCGCGGCGACGCTTTCCGCCATCTGCCTTGCGTTCTCGACGTCCTTGCGGACTTCGGTCTCTTTGACGAAGAGGTCGTTCGCCTCTCCTGCGAGCTCGTCGCACTTTTCGTCGAGGACGCCCATCTCGGCGCTCCTCTTCGTGCGGAATTCCTTGAGTCCCGCCACGCGCTCCTGTGCGGCGGCATAGTCGCCCTCGAGCGTGCGGAGCTCGTCCTCCGCCCGTGTCTTCTGCCCCTCGAGGTTATCGAGGTCGAAGCGCAGCTTTTCGATGATGTTGCGGTTCGCCGCGTATTTCGCGTTCGCGTTATCGAGCGCGGCAAACTGCGAGCGGGAGAGCGTCAGGAGGAGCTCCTTCTGCTGTTCCGCCTCGCGGAGAAGCTCCTGTGCGGCGTGAAGCTCTTCGTCGATCTCGCGAAGGGCATCCTCCGCCTCCTTGATCTTCTTATCGAGCTTTTGCGCTTCGGCGCGCATTCCCGCAATGTCGGCGGAACGGGAAAGAATTCCGCTGTCCCGCTTTGCGCTTCCTCCCGTGAAGGCACCGCCCGCGTTGATGACCTGACCGTCGAGGGTGACGATCTTCACACGGTAGGCAAGCCGCTTCGCGGCGAAGGAAGCATTTTCGATGTTATCAAAGACCAATGTACGAAGCAGAAGCCACTCCACGACGGAACGGTACTTCGAATCGCAATTGACAAGGGTATCCGCGCGACCGACAAAGCCCGTAAATTTCGCTCCCTCGCGGATCTCGGGAGTCTCGCTCGCGGGTTTGATCGCCGTTGCGGGGTAGAAGGTGGCGCGTCCGGCATTGCCCCGTTTCAGGGCGTAGATTGCCGCCTTTGCCGTCTCTTCGTTGTCGACAACGATATTCTGAAGGCTGGTACCGAGTGCGGTATCGATGGCGACGATGTATTTCTTATCGACGCGGATTAGGGTGGAAAGAGGTCCGTAGATCTCTCCTGCGCCCGGAATGCGTCCTTCCTTATATTCCCGCATGACGAATTTGATGCTCTCGAGGTAGCCCTCGAAGTGATCGTTCATGCGTTGTAACACGTCGGCGCGCTGAACCAGTCTGTCCCTCTCGAGCGTCTCGGTGCCGAGCGTCTCACGGATCTGTTCCTTTTCCTCGGTCAGGGAGGCGACCTTCTCGCCGTTTTCGGCGATGACGCTCTCCTTTTCGGCGATCTGCGTCTTGAAGCCCGAGGCGTTCTCCTCGCAACGGTCGGCATCGGCTTTCAGCTCTTTGCCTTCCGTCTCGTATTTTTCGATCTCGGCGAGGATGTCCTGACTTCTCGTGCCGTCGGAGATCTTCGAATTTTTCAACACGTCGATGCGGACACGCAGATCGGTCGCGGCGTTTTCCTCTACCGTCAGCTCGTCGAGCGCCTCCTCGAGCTCGCGGCGGATGCCGTTGATCTCACCCGTGAGCTTCTGTTGCTCCGCGAGTTTTTCAAGGCGTTTGTCCGCGTACTCGTTTTGCGTTTTGCAGAGGGCGTCGATCTTATCGTGATAATCCTTCTCGGAATTTCTGAGAATTCCCTGATTCCGCTCGATCTCGATGATACGGAGCTCACACTGCCCGATCATCTCGCTCGAGTGAAGGAGCTCGTTCTCGGCAACGCCGAGGGCACTGTCGATTTTATGTATCTCGTCGGTCTTCGCATGGATCTCGTCGAGCAGTTTTTCCGAAAGAAGCTTGTTTGCCTGTGCCTTTTCGTAGAGCATATCGTTCTGCGCTTCGAGATCGGAGATGACCTGCTCCGCGATCTCGAGCTCATGCTTTGCGAGGCGGTAGGCTTTCTCCGCCTCCTCGATGTCGAGACGGATCTTCTCGGTATCGAAGAGCCAGAGGGAGACGTCGGCTCTCTTCTTTTCTTCATAGATGGCAAGTCCGCGACGTGCGCGCTCCGCCTCTTTTTCGAGGGGACCGACACGTCCTTCGAGAACACTCAAAATATCCTTCACGCGATCGAGGTTCTCTCCCGTGGATTTGAGCTTTCTCTCCGCCTCTTCCTTACGGTGGCGGTATTTCGAGATGCCCGCCGCCTCTTCGAAGATGTTTCGGCGTTCATCGCTCTTTTTCGATACGATCTCGGCGACCTTACCCTGTCCGATGATGGAATAGCCCTCGCGTCCGACACCCGTGTTCATGAAGAGCTCGTAGATGTCGCGCAGACGCTTCGGCTGACGGTTGATGAGGTATTCACTCTCTCCCGTGCGGTAATAGCGGCGGGTGACCGTCACCTCGTCAAACTCGGAATCCAGCCGATTCTCGGGGTCGGAGTTATCGAACGTGACCGACACCTCGGCAAAGCCCATCGGACGGCGATCGTCGGTACCGCCGAAGATAACGTCCTCCATCTTCGTACCGCGGATGTTACGGCTCGAAAGCTCACCGAGCACCCAACGCATGGCATCCGAGATATTGGACTTTCCGCTTCCGTTCGGTCCCACGATGACCGTCGCGCCGCGCTCGAAGGTCAGCACCGTGCGGTTCGGGAAGGATTTGAAGCCGTGAAGCTCAAGGGATTTTAAGTACATATGCTCTTCCTTTCTGAAGATCAGGAAATGCCGAATAGCGACAGTGCCGCGCGGGCGGCAATCATTTCCGCTTCCTTTTTTGTCTTTGCGGTGCCTTCGCCGACCGCGTTGTTGTTCACCCTGACGGTGACGGTGAATGTCTTTTCATGCTCGGGACCACTCTCTCCCGTGACCTCATAGGAGAGTGTCGCGCTCCCGTCCTTTTCCACAAGTTCCTGCAGTCTCGTCTTCGCGTCGGGGATTGCCGCCGCCTGTGCCTCGGTCTCCTCCCGTAAGAGGTCGAGAATCACCGAGCGCCATGCGTCGCTCCCCTTCGCCTTCGCATCGAGGTACACGGCGGCGAACACCGCCTCCGTCGCGTTGGCGAGCACTCTCTGCCGCGTTCGCAGTCCGTGCTCTTCCTCCCCGTTGCCGACATTCAGATAAGCACCGATGTCGAGCTTTTCGGCGAGGCGCGCGAGCGTCTCCGTACAGACGACGCTCTGCCGCATCCGGGTTAACTCCCCCTCCGAGCAGGAGGTATAGGTCGTGTACAGATGCTCCGACACGGCGAGCTCGAGCACGGCGTCCCCGAGGAATTCGAGCCGCTCGTTTGACGGCAGGTGCGCCCCTTTTCGATTTTTCTCGTTGGCGTAAGAGGCGTGCGTCAGCGCATTTTCAAGATAGGAAAGATCGGAAAACGTATAACCGAGCTTGTCCTCGAGCAGGGAGATCTCCCGTCCGATCGCCATCGCGTGCCTCCTTTCTTCCTCGTCCCTTTACGGGTGCGGGGTTCTATCGTTTTTTATAGCGTTTTAGATCGTTTTTTATAAAAATCAGATGTTGTACATTTTCTCCGCGTCGGCAAGCAGCTTCTTGTCGTCGTAGTCCTCCGCAAAGCTCGCGATGTCGTCGTTGATCTTCGTATGCACGAAGGAGATCGCCTGCTTCACCGCACTGCGGATCGCCCTGGCGTCCGAGGAGCCGTGCGCCTTGATGACGGGGCGGGAGATACCGAGAAGGGGCGCGCCGCCGTGCTCGGAGGCATCGAGCTTATGCTTCATGTCGCGAAGCTTATCCTTCATGGTGAGGGCGGACATTTTGGTCGCGATGTTGGTGTAGAGGATCTCTTTCAGCATGACCATCATCATCTTGCCCATGCCCTCGACGCTCTTGAGGAAAATATTCCCCGTATAGCCGTCGGTGACGAGCACGTCGCAGGCATTGAAGGGAACCGCCTTCGATTCCACGTTGCCGACGAAGTTGAGCCCGCTCTCGCCGAGAAGCTGATAGGACTCGACCTGCAGGTCGTTGCCCTTGTTGTATTCGGTGCCGTTGTTGAGCTGTCCGACTCTCGGACGGTCGACACCGTAGATCTTTTCCATATATTTTGCGCCCATGAAGGCGAACTGACAGATGTTGTCGGAGGTGACGGCGAGGTTCGCGCCCGCGTCCATGAGCAGGACGGGCGGGTCGAACGGGAGCACCGTCGCGATGCCTGCGCGGTTGATGCCCTTGATGCGCTTGACGATCAGGGTTGCGCCCGTGATGAGGGCGCCCGTGTTGCCCGCGCTGACGAAGGCGTCTGCCTCCCCTGCCGCGAGCGTTTTGAGCCCGATGCTCATTGAGGAATCCCGCTTTTCACGCACGACGGTCAGCGGTTTATCCTCCATTGTGATCACGGTGGGCGCGTGGAGGATCGGAATCCCCGAGATGTCCACCTCGTTCTTCACCGCGATGTCCGAGATGACGTTCTCGTCACCGACGAGGACGATCTCTTCCTTAAATTCTTTTTTTGCCAATGCGGCGCCGCGAAGCACCTCGAGAGGTGCATAGTCGCCGCTCATGGCGTCAATCAATATTTTCATGGCTCTGAATTTCGGAAAGGTATTCCCCGATGCGGGAAAGCGAGCGCTCGGCATATGCCGCGCCGCGCATTTTCTTTCCGCCTTTCACTTTTTTTTCTAAGGGAGCGATGATGCCGAAATTCGCATTCATCGGCTGAAACGACGAGGAGATCCCGCCGTGACTTACGTAATGTGCGAGAGCGCCGAGCTCGGTCTCGGGAGAAAAGACAAGGGCGTCCTCCCCGCGCACCGCGAGCGCCGCGTTCAGCCCCGCGACAAAGCCCGAGGCGGTCGACTCCACATAGCCTTCGACCCCCGTCATCTGTCCCGCGAAACGCAGGTTCGGGTAGGCGAGCGCGCGATAGGTCGCGTCAAGCTTTCCCGGAGAGTCGAGGTAGGTATTCCTGTGCATGACGCCGTAGCGGAAGAACACGGCGTCGCGAAGTCCCGGGATCATCGAGAAGACGCGCTTCTGTTCCCCGAAGGTCAGATGGGTCTGAAAGCCGACGATGTTGTACATGGTACCCTCGCGGTTTTCGCGGCGGAGCTGTACCGTCGCGTAAGCGTCTCTTCCCGTCGCGGGACACGGGAGCCCGACGGGCTTCATCGGTCCGAAGCGGAGCGTATCGTATCCGCGCGCCGCCATGACCTCCACGGGCATACATCCCTCGAACACGGTGAGATCGGTCTGAAGCCCGCGGTCGAATTCCTTGAGGGGTGCCGTCTCGGCGTGGATCAGGGCGTCATAGAAGGCGTCGTACTCCTCCTTCGTCATCGGGCAGTTGAGGTAGTCCTCGGGATTGCCCTTCCCGTAGCGGGAGGCGAAGAAGGCGATGCTCGTATCGACGCTCGCAAAATCGACGATCGGCGCCGCCGCGTCGAAAAAGTGAAGCTCACCGCCGCCCGTCAGGCGGGAGATCTCCCCGGCGAGTCCCTCCGAGGTCAGAGGACCCGTCGCCACCACGGTGGGGACGGAGATATCGAGGGAGGTGACTTCCTCTTCAATGACTCGGATTTTCGGATTCTGCCTTATTTTATTTGTGATATATTCACTAAACAAGGTGCGATTGACGGCGAGGGCGGAGCCTGCGGGAACCTCGGTGGCATCCGCCGCCTCCATCACGAGCGAGCCGAGACGGCGAAGTTCCTCCTTCAAAAGTCCGACGGCGTTGTCCGTCGCGGCAGAGCGAAGGGAGTTCGAGCAGACGAGCTCGGCAAAGGTCGGTGCGTGGTGGGCGGGGGTATATTTTTTCGGCTTCATTTCGTAAAGCTCGACCGACACGCCGAGGCGTGTCGCCTGCCATGCCGCCTCGCACCCCGCGAGACCCGCGCCGATGATCCTGACTGTTTTTTCTTCCATAGATACCATTTTACTGCCCGAAGGCGGAATTATTCAACCACTTCGATTTCTTCTTCCCGCTTGTAACCGCATTTCTTGTTCTTGCAAAGGACAAGGCGGCGACTCTTGCGGTAATAGAGCATTTCCCCGCACTGCGGGCACTTTTCGGCGAGAGGCATATCCCACGACGAGAAGTCGCACACGGGATACCTCTCACAGCTGTAAAAGAGCATTTTCCCTTTTCCGTGGCGGGCAAGGATCTTTCCGCCGCACTTCGGACAGGGGACCGAGAGCTCGGTCGTCTTCTGCTTCGTAAAGGTACATTCGGGATAACGCTCGCAGGCATAGAAGGTGCCGTAGCGCCCGTTGCGCACGACCATCTCGGAGCCGCAGACCTCACAGCGGAAGCCGGCAAGCTCGGGCTTCTTCTCTTCCTTATCGATCGGCGCCCCGTTTTTATCGATCGCCTTCGTGTTCTTACAGGTCGGATAGTTCGGGCAGGCAAGAAATTTTCCGAATCTGCCGTTTTTATAGATCATCCTCGCGCCGCACTTTTCGCAGATCACGTCGCTTTCCTCGGCGGGAAGGGTGATGTTGATCTTGTTCTCGTCGGCGGACGCCTCTTTGAGCTCCTCGGAAAAACGCTGATAGAAGTCGCCGAGCAGTTTCTCCGTCGTTGTCTTGCGGTTTTCGATCGAGTCGAGCTTATCCTCCATCCCCGCGGTAAACTCATAGTCGATGATCTCGGGAAAATGACGGCGCATAAACTCGGTGGTGATCTCTCCGAGCGGGGTGGCGACGAGAGACTTTCCGTCCCGCTTCACATAGCCGCGGGAGATGATGATCTGAATGATCTGTGCATAGGTCGAGGGTCTGCCGATGCCGCTGTCCTTGAAGAATTTGACGAGAGATGCCTCGGTATAGCGCGGGGGCGGCTCGGTGAAGTGCTGCGCGCACTTGATCTCCTCCACGGCGGGCGTCTCGCCGCCGCTGACCTTCGGAAGTCTTGTAAAGTTGACCTCGTCGGCAAGGGAATCGTCCTCTTCGGTGTTATCGTAGATCGCCATGTAGCCGCGGAATTTCACGGTATATCCGCTCGCGCGGAAGAGGTAGCCCGAGTTCTCCACCTCGACAGAGACGGTATCGAGCACCGCCGCCGCCATCTGGCTCGCGATAAAGCGCTCCCAGATGAGCTTGTAAAGGCGGTACTGGTCGGGCGAGAGGATCTTTCTCACCTGCTTCGGGAGGATGTGAACGTTCGACGGGCGGATCGCCTCGTGCGCGTCCTGTGCGCCCGCGTCGCTCTTATAGACACGGGGCTTGTCGGGCAGACACTCTTCCCCGTAATTTTCGCGAATAAACTCGCTCGCCGCGTCGGCGGCGACCGTGGAAATGCGCTGGGAATCGGTACGCATGTAGGTGATAAGGCCCTGCACGCCTCCGAATTCCGCGCCGAGGTTCAAGCCGTCGTAAAGCTCCTGCGCCACCTTCATGATGCGCTGGGTCTGGAAGCCGAGCTTCCGCGACGCCTCCTGCTGTAAGGTCGCGGTCGTGAAGGGGGGCGCGGGCAGCTTCTGCTTTTCCGCGTGCTTTACCTGCGTGATGCGGAAGGTGCCCTCGCGGATCTTCTTTTCTACCGCGGCGGCTTCTTCCCCGCTCGTGATGCGGAGCTTCCCCGACGCGTCGCCGACGAGATGCGCGTCGATCGTGCCGCCGTCGTCCGTTTTCAGGATCGCGTCGATCGTCCAGTATTCCTTCGGGACGAACGCGCGGATCTCCTCCTCGCGCTCGGCAATGATGCGGGTCGCCGCCGACTGCACGCGCCCGCCCGAGAGTCCGCTCTTGACGTTCTTCCAGAGCACGGGGCTCAAGCTGAAGCCGACGAGACGGTCGAGAATGCGGCGCGCCTGCTGGGAATTGACGAGATCCTCGTTGATGGTACGGGGATTTTTGATAGCTTCCTTGACCGCGTTCTTCGTGATCTCGTTGAAGGTGACGCGGCACGCCTTATCGGCGGGGATGCCGAGCTGATTTGCAATATGCCACGAGATGGCTTCCCCCTCGCGGTCAGGGTCGGTCGCGAGATAGATCTTCGACGCACCCTTCGCTTCCTTTTTCAGCTCGCGGATCACGTCGCCCTTGCCGCGGATATTGATATAATGCGGGGCAAAGCCGTGCTCGACATCGATGCCGAGCGTGCTCTTCGGCAGGTCGCGGATGTGCCCCTTCGAGGCGATCACCTTATAGTTCGAGCCGAGATAATTCTTGATGGTATTGGCTTTCGCCGGAGATTCTACGATTACGAGATTTGCCATGAATGTATCGGCGGCGGAGCCGCCCCTTCCTTTTTATGAGTGCTTTCTTGCCACCCGTTCTCCGGGGAGCATATCGATAAGACCCGCGATCTCGAGTCTTAGCAGGGTTTTCGTCACGTCGCGAAGCGGCATATCCTCCCCGATAAGGGACTCGATCGCGAGATCCCCTTCTTCGGGCAGGCGCGAGTAGAGCGTCTTTGCCGTCTCGCCGAGGGACGCAAGTTTTGCCATAGCGGCACCGTCGTCTTCTTTTTGTGCGGGCGCTCTTTCGGGCTCCGTCTTCTGACCGAACGCGCCGTCGAAGGCGGGCGTCTCCCGTTTTCGGAAAAGAGAGCGTCTCTCCCGCGGAAGACCGACGCCGAGACGGCGGAGCACCTCGTCGGTGCGCACCGAGAACGGCTCGGAGAGTAAAAACGGATTCAGCTCCCCGGGATAGAGATACTCGAAGTCGCGGATCACGTCGTCCGCCGAGGTGAGCACCCGTGCCCCGTCCTTCAAAAGGAGCGTGGTCACGCCCGAGGTCTCGCTGTCCACATTTCCGGGCAGTGCGTAGACCGTGCGTCCCGCCGTTTTCGCATGGCGGGCGGTGATGAGCGCGCCGCTCTTCTCCGTCCCCTCCATCACGAGAGTCGCCGCCGAAAGTCCCGCAATGATGCGGTTCCGTGCGGGAAAGTGATAGTAGTTCGGCGGGGTGCCTGGCGGATATTCCGTCATGACGACACCGCTTTTGACGATCTCGCGGGCGAGCGTCTTATGCTCGGAGGGATAGCAGACGTCGATGCCCGAGCCGATGACGGCGACGGTCGGCGCCTCTGCCGCGAGGGCACCCGCGTGTGCAACGCCGTCGATACCGAGCGCCATGCCCGACACGATCACGGCGCCTGCGCGCGCAAGATCGCAGGAGATATGGAACGCGGCGCGCTTGCCGTAATCGCTCATCTGTCTCGATCCGACCACCGCGGCAAAGAAGTGCCGGTTAAAATCGGGGAGGACGCCGCGATAATACAGGAGCGCGGGCGGCGAATAGGTCTCCGCGAGGGAGGCGGGATAGCGCTCGTCGGCGTACGGGAGAAGACCGACGTCGAATCTTCTGCAAAAGTCATAGATGCGCTTTGCCTCGGAGGTGTCCTTGTTACATAGCAAAGTATAGTCGCGACTGCGCGTTCCTATGCACGCGGCGAGCTCTTCCTCCGATGCCGCGCGGATCGCCGCGGGCGTGTCGAAGGAGGCGATCAGCTTCCCGAAGGTGACGGACGCGGGCGTACAGCAAAGGGAAAGCCATATCCAGTCGATCATTGTTTCCTCCGTCACGGGCTTCCCTCCTTTTTACGCATCTGCCAAACGGTATTTATGATTTCTTTCTCTGCTCCCACAGAATGACCGAGGCGGCAACCGACGCGTTGAGCGACTCCGCCTTCTCGGTGATGGGAATATACAGTCCCGCGTCGCAAAGCGCCGAGATCTCCTCGGAGACGCCGTGCCCCTCGTTGCCGATCACGACGATGTCCTCCCCCGTAAGTCCCGCTTCGTCCAGCGGAAGCGCGGACGCAGAAAGCTCCGCGGACAGAACCCGCCGTCCCGCGGCGCGTGCCGCACGGACGAAGGAGGAAAAGTCCCCGACCGTCACGACCTTCACACGGAAGAGGCTGCCCATAGCGGCGCGCACCGTCTTCGGTGAGTAGACGTCGGCACAGTCGGCGGAGAGGACGATCGTATCGATCCCGAACGCCGCCGCACTGCGAATCACGGCGCCGAGATTCGACGGATCGCGCACACCGGCGAGGGCGATCGCGCGCTCTTTCGGTGCGAGAAAAAAGTCTTCCTTATATATTATATCCGTTTCGCAGAAAAAGTCAAGATATTTTATGACACTTACGACGCCTTGCGGCGCTTTTTCGGTAGAAATTTTCGAAAATGCCTCGTCGGAGAGCCAGATCCAGCGGGTATCGCGGAAAATTTCCTTCTCCGTGGCGGGAAAGATCTTCTCCGTCAGGCGCTCTTTTCGACTCGCCATCGCGTAAATGTGCGTCACCGGCATTCCCGCCGCGAGGGCGTCCAGCGTCAGTTTTTCCCCTTCTGCAAGAAAGGCGCGCGCCTCGGCACGTCCCTTCTTCTCGGCGAGGGAGGCGGCGTAGCGCACCTTCGGGTTCTGTCGGCTCGTCAGAATTTCATTCTCGATCTTCACTGTACTCTCCTTGCTCGGGTGACGCTAAAGGCGACCCGCGATCGCGGCGGCAAGAGACGGGCTTTTGCAATACCGCTCCGCCCGCGAGCTCCCGTTTGCTTCGCGTCTTCGTATAGGGTGCGGGCACCGTCCGCCCGATGCCCCGCCCGCAAATGTTTCTTTGCTTTGGTATGTGTCGGCTCGGTCAAAAATCTGCCGAGCGGTCGTTCTGCCACAAAAATTCTCTTAAAAACAGAAAATTCCCGCCTGTCCGATGGACGAAGCGGGGATTTTCATCAAGGTCAAAGGGCAACCTTTGCCTTTTCGCACACGGCGGCGAATGCCTCTTTGTCGGAGACAGCCAGCTCGGCGAGCATCTTGCGGTTGAGGTCGATGCCTGCAACCTTGAGTCCGTGCATGAGGGTGGAGTAGTTCATTCCGTTGACCTTCGCCTGAGCGGAGATACGGGTGATCCAAAGAGAGCGGAAATCTCTCTTCTTCATCTTTCTGCCGGCGAACGCGTAGTTACCGCTCTTGAGAACGGCCTGCTTCGCCATCTTGAAGTGCTTGGACTTTGCGCCCCAGTAACCCTTCGCGGCTTTCAGTGTGCTCTTTCTTCTTTTGCGCGTCATGACCGCGCCCTTAATTCTTGCCATTTCTTATATCCTCCGAATTTTCTCTGTTGCCGGTCACTTCCGGATCAAGGTTCTGTACGTCGGTGCGAAGCACTCGCTCAGGATCGCGCCCTTGCGAAGTCCTCTTTTGCGCTTCGAGGACTTGATGCCGAGGTTATGACGGTGGTTGTTGTGCGACATCTTTATTTTTCCGCTACCGGTAAGAGAAAATCTCTTGGCAGAGGCTCTGTGCGTCTTGATCTTTCCCATGTTTCTTTCTCCTTCTTCGGGATCTCTCCCTGCTTGATTATTTTATTAAAATTCAAAAAATGAATTTACAATAACGATGTGATTTTATTTCTTATCCGCTTTGAGCGGTGCGAGGATCAGGGACATGTATCTGCCCTCAAGCACGGGCTTCTTCTCCGCGCTGCCGCACTCGGCGCACGCCTCCTCGAATTTCGTGAGGACGTCACGGCCGAGATCAAGGTGAGACATCTCTCTTCCGCGGAAGCGAACCACTGCTTTGACCTTATTTCCTTCGGAGAGGAATTTCTTCGCCTGATTGACGCGGGTGTCGAAATCATGCTGACCGATACGGCAGGAGAGCTGAACCTCTTTCAGCTTGACGATCACCTGCTTTTTCTTGGCTTCCTTCTCCCGTTTATCCCGCTCGAAGCAGAATCTGCCGTAGTCAATGACGCGGCACACCGGCGGAGTCGCCGTAGGAGCGATCAGAACGAGATCCACGCCGTGATCGTATGCATACGCACGGGCATCCGCGATCTTCATAATGCCGAGCTGTTCTCCCGTAGGGCCTGTCACTCTGACTTCCGTCGCTTTGATTTCCTCATTGATGGGGAGATCCTTCGTGTTGTTCGCGCTAATGGCTGTATACCTCCGAATAAAACAAAAAATGCGCACAGAATCTCCGTGCACACCCATCCCTTCGCAAAGGGGAAGCTGTATGAACCATACGCGCCCTTGCGGTATGGTGAGAACGGAATTCTGCTTGATTTACGGTGATATTATAGCATGCCTTTTTTCGTTTGTCAAGGGGTTTTCGAATTTTTTTCGTGTTTTGACGATTTCTCCCTTTTTGCCAAAAATCGAGCGAAAAAATTGTGAAATATTCCATCTTTACAAATCCGCCGCGATGGGGTATAATAACTACCGACGACAAGAGTCCGAGCCTCGGATACATCAAGCTCATGATGTCCACCTCCCCGCGCCGTACTCTCGGGGCGTGCCGAAAGGCATCTTTGCCCGCTTCGCCGTCGCAATCGGAACGCACGCGCCGCACGACGCGCGTCGGTGTCCCCGCCACGGGCGGCACCGAGTCCGTTTTCGGTTGCGTCGGCCTTTTTTATTTGTTAAAATATTTTGAAAATGAGATAAAATATAAGAAAAGGTGTAGACTTTTTCGAAAATATATGATAGAATAGAATGACATATTTTGGACCGACCTACGGATGATACCCTGCCCCCCGGCATTTTGGAGACGATATGAACGATAAAAACGATAAAAATATGACCGATATGATTTCCGCCCCTGACGGCACCGCCGCCCGCGAAGGCACGGGAGAGCTGATCCTCCCCGTCGTCCCTCTGCGCGGCGTTGTCGCTTTTCCCGACGTACAGCTCCCCGTAGAGCTTGCCCGCGCCGCGTCGCTCAAGGCGTTCGCCGCCGCGGCAACCTCGGAGGATGCAAAGCTCCTGCTCGTCACGCAAAAGGACGTCTCCGTCGAGGAGCCGACCGCCCGCGACCTTTACTCCGTCGGCACGCTCGCCGTAATCCGACACGTGGTGAAGACACCGCAGGGGACGCTGAACGTGATCTTCGAGGGCATCTCCCGCGTGCGGATGCACGCCTATGCGGAGAAGGACGGCTACCTCGTCGCTCACGCGAGCGAACGGCGGGAGGAAGAGCCGCGGCCATCTCTCCTTCTCGATTCCCTGATGCAGGAGGTGCAGACACAGCTCGAGGATCTGAAGGACATCCATCCTTCCTTCACTGAGGAGATGCGCATTGCCGCACTCGCGATGAAGAGCCCGCTCGCACTCGCGGATTTCGTGGCGTCCTGCGCACTCATCAACTATAAGAATAAACAGAGCGTTCTCGAGGCGACCCGTGCGAGCACGAGACTCGAGAAGCTGCTCGTCGCCCTCGGGGAGGAGCATATGATCCTCTCCTGCGAGCACGACATACAGACACAGGTCAAGGAAAAGATCGACCGCAATCAGAAGGATTACTTCCTGCGCGAGCAGGTCAAGGCGATCCAGGCAGAGCTCGGAGAGGACGAGGACGACGAGATCCGCGAATACGACGAGAAGATCGCCGCCGCCCGTCTGCCGAAGGAGGTCGAGGATAAGCTCTACAAGGAGTTAAACAAGCTGTCGAAGACGCCCTACGGTGCCGCCGAAGGCTCCGTCATGCGGAGCTATCTCGACACCTGCCTCGAGTTCCCCTTCACCAAGCACACGACGGATCATGTCACGGTAGCGGAGGCGAGAAAGACCCTCGACGCCGATCACGACGGTCTGCAAAAGGTGAAGGAGAGAATTCTCGAATTTGTTGCGGTGAAGGAATTTTCCCCCGATGTCAAGAATCAGATTCTCTGTCTCGTCGGTCCTCCCGGCGTCGGAAAAACCTCGGTCGCCGCTTCCGTCGCGCGGGCACTCGGGCGCCGATACGCACGCATTTCTCTCGGCGGACTGCATGACGAGGCGGAAATTCGCGGACACAGAAAGACCTACGTCGGCGCGATGCCGGGGCGCATCGTCACTGCCCTGATTTCGGCGAAGGCGAACAACCCCGTAATCGTTCTCGACGAGATCGACAAGATCGCGAAGGATTTCCGCGGCGACCCGACCTCGGCGCTTCTCGAGGTGCTCGACCCCGAGCAGAACAAGGCGTTCCGCGACAACTTCATGGAGATGCCCGTCGACCTTTCGGATTGTCTTTTTATCGCGACGGCGAACAGCTACGACGGCATTCCTCTGCCCCTGCTCGACCGCATGGAGGTGATCGAGCTCCCGACCTATACCGACAGCGAAAAACTTGCCATTGCGAAGAACCACCTTTACCCGAAGCAGCTGAAACGCAACGGCATGACGAAGCGCCGCGTGAAGATCACCGACGACGCGCTTCTCGGGCTCATCCGCAGCTATACCAAGGAAGCGGGCGTGCGCTCGCTCGAGCGGGAGATCGCCTCTCTGATCCGCAAGAGTGCGAAAAAGATCGCCGAAGAGGGCTGCCGCTCGGTCACGGTGACCGAAGGGGATCTCGAAGCCTTTCTCGGGAAGCCGAAGGTGCATCCCGAATATCCCGAGGCGACCGACTCCGTCGGCATCGTCAACGGGCTTGCCTACACGCAGGCGGGCGGCGACCTACTAAAGGTAGAGGTCGCGGTCATGGAAGGTTCCGGAAAGATCGAGCTGACCGGCTCGCTCGGCGATGTGATGAAAGAATCGGCGAAGATCGCCCATTCCTACGTCCGCACCGTTGCCGAAAAGTATCGGATCGAAAAGGATTTCTATAAGACAAAAGACCTTCACATTCACTTTCCCGAGGGAGCGATCCCGAAGGACGGCCCCTCCGCGGGCGTCACCATGGTGACCGCCATGGTCAGTGCGCTCGGAAAGATCCCCGTGAGACGGGACGTCGCCATGACGGGCGAGGTCACTCTGACGGGCAAGGTCCTGCCCATCGGCGGACTGCGGGAAAAGACGCTCGCCGCCTACCGCGCGGGCATCAAGACGGTCCTTCTCCCGAAGGAGAACCTCGCCGACCTCGACGAGGTGGACACGGAGGCAAAGGAGCATCTCGCCTTCATCCCCTGCTCCACCGCGGAAGAGGTGCTCGAAAACGCGCTGCTCGGCAGATAACCAAACGATAACGGAAAGGAGTCGGACGTGGCAATCAACTACTCCCGTGCCGACCTTGCGCTCTGCGTCGGCACGCAGGCACAATTTCCCCGCGACCCGCGACCCGAGATCGCGCTTTCGGGTCGTTCGAACGTCGGGAAAAGCTCTCTGATCAACACCCTTCTCGGGCGAAAGTCCCTCGCCCGCGTCTCCTCTGCCCCGGGAAAGACCGTGACGGTCAATTATTACGACGTGGACGGGAAGCTCTATCTCGTCGACCTTCCGGGTTACGGGTATGCCAAGCGGGCGAAGGAGAAAAAGGGAGCCTTCGGCAGACTGACCGACGACTTCTTCACGAAGAATCCGTCCGCCGACGCATTGAAACTCGTAATCCAGCTCGTGGATGTCAGAACGGGCCCGAGCGAGGACGACTGCATGATGATCAACTTTCTGATCGAGCGGGACATCCCCTTCGCCGTCGTGCTGACAAAGACGGACAAACTTTCGAAGACCGCGCTCGCCGAAGCTGTCCGCACGATGGAAGAGGGCATCTTCAAGGACACGGGCATCCGCCCGATCCCCTTTTCCTCCGTGAGCGGTGTCGGCAAGGTCGAGGTACGCGACCTCATCGAGCGCGCCGCCACAAAAGCCAAATAAACACATCCGAAGAAAGGAATCCAAGTGACAGGAGTTTCTTCTTATCTTTACTCTGCCCTCGCGGCGCTGATTGCCCTGACGGTACATGAGTTCTCCCACGGGTACGCGGCGTATCGCCTCGGCGACCCGACGGCGAAGGCGATGGGACGTCTTTCGCTCAATCCCCTTCGCCATCTCGACCCCATCGGTGCGCTCTGCCTCGTCTTTTTCCATTTCGGTTGGGCAAAGCCCGTTCCGATCAATCCGAACAACTTTAAGAAGCCGAAGCGCGATTTTGCCCTGACGGCGCTCGCGGGCCCTGCCTCGAATTTTGTGCTCGCCCTTCTTTCCTCCTTTTTCTATCTTCTGTTTTACACTCTTTTTTCGTCGATGACCTTCCCGAACGCGGGGATGCTCCGCGTCGCAGAGAATATTATCGTTTTTCTTTACGTTTTTCATCTCGTCAATCTCGGGCTTGCACTCTTCAACCTTTTCCCTCTCCCGCCCCTCGACGGCTCCCGTCTGCTCGGCGTGATCCTGCCCGAAAAGGCGTACTTCGGCATCATGAAGTACGAGCGCACCATTTATTATATCATGCTCGGCTGGATGTTCTTCGGCAGTGCCGCGGCGAGCATCCTCATGGTGATCCCCGGGGCGTCGGGTATTCCCGCCCTCAAGGTGATCGCCGACATTCTCTCCTTCTCGGGTCTGTTCGGGAAGCTGATCTCTCTCGTCTCGGACGGGATGATGAAGCTCTTCTCCCTTCTCCCGTTTATCAAAGCCGATTTCCTCGCTATTATTATTTAAGGAAGCATTGCCATGACAGAACCTATCACCTATCGTCTCGACCAGTTTGAGGGGCCACTCGATCTGCTCCTCTCACTGATCGCAAAAAACAAGGTGAGTATCACCGACATACCGATCGCCCTGATCTGCGATCAGTATATGGAATATATCCGCGAAGCACAGCGCATGGATCTCGATGTGGCAAGCGAATTCATCGTGATGGCGAGCGAGCTCATGCTCATCAAGAGCCGTATGATCTTACCGCACGAGGAAGGAACCGAGAACGACCCGCGCCGCGAGATTCAGAACGCCCTGCTTCTTTACCGTCAGGCGAAGATCGCCGCCAAGGAAATGCGCGTCATGTACGAGGAATACTCGGGGCGCTTCGTCAAGGGGACGGACGACGTTCCGCCCGAGCGCGGTCTGCCCCTGAATCTCGACGCGAACATGATGCTCCGCGCGCTCCAGGCGGTGATGCGTCGCATGAAGGTCGCCGAGGCGGAGCGGAAGCCGACCGATCTTGTCAACCCGCTCATCAAGCATCATGTCGTCTCGGTCGAAGAGAAGATCGAAGAGATCTGCGAGCTTCTCGAAGAGCACGAGGAGGCATCGATGTTCTTCCTTCTGAAAGATGCGGATTCCCGCCCCGAGCTTGTCGCCCGCTTCATGGGAATTCTCGAGCTGATCAAGATCCACCGCATCATGATTACCACCTTTGAGGTGGTGGACGGCAATCCCGAGTATTCCACCGACGGGCTGTCGCTGAAATTTTCTCTGAATCCCGACTATGTTCCCGCGGAGGGAGAGCGAAGCGAATTCGACTCTTCTCCCGAAGAAGACACCGAAAAAAACGACGAAAGCGAGACGACATCCGATGAGTGACGAACAGAAGACCGAAGAAAGCGCCCTTCCCGAACGCACCGTAGTATTGGAAGAGGCGATCGAAGCCATCCTTTTTGCGGCGGGGCATCCGATCTCTTATTCCGTCCTCGGGCGCATATTTGAGATGACTCCGGCAAAAATAAAGGATAAGGTCACAAAATATGCGGAAAGCTACAACAAGCAAAAGCTCGCGCGCGGGGTCGTTCTTCTGACCTATCCCGAGTCCTGCCAGCTTTGCACAAAGCCGCAATATCTGCCCGAGATCCGCGACGCCCTCGGCATCAAGAAAAACGGTACGCTCTCCACCTCGTCGATGGAAGCGCTCGCCATCGTTGCCTACAATCAGCCCGTCACGCGCGCGTTTGTCGACGCGCTCCGCCGTGCGGATTCCTCCTATGCGATGAACAACCTGCTCGACCGCGGACTCATCGAATCAAAGGGGCGTCTCGATGCCCCGGGACGTCCAATGCTTTACGGTACGACCACCGACTTTCTCCGCTGCTTCGGCCTTTCGGGGCTTGAGGAGCTTCCCGCCACGAGCGAGGAGATCATGAACATGTTCGACAAGGCGAAAGCCGAAGAAACGGCAAAAGCCGAGGAGAGTGCGGACGGAGAACAACAGGAAATGACCCTCGAGGACGCGATGAACGAGGGCGGAGAGTCCTCTACCCCGCAAAGCGAAGGGGGCGAAGAAACGTCGCAGGACGCCGAAGCCACCCCCGCGGAAACGGAGGAAGACGCGCCCTCTGCCGAGGACGACGTGCGCGACGATCTGTAAGAGGATTGAAAAGTCCGGGCGAAACGGAGGTTTCATGGCAGAATTTTTTCTGTTTTTCTCCCTCATTTCCCTGTTTTTTCTGCTTCTATCCGAGCCGATCACTCTGCGTGTCCGATTCGGCGACGGCTTTGTGATCGGAATTCACCTCGCCGTATTCGCTCTGCTTCTCTTCCCCGGAGAGGCTTCCGCAAAGAAGAAAAAGGCAACAGGCAAGGTCGGCGCCCGAAAGAAAAAGAAGGCATCCTCCGAAAAATCGCGCCGTCTTACCGAATCCGCCGCCCTACTGCGGGCGGGGCTTTCGGCGCTGAAACGATACGCCGACCGACCGTCGGTGCGGATCTTTATCCTTGCACCGAAAGGGGAACCCCTGCCCGAGCGCGCGGCGCTCTCCCACGGTCGCTATGCCGTCTTGGTAAGTCTTGTTTCTCTCGCGCTACACGGATTTTTCCCTCGCACCGTCACCGATGCCGATGTTTTATCGGAGGTAGGGGGAACCCGCTTCGATCTTGCCGTCTCCGTTTCTCTTTCCGACCTTTTCCTCATGGCGCTGTGCGCACTCAGAGCACGACGGAAATTTCTCGGAAACGAAAGGAGATAACTATGGAAGAAACGAGACGTGCGGGAGGCATGAACGATGTCATCCGCGCATCCCTCGAGGAGGTCGCCCGCTTTGCGGGAGAAAACGCCGCGATCGGCACGCCGATCGAGACCTCCGCGGGCATTACCGTGATTCCCGTCTGCCGCGTCAGCGTGGGCTTTGCCACCGGGGGCGTGGATTTCGACGGCGGAAAAAAATCGGACAACCGCAATTTCGGCGGCGGAGGCGGTACCGGCGTTTCGGTCAATCCCGTCGCTTTTCTCACCGTATCGCGGGAACGCGGTGCGGAGCTCATCCCCGTCTCGCCCTCCGAAGGCTCGGTCAATGTCGACCGCATCGCATCTCTGATCGAAAATGCGCCCGACCTTGTGCGTCGGTTGAAGGGCGCGATCCTCTCCCGCTGATCTCGCGCCCCGCGCGAAAATTGGCACGACTTTTCAGAACTGCCTTTTTCTTCGGGGGCGTCGGACGGTATACTCTCTCCTTCTCGGGGAACACTAAGAGCATCCGGAATGCCCGAACAATCTCGGAAAGGAAAAAGTCATGTTTCGACCGAACAAAACGGGGTGGATCGTTTTTCTCCTCCTCATGACCTTATTGTTTTCTCTTTTCACCGTCTATGCATTCTCCGATACCGGTGTATCGGTCAGTGCACGTGCGGCGACGCTGTATGAGCCGAAAACGAAAACATTTCTTTACGAAAAGAATGCAGATGCCCGTCTCCCGATGGCAAGCACGACAAAGATCATGACGGCGCTCGTCGTACTTGAGAACGCCGATCTCGATAAAAAAGTGCAGATCGATCCGCGTGCCGTCGGGGTGGAGGGGTCGTCTCTTTACTTAGAAGCCGACGAGGTGCTCACCGTGCGTGAGCTCCTGTACGGTCTGATGCTCCGCAGTGCGAACGACGCCGCAGAGGCGCTCGCCTACGAGGTCGCGGGCTCGGTGCCCGCTTTTGTCGCGCTGATGAACGAAAAGGCGGCGGCAATGGGACTCTCCGACACGCATTTCGAGACGCCGCACGGACTTGACGGCAAGGAGCATTATACCACCGCGCGCGAGCTTGCCTACATCGCCGCCGCGGCGCTCGAGAACGAGGAATTTCGCAAGATCGTTTCCACCTACAAGATAACGCTCGGTGAAGACCCCGTGCGTCTCGTCGTCAATCACAACAAGCTCCTATCCCTGTACGACGGCGCCGTCGGCGTCAAGACGGGATTCACGAAAAAGAGTGGTCGCTGTCTTGTCGGCGCGGCGGGGCGGGACGGGCTGATGTTTGTCACCGTGACCCTTGACGCACCGAGCGACTGGTCGGATCACGAAAAGCTCTTTGACTTCGGCTTTTCCCTGCTGGAAGGACGGACACCGATCCTTTCGGGAGATGTCCGCTACGAATTGCCCGTCGTCGGCGGGCGCTGTGAGAGGCTGACGGTCTCGAACGCCGAAGGATATTCCTATATTGCGAAAAAGGGTGCTCCGCCCGTCACAAAGGAGATCCGCCTTCCGCGCTATGTCGCGGCGCCGATCGAAAAAGGAGAGACGGTCGGGTCGGTTCTTCTTTATGAGGGAGACACTCTGCTTGCCGAGCTTCCGCTGACGGCGGAAGAAGCGATTGCCTTGCCGAAGAAGCGTTCTGTTTTCACACGCATCTTCGGGCGTTAGGACATTTTCGCCTTCGTGAGTGCTTCGTTTCCCTGCCCCGCGACTTTTTGCCGAAGGCTTTCCCTGCGCTTCGTCGGAAAAATACCATGCCGACACGCGTCTTTTCCGAAATCTTATCCTTTTAGTTTTTATTCTTCTCATAGATCATTTTTTCGCGCAACCTGCGCATCAATACAACACAGGAGACACACATGGAAGTAAGACTGCAAAAATTCCTTGCCGACGCGGGCGTCCTTTCCCGCAGGAAGGCGGAACAAGCCATCGTGGCAGGACGTGTCACGGTCAACGGGCACCCCGCCGAGCTCGGGCAAAAGATCGACCCGTCACGGGACGTGATCGCCTACGAAAACAAGCGGGTATCCGCCGCTCGGCGGGAGTACACCTACATCATGATGAACAAGCCGCGCGGCTATCTTTCGACGACCTCGGACGATCGCGGAAGAAAGTGCGTGACCGACCTTCTCGAAGGTGTGGAGACGCGGGTCTACCCCGTCGGACGGCTCGACATGATCTCGGAGGGGATGCTCCTCTTAACCGACGACGGCACGCTCAAGAACCGTCTGACGCATCCTTCCCACACGGTGGGAAAGGTCTACCGCGTAAAGGTAGCGGGTGCCGTCAGTGAAGAGCAGTACATGATTCTGACCTCCCCGCTCACGATCGACGGCTACAAGATTCGTCCCGTCGAGGTCACCGTCGGCGAGACCGACGAGCGCGGAACGGTCTTGAAAATGACATTGTTTGAAGGGCGGAACCGTCAGATCCGCAAAATGTGCGAGCAGGCGGGGCTGACCGTCAAGCGTCTTTCCCGCGTCTCCATCGGCGAGCTCAAACTCGACGGGCTTCCCGTCGGGAAGTGGCGGTATCTCGAACCCCGCGAGGTCGAATACCTCTATCGCGCAACGAGGGGGTGACGGAATGTTCCGCATTGCACCGATTCAGACCGAAGCGGAAAAGACCGAGGTCACGTCAGCGCTCGGCATCCCATCGAGAGCGGGCGCCTTCGTATACGCCATGCGCGACTGCGGAGACGGGCATCTTCTCGGGGGTGCGCAGTTTGACATTGCGGAGGGGCACGGGACGATATACGACCTCGCCTGTGCGAAGGGTGTCAACGATTTCGAAGCCATGTTCATTCTCGGGCGGGCGACGATGGATTTCATCGACCGTACGGGCGCACATCTCTGCTATGCTTCGGCGGACGCGGGAGACGAACGGCTCCTCCGCGCCATCGGCTTTCGCACGGCGGAGGACGGGCGGTACGTTCGCGACATGACGGGAATGTTCAACGGGCATTGTGAGGGGCGCGCGCTCGATCTCGATACGCTTTGATGCCCTTCCCTGTTGCTTTTCAAAACACGGAAAACAAATTTCAAAGAGTGGACTTTCCCGTCGTCCTGTCTGCACCTTCGGCGTGTGCCGCCTTGCCTCTCGACGCAAAACGGACGAGTGACGATCGACGGGCGTCGCAAACAGGTCTTTGAAAAGCCTACTTGCGACAGCTTTTTTCGCTAAAACTACAAAAAAACGGTGCGACCGGCAGGTGGTCGCACCGTTTCTCTTATTGGGAGCAGAATTACTTTACTTCGACTTCTGCGCCGGCATCCTTCAGCTGC
>CAKROZ010000016.1 GCA_934373635.1 uncultured Eubacteriales bacterium
CGGGTTTGAGAATTGAAGGAATAGCGAATTTTCTCCGACGTTCTATCGAAACTTCGGAACCGATCTCTTCCCCGATCAAGGTACAATTCGAGCCATCGCAAATGCGACTTTTTGCATTTGCGATGGCTTTTTTGCGAAAATGAATTTCAGAGAAAACGAAAAACTTTTTTCTGATTTTTTGAGCTTGTGGTTTATCAAAAAACGTCGAATTATCCCTTGACAAACCTTCACGCGCGTGCTATAATAAAGGCAGAAACTGTCAGGAAAGGTGTACTTTTCCTGACAGTTTCTTTTTTGCCATTTTTGATGCTTCTGCCTTAAAATAACCATCCGTTTCACATTGTCAGGAAAAGTACGCTTTTACTGACAAACCTTTCCGTCTCACAAAAACCGTTTGACAGAAAGGAAAACATCATGAAAAAACTTTTTCTCCTGCTCTTCTCCATTATCCTCGGCGCACTTCTGCTCTTCTCTCTCGCCTCGTGCGGAGAATGTGAGCATGAATGGAAAGAGGCGACCTGCACCGCGCCGAAAACTTGCGCAAAATGCGGTGCAACCGAGGGCGACGCGCTCGGACACAAATGGTACGAAGCCACCTGTACTTCTCCGAAGTCCTGTGCGAGGTGTAGCCGAACCGAAGGCTCCGCACTTGGACACGATTGGACTAACGCAACCTGTACTTCTCCAAAGACCTGCACAAGATGTCGCAAAACAGAAGGTTCGGTTCTCGGACATTCTTGGAACAATGCCACTTGCGAAAAGCCTAAGACTTGCTCTCGCTGCGATAAGACGGAGGGCTCCGCTCTCGGGCATTCTTGGAACAATGCCACTTGCGAAAAGCCTAAGACTTGCTCTCGCTGCGATAAGACGGAGGGCTCCGCTCTCGGGCATTCTTGGAACAATGCCACTTGCGAAAAGCCGAAGACTTGCTCTCGCTGCGGTAAGACGGAAGGTACTGTCAGCACGGTGCACTCGTTCAGCGACAAGTGGACGTATGACGGCACCTATCATTGGCACGCCGCAACATGCATTCATACTTCCGAAGTCGACGCAAAGGCGGAACATACCTACAACAGCGAGCGTCTTTGCACGACCTGCGGGTTTCAGGATGTGCGCGTTGCCGTCTCCGTCATGATCGACGGTGTGAAGAGCGACGTCATTTATACCGATGCCTCCTCGGGATTCCGCATTCGGCAACCCGAAAAGCCCGAAGATATTACCACAAACCCGAACTCGGAAAAGTATTTTTACGGGTGGTTTGTCGACTCGAATTACCAGACACCTTTATTTGATACGACCGAATTTCGTACAGACGCAAAAATTTACGGTAAGTGGATCACGGTATACTCCAATCGATTTTCTTACACGGTTTCCAAAGGTGAAGCCACTATCACAAAATTTAACGGACCGACATCAACAACGGTTCTTGTCATTCCCGCCTACGTCAACGGATTTCCGGTAAAATATATAGGCGACAAGGCATTTCAAGATAATACCCTACTCCGCACAGTCATTTTGTGTGAAGGTATTGAAGTCATCGGCGCGAGTGCATTTTACGGTTGTAATTCCATGACCCGCATTGATCTTCCGAACAGTTTGAAAACGATTTCAGGATCGGCATTCCAGAATTGTTCTACACTACCTACGATCGTTGTTCCTAACAATGTCAAAAAAATAAATAGCTACGCTTTTCGTGGTTGTTCAGGGCTGACGAGCATCACAATTCCGAACAGTGTTACATACATCGGAGATAATGCGTTCAAAGATTGCACAGGGCTTGCGGATGTATATATTACTGACCTTGCAAAATGGTGTGCAATTGATTTCAGCTCCAGTAGAGCAAATCCTCTAACCTATGCCCATAATCTGTATCTCAATGGCACCTTGGTCACCGAACTCAAGATGCCGGAAGGTGTAACGAGGATCGGAAGGTATGCATTCTACAATTACGGTAGACTTACAAGCATCAAGGCTCTGAATAGTGTTACATACATCGCTGAGTATGCGTTCATGGATTGTATCGGACTTACGAGCATCACGATTGAAAAGAACACCAACATGGGCAATTTTGCGTTTCAAGGTTGTTACAAGTTGATCGAAATCGTCAACCGTTCCTCTATGAACATCATCGCTGGAAGCAGTACCTACGGACAATTTATCAGTCTTTATGCAAAGCATATTATCACCGATGAAAAAGATAGCTATCTCACCACCGATAAAAACGGTTATATCTTCTATGATAACGGAAGTAATGTATATCTTATGGGATATACAGGAACCGATACCGAACTTGTTTTGCCGGAAACATCTCCTAAAGGCAAGAAATATGAGATCTATCCAAACGCGTTCTACAGGTGCACAGGGCTTACAAGCGTCACGATTCCGAATAGCGTCACAAGCATCGGCAATTATGCGTTCTCCGGTTGCAAAGGACTTACGAGCATTACGATTCCGAATGGAGTGACGAGCATCGGCTCTTCTGCGTTCTCGGGTTGCACGGGGCTGACGAGCATCACGATTCCGAATGGAGTGACGAGCATCGATTCTGCGTTCTCTGGTTGCACAGGGCTTACGAACATTACGATTCCGAATAGTGTGACGAGCATCGGTGATTCTGCGTTCTCTGGTTGCACAGGGCTGAAAGACATTTATTATACCGGAAGCCAGTCCGCATGGAATGCTATTTCAAAAGGTGACTATTGGAACGATAACACCGGCAGTTATACGATTCACTATGATTACAAGCCGGAAGAATGATCTTCTGTTGATTTCTTCGTGAAAACGATGAAATATAAACTATAAGGAGGAAAGAATTACATATTTTTTCGATTGCCGTTTACATAGTCAGGAGACATCATAATGAAAAAAAGCCTAAAGACATCAAATGAAAGGATATATAAAACATATGGAAACAAACGAAAAATTATATCATTTTTGCTCTATGGACGCATTTCGTTCCATCATTGAAAATAAAGCCATGCGTTTTACCGATGCAAGAAAGATGAAGGATACATTAGAGATTCAATACGGCGCCCAAGCCGGCATCGATGCCTGCGTCAACTCATGGTACAAAGCTGGAGTAATAGGCTTTATGGGCGTTGAACGATCGGCTAAAATCATTTTTATCAGTTGCTTTTCTAAAGACAGTGAAGATTCCCCTTACCTTTGGGGAAACAGGGAAATCCGTCTCGAATTCGATCGTAAAAAGGTCGAAGAATGGATTAAAACTCTCCACGGGAAATGCGAAGACATCGCTTATTATACAGGGGACGAATTGAAGTCTTATATGCAAAAGCAATATAACGATAAACAAAACACGAATACGCCGGATTATGTCGCTCACACACTTGAAGAGTCTCTCTTTATAAAAAGGAAAGATCTATACGAGAAAGAAAACGAAACGAGATGCGCCTTCGAAATTACGACTCCGATATGTGAATATTTCCCGTGTGAAGTGCCGATTTTTGACGAACACGATTATATTACAAAAAGCATCAAAATTCACGCCTGTCAAAAAAATTTATATCCTTTGGTCCTCTATTGTGACATACCTTTTCCGAAGGAAATGCTTACAGGAGTTACAATTCATAACGAAAGCAATCTTACGTTGCCTGCCTGTAAGGAATTTTTGGCGTTCAACGGATTTTATGATACAACGATTCGCTTCGAAAAGTTGGGTATGCCAAACGAATATCGAACTGACGAAGTTGACGAACAATAATCTTCAGTCTATACATCTGCGTCCCCTGCCTGTTTTACACGGCAGGGGATATTTGTTTGAGGTTCCCCCCGAAAATTTCTGCAAAAAACTGAAAATATTTCCGTCGGGACTTGAAAACTTCATATTTTTTGTGTATAATAGAAAGAAAACAATAAAGGAAGGAAATCCCATGCTGAATTTTACTACTCTTTTGACCGAAGGGTCGGGCAGCTCGACAAGTGGCGGGACGGGCATCTGGGGCACGATCATTATGATCGTCGCGCTGTTTGTCGTTCTCTACTTCTTCATGATCCGCCCGCAGAAGAAACAGGAGCGCAAGGACGCAGAGATGCGCGGAGCGCTCGCCGTCGGTGACGAAGTCACCACGATCGGCGGTATCATCGGAAAGGTCGTCTCTATCAAGGGTGAGACCTTCGTCCTTGAGACCACGAAGGACAAGACGAAGATCCGCTTTCTGAAAGCGGCGGTCCGCTCTGTCGATGTGAAGGCGGAAGACCTTGCCGCCGCGGTCATCGAGAAGAAGGCGGAAAGCACCGACGCGAAGGCGGATGAAAAAGCCGACGCGAAGGCAAAAAAGGATGATGCCACCGAGGATAAGAAGGCGGAGGAAGCCGCTCCCGTCCTTGACACGCCCGTCGAGACAAAGCCCGAAGACGAGGCAAAATAATTCTTCACATTCCGTCATAAATGAAAACGCCTCCGAATAAGTTATTGTAGACTTATCTCGGAGGCTTTTCTTATGGGAAAACAAAGGCATGGTGAAAACGGCGGCACGGTCAAGGCGCTGCTCCTCGGACTTCTTTTCTGCCTCGCGGCATTTCTGATCGTTTCTCTGATCGCGGGGGCGATCCTCTACGCGACGGAGAACCCGACCGCTTCCCTTCCCGTCGTCTCGCTCGGGGCGTTCGGGCTCTCGGGTCTATTCTCGGGGTTCTTCCTCACCTCCCGCAGAAAGACGGGCAGTGTGCTTCTCTCAGTCCTCACGGCGCTTACTTTCGCGCTTCTTTTGCTTCTCGTCGGTATCATTCTGACAGGCGGGCATCTTTCGGGGCGCGTGATGATGAATCACCTCTGCTATCTTCTCGCCGCGTCGCTCGGCGCATTCCTCGCGGGGATGAGGGGGAGAAAGCCGCGCAGACGGTTGAGATAATTATGAATGATGAATTAAGAATTATGAATTGTCTTTCTTCTTGCCTCGTCTTGCGGAGGTTGAGGTGAGTAGGGGGCAGTTCGAGATTGTTTTCGTTCTTGCCTTGTTTTGCTTAGGCGAGCGGGGATAGTTCGGGGGCGCCTTCTGCTCCGGTGGCGAGGGTTTTGTTTCGCTATTTTCGTGAGCGGGGGGTAAAAAAGCTGTCGCAAATCGCTTTTTCGAAGCGGTTTGCGACAGCTTTTTTCGGTTTATTTTCCTTCGAGGCGGTTTACCAGCATGGGGATGGCTTCTTCGAAATTCACGCCGTAGAAGCGGGGATTTTCGTCTTGCAACGTTTTCTCCATACATTCGAGGGTAAAATCGACGGCGAGTGAGAGCGCCTCCTCCGTCGTGAGTCCCCGCATATAGCCGCCGAGCGCGGCGGAGGCGAAGATGTCGCCCGTGCCGTGATAGGAGACGGGGAGCTTCCGATTGAAATAGGAGTAATAGCGCTTCTTCTCGGCATCGTAGAGATAGACGCCGATGGTATCGGGAGTGAAGCCGATGCCCGTCAGGGCGGCACGGCGCGCCCCCTTCTCGGTCAGGCGGAAGAGCACGTCGCGAATGTATGCTTCGTCATAGTTTTCCCGATAGGGGATATTCAGCATAAAGGACGCTTCGGTGAGGTTCGGGAGAATGAGATCCGCCTTGCGGCAGAGCTTCTCCATCTCGGCGGCAAAGGCGGGGGTAAAGCCGGGATAGAGCTTTCCGTTATCCGCCATGACGGGATCGATGAAGACGGCGGTCTTTTTCGTTTTGAAGCGATCGATCATTTCGCCGACGAGGCGAAGCTGCTCGAAGGAGCCGAGATAGCCTGTATAGATGGCGTCAAAATCGATGCCAAGCTCATAGAGAGTATCGGAGATCGGTTTGATCTCATCGGTCAGGTCGCGGAAGGTGAATTTCGGAAAGGCGGTATGCGTCGAAAGCACTGCGGTCGGAAGACACGCCGCCTCTACGCCCGCGGCGGAAAGAATCGGCAGAGCAACGGTCAGTGAGCACTTTCCGACGCAGGAAATGTCCTGAATGGTAAGAATTCTTTTCATTTTTTACAATTTCTCCTTTGTTTTGAACGTCCAAAATGGTTGCATAGAGGGTGCACTATCACTGTGTAATCAGCCGTATATCCGCGCCGAGGGCGGTCAGCTTCCGTGCGAAGCCCTCGTAGCCGCGAAGGAGCTTATCAGCGTCGAGGATCTCGCTTCTCCCGTTTGCGGCAAGGGCGGTGAGTACGGCGGCGGCGCCTCCGCGAAGGTCAAGCGCCTTTGCGGTTGCGGCATGAGGGTTTGAAGGGATGAGTTCCGCCATATTCCCTTCGACCGAAGAGCGCACGCCGAAGCGCGAGAGCTCTGAGAGATACCCGAAGCGTTCGGGAAACACGCCTTCACGGATGCGTCCGCCCGCGCCGAGGGCGAGGATAGGGGCAAGCGGCGGGTGCAGATCGGTCGCAAAGCCGGGATAGGGCGCCGTCGTGACGGTGATCGGTCGGCAGGGCGTCCCTTTTGCCGAGAGGACATTTCCCTGCTTCTCGATCTCGACGCCTGCGAGCGTCAGCGCGTCGGTCAGAGCGGAAAGCTCCTCGGCGCGAGCACCATGCACGCGGACGGCGCCACCCGTAGCGGGAGCGCACAGAAGATAGGTGCCCGCCTCGATCATATCGGGAATGACCTCCGCGTGTCCACCGTGGAGGGGGGCACCCGTGACGCGGATCTCGCGCCCCGAGATTTCGATGCTCGCTCCTGCCGTGCGAAGAAACCGTGCGAGGGCGAGGACATGCGGCTCAATGGCGGCATTTTCAATCACGCTCTCCCCTTCTGCCGAAGCGGCAAGAAACAGGGCGTTGACCGTCGCGCCGACGGAGACGGTATGAAAGACGATCCTGCCACCGACAAGGCGGTGGGCAATCAGAGTATTCCCTTCTTTTTCGGCACCGAGCGCCAAGGCGGCGGCAACATGCATATCCACGGGGCGGGCGGAAAAATTGCATCCGCCGTAGCCGCCGATATGCGCCCTGCCGAAGCGGGCGAGCATTGCGCCGAGGAGGTACGTAGAGGCTCGGATCTGCGACGTGAGAGATGTCGGCGGGTCTTCCCCCGTCATGGCATCGGTCGAGATCCGCACGCGGTCGGGAGAAAGCGGGGTCACCTCCGCCCCCATAGCCGAAAGGATTGAAAGGGTCACGCGGATGTCGGAAATATCGGGCAAATTTCCGATTTCCGAGGTGCCGCCGACCACGATCGTGGCAAATAAAAGAGGGAGGGCGGCGTTTTTTGACCCGCTCACGAACACATCGCCTGAAAGGGGCGCGCCGCCTCTGATAATGAATTTTTCCATGGTCTGCTCCGCAAACTAAGATTCATTATCAGTCTATTCGTGCACGCGGCGGGGGGTGATTTTGCGATTTTGGATGCAGGCTTCAGAATTACCTCAAAGCCTTCATTGCCCTCGAACGGCATGGCTTTTCATCCATCGCCAAAGCAAAGAAAACAAAAGCCAAAGAAGAACAACGCAAGAAATAAGGATAATTCATAATTCATAATTCATAATTCTTAATTACCCTTCTTTCGCGCCGTCCTCACGGTAGTAGGCGACGGCGAGATCGACGACGAGTCCGTAGCTGACCGAGCCCTGCGTCCCGTTCCATTGCAGGTAGGCATCGTTGATGCTCGTGGACACCGAGCCTATCACCGTGCCCTGATACTTTTTGTAGGTCTTCGAATATGCGGCGTTTTCCGCACGGATGCGTCCGTCTGTTTCGGCAAGCAACGCCTTGCAGGTCGCGGGATCGGCGCGATAGAGTGCCGCCCAGAGGTACTCGTACATGTTCACGTATCCGCTGTAACGGATATAGGCATCTTCCGAACGGACACAGACGAGAAAGGCAACAAAATTCGCCTCGTTTTCCCTTGCGATTCCCCGTTGATGTGCAAATTCATGCGCTACGGTAAACGGGAGACAATAATCGGGGAAGCACATATTGAGGTTCGACTCCCCCGTGAAGGAGGAATACACGCCGAGGATCTGCGCGTAAGACATGAGATCGCTCGCCATCACGGGCTTTCCTCTGCTCTCAAAAGAGGTAAAAATCGGATATTCTTCAAGAAAGGTGTCATAGGCACGCACGATTTTCTCACTCAATACGGCGAGAGAATACGGCATATGCGATTCCCCGCCCTCAAAGGGGATGCGGTCAAGAAGCACCTCTGCCTCTTCCTTGCATATCTTCGCTGTCCGGTACAGCTCTTCCTTGGTTACGGGAGTATCGGTCATGCCGAGTTTTTTGTCGAGCGTTTCGGTATGATAAGCGACTCCCATGGTGAAAATGTAAAGAAAACTTAGCGTCATGCAAAAACAGAGCAAAAAAGCGAACCATCTCTGACGCCGCCACGGACGCCTGACGCTACGGACGACCCATACGACAAAGAGGACGATCCAGAGCGGGATCAGAAAGAGAAGAACCTCTGCAAGAGAGAACGGGATCCACGAGGTGAGGGTGGCAAGCGTCCTCCGCACGCCCTGTGCGACGGTAGAATTCAACACGTCCGCAATCCGAGGAGACAGCCACGCGAGAGCAAAACAAAGCAGTGAGATCACAAAGACGGCAAAGAAGAGGACGGTAACGAGCGGGAATCGTTTCCGCATGGCGTTTTTCTCCTTTTCTTTCGTTTTTTCGGGTAGAATTCTTCGTTTCCGTAAATCTTAAAAATCCTCAGAAGGAGGTTCCCTTCTATGGATTAGTATGTCATGACGACGGAATATTATCAAAATGACGGGTTCGGAGTGCCCGCTCCGTGGGAGAGACAACCGACAGATTTGTGCCTGAGCACCATCCCGTGAGAGGACAACCGACAGGTTACGCCGGGCTGTCGTATCTCAATTGGGGCAACGGACAGACTTGTGTCAGGCGGCACATTCCGTGAGAAGATAATCGGCGGACTTGTGGCGGACTGTCGTATTCCAAGCAAGGATAACCGACCGGATTGTGCCGGCTACCGCATCGCAAGCGGGGCAACGGCGGACTTGCGTCGGACTGCCGCGCCCCGCGATGCGAAGCGGGGGTATCGGCTGCGGCAGTCCGACATCGGGTAATCGCAAAGGGCCGTTACAGCTTCTCGTATCGCTTTGCCGAAGGTCCTACGAGGATGATATACATCACGGCGGCGAGCGCGAGGAAGAGCGCCGTCACGATACCGACGGCGAGAAGCCCCTTCGAGGCGAGGGCAAGAAGCACGACGGGGATCGAGATCAGGACAGCGAGGATCATCTGACCGAAGGTGCAGATGAACATGGCGGTCGACTGCTTAACGACCTGCGCCTCATTCACGTAATCGAATTTCGGGAAGGCGACATTCATCACCATACCGAAGAGCGCGCAGAAGAGGTTTGCCGCGGTGGGAGTGAGAAAGAGGAAGATCACGTAATACCACGCCGCGTGGGTCGTAACGGCAAAGAGGATAGCGGTCACCACCGTAAAAGGCATGGTGATGATGAGATGCGGCATCGTCTTTGCAAGCAGGACGGTCTCGGTCGAGATCGGGAGGGAGCGAAGCATGGGAAACGCCTTCCCTTCGAGCGACAGCGAGCATCCCGAAATAAAGGTACAGGTAGAAAAGAAGGTCAGGACCAAAATCCCGACAACGGGCAGGATCGTATCCGCGTTCGCATCGGGGAACATCTCTGCGAGGAGCTCCCGTACCGAATCCATGCGGATGGCAAAATACACCGAGATACCGAGCTCAAAGAGAAGCCCGATGCCGGAATTCAGCATATAGGTTGCGGAGGAGGTATAGCGCAAAAGCTCCTTTTTCACCATGGCGGTAAAGGGGCTTCCCTGCTTCGCTTTTTTCTCGCGGTAAACAGCGCGCTTCGCCTTCCCCGTTTCGGTAACGATACGGAAATAGGAGCGCGAGATCAGATAGTAGGCAAATGCGCTGACGCCGAGGGAAACGACGAGAAGCATGAGAAAAGAGAGGGGCTTCATCAAAGCGGCGCCGCCGATAAACAGGAGGGCGGGACTCCCCCCGACGACTCCGCCTTCGGCAATCTTTTCGAGGTATTCCTCCAACCCGTTCATCAGCGAGGTGTAACCGAAGAAATAAATCACGAGGAAGACGAGGGAGATCAGGGTCGTTACGAGGCTGTTATTTTTGATCTTCTTCGCAATGCGTGCCACAAGGTAGCCGACCGCCGCCGAAAGCGACGTGGCAAGCAAGGGCAACAGCAAAAAGACGAAAAAAGCGCCGAGCATGGCGAGCGGTGAGCCACCCACGAAGAGGTAAACCACCGTTGCGGGGAAAAAGACAACGAGGAATTCCGCATAGTTATAGATCAGGATCGTCAGGACGCGAGCGAGAACGATCGCGCTCGGTCGGATGGGCATTGCGAGCAGAAGCTCGTTATCGCGACATTCGAACAGTTCACTCTTCGTCTCGAAAATGCTGAAGAGAAAGACCACCGTAAAGCTCGCGAGCATGAAGATCGCAAAATACAGTGCGTCAAGCCCTGCGGAGATCATGACGGGCGCCATGGCGATCGCCACCGTAAAGGAGAAGAAGGCGAACATCAAAGCGAGGAAGCCGTACAGGCAGATCATAAGCGCGAGTCGTCCGCCCGACGTATTCTTCCCTTTTCCGTCCTTTCCCTTTCCGCCGAGAGAGGCGGCGAGGGCGCGCAGGCGGATGCCTATCAATGCCTTAATCATTTTCGTCCTCCAGCTCGAGGAAGACATCTTCGAGGGAATCGTTGCCCTTGACCTCTTCCATCGTGCCCGTGACAAGGAGCTTTCCGCCCTTGATGATGGCGACCTTATCGCAGAGCTTCTCCGCCACGTCGAGGACGTGCGTCGAGAAGAAGATGGCGCCGCCCGCCTCGCAGTGCTCATGCATCATTTCCTTGAGCGTGTGCGCCGCCTTCGGGTCAAGACCGACGAAGGGTTCATCCATCAGAATGAGCTTCGGCGCATGGAGCCATGCGGCGATGATGACAAGCTTCTGCTTCATTCCGTGCGAATAGGCACTGATGGGAGTCGCGAGATCCTTTGTGATCTCGAAGAGATCGGCATACTTGCGGATCCTTTCGGCACGCGTCGCGCTGTCAACGCCGAAAATGTCGGCGATAAAGTTCAGATAGCGGATCCCCGTCAGAAAATCGTATACGTCGGGGTTATCGGGTATGTAGGCGAGTGCGCTCTTGCAGGCGAGGGGCTCGGTCTTCACGGAATGTCTGTCGATCGTGATCTCCCCCTCATCGAAGTCGATCAGTCCGACGCACGCTTTCAGCGTCGTGGTCTTTCCCGCGCCGTTGTGTCCGATGAAGCCGTAGATCTCGCCCGGAGCGATCGTGAGGGACAGGTCGTCCACCGCACGCTTTTCTCCGTATGTTTTGGTCAGATGTTCGATTTTCAGCATGAGAGTCTCCTTCATAAAGAGATAGTCCGGATTTCGGAATTCTTCACCGATATTACGGTGTCAATTGTAACATATACGCGCGCGTTTGTCAATCGTTTGACAAAGTTTTTCTCATCCTTTCCGAAAATCCGTCCGACCGACGTGTTTTTATTTACTTTTCGGGAGTCGCTTCGGTGGGATGTCCCTCTTTGCGGGCTGCCTCCAGATCGTATTTTCCGAGGACTTTTGCGATGATCTCCACTGCCTCGTCGATGAGCGCATGGGTGTGCGTCGCCATCAGGCTGGTGCGAAGGAGACACTCCCCGGGATTGCAGGCGGGCGGAAGGGTGGAATTTACGTAAACGCCGTTCTCGTACAGATCCTTCGCGATCGTCAGGGTGAGATTCTCCTGATAGGTATAGATCGGAATGATGGGAACGATGTTTCCGTTGGACGGACGCATCCGAATGGCGTGCTCGGCGAGCTTTTTCCGCATATAAAGGGCATTTTTCTGCAATTTCTCGACCATTTCCGGATGCTTTTCGAGTCGGTCGAGCGCCGCCAGAGCCGCCGCGGCGTTGGCAGGGGGCATGGAGGCGGAGAAAATGAAGGGGCGGGAGGTATGACGGACAAAGTCGACCACCCTTGCGGATGCCGCCATGAAACCGCCGAGCGACGCCAAGGATTTGGAGAAGGTGCCCATCTGAATGTCCACCTGCTCCTCCAAGCCGTAATAGCTCGCGGTACCGCGTCCGCCCTCGCCCAGAACGCCGACGGCATGTGAATCGTCCACCATGACGCGCGCGCCGTATTTCTTCGCGAGACGGCAGATCTCCGGAAGGTCGGCAATATCTCCGCCCATGGAAAATACGCCGTCGGTGACGATCAGACAGCCCTTCCCCTCGGGGACGGTGGTGAGCAGGCGTTCAAGATCCTCCATGTCGTTATGCTTATAATGCACGCATTTTCCGAAGGAAAGTCTCGCGCCGTCGTACAGGCTCGCGTGATTTTCCGCGTCCATCAGGATGAAGTCGCCGAGCCCCGCAATGGAGCTGATGATGCCGAGATTGGTCTGAAAGCCTGTGGAAAACGTGACGACATCCTCCTTATGTAAAAACGCGGCGAGCCGTTTTTCCAGTTCGATATGAAGGGTCAGTGTCCCGTTCAGGAAGCGGGAGCCCGAGCAACCGGAGCCGAAGGTCTTGTACGCCTCCACGCCCGCGCGAATGACCTCTTCATCCGTCGTCAGCCCGAGATAATTGTTGGATCCCAGCATGATCCGACGCTTCCCTTCCATGATGACCTCGGTATCCTGTTTCGACTCCAATGCACGGAAATAAGGGTAAATTCCAAGCTCCCTTGCTTCGTCCGCTTTGGAGGGGAGATCACATTTCGCAAAAATATCTTTCATCGTTTTTTCCTTTCTTTACAAAGCGCTATTTTTTTGACATGTGTCAAAAAACGCCCTTTTAGTATAACACAAATGAGTAGAATTGTCAAGGATGGAGATTGCCGCCGACTCTCGAACATACGGAATTACTTTTCCGCACTGCTTAAACATTAAAAGCTCCGAGTATCGGTAAGAAATGCTTGACTTTTCGCAAGTGAGCGTGTATAATGGAAACACAGGAAAAGAAAGGAGCCGCTCTTTCGCGGAAATACCACCTCTTATGGAAAAGAAAACATACGTAACCTATGAAGACTTTGGCGCGGTCGGCGATGGCAAAACGGATGACATGCCCGCTATCGTTCATGCGCACGAATACGCAAACGCCCATTCCATGCCCGTGCGCGCACGCGATAACGCCACCTATTATATCGGCGGTCAGGCACTCGTCGCCACAATCGATACCGATGTCGATTTCGGCGAGGCACATTTTATCATCGACGATGTAGAGCTTGAGGACATAACAAAACCGATTTTTCATGTCGCAAGACAGACGAACGAATTTTCACCCGTGATTTCATCCCTTAAAAAAGGGCAAAAACATATAGACTTTCCTCACGAAGGAAATGTTTATGTCCGCGTCTACAATGACAATAAGAAAATCTATATCCGCGAGGGTGTCAACCAGGACGACGGAACAGCGCAGAATGACTGTTTTCTCGTTGACGCGGAAGGCAACATTCTAACCGACATCGACTGGGACTATGATAAAATTACACACACTGTTGCTTATTCGATCGACGAGCGTCCACTTACCGTCCGCGGCGGTATTTTCACCACAATAGCAAATCGTTGGAAGCCGGAGTATGCCTATCACAAGAGAGGATTCTTTGTTGACCGCGCACATGTTACGCTCGAGGGCATTCGTCACTATGTTACGGGGGAGGGAGAACACGGCGCCCCCTACCGCGGATTTCTCGATGCGACCGCGACCTACGACGTTACCGTGAAAGACTGCCTCCTTACTCCACATTTCACATACTGGGCTTCACTTTCTACCGGTATGTCTCCGATGGGAAGTTATGAAATCAATGCAAATGCCACAATTGGTTTTCATATGATTTCCGTTCGTCAAACAATCGATATCATGGATAGCCGTTATTGGGGACTCATGGGAACAAACTTCTGCAAAGATATGACACTTGAAGACTGCGTGATTTCACGTTTTGATGCACACATGGGTGTAACGAATGTCACTGTACGTGGTTGCACCCTCGGACATATGTGCTTCCTTCTTATCGGTCATGGAAAATGCCTTGTGGAAAACACTCATGCATTCGGAGATGCACTTGTTCGTATGCGTGAAGATTACGGCTCCTTTTTTGACGGAAATTTGACTGTGAAAAACTGCACATGGAAACCGAGAAACAACCACCCGGTTATTCTCACTGCATGCAACAACGAGACGCATGACTTTGGTTATGAGTGTCGCATGCCCCATACCTTTACAATCGACGGGTTGACCATAGAAGACGAACATCTCGATAATTCGTACAAAGATATTTACATCTTGCCCGAATTCGATAGCAATTTTTCAAAGGATAAACCTTTCCCTGTCGTTCCTACAAAACGCTTAATTCTGAAAAACATCCGTACAAAGAGTGGAAAAATTCCGAAGATTACAAAAAATCCATCGCTCTATCCGAACCTTGAAGTAATCGAAGAATAAGTTCTTATTTCTCGACGATTTCATTCAACCCAATGCGTTTTCAAGAGAACACGGTCTGCCTGATATCGACCGGTCGAGAATTAACCGAAAGCACAAGTGCGAAAAGTGAGCGCCCTTGCGAAAATGTGCGTAAGCAATTCTCTTCACGCATCCGCATATGAATTCTGCAAATTGAAGCAATCAGAGCCACGCGTGAAACGCGTGGTATGCACCGGTCCTTCAAGGGCTAAATGCTTGCAGAGCCTAAAGGCTCATTGAAAGAGTTCGCCAACCGCAAATACTTTCCAGGCAGCCGCTAAAGCGGCTGCCTTTTTATGTCTCGGCATTCTTGCTGCCCGTGAACGGGTCTATGTATTCCTTAAATGACAGTTGGTCGTTTGTTATATCTTCCTGTAGTTCGAATGTGATAAGCTATTATTGTCAGTCATTCTGACGATTCCTCCTGTGTGCTTTAGTTTTGGTTGACGAACCTTCTCTATTATATCACGGGAGGAATACTTGTATCTGAAGTTCTTTAATTTCACCATCTCTGGCGGTGGTTTATTTTTCGCTAAAGGCTACAAAAAAATCCCACCCTACTACGCAGCAGGATGGAATTCCCGATAAAATATTTTTTGCTTTTTACTGTCTATTTGACAGGGGGCACATCATTGGCGACAGCCGTTTTCGTTTATTTCTCTTTCCAGTCTTCGGGGAATTCTTTGGCGAGCGACGCGTTGGTGTAGCGGCGGTCGCCCGTTACCTCTCGGATCACGTGGAGAAAATCGGGGATCTCCACCTCGCAATCTTCGGACGGAAGTTCCGTCTCGAGGATGCAGGAGCGGTTCTTCTGCGGGTAGACGTCGATTTCGTAGGATTGATTGCCGATGTAGAATAAATAGCGCGTTTTGTAAACAATTCTTCTCTTTTTGTCTCTTGTCAGGCGCAATTTTTCGTATTCTTCGGCGGTGATCTCCTTCTCCTCCTCGATCGCGCTCATCGAAGAAAGTCGAGCCTTTATCGTCTCGGTATAGACGGTTTTCCGCCCCGTTCTTCTCTTGCGGATTCTATGAGTGATGCCCTTGGCATCGGGAAGGTAGACCTGCTCGATCTTGCTTTTCCGATACCCCTTCTGTCCTTGCAGGAGGGGGATGTCGGGCATATCGATCAGAAACTTTCGCTCGGTCTCGACGGGTGGTTGCTTGTTCTCTTCACACATAGCGGATCATCCTTCCGTGAGAGACTTCTTATAGGCAAGATAATCCTCATAATTCCCCGCGCGGTCGGTGAAGCCGTCTGGGGTGATCTCGATGATACGGTTCGCGACGGTGTTCAGGATCTCGTAGTCGTGAGACGAGAAGAGGATGTTACCGCGGAAGTTCTGCATCCCGTTGTTGACGGCGGTGATGGACTCAAGGTCGAGGTGGTCGGTCGGCTGATCGATCATCAAAAGATTGGAACCGAACATCATCATACGGGAGAACATGCAACGCACCTTTTCTCCGCCCGAGAGCACCTCGACCGACTTGAAGACCGCATCGTTCGAGAAGAGCATTTTCCCGAGGAAGCCGCGGAGATAGCTCTCTGTCTGATCCTTCGAATACTGCCGCATCCAATCGAGGATGGACTCCTTATGCCCTTCGAAGTATGCGGAATTGTCGTGCGGGAAATAGGAGGTGGTGATGGAAACGCCGAATTTGTATTCCCCCGCGTCCGCCTCCTCTTCCCCGTTCAGGATGCGAAAAAGGTGTGTGATCGCAAGCTCGTTGCCGAGGAAGGCGATCTTATCGTCCTTGCCGACGCGGAAGGTGAGGTTCTTGAAGAGGGGCTTCCCGTCGATGCTCTTCGAGAGCCCTTCGACATAGAGGATCTCTTTTCCCGGCTCACGATCCATATCGAAGCCGATGAAGGGATAGCGACGGCTCGACGCGGGCAGTTCCTCGACCGTCAGCTTATCGAGGAGCTTTCTACGGGAGGTCGCCTGACGGGATTTCGATTTATTGGCGGAGAAACGGGAGATGAATGCCTGAAGCTCGGCAATCTTCTCCTCGTTTTTCTTATTCTGCATTTTGATCATGCGTTGGATCATCTGGCTCGACTCATACCAGAATTCATAGTTACCGACATACATTTTGATGCCCGAATAGTCGATATCGACAATGTTCGTGCAGACGTCGTTCAGGAAATGGCGGTCGTGCGAAACAACGAGGACGGTACCGAAATAGTCGGAGAGAAAGTTCTCGAGCCAGAGCACCGCGTCGATGTCAAGACCGTTCGTCGGCTCGTCGAGCAGAATGATCTCGGGGTTGCCGAAGAGTGCCTGTGCGAGCAGGACCTTGACCTTTTCGCTCTCTTTGAGGGAGGACATCGAAAGATAGAGCTTGTCCTCGGAGAGTCCGAGTCCCTGTATCAGCTTGGAGGCATCCGACTCGGCTTCCCACCCGTTCAGCTCGGCGAATTCTCCTTCGAGCTCCGAGGCACGAAGTCCGTCTTCGTCGGTAAAATCCTCCTTCGCGTAGATGGCATCCTTTTCCTTCATCACCTCATAGAGGCGGGCATTGCCCATGATGACGGTATCGAGAACGGTATATTCTTCAAATGCGAAGTGGTTCTGCTTGAGAACCGACATGCGAAGCGACGGCGGGATGATGACCTCCCCCTTCGTCGGCTCGAGCTCTCCGCAAAGAATTCTCAAAAAAGTAGATTTCCCCGCGCCGTTGGCACCGATGATGCCGTAGCAGTTCCCGGGGGTGAATTTCAGATCGACGTCCTTGAAAAGAAGCTGACCGCCGAATTGAAAGCTCAGGTTATTGACTGTAATCATAAATTTCTCGTTTCCGTTTTATTGTTTGCGATGGTATCGTGCGTGGGGTTTCGTCGCTTTGACGGGGGCGACGGGATCTTGCAAGATTGTGCGAGTACGTAGGATCTCGCCGGGGATGCGGGCGGTGGTTCAGGCGTCGTGCCGGTCGGCGAACACCGCGTTATCGAGCGCGCGGATATTCTCGAGGATATACGTCGGCTTCTTTTCGCTTTTCTCCGCGTCCTCACGTGTCCCCTCGCCCGAAAGAACAAGCACGGTGTCCACGCCCGCGTTCACACCCGCGGCGATGTCGGTATAAACCCGATCGCCCACCATCAGGGCGTCATCCGCGGAAAAGCCGTATTTTTTCAGTGCGAGGGTAATCATCGCGGGTTCGGGCTTCCCGATAAAAAGGGGCATCCGCCCCGTCGCGCGGCAGAGCATCTCGGAAAAGGAGCCGCAATCGGGCGCGTAGCCGTAGGCGGTCGGACAGACGTAATCGGGATTGGTCGCGAGATAGGGCACGCCCCGTCCGAGCAGGATGCAGGCATCCTCAAGTTTTTGAAAGGTCAGCTCGGTATCGTTGGAAGTCAGGAGGACATCGATATCGTCCGCACGCTCGGTCACGGCGTCGATCCCCGCGTCGCGAAGCGCCTTCACAAAAGAGCGCGTCCCCATCGCGTACACCCGCGCGCTCGGGTAATGCTCGATAAGATACAAAATCGTGGCATCGGTCGAGGTGAGAAAATCGTCACATGTCGCGGGGATGCCGAGCGACTCTAATTTTTTTACATAATCTTCGGCACTCTTTGACGAATTGTTCGTCAAAAAGAGGTATTTTCCGCCCGACGTGCGCACATGAGACAGAAAGTCGAGCGTTCCGTCGAAGAGCGTACGGTCGATATAAATCGTACCGTCCATATCCAAGAGAAAAAAGCGTTTTTCGGATAATTCTTTCATTTTTCTTATCTAAATGCAAATAATTCTTTTGATTTTTGCATATTATGCGCAAATTTTGTCGAATGAGTCTTCGGTTTTTGCATTATTGTTTTTGGAAAATGCCTGATTTTCGGCATAAGAAAAAGAGGTCGCAGGCGAAGGATTTCCGATATCGGGTGCGACCCCTTTTCCGTATCTCATTAGTCGTTCGGATAGCCGTCGGGGTTCATGCGCTGCCAGCGGGCGGCGTCTGCGCACATTCTGTCGAGGTCACGCTCCGCCTTCCAGTCGAGGACGCGCGCCGCCTTCGAGGGGTCGGCGTAGCACTCCGCGATATCGCCGGGGCGGCGATCGGTGATGCGGTACTTAACGGGAGTGCCCCATGCCTTACCGAACGCGCGGATGATCTCGAGAACGGAATATCCGTTGCCGGTACCGATATTGATGGCATCGGCGCCGTGCATCTTTGCCGTATAGTCGAGCGCCTTCAGATGTGCGAGCGCGAGGTCGACGACATGGATGTAGTCACGCACGCCCGTACCGTCGGGTGTGGGATAATCGTTGCCGAAGACGTTGACGCACTCGAGCTTCCCTGCCGCGACCTTCGCGACATAAGGAAGGAGGTTGTTCGGAATTCCGCAGGGGTCCTCACCGATCAGTCCGCTCTCATGTGCGCCGATCGGGTTGAAGTAACGAAGCAGACAAACCGAAAGCTCGGGATTCGCGGTGGCGACGTCGGTCAGAATCCGCTCGATCATGAGCTTGGTCTCGCCGTAGGGATTGGTGGTCGAAAGGGGGAAATCCTCGCGGATCGGCACGCTCTTCGGCATACCGTAAACGGTGGCGGAGGAGCTGAAGACGATGCGGTACACCTTGTGCGCGAGCATACACTCGAGAAGGTTGAAGGTACCCGTGAGGTTGTTATGATAATAGAGGAGCGGGAGACGGCAGGATTCGCCGACCGCCTTCAGTCCCGCGAAATGGATCACCGAGTCGATGGCGGGATTCTCGACGAAAACGCGGTCGAGTGCCTCCTTGTCAAGAAGGTCACACTTCACGAATTTCGGTCTCTTCCCCGTGATCTTCTCGATCCTGTCGAGGACGCAAAGCTTACTGTTCACGAGATTGTCGACGATAACGACCTCTTTCCCCGCGTTCAGAAGCTCGACTACGGTATGGGAACCGATAAAGCCGGTGCCGCCGGTCACAAGAATCGCCATATGCTTTTATCTTCCTTTCGTAATAGGCGTGATAAAACGAAAAAGAGCGAAAGAAATCCCCGCTCTTTTTGTCAAGTTATTACTCAGCGTAAACGCTGACCTGCTTTCTGCCGCCGGAAATGTGCTCGTACTTCACTTTTCCGCTGACGAGAGCGAAGAGCGTGTCGTCCGATCCGATACCGACGTTCGTGCCGGGATGAATCTTCGTGCCGCGCTGTCTGACAAGAATGTTGCCGGCAAGGACGAGCTGACCGTCCGCCTTTTTGACACCGAGACGCTTGGACTCGGAATCACGGCCGTTCTTGGTAGAACCTACGCCCTTTTTATGGGCGAAAAATTGCAAACTGATCTTCAACATGTTTTCATACCTCCGTTTTTATTTCGGCTTGCGCCGTGCCTCGGCTCAGAGCTCCCGCTCCACCTCTTTGACATCGAGAAACTTGTAGTAGTCCTCAACGAGGTCCATCAGCTGGAAGAAATAAGCCTGTATAAGACCCGAAACGGCAAACTGCTTCTTTTCGTTCTTTTCAAACTTCGGAAGCGCCGACTTGGCAATGAGCTTGATGTCCCCGCTCTCGTCATCGATGGTGTAATCCACATCGCACGCGTAGGAGACCTCGATGGCATTGATTAAAAGCATCGTCATACTCGACAGGGCGGCACAGAGGATATCGTCCCCCGACTCGCCGTAACCCGTATGCCCCTGCTCTTCAAAGCCGTAATAGAAGCCGTCTGTCTTATAAAAGGTGATGGTTGTCATTCAAGCTCAACCTTCGATCTTCTCGATACGGACCTTGGTATAGTCCTGACGATGACCGATCTTCTTCTTTTCGTTCTTCTTTGCCTTGTACTTGATTACGTCAATCTTCTTCGATTTTCCGTTCTTCAGAACTTCGGCAACGACGGTAGCACCCTCAACGCAGGGCGTTCCGATCGACAGCTTCTCACCACCGAGGGCAAGAACCTTATCGAACGTGACCTTCTCGCCTTCGGCAACGCCGAGCTTCTCAACGAAGATCTCGTCCCCTTCGGCAACCTTGTACTGCTTTCCACCCGTTACGAAAATAGCGAACATAGAAAAGCACCTCACTTTCGTGTAAAATCGCTGTGGCAGGCGTGCGAAGCACTTGAAAAAGACCTACCGACAAGCGTCATATTATTCTATCATATATTATTTATAATGTCAAGAGGTTTTCTTTGATTTTTTTGTTTTTTCAGAAAAAATCTTCCGATTCGACCGCGGCGCGTCATATGCGGTGCAGGATAACGGGACAAGGTGTCTCTTTGCTCGTCCGATGTGCGCGGGCGATCGTTCCGAAACATTCCGTCAAGCGAAAAAATCAAAGAGAGTGCCGCGGGGCGGAGCCACCGCGGCTTAAAAGGAAAAATTACTGTTTTCTGTCGTCGCAGTCCCGATCGCAATCGTCACATTCGCCGTCGCAAAGCTCGATGCCGCCGATCTTCTCGCCGCAGGCGGGGCAAACCAGCTCGTCGGGGTCGAGCGACTCGTCAAAACAGACGGTCTCGCCGCAGGAGGGGCAAACGACCTCGTAATATCCGTCGCCGCCTTCTTCGTCCTCGTCCTCGTCTTCCTCATCGTCATAATCGTCCTCGTCCTCACCGCAGTAGAAATCCTCTTCCACGGCACCGAGATCTTCGTCAAGCTCTTCGATATAATCGCGGAGCTCCTTGTTTTCGCCCTTGAGGAAGGAGAGCTCCTCCGACATTTCGGCAAGAAGGTCGAGCATCTCGGAGATGACCTTTCCCTCGTTTCCTTCCTTCGTCACGCCGAGTCCCTCGGCAAGACCTTTGATATATGCAGCCTTTTCGGTGATGTTCATAATGTTTCTCCTTTATCTTTTTTCTGAATAAAAAAAGCGGGAATGCCCCGCTTTTTTACGGAATGCGGGATGCCGGATTCCGAAATTATGCTCTTTCGAGATACTCGCCCGTTCTCGTATCGATGCGGAGCAGATCGCCCTCATTGATGAAGATCGGAACCTTGATGACCGCGCCCGTCTCGAGGGTCGCGGGCTTCGTGACGTTGGTCGCGGTATCGCCGCGGACGCCCGGCTCGGTCTCGGTAACGCGAAGCTCCACGAAGGTGGGAGGATCTACCGAGAAGACGTTGCCCTTCCAAGAGGAAATGCGGCAAACGGTGTTTTCCTTGACGAATTTGAAGTTATCGCCGAGTTTGTCCTTATTCAGCGGAATCTGCTCGTAGGACTCCTGATCCATGAAGTAGTAGAGCTCGCCGTCGTTGTAGAGATACTCAAGGTCGCGGCGCTCGATGACCGCATTCTCGAATTTCGCCGTGGGGTTGAAGGAAGCCTCACGGATGGCACCGGTCACGACGTCCTTATACTTCGTTCTGACGAACGCGGCACCCTTACCCGGCTTTACATGCTGGAATTCGATGACCTGATAGACCTTTCCGTCCATCTCAAAGGTCAGACCGTTCTTAAAATCGCCTGCTGTTAACATAGAAACCTTTCTTTTCGGCGGCTTTCTTTGAATTTTCAGAGAAGCACCGCACCCCGCCCGAAGCGACGCTCCGAAAAAGCGCATACCGCGCTTTTATCATACTTTACCTATTGTACTATATTTTTTTATTTTTTTCAAGAGGGAAAGAAGATTTTTTTCGTTTTTTTCGAAAAAAATCACAGAATTTCAATCAGATCCTTCGGCGAACGCGTGAAATCGTGCACGCCGTCCTTCTCGATGGCGACCATATCCTCGATACGGCAGCCGTATTTTCCGAAGAGGTAAATGCCCGGCTCCACCGTCACGATCTCTCCCGCGCGAAGCTTTCTGCCGAAGCCGCGGGTATAGAGCCTCGGGCTCTCGTGAATGTAGAGTCCGACCGAGTGTCCGAGCGAATGCCCGAAGGTACCCTTGTAGGAGGCATCGATGATGTCGCGGGCGATCTTGTCCGCCTCGCCGCAGTCCGCGCCTTCCCTCAGGTATGCCATGGCTTCCGTCTGTGCGCGGAGAACGGTATGATAGACCTTTTTGATCTCATCGTCCGCGCGTCCGATCACGACGGTACGCGTCATGTCGGAGCAGTAGCCGTCGAATTTCGCACCGTAGTCCATCGTGAGGAAGCCCTTTTTCAGAGGAACGGCGCGCGGGGTGCCGTGCGGCAGAGCGCTCGCGTCACCTGAGACGGCGATGGTATCGAAGGCGAAGCCGTCCGCACCGTTTTTCCGCATGACATACTCAAGCTCCGCCGCGACCTCGATCTCGGTCATTTTCGGCGTCAGGACCTTGACGATATGCGAGAAGGCAAGGTCGGTGATGTCCTGTGCTTTCTGCATTTTCTCAAGCTCTTCGGGAGTCTTAAGCTGACGAAGCTCCTCGATCAGTCCGCCGATGTCGACGAATTCGACGGCGGGATGCGCCTCTTTATATGCGAGGTAGGTCTCATAGGAGACGAAGCCGCCCTCGAAGCCGACCGTCTTCGCAGAGGCGGCGGAAAGCTTCTCGTCGAGGAAGGCTTTCCGATCGCCCGGCATTACGACCTCAAAATCGGAGTAGGCATTCTTCCCCGCATTTTCGTAATAGCGGAAGTCGGTCACAAGATACGCGTTTTCCTTTGTAATCAAGAGAAAACCGTCGGTAAACGCGAAGCCCGAAAGGTAATGCTGATTCAGCTCGTCGAGTACGAGAAGTGCGTCGATGCCGCGCTCGGACAGTACCGTACGCAATTTTTTCAGATGATTCATTTTTTTATCAACTCCTCATAATATTGTTTCATTGCCAAAGCGTCCTCCGCCTGCGTCCCCGCGGATTCGGAGATGAAGGTCGGCGAAAGTCCGTAGCGGACGACGGTCTCCATGAGCGGCTCGAAATCGGGACCGTATACGGTGTCTTCGAAGGTGAGATGTCGCTTCTCCCCTGCCGCCGTCCATTCGATCTTGGAAAAGTGACAGTGCAGATTCCGTGCGATCTCGTCCGACAGCTCTTCCCCGATCCGCTCGAAGACGCGAGCGTAATCTTCCGCCGTGCGGAAGACGCCGCCGCACTCGCGCGCGTTCATGTGTCCGAAGTCCACGACGGGAACGAGTGCGGGCGAGATCTTACAGAGCGTCAGAACCTCGTCGAGTGTGCCGAGCTGATTCTTTTTTCCCATGGTCTCAAGCCCGATGGCGATCCCGTGCGTTTCCACCGCATCAAGCGTTTTCACAAGGGTATCGGCGGCGAGGCGCATTGCCTCCGAGCGCTCGATCTTGGCGGCGGAGCCTGTGTGCACGACGATGGTCTTCGCCCCGAGAAGATGTGCCGCCTCGAGGCTGTCGCGAATGTAGGAAATGCTTTTCAATCGCTTCTCGGGATCGACGCCCGAAAGCGAAATGAAATACGGGGTATGAAAGGACATGCGGATCCCCTCCTTCGCCGCCTCCTCACCGATGCGGGTGAGGGTCTCGGGCGACGAGGAAATTCCGTTCCCCGCTTCGTATTCATAGGCGGTGAGTCCGAAATTCCGCACAAAGTGCGGTGCGTCCACCGTGGATTTTCCTCCCGCGAGGCGGAACGCGTCGCCGTTCCCTCCGGGGCCGAAAAACGGATTCATTTTCTGTGTTTTTTCTCCCATCTTTTGAGGATCGGGCGCTCGAGGCGCCGTTTGAGTCCGGTCAGAAAGTCGCGCTTGTCCCGAATCGGCGGAACAAGATAGGCGCGAAGCCCCGCGAGGTGTGCGGCGAGCACGTCGGTGAAGATCTGATCGCCCATGAGCGCGGTCTCGCGTGAGGTTACACCGAGCGTGCGCATGGCGCGCCGAATGAATTTGCCGAGCGGTTTTCTCGCCTTGCAGAAGGCGGGATAACCGAGCGTGCGGTTGAAGCGGGAGACGCGCTCTTCGTTGTTATTGGACACGAAGGCGACGCCGATCCCCGCGTCCGTCAGGGACGCAAGCCACGCGCGGACCTCTTCGCCCGGTTCGGGATTCTCATAGGGCTCCAAGGTATTGTCAATGTCGAGAAGCAGCGCACGCACGCCCGAAGCACGCAAAAAGCCCGCATCGACGTCGCGAAAGCTGTCAAACCGTTCGTTCGGCATCAAAGAAAATCTCATGGCGTCCCTCCCTTACATTTCATATTATTGTAGCATATTTTTTCCCTTTTGGCAAGAGTGCGAACGAAAAAAAGCGGAGCGCGGCGGATTTTTTACAGATTTTTCGACATTTCCTTCGCATGTTGGCGGCGACTTTCTACCCTTTCCGATTTTTTCGAAAAATTTGAAAAATTTTGCGTTTTTCTATTGACAAATCCTTTGGAATGTGCTATGATAATAAAGCTGTCAATTGAGAGCGATTTCAAGTGACGAGAAGCAAAAACGACGCGAGTGTAGTTCAATGGTAGAATTCCAGCCTTCCAAGCTGGCCGCGTGGGTTCGATTCCCATCACTCGCTCCATAGGTATGCGCCCATAGCTCAGTGGATAGAGTGCCCGGCTACGAACCGGTAGGTCGAAGGTTCGAATCCTCCTGGGCGCGCCAAAAAAAGAGAGATAACCTCGCGTTATCTCTCTTTTTTTGCGTGCTCGGGAGAGAGGCGACAAGCGACTTCATTCCCTCTCGCACGCCGAACAAACATACGTTCTCTTCGCGCCAACGCGTAAAAAATGCACCGCCCCCCCCTTAGGGGGAATGAATAAACTTGCGAAGCAACGTTTTGAGAAGAGTTCGAATCCTCCCGGTGCGCGACGTGCTCGGGAGAGAGGCGACAAGCGACTTCATTCCCTCTCGCACGCCGAACAAACATACGTTCTCTTCGCGCCAAC